>NZ_JBALCY010000066.1:0-97328 GCF_036917655.1 Nostoc sp.
TGTAGATGCTGGTTTATCATTGTCTGCTCTTACACTTCTCAACTCATCCGTATTATCTCGTAATCTTTTTCAAAAATCAAATAGGATTCCTATATCAAGATCCGATAGATGCTTGATTTTACAGTTTTAGAATCAATCGGCGTTTGTAACGGAACAATATTCCTTCTGTCTCGAACTGTTGTAATGTACGTGTGACAGTAACTCTTGACATATTCAAAACCTCAGCTATTTCTTGATGTGTGGCATAAAAGTCAATAAGTTTTCCCTGTTCTACATCACGACCAAACTTTTTGCTTAACCATACTAAAAACTGCCATAATCGTGAGCTAATAGGTTTAGTATGGACAATGCTTAAAAGTTTTTCAACTTCCTGTATGTGGGACATAAAAGCATCTAGTTCTTCATGCCAAAACTGAGGTAATAAGACACTTGTTTCTACATTTGTGAGACATTGAATTTGGTATGGTTTGACGATCGAGAAAGGATAACCAACTAAATCTCCAGAACTCCAATAACCCAAAGTAATTAATGTTCCGTTTTCAGTCAAAGTTAGATTCCGCACTATACCTTTTTCGATACGCCACAGTATGTCATTGTGCGTGGGAATGATTTCATGACGCACGAATAGCCTAGTAGTTCTACTTTTTTCTAATGTTGATTGATAGTCCGCATTTGGGGAATAAATCATGGAAGGCGATATTATGAAAATGAGTAAAAATATTAAATTATTTGAACCTTTTTTACTAAGTAGGTAAATAAATCATCAAGAACTCGATTGGCTGATAGATAGCTGCCAGCGAGCCAACAAAATTCATCAACTATATGAATTTTGCCCTGTTTGGCAACGTTAAGTTTTGACCACAGAGGTTCTGCCATGAGTTGACGGAGAGCTGTTTTAGACTCGGCTGGATCTTTGAAGCCATAGCGCAAGATAAATAGGACATCTCCATCTATCTGGCTGAGTACCTCTGGAAATACACTGTAGCCAACAGGGCTACCCTCTTTCTTTTTAGTCCCTATTGCATCCAGATTTTGCGAAGGAGGACGGATTAGACGGGCATCCTCTAAGATCACTCCAGAGAATGAACTCTTGGTTGTCGCCTGAATTCGCTTTGGCATGAGTTGCACAACGGAAACTCGAATCTTTTTGAGTCCGGAACCCATCTTTTCTTTGAACTCGGTTAAGCGTGCGTTGTATTTGTCGATTACACGTTTTGCTGTCTCGGTTTGACCCAGAGCGTTTGCCGTCGGCATAAACGATTCTTTCCAGTCTCCACTGTTTGGCATCTTAACCAAAACGGTGGGTGCAATATGAGACAATAAACTGTAGTTGTCCCGGTTCTCATCAATCGTACCCAAGATCAAGTCCGGTTTAAGGGTCATAATCTTCTCTAGATTCGTCGGCGAAAAAGCCGCGCCAATGTCTTCAACACCAAGGTGCTTATTATCTAACCCTAGCCCTTGGAGAGTTAAAGCCAAACCTGGAGCGCCCACCAGCTTGACCCCCAGAGCTAGAGGTATTTGCACGAGCCATCGTTGGATGACGACAACTCGTTGAGGATGGACGGGAACTTGAGTTTGACCCATTGCGTGTTGGACTAGGTGGAGAGCTACAGGTGATTTTTGTCTTGAAGAAATGAGGCTGGTGTCGCGCGTTGGTAATTGAGGATTAAAGAAGCTGCAAGCAGAAACCACTGGGAGTATAAGTAGCACAATCAAGTAGAACTTCAACTTAGGCATATTGACAAAGTGAACAAGATAGAGATTGTAGCAAAGTGACTGCGGCCAAGTGCGTTAGCGTCAGCTTTGACGACAGTCATCGCCCTTGGCGGGTGTTCTGCACCATCGCCTCGCAATCTATACAAGAGAAAAAACTGAACTTAAAATGTGTTTCTTTGAGTCCAACTTCCTTTGGCATAGAGCTTCTTTCCTCAAAACTTCCAACTCACTGTTCCCTGCACTGTAAATGGATCTTCAGGATAAACAAGTTGAATAGTTCGCGGGGTGAAGTACTGAACATTGAACAAATTTTTAAAGTTGAGTGCGAGGCTAAGGTGGCCTTTTTGGTAGTACACAGCTGCATCAGTACGTACATAACTGGGTACACTGAACGCATTGTTCAAATCTCCCTGCCGCTCGCCGACATAAAACAAACCCAAGCCAAATCCTAATCCTTGCAGGTTACTCTTGGAAAAAGTATAAGTCGTCCATAAACTCGCACTATTAAAAGGGACGTTCGGTAGTCGATTGCCAATGGCATATACATTATCCTTTGTCACCTGTGCATCCGTGTAAGCATAGGAGCCAATCACATTCCAACCAGGCAATAAAGCGATGTTCCAAGTTATAGCCCAACAGAACAGAGCTAGTGTCGTTTTTGGCGTTCACATCCAATGTGTTAAGAGTGAGCGGAATCTTTCCGTTTGGGTTCGACAAAACAGTTCCTACAGCAGGTAGCCCGGTTCTGGGGAACTGCTGCTGGTATCGGAACTCTGTTTCAAAAGTCACTTTTGTATTGGGATCTATTTGCCAACTAACAACGGGCGCAATTAGATAACGCTGAGAGTTAAAAAAGTCAACAAAGCTTTCTGTATTGAAGTAAGAAACATTTAAACGATAAAGGAGCGTTTTGTCAGAATTAAGAGGCCCAGAAATATCTAAAGTTGGTTGATACAAACTATAACTACCGGCAGTCATACTAGCAGCAAAGTAAGGCTCACTCAGGGGCTGCTTAGTGATAAAATTAACCGTGCCACCTGGATTACCTTGTCCGTAAAGGACAGAGGCAGGTCCTCTAAGAACCTCTATCTGTTCAATGTCGTTGAGTTGAGTTTGTCCGGTTGTAGCTCCTCCTACATAGTCCTTAAGACCGTTGCGAAGGAGGTTGCTCGTTTGAAAACCCCTAATTGTGAAGACATCACCATTACTCGGCGAATTGAAAGCCTGGATAACACCGACGCTTCTTAAAGCATCAATAGCGTTAACGGCTCCTTGAGCCTCCCAACTCTGCCGGGGAACCACTTGAACCGATTGAGGAATGTCGCGTACTGGCGTTGGTGTTTTTGTGGCTGTACTCGCGTCAGGAACGTTATAGCTTCCTGCCGCCGCTCCAATCACGTCTAACTCAATGGGTGGTTGTTGCTTTGGTGTTGGCTGCTGTGCGGTAGATGCAGTACTTGTCACCCCAAATACTAAACCTTCACTCTGACTATCAAATAATTCCACTACAGGCGCACCCGTTTCCCCAACTACTGTCACCCGCAGCGTGTTAGCGTCCACATTAGCAACTGTAACTAGTGCAATTCCTGCTACTGGCTTTGATTGTTGAAAACTCTCTCTACTCGCCAATTGCAACTGAGCATTGGGTATATTCACAATGTAGGAATTACCTTCAGTTTTCGGTAAAACTGATAACTGCTCAGAATTGGAAGTAACTAAAATTAACTCTATTCCTTTGTCAGTGGTGTTTACCTTCACATCTGTGACTGACACAACAGGAGTTGTGGGTTGACTTATTTGAGAAACAGAGTTCTGATTCCTGGGTGTCCTGAATAAATATGCTGCACTATTCTTACTAAATTGCAACTCGCTGAGGCGAGGAATCTTTGTAGTTGCTTCAATTGTTGTAGTTAAAGTTTTTTGCGATGATAACTGCTGTTCACTAGCGTTAGTATTTGGGATCTCTTGACCTAAAACTGGTATAGACATCGCTAAACAAGAACTGGACAGCACAAAACTGTGCCAAAAAAAGCTAAATTGTTTTTGTAAATACACTCTTCAAACCCTCACACCCAATTGAATTAGACAAGCAATTGCAAACTGCTTACACCAGAAGTATTTCCGCTTTTCAAGCGTGCTATTCATAACTCTAAATATTTGCTATGACTTCCCCAGTCTTGCTGATGTCATAGCCACCAAGAATTTGTAATTGCGATCGCACTAGCCGATTTCCTAAGATATTGATAAACTGCTGTACTGGTGCTTCTTGCAAGTATTCCTTGAGAATCACCAAGTCGTATCGCGCACTATGAAGGGGAATAAATCCCAAACCAAAGGTAGCAGCTATAGATGCCGTACTGATACCTGCATCAGCGATTCCTGAGGCTACACATAAGGCGACATCTTGATGGTTGTGAACGATATGGTCAAATCTTTTCACAGCCTCGAATGGCACTCGTTCTTCAAGGAGTTTCCGTTCTAAAAGCATCCGATTGCCAGAACCCACTTCATGGGTGACAACAGTTGCTCCAAATTCTACTAAGTCGGAAACTGTTTTAACTCCCATTGGGTTTCCTGGTGGAACTAACAATCCCTCTTCCCAAACTCCAAGGGTGATTAAAACTGCACTCTTACCAGCTAAAGCTTCCCGCACAAAGGGAATATTATGTTCCTCAGTTTGGGGATCGTATAAGTGCATCCCTGCAATGTGAACTTCACCTCGGCACAGACTACGCAATGCCGGCTTGCTATGGGCGAAACGATAATGAACTCGCAGTTTTGGATGCCAGCGTTCAGTTGCTCTTGCTAAAACCGAAAGCACAGGTGTACAACCAGCAATCACAATTGTATTATGCAGTTTGTCCATATCATCCAGAAGCCTAACCATGACTTTATTTGTACCTGTCTGGCTCTGTGCTTCACTCTCCGAATGACGCTCGTTCTTCTCTACAAGAGGCTGCGCGTAGCTTGCTTCCCCGCAGGGGTCCGCTAACGCTGCGCTATCGCTGAGGCTAATGGCAGTTTGCTGATTCACTGCAACTACCTCACCATCAGATGGAATCATTTCGATGCGAAAAGCATCTCTGTTTAATAGGGGATAAGCTATCCATCGATCGCCAATCCGCGCTAGACTAACTTGTGATTGCCGTAGGTTAGGGGTCGAACCGACAAAAATCGCCTCAATTTTGGGTAAATCCTCCTCTGCTAGCCAGAATAAGTCCTCAACTTGGCAACCAAGTGCCTTAGCTAAACGCAAGGAAATACTAACAGAAGGAGCACATTGTCCCGTTTCCACAGCACCAATACTCTGACGGGTGACGCCAGCTATATTAGCCAGTTCTTGCTGACTCATGCCCAGACGATTCCTAATTGCCTTTAGGTTATTGCAAATATTCATATCCTGCCTCATGAGGCTGTATCTGTTTGTTACAAAAAGCCGTAGCGGACACATTTAATCTGGACTTCACAAAGGGTGTAGGGGGAATGGCACTAAGTTAAGATATAACCCTTGCCCTGACTGGTTCCTAGCCTGAAGGCTGGGAACCCATCCTGGGAGGCTCCGCCTCCTCTTTCTTGGCCAGAGGCAGAGCCTCTCGGAATACATTCCCAGCCTCCAGGCTGGGAACAAGGCAACACAAGGCTTTGGGCTTATCTTAGTGCCATTCGGTGTAGGGGAAAGCCAGATTTTCATGACTGATGGTGAAAGGTTATTCAAGTATTTACTTGACTTTTTGTTAGTTTATTACTATTTTTTTCCCCTTTTTCGCAAGCATACCATACACATTGCCAAAATAATTGCGAAAAAATAAAAAGTTTTGTCTTGCATTTTCTTAGCAATAGTGTATTTATAAATACAGAAATTTTTTAATTGTGTCGTATATGTGAACGATTTTAGGGACTTCCAAATAAAAAAATATCCAAAAATTTATTGTGGTGCGGACATCTTGCCCGCTAATCACCAAGGATGGGCATCTTGCCCATCCCACAAGATGGAATAATTTATTTTTTGGAGTTCCCTTAAGCCTAAATATTTTCGTGCAACGTACCCGTGCCTACATGTTAAACATCAGATTTTTATTAGCGATCGCATGATTGAAAATTGATTGCTGATGTGTTTCGTCGGAATCAGAATTTGTAGTTATTATCTGAAATATGGTTATGTGCCGATGCCGGCGCATAAGGCTTGCAACCTTGAGGCGATGTCTACGACGGGCTACGCCTACGCATAATTCACACTTGGATTCAGCAAGGCCCAGACAAAATTCTGATGCGAATGGTGAATTTAAGATATCCTTGTTTATGATTTTCGGATAAACTAATAGGCAGATGCTACAGACTAGCTATTTGGTTGTAGGTAGAGGACACATTGGTTTAGCGACTGCTGTCTATTTGAGTAATCAAGGCTATACTGTTTACCTTTTCTCTCGCCGTTCTTCCATTCTTGCCCAGACAAAAACCATTCACTCAATTGGAGCAGTTTCTCCCGGAAGTTATCCAGTTGCAGCTTGTTCTAATAATATTTATGAATTAATGGCACTAAATGGTGGTAGACTACCACAGAACTTGGTAATCTGTTGTCGCGGTCAAGACATTGAACCCTACGCCAGGATTTTAGCTGAATATATCAATCCTCAAATGAACATTCTGGTTTTCTGTGCTAGTCGCTTTGCAGGTCGAGTTTTTTGTAAGGTACTCCAGAGACTGGGAATAGCTAAGGAACAGTTGCCTGCTGTGGCTGATGTCAACAATACTCCGTTCGTCAGTCGCGGTAATACGGAGGATCAAATCAGGATTAGCACGCTTAGCAACAAGTTCTTTGTGGCAGCTCAGAACCGAACCATGACAACTCGGATTGTGACCGCTTACCAAGCTGTGTTTAGTAATTTATGTCCTGCTGCTTCGGTTTTAGAAATTAATCTCAATAAAGTTAATGACATTATCCACCTTCCTCTGCTTCTGGTTTCATTAGCTAGATGGGAATCTGGTGAGGATTACAACCTCTATCATAACCTTGGTTCCCGTACTGTTGGACTCATTGACCACCTAGATCGCGATCGCATAGCAGTGGGTGAAGCACTGGGAATCCTCAACTTAATTGATATCAAAAGCCACTATCAAATCGCATACGGAACCACCGGATCATCCCTTTATGAACATATGCAGCAGGTTGGAGCTTACTCCAGTACAACGCTGTGTAACCCTCATCATCGCTATTTGGTTGAGGATCTGCCTTATGGCTGTTTTCCCCTACAAGTTTTAGCTCGCCTCGCTGGAGTGGAAACACCATTTCTGGACAGTTGCATCACAATAGGAAATAAGTTCCTTGACATACCTCTAGAGTGGACTGCTGAGTTTCTGGAATTGGATCGGCATCAGCTCAGTCAAGAACTTTATTGATATTACCATTTTTGACCTGCCCTCCTTAGCTGTTGCGTATTTAATTTGTATATGCGACGCGGGCAAGATGCCCGGACTACAATAATTTTACGTTTTCGTATTATACAATTTAGCTGCACATCAGCTTATTCATCGGAGTTGAATTTAATTAAGATTTTATGACGGTTTTTGGCGGATAAAGTCGAGCTAAGAAAACTCATCTAAAATCTTCTCTCCACTGCGCCCATTATCAATAAAGCTGCTAACAAGCTGGGAATCTTTTGGAGACAGATCATGTCTAACCAGGGGAGCAACTAATAGTGAACGTAGCCCCAGAATAATGAACATTCTAATCGTATGCATCGACACAACCACACCAGTATCGCCACCGAAATGAACGGTGCTGGCAACCATTGCTTGTGTTCCTGTAGGCATTGAGCCGAGTATAGCGCCTATCGTATCGATGTTCGTAACTAAATGAAACTCGTATCCGACTACCGAGCAAACTACAATTAGCAACAGCGCCAAAACAACTTCAATCAGAATTGCTTTCACCAGCCGACGAACACCTTGCAGGTTGAACTGCAAACCTGTGGCGAAACCGATAAATAGCAACGCGCTGTCAAAGATTATATCGGGAACCTGTATATTGTACGGCAGTGTCCAACAGGCGAGCAATCCTACAAACAAAGGTGCGAAAAATGTGGAAGCAGGAAAGTGGATTTGGCTACCCAACCAGACACCCAAGCCGACGCACGCAACGATAATGAGTAAATTTAAAGACATTTGTATTGGCGTACTACTCGTTGCAGGCATTTGACTGCGATCGCAGTCAAATGCGAATCTAAGTAAACACCTGGAACGAATAAACCAACTGCAAGTGGAACTACCACAATAATCAGTATACTACGCAGGTACTGGAGAATCGCAACGGCGATCGCATCAGCACCGACTTCCTCACTCAATGTAATAAGACTAGGGATGATGCAGGGGATAGACGCTAAAAGCGCAGTTGACCAATCCAATCCACCTAAGCGGCTGAGAAGATAACCGTTGAGGATACTCGCACTACTTGTGATCGCAATACAAATAAGTAATGGTATAGCATGGGTTGACATCATAGTCACGCTATCCCAGGAGAATTCGGTGGCAACCGAAATACCAAGAACTGCCTGTCCAATAATTGAAAAGGCTGGAGACATTGGTTGAGGAATTTTTTGACTCATGGTATAGATAATCCCCACAACCAATGGGCCGAGCAGCCAGCTCATGGGGACATGCAACCAGTCCAACAGTAAACCAGCGACGCTGGCTGCAAATAGCAATGCGGCAGTTTTCGCAATTCTTAGAATATCTGAGACATTACTTGGCAAAACGTTCACATTGTTATTCATCTGGAGAATATCCCTCTTCTGTCACTCTCCGAAAACTTTTGCCATTTCTGAATTCTAGAGCTTTTGTATACGAAGGGAATGTATGTTTTGTCAATCCTATTTGAGATGCGCTTACCCTGATGATCATTGAGTTAATAATAGTTGGCAGTATCTGAATTCAATTCAAACTTTGATTGATCTGGCACTTATCCAACTCCAAAAACTCAACTGTCCACTGTAAAGATATATTAACACTAAACCAAAAAGTTTTTCTCCCAAGAGCGATGCCTGCCGCAGGCTGCGCCTACCCGAAATCACTAGTATTATTCAATACTCTCAAATACGTGATTTATTAACCAGCAGACATAATATATTAGACAGCAAGTTAGCTCGACTTTATCCAAAATTAAGAACTTGGTTCTCTTGATACGGCAAAACCCTAGCTTTTTGGAAAAAGTAAAACTACCGTCTCATAAAGCTTTCAGCGTCAGCTTGAGCATTGCCAAAAAATGGATAAAGTCGAGCTAAGATAATCAACCATTTGTCAATAATTAATAGTGCTTAAAATATCATCAAAATCGAGGACGCAAACACAGTTTTCAAGGCAACTATGATTACAGTAGGCTATTTGGCTACAACCTTTTTCCAATCAGATTAAATATGTCGGCTACGGCTTTTTGTAGTTTCTCAATATCTTGCTCGATTAGTGCGATCGCAATTAGAGGTGATCAGTAGCTATGACATCAGAAACATTGGGGAAGTTGTAGCAAATATTTAGAGTCATGAATCATTGCTTCATTATGAACAACATTATATCTGGAACAACTACAGCCATTAATGTTTTACTGGGACTAGCAACTTATAATTTATTAATAAAATATTATCTTAATGATATATACGCTAAAAAGTCGTTTATATTTATTATTAAAATGCTGCAATTTATTCATTAGAGAGTTAGCTAGTGACACAAACAACTCAATACGCACACTACATGCAGGCTGACCAACGCCCTAGTATCAAGGAGCCGATAGAAGTCTCACCTTTAGTCGGTAACTGGGTCAATACTAAATCGGATACTAATTATTTGGTGCGAGTGGTTCTGACTGAACAAGGCGATCGCCTTGTGTTTCAGGGTTATGGAGCCAACGAACCCTCACCAATTGACTGGGGTGAGGTTGAGGCAACGCCTTACGCTGTCGGAAGCTCACTTACAGCAGGGGGATTCCACGCTTTTTACAAGCTAGATGGGATTGAGACACATCTTGTGGCAAACCAAAAATTGGGAATCTTGGTCATTCAGTCCTATACCCGCTACGTAGATGGTAGTGGTCGAACTGATCATTTTGCCCGTGAGTTTTTTCATCGCTAGTAAGAAGAGGAAGATTTGAAGATGGAACGAAACGAAATTTACGGTACTCAGCCCAAGGACACCGTGATTGATTTCACGCCTTATTTAGGAACCTGGATAAACTCCAACACAAAGACTACATGGATCGAGAAATTTACCTTAACCAAGCATAATGAGCAAATTATTATGCACGCTTACGGTGCCCAGTCCCTCAAAGATTGGGGTGAGACTGAGGTGACACCGTTTGTAGATAATATCAATGAGAAGGCTTTCTGTGCAAGATACGATCGCGATTCAGTAGAATCCTTGTTGGCAGCGAACATGAACAAAGATTTGTGGGTTATTGCTGCGTTTCACAAGTTCAAGGATGGCAGCCAACCCAATTTTCTGTGTCGGGAGTTTTATTATCGGCCAGACTAAGCTGAAGTTCCTGCTTGCATTTGGACTAAAAAAGCTCATAAGGCTTGCTGTACAAAAAGTCTAGGGTTTAACACCATTCGACACTGTACCCATGTAAACGCTAGAACTAAACGCCTTGTCATTACCTACATTTTTCAAGGGACTGGGTGATAAGGGATTTCCAAAAAATAAAATCCTCAGTAAAGAGCAATGATAATCATTGTAGAGGGTGGGGAGTCAGAGCTGCGATCGCAGCCCTGACTCCCCTTTTTGTAATAATGGGACTTAAACATTTTTGAGGCAGAAACAAGCCCCAAACCCATATAGAGCAAGGAAAATACACCAAAGGATTAAAAATGCTTGAAACCTAGATATATCAATAAAATAGGCAAAACGATGTCAAAATCTTTCTGTATATACGTTTAATGGTTTTTTCTGGCTACTTTTTGTCTAAGTCCCAATAAGTTCAATTATGTATAGTTTAAGTTTTTGGGTATCTAAGAGGATGTTTTAAAAGTCCTCTGGTCGGTAGCAAAACGTTTTAGATCCCCCTAAATCCCCCGATAATTTGGGGGACTTTCAGAGACTTTGCCCCCCTTAAAAAGGGGGGTTGGGGGGATCAACAAGTGTCTAAAATTACAGCCAACCACTTTTAAAACATCCTCTAAAAGTGTCAATTGAAAGGTGCAGCATAAGTGTTAGGTGATTTCTAGGAAAGAATTTACTGATGGAGTAAAATGTATTCTTGATGCGAAGAAAACAGGAGCAAGCATTTGGATACGTTAGCCCTAACAGCTGCACCCAAATCATTAACACCATCGCAAATCGAAGACTTGCGGTTGGCAGCATCGAAAATGAATGGAGTAGAACGTTGGACTTTTTAGGCTGAGAGAGAAGGTTATACCAACGCAATGACGAACTATCTTATATTTATATCCAGCTACTTAACTGCGCTTTTTCTGTTGTTTTGAGTTGAGAGATTATCGAGTATTCATCCAAAAAAACATCTAGACTAAACTCATATATAGTTAGAATAGTCTGTCTATTTTCATTACAAAATATCTTATTTTTCTCCTCCAAATTATATTTCTAATATAGACAAAACTGTCTATATATAACTGGTTATCTCCCTGATATTTCAATGTTAATTTCCGTTATTGTTATGAATCTTACTATTATTAATTACAGCTATTGTTAGGATTTTAAAATCAAGGGACTCAAAGAATTTTTCTTCTAAGAATACAAAGCCTCGAAGAATCTTTCTTGTGTCGCTTGACAAATTAGTGTCAATATACAGGCAAAGAAAGAGTTTCATTCATCTTTGCAGTCGTGCTGTTAGTAGCAAAAACTGTACTTCTTGAGATACGCGCTACTCGGATTAAAGATTTCGGCTATTGCTTACCTAGAGAGGATTTTAGGCTAATAAATAGAGCTAACAAATAATTCGACAAGCGACACCGCGCCTTCTAACTCCTAAATATTGACTCTTTTGTATTAATTTTCAGCACGAGGAAAGGCATGAAACATACTCAAGTAACAATCAACGAAACAGCTTGTAAACATAACCCAAAAAAATTGGGTGACAAGAAAAAACTAACTTGCACAAAACCACCACAACCAGGTGCAAACCAAGGAAATTGTCCTTTAGATGGAGCGATGGTTTCTGTCGGAGCTATTACTGATGTTGTTCATTTGGTACATGGTGCTGTTGCTTGTACTCATAATCCTTGGGCGACTCATGGTAGCCTCTCATCAGGCTCTCAATTATACCAAACTGCTTTTACTACTGATTTTGGTGAGAATAATATCGTTTTTGGTGGTGAAAAGAAACTGTACAAAGCTATTCTCGATGTTGCTCAACGCTATAATCCTGCGGCTGTTTTTGTCTACGCTACTTGTATTACCGCTTTGATTGGTGATGATATCGATAGTGTTTGTAAACTGGCTGCACAGAAAATTGATATTCCGGTTGTCTATATAAATTCGCCTGGATTTCTTGGTAGTAAAAATTTAGGTAATCGCATCGGCAATGAGACTTTGTTGAAATATGTAATCGGAACGGCAGAACCAGAATTTATCACCCCTTTCGATATCAATATTATTGGTGAGTACAACGTTGCTGGTGATTTGTGGAATGTTTTACCACTGTTCAAGAGATTGGGTATACGCGTTCTCTCCAAAATTACGGGTGATGCTCGCTATAAAGAAGTTTGCTATGCTCATCGTGCCAAGTTGAATGTAGTCATTTGCTCAAATGTAGTGCTGCCAATGGCGCAAACAATGAAAGAACTTTATGGAATTCCTTATGTTGAAGAATCTTTCTTCGGTGTAGAAAACTTAAATGATTGCTTGCGAAATATTGCCGCAACATTAGGGGATAAATATCTTCAAGAACGTACAGAATGGTTGATAAGAGAAGAAAAGGCAGCCCTAAATATTGCCCTAGCTCCCTACCGTGCCCTGTTGAAAGGCAAGCGGATTATTCTTTCTACTGGTGGTGTAAAAATTTGGTCGATTATTTTAGCTGCCAAAGATTTAGGAATGGAAGTGATTGCTACCACTAACGCCAAGACTACAGAAGAGGAGAAAGCCAAAATTAAAGAATATCTTGGTCAAGATGGCATTGTTTTGCCCCAAGCAACCCCTGAAGTCTTATTACAGGTAATGAAGGATACAAAAGCTGATGTGGTTATTACCGGGAATGGCAATAAATATACGGCACTCAAAGCACAAATTCCTTTTTTGGATATTAACCATGAACGCCATCATGCCTACGCTGGTTATATAGGGCTGGTGGAACTGGCACGAGAATTGTATAAAGCTTTGTATAGTCCAGTGTGGGAGCAAGTCAGGAAACCTGCTCCTTGGGATGAAAAAATCAACTATGATGTCGCTTGATAAATCATTTGTCAAGCCACAGAATCACACAAACGGTCTTTTTTATCACAAGTTACCTCAATCTCTTTAATGTAATTTATATTGCAAATTATTACTCTGTAAGGTCTTCTTGGCGAGTTGGGTGGGTGTTGAAATAGGCACGATCAAAGGATTGCCCTAGAATCTCCTGACCGATTGAAGACAAAACGCGATCGCAATTATCATGCAATACGTAAAAGGATAAATCTCGCAATATTCGCTCCACAGGACTCGGTTTAATCAAGGAGCGAGATCCACAAGCGTGTATGCAGTCGTTCACCGTTTCCAAAGCCAGTTGTTCAGTTATGTAACGGGCGCGATTGCCTGCTTGTTTTGCCCCTAATACCTGGCCTGTTTCCCAAAGAGTGGCTACTTGCCGCAGCCAGAGATGCATAGTATCTATATTAATTGCTGCCTTAGCAATTCGGTGTTGTACGTAGGGGTCGTGTGCTTTTTCCTGTTTTTTGATGTATCCTAAAGTATAATCATAGGCTCCTTCAGCAGCTCCGAGAAAAGCAGCGCCATATTGAGGTGTAAACCGCGTTTGCCACTCCTGTTGGATGTACTGTCCTGGATAGCCAATCAAGTTTTCTTTAGGGATGAAAGTACCTTCAAAGCGAACTAAGTAACTCACTGTACCTCTCATCCCAATTGGCTGCCACCAACTATCATCAAAGCTAATACTGGGGTCAGATAAGTCGCAGGCTAGTAACAATACTGATGTCGGTGAGCCATTGCTATGACGCGCTCCCCCAGGCCCTGCTGTGTTGACCAAGAGAATTGCCCACTGTGCTTCTGGGGCACTGGTAGCGAATACCTTTGTGCCATCAATGATGTATCCCTCATCTACCACTTGCACACTTGTGCCAAGGCTGGCTTTTTGATCTGGAATCTGAGACTGGGGTTCTCCACTCCAAGCCGCCCATATCTCTCCACGCTGGACAATACCCTCAAACCAGCGCTTTTTCTGAGACTCATTAGCCATAGCCGCTAGTAAAACTTGGGCATTTGCGTGTCCTTCCCAGCAACGGGCTAGGGATAAATCTACTTTTGCCAGTTCCTTAGTCATCATCCACAGGGTAAAGATATCGCTATCATGTCCTAACCCTAGACCACCGTATTCAGTTGGCACAACAGGCGCATTCAGACCTGCTTGAAAAAGGTCTTCAAAATCTTCTTTTGGGAAGCTAGCATTGTGGTCATAACTAGCGGCACGAGAGGCGAACTTATCGCGTGCAAGTTGGCTAATGCGCTCAATTAGAGTTTGCTTGTTGAGAGTTAGATTGAATATCATTTAATAGAGTTTTATGGACTTGTTTTTAGTTACTAATCTTACATTTTGCATCAGTTGGTTTATTGCAATTTGTGTAAGTAGGTTATTTTAATGCGGTATGAATAATAATTATGTTGGCAAATAAAAGCAATATGGTAATAAGCATAAATAAAAAGATGATTACATACTGTTTGTTTGCCTTCTTGTATGTGGATTTGAGACTGACAACTCGAAAATTAACCACCAATAAAAATGATGTTACACTTTTGTACACTTTATTCATTTACTCCTGGTTTCTTCCAGTGGGGTGCAAGATATAAGTAAATAAATCATCAATAACTCGATTAGCTGATAGATAGCTACCAGTGAGCCAATAAAAATCATCAACTACATAAACTTTACCCTGCCTAACAACGTTAAGCTTTGACCACAAAGGTTCTGCCATTAGTTGATGGACAGCTATCTTTGACTGTGCGGGGTCTTTGAAGCCGTAGCGCACTATAAATAGGATATCCCCATCTATCTGGGTCAGGACTTCTGGAGAGATATTGTAGCCAACGGGGTTGCCCGCTTTCTTTTGAGTTGCTTTAGCATCCAGATTTTGCGAAGGAGGACGGATTAGACCAGCATCCTCTATAATCACTCCAGAGAATGCACCCTTGGTTAGTGGGTTAATCGTCTCTGGGATGAGGCGCACAACGGAAACTAAAGTTTTTTTGAGTCGGGAACCCATCTTTTGTTTGAATTCGGCTAAACGTATGCTGTAGTTGTCCATTAAACGTTTTGCTGTCTCGGTTTTCCCCAGAGCTTTTGCTGCTGGCATAAACGGTTGTTTCCAGTCTCCATTGCTTTTCACCTTAAGTAGAACGGTGGGTGCAATGTGAGACCATAAACTGTAAGTATCCTGATTCCGCATCGTGCCCAAGATCAAGTCCGGCTTGAGAGTCATAACCTTCTCCATGTTCGGCGGCGTCAGAAGCGCGCCAATGTCTTCAATGCCTGGGTGCTTATCCTCTAACCCTAGCCCTTGGAGAGTTGAAGCCAAACCTGGAGCACCCACCAGATTGACTCCCAAAGCTAGAGGTATTTCCACTAGCCACGGATCTATGACGACAACTCGTTGAGGATGGACGGGAACTAGAGTTTGACCCATTGCGTGTTGGACTACGTGGACAGGCACAGGTGATGTTTGACTTGAGGGAACGACGGCTATATCGCGGGTCGGTGGTAATTGACGACCAAAGGAACTGCAAGCAGAAATCACCAAGAGCATGAGCAGCACAACAAAGCAGAACTTAGGCATATTGACAAAGTGAAGAATATAGAGGTTATGTTATGGCGATCGCATATTCGCTGTACAAAAGATTATGTTGCAAAAACTTGCGTGCAAAGGACAAAAGGTCTGTAGAAAAATGTCTGTTTTTTCAACTCCTGCACCCATCGATATATTGTGTATGCTCTACCTCAAGACCCTGTGCCATCATTTCTTTTTTAGAGGTAAACACAAAGGTGTCCCTGTTACTGGGTCTGGTACAATTCGACAAGCTAATCCAAACACCTCCTGCACCATTTCTTCTGTCATGACATCTGCTGGAGTTCCATAAGCCATAACAGCGCCATCACGTAAAGCTACTAGCTGATGAGCATAACGACACGCCTGATTCAGGTCATGCAACACCATGACAATTGTTCTTCCCTCAAGTTGATTCAAATCCCACAGTAATTCCAGCACCTCCACTTGATGAGCTAAATCTAAGAAAGTTGTCGGTTCATCCAATAGTAGAATCTGCGTATCTTGTGCCAAAGTCATGGCTATCCAAGCACGTTGCTTCTGTCCACCAGAAAGGGTATCTACGGCTCTATGGGCTAATTCGTTTAGGTCTGTAATTGTTAGTGCTTTGAGGACTTGACGTTCATCTTCAGTTGTCCAAGATTGCAGCCAACTTTTTTGATATGGATAACGACCTTGTGCTACCAAATCTCGTACAGTCAATCCTTCTGGTGCAACTGGCCCTTGAGGAAGAATACCGAGTTGTTGTGCAACTTTGGTCGTTGACTGTCGAAAAATATCAGCACCATTGAGATATACAGTACCAATATGGGGTTTGAGTAATCTGGCTAAACCTCGTAGTAGAGTAGATTTCCCACAACCATTGGGGCCAACTAGAGCAGTAATTTGTCCTGTGGGAATTAACAGGTTAAGACCGGATATGATGGGTTTGCCATCGTAAGCCAGACCCAGATGTTGGGTTTCAAGGACTGTGTTGTCCATAAGACTTTCTTATTGCTTGGATAATTGGTCTGAAAGTGCGTAGCTGCAAAGCGGTTTTTGCTGGCAAATCGCATAGTGCCTTGTTGCGTTCGCCCTTGGCGTTGGCAAAGCGATCGCTTTTGAATCCAACTAATGATTCCTGGCAGGGGAATAACCAAAATCCAATTGATCAAGCTAGTCAAAATGCTGGAGCAGAGCATCTTGTGAAATATCTGGTTATCACAAAGCAAATACTTCCCTGAAGTTAGCGATCGCCTCTGAGGATAGATATTTAGATCATATTACTATGATATTACCAATAATATTGGGTACTTAGTCCTGCGCTTGGTAAAGATACTCTGACATTAGATTCTCCTTTCCTCCTCATCTTTGCCGTCTTTGATACAGTAAATAGATAAAATAAGGCGCTCCTAAAGCAGCAGTTAACAAACCACATGGCAATTCTGTTGGAGAAAATAAAGTCCTACCCAAAAAATCTGCTGCTGCTAGCAATAATCCTCCGATCAAGGCAGCAACTGGCAGTAAATTTTTATGTATTGAACCAACAAGTCTACGTGCCAAATGGGGAGCCATTAATCC
Organism: Nostoc sp.; assembly: GCF_036917655.1. Taxonomy (GTDB): domain Bacteria; phylum Cyanobacteriota; class Cyanobacteriia; order Cyanobacteriales; family Nostocaceae; genus Nostoc. Next base: position 17,256 of record NZ_JBALCY010000066.1, read on the forward strand.
GACAAAACCAATAGTACCTGCTGTAGCCACACTTGACCCAGCTAGCGCCACACTCACTAACAATAATTTGCTTCTTTGCCATGTGACTCGGCTACCGAGTCCTTTAGCTACTGTATCACCCAGTTGTAAAGTATCAAGCTCTCGCACCAGCAGTAAAGCGAAGGGAACGAAGATAATTATCCAAGGTAGCAGTTGCCAGAATTGCTCCCAACTTTTACCAGCCACACTACCTGCCAACCAGACCAATGCTCTACTAACGTCGTTGATTTTACCGAAAGTGAGCATCAATGTAGTGAAAGCTCCCATAATTGCCGCGAGTGCTACTCCCACCAACACTAAGCGCAGAGGTGATTTTTCTCCCGTGCCAGCTAGCAAATAGATCATACAGCCTACAACAAAAGCACCACCAAAGGCAGCTAGGGGCAAATACATAGTGGATACAGCCGGAAATAATACAATCAAAGTCACCGCCGCTAAGGCTGCACCTGCATTTACCCCAATAATACCAGGGTCAGCTAAAGGATTACGTGTCAATCCTTGTAAAATTGCACCGGCAATTGCCAAGCCCACTCCTACCAACCAGGAGATTAACACTCTCGGTAAACGCAGGGTAACAACAACAAAGGGAGATTCTGGATCTTGAGTTGGTAAACCAAGAACAGCTTTGACTATATCTGCTGGCGGGACAGGGTAATTTCCCAAACTGAGGCTCATCCCCAAAACAGCAAGGGTGAGTAACAGGAGTACCAACAGTACTTTAGTTACAGACTGGTTGGCAAGTATTGAATTTGGAATTTGGAATTTGGAATTTGGAATTGTTGTCATCCTCTCTTCACCCGCCAACGCACTAAATACAACAAAAAGGGCGCTCCTAACAGTGCTGTCATTACGCCAACAGGCAATTCTTGGGGTCTAATTAACCAACGCGCTGCTAAGTCTGCCCATATTAGTAAACCTGCACCAAACACCGCTGTACAAGGCAATACCCAACGATAATCAACACCCATTACTCCCCGCGCCAGATGGGGAACTACCAGACCGACAAAGCCGATAGGCCCTGCTAGTGCTACTGCACTTCCTGCTAAGATGACAACACTCGATGCTGTTGCCAACTTGATCCAACCTGTTTGCTGACCTAAGCCTGTAGCCACCGATTCTCCTAAACTGAGGACGTTGATTTGTTTACTCAAGGCAAAAGCTGTTAACAGCCCTACTATCATCCAGGGCAGCACAGTCAGGAATAGATTGAAGTCTCCTCCTGCTAGAGAACCTGCTAACCAGAAGCGGACTTCTTCAAGAGTGCGATCGCTTAAAATTAGTACGCCTGTGGTAATTGAAGATAGCAAGGCAGTTATAACTGCACCAGCAATAGTCAGATTCAATGGTGTTGAGCTTTCATGTCCAAGTGAACCGAGGGAATAAACTGCGATCGCTGCTATTAAGGCTCCAATAAATGCTACAAGGGTAATTAGAGGTGCTGAAGATGTACCCAAACCAAAAACTACTGTCACCACTGCTAAGGCTGCACCTGCATTGATCCCTAAGATTCCTGGTGCGGCTAGGGGATTTTGGGTGAGTCCTTGCATTAATGCTCCGGCTATAGCCAAACTAGCACCAACCATACTTGCAATCAGTGTACGCGGTAGGCGCATCGAGCAGATAATTATGTGTTCAGTGGAGTCATCATAATTAGTAAATGCAGTGAGTATTTTGGCAATGGGAATGTCAGCAGCACCGTAGACAATGCTGGCGAAAATACCCAACAATACTACTAAGATACCTATGCCTAAGCTCAAAATGCGAATGTAGTATTTTTGCGAACCAGAAATATTTATGTTCATGGATTCGTGACAAATTAAGGGAAAGTAGGATTTGTCAAGAGCAGGAGAAAAGCGGATAAATTAAGGAGTTGAATATATCAATTGGTGGTGTAACATTACCTTGGCTAACATCAACTTCTTCACCTTGGTGAGAGTACTCAACGCCAAACAACAGCTTATGCTGAATTGATCCGGTGTGGAAGTTGCCAACCATGTCTGTTGTTGAAATAAAGCCGTCGGCAAAGTTAATACCCGATCCTCAATCACTTGCCGGGGAACCACTTGAATCGACTGAGGAATGTCGCGTAGTGGTGTTGGTGTTTTTGTGGCTGTACTCGCGTCAGGAACGTTATAGCTTCCTGCCGCCGCTCCAATCAGGTCTAACCACCAATAGTCTGACGAGTGACATCAGCTATATTAGCCAATTCTTGCTGGCTCATGCCCAAGCGAGTTCTAATTGACTTCAGGTTGTTGCAAAGATTCGCGTCCAGTTTCATGAGGTTGTATGTATCTCTCCGTTAAAAAAAGCCGCAGCCAACAAACTTAACCTGCCAGGGCAATAGTAAGGTTTTATAGTGTTTGCCGTTTTTGTTGTCAGACATGTTGGTGCTTTGAAAATTTCGCTGATTTTTGGCAAGCATACCATACATGTTGCCAATATTTTTAACATTGAGGGATGTTATTTAGCGTCAGCATCACCTTTTCATCATCTGCTCACTCAGTCATTACCAAGAGAAAATACCTGAAGGGGGGACAAGCACCCCAAAGCCTTTGTACTGTATTAAGTTGAGCGAATTATGGTAAAAAAAGATCGGTCAGTATTGTCAATAATCCCCTATCTATTGACAATACTGACCTAAATTATACCAGAAGCATCTACAAAGTTTACCATACTGAGTGCTGAGTACTGAGTGCTGAGTGCTGAGTGAGAAGAGTACTCAGTACTTTTGCACTATGGTAAAAGCCCCGCCCCTTGTGGGCGGTCTTTTAACTCAGCACTGGGAACTCGGAACTCAGCACTCTTCATTTTCACAGTCCGAATTAATATTTCTGACGCTTGTGATTAACGTAGTACAAAACATCAAAGCTGTGAAACTAGAGAAAATATCAGAGTCGTACCATTATTCATTCAATGCAAGTCTTGACGGAAGAAATTACAAAGGTTCCTATCATTACCAATATTGAATATAGAAGAATTGTGGTTTCCCATAATTGAACAATGGTTAGCTCAAATTTTTCTCGGAAATCAACGAATATATTTAGCAATTGATAGAACGAATTGGAAAATAAAAAATCTACTAATGATTAGTGTAATTTATCAAAAAAGAGCTATTCCGATATGCTTTCAGCTTTTAGCAAAATTAGGTAGTAGTAACTTAGAAGAACAAACTCAGGCATTATCAAAGATCATTCCCTTATTTAACAAGTATAAAATGGTGGTGTTAGGAGACAAGGAATTTTGTTCAGTGAGCTTGGCTAAATGGCTTTATAACCAAGGGTTTGAGTTTTGTTTGAGACTCAAGAAAAATGAAAATATTGAGTTGAAAGATAATTTGTGGTGCGAAATAAAAGATTTGGGTTTAAAACCGGGAACATCTTTTTTTGTGTCAGAGGCGACGGTAACAAAAAAAAGACTTGCCTGCACTACCTCCTGCTGTTTTTTAGTTTCGTCGAACTCACGTTATAATTAAAATTAATGGACGATTGTGCGAAAAATTAGATTCTAGATTTCCTGTTGAAATTAATTCATTTTTCACAAATTTAAATAAAAACTTTATTTGTTAATAAAAACTTTATTTAACCATTACCTTAATATAATCTGAGTGCATAAAAAATAGTATAAAGTAAATTTGAAATTTTAAGGACTACTATTTATCTACCATAATGAAAAATCCACTTCATTATATGATGAGAGAATGGATTGAACAGTGACGCTACAAATTCAGCAACACTTGTAAATTTATTTTGTAACTTCCATAAATACCTAAACAACCTCTGAGAAATCTTCAGAAGGTATTCCTTCACTCGCTCCCCAGCGAGTAGTGTACGCGATCGCCTTTAACAGATGCCCAGTCTCAAAGGGACGTGCTTGGCGCTATTGCATCCCATTTTTTAGATATTGTTAGCCCTGATTCCATGCATGACTAAGCTTTGAGTTAAAACTGACGCGGATCACCACTTTGAAAGGTCTATCCATGAGCTTTTGCTTTAAAAAATAGGTATTCATAATTTATGAATCAGCACAAGCCAAAACGAAATCGTGGCGTTATACTCACTCATGAAGGCCGGCAAAAGCTTCAAAAAGCGAAACTTGAAGAGGAACTTCGAGAAAAATATGGCTCCAAGTACACCCTGGAAGAAATAAGTGAACGGGCTGGGTTAACTTCAAATACAGTCGCAAAGATACTTGCTAACGAAGAAGGGGTTGACAAACGAACGCTGGTTTATTTATTCATGGCGTTTAATTTAGAGCTAAATCCTCAAGACTATTTTAAGTTAAATCCTGATTTGGCGAGACTTCAAGGTTTGAAGAACCCCAAGCGCCTTGATTGGGGAGAGATGGTGGATGTATCTATTTTCTATGGACGCACAGCTGAACTTGCTTTGCTAGAGCAATGGCTGATTCAGGAACGCTGTCGAGTCGTAGCACTGTTGGGAATGGGAGGAATTGGTAAAACCTCTTTGGCTGCCAAATTAGCACAAAGAGTTCAAGGATGGTTTGAGTCCGTTATCTGGCGATCGCTCTCCAATGCTCCTCCACTTTTTGACCTTCTGCCTAACTTAATTCAACTTTTGTCTAACGAGCAGATTTTAGAAACTGATTTACCAAAAAGTGTAGATAGTAGAATATCACAATTAATTGAATGTTTGCAACAGCAGCGCTGTCTGATCATATTAGATAATGTTGAGACTATTTTGCAAACAGGTGCTTATGCAGGATGCTATCGAGAAGGCTATGCAGATTATGGCTTACTGATCAAACGATTGGGACAAGTTATGCATCAAAGTACCTTGTTGCTGACTTCTCGTGAAAAACTTAAAGACGTGGCGTCACACGAAGGACAAACACTACCTGTTCGTTCATTGCAACTGAGGGGTCTGAAAGAAGAAGAAGGAAAAAAGATTTTTCACCTCAAAGGTCTGTCTGGAGAAGAGTCCCAAGAGAAAGCACTGATTGAGCTTTATTCTGGTAATCCATTGGCTTTGAAGATAGTTGCAACGACTATTCAAGATGTCTTTAATGGTGATATTTCTGAGTTTTTAAACCAAAAGACAGCTGTTTTTGGCGATATCTGTGCTGTTTTAGAGCAGCAGTTTGAGCGTTTATCTAATTTAGAGCGTGTGGTTATGTATTGGTTGGCAATTGCTCGTGAGTCAATTCCCCTCTACAAATTGCAAGAAGATTTAACTTCATTAGTAATACCACACAAGTTACTAGAAGCTCTAGAGTCTTTGATCAGGCGAAACCTCATCGACAAATTTCAGTCAATGCTAAGTGAAAAAAGTGGTTTACTCTTCACATTACAGTCTGTAGTAATGGAGTATGTAACTAGCAAATTAATCCAGCAAACTTATCAAGAAATTGTGACTCAGGATATTGTGCTTCTCAAGTATTATGCTTTAAGTAAAGCTCAGTCGAAAGACTACACTAGAGAAACTCAAATCCGCTTAATTATTAAACCAGTTATAGATGAGCTTTTCACTATTTTTAAAACTCCCAAAAGACTAGAAAATCATTTAAATGAAATTTTAGTAAAGCTGCAAGCAGAATCTCCACTGGAACCTGGGTATACAAGCGGAAATATTCTCAACTTGCTTCGTCAGTTAAAGATAGATTTAAGAGGTTATGATTTTTCTAACCTCAGCATTTGGCAAGTAGATATGCGGGGTGTAAGTTTAGCTGAAGTCAATTTCCAAAATGCTAATTTATCTAAATCCGTTTTTACTAAAAATTTCAGTAGAATTTCTGCGGTAGCATTCAACCCTAACGGAAAAATTTTGGCGGCGAGTGATGCAAATGGCAAGATTTGCTTGTGGCGAGACTTTGCTGAGGGTGAACAAGTTTTGACGTGTCTAGGACACATTGATTGGGTTCGAGCGATCGCCTTCAGTCCGAATGGTAGCACTCTTTGCAGTGGAGGTACTGACCAAAATGTGAAATTGTGGGATGTCAACACAGGTGAATGCTTGAAGACTTTAACAGGACATCCTGAGCGGGTACGAACTGTTGCCTTCAGTCCTCAAGGTGAAATTCTAGCTTCTGGCAGCGATGATCGGACAATACGTTTATGGAGTATTTTAGATAGCAAGTGCTACAAAATTTTACAGGAGCATAGTGATTCAGTATTATCTGTAGTTTTTAGTCCTAAAGGTAAAATTCTCGCCAGTGCTAGCAGTGATAAAACCGTGAAGCTATGGAATTTCCATACAGGAGAGTGCGTCAGAACTTTGCAGGGACACACCAGTTCGGTTTCATCAGTTGCTTTCAATCTGGATGGTCAAACCTTGGTTAGTGGTGGTGATGATCAAACTGTGAAACTCTGGAGTATCTCAGATGGGAAGTGCCTAAAAACTTATCAAGGACATAGTGACAAGGTTAGGTCAGTCGCCTTTGCTCCTAGTGGTAATATTGTGGCTAGCGGCAGTGATGACCAAACTGTGAAGCTATGGAATTTTCGCACAGGAGAATGCGTTAAAACATTGCAGGGACACACAAGTTTGGTCTGGTCTGTTGTTTTCAGTCCCGATGGTCAAACCTTGGTCAGTGGTGGTGATGACCAAACTGTGAGATTTTGGGATGTTAGCACTGGTCAAACCTTAAGAAACTTGCAGGGATACAATAATGGGGTGTGGTCTGTTGCCTTTGCTCCTAGTGGTCAGACCCTGATTAGCAGCAGTGATGACCAAACCGTCAAGCTCTGGGATGTCGCGGATGGAAAGTGCTACAAAACTTTGCGGGGACACCCGAATCGAGTCCGAACTGTTGCCTTTAGTCCTCAAGGTAATATCTTGGCTAGTGGCAGTTATGATCAACTTGTAAGGCTGTGGGATAGCAATACTTGCCAATGCTGCAATATCTTACAGGGACATACTGGCTGGGTAAAGTCAGTTGCCTTTGCTCCTGGAGGTAAAATTTTGGCCAGTGGCAGTGATGACAAAACTGTAAGGCTTTGGGATGTTAACACTGGTCAAGTTTTGAATATTTTGGAACATACTCATGGGGTATGGTCTGTTGCTTTCAGTCCTGAAGGGAATATCCTGGCTAGTGGCAGTGATGACCAAACTGTGAGACTTTGGGATATTAGCACAAGTGAATGTCTCAAAATTTTGTCGGGACATACAAGTTGGGTATTGTCCGTCGCTTTCAGTCCTGAAGGTAAGACCCTAGCCACTAGCAGTAAAGATAAAACAGTCAAGCTCTGGGATGTTACCACAGGTGAATGTCTCAAAACTTTATCAGGACATACAAGTTGGGTATTGTCCGTTGCTTTTAGTCCTGAAGGTAAGCTGCTGGCTAGTGGTAGCGTAGACCAAACGGTAAGGTTGTGGGATGTTCAATCCCGTCAATGTATCAAAACTTTACATGGTCATACCCACTGGATCAGGTCAGTTGCCTTTAGTCCAGATAGTCGAACCCTAGTAAGTGGTAGTGAAGATGAAACTGTTAAATTATGGGATGTTTTGACGGGTGAATGCCTAAAAACTTTAAGAAACGAAAGACCTTATGAGGGAATGAACATTACTGGCGTTACAGGTTTAACCCAAGCAACTATTGCTTCTCTGAAAGTTCTGGGAGCAATTGAAAATTGACTTTCTCCTAGTTTTAGTTCGCTTCACTTTGTCTTGACATTGGGAAGAAGAGACGACTTTTAAATAACGAAAGTTTTGATTTTAGTCGTTGCATTTATATAGCAATCCTAAATAAGATATGAACAAACTAAATTCTTATACTCTCTACGCCTCTCTTTTCTCTGTATGAGATTTATAGACTGTTCTGTTCACAACCAAAATAGTTTTGCTGTAGAAAATTACGGTAGATTTGAAAATCCATAAACTATCCCGCATTTAACTTGTGTAACTTGGGGGCTGAATTCCCTGTCTGGCAGATTTACCTCTGAAAAATTAGATATGCGAAGGCCATTCTTGACAGATTAAGAACATCAACCATTTATAGCAATCCGATTTGATTTCAGAAATTATTTGCGTAGGGTGGGAATGGGGAGTGGGGAGTAGGGAAGAAGCCTCTTTGAGTTGTACTGAGTTTTTTCAAAAATCAAATATGAGTTCTATATCAATAGGTAATAGTACTTACAATTTGGTCAAAACTGATGCCTACGGCGGGCTACGCCTATGCGTCACGTTTAAAAGCATCGTTCATACTTGCTCTTCAATTGGCAGTAATGAAGTTAATTTAATACCCCATTTATCATCACCTTTTAAGTAGAGTTACTAATTGACAAAAATAATCTTGTCTTAAACTCTCACAAATGTGCCAAGGCTTATATTCTAAATATGGGTTTCCAAACTTATTGACAATTTTAGCTGCCTTCTAAATATTTTTTAAGTGAGCGTACCATCTCTCGAATTACATCGCTCTTTGTTCGCTGCATTTTCTCACAATATTCCTCCAAAATGATTTTCTCATCTAGCGAGAACTGAATCGTTAAATTAGCAGCATTTTTTCTGGGCATTGTCATTGACTTTTAATTACTTTTCAATTACTCTTACATACAAATACTACTGGATACAAAGATGATCCTAAAGTTAAAAATAGCGCATTCAAATTTGCTACTATTAGAGTAAATACCTGTTAACTTATGAGGTGGATATTTACCCATATAATTAGGGTTTGTGGCTAACAAATTGCTCTATTTTTTCCTGAATTATAGGTAATGTATAAAACAAACATTCAATTTTATGAGGCTGCTTTAGGCGCAATGGGAGGTGTAATTACCGAACTAATTCACGAATGTTTGCCCCTTAAGGCACCGCTATTAATGGTGCTTAAGACTGCATTAATGTACTCTAAAACTTAAGATTTAGTTTGGCAATACGTAGAATTGTCGCTTAATAACGCCTAAAGTAGCTCAAAACCTTGTAATTTTTACGTTTTAACTATTCTAAATCAAGTTGAGTTAAATTTTAACTGTGACTGGATTTTACCGATTTTTTAGCTTGATTTAGCAACAACTCTAATTTATTAAGAATCCCTTTCCATACACGCAAGCTGTAGAAGTCTATTACTCCAAATACAATTTTTCCTAAGAAATTATGAAACCGGAAAAATCCAAACGCAATCGTGGACTTATACTGACTCGTGAAGGCTGGCAAAAACTTCAGAATGCCAAACTTGAGTGGGAATTTAGGAACAACAATGGCTCCAAGTTTACATTAGAAGAATTAAGCGAACAGGCTGGGATCACTCCTGTCACCTTCAGGAAGATACTAACTCGCGAAACCGGGGTTGACAAACGGACGCTTGTTCGTTTGTTTATGATGTTTAATTTAGAACTGGATAAAAGCGATTATACAAGCTCAGACTCTGATTTAAAAGGGCAGGAAGACTTGAAGAACCCCAAGCGCGTTGATTGGGGAGAGATGGTGGATGTATCTGTTTTCTATGGACGCACAGCCGAACTTGCTCTTTTGGAGCAATGGCTGATTCAGGAACGCTGTCGAGTAGTGGCGCTGTTGGGAATGGGAGGAATTGGTAAAACCTCTCTGGCTGCCAAATTAGCACAAAAAGTTCAAGGGTGGTTTGAGTATGTTATCTGGCGATCGCTCTACAATGCTCCCCCACTTTTTGACCTACTGGCTAACTTAATTCAATTTTTCTCTAATGAGCAGATTTTAGAAATTGACTTACCAAAAAGTGTAGATAGTAGAATATCACAATTAATTGAATATTTGCAACAACAGCGCTGTCTGATCGTATTAGATAATGTAGAGACTATTTTGCAAACAGGCGCTTATGCAGGATGCTACCGAGAAGGCTATGAAGATTATGGCTTACTGATCAAACGATTGGGACAAGTCATGCATCAAAGCACCTTGGTGCTGACTTCTCGTGAAAAACCCAAAGATGTAGCTTCACTAGGAGGAGAAACACTGGCTGTTCGCTCATTACAACTCAGTGGTTTAGAGGTAGTAGCAGGGCAAAAAATCTTTGAAGCCAAGGGTTTTTCTGGCTCCGAGTCAGAATTACCAGCATTAGTTGAACGTTACGCTGGTAATGCCCTAGCTTTGAAGATAGTGGCGACAACGATACAAGATGTTTTTGATGGTAATGTTGCGGAATTTCTCCAACATTACACAGCTGTTTTTGGCAGCATTCGCGATCTGCTAGAGCAGCAGTTTTCGCGCTTGGCAAATTTAGAGAAGGATATCATGTACTGGCTAGCAATCAATCGTGAGCCAGTTTCGCTATCAGAAATCCGAGAGGATATCGTATCACCAATTCCACCACATAACTTACTGGAGGCTCTGGAGTCTCTGGCAAGGCGATCGCTAGTTGAAAAAAGCACAGCACTTTTCACGCTGCAACCTGTAGTCATGGAGTATGTGACTCAGCGATTGATAGAGGTAGTTTGTGAAGAGATTGTTACTCATAATATTGATCTGTTCAGGTGTCATGCTTTGATGAAGGCGACAGCTAAAGACTATGTAAGGGAGATTCAAATTCGCCTCATTCTTAAGCCAGTTATAGATGGGTTGCTCACTGTTTTGAGAAGCAAAAAAAACCTGGAAAATCAGCTAACCCAAATTCTAGCAAGGCTACGAGAGACATCACCGCTAGAACAAAGTTATACAGCTGGGAATATTCTCAATCTGCTTTGTTATCTGGAAACCGATCTCAGGGGCTATAATTTTTCTGATCTAAGTGTTTGGCAAGCAGACCTGCGATGTTTGAAATTGCACGATGTAAATTTCCAAAACGCCAATTTTGATAAATCTGTTTTTGCTGAAACCTTCGGTGGCGTTTTGTCGGTCGCCTTTAGCCCTGATGGCAAATTTTTGGCTTTGGGTGATACCAATGGTGAGATTCACTTACGCCAAGTTTTAGATGGCAGACATGTTTTTAACTGTAAAGGCCATGATAGCTGGGTTGTATCACTTGCCTTTAGTTCAAATGGTAAAGTTTTTGCTAGTAGTAGTAGCGATCACACTTTAAAGCTTTGGGATCTTAACACAGGTCAATGCCTACAAACCTTGCAAGGACACGAGCAAGAGGTTTGGTCTGTTGCCTTTAGTCCAGATGGTACTATGTTAGTGAGTGGCAGTGATGACCAGACTATTAAGTTATGGAGTGTTAACACTGGTGAATGCCTCAAAACGTTTCAGGGACATACAAGTTGGGTACACTCGGTTGCTTTTAGTCCCGATGGACAGATGCTGGTGAGTGGTAGTGATGACCAGACAGTTAAGTTGTGGGATATCAAGACTGGTGAATGCCTTAAAATTTGCAAGGAACACCGTGATGGAGTAAGGTCAATTGCTGTCAGTCCAGATGGACAAATGCTGGCGAGTAGCAGTGAAGACCAGACTATTAAGTTATGGAGTGTTAACACTGGTGAATGCCTCAAAACCTTGCAGGGGCATTCCAATGAAATATATTCAGTTGCCTTTAGTCCACAGGGTGATCTCCTGGCTAGTGGCAGTCATGACCAAACTGTGAAGCTATGGAATATCAGTACTGGTGAATGCAAAAAAACCTTTGAGAAACATTCCAGTTGGGTATATTCTGTCACTTTTAATCCACAGGGTGATCTCTTGGCTAGTGGCAGTTACGATCAAACGGCAAGGCTATGGAGTGTTTACACTGGTCAATGCTTTAAAACATTCCAAGGATATACCGATCAGATACTTTCAGTCGCCTTTAGTCCAGATGGGCAGACCCTGGCAAGTGGCAGTCGCAACTCTTCAGTGAGGCTGTGGAATATCAGCACAGGTCAAGCCTTGAGAACTTTCCAGGGGCATCGTGCAGCAGTCCGGTCAGTTGCTTTTAATCCCAACGGTCAAACACTGGTTAGTGGCAGTGAAGATCAAACTGTGAAGTTGTGGGATGTCAGTACAGGTCAAGCTTTGAGGACTTTCCAGGGACATCGTGCAGCGGTTTGGTCAGTTGCTTTTAATCCTGACGGTCAAACACTGGTTAGTAGCAGTGAAGATCAAACTGTGAGATTGTGGGATATCAGTACAGGTCAAGCCTTGAGAACTTTCCAGGGACATCGTGCAGCAGTTTGGTCAGTTGCTTTTAGTCCACAGGGCGATCTCTTAGCTAGCGGCAGTCATGACCAGACAGTAATGTTATGGGATGTTAGTACTGGTAAGTATAAAAAAGTGTTGGAAGGGCATACGGCTTGGGTTTGGTCAGTTGCCTTTAGTCCAGATGGGAAGCTACTGGCAAGTACTAGTCCCGATGGGACAATAAGATTGTGGAATGCTTACACTCATGAATGCCTTAAAGTCTTGCAGGCAGATACAGGTTGGCTACAGTTAGCTGTCTTTAGTCCAGATAGCCGGACACTAGCTTGTTGCAACCAAGATTTCAGAGTTCAGTTATGGGATGTCAATACTGGTGATTGCTTCAGATCCTTCCAAGAACATACAGGAAGGATTTGGTCAATCGCTTTTAACCTTGATAATCGGACTCTCGCTAGCAGTGGTGAAGATGAAACAATTAAGCTATTGGATGTAACAACAGGTAATTGCTCAAAAACACTCAAAGCAGAGAAACCTTATGAGCGAATGAACATTAGCGGAGTTACAGGTTTATCTACAGTTACTATTGCTACACTGAAAGTGCTAGGAGCAGTTGATTAAAAAAGCCTGATATCATTAGCAACTTTATGGAACTATTGAGGACTTCACCACTTCATAAAAACACTGCTACAGAAACAAAATTCTATTTAGGATGCATGGATCATTTTCCCTTACTTTTGGTTATACAACATACTCTTTCTAAGCGCAGCATCTTGAAATTAGGATAACCCCTTTTTGGTCAAACTCAGTATCTAAAATACTATCTAGATCAAGTTCAATACTATCTAAAGCTTCGATCTTGTTCTCAAGAAATTTACTATCGAAATCTTGAATTAAATATTGCTGCCCGATACCTGTAATTGTTATGCTCGTCGTTAAATCCCAGGTATTAGAGGTAAAAGGACATGAAATCCCTTTACCTTGATTGGACTGGGTAGAGTGAATTTCCGGGTCATTACCTTGGAGCAAGGTGTCATCTGTATAAGTTGGAAATGATGGATTGAGCGCTAGCTTCTCTACACGATTTCTAGATTCAATAGGTTCAGATGACTTAGCATATACTGGTGGCAATATTTCAAAAATAAAGGTATTTGCCAACAAGGTAGAGGCAATGTAAGTAAACAATTTGGTTGGTAACATGGATAGTATCCTCAGTGAAATTATTAAGACTAAATGAACGATCTTGGACAGTAAAGTTAGGGGGCGTTGGAAAGACTGGACTGACTTCCTGGGTTATCGGGTGAGTGACTGAATATCAACTTTGCCTTGTAAATGTGTGCGTGACTCTAGCGGTCTTAATGTATATTTCAGTTCCTCCTCTGAAATATAATCTTCCGCAAGTGGGTTAAAATACAGCAATGCAGTTTCGTAACAGGCGATCGCTACATCTATGCGCTCTTTATAAACAAGTCCTGCAACCATCTCAACCGTTTCTTTCACATGCTCTACATCACCACCGATACTACTGTGTACACGCAGACACCGGGTAGCACAGATGCCTGGTGGCAGCAAAGCCTCAACCGAGTGGATATGCTTTTCTTTAATGCCTGTCGCTATCCGTTCCAGCGTATATGAATAGCCAACACAACCTATTGGATCTGGAGTATGTACACTCTGAGCTAAATAATTCCCTAATACCGTTGCACTAGGGGGAATGAGTGTTTCCACTACAGCCTCGGCTTTGTATCCCATCGACTGGATGTCAAGCAAGGCAAGTCGATCGTGACCCTTTTCTTCTCTGGCTTTCTGTGCAGCCCACTGTGCCAAATTCTTCTGACCCAATGCAGCAAAGCGTCGAGAAGCTTCTTCTATGAGTCGCGGGTAGATGTGAGTTAGATGGTAAGAAGCTGCCAGTTGCCAGACCCAACGGGTGCGGGTCAGCTTTGGTGGTCTGCGATCGCTTTTAACTGTCTGCCAAGCATCTGCGATCGCTCTATCTAAAAGCTTCTGAGTTTGTGCCATCCTCTCTGCATGACTCATATTTGAGGCGGTGCGATCGCCACTTTTTGCAGAAGTGGGTCGATGCCTTTGAGTGTAGTTAGGAGTCTTGATCACTGTTTCGTCAGGCACGAAACACGCTGATTCAGTATTAATTAAAAAGTCATTACGCATAGTTCGTTTCCTCAGTTACGGTTGCTACAGAATTAGGGAAAATCACTCATCGCAATAATAGAGTTGTTGCGAAATCAGCTAAATAACTCATGAAACCGAATAGTTTTGAATGGTTAAAACGTAGACATTACAAGGGTTTGAACCACTTTAGGCGTTATTAAGCGACAATTCCAAAAAATCACCAGTGAAGTAACTAAATTGAACTGTGTTACAGCTTGTGCTAGAAGAATGCCAGAGGAATGCGATCGCACCCCCCAAAATACCAAATGCATATTGCATTTCTATGTCTTCCAGCATCTTGACCACCGCCTTGGCTAGCAAGACATGGGCAATTTGCTGACTTTCTTTGAGAAACGCAATGTCCAATTGTGACTTTCGCTGGACATTCGCAAGAAAAGAGGTAGTTAAAGATGACTTAGATGGCGAAAAAATCCCATACCCTTAGGACTTATGTATTGACAGAAACCTGATTGACAAGCGGCTTCATTCGTGTATAAGGTTTAGGGAAACTAACAGGAAGTTTTTATTTTATGAATAACATATGGATTGCACACAGAATGTGTTTCATTCGTCTATGTAGTTGATTGACAGATGCCTGTTGGAGTTAAGTTTGCTAATTTTACAAAACTTTTGCAACTCAAGATAAGAAACTTAAGATAAAGATAAGCTCTTTTTTTCCTATGACATTCTCCCCTTCAAATTTCAACGTGCCTGTACAAATGTATTATTAAGTCTAAAAGGCTTGATACATGAGGAATAGCGCGATTTCAGACTTCAACAGCGTATATTTGTAAAAACTGGTTTGTAAGTGATAAGCTGTCGCGTCTTTAATTTTCGAGAGTGTTCTCGTTGCAACAAGGGTTCCAGACCATAAAAAGTGCAAGTTACACGCGCGACAGCTTATTGAACCTGTGCTTTGAGTAATTGCAAGTTTTATTTAGGAGAATACGCTTGAGTCAAAATTTGATCCTCCCTAACCCTCTTTAAAAAGCAGGCAATTAGAACAAGCCTTTTTACAGCAGTTTTCAAATAGACATCTCCATAAATTAAGTTTTCATCTAGACAGGATAAGGGTTTGAGATTCTTTTTCGGAGATGTCTAATGAATAGACCACGCGCAGACCACTCTCCTTGAAAGAGAGGGCTTTAAATTTCCCCCTTACTAAGGAAGAGAGTATATGAAAATATATTTCCTAAGAGTTGTTTGGGCTGGTACAAAAGATCATTACAGCCTACCCTGGCAAGGATTTTATCTTAACGAGCGTGCTACTGGGATTTACCACCCAATTCTCAAGTAATTTGCCCATCGTCCCTCTGCAAATTACTTAAAATAGCGAGTTGGTTGAGAATGGTGCAAGATGCAAATTTTAGCAAAGTTAGCAAAACCTATATCTACATTCACTATCGGCTAAAAGCCCCTTATATTACAACTTTGTCTAAGATCCAATTAAAAAACACAAACTTTTCCGCTTAAGTTTTCTATCTTAACTGGTCAAAACCTATCTTGAGATAGACAATTATGTGCAAAGCCCTTAAGAGAAATAGTTCCTCTGTGCGCCTCCTACCACTAACCTACCGTGTAGTACCTACCCAGTAATGTACGGGGGCTTTCCCTCTAATTTTGATGACTGCTGTATGTACACATTTTGGACAAGAACGCTTTTACTTTTTGATTTCTTTTGAGTAAGGAGCGTATAGTTACCAGAAGCTTAATTTTCTTCGCAACATCATATCATATCTATTCACTAAATCATAGCACTTCCAGGAAAAAAGTTAAAACCTTCTAAAAATTTTGTTCATCCATGTTGATGTTTCTATGAGCAGCCTTTTCAATATAGTGAAACTCGTCTAGATTTTTCGGTTCAAAGCCTTGTTACATATGCATTTAATCTTAACAGCATCTAAAAATTGGGATGCGAGTCATCGGTTTTATAACTCTTTGCCGCCTCGCTCAGTCATCAGTTTGACAACTAGCTTTGTAAAAACTACCCCATCCTAATATCGATTCCACTTAAGGTTGCACAGAAACTGGGTTGTCCAAACTCTTGTAAAACAAGGATTATAGGCATTCAGGATTAAGTGTATACACATAGAAAATTGGTTTAAGGTTGTAAAGACTTAAAATGACGAAGCGAACCAACTACTACAATGATCTGTTAGTAGATTACTCTAAGCCGGAGCTAGTTTCTAATGAACTAGCACTAAAACTACTCAGAGATGCAGAGACATATGTTTCTCTACGTGATCATACCTTACCTAAAATAACTCTAGAATACAGCTTAGAGCAAGTAGAACAGGAAAATAAACATTGGTGGCCATCTCACTGTGAAGCGCTGCGACAAGGACGGGGAGATATTTTAGCAGCTGAGTATGCCGACAGTCTTGTTTATTTCTGTGCTGACGGACCTTTTTATGGCAGAGCTGCTGCGATAAATAGAGAAATAAATTGGTGGGCAATTCTCGCTCAACCAAGTGTAACAATAGCTTGGCCAATTATTATGTTCAATAGCGAAGTCGTCTACTCTGAATGGAATTGTTTTGACGATGAAACGAACGAAGTCATCGCCAAAGGAAACGAGACTTTGCTTCGACGTGGACATAGAGGTGGATGCTACTTAAAATGCGAGCAAATTCACTTCTCTGGCAATGTTTATGCCTCTGATGAGTTGCTGTATTGGATCAGGCGCTGACCAAATCAGTTACCAGTGAAGAGTTGTAAATGAATGAAGATAAAGTATAACAGTAAGCGAATTTATTTTTGGAGATTAATTGACAAATGACTTGAAATGATAAATATTTAAACTCTACTTTAGTTCAAAGCATCTGATATGAAATCCAAATCTATTTAATACAATGAACGAGGCTAAAGTGATGGACTCTAATTACTTATTAAATGGCATTGACTCTTATAACGTTAACATCGCTATTAATACGGCGATACTGACTAGTTTTGAAAAGTTATTGCTTCAGTCCCAACCTTTGCTAAACCATGTTTTTCGGTTTATTGAGACAAATTATCATAATCCGATTAGTCTTAGAGAGGTAGCTGAAGCAGTCAGTCGCTCCCCTGCCTACCTCACCGACCTTGTACGGAGAGAGACCGGAAAGACTGTACTCTGTTGGATTGTAGAGCGCCGGATGGTAGAGGCACGCCGTCTACTTCTGGAAACAGACCAGTCGGTAGAGCAGATTGCTGAAGCTGTGGGCTATCTCGATAGACGCCATTTTGGTCGCCAGTTTCTCCGTCTTCACAACACGACCCCGCAAACATGGCGAAGGTCGCATCGGAGTAAGAGCATCCCACGTTGGGAAAGAGTCCCACAAAAGGCAAGCTCAAGCGAATTAATTAACCAGGAACCCACAACTGTGACTTTTGCAGAAGCTCAACGATTGCAGTCTTGTATCCAAGAGATTGCTGCGATTTTTAATAATAATGCCGTTGCTGATGAAGTACTTATGTTAAAAAGCGACAATGGTTCTGTTGCAAAAATAGACAATGGTTCGATACAAATTACCTTAGTATCAACTTGCTAATGGTGGTGAAATGATTTTCGACTTTTATTAAAGTCTGATAGATTTACATTTCAGCATTATCCAAGAATAATTTTTGAATTGTAACAAGACTAATCTATAAGTTTTTGAAGTCTATAGATTCAAGTTTTGTTCGTGTAGCAATGCCCTGGGAAGGTATTGATAAAAAAAGTGGGATGTTCCCGATGGAAACATGGTTTGGAATTTCCTCTCACTGACACCATAATCTACCCATGAGGCATTCTTCACAAGTTAGATTTACGGTTGACTTGTCAATAAATACCTAGTCTTTACACTGTTTTGTAAATAGCCTTTAAGTTCTTAATCTTACAAATATGAATACTAATTTAGTTGCTGCGGTAATTAATAATAACCTTAAAGACGCTAAAAAATTAATTGAAACTGGTGTAAACGTTAATCAAACAGACAGCAGTGGAAATAGCCTCTTGATCGTCAGTTCTGCTAACGGTCAATCAGAAATGGTGAAACTACTCCTCGACGCTGGTGCTGACATTCACGCAGTTGACTCAAACATGAAGGCCACTGCACTCCACGCCTCTGCCTATTTAAGATATCCAGAGGTGATGAAAATTCTGATTGAATATAAGATTAATATAAACGCTCAGGGTCCTTATAACGGATACACCGCCCTACACGATGCAGTTTGGCAAAACAATATTGAAGGAGTCAGGCTCTTGGTTAATGCAGGTGCTCGGTTAGACATCAAAGGCAAGAACGGAGACACTCCTTTAGATATTGCCAAAAAAAATGGGCGTAAAGAGATTGTTGCCATGCTTTCTCCCGGATTTCTCACAAGCTCTGAAAAAGCTGGGTTCCAAAACTGCTGAAATCTATACATGCCAAGCATTATAGCAGTTATAAACTATAACTCAACCAGCAATGCGATCGATACCAAAACAGTTCAGATTTGAACAGCCAAACTGGAACTATTTAGTGATACGAACCAGTACCCACATATTTGAGGGGAATCAATTACGTTTGTGGTTTTCCTCTGTTGCTTATGTTTTGATGAATGCATTGCGGGAACAATGTTTGGCGAAGACGGAACTACAAAACGCTCAAGTCGGAACTATCGCACTTCTTGTTTGAACATTTTTTTTGCAACGCGATGCCTGCGGCAAGCCGCTAAAAAGCGTCTACGCTATGAAACCTCTGTGAGACGGGAGTTTTACTTTTTCAACTTCATCGATAATCTGTGACGTGGAAAAAGTATTTGCAAAAAAGCCAGGGTTTTTGCCGCATAAAGAAAACCGAGTTCTGGCGTTGCATATTTGCGGGATGAATTGGCAGTTGCAAGCATTGAAAAGCCATTCTGCATTAGACAAAATCATCCTATGATTCAGCAACACCCGATTTCTTAATTTTGGATAAAGTCGAGCTAACGTAGTAGAGTCCTCTAACGCTAAAAGCCTGCTTTTGGCAGGCTTGATTTGCATATATACAACCTTCAGAATCCTGTTGCAATTCCAGAATTTGATATTATGCACGCTTGATTGCTTATCATAAAAACTCTCTGTATGAGTCTTAATTAGAAGAATCCTCCGCTCAGACTTATCTTTGCAAAGCGTCGGCTCCTTTCTTTTTCATATCAAGCGTGTTTGTTAAGTCCCTGATTACTTATCCAACTACTCCAGTTACTGTATTCATCGCTGGTTGTCGGAACCGCAAAGAGGTATACCACCACCATAAACCATGCGATGCTTTCCACCACTCACCAACAGTTGCACTATCATCAAGTTTCTCAAATTTCGGATTTTTGGGAAGAATAAAGTAGACGAGATTCGAGGTTTCTTCTAATGACTGAATCTTCAAATCAGCAGGAAAGGGTATTCCCATTTCTCCTTCAAATATGGATCTTGGATCTTTAAGGAGTTGCTGACGGAAACTTTCATTAGTCCAAGAGCGAACTATCCATAATGCTTGTAAACACTCTCTGTAAGCTCTAGCCTTGGTAGCACCACCAAGTCGGTAATAAAAATACCAAAAAGTATCGATAATTGGCCACCAGCTAGAAAACTGTTCATATCGATACCAATGCTCTTCAACTGGTGGAGTTGCAGGAAGTACAAAGTAGAACGTTTTCTCAGGTTCTTCTAATACTCTAACTTCTGTATCTCCAGGAAATGTAATTCCTGTTTCTCTTTCAAACACAGCTTTTGGATTGGTAAGTATTTCTTGCTTGAGTGATTGATCATTCCAAATGCGGTCAATCAGCCGTGCTTGTAAAGCTTCATAATAAGGCCCAAAATTTGTGATATCTACACCTGACCAAAGCTTTCTAACTTGAGGGAAGTCAGTAGAGCTATTTGTCAAAGAAGGATTTGTTGTTACCATTGTTAGCTGTTCTTTAAAAAGCGGGCTTGGTTGTACTACTAAAGAAAAATTAAGTCCTGTTAGATCGGTTTGGTATTATACTGGTTCAGCGGCTGGAACTACCGAAAGCCTGGGAATGAGGACGTTACCTGGCTGCTCTAAGATAAAACGAACACAACGGGCAATGTCTGCTGATTGCAGTACACCTCCTGAATAGATGAAATCCTTTTGCTGATCACCCCATTTGTCGTATAAGCCCGTATCTACAGTACCTGGAGCAATGCTTGATACACGAATGTCGGTTCCTGCAAGTTCCACGCGCAGGGAGTCTGTGAAGGCCTCGATCGCAAATTTAGTACCACAGTAAGCAGCCAGTTGGGGAACTGTTTTTAGCCCAGCAATACTTGAAGTATTAAGTAAAAATCCACTACCGGATTCCTTGAAGTGCCGCAATGCCGTGTAGCCTATCCTGTAAGCAGATTCTACGTTGACTCGAACCATCTGGCAGATTGCTTCGATATCGACAGCTTCAATTGGCCCCACAGTCATCACGCCTGCATTGTTGAAAACTACGTCAAGTTGGCCAAAGGTTTGGATGGCAAAGTCTACCAATTTCTGTGGCAATTCAGGGTTTGTGATCTCACCGGGAACGACTTTGGCATGTTGTAGATTCGAAGCAATGCGTTCAAGTTTGTCTTGCGATCGCGCTGTGAGCACTAAATTCATGCCTGCTGCGTCTAGCTCCTTAGCAACTGCTTCGCCGATACCACCACTAGCCCCGGTGATAATAGCAACTTTATTTTGTAAACTCATGCACTTCTCCTTTAAGTTTGTCGATGAATATCTTACTTTGGACTTCGGTGGTTCTAATGTTTTTTCCCTAGTAACTGAATTAATAGCGGAAACAGTGTAGTCACTTAACTTAAGTGTGTACTTGTTGTCTAAATAAAAAGAAGGACAACCACAATTTCTAAGCTATTTTTGTTGATTGCAAACCTGAATCTTCTTTAGTCTAGAAATTATAAAACACAATTACAAGGGTTAAAATTTTGAATAAAGGTTGCATTTTTTCGGTTCTAGTATCTGTAAAATTAACTTTTAAACTTGACTAATTCTTAAATTAGCAGTGTGTTGGAGAGAAATCTGTTAGTCACTGACTCATCAGATGATAAACTGCATACATGAAGATAAATTTAAAACTGCTGATTACAAAGTTAAGAAAAGTACTGCTCAAAACCTCTGATAAATATGATGACATAACAGCTTAAAATCGAGATTCAAATCCAGAAACCTAGATTACCTCTGAGTTTCTTAATTGCGAATTGCGAATTGCGAATTACGAATTGGCATTATTCTTCTCTCTTAATTTTGATAAAGTCTATCTTTCTTGTAACGATGACCCTTTCCCCTTGGGCCGAATGTCCAATCCTGGCACGCCAATATCTAGACGGAATATCCCTCCATAACCATCTTCTGCTTTTATGCCACCGGTCACGAATAGCTGGTCGAGCTTCGGACCTGCAAAAGCGCAGTTGCTAGTGGTGAGATTACCAGTCGAATATCGGCGGATCAGTTTGCCCTCAGGATTAAGAACCTGCACTTGACCCATGCCATAGTGAGCCACGTAAAGATTACCCATCGCATCTTGGGATATCCCATCAGGCTTATTGTCGATTTGCTCTCCCTGTTTGACAGGGAGTTGAGCAAACACTTTCTGCGAACTCACCTTTCCCGGAGACAGTACATCGTAGACCAAGATTTGATTTTTATTGCTCTCGCTAACAAACAGCCGCTTGCGATCGGGAGTGAGGATAATGCCATTTGCAAAATCCAATCCGGTAACGACTAAGTTAATTTTTCCTGTAGAATCCACATAGTAAACTGCGCCGTTTGGGGTCTGGAGGTTTGAGTTACCGGAGTCAGTGAAGTAAAAACTTCCTTCTTGTGAATCAATAGTAATGTCATTGGGATACTGCAAGGGCTTGCCATTAAATTCCTTCGCAATCACTTTCAAGAGCTTACCATCAGCATCTAACTGGACTACCGAGTTTTTGGCAGCGACAACATGAGTACCATCGGGCAGGATCTTGTGCCCGTTAGCACCTGGGACTTTAGCCCAGATTTTAGTGAAGCCTTCAGGAGTTACCACTGTGATTGTCCCGGCTTTAGTTTGAGAGAAGTAGAGGTTGCCCTCACCGTCTAAAACAATTCCCTCAGAGTATTTGTCGCTCTGCAAAACCTTCATTGGTGAGATGAGATATGCTGGCGGCAGTGTTACTTCAGATAAGGTAGCAGCTACAGCCGGATCTGGGAGCTGCGTTGCCGCCTGTGCAGAGGTAGATGTGGCGTTCTTGGAAATATAATGGCAAGAAGCTAGTAGCAAAATCTGTGCACAGCTGAAAACCATCAAAGAAAATTTCCGCATAACATTAAAACTTGAGATAAGTCGGCTTTGGTTGAGGTTTTTTTTGGTGTGTTTGGCATTTAATTTGAGGCACTTGCACATATTAATCACAAATGCCTCAGCTAGTTATCCGACAGTCTTCTAGTATCACATCACTTGCTTTTTCACTTATCATATATATAGCGGTAAGAATAAAGTAGCCTGGAATGCGTGGGAAGACAGAAGCATCTACGACGCGCAAATTACGTGTGCCGTAGACCCGAAACTTGCTGTCAACCACTGCCATTGGGTCGCTCCGAACACCCATCTTGTTACTGCAAGAGGCATGATGTCCCCACGCCTCATCCGCCACAAAGCGGGCTATGTCATCACGCGACTGAACCGTCTGTCCGGGCAATACCTCTCCTTGCGAGATATTACCTATTTGCGCGTTCATGCGGCGCACGAATTCTACACCCTCGACAACTGAGGCCAGATCTTCCCCTTCGGTGTCATTGCCTTCATCAAAGTAATGAAAATTGATTTTGGGTGTGTCCCGTGGGTCAGCAGAACGAAGCTTTACAGTTCCTGCACAGTTGCGAGTGTGTGCCTTGAGAATCGCCCAAGTGAATTGGTTCTTCACACGGGTAATTGGTTCAGAAAAGCCGGGATAGTAGCCCCGGAAAGGTGCTAATGCACAAAAGATGAAGAGGTCGGGCTGAGGACGAGCCTGATCAGACTTCCGAATATTACTGACGACAGTGTAGTTGCTTGTATAAATACCCTTTCCCTGTTGCCATTCCAAGAAGCATGGGTCTGTTGATAGATTCTGGGCTGTGCACTTTTGGGTAGTCTGAAAATCCGAATCCAACTGAGTTATGACGCCAACCTCGTAGCGGTCTTGAAGGTTCTGACCAACTCCTGGAAGGTCAACAATCGGCACGATACCGTGACTACGTAGTTCATCTTTCGGACCAATGCCAGAAAGCTTTAGAATCTGCGGACTGTTGAAGGTGCCCGCTGACAGGATCACTTCACGAGAAGCAAACATTCTCTTTCTCAAACGAGGCTCAGGTTGGTTAGGATTAGCTTGAGGATCGGCACGGTAGAGATGTGCACCCTCAAGGTACTCGACACCGATCGCCCTCTTACCTTTAAATAGTACGCGGGTTACTAATGTGTTGGTCTTGACAATAAGATTGTTGGGAAGTGCAGCAGCTGTCTCCCGAATCAGGTTACGCGGCCCGCGTCGCTGACCATTCCGGGTGGATATAGGGATGTTGTAGAGACCTTGGAGGTTCTGCACCACCCTAGACCAGTCATTGGGGTCGAGTTTTCCTTGGAAAAAACGGTCGAGAATGCTTTCATCTACACCTGCCTCTCGCGCTGCTGAAAGCAAAATACTCCGCAGCTTATCATCTTCAGAGAACATCTTAGGATCGGCAAGGTTAGTTGACAGCCAGCCGTCAAACCCGTGACGTGTGGGATTGTTCATTCCACGACCTGGCAAATCAACATAATTGCATTGTTCCAGCCGCTCAAAGTATTTTCGCATATTTTCTGCCGACCAGCTGCGATCGCCAGTGATCTGGGCAATGTTGTCCCAGTCAGAGTTGTTTGGATATACTGTAATCATAGCGCTGTGAACAGTACATCCACCCAGTGTGCCCGTTCGTGGATACAATACACCATCTTTCTCAACGATATACTTGCTGTCGCGGCGTTGACGCGCATCATTGGCATAGTGCCGAACGAAGTAGTCCCATCGCACACGGGGATCTTCGACGACGACCGGATTGAAACCGGGTACTGAGGCGATATCGTCACCTTGATCGTCACCTGCCTCAATCAAAACCACTTTGTGTCCAGCTTTCGCTAGATTCACTGCAAGGGGCCCGCCGCCAGCACCAGAACCAACTACGATGTATTCAACTGGTGCTGATGGACTTAAGGGAATAGATGAGTCCCACTGCTTCTTCAAACCAAAAGAGCGACCTGCTGTCAAACTAGAGAATAAACTGACTACACCAGCAGCATAAATTGTCGCTCTGCTAATAAATTTTCTGCGAGAAAACCTCTTATGAAACTTTATTCTGTTACCTGAAGCATATGGAGTAATCGCACCGTTTGTCTCTTTTTTATCTGGCATTTTTGTGATTCCTTCCAACTAATACAAATTTTTTTTCAAATTTAAATTTCGGTTTATGTTGGTACAGGTTTTGGTTTCTAATAGTTTGTTTGCATTGTGCTTACAAATTTGCAACTAAATAATCCAAACATATTGAAAAAATAACAGACGATTTTTAACCCTACACTCTTAAACGTTTAACCAACATCAATATGGTTATAATGCCTGGAATCGTCTGTTACTTTTAGTTGTTAAGTAATTCCTGGAGAACTCTGACTGAAATTCTGATGTATTCAGTTTGTGGGAAAACAAAAGACAAGTTCTTTAAAAGAACCAGATTCTTTTGTATTTATTGCGGTTCATCCTGAATAGAAGTATATGGTTGAGGCTCTATTAAGCGCTTTTGAACATACTCATGTCTGTATTGTGCAAGTTCTTGGTAGATTTTTTTGCGAGCTAAATTTAGACTACCCAGTGGCTCATGTTCAGGTAATGTATGCCAAGGCGAAAATGATAAACTCTCATCCAATCGCTTCCGTTCTTCAAAATCAAACTGCTGACTAGGGATTTTGATAGTAGCTACTTTAATAAATGGCGAATTACTTTCCTCCCACTCTTTCATAGGGTCTTCGATTGGGGTCTTCTCGTCATCCACATACAGCTGAACTAGGAAGTCAAGCTTGACCTCTTTTTGATCATTTGTCAGACATTGGACTAGAGTCTCACGCAAGTAATTATCCGAATCAGATTTTGACCCTTGAGTCTCATCCTTTAACTGCGGTTTCACAGAAAATTTAATCGCGTAAGAACCTAGTTTATAGGGAGTTGTACTCCAGTATTGGACATCGATTGGATTAACCACTTCCTTGCTACTCATTTCTTGGAGTAAGGCAAATGTCGGTTGCAGCGATTGTAGTAACTCCGGTGTTGCTTGCCCACTTCCCGCTTTACCAAGGTCAATATAGCCTTGGGCATCTCGAATAAAGAAAACTGGATGATTTATGAAGATAAAATCCTGAGTTTTTTCTTCATCATTTAAAACTTTTTCCCCCTCTACTTCCATAAGCTTAATTGCTATGGCACGGACATCAGGTTCTTGATCTGACTTTAGCTTGCCTCGTTTCTCTGGTGGTGAAGCATTGGAAAATCGAACCCAGATAGGATATGTTTTAGGTTTAGCAAAAATACCCACTTTCAAATTTTCAGAAATATCCTTCTCAACAATGAATTCTCCCCACACCAAACCATGACTTTTTGTGTGCATTTGTCGGAGGTCTGGGCCTTTTTCCTGTTGGTCTTTAAGACTGGCTGTTAAAACTGCATCAGTTGTTGCTTCTTGTTTGGAATTAGAAAGAATGATCATACATTTCTCCTGGCAAATCTTAGCTTAAGTAATTATCCAAATACTGAGATCGGTAAATCAGGAACGTTGGGAAACGAACTCAAAAAAAAGGGTTCCAGCCCTCATGAATAAGGAGTATTCAGCATTGGTTTAACAGCGCGATCGCTCTCATCAGTGCTAGTGGCATCGGGTGGAATGCTCAACTTAAGGTTATTTTGTGGTATGCCTGCATTTAGCTGAAATGTTCGTATAGCAAGGCTTCTAAAAAACTTTTTGGTTTACTGGAGATAGAAGAAAACACCGTTAACGGTAGCCATAGGCGTTCCAATTGTTTAGCACCCGTTCTTGAATCTCTGTAGGCCACAAGCTGCGAAACGAAGCTCGTACAGGCTTTTGAGTGGGTGTCCAATCATCTTGGCTGAGGCAGTTGTATATAACTTTGGTACTCATTAATCCCCTCTTTTCCTGTATACGTAGATAGACGGGAAGTGGAGCCATATCTTCCATCGGGAAGTGTATTTCGCCAGTTTCAGGGTGACAACGAGTAGCAAAAGCCCACACCACTTCGGAGGTGTTAGTTATATCTACATCGTCCTCCATCAGCAGAACTTTAGGAATGCCAAATCCGGCGTGAGATTTAAACAGAATTTTGCCGATGGTTTGAATTAACTCTTGAGAGTTGAAATTGGTTTTTGTCCGCCACTCCTTATGCATAGCAATCACTAGCCAGTGGCAAGCACTTTCTAGAGGCACATAACACATTGTCACTGGAAGTTGATGTTCGCGTAACTCATGGAGTGTCTGAGCAGCATGGGGCAGCCCAAAAGCCGTATGATCTTCCTCAACCGGTTCCCCTGCTGCCACAACCGGCAGGATCGGGTCATTGCGGTAGGTGATTGCAGTGACATTGTAAACTGGTTTGTCCGTACTCATCCCAGGCCAGGAATATCCATCGTATTCGCCCATAGGCCCTTCTGGCCCTGTTTCAGTATGGGAGAGTGTTCCTTCAACTACAATCTCGGCTGTAGCAGGAACAAATAAATCTACAGTCTCACACTGCACAACCTCGACAGGTTCACCCAAATAAGCCCCAATAAAATCTGACTCGTTTACATATGCAGGAATAGGCATACCTGATACAAAAGGAATCACTGGTTCACAGCCAAGAGCAAGTGCGAAGGGCATGGGTTTATTCAATGCCTTCCACATCGCATGGATTTGTCCAATGTGCTGCTTTGGAGAGACGATTCCGGTCATCCGATTCTTGTCTAAAATCATGATTCGGGCAATAGACCAGTTAGTCCACTTTTTATCCGGTGTCTGTGCCGCAATCATGCCAAAGGTGTTTAGGTAGCGTCCGCCATCCCACCCATGAATCAGGGGAGCTGGCAAACGTAGTAGGTCTACTTGGTCATAGAGGAAGATGTTTTCTTTGCAAGAACCGCTTTTGACTGGCTTTGGCGGAATGGGCGTTTGATGATGAGCTTGTGCCAAAGCCTCAATAATTTCCTGACCCGTTGCATCTGGATTCAGACCTAGCGACAGCGCAACGCGACATAGATAAAGCCCTGGTTGCCGACTTACACCAGCTGGTGCACCCAGCACTCGGAAGCCCTTTTCAATCTCTTTAATAGTGTTGAACAATGGTGCAGGGGATTTGAGATCGTAAGAACGGCGGATAATCGCGCCAATCTCAAGATTCCAATCTACTTCTTTATCGATTTCTTGGATCTCGCCGATCGCTTTTAAAGCATCAATGTATTCTCTAAGACTCTTCAGATGCCTGATCATTTACTTGCAACCTTTTTCTTTTCTAAATCTTGTTTCCATAGGTACTCATTAACTTCTTCACCCCAACGCTTAACACATCCCGCGTCAATATCGAACAGATCAAGTACTCTGCCAACTGTGTGGTTGATGATATCGTCCAATGTTTCCGGGCGAGTATAAAAAGCAGGCATAGGTGGTGCAATGATACCTCCACTTTCTATGACTGCGAGCATACTTTTAAGATGACCGGCGTGGAGGGGTGTTTCACGCACCATCAGCACCAGGCGGCGACGTTCTTTAAGTACCACGTCAGCAGCACGGGTAAGCAAATTACTCGTCACACCAGTAGCAATTTCTGACATGGTGCGAATAGAACAGGGGGCAATTACCATTCCCATTGTCTTAAATGAGCCACTAGAGATTGCTGCTCCGATATCCCAAGTTGAATAATTGATATCAGCTAACTTCCGTAAATCTTCAGCAGTCATATCAGTTTCATGGGTGAGAGTTTTGTGGCTTGCTTTTGACACAACCAAATGACTTTCAACATTTATTCTTTTCAACATCTCTAATAATCGGATGCCGTAAACTATTCCTGTTGCACCACTAATGCCAACAATTAAGCGTCGTCTCTCGACCATTTTTTATTTCCTGTTAAAAGATTGACATTGGTTTAAAACATCGCCTTGCAGAGATGAGCAATTAACTATGAATATCTTCTGCAATGATTTTGTCCAAACAACGTTCTGCTAAAGCTGCAATGGTAAAAGAAGGATTAGCACAACCCGCAGAGCCTGGAATAAGTGAGCCATCCACAACATAAAGTCTGCGGTATCCGTATACTCGCCCAAATGGGTCGCAAGCTTTTCCTATTGGAACTCCTCCTAAAGGATGGCCAGTAATAGCAGCATCATTATTTTGGGAGGTTGACATCATCATCATACCTTCTTTAGTTTTATGCCGAGGTCGTCTACCAAAGTTATTGATGCTATTGTCAAGGGTATTGAAAAGTCTTTCTGTCTTTTTGACGATCGCATCGTCTACAGATGTTGGCCAATTTAAGTTGACGGTATCCGTAGACGGATTATACTTAAACGTGCCAGCTGGACTAGGAACACCCAGACCCAGACAAGATTGTATGCCCTGAGCATTGTTCCCCAGTTCAAGACTCTCTACAACTATAGGAGTTGGCCCCTCAAGCTGTTCAATAGCAGCACCCGCAGTTCCTCCATTACCTGTCACAGGGCCTAAGTCCGATCTAATGGTAATGTTGTCTCCATTAGTTCCCCAATCTTTGCCAACGAAGTTGTTCAAGTAAGGTAATGTGCCTTTTTCTCTAGCCTTAACTAAAAGTTTAGAAGTACCGACAGAGCCAGCTGCTACGAATAAATAGCGGCAGGTAAAGGTTTTTTTCCGAATAATTTGCCCTGACTCATTAATTTCATTGCAGCAAACACGATATTTTTTCTCACCACGGATCTCGGCAATATCTGTAACTACGTGTAGAGGTAAAACATCTACATGACCAGTATTTTCTGCTTGCGGAAGATAATTTTGATCTAAACTATTTTTTGCTCCGCTATTAACTCCCCACCAACATTGACCATCTATAGCAGAAGGTACTTTTGAGCCATGAATTTCTTGACGAACTGTATCCCAATTTACAGCTAGATCCAAGAGAAAACTTGGCAAGCCTGCCTTGTCTGCATTCTCTAGGAAAAATCGGGTTTTGCCATAGTAAGTAGTAGCTAAAACATCCTGTGGAATTGGTGATGATTTCAGCATTTTTTGAACTCGAGGATAATAAATTGAATCTAGTTCATCATAGTCAACAACAGCACGGTCAAATACCTTATAAAATATTTGGCGTTTAGGTTTGTAAGTAATAGCGTTATAAACTAGCGAACCACCGCCAACACCAGCACCATTGACAACAATAATTCCTTTTTCCTGTAGTGTTTCAAAGACTCCTGTATATACATCTACGGTATCACCAAACACAGATGTTGAACTTAGCCAAGCGGCTCTACCATCAGGTTTATTGAAAGTAGCAAAAGTATTTTGGCTAGGTGTAATAGGCCAGCGCTTACCTCGCTCTAAAATCAATGTGTCAATACCAGCCTGTCCCAAACGTAAAGCAGCAATAGCCCCACCGAAACCGCTACCAATTACTAGTGCATCTATATAATCATCACTAGCACGAGTCCGAAGAGGAGAAACAACTGAGGCTGCTACACCAGCAGAAAATAAAGCAGCACTCTGAATAAAGTGGCGACGCCGAAATTTTTGATCAAACATACAAGTATTGAAATTTTGATGATAGATTATGACTAGAAACAACTGAAGCAATTCAAAACAATTTAGGAGCTTATATTTCTTGTTGAAACTCCTATATAGTTTCAATTTGTAAAAGCTGGTAAACACCAATATAGAGGCGATCGCAGTTATAAATTTTCAGTAAATAAACAAATTAAACTACTCGTCAAAGTTGTCCAAAAGACTTATTTTTGAAGAAGAGACAGGGCAATTAGTTTTGCTTTTTTACTTAGCTTTATGGGTAACAAAAATCGCCTTAATATCGGTGAATTACTGTAGTTTTTGGAGTTAGCAAAAGAGGACTTTTGAGCGTGTTGGCAAACACGCCGTAGTTATCTCTAGTTACCCAACTACTCCTGTGACTGTATCCCCAGCTGGTTGACGGAACCGCAATGAGGTATACCACCACCACAAACCATGTGATGCTTTCCACCACTCACCAACAGTTGCACTATCATCAAGTTTCTCAAATTCCGGATTTTTGGGAAGAATAAAGTAGACGAGATTCGAGGTTTCTTCTAATGACTGAATCTTCAAATCAGCAGGAAAGGGTATTCCCATTTCTCCTTCAAATATGGATCTTGGATCTTTAAGGAGTTGCTGACGGAAACTTTCATTAGTCCAAGAGCGAACTATCCATAATGCTTGTAAACACTCTCTGTAAGCTCTAGCCTTGGTAGCACCACCAAGTCGGTAATAAAAATACCAAAAAGTATCGATAATTGGCCACCAGCTAGAAAACTGTTCATATCGATACCAATGCTCTTCAACTGGTGGAGTTGCAGGAAGTACAAAGTAGAACGTTTTCTCAGGTTCTTCTAATACTCTAACTTCTGTATCTCCAGGAAATGTAATTCCTGTTTCTCTTTCAAACACAGCTTTTGGATTGGTAAGTATTTCTTGCTTGAGTGATTGATCATTCCAAATGCGGTCAATCAGCCGTGCTTGTAAAGCTTCATAATAAGGCCCAAAATTCGTGATATCTACACCTGACCAAAGCTTTCTAACTTCAGGGAAGTCAGTAGAGCTATTTGTCAAAGAAGGATTTGTTGTTACCATTGTTAGCTATCCTTGAAATTAATGGTATGGGAAAGATAAAACTTGTTTGGTATTACGGGTTTAGCAGCCAGAAAGACCAAAAGGCTGGACTTGCGTGTTGTAAACTCGATGCTAAACGTTCGAGCTTGTCTTATTTTGCCGTGGCTAGATCAAGCTTCTATTAATCTAACGATTGTCTTTATTTTAAAAATTACAAAACATGATTGCAAGGGTTAAAATTTCGTAGGTAGTTTACATTGTTTTGGTGTGATCCTTTAAGGGTATTATTGACTCGGCAGTAAGCTGAAGAGGCAATTAAAAAGGCTATGACACTAACTCAATAAGCTTCATGACCCTTTGATAATACTTTTGCTTGTGTAACTGTTTAACTCTTTAAATTGATGATTTGCCGAGATTTTACTCATTAATATCATTAATATAATTTCTAAAATCAAAGTAAAAAAAATACAACCTTTTTACGAAAATTTGACCTTTGCATCTGCGTTTAATGCCTCATAATCTTAGATTGTGGCTCAAAATATTTTTTCTATACCTTGATTTTTTAATAAATTACGGATTTAAGTTAATTTTGTAAAAATTTGTAAGAGTCTTATTACTCGAATATCTTATTCAATCAGTTTTATTAATTGTTTAATTCCGATCACTAAAACAGAGGTTTATTATGCCTTTTCTCAGATCTAGCGGCATTTTGCTACACCCTACTTCTTTTCCTAGTCAGTTTGGTATTGGTGACTTTGGATCGGAAGCTTATCGCTTTGTTGATTTTTTAGTAGAAAGTAAACAGCAGCTTTGGCAGATATTGCCATTGGGGCCTACGGGGGATAGCAATTCTCCTTATGCTTCTTATTCAGCGATCGCCGGAAATCCACTGTTAATCAGCCCAGAACTCCTGTATAACAAGGGATTACTAGCTGAAGATTTCACTAATTTACCAAAATTCTCCACTGAAAGAGTAGATTTTTCGCAGGTTATCCAAACCAAGATACCGATACTGCAAAAAGCCTGTAAAAACTTCAAAAATAATGCAAAATCAGAACAAGAACAGGAATTTAAGGAGTTTTGTGAGGGTCAGGCTTACTGGCTAGACGATTATGCCTTGTTTATGGCGCTCAAGGATGCCCATAATGGTTCTAGTTGGAATACTTGGGAGGTGGCGATCGCTCAACGCAAACCAGAAGCGATCGAGCAATGGCAGCAACGACTACCAGATGAAGTTTTTTACCATAAATATCTACAGTTTGAGTTTTTCTCGCAGTGGTCACAACTGAAGCACTATGCTAACCAGCGCGGGATTCAAATACTAGGAGATATCGCAATTTATGTGGCTCACGATAGCGCCGACGTTTGGGCTAATCCCGGAAACTTTTGCCTTCATGAATCGACAGGTGAGCCAGCACTAATGGCAGGAACACCACCAGATTACTTCAGCGCTACTGGACAGCTTTGGGGTAATCCTGTCTATAACTGGGTGCGGCTAGAGGAGGAGAACTTCAAGTGGTGGGTGCAGCGCTTCCAGTCCATACTTAATTATGTAGACTTGATTCGCATTGATCACTTTCGGGGATTTCAAGCTTATTGGGCTGTAAAACAGTGCGAAACAACTGCTATGAATGGTAGATGGATTGAAGCTCCTGGAGAGGCTTTCTTTGAAATACTCAAACAGAAGTTAGGCAAACTGCCAATTATCGCTGAGGATTTGGGAGAAATTACACCACAAGTATATGCTCTACGAGACAGATTTGAGTTTCCCGGCATGAAAATTCTTCAGTTTGCTTTTGGCGATGCTTCACAAGCTGAAAAGCGTTTTTTACCGTTCAGTTATCAGTCTAATTGTGTTGTGTACACGGGTACTCATGATAATGACACGACAGTTGGCTGGTTCAATCAATTGTTACCGTCAGAAAGAGAACAAGTCTTGAGTTATTTGGGTTGTAAGAGTGAGTGTGGAATCCACTGGGATTTGATTCGGTTAGCATTAAGTTCTGTAGCTAATCAGGCGATTATTCCTCTACAGGACGTTTTGGGATTAGGTACCGAAGCTCGGATGAATTTTCCTGGCAAAACTGTAGGTAGCTGGGGTTGGCGATATCAGTCTACAGCTTTAACGCCAGAGATTAGCGATCGCCTCAGAGCAATGACTGAAACTTATGGAAGGGTGAGCGGATAATCGACCTGACGGCTCTTCTTTATCTGAAACTGCTATGTTTTGCCTCAAAACCATCTTTGGGGGAAAGTTAAGAAGACGCTTTTTTGAGAATCAAGCAGTCGAGTTATTTTTGCCATGTGCTGCACTTAACTGCATGATCCAGTTAGGCAAACCAGATAGTTATAAAGTGGAAGACTAATTACTAACTTTATTGAGAGAAGGTGTGTCTTTTTTCTGTTTCATACAACAAAGCCGCACAGTATTGGAAGCGCCAGCAGTAGATCAAGTGAACCAATCTGAACCGCGCAATCGCATACCCGTTTCACCAGTTTCACTCAAGGCATTTCGGATTAGCCCCAATTTGTCAGAAATTTTTTGTTTGATTGAATTCATAGTCAGTCGAAATAAATCTGTGAACAATTGCTAATTACTATTGACAATACTTCAAAAAATTTGATTAGAAAAATAATTTAAGATTAAAATTTCCTGAATTCTTACTTACATTGTCAAGTTATTTCAAGCATTTGTCGAGCATCTATTACCAAAAAGATGCAACCTTAGAGCGAAAAATAAACCATTGCACTTTTATTTTGTGCTTTTTAAATTTAGATAAAAGTAAGTAGATAAAAAATATAAACTTTCTGCAAAATATTGACCCTTGTAGTTATGTATTGCTCTCTCTAAACTTATACATAAAGACTTAAAAATAAGTCACCTACATTCCAAATTAAGAATCTAGTGACCCTAAGAATATTGAACCAATATGATACCTAGATCCCTTGGTGGGAAAAAAATCGCCATTCTTGTAGAAAGTGAGTTCATTCCTGAAGAAATTGAAGCATATCAAAAGCGCTTCTCAGAACTTAAAGCAACAGTACATCTGATGTCTAGACTCTGGGATCAGCCAAGCGTTCGCTTTTTCAGTGATGAAGATACGGGCAATACACCTCGAACGATAGACGTAAACATTGATTTTCAAAACGTAGATGTTAACGACTATGCGGCTGTGATTATGTGCGCTAACTATACTAGCGTGCGTCTGCGTTACTTTCAGCCACCAACAGGTCAGCTAATCAGTGCTGAACAAGTTCGCACTTCACCGGCTGTACAGTTTTATGCCAGCGCAATGGTAAATCCCAGGATTATTAAAGGCGCACTCTGCCACGGTCTTTGGATAGTGACACCAATTCCTGAATTACTCAAAGGCCGACAAGTTATCTGCCATGAGGTTGTCCTTGCAGATATTCTCAATGCTGGTGCAGTTTACACAACATCACCGTCAGGTGTTGTGGTGGATGGCGACCTTGTTACTGGTCGCTCAAAACACGAGGTTGAACCATTCATTGATGCGATTACTGAACAAATTCAACAATTATCTATTGCCACTAATCGCTTCTCAGGCAGAAGGACTACCACTTCTGTTTCAAGACTGAAAGTTGCAAGCTAATTATCTCAAAACAAATTCATGACTAGGAGACAATTTTGTGAAAAAAATTCTCATAATTTTATCGGAATTTGGTTATTGGGGTGAAGAACTGGTAGGCCCCTTAGAAACTTTCGATGCTGCGGGATATCAGGTTGATTTTGCAACTCCAACAGGAAAAAGGCCAGTAGCGCTTCCTCCCAGCATGGACCCGACTTATATTGACCCACCTTTAGGTCGGACAGTTGTCTCTCAAGAGATGGCTGAAAAAGTCAAGCAGCTAGAAGATCCTAAGAATCCCCGGCTAGACAACCCAATCATCCTGTCACAATGGTTGCCCGATCGCCCTTATTGGAGTGCGGAAAAATTCCTCCGGGAGATGGAAGCATATAACAATGCTCTCGACGAAATACAAAAAGATTTGGAACAATACGACGCTCTACTAATAGTCGGTGGTAGTGGGCCAATCGTTGATTTAGTCAATAACCATCGGGTTCATGACCTGATCCTCAGCTTTTACAAAAAGGACAAGGCGATCGCAGCAGAATGCTACGGTGTAACTTGTCTAGCCTTTGCTCGTGACTTAGCAGACCGCAAGAGCATTATTAGGGGTAAGCACGTCACAGGTCATTGCAAGGAATATGATTACAAGGATGGTACGGGATTTGTCGGTGCTGACATTAACATGGGGCCACCTCCCTATCCTCTGGAGTATATTCTCCATGATGCCACAGCCCCAGATGGAGCATATCACGGTAATTTTGGCAAAGAAATCTCTGTGATTGTCGATTATCCCTTTGTTACTGGTCGGTCTACCGCAGACTCTTATACAACTGGTCAAAAGTTGGTGGAAGTTTTAGATAAAGGACTGAGGCGGTACGGATGGTAAGTTTGACCAAACAGAGCAATGAAAAGCCTTTGCTGGCTAACAGAAATGGTCGCTTTGCAATCATCGAACAACTTCTGGCAGATGGTATACACTACATGTTTGGCAACCCTGGCACAGTTGAGCAGGGGTTCCTAGATGCGTTAAAGGACTATTATCCAGAATTTAAATATATCTTTGCATTGCAAGAGACGATCGCAGTAGGTACAGGCGATGGCTATGCCCGCGCCACCAAAAAGCCTACTATTGTGCAACTGCATAGCGGAGTCGGTTTAGGAAATGGCATAGGGATGATTTATCAGGCCATGCGTGGTCATGCACCATTAGTAGTACTGGCTGGCGAAGCTGGTATCTGCTACGATGCGATGGATGCCCAAATGGCAGCAGATTTGGTCAGCATGGCTAAACCTGTAACAAAATGGTCAACTAGGGTAGTCGATCCTTCTTCTTTATTACGCGTGCTACGCCGAGCTATCAAAATAGCTGCTACGCCGCCTATGGGACCGGTGTTCATCTCCCTACCGATGGATATCCTTGATGCTGCTAATTATGAAGAGGTTGTTCCGACTTCTTTTCCAGTGACACGGGTTGCCCCGGAACCCGACCAACTGGCAACAGCAGCAACTTTATTGGCTGCCGCTAAACATCCCCTAATCATTATGGGCGATGGTGTAGCTTTTTCCGATGCCCAGGCTGAATTGACAGATGTAGCCGAACTCATCGGCGCACAAGTTTGGGGAGCAGACTCATCGGAAGCGAATATGAGCGCTACACATCCTCTGTTCGGAGGGTTGTTGGGTCATATGTTTGGCGATGATAGCCGCCGCGTTACATCCCAAGCAGACGTAATATTGATTACAGGTACTTACGTTTTTCCAGAGGTATTTCCGGCGCTGTCTGGAGTTTTTGCGCCGTCAGCGAAAGTAATTCACATTGACTTGAATACCTATGAAATAGCGAAGAACTTCCCGGTGGATCTTGGGCTACTTGGCGATCCGAAAACTAGTCTTAGCAAATTAGCGATCGCTCTTAAGTCAACTCTGACACACCAACAGAAGCAAGAGATTTCTGCAAGGGCTACTCGGATAGCTGAGGACAAGAAGCGGGAATCGGCTGCTCTACTTGAGGCTGATAAGGCGGTTCGGGATTCAGTACCTCTGCACATGACTCGTTTTGCAGAGGAATTAGCTGCCCATTTGCCACCAGATGCGATTATTTTCGATGAAGCTATTACCAATTCTCCCGAAGTTTGTCGGTACATACCACCGACAAAACTAGGACAATATTTCCAAACACGAGGCGGTTCGCTAGGTGTTGGTATTCCTGGAGCGATCGGTATTAAACTAGCTAATCCAGATAAAACTGTGGTTGGGTTCACGGGTGATGGTGGCAGTATGTATACTATCCAAGCCCTCTGGACTGCTGCCCACCACAATATAGATGCCAAATTTGTCATCTGTAATAATCACAGCTATCAAATCCTCAAGCTCAACATTTTGCACTATTGGGGCGAACAGGAAATACCAGAACATGACTACCCATCTTCTTTTAACCTGTGCAATCCAAATATCGATTTTGCTGAATTAGCAAGGTCTTTAGGGGTTCAGGCTATTCGGGTAGACAAGCCAGATCAAATTGCCCCAGCTATCCAAAAAGCATTGGATCATAATGGCCCATTTCTGATTGATTTAGTACTGACAAACGAAATTGTAAGTACAAAGATTGGTGTCAAGTGTGGCCAATAGTAGACCAGAATTTTTACTGAATTAAAAGGGAGAAAAGCAATGACAGTAGCTAAAATAGCACCTTTAACAGCGACAGAAATTAAGCAACTGGCAGCAGACTGGTATTTAAAATTAGATGTTCACGCTCCGCTAGAAGATTATATTCCTTTTCTAGCTGAAGATGGTTTAGAAATGCGCTTTCCTGAAGCTACAGTTTATGGTTTTGATGGATTTAAAGGTTGGTACGATCGCGTTATCGGGATTTTCTTTGATGAAGTCCATACTTTAAAGGAAGTCAACGTTACACCTTCAGTAGACGAAGCGAGTGTTCAAGTCATCGTCAAATGGGAAGCTAGCGTGTGGAATCCACCAGCAGCCAAAAGTCAACGCATTGTTTTAGATGCTTATCAAACTTGGATCGTGAAGCGATCGCCTAATACTGGTAAGCCAGTAATTGCAACCTACATTGTTGATTCACTTAATTATTATGAAGGGTCTGCTCAACTTTAAAATTGCAGACATCCGCGAAAAAAATGAAGTTTTGGGGCGCAGATGACAGATTGTGTGTAGTTAATAGCGCTCCCTACTCATAATTCCATAACAATTCTAGGAGATATAAAAGTGGCAGTTTCAACAATTTCACCGGGTCGTCAATTCTTTGACAAACATATCGAGACTATTTCTGCCGGAAAAATCGATGAAATGGTGGATAGAGATTATGCAGAAGATGCTGTATTAATCACCTTTTTCAATGGCTTTGAAAATACACCTGCACCCATCACAGTTTATGGTCGGGAAAATATCAAAACATTCTTTCACGATTACCTGAGAACAATTGAATATATTGATATCAAATCCTTAGATTTCACAGAAGCAGAAAATGCTATTTTTTTCCAAGCCAAATTCAACTGTAAACTTGGTCAAGTATCAGTTGGAGATGCCTGGACTATCCGTAATGGACAAATTGCTTATCACTTTGGCTTTTGGGTTTCTTAGAATAGCACTAATTTCAAGTGATGCCTATAGTGGTAAACTATGCGCTTGTTTGTAGTTAGTAACTAGCACTAACTACAAACGAGTTGACTAAGTGCTACTTACAGCAGAATTCAGGAACGGAGCCGGAGACGCTCCGCCGAGACGTCAGAATTGGGAAGTAAAATAGGATTTATATCTGGCTACCAGACCTAGATTGTGTACCTCACTAACTTTCTTTAAATCTGCTGTAATTACATTCCCATGCTGTATTTCCAAGCTATAACTTCCTTCAGTCTGAATACCCTACAATAGAGGATTATTATGAGTACATCAATAGAACAATTGCTTGTATCTCCCATCAGCAAGCTCTACAAAGAGCATATCGGTTTTATTAAAGCGAAAAATGTTGATGGTTTACTCAACCAATATACCGATGATGCTCTGCTGATTAGCACCTTAACTGAAGACCGTCAACCTCTTTATGTGCAAGGTCGTCAAGCACTCAAAGAGTTTTTTGAAGGTCGTATTTTCGGTTTAGAAGATTTTGAAATCAGGCTCAACCAGTGGGCTGAAACTGAAAACACACTGATGATGGTAGAGGAGCTAAACACCACAAGTAAAACCGGTGAAGTCGGTAGTGTGGAGTTCTACGATAACTGGTTTTTGCAAGATGGAAAAATCGCTATCCACTTTGCTGGTGTAATTCAGTACCCAGATAAAACTTATGTAAATGCAGGAAGAGTTAAAACAGAAGCACCTGACTCTCCATTGGGCAAGTTTTATAAAGAGCATATCGGCTTTATTAAAGCGAAAAATGTTGATGGTTTACTCAACCAATATGCTGAAGATGTTCTGCTGATTAGCACCTTAACTGAAAACCGCAAACCCCTTTACGTGCGTGGTCGTCAAGCGCTCAAACAGTTCTTTGAAAGTCGCATCTTCAGTTTAGAAGATTTGGAGGTCAAGCTTGACCAGTGGGCTGAAACCGAGAATACACTGATGATAGTTGAAAGCCTGAAAACCAGAAGCGTCAATGGCGATGTTGGCGAGGTGAGTTTCTATGATAACTGGGTGCTGCGCGATCGCAAAATCGCTGTTCACTTTGCTGGTGTAATTCAATACCCCGATGGAACATACGCTTAACTAAGTTCACTTTTTTGTGTCAGTAAGGACTGAAGTAATGGCTTTGCTAAAAGTTTCTCAAATGGCAATCAGCTGCAAAGATCCGATTGCAACTGAAAAGTTCTACACGAAATATTTCGGCTTTAAACGAGCAAGGGTTGCACCAATTGGCAATAATGAGCAGATTGTCTTTCTGAAGTTGGGCGATATGTATCTTGAACTTTTCCAAGCTAAGGGAGAAACCCCTGCCCCTTTAGCCACCCAAGACGGCCCTACCTATCCAGCTTGGCGTCATTTTGGTTTCCAGGTTGATGATGTTGATGCTAAACTGGCTGAGATTGGCAAGGATGCAAAAGTAACCCTTGGGCCACTCAACTTTGATAGCTTTATTCCTGGGTGGCGCACGGTTTGGGTATCCGATCCAGATGGCAATATTGTTGAAATTAGCCAGGGATACGTTGATCAGGATAATCCACCACTATTACAGGCAAATTGAGGGTAATTTCAAATTAACTATATACAGCATTCCTCAATAGGAGATGAACAAATTGACAATCACAATCCTGATCAAGTAGCTAATCTTTGTTCAAAACTAAACGGAATTGCTGTATAAAGTTTAATTGTTGACCGGCAGAAAGAAACTCATGAATACTTTCAAAAATTGGAAAACCCTTAACTGGTCTGAATATGGTGCAGAGTTGCTGGGAACTGCTTTTAATATCTTGGTCGGATTCAGTATAATCACCTTCAATTTTGGCAAGGGCTTGCCTATGGAGCATCTCATCCCGGCAGTGAGTCCTCGTTTATTAATTAATGGTCTCATTTTTGCTGGAAGCGGTGCATTATTTAGCATTTCCCCTTTAGGAAAACTGAGTGGTTCCCACCTCAACCCCTGCTTATCATTGGCATTCTGGTTGCAAGGCAAAATGCATAAAAGTGACTT
This sequence comes from Nostoc sp., assembly GCF_036917655.1. Lineage (GTDB taxonomy): Bacteria > Cyanobacteriota > Cyanobacteriia > Cyanobacteriales > Nostocaceae > Nostoc. The sequence continues at coordinate 57,532 of NZ_JBALCY010000066.1, forward strand.
AATTGGATATATTTTTGGTCAATTTATTGGCGCAGTTCTTGGCACATCTTTAGCATTAGCTCTGTGGAGAAATTATCTTGTCAGCGTTAATTATTGTATCACTTCACCTGGAATAGGTTATCCGTTATGGTATGTATTTATAGCTGAAGTTTTCATGACATTTCTGTTAGTGCTGTCTATCTTTATCTTCTTGAGTCATAATCACTTATTGCGCTGGACACCTTTAATGGTCTGGCTTCTAGTGGCAACTATGGTTTGGTTGGGAGCGCCTATTTCTGGTACCAGTTTGAATACAGCACGCAGCATTGGCCCGGCTTTATTAGCATGGTCTTGGCAAAACCAGTGGCTTTATTGTATTGCATCTCCACTAGGGGCAATAGTTGCCGTAAAAGTTTTTTCGCTGATAACTATGGGTGAACGCGAAGTTTTGACAGGGAAACTTTTTCATGTTCCTAACTATCGTTGTATTTTTAAAAATGTTAAAGTACCATATCTGGCAAAGCATCAGTAGATTTAATCTAGGAATAACAAAGTTGCTCACAAGACTTGACTAGCAAAAAATGTGGCAGATATCCCTCTTTTATTACTTTCAGCAGAGAATAATCTGTTTCCACTTTCGTAACAAAGTAAGTTAAAATGATGCGATGGTGCGGAGCATCTATCGGAAGCGATCGCAAAATTTTTCACTACATCTGAGCGTCACCAGAGGTAGAGTATTTTTCTCTCATCAGAGGGATAAATTAATAATTCAACAATCAGAAGTCAAAATTTGTAAATAGTCTAGTATGATTGGTATATTCATCAAATATTTTCCTGATTCTTGAACTATTCTGACTTCTGAATTCTGACAAAGATTGTTTTAGTTGAAAGTCATTCATAAGACCTGAAAACATTAAAATACTCTAGAAGGATAAAATCAATGAAGAGACTAGAAGGAAAGGTAGCTTTAGTAACTGGTAGTAGCGGAGGAATTGGTCAAGCTATTGCTGTACATCTGGCGGAACAAGGTGCAGATGTTGTGATTGACTACCGTTCTCATCCTGAAGGCGCTCAAGAAACTCTGTCGAAAGTGGAAGCTGCTGGGAGTAAAGGCTTAACTGTTAAAGCTGACTTGAGTATAATTAGCGATATTCGTCAACTTATAGACCAGGGTATTCAATATTTTGGTAAGTTAGACATTCTAGTGAACAACGCTGGCATCGACGGTCGAAATGCTGACTTCTGGAACATCACCGAAGCCGACTATGACTCAGTGATTGATATCAACCTCAAAGGCACATTTTTCGCCACTCAAGCGATAGTGCAGCACTTCATCGAAACCAAGCGAACTGGCAAAATCATCAATATTAGCTCTACTCATGAGGAAATAGCATTTCCCCACTTCACTGCCTACTGTGCCAGCAAAGGTGGTGTAAAGATGATGATGCGTAACCTAGCAGTTGAGCTTGGTCCTTTGGGAATTACAATTAATAACGTGGCTCCTGGAGCAATTGAGACACCAATTAATAGTAAGTTATTAAATGACCCCGAAAAATTGGGAGCGCTGTTAAAAAACATTCCCTTGGGTCGCTTAGGCAAGCCAGAAGATATCGCACCCGTAGTTGCCTTTTTAGCCTCAGCAGATGCCGACTACATCACAGGCGCAACCTTCTATGTAGATGGAGGACTGAGCCGGAACTATCATGAGCAGTAGGTAGATTGTGTTGGCTCTAACATTCGCTACCGACCAGTTTCTCGTCAGTCACCCACTGCGGAACCCAAGGGCAAAATAATCATTGCTGGTTATCATTGCTTCTGACTGGACGGTAGCAGAAGTGCTTCGCCCCAAAATGGCAACAGAACCTACCACAGAGAATTCTACGTTTTGAGTTTTGCATGAATACGAAATTGGCATAGATCGTATTGTTTGAGATACCTAAAACAGCCTTGTTCTAAAGATTTTTGGACTTGCTGAATATAAATATGAATTGGGATTACCGAATTTTAGATTTTAAATTTTGGAAAATGGAATTGAAGATTCAAAATCTAAAATTTAAAAAGGTCTGTTCGCGTAGCGTCTCGTAGAGAAGCCCCTGACTTGATTGCTGGGGTCAATCTAAAATCTAAAATCCAAAATCCAAAATTGATTGACGCTCCAGGCGCAGAGAGTAAGAGTTGAGAATACTTGAGATTTTTAATCCAAAATCCGAAATCCTATGACTCAAGAAGAAGCAAGATTAGCAGCAGATCGCGATCGCACAGCCTATTGGAAAAGATGGGGTTCCTACCTGAGTGAACGGCAGTGGGGAACAGTGCGGGAAGACTATAGCCCTGATGGTACCGCCTGGGAATTCTTTCCCCACGACCATGCCCGCTCCCGTGCCTATCGCTGGGGCGAAGATGGGATTGCGGGAATTTCTGATAATCATCAGCGACTATGTTTTGCGATCGCTCTCTGGAATGGTGAGGATGCAATTCTTAAAGAGAGGCTTTTCGGCCTGACAGGGAATCAGGGGAATCACGGTGAAGATGTTAAAGAATACTACTTCTACCTGGATAACACCCCGACTCACTCCTACATGAAATATCTTTATAAATATCCCCAAGCTGCTTTTCCATACAACCAGCTGGTAGAAGAAAATCGGCGCAGAGATCGCCAAAAGCCAGAGTTTGAATTAATCAATACAGGTATATTTGACCAAGACCGTTATTTTGATGTATTCATTGAGTACGCTAAGGCTTCACCCGACGACATTTTGATTGAGATCAATGTGATTAATCGAGGGCCAGAAGCAAAAACACTGCATTTGTTACCAACACTTTGGTTTCGCAACACCTGGTCTTGGACTGGTAATCAAGAAGAGAAGCCCTGGTTAAAAATTAGCCAATCTAACTCTGACCTCAGCACCATCGAAGCTTATCACCCCTCTTTAGAAACCCGATGGCTATACTGTAATGAAACTCCAGAACTACTATTTACAGAAAATGAGACTAATAATCAAAGATTGTTTGGGGTCAGCAATGCTTCGGCATACGTTAAAGATGGAATAAATAATTATGTAGTGAATGGGCAAAAAACAGGTGTCAATCCCAATCGGATCGGCACTAAATTTGCTGCTCGTTATGAATTACAAATCGGTGCAGGCGAAACCAAAACAGTGCGGTTGCGATTAAGTGACGCGCAAAATTTAATTGCACCATTCGGTACTGAATTTGATACAGTATGGCAACAGCGCCAGCGCGAAGCAGATGAATTTTATCAGCGAATTTGTCCGTTGCCGATGTTAGAAGACAGCCGGAATGTGCAGCGACAGGCATTTGCTGGAATGCTATGGAGTAAACAGTTTTACTATTATGTAGCCGACCAATGGCTAAAAGGCGATCCGGCTGGCCCCGTGCCGCCAGCATCGCGGCTCAATGGCAGAAATCATGAATGGTTTCACGTATTTAACGACGATGTACTTTCCATGCCCGACAAATGGGAATATCCTTGGTTTGCGGCTTGGGATTTAGCTTTTCATGTAATTCCGCTCTCGATGATTGATCCTGACTTTGCCAAGCTGCAACTGAGTCGTTTGACACGCGAGTGGTATATGCATCCTAACGGTCAGCTCCCAGCGTATGAATGGGCTTTTGGTGATGTTAATCCGCCCGTTCATGCTTGGGCTGCATGGCAGGTTTATCAGATTGAGCAAAAAATCTATGGTAATGCAGATAAAAAATTTCTGGAGAGTGTTTTTCAGAAATTATTGGTGAACTTTACTTGGTGGGTTAACCGGAAAGATTTAGAAGGCAGAAATATCTTTCAGGGTGGCTTTTTGGGCATGGATAATATTGGTGTATTTGACCGTAGCGTTCAGCTACCAACTGGTGGATATTTGCAACAAGCAGATGGCACAAGTTGGATGGCGATGTATTGTCTGAATATGCTAACGATCGCCTTAGAGTTAGCAAAGGAAAATTCCACCTATGAAGACATCGCCAGCAAGTTTTTCGAGCATTTCCTGTACATTGCAGATGCCATGAACGGCGTTGGTGATGCTGAAATAGCGCTATGGGATGAAACTGATGGTTTTTACTACGATGCCCTACATTCACCTGATGGTCATCAATTCCCGATGAAAGTGCGATCGCTGGTGGGGTTAATTCCATTATGTGCCGTGAGCATTTTAGAACCAGAAGCGTTAGAGCGACTCTCAGGCTTTAAGCAACGAACGCAATGGTTTTTGCAAAATCGCCCCGATCTGACCCAAAATATCGCTTGTATGCACAAAGAAGGTATGGGTGAGCGCCGACTGCTAGCGATCGCCTATCCAGACAAACTCCGTCGCATCTTAGAAAAGATGTTAGATGCAACAGAATTTTTCAGTTCTTATGGTATTCGCTCTGTTTCTAAAGTTCATGCGTCCGATCCTTACGTTTTGACGGTAGATGGTCGGCAGCATCGAGTCGATTACGAACCTGCTGAGTCTACTACAGGGATGTTTGGCGGTAATTCCAACTGGCGTGGCCCAATTTGGTTTCCCATTAATTATCTACTGCTAGAATCACTGCAAAAGTTCTATCGCTACTTCGGCGACGATTTCAAAGTTGAGTGTCCCACCGGTTCAGGCCAAATGATGACACTCAAGGAAGTATCAATTGAATTAGCTCAAAGACTGATCCAAATTTTTCTCACAGATGCTTCTGGTAAACGACCTTTTCATGGTGGAACAGAAAAATTTCAAACTGACCCGAATTGGCGTGATTTGATTCTGTTCAATGAATACTTTCATGGAGATAATGGCGCGGGTATTGGTGCTAGTCATCAAACTGGTTGGACAGGTTTAATCGCCAAATTAATCCAGCAATGTGCAGAACAGAAGTTGTCAGATTAATTTCAGACTTCTGGTGAGAGTGATTACAGAGCGATAAAAAGAGCGAAAGAGCCAAATTGGCTCTTGCGTTGCTTTTATGGAACACAATACTAGAAACTTGTTGCTTGATAGCCTTGAATCCTTGCAGAAAATGACTTTAATGATTTTTATGTACATTATTTAATAAGAAGCTGAGTGGCTTTAAGTAGGTAAGCGCGATAAAACCGATTTTGTAAAAACGGTAAAATAACGAATTTGTAATGTACATGCTAAATTTACATTTCGTTACATACTTGGAAATTTTATCGCCTACTTCCTTAGCATAAAACAGGCACAATAACCCTAAAATCTAAATCTATTAAATAGTTGAAAATCTTCCTGCTTACCTACTTATTTATTATCAAAAAAATACAAACATCCCCCGAAAATTAAACCCTTGTAATTAGATTATCCACTTATTAATATTAAATAATATAAGCTACTTAATAGTCAATTAAATTACCGGAATGAGTAGATTTAATTTTTTCAATTTAGTTGCGAAAAATTGACTCAGTAATTACTAAAAACTAATGAAGATAAGATGTATGAGTAGGTAATACAAACGATAAGCCTTTCTCAAGGTAATGGCATTAAGAAAAGCTGGGGAGTAAAGAGTAATAGTTACAAACTATTACTACCTTAGTCGCCTTGAATACATTTATTTGTATCACCCAGCTTGCCTCGATAAATAACTAAACTTACTACCATTCCTTTTTCAAGACAATATTGTAGTCAACAAGTAATGGGTAATTTAACACGAATCTAGCCATTAATAAATTGCTAAAAGCATCATCTGAAATACCATTAATAATTTTATTAATGGCTAAAAGTGTGCTAAGTGATCCACTAGTTAAATGCCGTAAGGACAAAAAGAAAAAATGACTTTAACCACAGATAGACATCAGGTTGAACTAGCAATATCTGATTACCAGTTAGAATCGGGATGTTCACATCCTTTTGGTGCGGTGCCAGACAAAGATGGAGTCAACTTTTCCATCTTTTCAGAACACGCTACCTCTGTCGAACTCTTGTTATTTGATCGGGATGATGATCCCCAGCCGAGACAAATTATTCAGTTAAACCCAAAGACTAATAAAACCTTCCACTTTTGGCATGTCTATGTCAAAGGGTTAAAACCGGGCGCTCACTACGCTTATCGAGTCAATGGTAATCCTGATTTACATCGGGGAGGACACCGCTTTAATAAAAATAAGGTACTGCTTGACCCTTACGCTAGAGGAAACACTAACACTCTTTGGCAGCGTAGCGATGCTTTAGGGTCAAAAGACAACCTGACTACATCTATGCGTAGTGTAGTTATTGATATATCTGATTATGACTGGGAAGGCGATCGCCCCCTCAACCGCTCAATGAGTGATACCATCATTTATGAAGTACACGTTGGCGGATTTACCAGATCATCTTCTTCCGGCTGCAAACACCCCGGCACTTTTTCTGGAATTATCGAAAAAATTCCTTACCTCAAAGAGTTGGGAATTACAGCTGTTGAACTCCTGCCAATATTTGACTTTGACGAAAAGAACATTCTTCGAGAAGTCAACGGCAAGGAACTAAAAGACTACTGGGGATACAACCCACACAGTTACTTTGCTCCAGAAGCTTCATATTGTGCTTTTCCTGATGTCGGAAATCATATCAGAGAGTTTCGAGATTTGGTTAAGGCTTTACACAAAGAAGGGATTGAAGTCATTCTAGATGTAGTCTTTAACCATACCGACGAAGGCAACCATGAAGGCCCAACCATCAGCTTCAAAGGCCTTTTTAATAGCATCTTTTATCACCAAGTACCTTGGGATAAGCAGTACTACATGGACTACTCCGGGTGTGGCAATACCGTCAACTGCAACCACCCCATAGTAGAAAAGTTAATTGTAGATTGCCTGGAATTTTGGGTGAAAGAGATGCATGTCGATGGTTTCCGCTTTGATGAAGCCTCCATCCTATCTCGTAGCCAAGACGGAGTACCAATGATCCATCCGCCAGTGATTTGGCACATTGAAACATCCGAAACACTAGCTGACACCAAAATCATTGCCGAGGCTTGGGATGCCGGTGGGCTTTATCAAATTGGCGACTTCCCTGGATATCGTTGGGCAGAATGGAACGGACGTTTTCGAGACGACATCCGGCGCTTTGTCAAAGGAGATCCTGGAATAGTTGGGGCAGTTGCTTGGCGTCTGGCTGGAAGTGCTGATCTTTATCAATCAAGCAGACATTTACCGATTAACAGCATCAACTTCATTAGCTGTCATGATGGGTTCACCCTCAATGATTTAGTTTCATACAACCACAAGCACAATGAAGCAAATGGTGAAAACAATCAAGATGGCATCAATGACAATTTGAGTTGGAATTGTGGGGTTGAAGGAGAAACTGACAATCCAGAAATTGATGCATTACGCCGACGACAGATCAAGAATTTTGCAGCCATTCTTCTGCTATCTCAAGGTGTACCCATGCTCGTGGCTGGTGATGAAGTCAGACGAACACAAAAGGGTAATAACAACGCTTACTGCCAAGATAACGAAATTAGTTGGTTGGACTGGAATTTTGCCCAGAAGAATACTGATATTTTCAGGTTCTTCAAACTGATGATTAATTTCCGCAAGTGCTATTGCCATTCTGCTTTACGCCGGAGTAATTTTTTCACTGGTGAAGTTAACCAGCGCGGCTTAACAGACATTGCTTGGCATGGCTGCAAGTTGTTCAAACCAGGTTGGCACGACTCTCATGCCAGAGTTCTCGCATTTACTCTCGGCGGCTTTGAAGGAGAAGCAGATATTCATGTCATGCTCAATATGTACTGGGAGGAACTCGACTTTGAAATTCCTTCTATTAAAGGGAGAAGATGGTGCAAAGTCGTAGATACTGCTCTTCCTTCTCCGATGGATATTGCGGAACCAGGGGAAGAAACTGTAGTTTCAGGTAATATCTATCCTGTTAAAGAGCGTAGCGTTGTTGTTCTGGTTTCCAAATGGTTACCAGTTAATGAATTTCCAATTAGGAGTGAATTCAATGAGTAATATAGGCTTTTCATTTTCGGATTTGATTGCTGGGTATGTTATTGCTTTTGATTCAAGTAAGGGAGAATCTGGTACTTTTGATCTCAAAACGTCAGATGGCAGGAAGTTTGAAGTAGCATTGACCTCAATGACTTATGCTGAACTAGTACGCAATTTAAATGAGCCTTTCTTTGATTGCACTAGCCAAATAAGTTCAATGCTCGTTCCAAATTGCTATCTTTTCGTGTATGGCATTTTTTATCCTGAAGCAGGTGAGCATAAGTTTGAAGCTAAACACATAGTTTTTCTGGGTAGAACAGAAAATGAGTATCTTTTTGAAAGACCAGATTGGTGGGTCAAGCAGATCCGAAGCCTTGGCGATTTTTACCTCAAAGCTCAGTTTGAAGATGGGGAAATTGATTATCGGAAATATCGCACTGGTATCGGTTTAGTTGGTTCCAAAGAAGATAGTAATCGTCAGGAAACTGACACCATTTCTCGCCTAGTTTACGGTTTTGCCACAGCCTACATGATGACTGGGGACGATCGCTATCTTGAGGCTGCGGAAAAAGGCACTGAATACCTGCGCCAACACATGCGTTTTCTAGATGAAGGCGAAGAAATTTGCTATTGGTATCACGGTGTTGATGTGAATCCAGGTGGTAGTGAGCAAAAAATATTCTCCTCAGAATTTGGAGATGATTATGACGCTATTCCAGCCTATGAGCAAATTTATGCGTTGGCTGGCCCCACCCAAACCTATCGGATAACAGGCGATCCACGCATTATCAAAGATATCGAGTTAACGATTAATCTGTTTAACAAGTATTTCTTGGACAAGACAGAGAAAGGAGGATTTTTCTCCCATATCGATCCGATTACTCTTAGCCCCCACTCTCAGACTCTAGGCCATAATCGCGCCAAGAAAAACTGGAACTCCGTAGGTGATCATGCCCCAGCTTATTTGATCAATCTTTGGCTGGCGACTGGCAAAGAAGAATACGCAAATTTCTTAGAGTATACCTTCGACACCATTGAAAAGCGGTTCCCCGATTATGACCGTAGCCCATTTGTTCAAGAACGTTTTTATGAAGATTGGAGTCATGATACAACTTGGGGATGGCAGCAAAATCGAGCAGTTGTAGGTCATAACCTGAAAATTGCTTGGAACTTAATGCGGATGAACCACCTGAAACCAAAAGAAAACTATGTGACTCTGGCAGAAAAGATTGCAGAAATCATGCCAGCAGTTGGTAGCGATCAACAGCGTGGAGGTTGGTACGATGTGGTGGAACGCACCTTAAAACCAGGACAAGAGGTACACCGCTTCGTCTGGCATAACCGGAAAGCCTGGTGGCAACAGGAACAAGCTATCTTAGCCTACTTGATCTTGAATGGCTCACTTGATAAACCTGAGTATCAACGCCAGTCACGTGAAGCTGCTGCTTTCTATAATGCTTGGTTTCTCGATTACGTGGCTGGGGGTATTTACTTCAATGTTCTGTCAAATGGGATTCCCTACTTATTAGGAACGGAACGAGGCAAGGGAAGCCACTCAATGAGCGGGTATCACTCTTTTGAACTGGCTTATTTAGCTTGCGTTTATACGAATCTGCTGATTACTAAACAGCCAATGGATTTGTACTTCAAACCAAAACCAGGTGGCTTTAAAGACAACATCCTGCGAGTTGCACCAGATATCTTACCACCAGGCAGTGTGCGGATTGGCGATGTTTGGATCAATGGGCAAAGGTACGCCGATTTTGATGCTACAAATCTGACGGTCAAACTGCCGATTACTCAAGAGGATCTGAAAGTTAGAGTCAGGCTTCTTCCGACTCAAGTCTCTTTCGACGCAACACTGTTGGAAGTCAGTAATGGTACTGCCAAAATCTCCTTAACTGGGTTATTGGATGCCAATGGTGTGATCCGTTTTCAGGAAGCAATAGCTAAAGCTACAGAACAACCAATCAATCGTCTGGTCTTACTACTACAAGACCTGGAATGTATTACTACTGCTGGTGTGCGGGCTTTGATTTTCACTAAGCAAAAACTGGGTTCTCATGTTGAACTATATATGGTCGGTGCACCAGAAAATGTGAAACAATTTCTGATGACGAGTGCATTTTGCGACAGTGTAACTGTTTTAGATCAGTATGAGACTGCTGAGATGGCCATTGTGTAGATTGCGTTAAAAGACATTTTAGTAGTCCTAATTTGGATCGCAAATACATACTTCAAATCACAAAACTGTGGTTTATCCAAAGCCATTTAGGACTACTAACCTGTCGCAAAAATTTTGAGAGGTTCCTAGTAATCATTAAAGTGCTTAAAAAATCAAGAACTAAAGTCCTTACTACAAACTTATTTATCCAGCATAGTTGACTTGACAAACTACTACGCTCAATATAGTTCGCTTAAGGAAAGTTATTTGTTGAAACAAGTAAAGATAACAGGGAGAGAGTGGGGGTGTTGGGGGAGTTTTTCTTTCCCAGCACCCCCAAGCTTACTTATTCAAACAGTGTTAAGACTATGCCCTGTATTTAAGACCACTGCAACCAAATTCCGTATAAAAATACTAAATTTGTTGAGCGCATTACAAACATCATCCCCAGAAAGGAGTTATTTTGGTTAATCCTGTACTACTTACTGTTGACGATGACCCCGGAGTTCTACGAGTTATAGAGCGAGATCTCCGACATGAATATGGCGATCGCTTTCGGGTATTACGAGCCGACTCAGGTGCAAATGCTTTGAGAGTATTGCAACAGGTAAAATTACGTAACGAGACAGTTGCCCTCTGTGTGGTAGATCAGCGGATGCCACAAATGTCGGGCGTGCAGTTCCTTGAACAAGCTATGCAAATTTTCCCGTCTGCAAAACGAGTTTTACTAACAGCTTATGCGGACACCGATGCTGCTATCTCTGCGATAAATACAGCAAAGATTGATTACTATCTTCTGAAACCGTGGGAGCCGCCACAAGATCTTCTGTATCCAGTTCTTAGCGATTTATTAGACGATTGGGTTTCGTCATACCGCCCACCCTTTGAAGGTATTCGTGTTATTGGCTCCCGTTGGTCGCCCAAGAGTCATCACATTAAGGACTTCTTGGCCCGCAACTATATGCCTTATCAGTGGTTAGACATTGAGATAGAGGAAGAAGCACGTCAGTGGGTTACTTATGCTCAATGTAATATCGCACATTTGCCACTAGTAGTTTGCCCTGACGGTTCGTATCTCACACAGCCAACGCACGCCGAAATTGCTGAAAAAATCGGGTTGAAGATGCAGGCCCAAATGCCTTTTTACGATTTGGTGATCGTGGGGGCTGGACCAGCGGGTTTGGCAGCAGCAGTCTATGGGGCTTCTGAAGGTCTACGCACAGTATTGATTGAAAAAGAGGCTCCAGGGGGTCAAGCCGGGACGAGTTCCCGGATCGAGAACTATTTAGGCTTTCCCCAAGGAATTACTGGATCAGAATTAGCTCGCCGTGCCGTTACTCAAGCGAAACGATTCGGGGTAGAGATTCTCTCGCCTCAAGAGGTAATTGACATTCGCTTGCAAGATTCTTATCGCATCATCAAGCTGAAAGACGGGACAGAATTAAGCTGTTACGCATTGCTGATTGCAACTGGTGTCTCATATCGCAAACTTGATGTGCCTGGTATTGAGAATCTGACCGGGGCTGGTGTGTACTACGGTGCAGCAATGACCGAAGCACTCTCCTGTCAAAATGAAGATGTTTATGTAGTTGGCGGAGCTAACTCAGCCGGACAGGCTGCGGTGTACATCTCTAAGTACGCTCACCATGTGACTATGTTGGTACGCGGCAACTCACTGGCTACAAGTATGTCAAAGTACTTGATAGACCAAATTTTAGCAACAGACAATATCACAGTACGGTTTCACTCGGACATCGTTGAGGTTCATGGTCAGACAAACTTAGAAGCAGTTACGATCGCTAACACTAAAACTCACGAAAAGGAAACCATTCCCACGAAGTTGCTATTCATTTTAATCGGCGCGAGGCCACACACTGATTGGCTGGCTGGGATTGTAGAGAGAGACGAACAAGGGTTTATCATAACCGGACCGAGCCTGATACCCAATAAAGGATGTTCAAAGGCATGGAAACTGGATCGCCAACCCTTCCTACTTGAATCCAGTGTACCAGGCGTCTTTGTGGCTGGAGATGTGCGTAATGGCTCTGTGAAGCGAGTTGCTTCAGGAGTTGGAGAGGGGGCGATCGCGATTCAGTTCATCCATCAATATCTAAGTAAGGTGTAATTATGTTAGATGCTTTGCGTCAAGTGTCACTTTTTGCACAATTGACAGATGAGCAATTCCAATGGTTGTCTGAACACGGCCGTGAACTATGGCTGGTTCCAGGAGAATACATAGCCCTTGAGGGACAACCAATAGAGAATTTCTACGTGCTGATACAAGGCGAGATTGAGTTTAGAAAACAGGTCGGCAATGTAGAAAGACACATAATGAGTTTTGGTGCTGGAACATATACAGGTCATGAGTTGATTCTATTAGATGTTCCTCACTATCTCGTCAATGTACGTGCTGTGAAACCGACTTATATGTTGAAATGGGACACAGATACTTTTTGGCAAATGCTGACAACCTGTCCGTCGATTACACGCGACCTTTTAATCATCACAGCGCAACGGGTGCAAATGTTGGAATCTGTGTCACAACACCACCAAAAGCTAATTGCACTCGGTACTTTAGCAGCTGGTCTGGCTCATGAGTTGAACAACCCAGCAACAGCCGTCGTCCGAGGTGCGAAGCACTTGCATAAAATTTTTCAACAATTGCCATACCTTGGGTTCAAACTCAATTACAGGCAGATGACAAAAGAACAACTAATGTTTCTTGACAACTTGCTGCACACAGTAATTGGACGTGCCGAAACACCCTGCGACTTAGAAGATTTGCTAGCGCAGAGCGATCGCGAGCAAGAGGTGACAGCCTGGCTGGATTTACACAACGTGCCTGATGGCTGGAAAATTGTTTCTTCCTTAGTCCGGGGAGGACTGGATACTCAATGCCTGGATACCATTGTGGAGCATTTACCCCCAGAATCACTCGCTGAAGTTCTAGCTTGGATCGAGGCTACACTCACAGGAATTGAGCTGTTGGACGAAATTGACCAAAGTTCGGGGCGCATTTCTGAACTGGTCAAAGCTATTAAAGAGTACTCCTATATGGATAAGGCTCCGATGCAGGAGGTGGATATACACCAGGGTGTTGAAAGTACCCTGACTATTCTCGGTCATAAGCTCAAGGGTGGCATTACTCTAACGCGTGATTATGACCAGACCCTACCACTCATTTCGGTCTATGGTAGCGAACTCAACCAAGTATGGACGAACCTGATTGACAATGCGATCGGTGCTATGAGTGGACAAGGACAAATCAGGATTCGCACAGCACGAGAAAATAATTGTGTACTAGTAGAAATTGCCAACAATGGTCCAGCCATTCCGCCAGAGATTCAAGAGCGGATATTCGAGCCGTTCTTTACCACTAAGGGGGTAGGCCAAGGAACAGGCTTAGGTCTAGTCATTAGTTACCGAATTATTGAAAAGCATAAAGGCGAGATCCGCTTGTTTTCCGAACCAGGAAACACCCGTTTTCAGGTTATTCTCCCCATATCTTTGACTGAAACAACATCTGAATGCCATCAATGCCAATTTATACCATCTGGTAATACAACTAAGTAAGTCGGCGGGAAAATTTAATTTATAAGTATGTAACGAAAGCTTAAGTAGAGAAATTAAAGTTAAATTTAATACGTTGTGTACGGTCAATACCTTCGCCAATTTACGAGTATTGACATAGAGCAAACCTAAGATAATACATAGCTTGTTTTTGCCATAAGGCAAAAAACTGAGCTAATAAAATCTTGTATGGTTTGTGTATAAGGAATTTATACTGTCGTGTTCGTCGGGACTAGGGCTTTATGTTTTGCCTAAGAATCAAGCCCCCTCTTATGTTGGGCTGTTTCGGCAAAAGCTAGACGACCTCTTTTTTTGGCAAAGATATTGTTACATAGTTCGGTTTTTTCGCGCCGACTTACTTATGCAATTTATACACAATTGATTAAGGAGTGTGTGGGATGAAAAAATGGTTGAAATCTCCTGAGTTACGCATTGGTGAGGATAAGGAAGAAGAACGGCACGCGACGTGGCTAGAACTTTTTTTTGACCTATTTTTCGTAGTGGCAATTTCGGAAGTTGTTCACAATCTCAGTCGGGACGTTTCACTGTCGGGTTTCCTTGGCTTTCTGCTACTCTTTGTACCAATCTGGTGGTCTTGGATTGGGGCTACATTCTACGCTAACCTATTTGATACTGATGATCTGGGACATCGATTGCTAACCGCCTTCCAAATGGTTGCAGTGGCTGCATTAGCAGTGAACGTACACGACGGCTTAGGTAAAAGTTCTGCTGGTTTCGCCCTTGCCTACACTGCCATTAGGGTCTTGCTCGTCCTGGAGTTCCTACGCGCTGGACAACATATAGTTAAAGCACGGCCACTAACAACCCGAATTGTGAAAGGTTGTGGACTAGGGACATTGGTCTGGCTGGTGTCGGCATTTGTGCCGATGCCACTGCGATTTGAATTTTGGATGTTAGCGTTGACGCTGGAGTTTGGAACAGTATTGACAGCAGGAAAGTCTGTGCACATAGAACTGGCTCCCCACGCTTCACATTTACCTGAGCGTTTTGGGCTATTTACCTTAATTGTGCTAGGCGAGACAGTCTTAGCGGTAGTTAATGGTGTAGCACAGCAGCAGTGGAATTTATCATCAGCATGGGCTGCTATGTTTGGTTTGAGCATTGCTTTTAGTTTGTGGTGGCTCTATTTTGACAATTTAGGTGGCTCAGCAATCCAGGCTGCCCGTGCGTGTCGCTGTATCGGAGCCTATCAGACTTGGGTATATATGCACTTACCTCTGACCATTGGTATTGCCACTACCGGAGTTGGTGTGAAGCACGTCGTTTTAAGCAATCCGGATCTGGTACTGCCGTCTGCTGAACGCTGGCTGATTTGCGCTAGTTTGGCGCTGTGCTTGCTTACTTTAGGAGTTATCTATCTTACTGGACTGAGCATTAACGCCGGACTACGCTGTAGAGCCAGGGCGGGGTATCGTTTTGTAGCTGCAACTGTTGTTTTGTTTCTCGCTGTAGCTGGCGTGGGTTTGTCACCTACTGAGTTGATTGGGCTTATAGCTGTGGTTTGTGCTGTTCAAATTATCCTCGATCTGCGTCAGGTTACTAGTTTTTTATGAACCTATCACACTAATAAGTGGGACTTAAAGTAACGTGAGTTCGACGGTTAGAAAAAGGCAAAAAGCTTGCTAGATATGAAGCATAAGAAACTGAGCAGGTAAGTAAGTAGGCGTCAAAAAATCAAGCTATGTGACAAAATGTAAAATCTGCAAATAGCCAATAAATTGGTCATTCCATAGTTTTTACAAAACTAAACATACATGGGTTTTATCGTACCGACTTACTTATTGCGATGCCTGCGGCGGGCTACGCCTACGCTAAGATTGATTGAGAATGTAAAACGTGCTTGAAAAGCTTGATTTTTCGTTTTTAGTTCTCAATAAGCTTAAGCTTTTGAGCATAAATTTTATTAGTGCGATAGGTTCTTGATAGACCAATTGCGTTGCCCTTCAATTTTACAACTCGTATCCAATGCCCAATCTTTCTCAGCCCCGCGTTTACCCGTTTGCCGATCAATGCGAATCAAGAATGCAGTCATCTCATTCTTCTGGAGAATTTTCTCTTTGATCGGTCGAGCATTGGTTTCGGCGTAACCAAAGTGTGGCCCCACGTCCTCCCTTTGGTACATGGGAAGGTAGAGACGATACAGCCATAATTGTTGAGTGGCGATCGCTTTAATTATTTAACAGATATAAGTTCTGGAAACACTACTCAGAAAACTGCATAAAAAAACTCAACTGGATCTATTAACTCACTGAAGGGTTTTAAACCCACAATCTGGAATGCTGTTGCTTGCCTTTGTAGCTAAGTATATACAAAGGGACAGGCTGCTTAGTAGTTTAGCTTTAAGTATATATTAAAGAGGAAAAAGGCTTGATATGCAAAAACAAATTTTGAGTTTAGCGATCGCGTTACCAACGATATTATTCACTGCCTTACCCACTTTAGCAAATCCCATACAGTCTATTACACCCAAAGTTGGTAGTTTACAACCAGCTTTGGTACAAGCAGAGTTTCAAACTCCTGCAATTAAGAATCAACTCAGGAACCCAGGAGATGACCAATCCCCTGGGCCAACCGGCGGTAGCAGTCCGGTAAAAGGCCCAGGGCCCAGACCTCCTCGCAAAGATACATTGTTGCAAAACGTGGGTACAGGTTTAAAAAATACGATCAATTCTAGCCACGTAAATCTGAACATAGAGAACCCCGTTCTTGGTCGCTAATCTTAGGGTTAGTTTTGAGGTAATCGTTTAGCAAATTACAACTGCGAATCAGTAGATTATCTAAATCTTGGGTTTGCAGTTCTGTGCTAAGAAGACGCCAAAGTTTAGCTGTACCATCAAAACTGGCAGAAGCCAAAAATTTCCCATCAGGGCTAAAACTGACGCTCAATACTGCATCATTATGACCTGGAAGAGTTTTGAGTTCTCTGCCATCACGGTTCCAAAGTTTGATGCTTCCATCACCGCTAGCTGAGGCGATCATCTTGCCATCAGGACTAAAGCTGACGCTGAACACGCCATCAGTATGTCCTGTAAGAGTTTGTAGTAAAGCTCCATTGCTGACTTGCCAGAGTTTGATAGTTTTATCAGCACTAGCTGAGGCGAGTACTTGACCATCAGGACTAAAACTGATGGCGTTGACAGCGTTAGTATGTCCTGGTAAAGTATACAGTAACTTGCCATCCTTAACTCTCCAAAGCAAAACTTTGTTATCTCTACCAGCTGAAGCCAGTACTTGACCATCAGGGCTGAAACGAACGCTCAAAACTTCAGCCGTATGTCCTTGGAGAGTTCTAATTAAAGCTTTTCTTTGAAGATTCCAAAGTTTAATGGTCATATCACCACTGGCGCTGGCCAGAATTTGACTATTAGGGCTAAAGCTGAGACTATTGACTTCGCGGCGATGCCCTTGGAGGGTTTTAACCATATAGCCGTCACGAGTCCGCCAAAGTTTAATGTAATAGTCTTGACTAGCTGAGGCTAATGTCTCGCCATCAGGACTAAAGGCTAAACTGTAGACATCAGCACTGTGTCCATAAACTGAAGTAGCATGACCTTCGAGGGTTTGGCGCAAAGTTCCGTCACGCTGCCAAAGTTTGATCGTAGTGTCTTGACCGGCGGTAGCTAAAGTTTGCCCATCGGGGCTAAAATTCACACTATAAAGTTTACCTTGATGTCCTGTGAGAGTTTTGAATAGAGGATCGTCTCGCTGCCAAAGTCTAACAGTTTGATCAGCGCCAGCCGAAACTACGGTCTGGTCATCTGGGCTAAAACTGACGCTGTAGACTGCTATACTATGTCCTAATAAAGTTTGGCGTAAAGAGCCGTCCTGAGAACTCCAAAGTTTGATTGTGCTATCAGCGCTGGTGGAAGCTAAGGTTTGACCATCATGACTGAAGTTGACGCTGAGTACCTCTGCATTGTGCGCTGGAATAATTCTCAGTAGTGTGCCGTCTCTACGCCACAGTCTCACGGTTTTATCTTCACTGGCTGAAGCTATTTGACCATCGGGACTAAAAGCGACACTGGAAACTGCGGCGCTATGCCCAAGTAGTGTTTTTTGCAACTGTCCATTGCTAACACTCCAAAGTTTAACAGTCTTATCTGCACTAGCGATCGCCAACATTTTCCCATCAGGGCTAAAACTTACACTAGTAACAAAATCTCTATATCCGCTAAAAGTTCTCAGCAAATGACCATCGCTAACTTGCCAAATTTTAGCAGTGCGATCGGCGCTACCAGTAGCGATCGTCTCACCGTTGCCAGACCAAGATAAACTCAGAACTTCCGCAGTATGACCGTTTAATGTTCTAATTAAAGTACCGTCGCTAGTTCTCCACAACTTGATGGTACGATCAAAACTAGCAGTTGCAATCATTTGACCATCTGGGCTGAAACTAACACTCCGCACTGTACCAGTATGCCCTGTTAATGTTCGTACCTTTGTGCCATCACGTCCCCAAAGTATGGCTGTTTTGTCGTTACTAGCCGATACAATTGTTTTGCCATCAGGACTGAAACTCACGCTCAAAACTTCAGCGCTATGCCCTTCCAAACGGTTGCGTTCTTGGGTTCCAGAAATTACTTGTTGTAAAACACCCAGAGTCTGAGTTTGCAGTTCGGCTGGTGCGCCAAGAGTGTTTTTTAGCTGTTTACCTGCTTTGACAGTAGCAATCAGTGCTTCTAACTGCTGATGTGATAAAAGATTAGCTTGAGATGAGGCATTTAAGGCTTCAATTTCTCGCAATTGGGCTGCTTGAGATTTCCAATAGGCTAACCCACCCAAACAGACAGCCGCTAATCCCAAAACACTGAGTGCAACTACAGCCCTTTGAGCTTGTTTGAGTCTGCTTTTCTCTTGTAGTTGCTGTTGTTTTCTTTGTGCTAAACAAGCTTCAATAAACCGTTGCACATCAGCCGAAAGTTCGTCGGTATATTTAATATAGATATCTTCTGCCTCGGCGAGTCGCACTCCTTGTAACAAGAAATCAGCTTGCTGACTACGTTGCAGCCACAATTGGGAAGCTTGCTCAATTTGCCTTTGTTTTCGCAAGCGATCGCGGTTTTCTTCTAACCACCAGCGTAAAGTTGACCAATGACGGATGAGGATTTCATGGGCAACTTCTACTGTTATCGGGGAAGGAGACAAGGGAGACTGATAAGTACTTATTTTGTCGTCTCCTTTACTACCCTCGACAATATTTGGATCTTCTTCTAAATTCATCACCACTAACTTCGCAGAGGTTAAAACGTTGAGGGTTTTTTCTACCAATGCAGTGGGATATTTTTTCACTATCAACTCTGATTTATGTACCCGTCTGCGAGTATCTTCTGTACCCTCACCTAGTTGCGTCAAAGATAAAAAAATCCATTTTGCACACTCGCGCATTTGGGGATCTAAACTTTCGTAAACAGCCTGAGACGATCGCTCTAATGCTCCTTGAATTCCGCCGAGTTGCTCTTGATATGCCTGTAAAGTCAACTCACCAGCAACTCGATGTTGCCATAATTGCTCTAAAACAAATTCCAGTAACGGTAAATCTCCTGGTGAGTGATTTAGCTCTCGCAATAATACTTCCACCAGTTCTGTTTCTACTTTTAACCCGACTTGTTGAGCCGGGTTGAGAATCACCCGCCGATAATCATCCAAACTTAGCTTCGGTGGAATTAACACACTCAAATCTTGCAAAGCTTTCGCCAGTGCTGGTACTTCTAAACAGGAGGCAATAAAGTCTGCCCGTAAAGTAATAATTAATTTGAAGCGATCGCCAGCATATTGCACCGCTCCCAGCAATAATTCTAAAAATAGCTCTCTGTCTGGGGTTGGAGCTAGGGTAAAGAGTTCTTCAAACTGATCTACCACTAACACCAAAACTCGATGGGGTTGGTTGCGTATCCAGTAAACAAATCCCTCTACTCCTTGGTGAAATATTCCCTCTAACAAGAGATGGGGGGATGAAGAGGATGAAAAATCATTTTCCCCCGGCTCCCCTACTGCTGCCGCAAGCCGCCGCGCTAAAGCTTCCAGAGGATTTGCACCCGGACGAATGCTTCTAATCCACCATTGTTCGCTACTAGGTATTTGTTTACCCAATCGCAGTTGAGGAATTACACCAGCTTGCACAATTGAAGATTTGCCGCTTCCAGAAGCACCGATGACAGCTAGAAAAGAGCGATCGCGTAGTTGGTGAATTAACTGCTGAGTTAAAGCTTCTCTTCCGTAAAAATACTGACTATCTTCTTCCAAAAAAGCACTTAGCCCCATGTAAGGGCATACTCCCAAATCCAATCCTGTGGTTGATTCTGGTGTGTTTGTGTAAGTTTTTGCTGGGAGAATTTCGATAATGCCTTGTGTGCCTGATAGCCAGATGTAAAGAGGCACACCGCTACCTGCTAAGGATAATTGTAGTTGAGCGATCGCTCCGGCGGCTGAGAGTCCATCTGTATGCGTTGCCGCCATCAAGGTATCAAAAAATTTTTGGGCGAAGCGTTCTGGTGCCTCAGCAGGTGAGGCGTAGGCGATTAAACATTGTCCTTGGTGGGAGTCAATTTGCAAATCTTCTACCCAATCTTGCAAGGATGCATTAGCTACAGGACAATCGAGGATGACAATTTGTTGAGTGGTGCAGAGACGTAGCTGTTGTTTCAACCAAGAACGCTTAATGCGGATATTTTCTCCCAGCAATAACCATTCGCCGGCGTCGGTTTCTTCAATTCGTCCCCGCAGATAAAGCAGTATAACTTCTGATGCTGGTTGTTGTAAATGACGAGCGATCGCTTCTTTGATCCGATCAGCAGATACTTTTGTTGCTGGCAAATACTCTAGTGCAAAACCTCCAGCACTTCCGAGAAATTTGCTAATATCTAGTGTTGTTTTGCTGACTGATAATCCCTCTACTACTATTCCGATTCGGCGATGCACCCCAAGAGTTGCCTTGGTTAATCCTTTCCCGATAATTAGTTCCCCAACTCCCTCAACAATTCGTTTAGGAGTTTGCAACGGATATTCTCGAAAAAGTTGAGTTTCTCCTTTAGTTTTTTTCTGCTGATTAATCAGCCGCAATTGTTGATTACTTTTATCTATATATTGGAGAGTTTGATGATATACATATCGATACAAACTATCTACAGAAATTAAGCCTTGGCTATCTGCTGCCTCACCTTTTAACCCTTTCATTAAATAATAAGTAAATACCCCGTGTCCCAATTCGGGAAACTCCCAAGATTGCTGATTATTATCACAGGAAAGCAAAGCATAAAAACCTTTACTTTTAGCAGCACACTGTTGTAATACTTCAACCATTTTTGGTGTAGCATTCAGCAATGGTTCTCTTGTTGTACCTCTGAGTGTCATCCCGCCACTATGACAAGCATCTAGCCAAACAAGCTGATTTTGCGCTCCACTATTACCTAACAATAGCAAAAGTTCTTGTAAAGCTAAAGCTGTGTTTTGCAGATCAGATTTTTGAGTATTTGCCAAACACAAAAATGCTTGCTGCGTGTTTGGTTCTACAATTCCATGTCCAGAAAAATAAAATAAAATAGTATCAATAGGTTGAGCCGCAGTCGTAATTTGCTGGAGACTGGCACGGATGTTTTCTAAAGATGGTGGTTGCGGTGCAAAATCATGATATATTTTGACCTCAGTTTGGGTAAATTGTGCGGCTGCATCTACCAATGCTTCTGCTAAACCCTGACAATCTACTGTCGAATAACTAAGGCTGGGTAGTCCGTCATCTTGATATTGATTGACTCCCATCAACATTAGCCACAGCTTAGGAGTTGCAGTTTGTTTGACTGAAGTTGAGCCACTGGTGATCCCAATTGGTGACATTATTTAAATTACTATTTATGCTGTTTTAGCACTTGGACTGATAAACACCAGAGAAGCAAGCTGATGTGGCAGATTTTTCCAATGCAGTGCATTTGTTGTAATCTCCTGACTTAAATCTAACCAACCCAGTGTATTAGATAGGGCAAGTAAATCAATAATTGTTGTGTACCAAAGTAAGGGTGTATCAGCAAGTCCCTCAGCCAAGAAATCAGAGGCTCGTTCCAAAAAAGTAATAATATCTTGATCTACAAATGCCTGCTTCACAGAGAACCAACTATCACACTGTGGGTGACAAGAATTGTTAGGGTTAGCTTGTAACTGTAAATGATTTGTAGCGACTTTTAATAATTGACGAGTATGCTTGTGGTTCTTTGCTGTCAGAATCAGGGCAACTTCACTGGTGATTTGAGCAAACATGGCAGTGACAAGCTTTGAAGGTTGAAGTCCCATACGCTCAAAACCCCAAGGGTGAGGAGTAGGTAAAGTTTCCAATTGGCCATTAAGATAGCCAAGTATTTCAGAAGCAAGGGCGATCGCACCTTCAAAATTCAAGCGACGTGCTTCAGTCCGTACTAGATTGTGCAATAGCTGAATCCGATGCATTAGAAGAATATCGTAACCATATTCTGCCTCTAAAATGACATCTAATGCCAAAGCCTTCTCAATTCGGCTGTAAACTTTGTCAAAATCATCATGGCAATAATCGAGGTAAGCTTCTGATTGTTCCATAAAAGATTGATGCAGCAATTTAGCCTCATGAGAAAGTGTATCCATTTGCAAAGGTATACGCGCCTCCGTGAATAACTGTTCAGCTGTTATTAGTTGTCTATGACGAGCTGCCATTAGCCCTTGGTTGCAAGCATTAGTATATCGACGCAGAAGTAATTGGTCTGGTAAAAGCAAACGTCTCGCCATTAATGCTTGCAATTTTTCGCTGAATAAATCAGCAGAGCCTTGGGGAATTTGGATCGGTTTGGCACGTCCTTGACGATAACTTGCTATTATCTGTTGTCGGAGTTGACTGGAGACATCAAGCATTGATTAAACTAACCTCTTGTAAACTCGATTCTTCTTGCTCAATACGTGATAAGGCATAAGTTAAAAGTAAACGCTGCTCAATGTTGTGTTTTGCACTAGGACAAGGCGCTATTCCTTCCAACCAACTTTTAGGACAAGCACCGCCACAAACTGGAAGCATGGGGCAGGTAGAACAGGGGTATTCGCCTTGACGAACTCGTTCATTAAAATTGCCCAAGCGATCGCGTTTACCAGGCATCTCTTTGCCAGATAGGTGATCAATGGCATATTCATTAGGTGTACCATAAGTAGGTACGTAAGACACCTCAGTACAATTAAAAATATTGCCATAAGCATCCACCAATTCAGCATTCGGTGTTACAGCCATACAGACAATAGGTTTGACTTCTGGGATAAGTCCAATGGGGAAACCAAGATTAATCATTTCACCAAACCAAGCAATTTCCCATTCGGCAAACTCCTCTTTAGTTAGTGAACGAGTATGAGCATCATTTCCCCAAGAATGGATAGGTGCTACATAGAAACGAAGCTTATTTTGTAACCCTTCCTCAGCTAACTTTTGCAGTAGCAAAGAAACAGATTCATAATTTTCATGGTCAACATTACAACGGATACTCAGTTGTACATCAAGGTCATCTCGATGTGCTAAAGCAGTAACATTAGCGAAGATAGTATCGAAAGTTGGCAAACCATTTTTCTGCATTCGTCGAGCATTGTGGAATTCTGCTACGCCATCAAGAGTAACCTCGATAAAAGTTACATCGAATTCGTTAATTAGTTCAGTTGCAACCTTCTCTGTCAGTGCTAAACCATTTGTGACAATTCGGGCATCGTAGCTACAACCAAAATTTTCAGCGAGAGACTTTAATTGAGGGGTAAGCGTTCTAATCACAGACAATCCTACTAGTGGCTCTGCACCAAACCAGGTAATAGAAAGACTATGAAACTTTTGAGTTGCTAGCTTGACACGGGTACGTTCTAGGAATCTTTGTTGGTCGTCTTGACTCATCATTTTGTTAGTATGCTCTTGACCACAGTAATGGCATCCTAGTTGACAAAATGCAGTGGGTTGAACAACTAAAGAGAGAACATCATCATCTAGTTTGGCAGCATTATTGCGATCCAAAATTGTTTTGAGTTCATCCTCATGGGCAGGAACTATCAGTTCCATATCAACGAAGTCAAATAAGATATCTTGAGAAAATTGCTCAAATTGTCCGGTTTCTATAAGGCTCCAGGTATGGTCATCAATGATGCGTATACTTGCAGTGCGTGTTGCAAAAACAACTCTTTTGATCCGTTGTTCAAGTTCATCAAAAAATTGCGGTGTTACAACATGATAATCGGAAAGTTTCATGCTCATAATTTTCCTCCAAAATGTATAGATAAGGAATAGTAGTTGAACTTTTAAAAGTAGACATACTATTCCTGAGTTAGTATTGCTGTACTTTAATGAGTGCAGTTTTTATTTGCGTATCTGAGGTAGAGATTGGTTGAGTAAAGACCCACTACGATTTGCACGGTCAATAATCACTTCACGTCCTCGGTCAGAAGGTTTCCTTATACCGCAGCTACCATTACAGCCATTATCTCCAGCCTCTAGTTGTCTTTGAAGTTTTGAGGAGTTATTGATTCGTTCTACAGTCGGAGACAACTTTTCAATTCTGATGTTTTGAACTTTTGTAGATTTACTACTCAAATTAGCACGGTTCAAGAAAGTATCAACAGTAGCATCTGGCTTTACAGTTTGAGCATTAACAGCCGAGTTCAAAGCTGCAACGCTGGTCATAGCAAGAATACTGAGAATGAATTTGACTTGGCTGGATTTTTTAGTAGACATGAAATTTTATTCTTATTAAGTAAATTGTGATCGGGTGACAAGTGTTGAAAAACTCAGATTAGAGTTTTCAGTTTTCACCTTTCACTTACTCAATAGGTTTACTTTGATATTTTTATGCAGTCTTTGGGAAAATTGTTTTCCGAGAATAATTCAATTTGAATGTAAACATAAAAACCCCACAAAAGTGAGGTTTAATACTTGATTTTTTTAACTGAACTTAAACATTTTTGAGGGATAAACAAGCCTCAAACTCATGCAAACGGAGGAAAATATACCAAATGCTCAAAATTTCTTTGGAGTTGAAATATAATCTAATACGCTTGGGTTAGTGCCAAAAACCTTAAAGTGTGTAGTTGAGGAACGAAACCCAACATTTCTGGGGCTTTGTTGGATTGCGCTTTGCTTAACCCAACCGACAATTTTCCTTAACCCAAGCGTAGTGAGATATAATCCTCAGTCCTTGTAGTAAAGTTTGTGTAGGCATCGTTTAACGCTTTCAGTCTTCCTATAGGTTGGGTGACAATTTTTTATGCATCCTCGGCAAAGCATTATTGAAATCTTTTCAACTTTTGTGCAATTTGACGCCGATCGCTTCAGTCGTTGGGCGACGGAATCAAGGTTACGTCGCAGTATCCAAAGTTGTCTCAACCGCACGCCTCAAGAAATTTCGGAACATTTTTTGGCTTTATATTGGTATAAATTTTGGCTCGTTCCTGAGACAAAGCTACTGGCTAAACTGCATCTGACAGCTTACTTGCAAGAATCTTGTTATTGGGCATCCCAAAAAACAATTAACAGTTTTGCGAGTACTCAGTATAAGCTATCAGACTGTTTTCAAATTGCGATCGCTCAAGTTGATAAAGTCCTGAAAGGATTTAATGCAGATCAAGGCTTTATTTTAAAAAACTACGCTAGCGCCATCTTTAGCAGTGCTATTCGGGAAAATTTACGCCAAAATCGTGAAATTGATATTTGTACAGATTGGGGACTATTACGAAAAATTACTAAAAAGTTTTTGGTGGAGTCTTTACAAAATGCAGGTTTATTGCTAGAGGATATTAATGCTTACGTCATAGCTTGGAACTGTTTCAAAACTCTATATATTCCAACACACAAAGGTACTTCTCGCCAAATTGCTCAACCAGACGATGAGATTTGGGAGGCGATCGCTAAAGCTTATAATTCACAAAGTGGTCAGCAAGTCAATTCCCAAACCCTAGAAAAGTGGCTTTTAACTGCTGCTAAAGCCGCACGCCGCTATCGTTACTTTCCGGTTGACTCTCTCAATATCCCTAAAGGGGACGATAATTCGTGGGAGTGGCTTGATAATATTCCCGGAACCCAACAAGAATCTCTAATCAATGAAATTCTTGCCCAAGAAGAAGAGCAAACAAGAAACTTTCAACAAACTGAGATTAACAAAGTTTTAGTGGCTGCGATCGCTCAACTTGAACCGCAAGTACAAGAAATTTTGCAACTTTATTATGCTCAAGAACTAACTCAAGACAAAATTGCCAAAGAATTAGAAATACAGCAATATACTGTCTCACGGCGACTAAAAAAAGCCCAAGAAACTTTGTTACGCTTTTTAGCTAACTGGAGTAAAGATAGTTTGCATATTTCCGTTACTTCCGACCTACTCAAAAGTATAAACATACTAATGGAGGAATGGTTGAAAAATTACTATGGTGTATGACTGGGGACTGGGGATTGGGGACTGGGGACTATTGGGGAGTTAGAACTTCGTTAATCTAGCTCAGAACCTCAACCCTAGACCTCTTGCATATAATCACAAATAAAGAACCCCACCCCGCATTTGCTGACGCAAACGCTCCCCTCCCCGCAAGCGGGGAGGGGTTGGGGGTGGGGTGTTAGAGACTTTTGCAAGAGGTCTCCTAATCCCTAATCCCCAATCCCTAATCCCAGTCCCCAATCCCCAATCCCTATGACTACTGTATTTACTTTCGCTAACCCAACAGATTTGGTTTTAGAAATCCCTACAATTACCCAAAACCAAGCGGATTTGGACAGTCAAGCTTTTTCTAATCCTAATTCTCGCTATCAAGCTTATATTAATCAACTTTGCCTGGGTGCTATCTTAGTATGGTTGCAAGAAGACTGGACGCCACAGACAAAGGTTTGGCCAACTATCAATGCTTTACCAAGTTTCTGGGAACTGGTTAATGGAATTGCACTCACGCTTGATGCAACAAGATTAGTCTTGGTTCCTAGTGAAGCAATTGATTTGAGTCAATTGCGAGTACCCCAAGAATGGGTGGATATTCCTAGTTGGGTAGGTGATTATTATTTAGCTGTGCAAGTTGAACCAGATGAAGGCTATGTGAGGGTTTGGGGTTATTGTAGCCATGAAAAACTGAAAACTCAAGGCAGTTATGATGCCAGCGATCGCACTTATTCCCTGGATGCTACTGATATAATCAACGATATCAGCGTTTTAGCGATCGCGCATCAATTGTGTCCAGAGGAACCCACCCGTATTGCTATTGAAGAGATTCCGAGCTTATCACCACAACAGGCACAAAATTTAATTGCCCGTCTGGGAAACCCGGAAATACTTACACCCCGGCAAGAAATCCCTTTTCAACTCTGGGGTGGATTAATTCAACATGGCGGTTGGCGAGAAAATTTATATCAACGACGCTTAGGATTACCAGAACAGTGGTCAGTTCTGCAATGGTTGCAAAGCGGTGTTTCTCAAGTTGCTGAGGCTTTCGGTTGGGGAAGCTTTGATTTACAACAGAGTGCTGCTGGGGCGCGGGGTGCGGAAGACACACAACCAAGTACTATTCTCTCTCGTCGGTTGGCGATCGCAGGTCAAATCTATGAAATGATAATTACACCACAAAAGAAGCAAGATGCAACTATTTGGTGTTTTGAATTACGTAACGCCGCGATCGGTGCAGCTATCCCCGGTGGTTTTAAACTGCGATTACTCACCGAAGATTTACAGCCTTTTCCCAATAACGAAGATGTAGCCACAACGGCTGTAGAACAACTCTACGTAGAAGTTGCCTTAGAAGCAGGAGAAGGCATAGTCTGGGAAATACAACCTTTTCCCGACAACTATGACTGGGAAATACTCAAGTTTTAAAGAGGAATTTCAAGTCGAAAGCCAGGACGTGGAATGATTGCTCCAATCAGTGCAGATAGATAAGCGATGTGCGTACTGCCCTGTAACGAATAACCTAATGGGATAGAGACTACACCATTAGGTTAAAACACTGTTATATCCCCTGATGGTAGACGAGAAGGTTAGTGTTCTATCTGCTACAGTTACCAAAACTGCAACGGTTATGAAATCCAGGCTGCTCAAGACTATTCTAGATGAAGAGTGCTGAGTAAGGTAAGTGGAAACTTCAAATGTCAGCAACCCCGTCTAAAAAGACAGGGCTTCCACACATCCCACAAGGTTTTGATCTGATACACAAATTTAGTGTGAGGATTTAGCTATGTCTTACCCGATTCCATCCAAAATGTGGCAGCGAGTCATTATTACAACACTGTTGTTATTGATACCGTCAGTAGGAATTGCGATTTTACGTCAGTCTGCTACGGTTGCGGTTCCAGGCAATCAGACACCTCCTAGTTCTACCCCAACAACCTCCATTCTACCCAATCACCCTGACTACCAGGCACTCCAGGCATTGGTACAACAGTATAGTTGTGTCGTCTCCGTCCAAAACTTTGGCACTCTTGGGATAACCCGGACTGAGTTTGCTACAGTCTTGAATGCCTGTCTGAATCGGAGCAATGAACTAATAGCGACTGACCCCAAGATAGTTACCGAAGCGGATATGAAAACCCTGCAACGCTTGCAGTCAGAATTCGCACCAGAGTTAGCAACCCTAAAAAGTCAGATAGATGAATTGGAAACTCGTAGTCCCATCACTCCTACTGAGGCTACCAGAGAACGTATTCAAGCCGAGTCTACCCGAAAGACTCAATCTTTACTTACGCCCCCACCCCTTAGTATTCCGTCTGGCTCATCTGTCCAGGATCAAGTTGTTAACCGTCCCGCAAGCCCTAAACTCCAAGCTGGTAGGAATATTGGAACGGTTGCCCCTGAGCCACAAACAAGTAGCAGATTCAATACAGAAAACTATAACCGGATTGAGGATAATCCCTTTCATCGCGTCAGTAATGACCCCCTTTCCACCTTTTCCATTGATGTAGATACAGCATCCTACAGCAATGTGCGACGGTTTGTTACTCAAGGGGAATTACCACCCAAGGATGCAGTGCGAATTGAGGAACTGATCAACTATTTTACCTACAATTATCCCCAACCAAAAGGCGATGGCCCTTTTTCTGTAACCACTGAAGTTGCTGCTGCTCCCTGGAATGCTCAACACAAGCTTGTACAGGTGGGTTTGCAAGGCAAACGCCTAGAGAGTGAAACCTTACCACCCAGCAACTTAGTATTTTTGATTGATGTCTCCGGTTCTATGGATGACCCCAACAAATTACCCTTGGTGCAACAGTCCCTCAAATTGCTGGTAAATAAACTGCGTCCTGAAGACCGGGTAAGTTTGGTGGTCTACGCTGGAAACGCTGGATTGGTGTTACCTACTACTCCTGGTAGTCAGAAATCAAAAATTCTGGCGGCGATTGACCGTTTAGAGGCTGGAGGCTCTACTGCTGGCGGTCAGGGCATTGAACTCGCCTACAAGATAGCCAAACAAAGCTTCCTCAAATCTGGTAATAATAGAGTAATTTTAGCTACCGATGGAGATTTTAATGTCGGGGTTTCTAGTGATGCCGACCTGACGCGATTAATTGAACAGAAGCGAGATCAGGGAATTTTCCTGACGGTGTTAGGATTTGGCACCGGCAATTATAAGGACTCAAAAATGGAGCAACTGGCTGATAAGGGTAACGGCAACTACGCTTATATCGATACTTTATTGGAAGCCAAAAAGGTTTTAGTTAACGATCTGAGGGGAACTCTGTTTACCATTGCCAAGGATGTAAAAATTCAGGTGGAATTTAATCCGGCGAAAGTACAGGCATATCGCTTGATTGGCTACGAAAACCGCCTGCTGCAAAACCAAGATTTCAATGACGATAAGAAAGATGCAGGGGATATTGGGGCTGGTCATTCTGTGACAGCGCTTTATGAAATAATTCCCACTGGTAGGAAAAGTGATGTGAAACTGCCTGAGGTAGACCCCTTGCGGTATCAGGGTTCTGGTGAAACTGCCCTGAATACTGCTGGCAATGAGTTGATGCAGGTGAAACTACGCTATAAATTGCCCCAGGACAGCACCAGTCAACTAATTACCCAAACCATCCAAGATGATGATTTGAGAGCCGATCAGATCCCCTCCACAAACCTGAGATTTGCTGCTGCGGTGGCGGCCTTTGGGATGGTGCTGCGTGACTCTGAGTATAAGGGGAATGCTAACTATGATTTGGTGATGAAATTGGCGACTCAAGGAAAGGGGGAAGACCAGGAGGGCTATCGGGGTGAGTTTATTCGCCTGGTGGAGCAATCTAGGGAGTTGATTACGAAGAAATGATTTGGATTGCTTTTACAGCATTTTTCAGGTATTTAGACCACAACTGAGACGGGGAGTAGGGAGTGGTGTAGTTCAATTACTTGAAAAGCGCCGTAATCTCTTGGAGATATTCACAACCCACACCAAAAGAGCAAGAGCGTGCCGCACGCTGTTCGCGATCGCCTTTGATGTCTGCAATCAAATAGGCGATCGCTCTCTGCTGTATTGATCAAGGAGCGATTACGGTTGAATCCGAAGACGGGTACGCCATGCCTAAATTAGGCGGGTAGCCAACGCAGCTAAAGATTCAACCTCTAATGCACCAGATGACTCTCTAGGATTTAGCTAGCAGGAATCGATGAATCGGTCTCCGGTGGATTGTCTTGTTTTGGTGGAAGCGGTGGTTCAGATGAGTTATCTTGTGTGGATGTAGATTCCGGTTCTTTTATCATGCCATGCTCCTCTTGCCCTCTAAGTCCAAGATATGTTGCGGCACTGATTCCTTGTAGTGTAAGAAGTGTTTCATCAAACTCCGGCATTGCCAGTTTTTTAACGACCTCCCAAACAAAGAATAGTCCGATCGCAACTGTCCAAATAAATGTTTGGAACCGATGAAAGTTGACTCCATTAATATCCGATAATATATCGGAGAAAAACCCTTCAGAAACGCGTTGACTACCTTTTCTGTTTTTCTCATCACCCTGCCCATCAATTAACGAAGTCCCAAATGCAGTTATAGAATTGATTCCCAATAATATTAGTGATTGTTTAGTCAAAATATTGGTATAATCTCCGGTTATGCCGTAGATAATCAGGTAAGAACCAAAAATTATAAATGTCCAAAAAGCAAGTTGAGATATCGATAGACTGAACGGGTTTCTGTTCAATTTTTTCCTCCCAAGAAAAAATTGAGCAATTCGGCTTTTACGATATTCGTTTTGAAGAACAGCCTTTTCTGGAATCAACAGTTCCTGACCACCGATTACCTCTTTTTTAGAGTAAACCCCTTCTATTCCAGGGCTACGAAGGGCGTTTCGGCAATACCTAATGAATATTAAAACAATAGCCAGAAGTAGAAGCAGACACAGCCAAAATCGCCACGATAACAGAACTATTTTTAATTGAGGAGGTGATAGAGGATTGCTTACTGGAATCGCCAGTTTCTTAGGACAGCCTACCCCCGCTATTACCTTAATACTGTATCTGTTTGCTTGACCAAGAAGCGTATCCCATGCAGCTTGAGACGAATCGGTACGTTCAAGTCGAAAGGCTAACCAATCTTCATCAATTTTCGTTTGAACTTTACCCGGAACCATAACGATGACTGGTTCTCCGTGGACATCCTCTAGTTCATAGCCATCTAGGTACAACACTAATTGTCGAGGATCAAATGAATTGGCATTAGGCGTTGCATTTCTGGTCGCCGCTGATAATCCTTCAACTCTCACCCTGATGCGATCGCCCATTTTAACTTGGTTACGATCATTGTCGGCAATGACTCGTTGAGTTCTCAGACCAGGAGGTACTGAACAGACCTGAGGCGATGCAGAATCCACAGAAGGGCCATCTGAACTATTTTGAGCAATTACTGCAAAGTTGATAGAAATAATCAACAGAAAAACCAACAGAAAAATAGCAGTAAATCTTTTAGCATTTCTATACATCGTTCGGTATTCCACCAACAGTGATTACTATGTCGGTAGTGTAACCATACTTGAGTCATTCCGTATATTAAAAAATTTGTCTGAAAAACAATACCTCCGCCAAAAACAGAGAATGAAGAGAAAGGGGCTACGCCTTTGTCTTTTTGTCTGATTTATAAAGCGGCAGTCATGCGGCAACATTTTGGAGTGTAAATACTATCGCCTTCAATCCTATGGGATATCCCATGAGCTACCTAGAACTCTTGGAACGGTCTTGTATCTATGGTCAGTGTGGCTAATTGCTCAGAGGAAAATTCTGACTTGGCCTGTTGGGATAGTAAGCGTATTGCTATATATGGCGCTTTTCTATCAAATCCGTTTGTATTCGGACATGTTAGAACAAGTATACTACTTAATTGTTAGTGTGTATGGCTGGTGGCGATGGAGTACACCTGATCCTGAGCAGGTTTTGAAGGTTCGATATAGTCAACCGCGTAAAATTGTTTTGATTGCCGCAATCACAATAGCAGTTTCATTCGCAACGGGAGCTTTGATGAGTCAAATTCACCTGTTACTCCCTGTAATATTTCCAGAAAAAGCTTCTTTTCCTTGCTTAGATGCACTCACAACAATCATGAGTTTTACTGCTATGTGGCTGATGGTGCAAAAAAGGATTGAAAGCTGGTATTACTGGATCATCGTTGATGTTATTAGCATTGGGTTGTACTACGTTAAAGAAGTTAAATTTATTGCTTTTCTTTATGTAATTCTGCTGTCCATAGCAATTAACGGCTCAATATCCTGGCTCAATATAGCTAAAATGCAGGACTGAAAACTCCTGTGTATCTTTAAAGAATGCTATGTTTATTTTTGCAATCTTGTATTAGTATCAAATTATCAATGGAGCTTCAAACTGAAATTTATAAAGCTATAGCAGCTGTTGATTACCAGAAACTTCAAGCTGAGTATCAAGCTCAGAATGAATTGTTGGTGGTGGAGAACTTTCTGCCTAACTCCATCATCGAGAAGTTCTTGGCGCTGTTGCCATCTTTGCAACCTGCTATAAACCGCAACTATATTCCCAATCATAAAAAGGGCGGTAGTATCAGCCGCTATAGCTTAGACAGCCTTGCTCCGATTTTCGGAGAGTTTTATCAACTCAGTGCCTTTTTTGAGTTTCTCAACAAAATTACGGCAGAAAAACTCCTTCCCTGTCCTAATGCTGATCCCCATACTTATGCGTTGTACTATTACACTGAGCCTGGAGATCACATTCAGTATCATTACGATACCTCTTACTATCACGGGAAACGCTATACAGTGTTGCTTGGTTTGGTTGATAATTCGTCCAGTAAGCTGGAATATCAACTCTACAAGGATATTCCTGAACGGGAGACTCAAACGCGATCGCTCTCTTTAACCCCTGGTACTATAGTGTTATTCAATGGTGACAAACTTTACCACAGAGTTACTCCTTTGGGTGAAAATGAACAGCGCATTGTCTTGACTTTGGAGTACGTCACCGACACCCGCATGGGTATGCTAAAACGTTTTGTCTCAAATATGAAAGATGCGATCGCCTATTTTGGTTTTCGCCAGGTGTTTCGCCGTTGAGGCGATACAGAGTTAATCTTTCTTCCATGTTAAGAATTAATTAACAAATATTGTCTTGAGCAAAAAACAGTCATTATAAAATACGGGAAAATTTATAGATTTCCTGGTGTCATAGCTTTGTTGGTAACTTGACGATGAAGGCAATTATATTAGCTGCTGGCGTTGGACGACGCTTAGGTAAAGATGGGCAAATCCAACCCAAATGCTTACTGAAATTTAACGGCAAATCTCTATTAGAGCGCCATTTGAACTATCTCCGTCATTACCAGATTGACGAAGTAGTGATTGCTGTGGGTTATCAAGCAGAAAGAATTCAGGATGAAATCAAAGCATTAGGAGCCGAAAATTGGGTCAGTACAGTTTATAATCCTGATTACACCAAAGGCAGTGTGATCAGCCTTTGGACTGTACGTCAGCATTTAGTTGCTGGCGATGACATATTATTAATGGATGCAGATGTGTTGTACGATCGCCGCATCATCGAACGACTGGTAAAGACAAATATCCCCAACTGCTTCTTACTGGATCGGGATTTTGAACCGGGAGATGAACCTGTAAAGCTTTGCGTCAGAGATAATTATCTAGTGGAGTTTCGCAAAAAAGTAGCTCTAGGTTTGGCTTATGATTTTGCAGGCGAGTCAGTGGGATTCTTTCGTTTTGTCAGTGCTGCTGCTCACCGTGTTGCTACTCGCACAGAACAATATGTTGCAGACGGACTGGATAATGAACCTTATGAAGAAGTAATTCGGGATCTGCTGTTAGAAACTCCAGAAACATTTGGCTATGAAGATATCACTGGATTACCTTGGCTCGAAATCGATTTTCCCCAGGATATTCAACGCGCCCAAAACGATATTTTACCTCAGATAGAAGTCGCAGAAAATGTCTGAAAATATTTTCATTTATTATATAGGTTGAGAAAAGCAGAATAGATGCATCAAATATTTGCACCCATTGACAACGCTGCCAAATTAAGTAAGTGTGCCCAACTGCGGGTATTACTAGAATCGCCTCAACTCGACTTCATCATGGAAGCTCACAATGGGATTAGCGCCCGCATTGTGGAAGAGGCTGGATTTAAAGGAATTTGGGCCAGTGGACTCGCCCTCTCTGCTCAATATGGCGTTAGAGATAATAATGAAGCCAGTTGGACTCAAGTTGTGGAAATGCTGGAGTTCATGTCTGATGTCACCAGCATCCCCATCTTATTAGACGGGGATACTGGTTATGGCAACTTTAATAATATGCGTCGCCTGGTTAAGAAGTTAGAACAGCGAGGTATTGCTGGAGTCTGTATTGAAGATAAGCTTTTTCCTAAAACCAACAGTTTCATCAACGGGAGTCGCCAAGCTTTGGCTGATATTGATGAATTTTCCGGCAAAATTAAGGCAGGCAAAGATAGTCAGACAGACCCAGATTTTTGCATCGTCGCTCGACTCGAAGCTTTGATTGCCGGGTGGGATCTTTCGGAGGCAATGCGCCGGGCTGAAGCTTACCACGCAGCCGGCGCAAATGCGATCTTGATTCACAGTAAATCATCGCGTCCTGACCAAGTGCTAGCCTTTGCCAAAGAGTGGGCGGGTCGTTCCCCGTTAGTAATTATACCGACTAAATATTACAGCACCGCCACCGATGTCTTTCGCAAAGCTGAAGTGAATTTGGTCATCTGGGCAAACCATCTGATTCGAGCTGCTGTTGCTAGTATGCAAGCGATCGCTCGTGAAGTGAAAGCCAGCGAAACTTTAATCAACATTGAAGATGAGATTGCGCCTGTAAAAGAAATTTTCCGGCTACAGGGGGCGGATGAACTCATCGAAGCTGAAAAACGCTACTTCAACAACGGACGCCACCATACCCAAGCGATCGTTTTGGCTGCTAGCAGAGGCCAAGAATTAGCAGCATTGACGGAAGATAAACCGAAAGTGATGTTACCCCTTGGAGGTAAACCCCTACTCAGGTTGTTGGTGGACAAATTCAAGAAACTTGCCATCAACGATATTACCGTTGTCGCAGGTTACAAAGCAGAAACTATTAATGTTCCGGGGACTAAAGTCATCCGCAACCCAGATTATGAAACAACGGGAGAATTAGCATCCTTAGCCTGCGCTCAAACCAGCTTCAGCGAAGAGATGCTGGTGCTTTACGGCGATTTACTATTTAGAAGCTACATCCTGCGGGATTTATTAGAATGTCCCGGAGAAATTGTGGCTGTGGTTGATTCTGTGGCGAACAGCAAGTCTGTTAGCGGTTCACCTGACTACGCCTATTGCTCAATTCCCGACGATCTTTCTCTGTTTGGACAGGATGTCAACCTGTTGGACATTTCTAAAACAACACAAACGCAATTGGGGAAATCTAGCGGCCGCTGGATTGGGATGCTGCGTCTACGGAGTCAAGGTAGAGAGTGGGTGAGTGAAGCACTCAATGAGTTGCAAAAACGACCGGAATTCAACAGTTTGGGTTTGCCAGAATTATGCAATTATTTAATCGAGCAAGGAAAACCGATCAAGGTGCTTTATATTCGCGGTAACTGGTTAGATGTTAATTCTTTAGATGATCTTGACCTGGCTTTTCAATTAAAGCAATAGGGGAGTGGGGAGTTAGGAGTTAGGAGTTAGGAGTTAGGAGTTAGGAGTTAGGAGTTAGGAGTTAGGAGTTCTAAGCTTGACGCTTTGTATTCTGAGGTTAAAGTTTTGAGTTCAAAGGTCGGAGTTCCAAATTCTGAAGTCCAAGTTTCGAGTTCAAAGGTCGGAGTTCCGAGTTCAGAGGTCGGAGTTCCGAGTTGACTTTAATGATACAAATACATTGGTAGGGAACATTGCTTATTGGTGTCAAGTTAAGCCCAAACCCCATTAAAACCTCGTAAACCTCGTTTCCAGCCTCTGGCTGGAAATGCAAATCAATTGCGGCTCTGCCGCTAGTCTTGAGGCGGCAGCCCGCCGATTAGGCATTCCCAGTCAGAGACTGGGAACGAGACAACTCTCTACTCCCCATCTTAATCGTCTAAATACCTGAAAATTGCTGTAAGTTTTTAATTATGATCCAGGCAGAGGAATTTGTAGAAGCTGCGCGTAATCTTGGCTTTGGATGGTACACTGGCGTACCCTGTTCTTTTCTCACGCCTTTTATTAACTACGTCATCAATGACGTTCAACTTAGATATATCTCCGCAGCCAATGAGGGAGATGCTGTAGCGATCGCAGCTGGAGCAGCAATTGCTGGAAAACCAGCCGTGGTGATGATGCAAAACTCTGGTTTGGGAAATGCAGTTAACCCGCTAACGTCCCTCACTTATATCTTTCGGATTCCGTTGCTGCTGATTTGTACCTTGCGAGGCGATGTCTACGACGGGCTACGCCTACGCGACTTGCAAGATGAACCGCAACATCAATTAATGGGGCAAATTACAGATAAATTGTTGGAAACTATATCTGTACCTTGGGAATTTTTTCCCACAGATGCAGCAGAAATAGAACCTGTTTTACAAAGAGCCACAGCTTACATGCAACAAGAGCGCCGACCTTATGCTCTAATTATGCGTAAAGGAACGATCGCCTCCCATGCACTCACTCGTTCTTCTATCCCCGAACGAGAAAATAGTAATAGCGCTCATATTCAGCAAAGCTTTTTTCGGGATCACAAAGAACAACGCATTTCTCGCAGCGAAGCATTAGCTCGGATTGTGGAACATACTGATGCAGAAAACACTGTAGTAATTGCCACCACCGGATACACGGGACGCGAACTCTTCGCCAGCAAAGACAGCGCCAATCATCTTTATATGGTCGGGTCGATGGGCTGCGCTTCCTCAATGGGATTGGGACTATCCTTAGCACGTCCAGACCTCAAGGTAGTGGTAATAGATGGCGATGGGGCAGCACTAATGCGAATGGGTAATTTTGCGACCATCGGCACTTATGGCGGTGCTAACTTGATCCATATTCTCTTAGATAATGAAGTCCACGATTCCACAGGCGCACAAGCCACCGTCTCTGCGGGTATCTCCTTTGCCAAGATTGCCGAAGCGTGCGGTTACGGCGTAACATTAGCCGGAGACGATCCCGCCCTTTTAGATGCCTTATTTACCGTAGATACCAACACTAGACCTAAATTCGCTCATCTGAAAATCCGTCCAGGAACTTTAGAAAAGCTACCCCGACCCAACCTCACCCCAGAAGCAGTTTTGCAACGCTTCATGAAACATATTGGTTCCAACTGGCAATAAAATCCTAACAGACGCGATGAATCGCGTCTCTACTCCAAACTCTTGTACAGACGCGATTCATCGCGTCTCTCCAAACTCTTGTACAGACGCGATGAATCGCGTCTCTCCAAACTCCTGTACAGACGCGATTAATCGCGTCTCTTTGGTAATGATTTTACTAAATCCCGGCCCTGTTAATTTAAGCGATCGCGTCAGAAATGCCCTCTTGCGTCCCGACTTGTGTCATCGTGAGGTGGAATTTTCCCAACTTCAAAGCAGAATCCGCGAACAATTACTTCAAGTTTATGGTCTTGAAAGCGTAGGCGTAGCCCGCCTTCGGCATCACTGGGCAGCAGTTCTCCTCACGGGTTCTGGTACCGCCGCGATGGAAGCGATGATCAGCAGTCTAGTCCCCAAGGATGGGAAATTACTAGTAATTGAAAATGGTGTATATGGCGAACGACTATCCAAAATCGCCAAAATCCACAGCATTAATTACATCACACTTTCCCATCCCTGGAATGCCGAAATAGATATCAAAGCTTTAATCAAACTCCTGGATGAAAACACCGACATCACCCACCTTGCAGTCGTCCATCACGAAACTACTACCGGTCGCCTAAATAATTTGCTGGAACTTGCCCCAATTTGTCAAGAACGCCGCATCAAACTACTAGTGGATGGAGTCAGCAGCTTTGGTGCCGAGGAACTGAATTTTGCAGATTGGGGAATCACCGCTTGCGCTGCGACAGCCAATAAATGTCTGCATGGCGTTCCTGGAACCTCCTTTGTCATCCTGCGACGGGATGCACTGCCGTCAGTAGACACAATCCCCCGCACCTTATATTTAGATTTAGGAACCTATTGCCAGCAGCAAGACCGAGGCGGCACACCTTTTACGCAATCAGTACAGACATTTTATGCTTTAACAGAAGCTTTGCAAGAAATGGCAGAAGCAGGGGGTTGGCGTGCCAGACACAGCCATTACAACCAACTTGCCAGCCTAGTTAGAGACGGGTTAGCCTCAATTGGAATTAAACCCCTACTTCCTCTTGGCAGTTCATCCGTTGTCTTGAATGCCTACTACTTGCCAGACGGTTTCAGCTATGAAGAATTTCACGACCAACTGAAAGCACAAGATTATATCATTTATTCTGGACAGGGAAATTTAGCTCAATCTATTTTCCGAGTCTCGACAATGGGAGCTATTACCCGCGCCGACATGGAACGCTTTGTTGTTGTTGTTAAACAAATTATATCAAGTCCGCGTAATTAGTTATGATTCCCACAGTCGTTGCACCCCACACGCCAGATGCTCCACTTGGGGAGACCCCAAGACCGCACTGGCTCCCCTTAATCCCCTCCTCGCTCTTCGGGAGGGGAGACAAAGCGTAGCTTTGGCGGGGTGGGGTTCTTCGGGTTTAATAAGTAATCAAGCGGACATGAGTGTGTACACCGTAGCCTAAAAGGAGAGAAATTTAGAGAGAGGTTTTCCAGATACCGTGAAAAGTCAGGTTGACGTTGAGATGTGCGATCGCATTTACCAATGGGAATTATAACAAACAGATTCACCACGGTAAATAACCAATGGCTTACCAAAACATCACCGCCTCCCTTTCTCCAGCAGATATCCAAGAAATTAAAGCAGCCTTTGCGACTATCCAAGCAAAGATGCCTTTTCTCGTAACCCTGAGTGTGGAAGAACGACGCAAGTTATTTAAGATGGGCGATAAAAGACTAGCTTTTGTCAACACTAGCCTAATTGCTGCCCAGTCTAACAAGGAAATCTTACCAGCCAGCTTTGATTTAGATGAGTTTATCCGGGATTATCAACTAGCCGCCAACCTCACCGAACTGTTGATTGGACTGCGACAACTGACAGAAAAAGTAGATGATACCTTAATGGCAGTCGGTAGCGAAGCAATGGGTAGCAGCTTGACAGTTTATGATTACGTCAAGACAGCTGCTAAGAAAACTCCAGGGTTAAAAACTATAGTTGAACAATTAGGCGATCGCTTTAAAGCTATTAAAAGGAAACCTGCTAAAGCTGCATCTGATTCATAGCGTGTAAACATTCCTAGATGCAGGGGAAAAGTTCAAGGGGAAAGGTTAAAGGGAGATGCAATTCCTTTTGCTTTTCCCCTTTTTGTTTTCTTAACTTCTGCGAGAGTCTTCTGATTTGCAAAACTGAATGAAACAGCTACTCACCTGGGTTTAGGCGTAAATTTTACCCCACCCTAACCCTCCCCTTATAAAGGGGAGGGAACTAGATTTCCTGTTTCCCCCCTTTGCCAGGAACTAGATTTTCTGTTTCCCCCCTTTGCCAGGAACTAGATTTCCGGTTTCCCCCCTTTATAAGCCAGGAACTAGATTTCCTGTTTCCCCCCTTTATAAGCCAGGGAACTAGATTTCCTGTTTCCCCCCTTTATAAGCCAGGGAACTAGATTTCCTGTTTCC
>NZ_JBALCY010000067.1:0-164639 GCF_036917655.1 Nostoc sp.
GAGGTAATGCACTGTGTGATTTAGGGCAATCGGAAGAAGCAATCACATCTTTTGACAGTGCCCTCAAAATTAAACCTGACTTTCACGGAGCTTGGTTCAACCGAGGTAATGCACTGTGTGATTTAGGGCAATCGGAAGAAGCAATCACATCTTTTGACAGTGCCCTCAAAATTAAACCTGACTTTCACGGAGCTTGGACTAATCGGGGTATAGCGCTGAGAAATTTAGGACAATTGGAAGAAGCGATCGCTTCTTACGACAATGCCCTCAAATTCCAACCTGACTTCCACTTAGCCTGGCTCAACCGGGGTTTGACGGCAGGGAATTCAGTTAGTTGTAATCAGTTATTGGCTTTCTCTAGTTCCATTGCTAAACAAAATCCGCAACTGAATCAGCGTGGCTATGAAGGGGAATTGGCAAGCTACAAGGAAGGGTTAAAGCATTGCCCCCAAGACACGCACCAAGAAGGTTGGGGAAAATTACATCAAACAATAGGTAATGCTCATTACTTCCAAGGGCGAGGAAATTCTAACGCCCGCTATTTTTGGGACAAAGCTATTACCAGCTACGAAAAGGCACTGCAAACTCTTACAGCAACAGATTTTCCTGAGTTACATCTAGAGATTCTGCGAGATTTAATTCGCGTTCAGTTAGATTTGAAGGAAACAGCCGAAGCAGCAGAACTCCAGCGACAAGGTACTGATTTATTGCGGCGCTTATTAAATGAATCAAATCGCTCTGATAAAAGTAAAAAACAACTAGCTCTGAAATTTGCCTGGCTTCAACAATTAACTGTTGATTTAGCTGTGCAGTCTGAAAAACTAATACAAGCTGTTGAATTAGCAGAACAGAGCAAAAATACCTGCTTGCGTTGGCTTTTGGATGAATGGAGTGATGAAATTTCCTCTCCCAGTTATTCAGAAATGCAACAACTGCTGAATCCCTCAACTGCTGTTGTTTATTGGCATCTCAGCCCTTACGCCCTACACACTTTCATCCTGAAACACAACGCACCATCACCCGTCATCCTCTCTACTCCCTCCTTTTCCAGCCAGAATGAAAATGCTCCTCCAACTCCCCCCTTTTTAAGCGGGACTGGGGGGGATCTCCGCTTACGTGATTTTGAAAGCTGGGTGAAAAACTGGAATCAACAATACACAAATTTTCGCAAAGGCAAAGATAAACTAGGTGAACAAGCAAGAACTTGGCGCGACAATTTGCCGGAAATGCTTCGCAACTTGAGTAATATCCTTGATATCAACGCTGTTGTTTCAGAAATACCAGAAATTACTCAGCTAATCCTCATTCCTCACCGCGATTTGCACCGCTTCCCTCTCCATGCACTATTTCCACCTGAATTCACCATCACCTATCTACCCAGCGCCAAAATAGGATTGATTCCCCAAACTCACCTTGATAACAGAGGCGATGAGCAGCACAATTTACTCAGCATCGAACATCCCAACAGCAAAGGTTATCCCCGTCTGGAGTTTGCCCAAATTGAATCAGAAGCCATCAGCCAGATGTTCCCCAAGCACACCCGCAAGCGTTCTGAGAAAGCGACAAAAGCAGCAATAATCAACGCTTTGCCCCAAGACTACAGTATTTTGCACTTTACAGGGCATGGCGAATATAATTTCCAAAATCCTGCATTATCTCACTTGGCGTTAGCGGGTGAAGATAAACTAACTCTCGCGGATATCCGCAATCTGAATTTGCAAAGCTACCAACTCGTCACTCTAGCAGCTTGCGAAACTGCGATTACAGGTAATCACACTATCACTACAGAATATGTGGGGCTTGTCAGTGGCTTTATGGGTTGCGGTGTGGCTCATGTTGTCAGTACCCTATGGACTGTAGAATCAGCCGCTAGCGCTTTGATAATGATTCAGTTTTACCAATTGCTGCAACAAGGACAATCAGAAGCAGTGGCTTTAGCTGAAGCTACCCAATGGCTGCGAAATGTCACAAATGCACAACTTGCAGAATGGTATGCAGCGAAAATTGCTAGATTACCCCAAGATGAAGGGATCATTCGGCCTTTTTTACAAGATCAGTTAGATGATATTAAGATCAGACAAACAACTGATCAACCCTATAGTCATCATTACCACTGGGCAGCTTTTACAATTATTGGAGTTTTTTGATCATGCAACCTTTAGAAGCCTATAATCTCAAAGCTTTTGTCTTTGCATTGTCTTACCTTGATGCACCATTACCAGAGGATGTGCAGACAGAGGTTAATCAAGTAAATATTCCCGATGACATTGGTAAACTGGATGCGATCGCACGCAATTATCCACCGTTAGTTCCACATTATCAAACTGCTCGCCAAAATTTAAAACAGGAAGCTGAAATCCGCAGTAAAGGGCCTTTACCCGCTAAAATTAATCAGGCTGCCGAACAGCAAAATACAGAAATTAACAATATTCTTGTTGCCATTGATGAACTAGATGATCAAAATTTAACTGAAATTGCTCAACCCATTCTCAATGCTTCTGATTCTGTAACTGTCGCTAAAGACACGTGGGCAAAAATTATTCTCTCTCTACAAAAGCCTATGCTATGAATCAACAGTATAATCTCATCTATCCAACTATTGATTTATTTGTCTATGATCTGCAACAAGGTTTAGGACAAACAGACGAGCAAGTTAACCAAAATCGTCATTATTTTTGGCGTAAAATTAAACCAGATTTAAATGAAGATTACGAGAAAGTTAAAGATGATGATTTGCTGAAACAACTCGCTACGTTAGAAAAAACCGAAGCAGATTACGTCGAATTATTCGTACCCGAAAAACCGGAAAATTTTCAGCCAGATTTAGCAGGTTATTATTACGCATTGCAACTAGGTGATACCTATACCCTGCAAGTAGATGGCGGTGTTACTGATCATCTCGAAAAACCTGTCAGCCGTTTTCAGGATATTAAACAAAACATAGAATCTCGTATCAATCATCAAAAAGGGAAAATTGGTCAAACTTGGTTTGTTTGGGGACAGTTGGAAAAAATTTATAACCCGGAAGAAATTAGAGCGATCGCTGAACAATGCTACACACAAATAAATCCCAATCAGGGTAAAATAGCTTTGCAAAGCCAGAGCAGTTTTTTAGGTGCATCTGCATTTGAAGTCTGGGAACAGCCCAGTGATTGGGCAAATGAACAGAACTTTAAAGATAGCTTGCATATATTAATATGTTTGTTTCCGCCACAGCAATCTCTCAAAAATATTACAGAAATTATCGCTAATATATATTTTGATTTAATCCGTCTGTTTTGCTATCGCCATAAAATCCTTTGGGCTTATCACCAAAGCCGCAAATTGAAAAGCCGAATCAAGAAAGATTTTAATGAAGTGCAAGAGACTGTCAAAAAAATCAGAGATTTAGGACAACAACTAAACAATGGTAGACTCAATCTTGAGGAATTACAAAAAACCCTAACTGATACGCTAACAATCTTATCGGAATACGCGATTAATTTAAGCTACCTAGATGACCAAGGACGCACAATCAAAGTTAATCTGAATAATTACAAAAAGCGGCTAGAGAAGATTTCACGAGAAAATAGCAACAGCCAACTACAATCTATGCAGCAATTTGGCGAATTTAGTGCTGATAAATATCTGCTGCAAATAGAAACAGATTACATCAACCTCAGCCCAGGCTTGACTCTGCTACAAAATTTAATCAGTACAATTCAAGGTACTATTGACATCTACCAAGCAAAAAGCGATCGCAACCTAGAAAACTTCATCGGTAGCGCAGGTATCGGATTAGCAACCAGCCAAATCGCATCTTCAGTGTTAGTTGCTCAATACCCACCTAATAGCAAAACACCATTTTTCCTCACAACAGCCTTTTTGTGGAGCGTTGTTGCTGGAGTCCTAACCAGTATAATAGCCTGGATATTCTTTAAAAAAATTCGCCGCTAATCACTCTTGCCTTTGCGTCCTTTGCGGTTCAATACCCTAACCATGTCCACCCAACCCACAATCCAAAGCATATACACCGATGGCGCTTGCACCGGGAACCCTGGCCCTGGCGGTTGGGGTGTTGTCGTCTACTTCAGCGATGGCTCAATCCACGAAATGGGCGATGCATCTGCTCATACCACTAATAATAAAATGGAAATGCAAGCTGCAATCGCCGCCCTACAATTCTTGCAAACATCTCAACAAGCCCAACCCATCACCCTTCATACCGATAGCGAATACCTGATTAACTGCGTTACCAAGTGGGTGAAAGGCTGGAAAAAGAAAGGCTGGAAAAAGTCAGATGGTAAACCCGTCCAAAAC
Source organism: Nostoc sp. (assembly GCF_036917655.1). Lineage (GTDB taxonomy): Bacteria > Cyanobacteriota > Cyanobacteriia > Cyanobacteriales > Nostocaceae > Nostoc. Next base: position 4,300 of record NZ_JBALCY010000067.1, read on the forward strand.
CAAGACCTTTTGGAAACTCTCGATGAACTTAATACCCAACAGGTAAAATGGCAACACGTCAGGGGACATTCTGGTAACATAGGTAACGAACGTTGTGATGCGATCGCTCGCACCTATGCCACTGGCAAAATCCCTTCGCTACAACAATTATCTCCCACAGATTTTTACAACTATTTAGCTGATTCCAGCGAAATAAATGTAGCAAAAGTAGCTGATTATGAAAAAAGCTCTCGAATAATTAACCAAAATACCCAACAAGTCAGTACTTCTGCACGAGAAATAACTGTTATGGAACCATCAACTGGGCTAGCTGCGGCTGCAACCGATGAAAAACCCTCAGAAATGAGGGTTTCGCAACTCCGCAGCTTGGTCGAAACTCTGCGTATCGCTGACGAAATTTCTGAAAAAGGCTACTTAATCACCAGTTCTGAGTTAGCAGACTTGATGGATGTCCACGCCAGTGCTGTCACCAGTCGGGGAGATGAATGGCGCTGGCGAAACTGGATAGTGTCACGGGTACGCCGTGAAGGAAATCAAATTCTTTGGGAATTGGAACGGGGGGATCAAATAGGAGGTGAAGAGGAATAGGGAGTTGAGAGTTAGGAGTGAGGAGTTGAAAATTCATAATTCATAACTCATAATTCATAACTCATAACTCATAACTGACCACTATATTTGCGTCCCCGCCACTCGCGCGGGGTACGGAATGCAGATAAGAAGATTCGCAGCACAGCTAGGGGATCAGCCAAAGGCGAAAGCCAAAACAACCAGCCGCCTTTTGCACTTTTGCGATCGTAGGAAGGTGCGATCGCTATGAGCATAGCAAAGCGAATTACCAGGAGAAATAAATTCAGTCCCAGCAGAAGAAGTGGGGGAGTGGGGGAATGGGGGAGTGGGGGAGAAATCAACAAAAAAGTCAGGACAATTAAAAGAGGTAGACCCTGAACAGATGTGAGTAGCCATAAATCTCCCCACAACTGCGAACGAGAAGTTGCATCTTTGAGGTCGAGACTCCGCCCCCATTCCTTCCACGTCTCCATCGCCCCTTCATACATCCGTACCTTCAGCACCTTTGCGCCATCTAAAAAGCCCACCTTATACCCTTGAGCAGCAATATTTCGTGCTAACGTGACATCATCACAAAAAGAACCACTCGCACTGCTATAGCCACCCACAGCAGCTAAAACGGAGCGACGACACAAAAAACACTGCCCATTTGCCATCACCCGTTCTGGCTGCTCTGTATTGATCCCAGTGGGGTCAAATCGGTAAAGCAGAGTCATCAACAAAGCCGGTTGTAGCCAGCACTCTCCTGGATATTTGAGGATGAACTGGGGTGAAAGGGAAACCAGATCATAGCCTTGTGCTTCGGCCGTCTTCACCAAACCAGCAACTAAACCAGGATGCGGTTGGATATCAGCATCCAGCCCCAGAAACCACTGACTAGCCTCTGAGCTATATAGAAAACCGTTATGCAACGCCCAAGGACGCCCCACCCAACCAGAGGGTAAGGGGTCATCTGTCATCAGGCGAAAACGTGGATCTTTCTGCTGTGTCGCTTTTACCAAGTCGGGGGTGCCATCACCAGACTTGCTGTCTACAACAATAATTTCCCGAACTTCGTAGCTTTGCTGACTTAAACCAGCTAACAGAGGGCCAATGCGAAGCGCCTCGTTCAATGTGGGAACGACGACACTAACCCTACCCAAAAGCTCCGGCGTCGGTTGTTGCGGTTCTATTGGGGGAAGGCGTCTTGGCCCCTTTAGCAGGCGCGAAAACAGAATCGCCGTTGCTGGTACTTGGATAAGTAGCAATAAAAGGGAGATGGCGCTTTCAATTATTAAAGCGTTGTCATTAGTCATTAGTCATTAGGCATAGGTCATGGGTCAAACAGGGCATGGGCCAAACAGGGCAATTCAATTTTGGATTTTGGATTTTAAATTTTGGATTAAATTTCAATCTAAAATCTAAAATCTAAAATCTAAAATTCTTGCTCCCCCACTCCCCACTCCCCAATTTCTAAACTTATTTCAAGGCAACTTCAACCTTTGCCACCGAGACTTCCTTGCTTGCTGGTTCAACAGTAACTTGAGTGGGTGTGGTTGAACTTCTTGACCACAGCGCCACGGCGGGAGTCACACCTAGCGATAAGCCGAGCAACACAGGGATGGAGAACCCAGCGGCCAAGCTTAGTCCGGCGGCGAAGGCAAAGTTAGTTAAATAAACGACTAAGGGTAGATTGAGTTGCGATCGCTCTAATTTAATCGAGGTATTTCTCCACAATAATCCTGCCACACTCATAAACAGGGCGCTAGTGCCAAACCAACCTGCATAGTTTTGGTAAGGTGTCCCAAAGAAAGCTCCTGGTTGTTCCCAATACCAAAAGGGCAGAGAAGATTGACTCATAGCTGGCTCAAGGGCAAAATCCCAGCAAGTGAAGAGTAAAGCACCAACGGCTATAGCAGCAATATGGCGTCCCCAACTGGGTTTTTGAGCCACTTTCAAACCAGTTCTCGCAATTAAATAAGACGACAGCCCAACATAGAACCAAGATAAAGGAATTGTGAAAGGAACTAGCCCTGCAATCTTATAACCCAAGCCACTCAAGTAGCTATAATCACCAAATGGAAAACCTGTGCTGGTTCCCAGTAGTTCGCTTCCCAAAGAGATAAACATAGCCGGCAGCATAAATGCTAGCCAAGTTCCTAATCCCAACGTCCGGTAGGCATAAATAGAGACAGCTATTGTCCCTAAGATGATATCAACTACACCGCCACCTGCCATACTTAACTGTACGGCAGTTTCTCCAACCTGCGATAAGTTGAAAATTATTTCGGCATTAGGTACGACCAGTAGCATCCCTACCAGTCCAAAGGCTTTTGACACGATATGACCAATGAGGCATACGCGTTCAGCGATAACAAGTTGTCTCATGATAATTCCTTAACAAGATGTGACACGCGGCTACTCGGCTGCTAACAGTTTACAAATGTTTAACAACATATTTAACTACTTTGTGCCGCAATTCTCTACAAACTTGTTTAGCTTTCTTGGGAAGAGCATAACAGCCTATTGATTGAAGCTATAAGAAATATGATGATAGATTTACTAGTCTAAGCTATATAGTCAAAATCTACATAATTTCATCTGCAAAAAATTCTGGTTTATTGTCCCACTGATACCCATATGATGAAAAACTCCTTCCATGCAGGGATCTCCTTGAGGGAGGAAAAGCATCGTAAGTGTGAAGAATGACACATTTATCCCGAAAAATTCCGCCAGGGGCTACGAGGTATACCGTAATCTAGAAGTTGTCGATGAATAACTTCTAACTTAATGACTAACAGACGCCAATTTTTAAAAGGGGTAGCAGCACTTTCTAGCTTATCTTTAGCTGGTTGTGGCTGGAGGCTGGCTGAAGTCCGTGCTAATTCTAATACGAATGGTCAACGTGACCAACTTTATATCTTTACCTGGACGCAATATACTGACAACCAATTACTAAAAACCTTTAGCACGCAAACTGGCATGAAAGTGCTAGCGGATGTCTATGATTCCAATGATGTCATGCTGGCTAAGTTGCAAGCTGGAGGCGGTGGCACTTACAGCATCATCTACCCATCTGATTACATGGTGCAGAAGATGGTAAACAAAGGTTTGTTAATAGAAATAAATCACGATCGCTTAATCGGTTTAGAGAATTTATTCCCCCGGTTTCAGAATCCTAGTTATGACCTCAATAACCGATATAGTATCCCTTTTAACTGGGGGACAACAGGTTTCATTTACAATTCCGAAAAAATCAAAGATGCACCACAAGACTGGGATTATCTTTGGCAAAACCAAGAGCAACTTAATCAGCAGATGACCTTGCTCAATGATGTTCGAGAAGTGATGGGTGCGACGTTACGGATGCTAGGTTATTCTTACAACTCCAAAAATGAACAAGAAATCAAACAAGCTTATGAAAAGTTGAAGGTGCTAAAACCTGCGATCGCCCGTTTCGACACCGACGCTTGGCAAAATCAAATTCTGGCAGGAGATTTACTATTAGCAATGTGTTATTCAGCAGATGCAGTTAAAATCTCTCAAGAAAACCCTAAACTAAAATATGTGATTCCTCGCAGCGGTTCTTCATTATGGACAGACACTATTGTAATTCCTAAAGCAGCCCCCAATTTAGCTGGAGCCTATGCTTGGATTAACATGATTCTGCAACCAGAATTAGCAGCCCAAATCAGTCAACGCCTGAGTATTTCTACGCCTAATAAGGCTGGATTTGAGCAATTGCCAAAAACAATCCAAAACAATGCTAATTTATTTCCCTCAGAGTCGCTTTTAGCAAATTGTGAACGTGTTACTCCGGTAGGAGAATTTGAAGAGGTTTACGATCGCTATTGGACTCAATTAACTAGCAGCTAAAATAGTTAGGAGTTAGGAATTAAGAGTTATAAGTGATGAATTTGGAAAAAAATGAGATTTCCCAAATAGAAGAATTGCATCGTTTGCGAGGAAATTGGCTGCAACCTTTGATATTACTTGCACCATCTGGGATTTGGTTATTACTTTTGTTGGTGCTGCCAAGTTTGATAATTTTCGAGTTAAGTTTGGTTGCAGACATCCGTCCGGGAGATTTGGTCAATCCCAACGGATTCAAAAACTACATTAGAATATTTGACCCCCTTTACCTACAAGTAATTGGGCGATCGCTATTTTTTGCGTTTGGCACTACAATAATTTGTTTAATTTTGGGCTTTCCCGTCGCCTATTGGATTGCTCAGATAGCGCCGCAGCGTTGGCGGAATTTGCTGCTATTAGGTTTTATATTACCTTTGTGGACTTCCTCGTTACTTCGCTCCTATGCTTGGATTACAATTCTTCGTCCTACTGGTTTATTGAACAGTTTACTCAGCAATTTAGGCTTGCCTACTTTGGAATTACTTAACCAAAGTCAAGCTGTATTTATTGGCATGAGTTACAGCTTGTTACCCTATATGGTTTTGATTTTATATGCTTCTCTCGAAAAGCTAGACAAGCGGTTGCTAGAAGCAGCGGCTGATTTAGGTGCAAATCCGGTGGAAACTTTTTCGCAAGTAACCGTACCGCAAATTTTGCCTGGAATTGCGGCTGCTTCTATGCTTGTATTCATCACAGGCTTGGGGGATTTTGTCGATCCAGAATTACTTGGTGGTGCTTCTAGTATGACGGCGGCGCGGTTAATTTATAACCAGTTTCTGGGAGCAACGCAAAATTGGGGATTTGGTTCGGCTTTGAGTATGACGTTAATTTTGCTTGTTAGTATTGCGATCGCGCTTTTGATTAAATTTGGTGAACCTGCACCTAAACGCTAAACTTTCCGTCACTCACTTATAATAAGGGCATCAAACGCCAGCGAGACAACGGTTATGCTCTCACCTGATCTCAAAAATGCGTTACCAACTACTGATGAACTTCCCTGTTCGGACGATACACCAGTGGATAACGAAGATCAAAACTTTTTGCCCAATATTTTACTCTTCCTACTCAACTCCATTTGGGCAAATCGCATGGATTGGTACTTCGGAGTAGATATGGGAGTATATCACACCACAGGAGTAAATCCTAGAGTACCTGTAGTGCCAGATGCTTTTTTAAGTGTGGGAGTGGAACGCAAAAAGGGTGGCAAATCACGCAAAAGTTACGCGGTTTGGGAAGAAAATTGGATAGTTCCAATATTCACATTAGAAATGGTATCCCACACCCCAGGAGGTGAATACGACGAGAAGCTAGATATATACAGAAAACTCGGTGTATTGTACTACGTAATTTATAACCCTGAGTTTTGGCGACGCGACCAACATCAACCCTTTGAAGTGTATAAGTTGATAGATGGAAACTACCAACTACAAATTGGTGAACCCTATTTTATGCCAGAGGTAGGGTTAGGAATTGGGCGACACCAAGCTGTAATTGCTGGGATACAACAGGAGTTTTTATGTTGGTATGATCAGCAAGGAAACCGCTATTTGACAGATGGAGAACAGGCACAACAAGAACGACAAAGGGCAGAACAAGAACGGCAAAGGGCTGAACAATTAGCGCAGTATTTACGTTCTCTAGGTGTAGATCCAAATAATCTACCTGGTAATTAAGGCGATCGCATTTCCAAAATTTTCAACAAATAATTACTAACTTGTAATAAAGCTTGCGCGTCTTGTAGAGAGCGTCATTAGTAATTACGAATTACGAATTGTTAATGATTTGTCACCATGAGTAAATGGTTTAAATCATCTGTATTACTGTTCATTAAACCCTGAATTGTAGAAATAAACTCATGCTCTAAATAAGGCTTGGTCAAGTAAGCCTTTGCACCCAATTCTTGGGCAAGCTGGCGGTGTTTTTCAGCACTGCGAGAAGTGAGAATCACTACAGGTATTTTTGCTAAATTGGGGTATTGACGGAAATTGCTCAACAACTCAAAACCATTCATTCGTGGCATCTCTAAATCAGAGATGACAACTTTAATTTCAGGATGTAACTGCAACTTTTCTAGAGCTTCTATACCATTTTGAGCTTGTATTACTTGATAACCAGCTTTTTGCAGAGTCAGAGAGAGAGTTTGGCGCAGACTAATTGCGTCATCTACTACTAAAACAACTTTTGATGATTTATTCTCTGGCTTTTGAGAATAAATGGGTTGGGTTTCTATAGTTGTTGTGGAAGCCGATGCAGTTTTTGGTGATTTATTATCTGGTTCTTGAGAATAACTGGGTTGGGTTTCTATAGTTGTTGTGGAAGTCGATGCAGTAAGTAATGGTGTAGATGAAAAAGTATGTCCTGATATCGGCAAGGCTTTTTTAGTTGACGAAGAAGCTATTGGTAGCGCCATGATATCAAATGTTGTTTGTTGGATCTCGCTAGACTTTATCAACAATAAAGCATCAATCACTAAGATGAGATTACCATTGGCTAAACTACTACAACCATAAATATATTTTGGCGGTGCGATCGCATTTCCTAAAGGTCTAATTACTAGTTCTTGTTCACCAATTATTTGGTCAACTTCTAAAGCAAATATTGCCTGATTTCGTCGTAGAAAAAGCACCGGATTTTTCGCTATACTTGGATCGTGAGTATTTGATGTGTTGTATGAAGTAGGACTATTAATGAATGAACCATTATAATCAATCAATTTTGAAAGTTGGCGAATGCTGACCATAGTCTCATCATTGTCAGTGTTCCAATGCAAGACTTTTTTACCTTCAATTTCTTTAATCTGTTGTTCAGAGGGAATCAATATTTTTTCAATACTGTCCAAAATAAGACCATAAACAACACCTTTGGCTTGAACTAGCATTAATTTTTCAGTAGTCATAGAAAAAGGTATTTTGAGTATGAAGATTGTTCCTTGGTTGGGGAAGGATTCAACTGAAATTGAGCCATTGAGTGCGTGCATCTGAGTCCGCACAATATCTAAACCCATACCGCGCCCAGAAATTTCGCTCACTTGATTAGCAGTAGAAAATCCCGGCGAAAATATCAAATCTAAAAGTTCAGAATCAGCCAGATTAGAAGCAGAGCTTCTAGTTTTTTCTCCAGTTTGTATGGGATGAAATTCAGCAGCTTTTCTGCGAATTCTGTCTAAATTCAATCCCTGACCATCATCCCGAACTTCGATAACAGTTTGGCTACCCTGATGATAGGCGCAGATTTCGATTAAACCTTGTTCTAGTTTACCAAGCTCTCGGCGAACTTGCGGAGTTTCAATCCCGTGGTCAAAAGCATTACGCACTAAGTGTAATAAGGGATCGTAGAGCTTTTCTGCGATCGCTTTATCCACTAGCACCGCAGTCCCAGTAAGTTTCAATTCTACAAGTTTGGCATAAACATTCCCCAACTTATTTACCATATGGGGGAAGCGATTCAGGATATTGCCCAAAGGCGACATTCGTGCTTCTACTAAGCTATCTATAATATTAAGAGTTAAATTCTCTTGTTTGTCACTAATTTGAGCTGCTTGCGTCACGAGCAAGTCAAGAGATTCTGTGGTTTCTTGGAGTTGCAGTATCTCTTCTATTGCTTCATGCAATGTCATATGGAATTCTGTATATACATCCATCTCTAAAGAGTCAAAATTCACTGCAAAATCTTGCGTTTGTTGTGAGGTAATATTTTGTATTTGTAATGGTAAATCACGTAATTCATTTAAAGTTGTTTGGTGTCTAGTGAGTTGCTGTTTTAATTGCTCAATTATTTCTTTAACTTGTTCATCTTGCAAACTCCGCCGTTTTTGGTAAATCAGCAATTCTCCTGCTAGATAATTGAGGTGTTGCAGTCTCTCTGTATCTACTCGAATAAATGAAGGTTGGCGCAAACTTTTAGTTTGAACATACGGTGATTTATCTTCTATTTCTTTATTGATTTGTGTAGCTAAATCAGGCATGACTTCAATAGCTGTTTCAGAAACTACCGGCTCACTGACAGTTAATAAATCAGGTTTTTCTGAAGAATCATCAATCTGGCTCGTCACCACTTCAGCAGGAAGATTTTCGCTAGCTTCTTCTCCCCATATTGCTTCTAGTAAGTTATCAGTTACTTGAGGAGATACAGATTTAGATATTTCTTTAAAAACTAATAGTGTTTGTAATTTGGGACTATCAAACCAATTTTTCTCTTTGCCAGTAACAGGAGGATAATTTTTATATTCTTGTGCTAATGTATAAATTTGCTTTTGTAATATTTTAATTACTAAGACGTAGCTGTCAGATGGGTTAATAGAATATTGAAATTTTGCAACTGCAAATAAGATAATTAAGATGATTCCACGTCGATAAATACAAAGACTTTGACTATCTCCTTCATCTTGGACAAAATCAATAAACTTTTTCAGCCAGGTTTCAATATAATTAAGTAGACTTATTCTTTCTAATGTGGGAACCAGTAAAGTCAAACTGAGTTCTGGCTCTGGTATTTCCATCTGGTGATTAAACCAGCCAAAAATGTAGCGAATTACTTTTAAATAAAACTTGGCAGTTGTTGGGTTGACAGGTTGGTTTTTATTGTTATCAGATGTAGTGATAAACTGGTAAAATTGTTCTTCATTAATGATAAATGCGCCAGGAGATGAATTATTTTGCAATTCTCCAGATGACTCATTATTTGTCACTGCTGTGAGTTTTCGCAAACCTGGAGAAGTTTTTCCACCAGATGTGCGATCGCCTTCTAATACTAATTTTTGTGCTTGTTGCAAATCTGCAAGAGCAATTTCTGCAATTTGCTGCACCTTGGTAGGATTTGCTTGCAGCGCTGACAGAATTGTTTGGGCAATTTCTCCCAATCCAGGTAAATTTAGAGATTCTGCCAAGCCGAAAAATACTTCAGCTTGAGATTGTAAAAACTCGATAAATTCGTCACTATTTGGTGGATTTTTAACAGCGTCAGCAATACTATTTAGACGTTGTTCTACTCCCACTTCAAAAACCGACTGCACAATATCAAATCCCAATTCTTCAGAAGTGGGAATATGAGACTCAGCACCAAAGGCATCACCCAGTTTTTCTTGCAACTGTGCAAACACTGAAGTTGCTCGATGCATCAGTTCTTCATCATTAACAGTGCTGCCTATTAGCTCGGTATTTAATGCTATGCTCAGACAGTCATAACCCTGTAACAAAAGTGTTTGTAATTCGCCATCAATTACCACTTTTGGATTATATAAAGCCTTAAATACATCTTCTAAAAAATGGGCTATCATCTTAATTAATTCTAGCCCAACATTAGCGGCTCCACCTTTAAGTGTATGAGTAGCCCGCATTAAATTGTGAACTTTGGCAATGCTATAACCTTCCGATAAGCTAAATAGTTCTTGTTCAATAATTTGGACTAATTCCGGGGCTTCAGCCAGAAAGTAGATGTATCCTTGTTCGCGAATTTCTTTATCTGTGATCATAAGTGGGGAGTGGGGAGTGGGGAGTGGGGAGTGGGGAGTGGGGAGTGGGGAATGGGGAATGGGGAGTGGCTTTTAAGGGTAGGTATTTAGGTTTGGGAGAAATAATTGAGAACATTCCCAATTATTGAAGCTAATTTTAAAGTTTCAGACAATCATTTTGGTTCTAAAACCCCAAAAATCGGTCTAATCTGAAAAACCTACTCCCTACTCCCCACTCCCTACTCCCTACTCCCCTTATTATCTAAAGAACGAATCAAAGCACGGAGTAGTCTTCCTACAGATTCACATTGCCTCAAAACTGGAGTGACTAGTTGAGTATCTATAAGTCCAACTTTGGCTCTAGCTGATAGTAACAAGTGAGTTTCTAGCTCTTTGAGAGAGCCTTGGGCTATTCGGAGAAATTTTATGTATTCCGGGCGATACTCTCGTCCATAGTCCTCAGCTATATTTGCTGGAACTGATGCAGCAGAGCGACGAATCTGTGAAGTCATTCCGTAAAGTTCGTATTTCGGGAATGCAATCGTTACCTGATAGCAAGCTTCAGCTAAATTCATGCCTTCTTGCCAAACTTTTAAATCTTGATAAGAGCAAATTTTAGAACCTGTCATTTCCCACTCCCCACTCCCCACTCCCCACTCCCTACTTAATTCAGTTGACTTTAAACTTACCAACAGTTGTTAATAAGTCTTTTGCCATTCCTGATAAATCTTGGAACACAGTAGCAATTTCTTGAGATTCAGCAAAAGTTTTATTAGCAATTCCTGCGACATCTTGCATTGATTTAGTTACTGTTACAGATTGCGCCATTTGTTTTTGAGTCGCTGCGGTAATTCGCTCGATTAGCTGACTAATTTCGGCAGTTGCAGAAACGATTGCATTTAAGTTTTGGCGAGTGTCATTGACAAGATTTGTGCCTTCTACCACCTGTTGAATACCAGTTTCCATCGCTACTGCAACTTCCCCGGTTTCTGCTTGAATCTCTTGGACTAATTTTTCTATTTCGATGCTGGCTGCTGCTGACTGGCGAGATAAAGAACGGACTTCATCGGCTACAACTGCAAAGCCTTTGCCATATTCACCGGCACGGGTGGCTTCAATGGCTGCATTCAGAGCCAATACGTTTGTCTGTGTGGCAAAATTACCAATCAAATTCACCACTTTCGAGATTTTTTGCGAAGATTCACTGAGGCGTTTAATCTTTTTGCTGGTTTGAGCAACGGTTTCACGAATTCCTTGGATGGCTTTGACAGTCAGGTTCATCGCAGTATCGCCAGACTCTACAGTTTGATTGGCTTGTTTTACTGCTAGTTGCACTAACTCAGCATTCGCCACCACAGCTTGAGTAGAGTCCACCATATGTTGAATTTCGCCTAAAGCTGCGGTAATTTCCTCAGACTGTTGTTGCGCCAGATTGGTCAATCCCGCTAGTGAAGCGTCGCTATTGCTAGAAGTTTGGGCAACTTGTTGAGCAGCCCCCTGTACCTGAATAACGATTTGTCGCAGTGCTTGCAGAGTACTATTATAAGCATCAGCGATCGTGCCTAGCTCGTCTTCTGTAATCGGTGCGCGTACTGTTAAGTCGCCGGTGAGAGCGGGTCTAAGGGCTATTAGGAGTTGAATAGACCGTTGTTGTAGTAATTCCTTGGCTGCCTTTTCCCGTGCTGCTGCTTTTGCTAATTTTGCTGACTGCGCTTGTACTTGTTGCAAATATTCAGTCTGTTGTAATGTCAGTCCTAATTGACTGCCAATGCGTGCTAACAAACTGACTTGGGATTCGTCCCAATCACGAGTTCCCGAATTTTGATAAGCTGCCAGCAAACCCCACAATTGTTCCCCAGCAAATATAGGAACAACTACATAAGCTTTGACTTCAAACTGTTCTAATATCTCAATATGGCAGGGTAAATGACCCATCTTATAGATATCTTTTACAACAAAGTTTTCACCTTGGGTATATCGGCCTCCCTGAGTTTCTTGTAAGTGGGTATCTTCCCACACAGTTTTGACATCGGGGCCTACCAGTTTTACCCAACCATGACCTACTGACTCAGACACAAATTCGCCACTCCAGTCAGGATTGAAGCGATAGACGGAGACGCGATCGCATCGCAATAATTGTCGCACTTCTTGAGTGGTTATCTTGAAAATATCTTCTACATCTAAAGATTGCCGGATGCGGTTGCTGATCTTTGTAACAGCTTTCTCTTGTTCCGCTAACTGAGCTAGTCTCTCAGATTTTACCCCAACTAATTCCAAATAGTCTATCTGTGATTTAGCTAGGCTAAATTGCAAGCTAGTCTGAACCAAAAAGTTAAGTTCCCAGCTTTGCCATTCACGGGTGCTGGAATTTTGATACGCTGCCAGCAAGCCCCACAATTTCTCCCCGAAGAATATAGGAACAATTATGTAAGCTTTGGCTTCAAACTGCTCTAAAATCTCAATGTGGCAGGGAGCAAGCCCTGCTTTATAGATGTCATGAACGATAAAGTTTTCACCTTTGACATACCTACCTCCCTGAGTTTCTTGCAAGTAGGTATCATCTAAAAAGGTTCTAAGATCAGGGCCTACCAGTTTTGTCCAAGCATTACCCACAGACTCAGACACAAATTCGCCACCCCAGTCGGGGTTAAAACGATAGACGGCGACGCGATCGCATTTTAGTGATTGACGCACTTCATGAGTGGTTGTTTTGAAGACACTATCTACATCTACAGATTGGCGGATGCGGTTGACTATCTTAGTGAAAGCTTTCTCTTGTTCCGCTACCTGAGCTAGTTGTGCAGATCTAACTCGCACTTGTTCAAGATATTCTGCCTGTGATACAGCTACACCAAATTGAGAGCCAATTTGAATCAAAAAGCTGACTTCCCAAGGTTGCCAATCACGAGATACAAAGTTTTGATAAATTGCTAATAATCCCCACAATTTTCCCCCAGCAAATACAGGTACAATCACATAAGCTCTAATTTCCAATTGCTCTAACATGTTAACATGGCAGGGAGAATGACCTACTTCATGGATGTCATTAGCGATAAAGCTTTCACCTTGGACATATCGACCCCCTTTATTTTCTTGGATGTAGGTATCTGCCCAGACAGTTTTAATATCAGGTCCTACCAGTTTGATCGAATTACTAACCACTGACTCAGCGACAAATTCACCACTCCAGTCGGGATTGAAGCGAAAAACTACAACGCGATCGCATTTTAGTAATTGCCGTACTTCTTGAGTGGTTATTTTGAAGACATTATCTACATCTAAGCTTTGTCGGATGCGATCGACTATCTTGGTTAAAGCTTTCTCTTGCTCAAGTATCTGAGCTAGTTGATCGGATTTCTTCTGCACTTCCTCGACATATTCTCTTTGTGATATGGCCACACCAAATTGCAAGCCAATCTGAGTTAAAAAGCTTTCTTCCCAAGATTGCCAATCACGCGGCCCAGAATTTTGATAAGCTCCCAGCAAGCCCCATAATTTCTCTCCACTGAATATTGGCGCAATGATGTAAGCCTTCATTTCAAACTGCTCTAAAATATCAATGTGACATTGAACATGACCCATTTGATAAATGTCGTTGACTACATAGGTTTCACCCTTGCCATAACGTCCTCCTTGAGTGTCTTGTAAGTAAGTATCTTCCCAGACCATGTTAAAATCAGGTCCGACCATTTTTTTCCAATTATTACCCACTGTCTCCGCGATAAACTCGCCACTCCAGTCAGGTTTGAAGCGATAAACAGCTACGCGATCGCATTTTAGTAATTGACGTACTTCTTGAGTGGTTGTTTGGAAAATCTTATCTACATTTGAGACTGATGTGTGGAGAATTTTATCGATGACTTTCGCTACTGATTTCTTTGCCTGTGCTTGATTTTGTAGTTCTTTGTGAAATTCAAAGCTCTGCAATCTGTAGACCAGTTCTGTTGTGATTTGAGATAGTAGACTAATTTCTACCTCTTGCCAGTGCCGCGTTGATTGGCAATTATTTACTGCCAGTAATCCCCATACTTTACCTCCCACTACAATCGGTAAACTCAAACTAGCTTTAATTTGAAATTTATCTAGCAGCTGCTTTTGATAAGGAGTAACTTGAATCTGATTGATATCGTTAATAACTACAGGTTCTACATAGTCTTTATTGCTATATAAACCAAAAAGAATTGCGGGAATATTTTCGCCTAAAGTCGGTGTCCAACCTAGTGTTCGGGATTCTGCTAAAACATTACCTGATTCTAGGGAAGTAAACCGATAAATTAAGGCGCGATCGCAGCCAATCTTGTCTCTAATTTGCGCTACAGTGATTTTGAGTAGTGTATCAAGGTCTGGCGCTTGGCGCATATAAGTTGTGATGTCTTGCAACTGTCGCCGCCAACTTTTAAATTCCTCGGCGATCGCATTTAATAAAGATATTTCATGACTGGCAATATTCGCTATATCTGGATCACCATTAATATTTTCTGTTTCCGAGATTATATTCTCATTTTCTTGGCTACTTTTATACAAAAATGTCATTTAATTAACCTCAACACTTGTGATTGGTAATATTTTGATATTCGGCAGGTAAGAATGATCTGGATATTTGGTTATTAAGGATTAGTCATTGTCAAAATACTATGCCTAATCACCCATTAGTAAATGCTCAATTATGAATCCCCCACATGGGAGCTTCGATAATCGTTATAGCATCCAAATTAAAAATCATCTCCTCCGAATCATTAATAAAGTATCCCTGTAAGAAAGGTGAGCTTTTAGGATAAAATAATTCAGTCGTTGCGGGTTTCATTTGTTTAGTATCCAGCCATTCAATATCGATAAGCTGTCGCACCAATAGCCCCAAATACTTACCCTTATTTTCCAGAACAATCCCCATCATTATTGAAAGTAAATTTGCTCCTTGCGAAATTGGAGGATAACCTAACATTGCCTCTAAATCTACTAACCAAAGCATCTCACCTCGCCAGTTATAAATACCCAAAACGCTACTGGGCATCTCAGGAACGCCACATATTTCTGGTAATGATACTTGCAAAACTTCTGTGATGTGTTGTAACGAAATTACGGCTGTATCCATTAATCCCAAATTAAAACTTAAAAACTTTTCCTTGGTTTCCAAAGTTATTGACCCTTTCTTCTTGATAATTTATCTTTAGCCACTATTTGTAGTTATTATTTAATTGAGAAATAGTGACTTTTCTTGACTGTTTCTTTATTACATTCTTACTTATTAATCAATTGGTTCAAAATTACCAATAATTCCTCTCGTTCAATCGGTTTTGATAGATAACCATCAGCGCCCAACATATTACCCCAAATTTTATCTACATCAGTATTTTTGGTAGAGCAAAAAACCACAGGTATTTTGCTAGTGTTGGGATTGCTTTTCAGTTCTCGGCAAATTTCAAAGCCACTTTTCCCCGGTAAAATTACGTCGAGTAATATTAGGTCTGGCTTATTTTTATCTATTTTGTCTTGAGCCTCTTCACTGCTTGTGGCGCTAATCACAGAATAACCTGCCTGTTGTAAGTAACGGCTGATTATTTCCATATCGGTTAAGCCATCTTCAACAACTAAAACAGTATTCATGGCAATTACTCGTTAAACCTTTCTCAGAATGTAAAGAAATTAGATATGCAAATCTTAAATGATTCCTCAACAAAGACATGGAAGGCACTAACCCCTTTGCCCTAACCACTATTTCACAACTCAAATAGGACTGGTATAAATACAAAAATTTGTATTTGTCTAATTTTGATTCAATCTTTACCTATCAACCTCAGCAAAAATACGTACTAAATATAACTTAATATAGGAATCATGAAGAGTGCTGAGTTCCGAGTTCCGAGTTCCCAGTGCTGAGTTAAAAGACCGCCCACAAGGGGCGGGGCTTTTACCATAGTGCAAAAGTACTGAGTACTCTTCTTACTCAGCATTCAGCACTCAGCATGGTAAATTGTTTTTGAAAAAATCTAAGTAGTCTTGTAGCGTGTGTTAGACGAGAGTACAGCACCATTCCAGGATTTTAGTGCCGTCCTCTCGTTTAACACACTTTACACTTAATATTTTGTTTATAAATAAGTAAGTGGGCGTGAATAATTAAAGGCTTATAGTAAGAACTTTAGCCCTTACGATAAGCCTTTAATTTATCTTTTTGTATAAAAAAATACAGTAATAGTGATGATTGCCTACTTACTTAGCCTCTAATTCCGCCTAATTATAAACCTCTAAATTAGATTTATTCTTGTCGATGGATACACTAGGTGCAGGTAAATATTTACGTATTATAGCCATCACCTTATCAGTGACTACGGGTTTAGTGAGAAAATCTGTAGAACCGACTACCTTGGCACGAACTCTATCTAAAAAGCCATCATTGCCAGTTAATATAATTATGGGTATGTTGGCAAAGGTAGATATTCGTCGCAACTGAGTGCAAATTTCATAACCACTAGCAACTGGCATAATCAAATCCAAGAAAATCAGGTCTGGTTTCTCCTGAATGAGGGTTGGTAGAGCTTGTACAGCATCTTGAATCTTGACAAACCTCAATCCATTGGAAGTGATAATATCCTCTAGCATTTTACATACCTGAGGGCTATCATCGACGCAAGCCACTAGTGGAGCAGTCCGCTTTTTTAGTTGTGTGGTGGTCAAGTTATTGTTGACTTCAGTAACTGCTAAGGGCAAGTCAGGTACTTCCATCAATTCAATAATTCCTTTAAGGATATAGGGAAGCAACGAACGGGTGAGTGGCATTACACCCTGCTTCATTTTCACGGCTAAATCTCGCAGAGTAAATTTGCCGTTGATTAAATTGACAAAGTTTTTGTAGACAGATGGACTTACCATTTGCTGGAGTATTTCTGGTCGCCGCAGAAATGGTGCCAAGTCTGGAGAAAAATTTGCTAAACCAGCTTCTGACCAAATTTTCCACGAGTCTTGCATGTGCTTTACAGACATTTCTGTACTTGTGAAGCTCATTGGTGCTTCTAAGATAACTTCTTGGCTACGATTGCAACTTATAGAAGCAAAATTTCCTTGCATAGCTACGTCAAATAATAGTTCTGTTATCGTATTATCGACAATAGAGTTAATCTGTTCCCTCTGGATTTTCTGCCTTTTGTACAAGATTTCTAAAAGGTGATAATCCCAGTAATCGATTGATAGGTCTTGCAAACGCACGTGCAACTTATCAACATCAATCTGGGGACAATTTTGAGCTACATGTCTACGCCAGCGCCGGAAGGGATGAGTTCCCCCCGTTGCCCAAACTATGCGTCCCAGCCGATAGTAAAAACTCCATTGGCTGCCCTTTGAACTCTTAATATTTAATTTGCCATTATATTGCAGCTGAGTACAAGTTTGAAATTCATTTACTAGATTATTTGAAATAACTTCCCGGTCGGACATAGTGTGTTCCTTTTGTTAAAAAGCCAACCCTTGAAAAACCTATACTGGCTATATAGTGTTCAGTAGATATGTCAATGAGGGCAAATACATTTGGTATATAGCAATCTAAATCAAGATTATTAAAAGCAAGGAAGATGGGAAGATAGCAAAATTATTGCTAGTAAATAAGTCATCTAACACAGAGTTTATTATTGGCAAACTTTACTTTTTTGCTAATATTTCATCACTCCAGTAGGTTGCTATAGTCCACATCATGATGAATTCAGTATTGATATATTATTTTAAGAATTTTTATAGAGAATTCTATCCGTATAAGTTCTGAATTTTTGTTTGAAAAAGATTAGCAGTCTCTAGATATCTTTGCTTTAGTTATTGAGATTGACAACAAATGTTAAAAAATATTTATTTAAGTTTACTATTCTTAATCATCCCAGCTAAGTCAGCTTTTCTAAGGAATATTATTCTTAAAAAAAGGCGTGCTACTAAGACAAGCAGCAGCCATATTATAGAGTATTTATTGAGGAAAACTTTTTCAAGGTTGCTTGTGGTTTTGATAGCTCACAACAGCTGCTCTGAGATTACTTTGGTGTTCTGAAAGAAGCCGATCGCCCTCGTCTTTTTCCAAACCAGTCCAGTGCATCAATAGCGCTAGCTTAACCCATTTACCACTGCGTTCTAGTAAAAAACCAGCAGTTTCCCGACTTAAACCTGTGAGGTCTTGCAAAATTCGCAAAGCGCGATCGCGTAACTTTTGATTTGTTACCGCCACATCTACCATCCGATTGCCGTAAACTTTGCCCAGCTTGACCATTACCCCAGTGGAAAGGATATTTAAAGCTAACTTCGTGGCTGTACCAGCTTTCAGGCGAGTTGAGCCGGCGATTATTTCTGGGCCTGTCAATAGGCGAATGTCAATATCGGCATCAAAGCTAACTTGTTCAGCTGGAACACAAGCGATAAAAATAGTAGTGGCTCCCCGCTGACGAGCAGCATGAAGCGCACCGTGGACAAAGGGCGTTGTCCCACCAGCGGTAATACCAACTACGACATCTAGCTGGGTAATGTGTCGCACTGCGATCGCAGCCTCGCCATCTTCGATACTATCTTCTAAATCTTCGGAACTGCGTACCAGCGCCCCCGCACCACCAGCAATAATCCCCTGTACCAACTCTGGGGGTGTACAAAAAGTAGGTGGACACTCAGCAGCATCTAACACTCCTAACCGACCACTTGTACCCGCACCGATATAAAATAAGCGTCCGCCGTGGCGCAAACGTTCTGCGGTGCTATCAATTGCTTGTGCCAACTGAATTTTCGCTGCTACAACCGCCTCTACTGCTTTTTGGTCTTCGCTATTAAACAGCTCCACCAATTCCAGAGAACTAAGCTGGTCTAAGTTCAGACTGTTAGGATTTACCATCTCGGTTAAAAGATGTCCGCGTTCCTGCAAATTTGTCATTTATCCTCTGTCATTTGTCCTTTATCCTTAGTCAGTCATTAGTCATTAGCAACTGACTAATGACTAATGACTAATTACAACAATCCTTCCAATTTGCGACGCATCTTCTCTAGTTCAGAATCAGACAATTCTGGTTCTTCTAGTGGCTGTTGATTGAGAGGGAAGGTGTCTTCAACAGTATCCTCCTTCTGGGCATCTACTTGCCAGTCAGTTTGTTCTACGTTCAGTTCTGGGGGAGTGACAACTAAATTGCTGTTTTCTGGGATGATTTCCCATTCATATCCAGCACTTTCGCAAAATTCCTTAATTTCCTCAGCATCCATCGGCTCTGGTGTAGGTGAGGGGAAATCCTGAGCTTCCAACATCAGGGCAAAGCGCGTCGCGTCGTCTTCTGACTCGAACATCAGAATTTTATTGCGTAGCTTGCCGCCTTCGGCATCGCCCTCCCGAATCGTGTGAATCCCCTCATTTTCCGTTCGAGCATTAAAAATTAACACAAAAACACGCATTGGTGTAATCATCTGTCTTTTTTAAGGTCTATTCATATTAAAGTTCTACGTTGTGCCTCAAGGAAAGTCACAGGAACAATTGTCACTCTATTTAGATCAGATTTTCCTGAAAACGCCAATATTATTAAGCATAAGTATTGGATCAACCAAATACCGTAACTCAACCAATGAGGTCTTAGGTTTAGTTGGCGTATCCTGGAAATGGCATACTGAATCAATGTGTCAGTTAATGCTTGTGTGTGCCAGCGACATCCGGCAATTAATACAGTGAAAGCAAATGACTAAATCTCCCAATCAAGATATTCACTCCCCGTCCCCTATCCGCAACAAGCGTCTGTGGTTGCTGGTGTTGAGTCGGGGTAGCATTACCTTGGGCGGACTTTTACTGTTAGGAGTTGTCGTTGGTATTTGGCGGTTGTGGACTTTTGTCCAAACAGAGTTAACACCTTTGGCACAACAAAGTCTCACGACTACACTCAACCGTCCGGTACAACTGGGAAGAGTCACACAATTTTCGTTGATGGGAGTGCAGTTTGGGGCTTCAGCTATCCCTGCGACACCCACAGATCCAGATCAGGCTAAAGTCGAATCTGTGGAGGTAGGTTTTGACCTGTTACAACTAGTCTTTAACCGCCACTTAAAGTTAGATGTTACCTTAGTCAACCCAGATATTTACATTGAACAGGATAAGCAAGGGCGCTGGGTTTCTACTAATATCGCATCGTCAGGTGAAGGCGGTGCCATTAAAACCGATTTGGACTACCTGCGGTTTCGCAATGCCAAGCTGGCGTTGATGCCGCAGAAGAGAGCAGGGGAGGCAGGGGGAGCAGGGGGAGCAGGGGGAGGAATATCTTCCGCGTCTGCCTTATCTCCTGTGGGATTTTCTCAACTGAATGGATCTGCCCAACTTTTAGCCAACAACCAGTTAATCAGGTTTGAAGTGGGGGGGCAAGCAGACAGTGGTGGCAATATTTCTATTAAAGGAGAGACACGTTCCAAGATCCTAGCAGGCGACTTTCAGTTGCGATCGCAAGACTTGCAGGCTGCGGATATTACGCGGTTGATTAAGTTACCAGTGAACTTACAGGCGGGTCGAGCCAATGGCGACTTGTTAGTTCGGTTAATCCCAGGACAGCAGACTTTATTGTTTGGCAGTGCTGCTGTGCAAGGGGTAACACTTCAAATACCCAAAGTCCCGCAACTGTTGAGCAATACCCAAGGCGACCTCCGCTTCCAGGGAACGGAGTTGCAGTTAAAGAATGTTACTACCAACTACGGCAAAATTCCCCTAGTGGCTACGGGAATCATCGACACTAAAGCAGGCTTTAAGTTGGCAGGGCGTGTAAATGCGGTGAGTTTGGCTAATGCCCAAGAGACTCTCAAGGTAAAACTACCTGTGCCGATCGCTGGACAAGTACAAGCTTCTTTGCAGATTACCGGATCAACTAAAGAGCCAATTCTCTCAGGTACAGTTGCCACAATCCAAACTGCCCGGATTGATAAAGTTGATTTTAATAGCATTAGTAGTAAGTTTGAGCTTGTTACTAGTTCCTCTTTAATTACCCTGAAAGATATTCAAGGTAAAGCGAAAGTTGGTGGTGAAATTACGGGTGCTGGTACAATTCAACTCGGTAAAAGCCCTCGACTGGATTTAAATTTCGCTGCCAAGAATGTTCCAGGGGATGCGATCGCAAAAGTTTATGAAACAACACCCTCGTTCCAAATCGGCAATGTTTCTGGTACAGCCCAACTAACAGGCGCTCCTACCAATGTCCAAACTGTGGTACAATTCCAAGCTCCTAACGGAACTTACCCCGGAACTGGCGAAGTTGCAATCGCTCCAAATCGCAACGTCTCTTTCCGTAATGTGGCTCTGAATGTAAATAGTGGTACAGTCCGGGCAACTGGTAGTTACGCCAATCAGCATTGGCAAGCTGTGGCTGTTGCCTCTGGAGTGAAGTTGGAACCATTTGTAAACAAAAGTCAACTGCAAAATCTCTCTTTGGCGGGGGTAGAGTACAATGGTCGTCTCATTCTCTCAGGTAGCACAGCACCATTTAAAATTGCCACGATTCGCACTGATGGCGGAGGAGTTCAAATTGGTGGCGGCACAGTTGCAGTTTCTAATGTCCAACTGCAAGACCAAGGCTTTTCTGCTCAACTTGTAGCTAATGGTGTGCGGTTGGGACAAATATTGAAACAGTCTCCCCCAGCTTTAAATAATCCATTGGCGGGTACGTTCCAAATCGCAGGCAACAGAGATAATTTCAGCCTGAAAACCCTGCGTGGCAGTGGTGAAGGCCGTCTTGCTATTGGCGGTGGTACGGTTACAGCTAAAAATATTCAAGTGGCTGATGGTGTCTATCAGGCGCAAGTTCAGGCTAAGAATGTGCCCGTGCGGCAATTGGCAACAGTACCAAAGCAGTTCCAAGGAGCGTTAAATGGTCAGTTCGATGTAGCGGGTTCTGTTGATTCTTTTAAACTGCAAACTATTCAAGCCAGTGGTCAGGCGCGGGTAAATGTTGCGGGTGGGACTATTACAGCCTCTAATATCCAACTTGCTAATGGTGTGTATCAGGCGCAAGTTCAGGCAAATAATGTACCATTGCGGCAGTTGGCAGCAGTTCCACCGCAGTTCCAGGGAGCGTTAACTGGTCAAGTAAATGTGGCAGGTTCTGTTGAGTCCTTGCAACCGCAAACTATCCAAGCCAGTGGTCAAGCGCGGGTGGATGTTGCAGGTGGGACTATTACAGCCTCTAATATCCAAGTAGCTAATGGTCTATACCAGGCGCAAGTTCAGGCAAATAATGTACCGTTGCAGCAGTTGGCAGCAGTACCACCGCAGTTACGAGGAGTATTAACTGGTCAAGCAAACGTGGCGGGTTCTGTTGAGTCCTTCCAACCGCAAACTATCCAAGCCAGTGGTCAGGGACGGCTGGATGTTGCAGGTGGAACGATCGCAGCCTCTAATATCCAAGTAGCTAATGGTCGCTATCAAGCTGTAGTTAATGCTTCTGGTGTAGAATTAAATCGCTTCAATCAGCAATTACAGGGTCAATTTGGCGGTCAGTTGCAATTAGCTGGCACGCTAGGATCATCCAAATTAGCTGATGTGCGTGCTGCTGGACAGGTGCAATTATCCCAAGGTATCCCTGGTCTTGAGCGACCTCTGACGGCTGCGATCGCTTGGAGTGGTGAAAGGCTTACCATTGAGCGAGCAACTGCTCCCGGTTTAAGTGTGACTGGTAACATATTAGCCAATGCTAAAAAAGCAGGTATACCGGAAATTACTGCCCTAAATCTCAACGTCCAAGCCCAGGATTACAACTTAAAACAGTTACCTATAAATCTTCCTAATCAGGTTGCTGTGGCGGGGAGAGTAGATTTTAATGGGCAAATAACTGGCAAGCTGCCCTTGCCAAATGTGGTAGGGCAAATTAATTTACGAGACTTGGTTGTTCAAGATATTGCTTTTGAGCCGTTGTTAACTGGAAACATCGATTCAGCACAGGGACGTGGTTTAAATTTGAACTTGGCAGGAAATAGCGTAGACCCGAAGGGGCTTCTCGCCAGAGATCGCTTGGCGTTCAATTTAGATGCCAATAATCGCCCTAAATCCTTCTTAGTCAAATGGCAGCAAGCATCAGCCACAGGTAATGTTCAAGGGAATGATTGGGCGCTCAAAGTCGCAAATTTCCCCTTACAAATATTGAATTTGACTCCGCCAGCAATTACTCGCCTGGGTACTGGTAAGATAACTGGGTTATTAACTGGGGATTTGCTGTTTAATCAGCAGACATTGGCAGCAACAGGGAATTTAGCGATCGCTAATCCGCAAATTGGCCGGCTTAAAGGCGATCGAATAGCTGCTCAATTCCGCTACGGTAACGGTAAAGCTACATTCACCAGTAGTGAATTTGTTAAAGGCAAAAGTAGTTACGCCCTTGTCGGTACTTTTGCTCAAACCCCTAAAGGCCCTCAACTAGAAGGTAAACTGAACGTCAGCCAGGGAGAGATCCAAGATGTTTTAGCTGTAGCACAGGTATTTGATTTACAAAATTTGCCGGGTGGTTCACCAGAAATCTACGGCACAGCAGCGGATCTAACCACCAGCCCCCAAGGAGCGCCAAATCAACCCTTATTAACCCAAATCCAACGGTTTTCTGAAATTGAAACCCTGGTAGCAGAACAGGAAGAACAGCGACTTAATTCCACTCCAATACCGGATTTGGCAGACTTAAAGGGGACTTTCAACGGGGAAGTGGCTGTAAATACAGCTACAGCCAATGGATTGTCAGTGGATTTTAATTTGAATGGACAAAACTTTGCCTGGGGTAAAAAGGAAGAACGAAATCGTTTTTATACTGCCGACAAAGTGATTGCCGAAGGTAACTTTGAGAATGGTGTTTTGAGTTTGCGACCTTTACGAATCGAGTCTCAGAACAGGCTGATTGCCTTCACGGGTAACGTTGGCGGTGATGAACAATCTGGTCAGTTGCGGGTGAATAATTTTCCGGTACAAGTACTGAATAATTTTGTCAAACTGCCAGTTGGAATCACAGGTAATGTTAACGCTACAGCAGCTTTAGCAGGCAGCATTGCTAATCCCCAAGCTAGAGGGGAATTGCAAATCACAGAAGGAAAACTAAATAACAACCAAATAAAGTCAGCAACAGCAAGTTTCAGCTATACCAACGGACGCTTAGACTTTGGTAGTACTGTAGCAGTCGCTGGGCCAAAACCTGTTGATATTACTGGCAGCATCCCTTATAAATTACCTTTTGCTTCCGTGGCACCAGACAGCGATCAAATCAGTTTGGATATGAAGTTGGAAAACGAGGGATTGGCACTGTTAAACGCATTGACTAATCAAGTGGTATTTGAGAAAGGTGAAGGAGAAGTAGACCTCAAGGTACGCGGAACGTTGCAAAAACCCGAAGTAAATGGAATTGCCACTATCAATAATGCTACTTTTTCAGCCCAGGCATTGCCAGGTAAGCTGAGACATGTCACAGGTAGAGTCCTGTTTAATTTTGACAGCATCTTAGTAGAGAATCTTCAGGGTAGATTTAGCCGTGGGAAGGTAGAAGCTGCTGGAGAAATTCCCATTTTCAACAATGAGAATGTAACTATCAAAAATCCCCTGACTGTTAATCTCGATCAGCTAGTGTTGAATCTCAAGGGACTTTACCAGGGAGGTGCTAGCGGCAACTTGCAGATTACTGGTTCTGCCCTCAACCCCATAATTGGCGGTAAAGTAAGTTTATTTGATGGTCAGGTATTGCTGGCAGAATCTACCGACGCGACTTCATCTGCAAATAGTAGTCTCGGTGTATCACCCACAAAAGCCGATAAGCAGAGTAAACCTGAAATTGGGAATGGAATAGAAAATGCGTTGGCTCAACCCTTGCCGTCAGGCATCGCTAGATTTAATAATCTAGATTTAGAACTCGGTAAAAATGTCCAAATTACCCGTCCACCTATTCTCAGTTTCCGCGCAACTGGTAATCTCATAGTTAACGGCTTAATCAATCAGCCCGTACCCGATGGCACTATCCGCTTAGAGAAAGGTGGCGTGAATTTATTTACTACCCAATTTAACCTTGCTTCTGGCTATACACACACCGCAACTTTTAGTCCCTCCCAACCCCGCGACCCCAACTTAGATATTCGGCTATTTGCCAAGGTACTAGATGTAACTCAAAGTAATGACTTCAGTCGGGTAAATACCACAGGTTTATCAGCCTTAGAGAGTGTTCGAGTCGAAGCTACTATCAACGGTCTTGCCAGCAAACTAAATGAAAATCTAGAACTAACAAGCAGTCCGTCACGTAGTCAAACCGAAATTGTTGCTCTTTTAGGAGGTGGATTTGTAGACACCCAAGGACGGGGCGACAGTACTTTGGGTTTAATTAACATCGCAGGCTCGGCTGTGTTTAACAATTTTCAGTCAGCTTTTAACCAGATTGGGAGTACTTTTGGCCTAAGTGAACTGCGAATATTTCCTACCGTTATTTCTGAGAATCCCGAAGCGGGAAGGAGCAGTTCAACTTTGGAATTAGCAGCCGAGGCTGGGATTGATATTTCTACCAAAATCTCCGTTTCCAGCATCAAGATTTTGACAACAAATGACCCCTTCCAATGGGGTGTTAATTACCGGATAAACAATGAATTTCGTGTGCGTGCTTCCACTAATTTAACTGATGACAGTCGTGCAGTAGTGGAGTATCAAACGCGGTTTTAAACAAAAAAGAGAAAATTTCTGTTATTATTCGCCAGTAAATATCATCATCGCGCTGAAACTGGACCTCAACAAAATAGATTGTATCTTCTGGAAAGTCAGGTTTATGTGGGATAAGTTCATAAATATCAGATTGTGATATTATCTCCCCCCTGCTGATTAATAACTAATCGCAAAATCGATAAACCTAAAATTATCAAAAATAGCACTAAACCAATTGTGCAAGCATAGCTAATTTCCAAATTGTTGAAGGCTTGCTCATATAGATAATAAACAATCGTTTTCGAGCTACTGAGTGGGCCCCCTTGAGTCATAATGTATACTTCTTCAAAGACTTTGGTCGCAGAAATAGCCGAAATCACAGCCACTAGTGCTAAATACGGCTTCATCAAAGGTATGGTAATATCCCAATGTTTGCTAATACCATCAGAGCCATCGATCGCAGCGGCTTCGTACACATCAGCAGGAATTGATTGTAAACCAGCTAAATAAATTACCATGTAGTAGCCTAGTCCCTTCCAGACAGTGACAGCCATCACGCTGGCAAGAGAAATTGGTACAATGCCAAAAATTTTTGCTGGGCTGGTTAGCCAAGGAATACCTTCTGGGAAAAGGCCCAAAGCTTTCAGGAATTGATTCAGTAATCCGTTTTCTGCATACAGCCATTTCCAAGCTATTCCCGCAACCACCATTGAAATTACTACTGGAGTGTAGTACGCTGCTCTAAACCAATTCATCCCCCGCAGTTTCTGATTTACCAAAATTGCCAGCACTAAGGGAGCAATTACTAAAATTGGTACTACACCCACAAGATATAGAAAAGTGTTTTCCAAGGTTTTCCAAAAAACTGCATCTTTCCAAAGCTTGAGGAAGTTGGCGAAACCTATCCATTGTGGCGGCTGCGCTATATCTTCATAGCTAGTAAAGCTGAGGTAAAACGCTTGCAGTGCAGGCAAAAAGACAGTTAACCCTAAAAGAACTAAGGCGGGTAGTAAAAATAAATAAGGGGTAAGCCGCTGTTTGATGAATATCCAATTTTTAGGTATCAATTGATTCATATAAGGTCTAATAGTTGTTTTCACTTTGTCAGCAAGAATTTGGGGATGTGAGTAGATTTAAGCTTCAATATTCTAAAGGCATATATTTGCGTAGCGCTTCGCGCTTGCCGTTGGCATCGCTAATTAATAACTCAGAGATAAAATTCGATGGAAACTCAACACAACCCGCCAATTGAACATCAAAATGTCCCCATAAACCACCGTGGACTACATGAATTTTTGTATAGTTCTGACGACGAACACACCGCCATTGAGGTGAGTATAACCCCTGAACTGGCAAACAATGGTACTGAAATCATTAACCTTGAGGCTTGGAGTGCGGCTACTCAGAACGCTAAAATTGCAGGTGTTTACTCAGTATTAGACGCAGAACGCCGCACGCAGTACATTGGCTATTCTCGGAATGTGTTGCTTTCCCTAAACGGCCATGTCAGCCAAAATGGTCAGCAAAAGTGTGCTTTTGTGCGCGTGCAAGCATTCAAGTTCCCGAAGCGTCAAGAAATGGAAGATTTGCGAGATGCGTGGATAGCAGAACTCGAAAGCACACCACCTGGTAATGCAACCGATCGCGAAATGTGGGCTAGCACGGTAGGGGAAGCTGCGAAGGCGGTAATGTCAGAGGCGGAACGTCAAGCCTACGAGGAGAAAAAGCTAAAACTGCGGAAAGCAATGGCTGACACAACCCTCTCTAAAGAGTCAGAAACAATAGATGCGAGTATAGCCGAACGTCAGCGTCAACTTGAAGCTGCTGTGAAAAACGATGACTGGAGTGTAATTATCGACGAACAGACACAGCAAACCAAGTTTTAGGTGTCAATTAAATTAGTTGTTTATATTGACAAAGTAATGCTTATGCGATAGGGGCGTACAGATGTGTGCCCCTATCGCGTATTCTATCCAAAAGAGAACCGCTATGAAGGGGGTTTAAACTTGGTGAAGTACACAACCTAACCCTCAAAGCTATATATCAAGACTGTTGTACTTCTTAATTCTGAATTCTGACGCCTTGGCGGAGCTTTTCTTGCTCCGCTCCTGAATTCTGTTGTAAATTATTACTTTTTCCGCAATGCCCTATTTAGGCAGGACTTACGCAAAAAAGTTCTGAAGTAGCGGTAATTCATGAATTACCGCTACGACAAATCAGGTTTTTGAGACAATTTTGCGTAAGTCCTATTAGGATTGCTATATATCTTCAATCTTATTACAGTCATTTGTTACAACTATTCCAAAGTAGAACTAGCCCTTTCAAGATGACTCGTAAAATCTCTTATTTTGTCTCAGCGTTCTCTGTGCCTGGAGCGGTTTAAAAGTAA
Source organism: Nostoc sp. (assembly GCF_036917655.1). Classification (GTDB taxonomy): domain Bacteria; phylum Cyanobacteriota; class Cyanobacteriia; order Cyanobacteriales; family Nostocaceae; genus Nostoc. The sequence continues at coordinate 32,215 of NZ_JBALCY010000067.1, forward strand.
ATGCGAGAAATCCATCAAAGCACTCCAAGCCGAAATTGCTGCATTGCGGAAAGAGATCCAAGCCCGTCCATAGCCGAATGGTAGGTTGAATTTGGTAACGATTTATATCGTAATGAATCAATTCAATCAAGAAATCAAGCCATAGCCCCTCAGAATACTTAACAAGGAGAGTTATCTGAAACCTTGTCCAACAACATTGGTATAAAATTTATCCGTTCATAACTTTTCAAATAGCCTCTGAGGAGATTTAACATGAACAGCCTCTTCTTTTTACCTGTTACTTTATTGTTAGGAATTTTGCTAGGAAATCTCTACTTTCGTGGCTTGTGGAGAACGGTACAGAAATTATCTACAACCCAAAACCCAATTCTATTAACGTTAGGCAGCTTTTTTGGGCGGTTAGCGATCGCGATCGCCGGATTTGCTTTCGTGCTAGCGATCGCCCAAGAGAACGCACTTTGGCATCTGCTCGTTTGCTTAGGCGCGTTTATTTGGGTACGCAATCGCATTATTGAAACTCACATTCTCCACTTCAAAATGTCATACTTTAATACTTCAACAAATCTTACAAAAAACTGACCACATTATTAAACATTAACAGTGATATTTTATAGGGTCAATCAATTTTGGATTGAGGAAAAGCCTCTAACAGGATTAATCTAAAATCTAAAATTGGCAAGATCAAGGAGATTCAATGCAGATTAGTCCAGATGAGATCGTGTTTTGGAATTGGGGATTGGTGACGATCAATGCCACTTTGTTATTTACATGGATGATCATGCTACTTTTGGGCATTGGTGCTTGGTTGGTGACGCGCAAACTCTCGACTGACACGCAGCTATCCCACTGGCAAAACCTGCTGGAAGTCTTAGTTGTCAATTTACGCGATCAAATTCAGCAAACCAGTGGACAAAATCCCGATCGCTATTTGCCCTTTGTCGGCACCCTGTTTGTTTTTATTGCCACCTCTAATTTATTAGCGATCGTTCCTGGTTATCACCCGCCCACTGCCTCACTGTCTACCACTGCCGCCCTAGCGATATGTGTATTTTTTTCCGTTCCTGTTTTTGGTATCAGTGAGGAAGGAATCTGGAAATACCTCCACCACTACATAGAGCCAATTCCTATCCTATTTCCCTTTTATATAATCAGCGAACTCTCACGGACTTTAGCTTTAGCAGTGCGTTTGTTTGGGAATGTGATGAGTGACGGCATGATTGGGGCGATTTTAATATCGATCGCACCATTCTTCTTTCCAGCGATTATGCAGGCTTTAGGCTTGTTGACAGGTTTAATTCAGGCATATATTTTCGCGGTTTTAGCAGTTGTTTATATTGGTTCTGCGAGTAATGAAGACTATGGCTCAAAATGAATCGCTATCACTTGTACTTGGAATTATTGGCACTGTGTCAATCTTCACGGCGGGTTTGACGATGGCCGTCGGCTCGATCGGCCCAGCCCTTGGCGAAGGTAAATCCGTTGCCCAGGCACTCAGTTCCATCGCTCAACAACCCGACGCAGCAAATACAATTACCCGTACCTTATTTGTGGGATTAGCATTTATCGAATCCGTGGCAATTTATTGCTTTGTGATCGCGCTCATTCTCCTGTTTGCCAATCCATTCTGGAAATATGTGATCGGTGCGATCGCTAAAGCAGGAGCCTAATGAAGTGGAGATTAACTGGTTTACCTTCGGGGCGCAAATTCTCAACTTTTTTGTGTTGATATTTGTGCTGCAACGCTTTTTATATAAACCGATTACCAAGGCAATGGCACGCCGCGAGAAGACAATTTCCGATCGCTTGTCGTCGGCATCTGAACAAAAAGAAGAAGCAGAACAGGAGGTTAAGCATTATCAGGAAATACAACAGCAATTCACAGACGAAAAGGCAGAATTGCTGACTCAAGCAAAATCAGAAGTGGAGGAAACCCGCCAACGCTTGTTGAAAGAAATGCATGAGTCGGTGGCGAAGGAGCGATCGCAATGGCAAAGCAATTTGCAACGTCAGAAAGACTCTTTTTTGCACGAAGTAGGCGATCGCACGATGGAACAATTACAGGCAACAGTGCGGCGGGTGTTGACAGACTTGGCACAGTCGGAGTTAGAAACGCAGATTGCCAGGGTGTTTTTGCAGAAATTACGCGATTTGACTGAAACAGAACGTGCCGAACTGGTGACGACTTTAACTGCTTCGACAAAAGACAGCATTCCGTTGACGGTGGTTAGTACGTTCACGCTACCGACGGATATTTGTGCAGCGATCGCTACGGTTTTGCAAGACTATTTTAACGCGGGAGGTTCAGAAAAAATCGAACCGATCTATGAAATTGAATCTAGTTTGATTTGTGGGATCGAACTGCGCGGCACAGGTTATAAGCTGGCGTGGAGTATGGATGCTTACTTAGATACAATCACCGAAAATTTAGTTACGGTTTTTGCAGCAGAAGCTGAAACAAATCAGAACTCACCGAATTTTAGATTTTAAATTTTGGATAATGGAATTGTTGGCGGAGCCTCTCGTAGAGAAGATTCAAACATCTTAAATTTAAAAAGGTCTGTTCGCGCAGCGTCTCGTAGAGAAGCCCCTGAATAAATTCGGGGAATAAATCTAAAATCCAAAATCACTTTATAAGCCCCTGACCGAATTTTAGATTTTAAATTTTGGATAATGGAATTGTTGGCGGAGCCTCTCGTAGAGAAGATTCAAAATCCAAAATTTAGAAAGGTTTGAGAGCAAGCGAATTTAAACGCGAGAATAAATCTAAAATCCAAAATCCAAAATTGATTGACAGGAGGGATGATGTGAAGCAGGAAGAAACTTTACAGACAGTTTTGCAAGATAGTTTTGCACTGTATACTCAAGTTCTCGATCAGCATGAAGCAAAATTGCGATCGCAGGAAATCGGAATTGTGCAATCGATTGGGCAAGGAATTGCCAAAATCGCCGGTTTACCGAATGTGCAATCAGAGGAAATTGTCCGTTTTACTGGCGGTAGTCTGGGGTTGGTGTTTAACCTCGATCCCGATGAAGTTGGAGTAGTTTTGCTTGATTCTAGTGAGCAACTCCAGTCAGGTACAGAAGTGCGGCGCACTGGCAAAGTACTTGATGTCCCTGTGGGCGACGCGCTGCTAGGAAGAGTGATCGATCCCCTCGGTCGCCCCCTCGACGGTAAAGGCGTGATGCGAACTTCCCAACGTCGGCCCGCCGAACGCAATGCCCCTAGTATCATGGATCGTGCGCCCGTGAATGTGCCTTTGCAAACTGGAATTAAAGCGATCGATGCCCTGATTCCCATTGGACGTGGACAGAGGGAATTGATTTTAGGCGATCGCCAAACGGGTAAAAGCGGTCTTGCCCTGGATACGATCATCAATCAAAAAGGCAAAAATATTCTCTGTATCTATTGCGCGATCGGACAGCGTAGTGCGGCTGTTGCCAAGGTAATTGCCGACCTCAATGAACAGGGCGCAATGGCATACACAACCGTCGTCATGGCAGCAGCAGAAAAGCCACCGGGCTTACAGTATGTCGCACCTTATGCCGCTACTGCGATGGCAGAATATTTTACAGATCAAGGGCGCGATGTCCTAATCGTTTACGATGACCTCACCAATCATGCCCGCACCTATCGAGAAATTTCTCTGTTAATGCGCCGTCCACCTGGACGCGAAGCCTATCCAGGGGATATTTTTTATATTCACTCGCGCTTACTCGAACGCTCTATACATTTAAATGCAAAACGAGGTGGTGGTTCCTTAACTGCGCTGCCGATTGTCGAAACAGAGGCACAAAACATTGCCGCATATATCCCGACTAATCTAATTTCGATTACCGATGGACAGATTTATCTTTCACCAATCCTCTTTCAAAAGGGAGTATTGCCGGCGATCGATATCGGAAAGTCGGTTTCGCGGGTGGGTGGCAAAACCCAACTCCCGGCATATCGCACTGTTTCAGGAGATTTACGTCTTTCCTATTCTCAATTTGAAGAACTAGAGGCTTTCTCTCGCTTTGGTACGCGCTTAGAAGAATCGACTCGCCTCTCTTTAGAACGCGGGCGACGGGTGCGTGAGATTCTCAAACAAAAGCAATATGCGCCGATGTCAGCTGCTGTGCAAATAGCTGTGATGCTTTCGGTGACGGCAGCCTTGCTCGATTCCGTCCCGATCGCTGAAATTGCCATTGCAGAGGTTGCGATCGCTGAAGCAATATCCACCGAGTTAGCCGATCTTTGCCTGCAAATCGAAAGCGGAGCCGTATTGAGTGATGCCGATCGCGATGCCTTATTAAAGGTTGCCAAAACTGCGATCGCAACCATTGTAAAGGATACAAACGATACAAAAGAGCCGAAGGATATGAAGGAGTAGCCATGTCATCCATTGAGCTTCTGCAACGCCAAATCCACACTGCCCAAGAGCTGCAAGCCGTGGTGAAAATGATGAAAGTATTAGCGGCGTTAAACATCCACCAATACGAACAGGCGGTTGCCTCCCTCGCTGAGTATAATCGGACAATCGAAATGGGTTTGCACGTAGTATTGAAGGCAGCACATACACATGATGCTTCCCTGCAACATGATAACGGCGATGGCTTCAAAACTTACTCACAATCCCTTTCGAGCGACCTTGGCCGTTACGGCGTAATTATCTTTGGCTCAGAGCAAGGGATGTGCGGTCAATTCAACGAGCAGATTAGCCACTATGCGATCGCTGAATTAGAGAAATTGCAGCTCTCACCCGAACATCTGGCGATTTTTGCCGTCGGATCGAGACTGATTTCCCATTTAGAAACCGCAGGCTATGGAATTGAGCAAACTTTCGCCATGCCAGGTTCCCTAACTGGGATCACATCAATGGTTCAAGAAATCTTGCTGCACATTGCCAGATGGCGCGATAGTCAGCAAATTGTCCAAATTATCTTATTTTACAACCACTTACATTCTAATACGTTATGGGAGCCATACAAGCTGCAACTGTTGCCACTTGATAGCCAATGGCTACAACATATAGAAAGCCTTGAATGGCGATCGCGAACTCTACCAATTTTTACGATGCCGAGCGATGTTTTGGTTGCATCTCTATTACGACAATATTTCTTTATTTTGCTCTATCGGGCTTTTGGTGAGTCCCTCGCAGGTGAAAATGCTAGCCGTCTCGCTTCTATGCAAGTTGCCGAAAAAAACATTGAAGAGAGGCTGACAGAATTTACTAGTCAATTTCAGCAAAAACGTCAAACTGCAATTACAGATGAATTACTAGAAATTATTTCAGCTTTTGAATTAAGCCATTAGAGGATTGTTTATTTCAATCTAGAGAAATACTAATACTAACTGATTCAAGTCAAGCGAGGCTACAATGGCGAATACATAAATTAATCTATCTAGGAGTTAGCAATGAAGTTGCCAGAACCACAAGCAAAAACGTTTTCAACCTTGGTGAGCGAGATTGAAAAGGGACAAATCAAAATTCCACAATTTCAGAGAGATTTCGTTTGGACAATGCAGAAGTCTGCTGGTCTTATTGATAGTATTGTCAAAGGCTATCCAATCGGCACATTTATTCTTTGGAGAACTAAAGAAAGACTTCGGTCAGTCAGAAATATTGGGAACCAAGTACTACCAGATCCCGAAGAAGGTGAGTTTATTGATTATGTCTTAGATGGACAGCAGAGACTAACCAGCCTATTTGCCAGCTTAAGAGGCGTTACGTTAAAAAGAGAAGATGGTAGAGAAGACGATTTCTCAAAAATATTTATTGATCTGGATGCAGAGGAGTCCGAGCAGATTGTTATCACTGACATTGAAGGAAAGAATGAAAAAAGTCTAATTAGTATTCTTATACTGCGGAAGGGGGATTTCATACTTCTAGCGTCATATCCTCAGAAATATCATGAGAAGATTGGAATATATAAGAACAGGATTGAAAGTTATCAATATTCGACAATCCTTGTTAAGGATGCACCTATAGATATTGCCACAGAAATTTTCACGAGAATCAATGTTGGTGGAAAACCATTATCTTTGTTTGAGATTATGGTAGCTAAAACATTTGACCATGAAAAGAACTTTGACTTAACAGAGAAGTTTCAGGAATTGATAGATAATTTAAAACCTTTGGATTATGAAACAATTTCAGATGCTACAGTGCTTCAAGTTGTCTCTATAATTATCTCTAAAGAATGTAAAAGGCAGGTGATTCTACAACTTGATAAGAATGAATTTATTAACGTTTGGCCAAAGGCAATAGATTCCATTGAACGAACGGTAGAATACTTCAGAAATTATTACCGAATTCCAGTTTCACAGCTACTTCCATACAACGCACTAATAATACCCTTTTCATATTTCTTTTTTCATCACAAAGATAAGGCAATTGGGGATAAGCAAAAGTATTTAGAGGACTTTTTTTGGAGATGTTCGTTGTCTGGACGGTATTCATCTGCTGTAGAGAGTAAGTTAGCGCAAGATGTAAAAAGAATTGATAAAATTCTCTATGGAGAGTTGCCAAGTTATGATTGGTCAATTGATACCTCAGAAGAATTTATTAAAAATAATGGATCATTTAGCGCTGCAAGAAGCTACATCAAAGCAATATTGTGCATATATTCATATCATCAGCCAAAATCTTTCAATGACAATTCGATTGTCAATATTAGTAATTATTGGCTAAAACAAGCAAATAGCAAAAACTATCACCACTTTTTCCCAAGGGCATATTTGAAAACAAAGGATTATGGAGTTTTTTACATAAATCACATCTTAAATATCACGATAGTTGATGATTTTCTTAACAAAAGAGAGATAGGAGCGAAAGCACCCTCAAAATATATGGCTAAATTTCAGGAGGTAAATCCCGATCTAAACAATACTATGAAAACCCATTTAATAGAGGATTTGAATACTTTTGGTATATGGGATGACGATTTTGAAAAATTCATTGATGAGCGTGCAAAAGTTGTTAGTCGGGAGCTTTCAAAAAGAGTTATTAAGCAAGAGGTAGATAGGAAGGGACAAGCGAAGTTAGTCGATGATTTTGAAGAAGAGTTAACTACGGTTGAGTAGTTGGCATCGCCAGTAAAGTTAAAACATAAAACGAGTGACCAAATCAGATGAATGGAAATCAAAATATTAAATCATCTTCCCACTCAAATCATTCCCAAGAGCAAAATCTTGGTTCTATCCTCTCCGTGCGGAGCAGCATTATCGATATTCATTTTCCCAAACGCTTGCCATATATAAATAGCCAATTACAAACAGGGAAAGGAGGTCATCTTTCCATTGAGGTGGTTTCACATCTGAGCGCTCAGGTGGTGCGGGGTGTAGCACTTGCCCCAACCGCAGGTTTGACACGCGGCGAGATTGTGATTGATACTCAGCACCCGTTACAAGTTCCCGTGGGCGATCGCCTTTTAGGGAGAATGTTAAACTTATTTGGCGAAGCGATCGATGAGAAAGAGGCGATCGCAGGTGGTGAATGGCGATCGATTCATGCTACTCCGATCGCCATGTCAGAACGAGTCACCAAAGCCGAAATCCTCAAAACTGGGATCAAAGCGATCGATTTGCTCACACCTTTGGAACGAGGCGGTAAAACAGGTTTACTTGGCGGTGCAGGCGTTGGCAAAACGGTGCTAATTACGGAAATGATCCATAATATGGTGAAGCAGCACCAAGGCGTAAGTTTATTTTGTGGGATTGGCGAACGCTGCCGAGAAGGTCTTGATCTATACCAAGAAATGGAAGCAACGGGCGTTCTCCCAAATGCAGTTTTGGTTTTTGGACAGATGAATGAAGCACCGGGAGTCAGATTTTGGGTAGGACACGCGGCGCTGACAATGGCAGAATATTTTCGCGATCGCTCCCAAAAAGATGTATTGCTTTTGATCGATAATATCTTTCGCTTTATCCAAGCAGGTTCAGAAGTATCGGGACTGATGGGAATAATACCTTCGCGGGTGGGCTATGAACCAACCCTCGCCACTGAACTCGCTCAACTAGAGGAGCGGATTTGCAATACATCGGCAGGGGCGATTACTTCCATTCAAGCGGTTTATGTACCTGCGGATGACTTCACCGATCCCTCGGCTGTCGCTGTGTTTTCCCATCTGTCAGCCGCAATTGTGTTGTCACGGAAACGGGCGAGTGAAGGGCTTTATCCCGCCGTGGATTTGATGCAATCGAATTCCAAAATGCTGATGCCTCATATCGTTGGCGATCGCCATTATCAGATCGCTCAAGCAGTCCGCAAAACCATCAGCACCTATGAGGAACTGAAAGATATCATCGCCATGTTGGGCTTAGAAGAATTATCACCAGGCGATCGCCAAGTCGTATCCCAGGCGCGACGTTTAGAACGTTTTCTCACTCAACCCTTCTTTTCGACTGCCCAGTTTACAGGTTTGACAGGGAAATTAGTCGAATTAGACGATGCCCTAAATGGATGTGAGCGCATTCTCAATGATGAGTTTGCTGATACACCAGAGCGATCGCTCTACATGATCGGCTCAATTGATGAAGTCGTCAAAGCTCCAAAAGAGGGCAAAAAATCATGACCGATCCATCATCAGAAACGCATCCAGAAATTCCGTCAGAAATGCGGCTCAAAGTTGTCTTACCAACCAAAATCTTAATCGAAACAGCCGCGATCAAAGTGATTGCAGAAGCGGAGAATGGGATGTTTTGCTTGCTACCTCACCATATAGATTTTGTGACGACGCTTATACCGAGTTTGCTATCCTTCGTCCCACCCCAAGGACAAGAACAATTCCTCGCCATCGATCAAGGAATTTTGATCAAGCATGGGGATGAGGTCACAGTCGCTACCCAAAATGCAGTCGAAGGTGGCGATTTGGGAATGTTGAAAAAAACCGTTGAGGAGGAGTTTCACTTAATCGATGAACGCGAAAAAACAGCACGTTCCGTTTTAGAAAAGCTAGAGGTAAATACAATTCGGCACTTTATCGAATTAGGTGAATATCCATGAAAACCCCACCCTCTCGTAAGTCTCGCTCCCAAACGCATCTTAACGCCAAAGCGATCGCTAATCAAGCACGCCGCAGACTTTATGCTCGCCAAGCAAAACCTCATGGTGGCGTTTTGTTTGGCTTAGGTTTTATCGGTTTAGTTGGCTGGTCAGTGGTTATACCAACTTTATTGGGAATGGCATTAGGCATCTGGATCGATTTTAAATTTCCCAATCCGTTTTCATGGACATTGGCACTGATGCTGGCAGGTTTAAGCATTGGTTGTTTGATGGCTTGGGAATGGGTATCGCAGGAGCAAAAACGCATGGCAAAAGATCAACCACCCGATGATTTTCCCAACCAGGAAGAAAGAGACTGAACCCAATGGCACGAAGATAAGGCAGGAGGGAAAAAGAAAGAAAATTGCATAGTTGCATGATTTTGGATCGTGCGATCGCATGATAGTGCGTGCTATTTTGCAGAAAACTGCACATCGGATTTTTCCATGTGTGCAATATTTCGTTTTAACAAGTCCGACTCAAGAGCAATCGCCCATCTGGTAATCGCTATACTCCCTTGAGATTATTGCCATGTAGCCACGACTTCCAGTCATATCAAGTTCGGATAATTACCCATAAAAAAAGAACCCCACCCCCAACCCCTAAGAGCCTGCGGGGAGGTTAGCTCAAGCGCAGCTTTGGCGGGGTGGGGTTCTAGGTATTATGCTTAATTGCCCGGACACTATATCACCAAATACAAGACAAATTGCATAAAACTGCACACTTTCCAAAAGCTCAGTTTTCAATGCCTATTTCTGATAAGTTAAAAATAAAAGCCACATAAGTATTTACTTTCTCAATTGACTGGGAATAACTTGCGAGCGCTCGATTGCTTATTAAACTCAGGAGTTCCCCAAAGAGCCAAAGCTATGCTTTGTCTCCCCTCCCGAAGAGCGGGGAGGGGATTAAGGGGAGCCAGTGCGGTCTTGGGGTCTCCCCAAGTGGAGCATCTGGCGTGTGGGGTGCAATGACTATGGGAATCACAACGAATTACCCGGACATGATATAACTTGCGATCGCTAAAATAACCTGTATAAAAAATAACTTATTTAAACCGGATACTAGAAAAACCAGGCATTGCTGAATTAAAATATGAAATCCCTAAAAAAATATCTCAAACTCCTACTGTCTGCGCCTTTGCAAGTCCCAAAGTTTCGAGCAAAGGCTTCCGTCACTCAAACTTCTCTGTGCGCGAGGCTAATTCATCTCTTCACCCAGCAACACCAAAAACTAAATCGCCATCAATTTCTCAAAGTATTATTTTTGGCAACCCTCGGAATCTGTTTATTGTTTGGACAAGTCGTATCTGCACAAACTCAAAATGCTAGTTTACTCGTTGAACAAGGAATTAAAGATTATGATGCCGGAAATTTTCACAATGCGGTAAAACACTGGCGAGAGGCATTAAATCAGTATAAAAACAATCCGTCAGATGCAGCGGTTGTAAATGAAAATTTGGCGCGTGCCTACCAACAAATAGGGGAAAATAAAGAAGCTATTAAATCGTTATCAGCGGCAATTCGTGACTATGGGGTTGTGGCAAATATGCAGCAAGTGGGACGAATGCAGTCAGAACTCGCCCAAGTTTACAGCAATTTGGGACAACCCCGCAAAGCGATCGCACTTTTATGTGGTCAACTGGTAGATAAGTCGAAAATCTCAGAAAATCAAGCGAGTCAGGAAATAGAATGCACTCCCGAAAGTGCCGAAGAAATCGCCACCAAACACAACGACAAACGCGGTAAGATTGCGGCTTTGGGAATTCTCGGCGAGGCATATCGGTTAATCGGAAATTATGACCAAGCAATTAAATATTTACACGCAGCACAAAAAGTCTCTCCAGAATATGATTTTTTAGTGTTAAATAGTTTGGGTAATGCTTACAGAAGTCGCGCTCAATTGCATGAGTTAGAAGCCAATTCTGCAATGCAAGCTGGTATTGTCAGTAAAGAAAACGAATTTACCAACAAGTCTGCGGCAGATTACAACCAAGCCCGCGAATATTTTCAAAATAGTATAAAACTTGCCCAAAAACAAAAACAACCTTTAGCAGAGATGCGGGGATTATTAAATTTAATTCAGTTGGGTTCCCAGACAAATGAGACGAAAGTTATTGGCGATGAAACCTTTAATAATGCTCATGAGGATGCTTTGAAGGTTCTCGAAGATTTACCCGATTCAGCGACAAAAGTGTATGGAGCAATTGATTTAGCATACTTGCAGCGCCATTCTCAAGGAACTTCGCCCTTTACCTACTGTTCAACTCAGATGGTTTCATCGGAGAACGAAGTATTAAATTTGCTGAAAAGCTCAATATTAACTAGTAATAAATTACAAGACAATCGCCTACAATCTTATGCTAATGGTGCTTTAGGACATTTTTGGGAATGCCGCAAAGATAGTAAACAAGCATTAAAATATACCCAAACTGCAATCATTACAGCAGACAAAAAGTTGAGTGCAAAAGATAGCTTGTATTTGTGGGAGTGGCAAGCTGGACGGATTTTAGATAAAGAGAATCGCAAAGAAGAAGCGATCGCATCTTATCAACGAGCATTTGATACCCTAGAAGATATCCGCAGCGATATTTTAACCGCTGAACGCGATGTCCAGTTTGACTTCCGCGATGTTGTGCGACCATTATACCGCACATTGGCACAGTCGCGGCTTGATCTGTTGGATTTGCGTAGTGTACCAATGGCAGCACTTTATGATCGCCAACAAAAGAAATACTTAGTCGAAACCTACGCAGTTGCCACAACCCCTAGTTTACGACTTACCACACCCAAAGTACGCGATCGCAGTACGCAAAAGGCGTTAATTTTGGGTTTGACACAACAAGCAACAATCGACGGAAAGTCTTTTGGTAGGCTTTTTTCAGTTCCCGAAGAAGTCAGTGCAGTTAAAAGTATATTTCCTAATCATACCGACCTCATCGATCAGGATTTTTCCCCCGAAAGTTTTCAGAAAACACTTGACAAAAGCACATATCCTATTGTTCACATAGCTAGTCACGCTCAATTTGGCATCATTCCCGAAGACACCTTCATTGTCACAGGCAAAAACCAAAAACTTACCATCAGCCAATTAGAAAACTCACTGCGAAACCTCAACAGCAAATCGGATAGCGTCGAACTACTGACATTGACTGCATGTGAAACCGCAGTTGGCGACGATCGTGCCACACTAGGATTAGCTGGAGTTGCATTGCAAGTTGGCGTTAAAAGTGCGATCGCGTCTTTGTGGAGTGTCACAGATGCATCGACATCCGAACTAGTCAAAACATTTTACACCAACTACCGCAATACTGGAATGAGTATTGCAGAAGCACTGCAAAAAGCCCAAATTAGGATGATTAATGCTAAGAAATTACCGCCATCTGAAGGTATAAATATCAAGTATGACAACCCAGTATATTGGGCACCAATGATTGCGATCGGTAATTGGCTTTGAAAGCCACATATCCCCTGAGTTTTCATGCAATCTGGAAAATCTCTCTCCGTTTCGGATACTCTTAGGAACGTGGATTAAATAAAATGCAAAAGCTTAATTATAAGTATGTTGATTTATTTTAAGGGCGCTCTTTGATGCCTATGTTGTTTCTAACAAATTAATCATCCCTTACTACTGACATTCTCGACTGAGTATCAATCGTCCATCAGTAAGTTGATAAGCACCAGTAGGTTCGATAATTAGATCGCCTTTTTTCCAAGTCCGCGATGTGTTGTCATTGACACTTCGCACCTCACCAGTCGAATAGATTGAGATTGAAGCATCGTTAGGGCTGTTACGTAAACCACCAGAACCCGTGATGAAGAATGTACCCTTTTTCTTGGGACTGCGTGAAATGCAACTATTAGCGATCAGGGCGTTAGTGTCGATAAGGTTTGGGGATAATCTGGTGAAGCTGTTTTGAATGTAACTGGTATCGGGTGCGTTAATATTTGTTATACCTGAAATGCCTAATTCTGAACTTGCAGTAATATCGCTTTTTTCGGTTGGCTTTGTCCGCGACTCGATACCGAAGATCCCTTGAGAGTTGATTTGGACTTTTCCACCTGTGCCAGTGTATGCGTTGGCGGTGATGTCGCTGTTTTCTTTAGGGATGGCGACGATGAATTTAGAGTTGATATTGATGTTACCGCCATCGCCACCAGCTTCGTTTCTACCTGCGGTAGTTGAAATGAAACCGCCACCGCGCAACAGTAATAAATCAGCGATATCGAGGGTGATGTCACCACCATTACCTGCATTCGTTGAAGAAGCGATCGCACTGCCTTTTCCCAGAATTTCCAGAAAATTAGCATTAATTCTAATATCTCCAGCGTCACCTGTACTGAGGCTGCCGGAGCTAATTTGAGCATCACGTATATCAAGATTATTGGCAGTAATATCTATATCACCACCTTTACCGTTAGCCCTTTTCTGAACTGATGATGTTATACCAGTGAACGACTCATTGTCTGAACCAGTGAGGATAATGTTATCAGCTTGTACCCTTAAATTACCCGCGTTTCCATTTCCGAAAGTTCCTGATAATATTGCGGCATTATCACGTATATCAATATTCTTGGTAGTAATATCTATATCACCACCTCTACCGTTAGCCTTTTCGCCCACTGCTGATGATATCTCAGCAGTATCACGCATACTCAGATTATCAGTAGTAATATTTATATCACCACCTCTACCATTACCCCCTTCCTCAATACCAGATGTTATACCAGTTAAAAACCCACTGTCTGATCCAGTCAGGATAATGTTATCAGCTTGTACCTTTAAATTACCCGCGTTTCCATTTCCGAAAGTTCCTGATTATATCTCAGCAGTATCACGTATACTGAGATTATCGGTAGTAATATTTATATCACCGCCTCGACCATTACCCCCTTCCTCAACACCAGATGTTATACCAGTTAAAAACCCCCTGTCTGATCCAGTCAGGATAATGTTATCAGCTTGTACCCTTAAATTACCCGCGTTTCCATTTCCGAAAGTTCCTGATGATATCTCCGATTCTTCTTGTACATTTAATAGTTGAGTTTTGATGCTGATATTGCCTCCGTTACCCTTAGCTTCATCGCCAACCTGAGTTCCGATATAACTACTTCCGCGTAAATCAATTTGCTCGGCATTAATCCCAATATTTCCTGCATTACCTTGATTGAATGTGGAGGCAGAAATTGTTCCCTGATTGCTGAGATTTAAGCGTCTTGTTGTAACGTCAATGCTTCCCCCAGAACCAATTCCTCCCGTTTGCACCCCGGCAAATAAACCTGATGGTGCAAATGAACCATCCAGTCGTTGTAGCCCAACCCCAATAATATCAATAGAATCAGTGGCATGAACCACCAAATTACCCCCTTGTCCTCGCCCCCCCTGCACTAAGGTTGATATGTTTCCACCATTACTTAACCGCAACCGTTCTGTGTCAATTGTTATCGTGCCACCTCTTGCATCTGCATTACTTGCAATCACATCCGAAGATATGTCACTGTCACTTATATGAGGAAGACCCCCATCCAATTCTACATCTTTGGCGTGGATAGTAATATTTCCAGCATTACCACTGCTTTCAAGGGATGAGGTGCTTATATATCCACTTTGAGTTAGGGAGAGTCGAGGCGTTTCAATCGTTACATTGCCAGCATTCCCTGAGCCAAAGCCAGTCCTACTTGATACATAGCTTCCTTGAGTTAGGGAGAGTCGAGGCGTTTCAATTGTTACATTACCACCATTTCCTGAACCATAGCCAGTGTCAGATGCAACATAACTTTTACTAGCAATATCTACGTATTCACTAGCTTTAATAAAAATGTTAGCTGCATTTGCATTGCTAAAGGTAGTCGTTCTGATATTACTGCCATCTTTGAGATTGAGTCGTTGGGTTTGAATAGTGATATCCCCTGCTGTTGCTGGAGTTGTACCTCCGACTGGTAGAGAAACACCTTTTGTAGATATATCACTTTTAGTCACCTCAACCGCATTCCGAGCCTGAATGGAAATAGAACCGACACTTCCAGTACCAGATGCAAGTGCTACCACTCCCCTTCCTGAGAAATTATTTTGAACTCGCAAAGTGCCTGTTTCAATCCGCAGATTACCTATTGAACCCGAACTATTGCTGTAGAGTCCCAAATTACCTTGGTTAGTGATATTGACAGCATCTGTAGCTCGCACAGTTAAGTTCCCAGCATTGCCTGCACCTTGAGAGCTAACAAGGATCAAGCCACCATTGACGTTAACCGACTCCCTAGCATTGAAGGTGAGGTTTCCTCCATTACCTTTACCAAAGCTAAATGTGCTAATTTTGCCACTATTTTCTACTGTTCCATCTCCGGTAATCGTGATTTTCCCGCCATTGATGGTAACATTACCACCCGCACCCGTAGCGTCAGCATTGCTGCTGGAATAAATCGAACTGCCGTTAGCGAGAGTTACTGCATCGCTGGCTTGAATTTGAATATCACCGCCCTTGGCTGCACCAGAAGTAACACTCTGAACGCTAGAGTCGTTGTCTAAATTAAATTGAGTCGCATCAACAATAATTGAGCCGCCATTGTTACCGAAAAGACTAGAACCGTTTAGGGCGATTTTTCCACCAAAAATCTCAATTGCACTATTTTCACCTGTAGCGAAAATTTTTGCATTCGTTAAGTTAATGGGTGCTTGTCCGAAATTTTCTGGTAACTTAAAACCCAATGACGAGCCATTGACATTCAGATCAACAGTTGTATCTCTACTGACTGCTCCCAATTTCACTTGTCCATTTTTAGTAGACAAAGAACTCCCATCCAAGCCAATTTCACCACCCATAAGTGCTAAAGTACTACCAGAACCAACAGACAACGCATTAACTGCTCGGTTAGTAATACTTCCTGGTTGCGAACCAAACTGCAAGCCAATTGGTACATTGATAGCCAACAATGGCGGTGCTTGGGGATTTGTAGCGCTAAACTCTACGCCATTGGGAAAAATTAAGCTATTTGCTGTTGTCCCCAAAAAAGAACCCTGCACATCTAAACTGGCATTTTTACCAAACACAATCCCATTGGGATTAAGCAAAAACAAATTTGCTGCACCATTAACTCCCAATTTCCCGAAAATATTCGACGAGTTACCACCAGTAACGCGAGAAAAGATATTTGTTATCCCCTGTGGATTGGCGAAATAAACGCCTCGACCTTCACCTACATTAAAATCTTGAAAACTGTGAAATAGGTTAATGCCACGAGCCGCACCGCCCCCGATGCGGTCATTATCTTTATTAATCGGAATGACAACCGATTGCTCTATTCCAAGGGTGTTATCGGGAGTTAACTGAGCAAAAGTAGGGAGAATAGAAACTGCGATCGCTCCCACGCACCCTAGCAATCCCGCTACACCAAACCGCAAAATTTCGATCATTTCTATTCTCCCCACTCGTTCTATATTCTTTCGCTTGAAATTCTCTGGATATCTTTGATGCGTTGCTGAATGATTTTGATATCGACTTCGCTTCCTGTGGGGATTTCAGACTGTGCGAGGTCTTGAACTAAAGTTGATCCAGTTTGACCCAGTTTACCATTACTGGTTGCTTTCAATGCTTCTTCAAATGCTTCATACCACAGTTCATTTTCAGCATAATAATTTATGCTTTCTGGAATGCTAGAAAATCGGTTCTTAGCTAGTGATTGAGGATTTATGACGGTAAATTCTGCATTGCTAACAATTGAACGCGCTTCGCAGTCAATTGCGATTTGCCAGAAATATGTTTTACCGACAGTTAGTTCAGGATAATCAAGAGGAAGTTTTAATTTGTTAATCCCGACTATTGTTGGTATTTCTTTAACTTTAGCGATTTGTTTAACAGTTGTCGCTGAATCGAATTCAAAAATTCGGAATCGCACAGTTTGGGAACTTGACATATACCAAGCAAGCATTGGACGTGTGGAAGCGGTTTTACCGATAAATGTCTGAGGTGCAAGCTGCGTCAGAGGAATACCGCTACTCGAACATCCACGCGAACCACCCGCACGGGAATATCCACTGGCAGGTTTGCGATCGCGTGGTTTAAACTCAGCATATGCAGGGACTGCGCTAATTAAAAAAACCACTCCCACAACCAAACTTGTAAGTCTGCGGCTATTTCGCCAAAATCCAAAATATTGATGACTCATGGTAAATGCTGGTAATTGTATGGTTATCTACTAAAATTTTGACCTCTCTCCTGCAACGAGAGAGGCTTTGATTTGAGTCTTATTCCCCCTCCTGCTAACAAAACTTTTTCTGATTTCCTCTTTTTTTAAGAGAGGGTTAGGGAGAGGTAGGGAAGGGGCTGTTCTTGTTAGGTTTGTATTTTATTCAACTGAGAACCTCTAGAATATTAAGAACTGTTTTAAAATCTAAAATTCCTTTGTAGGTTTCCAGCTAAGTTGGCATATTGTCCCGCGAGGGGAAAGCGATTCCCGTCGAAACTCTCCTCGTAATTGTCTGGCGAGTAGTTTAGAATGTTTTGTGCCTTTATTTTCGAGCTTTGATTGAATCCCAGAACCGTTATCTTTAACGCACAACTTATATTGACTTTCACTAGAAACACCCGTTGCTTGAACACACTTTACTCCTTGGGCATGTTTGCCAACATTACACAAAGCTTCTTCCAGAAACAGACATATTTCACGTTTATGTTCCATACTTAAATACTTATCATCAATTGGGTCAAAATTGCGAATTTTGACTTTTAATGTTTTAAAATATTCAAAATCGTGACGATCTAATGTACTTGAATAAACTTCATATAACAAATCATGAAGTGGTCGGTTCAATTCGAGGATCAATCCGCTTCCTAAACGCAAACTTTCTTCCTTTGTTAATGCTTCTAGTTTGAGAAATTCGCCAATTTCCCGAATTTCTCGATCGAGCTTTTCAAATTGTCCAAGCAGTTGTTCATAGGGTACATCTTTAGCACGCATGTGCTTTAATCCATAAGCGAGGGTTTGCAGGGGGCCATTATGAATTACGGTAAAAGTGTGTTGAATTGTGTTTTGACGTTCGTTGATTTGCGATCGCAAGAATTTATCATGCTGGTAAAATGCCAAAGCACTCAAGCCAACCCCATTTACAGCTAATATACTGGATGCTACAGGAACCCATATACCCCACAACCACAGCATCACATAGCCGTAGCTAAACAGACAAACTCCCGCTAGAGCAACACTAAATAGATTTTTCCAGACAGATTGGGTCAGCCGTCCGATAATGATCGGCAGAAAACCCCAAATAATTATCCATGTGTATTCTCCGATATCTTCCCAACTGTGCAACATTGGGCGACCATCGATTACAGTACTGAGAATTTGACTGATGACGTGAGCATGATAGTCAACACCGTAAATTTGACCCTTTAATTCTAATGTTGGCAAAGCAGATGTATAAAAAATATCACCACCGCTCAGATTTCGATTGCCAACTAAGACAATGCGATCGCGCAACAATTTTGCATAAACGTTCTTATTTTTCTCATTGAGAATATCGCGCAGCGACACAACATGAAAAGGCTGATAATTGTTGCGGAAGTTCATCAAAATTGACAATCCACCACCCCCACAATTAATGCCCACATATCCACCAAAATTATCGGTGATTCGGGGCAATTCAGTCCTTTGAATCATTATTGTATTTGGGTCATTTTTCCCAGTTTCCAACTCAATTCCTTTTGTTTTTAAGTACCTAACAACTAACTGTAGCGCTAGAGAATATTTATCTTCGTTGTAATTCTTCGGCTTCGGTGTATATAACAAATAGCGTCGATACTTACTATCTGCATCATTAAATAAATCAACAAATCCAATTTGTTCGGGTGGCAAACTTCGGGGTGGAGAAATCTCTCCTGGTGGTAATATTTTTTCAATACTAATAATATTAGTATTTTCCCGCAATATCTTGGTAAGTTGTTCGCCACCAGGTTCAACGGGAACATTTTTGAATATATCCAGCCCAATTGCTAGCGGTTTATAGGTTTCCAGCTTGGTAAGTAACTCTGCAATCTTCTCATCTGGAACCGGATATTGCTTAACCCATTCGATATCTTTTTCGTCGATCCCCACAATGACTACACGTTCATCGAGTTTTTCGGCGGGACGCAGACGTAACATGGTATCGAGGAATATCCATTCCAAAGATTGCATTCCTCCAACCATACGGATCAAGATCACCAATACCAACACCAATATTCCCGGAGGTGCAGCAAGGGACCACAACCCAAATTCTTGGTAAATGCGATTCCAGATTCTCCTTCTCATCTAGTTTTTTTGCGTTAATTATCCCTATCCGTATTAATCAATTAAGCCTTCTTCACGGGAACGAACTTCGGTTTGGATTCGCATATTCTTACCACCTTGCTTGCAGTCTTCAGGATATACCCCCAAAACATCCTGAATCTTCGTCCAGTAAGTCCGCACTGCTCGTTCTGATTTATACATTCGGTCAGCGATCGCTCGATCTGTCAAACTCTCTTCAAAAGCCAACCGCAACACCTCCAACCATTCCGGTTTGAGTTCGATCCCCGTTTTGATGTCTTTCGTGTGAGTTGCACCATGAAGTGCCAAATTAACCCGCATTAGCATTTCATCTTCGGCTAATTCTTTGTCTGCGATCGCAAACCCACCTTGATGATTATCAATCTCGTGTTTGATCCGGATTAACGCCTTCACATAACTAGTTTGCACCATGAAATTCTGATGGGGATATTCTTGGAGCAAAGTTTGCAACAGCTTAATTCCGGTATCAATTTTTGCTGTCTCCCCTTGCTGATCGGGAATTGATAAATCCATCACAATCAGGTCAAACTGGTGAAGTTGAAGTTGAAAAAGTGTCTCTTTTCCCGTCTGAGCCTTAATAATAGAAGCTTCGGGATACTCTCGACTTAATACATCCAGGGTACCAGTCAAAATTAATTGATGGTCATCGACAACAAGAATACCCAGCTTTTTTTCCACTGGTAAATGTCCATAAACTTGATGTTCTTTCAAACTTATCCCTACCATATTTTCACCTATTTTCATTCCAATTAAAAGTTTCCTTAAGCTTTACGAAAAATCCCGTCCTCTACGGTGTTTACTTTGAGATTCATATCTTGCGTCTTTTTAGACTTACGCAAAACTACACGTTGTAGAGCCAATTCATGAATTGCCCCAACCTGAAAATCTTTCTTTTCGGCTATTGTTTGCCTAAGTCCTACTTTTATCCCTAAGAGGATGTTTGAAAATTCAGTAGATCACAAACTTTCGAGGACGAGGGTAAAAACAAGGGTTTCAGCCCTCGCCAGCAAGGAGCGAACAGCATTTGTTTAATAGCGATCGCCTAAGAACAGTTAGAATAAACCGCAGCCTCACATAGAATTAGTATTAGGCTTTGGTGTTAATAATAATACCTTCCAAACATCCTCTAACTCTACTCGTTGAAGTATACGCCTATTTTAATTGGAGATGAATTTTCAAGCTATGCAGAAAAGTGCAAATCTAAAGGTGTGAGTTTACTTTTATCACAATTGTGTTGGATGGAGATTTTTACATCAACAGTGAAGGTGAGAGAACACTGTCCAGAAACAGAAGTTCACTTTATTACTCGGTTGAAAATGTTCACCAAAAAAGTAATCCAACTTTTTTAGCTACCCGCTACTGATTGATTTAACCAACAGGGCAATCGCCCTGACCATACCCACTCATCCTGAATATCAAGAGTAGCTTTCATGCGATCGTACTCCTGCACAGTCACTTTAGGGAAGTGCGCGGAGCGCATCAGATGAAAGCTGTTCGTACTTCTTTGAATTTTAACTACACCACTAAGTAAGTCGGCGAGAAAAATTCAATGTATATGAAGAAATATAAATTCTCAGTAGGGTGTGTTACGCCGTAGGCTAACGCACCCTACTGAGAATTTCTTAACATAACTTGAAATATTAGCGCCGACTTACTTATAGCTGATGGTCTATTGAGTAGTAGCAATAGCAGATTTCAGTTGAAGTTTAATATTTGTACCTTTTTTAAGGGCAACTTCTCCACCAGGGCTAGACAAAACGAAAGCAGTCGCAGCCGTACCACCTGCTAGCCCACCATGCTTGAACTTGGCTTGATCACCAAGAAAATGACCTGCAACTGTACCACCTAGAATAATCCCTGCATTTTGAATGAACTTACCTTTGGTTTTTGTTTCTAACTTGGTGTTTACTAAAGTCGCGTCAATCGGATAAGATGAGCCATTTTTAAGTGAAACATCATCAAAAACCAAATGTAAACTTGCTTTTTTTCCTTTAGCAGCTTTGACTACATCTTCCAGATGTCCCTGTATTTGACCATCTTTAAGAAATTTATTTCCTCCGATTAAGGAATTCTTAATTTCTAAGACAAAGCGGTCATTATTTTGGTTTTTAACCGTAGATATCTCTTGTTGAAGAACAGTATCAAAACTTGTTCCAGCAGGTACGGATATTTGCTGATTGTTTGACTGACTAGATGTCCGATCAGCGATCGCAGTTTTGTTGTTACTAGAAGTGCTGTCAGTCTGGCTATTCGTTTTATTACAAGCCACTGTGCCACTTAATAAAATAGCACTCAAGAACAATGGGAACAGATTTTTCATGGCTGCGGTGTTGATGAAATGAATAATAACAATACAATCTTTTAAGAAAGACAAAAACTACAGAAGCTGAAACTTAACGTTCAAAGGGCAAATCGCCACAGAATCGCCACAGCTTTGTACTAGGGTGAATGGCACTAAGATAAGCCCAAAGCCTTGTGTTGCCTCGTTCCCAGCCTCCAGGCTGGGAATGTATTCCGAGAGGGCTGCTGCCTCTGGCCAAGAAAGAGGAGGCTCCGCCTCCCAGGATGGGTTCCCAGCCTTCAGGCTAGGAACCAGTCAGGGCAAGGGTTATATCTTAACTTAGTGCCATTCGTACTAGGGTGTTGACAACACTCAGTCCTGAGTGCTGAGTGCTGAGTTGAGTCAAGTAAAAAACTACTCAGCACTTATGTACTTGGTACGAGCAAGGCCCCTTGTGGCGTGGCGGAATCTTCTTAACTCAAGAGGTTGGTTGAGGTGGTCTTTTAACTCAGCACTCTTCATTTTGGGGGCTTTGAGGCAATTTCCCGGAAAATTATTTATGCTACTTTTGTTTGTGGGAAAACGGCTGTTTTAGCCGCTTTCCCATAAAAATATGCGACACATTTTTTGCATGAAGTCTTATAGGGTAAAGGGTTCAAAGTCAACACCCTAGCCCCAGAACGCCCAGAACAAGCAGAAGAACTTGAGCGATCGCTTAACCTATAGCAGATTAACCTTGGTGAAAGTGTCACCTTCCGAGCACGGGCGACAGATAATATCAAAGTTGTCAGGCTAAAACTGCTCATTAATGGAACGCTGTTTATACGCTGATTACCCGAAATTGAGTTTTTAGTCATCAACGAAGCGACTTGTGCGAACTCGCTATCAAAAGTCAAGAGTTAAAAATTCTTCCTCTACTCCTCTGCTTCCCATCTTTCCACCTGCTTAACTCATGAGTTAGGATGACTATATTTTAATCAGGTGATATGAAAAGAATAGAAGTTGAGCAAAGAACTATTTTAATTGGTTTGGCAGGTAGCTACGGCTATGGTTTAAATCGTCCTGATTCAGACTTTGATTATCGGGGAGTATTTATCGCACCCAAAAGGTACTACCTGGGATTTGATCGGATAGAACAAAAAGATGCTGGTTGGGATGAACCAGGAATATTTTCATTCCTGGATGGCAACCAAGACACAGTTATATATGAATTAAGAAAAATCCTCCAGTTATTAGCGGGCGCGAATCCCAATGTTTTAGAATTGCTCTGGTTAAATAACTATCCTTTTTTCAGCGCAGTCGGACAGCATTTAATTAATCATAAACAGTTATTTTTGAGCAAGAAGGTAAAACATACTTACACTGGTTATGCCTTTGCTCAAATCAAAAAGATGGAAACTCATCGCAAGTGGTTGTTAAAACCACCGCAAAAAAAACCAATACCATCTGACTTTTCTATAGAAGACGAAGCACCCCTCAGCAAAGATGAGCTAAATGCTTTTTTGGAGTATCTTTATAACTTAATTAGAGGACGGATTGAGTTTTTGGAAGAAGCGGAACAATTATATCAATTGCTGACAGCAGATATTGATTTTAAAGGAGTGTTAAAACAATATACTTTACCCGACGAAACTTTGGAGTATACCCAACAGTTAACCAATAGCCGGAAAGATTTTATCCGCCTGCTTCAGAAAAGTCAAAATTATCAAATAGCTTTAAGAGAATGGAAGGCTTACTTATCTTGGCAGGAGAATAGAAATCCGGCTAGGGCAGAAATGGAAAGAAAGTCGGGTTTTGACCTCAAACATGGGATGCACTGCATTAGATTGTTACGCAGTGGAGTAGAAATATTGCGGCAAGGTGAAGTGATTGTAGATAGGAGAATAGCTGGTGATGTTGAGGATTTAAAAGCTATTTTAAAGGGTGAGTATTCTTATGAGCAGGTGATGAAAATGGCAGAAGATTTGGTCGCCGAAATGGAAATTGTTTATGAACAATCTGCCTTACCTCACAAACCTGATTTAGAGCAAATTAATCAGTTGTGTATGGAATTGGTGGAAATGCAAAATTGGTAATTGAAAAAATTAGGAGAGACGCGATTAATCGCGTCTGTACAGGAGTTAGGAGTTTTTAATTAATTTCTCACTCATAACTGATAACTCATAACTAATTTTATAGAGTGGACATTAAGTCAGCAAAGCCATAGAGGCTGATGACGAGCAATAGAGATGCTGTTAGTTGGGTAATTCGCGTCTGAGGTGAGGGCGCGATCGCTTCCCGCACTAAGATAGAAATAGATGCCCCGACTACTAAGCTCAAGCCTAAAATTAAATATGGTCTGTCGGGTAAAATACTCGCTATTGCCAGCATAGCGATCGCTAATAAGAGCATCAATAATTCTACAAACCTGGGCGGGTTGTATTGGCTAGATAGAATAAAGCTGTTGAACCAAAAATGCCAAATTCTCATAGTCAGTGTTGAGTGCTGAGTGCTGAGTGCTGAGTTAAGAGTAAGAAGTTAGGAGTTATGAGTGAGGAATTAGTGCTGAATGCTGAGTTAAGAGTAAGAAGTTAGGAGTTATGAGTCATGAAACAGCTTTTAATTCAAAACC
The DNA here is from genome assembly GCF_036917655.1 of Nostoc sp. Taxonomy (GTDB): domain Bacteria; phylum Cyanobacteriota; class Cyanobacteriia; order Cyanobacteriales; family Nostocaceae; genus Nostoc. The sequence continues at coordinate 56,428 of NZ_JBALCY010000067.1, forward strand.
CTTAACTCCTGTACAGACGCGATTAATCGCGTCTCTAACTCTTAACTCCTAGCCCCTAACTTTTGACCTGTGCCGTTTTTTTGTACAGTATCACTTTCTGGTAGTTCGACGCCAAAGACGCGGCTAAAAACTTTGGCGACTTTGTAGCCAGAATCAATCGATTCTAAGGGGTCTTTCCGCAGTCTGTGACGCAAGCATAGCGTAATTACGCGATGGATATCATCAACTGTAACTTCAGTGCGTCCTTCATATGCTGTTAAGGCTTTGGCGGCGCGGTTACTAACAATGTCACCCCGCAAACCATCTACATCGAGTTCTGAACAGACTTCAGAAATTTTCACCCGCAGATCATAGTCAATTTTCACTTCTGGCAAAAGCTGTTGAGCATTGACAATTTGCTCTTGCAATGCTTCTTGCTGGGGTTTGTACTTTTCAAGAAATACTGGAGGATTTTGGTCAAAATCCGCCCGTTGTTCCACGATTTGCACCCGCAAGATTGCTTCTTTTACTGTGTGAATTTCTGCGTGCATCCCAAAGCGATCAAGCAGTTGGGGGCGCAGTTCTCCTTCTTCGGGGTTTCCAGAACCCACAAGAACGAAACGCGCTGGGTGACGGATAGAAATACCTTCTCGTTCTACAGTGTTCCATCCACTGGCAGCGGAGTCGAGTAGCACGTCTACAAGGTGGTCATCTAGTAAGTTGACTTCATCCACATAGAGAATACCTCGGTTAGCCTTTGCCAGCAGTCCCGGTTCAAAAGCTTTGACACCTTCAGATAAAGCTTTCTCGATGTCGATTGTGCCACAAACTCGGTCTTCTGTAGCTCCTAGCGGCAGGTCTACCATTTGGACTTTTTTCTGAGCTACAGGAATTTCCGCCCCTTGTTCTAACAGTTGGCGAACTTCATCGCTCATCAAGTCGGGGTCGCTAGGATCACTACTAAAGGGGTCATTGGCAACCACAGAAATTTCTGGCAGTAGATCCGCCAGCGCCCGGATAGTTGTGGATTTACCGGTGCCGCGATCGCCCATGATCATTACACCACCAATTTTGGGGTCAATCACGTTCAATAGCAACGCCAGTTTCATTTCTTCCTGGCCCACAATTGCCGTAAAAGGAAATACTACGCGACGCGCACTTGCCGTGGATTGAGCAGTTGGACTCACTAAATTACCTTAACAATATTTTTCTTATTACAGTTCTTTATTGTGACACAGGTAGGGCGTCGGGGAAATCAATTCAAAATTCACTCATTCAAAATTCAAAATTGTTCGCCTCTGATCTGGTAGAGAAGATAAAGACTGGGGGAAATATAGCTTTAGCTTCGCGCAGGGTGGGAGATCAGGAAGATGAAGTATAACCAATCCCCAATGCCCAATCCCCAATGCCCAATCCCCAATCCCTAATCCCCAATCCCCAATCCCCAATCCCCAATCCCCAATCCCCAATCCCCAATAAACATTGGGCACTAATGACTACTAGCTGCGTCAAGCATCTTATAACTTTGCTAAGTCTGCTTTAGTTTTTCTGGTGCAAAAGTTCCATAAGCAGGGAACGAACAACTACCAACTGATTAATCCTGTAGTAAGCATAAATACTTGTAAACTATATGGTTAGTAGATTCAATTATAAAAACGAGCGATGGCGTGTGTGGGTAGTTAATGCATCATTCAAATTTATGAAATCACCTTTTATTGTTCAAAGTTGGCGGCGTAGATGCACAGCAGCTTGTCGTCAGACATCGCTCAAGTATCTTTTTCCGATTCTCATTTTAATATCCTTTGTTACGGTATTGCTGGTAGAGAGTTTCACCCCTGCAATCGCACAGATACCCCGTCAGGAAATTCGCGGGGTTTGGATGACCAACAATGATTTTGATACCCTCAAGAATCGCGAGAAAGTGCAAGATGCAGTGAGTCAATTACGACGGCTGAACTTCAACACAATCTATCCTGTGGTGTGGAATTCTGGCTATGTAATGTATCCCAGTGCCATAGCACAACATGCAGGTATTCAACCTTTTATCTACAAAGGTTTAGATGGACATGATATTCTTGCGGACTTGATTAACCAAGCCCATCGCAAAGGACTGCTAGTAATTCCCTGGTTTGAATTTGGTTTCATGGCTCCCCCAACCTCAGAACTAGCATTAAATTATCCTGATTGGTTCACACAAAAGCGGGATGGTAGCCAAACTTCCATCAGTGCTGCTGGTGAGGTGATGTGGCTCAATCCGTTCCATCCACAAGTGCAACAGTTCATCACCAATCTCGTGCTGGAAACTGTCACCCAATATGATGCCGATGGCATTCAGTTTGACGATCACATGAGTTTGCCCTACGAATTTGGCTACGATAAATATACAGTTGCCTTGTACACCCAAGAAACTAATAATGCTCCTCCAAGCGATGCTCAAGATACAGCATGGGTAAAGTGGCGGGCAGATAAAATTACGGCTTTCATAGTGAAACTTAACCAAGCGGTGAAGCAGAGAAAACCCCAGGCAATTTTCTCCGTTGCTCCCAATTACTATGATTTTTCTTACAAGTTTCACCTGCAAGATTGGCTGAGTTGGGTACGACAAAATATTGTGGACGAGTTAATTGTCCAAGTGTATCGTCCAAATCTGCAAAGTTTTGTGGCAAATATTTCCCGCCTAGAAATTCAAGAAGCGCAACAAATAATTCCAACTGGAATTGGCATTATGACAGGGTTACGAAATAATCCAGTTCCCATGCAACAAATTATGTCTCAGGTACGGGCTGCTCAAGAACGTGGTCTAGGCGTAATCTTCTTTTATTATGAAAGTCTTTGGAACGATGCTCTAGAACCCTTAAACGAGCGACAAGCTGGATTTGAAACTCTCTTTCCATCTCCCGCACTCCGCGCCAAAATTGAATAATTTTTCTGTTAAAGATGATGTTACTGGACTAGAAATTAAGGTTTTTACACCTAATGGTAGTGCGATCGCAATTTTTAGTTGATTGATAAGTTTCACTTATGTTATCAGAACAAGCGAGTTGTGAAAAAAATATATTAACAAATACAGTTTTTAGACAACAACTCATTTAAGGCAGGTATCTACCCCAGAGCGATACCTTCTCTACGAGAGGCTACGCCAACGGTGAGCTTTCCTACGGAACGCTGCGCGTAGCTTGCTTCCCCGTAGGGGTACGCTAACGCAGAACTTTTTGGTCTACTAACAATGGAGCTACATATCAGACAGCACAAGGCTTAATTCGCGGACGCCCTTCAAGAATGAGCGAACGCACAGATATAAGGCAATACGCTTGGGTTAAGGATAATTGTAGGTTGGGTTGTAGCTTGCTTCCCCGTAGGGGTACGTAGTGAAACCCAACAAAGTCCTGAAAATGTTGGGTTTTGTCCCTCAACCCAACCTACGCTGGTTTTGGTTTTTGACTTGAACCCAAGCGGATTGAGATATAAGGAGAGGGAAATAAGAAATCCTCGTATTCTGAGGAGTCTGGAATAGCACCTCGCATTCGATTCACCAATGCAATTATTGTTATAAAATTTCCTACTGATGACAATATTGTTATTGATTAGGGCATAACTTGACAAAAACATTGGATACTATTTATCAAAAACACTTTTTTAAAAACTAATTATATTATTGATAATAATCATGAGTTTTCATATGAGGTTTTATATGAGTTATTGAACCAACTTAAATCAAAAATAATGTCATAGTAATTAGGAAGACCTTTAAAGGAGCGCCCATATTTTAGTTACGTCGGTAGATTGATTCCCCGGATTGGCTTATTTTCACACAATTTGGTTTTTTCTTGCATACTTCCTTTTACATTCATGGTTCTATAGCCAAAAAAATATGTTAAATATTGAAGAATAGGGGAATAAAAAAATGAAATAAAGAGTAATATTCAATCCACATAAATTTTCAGCAGATTATGTTTTAGGATTTATGAATATTCAAGCTGATGGACACGAAGATGAAATTAGCAAAATTAAGGATAGACGCTTATCTTAGTGCCATTCCACTATCAAGATATAGATGATGGTATTTTAGTTTGATCTGTCGCTCCTTGTGATTGCTACGGTCTTCTAACTTCATTAAACTCACGTTAACCCCATTAGGATTATTGATTAGCGTGTAGATAGAATTGGTCAAGTTTCAAAAGCGGATTTTGTAGCCTATATGGAGAAGAAAATGGCATACGAAAATGCAGTTTTGGATGACAAAGAACTTCAAGAAAGTTTAAAGTCTATTAATCCCAAGTTTGGTGATTTTGTGACTCGTGTAGCAGGTGAAGCATGGGGACTACCATTAATTGATCAAAAAACTAAGGCTTTAATCACGATCGCAGTTGATATTGCGAATCAAGACCATACAGGTCCTGGTAATCCTTTTGGAACACATGTGAATATGGCTCTTAAACAGGGAGCCACTCGGCAAGAAATCGAGGAAGTTCTTTTATTCATGTGTGCTTATGCGGGATTCAATAAGGTTGCTGGTTGCTTCGGCACACTTAATCAGATTTGGGATTCTCTATAAATATTCAGAATCAGAAATAGCGATCGCTATTTCTGATTGAACTCACTTTTTACAATAACTTCTACTAAAGCGATCGCCAAGGACATGCGCGGTGTCGTGGTCGAACACTGCGGGCATTGGATTCCTGATGAGCGTCCAGACTATCTCACCCAGCAGTTTCTCGTTTCTTCGGCGAGGATCAAAGCTCGGAGAACTCCATCACTAACCAACTCGTGTGCAGTGTCAATCGCAATATAATAGCCCCTACAAGGATAGCAACAATGATATCAGCAATGAGAAAGGCTGATTATGCCTTACGCGATCAAAATGGTATAGCAATCTTCTACGTTCTCTTATGGAAACGAAAGTCAATAACGTTAAATCTGTTCGATGACTACTGGAGAGACGTTCATGGTCCAGTTTGTGCCCGATTACCAGGTCAGCATCAATACTGGCAGTTCCATTTGGCTCATAATCAGGGTGATTTGTGGCCAATTATTGATGGCATCGAATACACCACTCGGTTAGAAGATCAGTTCGATGGCATTGCAGAATTAACCTTTGAGACAGAAGTTGACCGTCAAACATGGTTCAAAGCTGCTGCCATCCTGATGGATGATGAACACAATTTATTCAGTAAAGCGATTGGATATAATACGACCCCTGGTAATTCCAAAACTTATATTGATTGCATCCCCACGGGTGACCCAAACGGAGAACTGGGTATCCTGAAGTTTCATGTCATGGTCAAAAAAGCAGATGCCGTCAGTGTGGACGAGTTTCACAAATATATTACAGACAGCTTTGCTGCTGCTGTTGCCCTGAGTGACTCGGTTCTCAAGTTCCGACTGCATCTGTTTGAAGAAGTAGATAATTCGCGTCCAGACGCTGCTGGAGTATCTCATTATGAACCCCCACAGAAGCAGTATCAGGCAGCTTTTGAAATTGCATTTTCCAATCCTTTAGAAATGGAAAAGTTCTTTGCCTCAAAAGAATATGAAAAAGCTGTAAAAGACCAAGCAAAGTATATCAAACAAATCAACCCATTTCCAGAGCGAGCTGCTTACACTTTTGTCTACAACGGTCAGATAACATTAGCGGGTCAGCGGAGTTCTACAGTGGCAGATTTAATTGTGAACCTTGGTGCAACCAATCAACTAAAAGAGGATATAACTTCTCTCATGCTAGACCAAAAACTTATCATTTCCAACTCGAATGGCTTTTCAAATGCTTCTATTAATCAATTGCAAAATACTGCAAATAGTCCAATTAAGACCCGGAATAATTATTACAAAGATTTAGCAGCAGATTATTCCAGACCTGGACTCGTGACTCCCTATGTAGCCAAAAAACTCATAGAGGACGCCGAAAAGTATGTGGCAATGAAAGAAAAGACCCAGCCACAAATCAGTCCTAATTACACTCTGCAACAAATTGAACAAGAGAATAAAGAATGGTGGCCTACCCATTGTGAAGCATTGAGACAGGGACGAGGCGATATCTTAACTGGTGAATATCGTGATGACTTGGTTTATTTTTGCCAAGATGGGCCTTATCAAGGCTTAGAACAACAAAAAGAGCGTGAGCAACATTGGTGGGCATTAATTGCCCAACCAGGTGTAACTATGTGTTGGCCAATCGTCATGTTTCATGGTGACGTTACCTTCTTTGAATGGAAGTGTGTGGATGATGAAACTAACGAAACACTTGCTAAAGGAAATGTTACCTGGATGCGACGCGGTCACAGAGGCGGATGTTACCTCAAAACTGAGCAATTGACTTTCTATCGAGATGTTTTTGCCCCCAGTGGACTACTGAAATTGCTTACTACAGCATAAGATGACAGACAAGCGGGTGTACAAAAATGCAGTTTTAGATGATTTAGAACTACAAGCAGGTTTAAAAAGTATTAACCCGAAGTTTGGTGACTTTGTGAGTCGTGTAGCTGGTGAAGCATGGGGTCTGCCATTAATTGACCAAAAAACCAAGGCGCTGATTGCGATCGCAGTTGATGTTGTCAATCAGAATCACAAAGGCCCCGGTAATGCTTTTGCAGCACATGTGGATATGGCTCTCAAACAGGGAGCTACTCATAAGGAAATTGAGGAACTTCTTTTGTTTATGTGTGTTTATGCAGGATTTAATAAGGTGGCAGGCTGCTTCGGGCCACTAAATGAGATTTTTAAGCAAAGTAGTGTTGAACCAAGGAACGCAGCAATGATATCAGCAATCAAAAAAGCCGATTATGCCATACGCGATCAAAATGGCATAGCAGTTTTCTACATTCTCTTATGGAAACGAAAGTCAATAACGTTAGATATATTCGATGACTACTGGAGAAATGTGCATGGTCCAGTTTGTGCCCGCCTACCAGGTCAGCATCAATACTGGCAGTTCCATTTGGCTCATAATCAGGGTGATTTGTGGCCAACTATTGAAGGTATTGAGTACGACTTACCACCAGAAGATCAGTTTGATGGCATTGCAGAATTAACCTTTGAGACAGAAACTGACCGTCAGACATGGTTCAAATCTGCTGCCATCCTGATGGATGATGAACACAATTTATTCAGTAAATCGATTGGATATAATACGACCCCTGGTAATTCCAAAACTTATATTGATTGCATCCCCACGGGTGATCCAAACGGAGAACTGGGTATCCTGAAGTTTCATGTCATGGTCAAAAAAGCAGATGCCGTCAGTGTGGACGAGTTTCACAAATATATTACAGACAACTTTGCTGCTGCTGTTGCCCTGAGTGACTCGGTTCTCAAGTTCCGACTGCATCTGTTTGAAGAAGTAGATAATTCCCGTCCAGATGCTGCTGGAGTATCTCATTATGAACCCCCACAGAAGCAGTATCAGGCAGCTTTTGAAATTGCATTTTCCAATCCTTTAGAAATGGAAACATTCTTTGCCTCAAAAGAATATGCAAAAGCCGTCAAAGACCAGGCAAATTATGTGAAGCAGCTTTTACCATTTGCAGAGCGAACTGCTTACACCTTTGTTTACAACGGCAAGATGACTGTAGCAGGTGAGCGGAGTTCTCAGGTTGCAAATCTGATCGAGAAAGTAGGAGCAACCAATCAATTAAAGTCGGACATAGTTTCTCTTATGAGCGGTAAGCAAAATGTTAAATCTGGGTTAGGTCATTATCTGCAAGGAGTTCAACACGCCGGAATCACAGTTAGTGACATGGCAAAATCCCTCGAATTTTACACAGAGGTGTTAGGAGGGAAATTAGTTATTGCAGAAAATGATTTGGTGGGCGACGAGATGCAAAACACTCTCTTCCAAAAAGAGGATTTGGATGCGATCGCTCAAGAGGTTGACCTAGAAACTTTTGGTGTCCCCAATCTCAGAGATGCAAAACAAGCCTTAGATATTAAATTCATTTCCTTTGGCAACGCCTGCCTTGAACTCATCTATTTCAGAGAGGCGACGTCACCAAATGCCCCGAATTATTCTATTGGTAGTATTCTTTCTCACATTGGTCATGTGAATACAATGCACTTGTCTTTTCATGTGAAAGATGATGTGGATCTCAATCTCTTCGCCAAAATGTTGGAAGAAGAGTGTCACAAGCGCGGAATCACAAACGTTGTTTTTAATCGCGTCATTCGAGTTAAATCATCAGAAGAAAGAAGGAATATTGCCCTCAAGTATAATTCATACAAATTTTGGGATGAGCCAGATTTATTTACAGAGGGTCAACCAGAAACAGACTTTGGTGAATTTGAAGGCTGGGCATTGTTCTACTGTAAAGGACCAAATGGAGAACAGCTTGAATTTAACCAAGTCACTCGTAAGGTAAAAGAACATTTTGCAAAAGCACAGGAGGAATATTACATGGCAAATGCCCAATATCAAAGCCTAACCTCAAAACAGTCAGGAGATACTTCCGAAAGAGTTTCTGCTACATTTAGCAGTCCTGTAAATGCTTCGTTGTCAACTGTTTGGAATGTGTTACTGGACAAAATTCAAAATCCAGTCCGTTATAATCCAGAAGCACAAGATTATCAGATTCTGGAGAGACATGGCAATCAGATACTGCGCGAGATGAAAGCGCTAAACATGACCATTAAGGAAAGAATAACTTGGGACGAAAAAACCAGAGAAATCCGACATACCTTGGTAAATAATCCTCTTTTCATTGGTCAGGCAGTTAACACAATTGTCCGCCCTGAAAGTAACAATCCTAATGCTCCCCTGATAATTACCTATACCTTAGACTGGGAGCCTTACAATGATGAGGCTCGTCATGTTGCTCAAGAAATTCAAGCAAAGCTTACCCAAGCGATTCAGCAGGGCGTCCTGAACGCAATAACCGTTGCTGAACAGCAAGATGCACAAAAAGAATCACCAAAAGCTGTTTCAAATGGCAAAGTAGGAGCCTCAACCACAAATCTGGGCAAATCTATCTTGGGAAGACTTCCAGGAACAAATGCCGACTTGGTCAAGCGCTTGTTCTCCAGAGGCGAGGCGTTTGATGTGGATGAATTTATTACCTTCTTTACCGACACACCAGTGTATCAGTTCGGTAACTTTGAAGTCTGTTTGGATAAAGCAGCAATTAAGAACTCTGCGTCAGCTTTTTTCAGTCGGATATCGGCAGTGTACCACGAGATTAAGATGTTGTGGGAAGTAGGCGATGTAGTGTTCGTGGAAATGGATGTCACCTACTGGCGCAAGGATGGCTCAGTCGTTTCACTTCCTTGTTGCGACATCTTTCGCATTGAAGGCGACAAATTCTCTGAACTGCGGATATTTATGGATGTGAATCCGATCTTTGACCAGACAATTCCTGTCGCCAACAACGTTTCTGTATTCACTGCTAGTCTTGGAGAAAAACTTATTCCTCCAGGCACCATGAGGAAGCACTTCGCTGAACATCCGGAAGGAAAAGAAAGGGTAAAACAGGGATTTGTGCCGAAATGGTCAATCGCTGGTCCGAAATGGCCTATTGGTTCTGAGCCTGTTGCCAACGGCAAGCTTTCCCAACAGTTACAAGCTATGGGTGAACTAGCACAGTCTATAATCGCTCAAGATTGGGAAAAGGTGAAAACTTACCTAACGGATGACATCTTTTACAAGGTGGGATCAGGTGAACCTGTTTATGGTCCACAAGCAGTAGTAGATTTCTTTGCGCGGACGTTTAAAAATACGGCGGTATTTTATGGTCACGACGTTAGGAAAATTTGGCAGGAGCCAGATATCATCACTCTAGAAATGGATGCCAAATACGAACTTGTTCCAAGTAAACAGCACGTGAAGATTGCCTGCTGCGACATTTACCGCTTGAGAGAAAACAAGGTGAGTGAATGGCGGGTTTATGCAGATATGTCCCCGTGGCAAGCCTGAGATAAAGCAATTTATTATCTACCCGTTACATTCTCCAATTGTACGATGGTCAACATAAAGTTGTAGAAACAAAATGAGGTGAGTTATGTCACAAAAAGTAGTTAGTTTGTTAGCAGCAGCTTTTGAAAATCCCACTTTACAACAGCAACTTCACACAGCTAATACTCCTGAAAGCTTCGTCAAAATTGCGGCGGAAAACGGCTATAAATTGACCCAAGAAGAATTGGCAACAGCGCTGGGTAAAGTGCATGTGGTTTTTGGCGAAGTCGTGCAGTCAATGTTGAGTCAATTAGTAGGAGCACCAGCTACAAACGGGAAAAGTTCGACCACAGAAAAAATTTCCGGAACAAATGTAGATATGGTCAAGCGCTTGTTCTCCAGAGGCGAGGCGTTTGACTCGGAAGGATTCATTACCTTCTTTAGCGACACACCAGTGTATCACTTCGGCAACTTCGAGGTGTGTTTGGATAAAGAATCGATTAAGAAATCTGCGGACAACTTCTTCAGTAAAATCTCGGCGGTGTACCACGAGATCAAGATGATGTGGGAAGAGGGCGATGTAGTGTTCGTGGAAATGGATGTCCTTTACTGGCGCAAGGATGGCTCGATGGTTTCACTCCCTTGCACAGACATTTTCCGCATTGAGGGGGATAAGTTCAGTGAACTGCGGATATTCATGGATGTGAATCCTGTATTTGACCCCACCATCCCTGTTCTCAAATCCGCTTCGGTGCTGACGGGAAGTCAAGGAAAGCAACTGCTACCTCCGGGGATCATGCGGCAGCATTTTGCAGAACATTCGGAAGGAAAAGAAAGGGTAAAACAGGGATTTGTGCCGAAATGGTCAATCGCTGGTCCGAAATGGCCTATTGGTTCTGAGCCTGTTGCCAACGGTAAGCTTTCACAACAGTTACAAGCTATGGGTGAATTGGCACAGGCTGTGATCGCTCAAGATTGGGAAAAGGTGAAAACTTACTTAACGGATGACATCTTTTACAAGGTGGGATCAGGTGAACCTGTTTATGGTCCACAAGCAGTAGTAGATTTCTTTGCGCGGACGTTTAAAAATACGGCGGTATTTTATGGTCATGACGTTAGGAAAATTTGGCAGGAGCCAGATATCATCACTCTAGAAATGGATGCCAAATACGAACTGGTTCCAAGTAAACAGCACGTGAAGATTGCCTGCTGCGACATTTACCGTCTGAGAGGAAACAAGGTAAGTGAATGGCGGGTTTACGCAGATATGTCCCCTTGGGAAATTGTAAAAATGGCTACAATTAGCGACCAAGCCGGTCTACTTACCGTAATCAACGTCTTTACAGTCCAACCCGAACAGCAGCAACGTTTAGTAGATTTTTTTATCGAGAACAAGGAAATACCTATGAAGCAGCCGGGCTTCATATCGGCCAACATCCACAAGAGCCTGGACAGCACTAGGGTCGTCAACTACATACAGTGGAGCAACCGAGAAGCACTCGAATCGGCTAGTAAGAACCCAGATTTTATTGCTATGACGAAACAGGCCGCAGAATTTGCGTCTCACGATTTCCACGCTTACGAGGTCGTCTTAACAGTGCAAGCGCAGTGATTAGTCAGATCGATTGATCTTTGAAGAAAGGATGTAACTTCATAAAAAACGGCAAATTACCTGATAATGTTCCTGAAACCAGGCAATTAACCAATTTCGACCTGCTGCCGTTCAGCGTCACTCAACTTAGATTCACTAAGAAACTTGAATCTCAACTGGAGGTTATTGTGATGGCAAGATCAAGCAGAGTAAAGAAGATCGCATTGTGGAGTGTCACTACTCTCTTAGCTGCGGCTTTCCTGATGTTCGGAACCTTAAAGCTTACAGGCGCTCAACAGCTTGTAGCAGAATTTATTAAGTGGGGTTATCCCACCTGGTTTCGTCTCTTGGTTGGTGTGGCTGAAATGGGTGGGGCGGTGCTGCTGCTGTTTCCACGCACTGTTACCCTGGCAAGTGTCGGCCTCGGCATATTAATGGCTGGCTGTGTGTTGTCGCATCTCAAGGCTGGCGAAGGGCCACAGGCCATCCCGGCGCTTGTGCTACTCACTCTGCTTGCTGTGGTCGGCTATGCCCGCCGTCCCTACGCGACAGGATTTAGAAGTCAGATTGATTAGCATCCGATATCACGTTTGTGCACCTCGACAGCCTTGTAGCAGCAGCTTCGTAAACCATATACAAAAAGTTGGTAATGCTATGACACCTCTCATAGGAAAAATCGCAATTGTCACAGGCGCATCACGCGGCATTGGACGTGCGATCGCTGAACGCTTAACTCAAGATGGCGCGTCTGTTGTGGTCAACTATGCTCAAAGCGCCGACCAAGCCAAAGAAGTGGTTTCGGCTATTGAAACTGGGGGCGGACAAGCCCTAGCCCTACAGGCTGATATAAGTAAAGTCGCGGACGTCCACCGCCTCTTCCAAGAAACGGTTGATCGCTTCGGTCAACTGAACATCCTAGTCAACAATGGCGCTGATGATGCTTTTAATCCTGATGGCATCTTTCAAGATGCCAACCAACAGGTGGCAGTCCAGAATCTCTGCAACAAAGTAGCCACGAAAGGTGCTGGCTAAGTTGAATGCATAAATGTTGAATTGCTAACATGAATGAGGTAAATATCATGACATCTACACCTTTAAGTAACGGTAGAATTGGCGACCCAATTAAGGGGAAAATTGGCATCCTCATTGAGGAACATTTCGATCAAACAGAATTTCGCAGATTCAACGAGTATTTTCCCGTTCAAGGCTATCAAGTCGAGTATATTTCTCATCTCTGGAACAATCCAGAGTTAACCTTCGGGGCAAACCCTGATACTGGTATAGTCGAGGAGCATGTTACGGTTACAACAGAAATCAATGATATTGCTCCAGCAGATTACAAAGGAATAATTTGTATTGGTGCCTATGCTACGGATCGTCTGAGATATCAGGTTTCTGTTAAGAAAGGTCAGAAAAATCAAGCTCCAGCAGTTGTATTTCTGAGAAAGGCTCTACACACACGTGGCTTGAAAATAGGAACAATCTGCCATAGCTTGTGGCTGTTCTGCGCTGATTCAGATTTAATCAAAGGTCGCAAAGTTACTTGTGCCCACAACATCATCTGCGATATTGAGAATGCCGGTGGTGAAGTTATCTATGACGGGAACGCGACTGCTGATTTGGTTATAGATGACAACCTGATTTCAGGGAAACATCCTGGAGTTGTCGATAAATTTATGGAAGTTTTTGTCGGAGAGATTCAGAAGCAGGAAAAAATGCAGAAAGTAGCAGTGGGTAAATCATCATTTGTGTGAGGACTGAGAGGATAACTCAAAAGTTATTTACCCGCGCTACTTGGAAACGTCTTGCTAGTAGATAGAAATTTGCTCACAGCTACTTTATTTTAACAATCCTGGAGGTAACCCCATGGATCACATGAGTTTTTCATTTTCTGACACCATCGCTGGGTACGTCACTGATTTTAACCGCAGCGAAAAAAGCTTTGGGATCAAGACATCAGATGGACGGAAATTTCAGGCTTACCTGACTCCGACCACCTATGGCCGGATTACCCAAAACTTGCAGGAACCTTACAACGACTGTACGCAACGCCTTGCCGAAATGCTAACGCCTGGTCAGCCTGTGTTTGCCTACGGTATTTTTTACCCACAGGGGGAAGAGCACAAATTTGAAGTTAAGTCCTTTGTCTTTCCTGGAGATGCTCCCAGTGTATATCGGCATGAAGAGCCGGATTGGTGGGTTAAGCAAGTACGTTCAATTGCTGATAGTTACCTCTATTGGCAGTTCAACTATCCCGAAAACGAAATCGATTATCGGCAATACCGCACCTTTCTAAGGGTGACTGGTGTCAAAAAGCGCGAAGATGATTATCTCCAAGAAACCGACACTGTTTCCCGCTTAGTTTATGGTTTTGCCTCAGCTTACTTGATGACAGGCGAAGACCGCTTCCTAGAAGCCGCTGAAAAAGGTACCGAATACCTGCGTCAGCACATGCGGTTTTATGACCCTGATGAAAATCTGATTTACTGGTATCACGGTATTAAGGTAACAGGCAATCGCGAGCAAAAACTCCTGACCTCCGAGTTTAGCGATGACTACGACGCTATCCCGGCTTATGAACAAATTTACGCTTTGGCAGGTCCGATTCAAACTTACCGGATTACTGGCGATCCGCGCATTCTCAAAGATGCCGAGATGACCGTAGATTTATTTGACAAATTCTTCTTGGATAAAGAAGGCACTGGCTATTTCTCCCACATCGACCCCATCACTCTCGACCCACGTGCTGAGTCTCTAGGTCGCAACCGCGCTCGCAAGAACTGGAACTCCGTTGGAGATCACGCTCCAGCTTATCTAATCAACCTGTGGCTGGCAACTGGCGAACAGAAATACGCCGACATGCTAGAGTACACCTTTGACACGATTGAAAAATACTTCCCGGATTACGACAACAGCCCCTTTGTCCAGGAAAAGTTCCATGAAGATTGGAGCCGCGACCAAACTTGGGGCTGGCAGCAAAACCGCGCTGTGATCGGGCATAACCTGAAAATTGCCTGGAACCTAATGCGGATGCAAAGCCTCAAACCCAAAGATCAATACGTGGCTTTAGCTGAGAAAATTGCCTCCCTCATGCCTAAACTAGGTAGTGACCAGCAGCGTGGTGGCTGGTACGACGTTATAGAGCGCATACTAGACGAAGGGGAAGAGCAACACCGCCTTGTTTGGCACGATCGCAAAGCGTGGTGGCAGCAGGAACAAGCTATCTTAGCCTACCTGATCCTAAATGGTATCACTCAGAATCCGGAATATTTGCGTCATGCTCGTGAAGCCGCAGCCTTCTACAATGCCCACTTCCTTGACCATGAAGACGGCGGCATTTACTTCAACGTTTTGGCAAACGGGCTACCCTTCCTGATGGGTAATGAGCGGTTCAAAGGTAGCCACTCAATGAGCGGTTATCATTCAACTGAACTGTGCTATCTGGCTTCAGTTTATACCAACCTGCTCTTCACTAAACAGCCAATGGACTTTTACTTCAAGCCTCTACCTGGAGCATTTAAGGATAATATCCTGCGGGTGTCACCAGATATTCTCCCGCCCGGTAGCGTCAAGATTGGTGCTTGTTGGCTCAACGAAGAACCGTATCACAATTTTGACGCTGATGCCCTGACAGTTAAACTGCCGGATACGAAAGAACAAGTGAAAGTCAAAGTTCAAATCGTCCCTAATCAGTGAGCTTAGTACTCAAAAAGCATCATATCATGGACATTAATATCAAAACACTCCAAGTAACAGCGGTGGAAACGGCTGTTAAGGTAGACGTAAATACTACACCTCCAGTCCAAGAGGAGGTCAGCACCTTGCAGATTCAACCAGTAACCGTGATCGAAATGGCCGGTGATATGGATAGCAATACTGCACCTCTGGTTCAAAAGCAAGTTTTGCCACTAGTCCAGCCAGGGAGCCAGATTCTTCTAGATATGACCAAGGTACTTTATATGTCTAGTGCCGGTTTGCGGTTGTTACTGTCGCTGTACCGACTGGTCTCAAGTCAAAATGGACAGCTACTGCTGGTGGGAGTTGCCGAAGAAATTAAGGACACCATGTCCATTACTGGCTTCCTCGACTTTTTTAAAATAAGTGACACGCTTGATTCAGGATTAAAAGCTCTCAATTTCAAGCTTCAGATTTTCCCCACCTAGCCTCAAATAGTTTTTACCTAAATATTTGTCCCTAAATTTTAGTTAGGAGAAGGCAGAAATGGAGCTAGAAAGAATAGACATTCATCCAACCCACACTTACGACAACTTCAAGCTGCGTGTCGGTCGTCCATTGTTCCCTGGAGCCACTTTAGTGCCAGGAGGAGTTAATTTCTCGATATATTCACGGTATGCCAAATCCTGTACCTTAGTGCTATTCAAAAAGAATGCCCTCGAACCGATGGTGGAAATTCCCTTTCCGAAAGAGTTTCGGATTGGAGGTGTCTATAGCATGATCGTATTCGACTTGGATTACGAAAATATTGAATATGGCTACCGCATGGACGGACCTTTCAACCCTAGAGAAGGCCACTGGTTTGACTCCAGTAAAATTCTTCTAGATCCCTACGCTAAAGTCATCAGTGGTAGGGATATTTGGGGAGAAACGCCTGACTGGAATAACATCTACCAACATCGAGCGCGTCTTGCCTTTGACGATTTTGACTGGGAAAATGACCGTCCTCTGGAAATACCACCGGAGGATCAGATTATTTATGAGATGCACGTCCGCAACTTTACCCGTCATCCTTCCTCTGGAGTCAAGCATCCGGGAACATTTGCTGCTATCCGCGAAAAAATTCCCTACCTCAAAGAGCTAGGCATCAACAGTGTTGAACTGATGCCTATCTATGAATTCGATGAATTTGAAAACAGTCGCCCTAACCCACAAACAGGGGAACTGTTAATGAATTACTGGGGTTACAGTACCATCGGTTTCTTTGCTCCCAAGGCTGGCTATGCGGCTACAGGGAAATTCGGTATGCAAGTTGATGAACTCAAAGCCCTGATTAAAGAATTACATAAAAATGGCATTGAGGTTATTCTGGACGTTGTCTTCAACCATACGGCGGAAGGAAACGAACATGGACCGACGATTTCGTTCCGGGGGATCGACAACCAAACCTACTACATGCTGACGCCGGATGGGTACTACTTTAACTTCAGTGGCACTGGTAACACGCTGAACTGCAATAACCCAGTTGTTCGCTATATGGTGCTCGATTGCCTGCGCTACTGGGCCGCTGAGTATCACATCGACGGCTTCCGATTTGACCTTGCTTCTATCCTGGGTCGTGACCCTTGGGGTGCCCCAATGGCTAACCCGCCTTTGTTAGAAGCTTTGGCATTTGACCCAATTCTGGCAAAGTGTAAACTCATTGCCGAGGCTTGGGATGCAGGCGGTCTTTACCAAGTTGGCTCCTTCCCCGCTTTTGGTCGCTGGGCTGAGTGGAACGGCAAGTACCGCGACGGTATTCGTAAATTCCTCAAAGGAGACTTAGGTCGGGTGGGAGATATGGCACAGCGGCTACAAGGTTCGCCAGACTTGTATGCTTGGGCAGGTCGTGCGCCAGCCACATCAATTAATTTCATCACCTGTCACGACGGTTTTACCCTCGCTGACCTAGTTTCTTTTAACGACAAGCACAACGAGGCTAACGGGGAAAACAACAACGACGGTGGCAACGATAACGACAGCTGGAACTGTGGGGCAGAAGGATGGACGGACGATCCGAGTATCAATGCTCTGCGGCAGCGACAGATCAAAAATGCTGTGGCTATGTTGATGGTGAGCCAGGGAGTACCGATGATCCTCATGGGGGATGAAGTGGGTCGAAGTCAAAAAGGCAACAACAATGCCTATTGCCACGACAATAAACTGAACTGGATGGACTGGGCGCTGTTGCAGTCCAATAACGACTTGTTTCAGTTTTTCAAACACTGTATCGCCTTCCGCAACGCTCACCCAATACTGAGAAATCGATGGCACTTCCGTAATAGCGACTATGTAGGTAGTGGTTATCCTGATATCACCTGGCATGGCACCCAAGCATGGAATGCTGACTGGTCTGACTCCAGTCGCACTCTCGCTTTTATGCTTTGTGGAAAGCACGCAAATGAGGGTACGTTTGGAGATAATTACATCTACTTAGCCATGAATATGCATGATCAAGCTAACTGGTTTGAAATCCCAGGATTGCCAGATTCAATGAAGTGGCATGTGTTTGCCAACACTGCTGTCACCCCACCATTGGACAGTTGGAAACCTGGCACAGAACCTGTGCTGGAGAATCAGTACGGATTACTCCTGGGCGATCGCTCTGTAGTCATCCTGGTTGGTAAATGAGATTGGTCATTAGTTAAAAGCAAATGACAAAGGACAAAATTATGGCTTTCAACGCAACACTAGAAACAAGCAAGGGTATCGCTAAAATCACTTTAGCTGGAGAATTGGATGCAACTTCTGCACCAATTTTCCAAAAAGAGGTAGAGAATGCAGCTACGGAACATCCAAAACGTCTCGTTCTAATGATCCAAGACCTAGAATATATATCCAGTGCAGGTCTGCGGGTACTCATATTCATTAAGCAAAAGATGGGTGCTGATACTGACATCTATGTTGTTGGTACTCAGGAGATGGTATTGGACACCTTGGAGAAAACTGGATTCGACCAAAGTGTCATTTTGGTGGATGAATATGACAAAGACAAGATAGAAAAAGTTTAGGGTCAGTTGTTAGTTGTTGGTTGTGAGAAGAGAAGACTAACAACTAAATCGCTACAAGTTTCATTACTCAGGATTAAGAGTATGATTCCTTTCAATCATCAATCTAAAGAACAACAATTAATCGTAGAATTGGAAGTACTGCGGAAAGAGCTAGCTGAGCTTAAAACAGAAAAAGCTACTTTTGAGACTCAAACAGAACTACTTGAGCATTTGGTGGCGATGGCACGCTGTTCATTTTGTGAGGAAATGCTGAAAGTCACCTTACAAGAAACTGTACATGTCTCCAGCAAGCTAAACGGTGCGGAGAAATGTAGTCTTTTTTTACTCAATAGCAATGGTGTTATCACTGACAGTATCCTGACGCATGAGGAGGACGCTCCCCAGGTCGGCAGTGTTTTGGACAAGGGACTCGCTGGCTGGCTGGCTGGCTGGGTGTTCCACCACCGTCAAGTGGGATTAATTACCGACACCGAAACTGATGACCGCTGGCTGATACAGCCCAATCAGCCTTATAGTGTTCGCTCAGCCTTGGCTGTTCCCATTCTCAGGGATGAGGAGTTATTAGGTATTATCACCCTGTTGCACCAAGAGCCGGGGCAATTTAGCCCTGAAACTGCCTATTTGATGCAGGTGACTGCCCACCAAATAGCCCTAGTTTTAGAAAATGCCCAACTCTACCGCAAACTAGAAGAATCTTACCTATCATTAGACAAGGCTAAACAAGCGATCGAAGCCTATTCACAAGCGCTCGACTCTGAACTAGAAAAGGGCAGGCAGATTCAGCGAGATTTTCTGCCTAGGGAAATTCCCCAGTTGCCAAATTGGGAGATTGCAGCCTGTTTCTATCCTGCCCGTCAGGTAGCTGGCGACTTCTATGACGCTTTTATGCTTCCCGGTGACTACTTAGGGATAGTGATTGCTGATGTATGCGATAAAGGTGTGGGCGCAGCATTATTTATGGCTTTATTCCGCAGCTTAATCCGAGTCTTTTCTGGACAAACCCACTTGGACGGATTGTCCATAATTGGCAAAGACGAGGAGTTGGATTGTTTGATAGACCCTCTAGTGATAACTGACTTTAACCAAATCAACGCGCTGAAGGCTGTTGCGCTCACGAATAACTACATCGCCCAGCAACACAGTGAGATGAACATGTTTGCCACACTTTTTTTTGGGGTGCTAAATCCTGCGAACGGCTGTCTGACCTACATCAATGCTGGACATGAACCTCTTTTTATCGTCGGTGACTCTGGGGTGAAAGAGAGTCTCAAATCCACCGGACCAGTGGTAGGAATAATGCCCAACATAAAGTTTAAAATTCAGCAGGTTCAGCTGGAACCAGGAGATACCTTGATTGGCTATACCGACGGTGTAACAGAAGCTCGTGCCCCTAGCCGTGAGTTCTTTACTAACAAGCGACTGCTATCACTGCTGAACCAGACAGTCTTTTCAGCGTGTGACTTACTGGAGCACATCAAAACTAATTTGTTTACTCACATTGACAATGCACAACAATTTGATGACATTACCATGCTGGTTGTGCGGCGGAAGACTGTAACCGAAGAAGCACATCCTCCTGCTGAATATTAACCAGTTTTCCCTGGCTATTTGCCATCAATGGGGACAATTCTAACGTAACAATTATTGTTCAGCAATGAAACCATTGCTTATGGAATCTTTAACGGTATTTGGAACACTAAACTCTTTGGAAATGATCGCCAAATATGTGAAGGAAGCAGCCGTAGTTGCTGGCCTAGATAAAAAAGCCTCCTATAACCTTCGTTTGGCAGTGGAAGAAATCGCCACTAATATCATTGTTTACGGCTATCAGGAAACGGGTCGCGAAGGGGTACTAGACTTGCGAGTCAGTATTGACGAGCAAGCCCTGTCCCTATCTATTGAGGATACTAGTGAAGCCTTCAACCCGTTCCATAAATTGAACGTGGAGGAAGAACAGGTACACTTGCCAATAGAACAGCGACCTATTGGCGGACTTGGATTGTATCTGGTGATTCACGGCGTTGATAAATTCCTCTATGAACGGGTTGGAGACCGGAATCGAAACATTTTAGTGGTGAATTTACCAAATAAAAAGGACTACTGACTGAAAAAACAAATGTGATTTTAAAAAAGACTTAGTTTCTGCTGCAACAGAATCAAACAAACTCGTGCAAGCTCGTCTTACATATACATCTCTACTTCCGCAGACATGACCCCAGAAATTCAACTTTTGGGCTGAGTTATTAAAGAGTCACAACTGGCAATTTAAGCGAAGCGGCTAGACAGAGAATTGGGTCTAACTCTGAAGAGCATCCAATCGAGTTACCGTTGTTCCTGAATTTCTCAGAAACTAATTCAAATTATTTTTTAAGCCGTTTGTTGAGAAGTTTTTTTGGATATTTTGAAAATCTCAATCAGGTATACATCTAAAAAAAATAGCCATGTTAACAAGAAGGCAATTTATAATGGCAGGTGCAGGCTGTGGAGCCGTATTTGCTGCTTCTGCAATACTCAAGGCAAAGAGAACTAATGCAGTCTTGTCGCAGATAACGAAATTTACCGAGCCTCTGCCCACCCCATTTGCAAGTCCGCCTCCCAGTACTTTGGCGATCGCAAAGAGTTCATACTCGTTCCACAGTAACTTAGGGGAAGGACCCACCTTGGGCTACGGGGGTTTTCCAATCCTCGGCCCTACTATCGAGGTCACGAGGGGCACACCAATTAGCATCAACGTGATCAATAATGTCATCGGAAACCATCCACTGCTAGCGGCAGTTGACCCGGAGTTGCACGGTGTACGGGAGACTGACAAAACCAGCCCACGGATGTCATTGCACCTTCATGGCAGCAACACCGAACCACAAAGCGACGGTTACCCGACGGACACGTTCATGCCGGGACAGACGCATGTGTACAACTTCAACAACAATCAAGAAGCAGCGACGCTGTGGTATCATGACCATGCGCTTGGGATGACCGGTTTGAATGTATTGGCTGGGCTTGCCGGGTTATACCTACTTAGAGACGTTGACGATCCTGTGGGTGGCAATGGACCACTCGGACTGCCGGCAGGAGCACCCTATGAAGTGCCGCTGGTATTGCAAGATCGAACCCTCAACCCCGATGGTTCGGTGTTCCACCCCACTCAAGGAAAACCCCCCAATTGGACAGAGGAGTATGTCGCTGACATCGCCACTGTCAACGGCAAGGCATGGCCGAACCTCAATGTCGAGCGCACCCTGTACCGATTTCGGATCGTCAACGGCTCAAGCGCCCGATTTTACAACCTCAAGCTATCGTCGAAGCAGCCAATCATTCAAATTGGTACTGACCAAGGAATGCTCAACGCTCCAGTGTGGCTGTCCAGTTTGCTGCTCTCTCCTGGCGAGCGGGCTGACGTGCTTCTAGACTTCTCCCGGCAGCTTGCGGGAGACAAGATTGTCTTGGAAAATGACGCTGTTTCGCCGTATCCGTTTGGTAGGGCCAACGCCTTTTTAACAAATCCCCCACTGCCCGAAATCATGCAGTTCACGGTGAAGGCGGGCGCTGCCGCTCCTAAGCACATTCCTAAGAGACTGCGATTGCATAAACCACTGATAAAGCCGATTGCTACTCCACCGATACGGCAGCGGTTTTTGACACTGGTGGAGATTGATGACCCAACCGGGAGGCCGCTTGTGTTACTGCTCAACAACGTCTACTGGGATGAGGCGCTCAAAAACCCTGATCTGATGGAGCGACCGAAGGTGGACACCGTGGAACAGTGGAACATCATCAACCTTCAGCCAGTCGCCCACCCGATGCACCTGCATCTGATTGCGTTCCAGATTCTCAACCGACAAAAGATCAATACAACCCAGTACTGGAAGGCATACTTGGCCACTGGTCCGCGCCAGATAATCATAGATCACGCAGCTAGTGGGATGACGGTGCCAACTAACTACCCCCCGCCTGATCCCACCCCCTTTGCGATCGGTCCGGCGAGACCGCCAGCGCCGAATGAAGCTGGGTGGAAGGATACAGTGCTCGTAAATCCAGGCGAGGTCGTGCGCCTGATTGTGCCGTTCGGTGCCCAAGCGGCACAGAACCTGCCTTTCAGCAACTCGTTCACCGGATTATACGTATGGCACTGCCATATGCTTGGACACGAAGATAACGAGATGATGCTGCCCTTCGAGGTGGTATCATAGGTAGCAATTTGTCTAATTCGACGATAGGAGCTATTAATGCCTGGACGCCCAGATGAGTTGTAAACTTTTTTGTAGGTAATCTTTTGCACAACTGTGACAATAAAATACTCTGATACCCGATGGCGCTAGAGAAGTGCGTTAACTTTATTATGCAGAACTTTGGTGTCACTTCCTGGTTTATCACCCAGTTTCGCTAGGGCAATTTCGGTAGTAACCAGGCGTTGCTGCAATCTCTGAATTTGTCGGTGTGCCAAGGCAGCAGAACGGATTACTAACCATCTCTCAGACTAATGATGCCATTCTTTGGTGTCTGAGTCAGGCCAGATACTACCCGCAAGACTTCAAACCCATCACAGACAGGTGTCTCGACCAACACTTGAGTGGGTAAGAAGATATTTTGTACAGGTGTGGGTGGGTTGAGTACCCAATCCTTCAATATGTCTGGACGGTTTCATCGCCAAAGGAAAGCAGTAAATACCCCCATCACGGTCAATCTGTGCCCGGTTAGCCCATACAGACCACCCTTTCAGGCTGCTATTTGGCTAATATATTTCCGAAATCGGCGAACTTACCGTTACAAGATTTCCGCAACTGTATTTATTCCCAAATAACTCTCATGAAAGTACTTTCCTTTCTAGCTATTAGTACTGCTTGTTCAATTTCGCTCAGTTTTCTCGCTAAAGCTCAAGCTGCCTCTATAGTACTTGAGAGTGAAAATAATCACTCTTTTGCTACCAGACAATTTTTACCAACTGGTATCAGTACTGTAGATGGACAACTTAGCCCCGGAAACGTTGACTATTATACCTTTCCTGATATTGATCCTGGAAAATTATTTGATGTACAGGTAAATTCAAACACAGTTGATTCCCTTCTAGGGTTGCTTGATCATTCTGGTAAGATCCGAGAGATAAACGATGACAGATCCGATTTTAGTTTTCTACCCGAACTAACCGGAATAGTACCAACAAGTGGCAGTCTGAATTTGGCAGTTTCTGGCTTGAGGGACACCAATCTTGCAGGTGAACACTCTGAATCTGGTTCCTATACACTGTCATTGAAAACGTTTTCTCTCCCCCAGCCTTCTACAAACACAACGCTCATTAATAGTGGCTTTGAAAACGGCGATTTTACCGGATGGACAACACTAGGCAAAAACACTATTGAGACGTCAGTATTTGGTAGTGGTTCAACCCAGGGAAAATACGAGGCTTTATTGTCAACAGGGGGAGGCTCATTTGCTACTAAACCAAATGACCCAAACGAAAGTGACCCAATTGAAGAATTTCTAGGGTTACAAACTGGAAGCCTAGACAATCTTGTGCCAGGACTACCAGTTCCTCCACCTTCTCCCCCCGCACAACTCCCTCATGGCTCCGCTATTCAACAAAAATTCACGGCAAAAGCTGGAGAAATTTTAACTTTCGATTGGAATTTCCTCACGAATGAGTTGGCAGGCACTGTTGTGGGTCCTTCTTTAGCAGATTTCTCCTTCGTTTCACTCAATTCGTCAGACGGCTTAATCAGTTCCCTGTCAGAACTGGCTAACGCCGGGTCGTTCCAATCATTAATGACTTCCCGGACACAGTTTTTCCAAGAGACTGGTTTTCACACTTTTTCCTTTACTATACCGACCGATGGAACATACACTTTGGGACTCGGAGTTTCAAATAAGTTTGATAACTTTACCGATTCTGGATTATTGGTTGACAATGTTAAACTCGAACCCACTTCAGTCCCCGAACCCACTGCTGTGTTAGGTGTATTGGTATTTGGGACTTTAGGTGCAGGTTCAGTACTGAAACGGAAATGGCTTGCGGGATAACAAAAAGGGCTAGGATGCAGACTTTGGGAGCCTCATCACCCTTTCTCCTTGTTGATAATACTTGGGCTTATTAGGGCTTAATGTCAATAATTCGGCAATTAACTAGGGCTTGCTGAATAAAAGTGAAATTTAATCCAGGCAAGGGTTTTGAGCCTTTTTTCAGCAAACAAGTGCAAGACTATAGCATCTAGAGGTTCAAAACCCTTGCACAATCGTTAGCGATCGCTGGGCAAATTGGGAGACTAAGCGACGAAACATACCATTTTGCGATCTGTGTGGCTTCTAGATTCGCTCTGGAGACTTATTCAGCAAGCCCTAACTAGTAAGAACTTTCGATAAAATTGACCCAATTGTAGCCATGTATAGCAATATTTCTTAAGAAAACTCGTAGTTTTCTAAGAGGTTGTTTGAAAAGTTCTATTGTAGGTATCAAAACGTTCTAGATCCTCCTAAATCCCTCGATAAATTGGGGGACTTTGATTCCGGTTCCCCCCTTTTTAAGCTACGGTGTACACACAAGTCCTAAAAACCTAGCTTGATTAGGCTTGACTCGTTCCCATGCTCTGCATGAGGAATGTATTCATTGAGTCTCTGACTCAATATCTGACTGGAGGCAGCAGCCTCTAATCAACCATTCCTAGCTTTGCATGGGAACGAGAGAACAAGGAGAAATGAGAAATCGAGCTTTTTTCGACTTGTGTGTACACCGTAGCCTTTTTAAGCGGAGCCAGCGCGGTCTTCTCCCTACAGCTCTTCTCCTAAAGGAGACGCTCTTGCGTTCGGGCATACGGCGGGCGCTAGCCTCTCCCAATGTGAGAAGGGGAGACGCTAAAAGCGATAGCGAAGCGGTAGCGAGTCAGACGCTCCTACGTCGCTAACGCAATGCTTACGAGCATCTGGGGTCTCCCCAAGTGGAGCGACTGGCGTGGGTTAGGGGAGATCAATAAGTACCTGAAATCACAGCCAAATACTTTTCAAACATTTTATAATGCACGAATTCAGGCTTGCCACGGTCTACCGCTTCTTCTAAGATACAAGGGTGCGCTAGCCAGAGGTATAACGCACCAAAACCTTGGGATGGTGCGTTAGGCTACGCGATAACACACCCTACGAACTTATCCCACTATTGTAAAAAGGCCTACTTCTTTTAGTAAAACGTGCTTGAAAAGCTTGATTTTTCGTTTTTATTTCTCAATAAGCTTAAGCTTTTTAGCATAAATTTTATTAGTGGGATAGGTTCACATATACTTGGATTTCTTCAAAAATAAAATCGGATTGCTATAGTCCTAAAAGTATTTGATAAACTATTAACCTCTAGGCTGTTTTGGAGTGTCCAGGTCGAAGCGAAGCACGAGTCCGTAAACGCCGCCCAAAAGCTTATCCCTTGACGACAAAACCCCGGCATAAATTGCGTAAGCAATTACAAACTGCTTAAACCACAAGTATTTCGGCTTTTCTTAGTGTCATTCGATTCTGAATTCTGTATTCTTCCTTCTTCAAATGACTCATTGATTTGACAAGGGCAAGCAAATAGTGAAACAAGTTCTGCCTGGCTGGGACTCAAATGAGAGCGTACCGTGGTGGCGATTCTCTACAATCCGGCGAACGGTTTCCAAACCGAGTCCTGAACCACGCCCCACTGATTTGGTAGTGAAGAAAGGTTCAAAAATCCGCGTTTGAATTTCAGGTGGAATTCCACTGCCAGAGTCAATAATGTCAATATGAGCAAAGCGATTGCCTTCTCTTTGAGAGGCTTCGCCAACGGCACTGTCCCTTGGCCAATCGCTTTGCTGAGTTGTAATTTCTAGCTGTCCCTTACCATCCATTGCATCAATAGCGTTGTCGATTAAGTTCGTCCACACCTGATTCAGTTCACTACCATAGACAAGAATTTTAGGAAGATGTTGATCGTAATTGCGTTGCACTTGGATGCCAGACTTGAGTTTATGAGCAAACAATCGCAAGGTATCTTCTAAGCCTTGATGTATATTTACTTCTTGCTGAATGCCTTGATCGAGATAAGCATAAGACTTCATCGCTTGCACAAGTTCGGAAATCCTCTCGGCTCCTCGCAAACCATGTTTAATCATTGATATGACTTCAAACGAGAGCGATAGCCAGTGCAATCCGATTTCTCGCAATTCAGTCTCGTCATTGCGCCAACGTTCCATGAGTCTCTCTAGGGTTTCGACCTCAATGCCGCCTTCTGCTAAAGGTTCCGCTAATTTCCATGCCTGCTTCACACCATAATCTTCTAACCATTCCAGCAACACGGTTTCGCGATCGCTTAATGTCACCGGATCTAGACGATTATTTAAAATCGCATCATGGCCTTGATCGCGCACTCTTAACCATTGTTCAGTATGCGCTTGGTCAACATTGCGTTGCCCATAAACTAAGTTCATTCGTTGTAGCTCCAGGATAGCGCCTGGCATTTCCCCTAATGTCCGAACGAGGGCTGCGGCTGGGTTGTTGAGTTCATGAGCTAGACCAGCGGCAAGTGTCCCCAAAGCTGCCATCTTTTCCCGCCCACGAATAAAAGATTCTAGTCCCCGAAGACGACGCTCCATAATGCGGAAGACCATCCGCTCAAAATCGCGAGATTCATGCAGTAGTTTACGGAAGTCCTCTCCTTTAACTTCATAGAGGCTGCAATTTGTCAATGCCCGCATTGTCACAGGTGCAGGTTCATCTGTAAATACGGGAATTTCACCAAAAAAGGATGGGGCTTCGTGTTGTCCGATGGGAATTTCAACTCCTTGAGTGCGACGGGTGAGGTTCATTTTACCTTTGACCAGGATAAATAAGCCACGTCCACGGTCTCCCTCATGCGCTAACACTTCTCCAGCAGGGAGTTCAACTATTTGAGCGCGATCGCAAACCCACTCCAATTGCTCTTGGGGAAGCTGTTGAAACGGGTCTAAGTTAATCAAATCTTCAGTACACAACATGGATCAACCTCCTTAGTCTTTGCCACTCTAACTAAACATTACTCAGGTAGCGGTGAACGAATTGAATGGCGATCGCACCTTCACCCACACCGGATGCCACCCGCTTAATTGACCCGGATCGCACATCTCCGGCTGCAAAGATGCCAGGAACACTGGCTTCTAGTAAGAAAGGAGAGCGTTCCAAACACCAACCTTGAGGGGGTTTGCCATTATGCATCAAGTCGGGCCCCGTGATGATAAACCCCTGAACATCGCGTTGAATGACGCCATCCAGCCAATCAGTTCTGGGGCTAGCACCGATAAAGATAAAAAGCGATCGCACTGGGACGGTTTCAGTTTGTCCCGTCTGGGCATGAGCAATCACAATTTCTTCTAAATATTCATCTCCCTTCACTTCGACAACGCTGCAACCCGTGCAAACTTTGATATTTGCAGTAGCCGCAATTTGGTCAATCAAGTATTGGGACATACTGGATGAGAGCGACTCACCCCGCACCAGCATAATCACTTTGCTGGCATACTTAGAAAAGTGCATTGCTGCCTGTCCAGCAGAGTTTGCCCCGCCTATCAGATAAACCTCCTCATTGTTACAGGCGATCGCCTCAGTCATCGCAGCACCGTAATAAATTCCTGCCCCTGTGAGCTTCTCGGCTCCTGGCACAGTTAGCCAGCGATAGGAAACGCCGGTTGCAACTAAAAGTGCATGGCAACTAATTTCGCTGCCATCCCCCAATTGCAGAACCCGATAAGGATCTTGCAGCCTAACCCCAGTTACTACGGCAGGAGTGAGAATCTCCACCCCAAATCGCCGCGCCTGAGTGACTCCCCGCCTTGCCAAATCGCTGCCGCTCAAGCCAACAGGAAACCCCAAATAGTTCTCAATGCGCGAACTTGTGCCTGCTTGTCCGCCTGGTGCCTCACGCTCAATTAAGACAGTACTCAGCCCTTCGGAAGCGCCATAGACTGCGGCTGCTAGTCCAGCAGGCCCACCACCCACGATCGCCAAGTCATAGAAGGGACGCTCTGCCTGGGTTTGCAGTCCAATTTTAGCGGCAATCTCTAAATTAGATGGTTGGATTAATCTGGAACCATCGGGAAACAGCACCAAGGGCAATTGCTGTCTACCATCAGCTTGTGCGTATTCCACCAGTTTTGCGGCATCTTGCTCCAGTTCAATATCTAACCACTTATATGGAATCTGGTTACGCGCCAGAAAGTCTTTTACCTGATGGGAAAAAGGCGACCAGCGATTACCAATGACTCGAATCCCTTCAAATAGTGGGCGGAATGCTGATAGCCAATCATCTAGCAAGTCATCCAAAACCGGATATAGCCGCTCTTCTGGTGGATTCCAAGGCTTGAGTAAATAATAATCAAGTTTGGCACTATTAATTGACTTAATCGCAGCATCAGTATCTGCATACGCTGTCAGCAAAGCCCGTTTTGCATCGGGAAAGATGTCTTTTGCCTGTTCGAGAAACTCCACACCACCCATTTGGGGCATTCTTTGATCCACCAAAAATAGAGCAATTGGTTCATTACGCAATTTGAGTTGCTGCACCGCATTCAGAGCGGCAATACCGGAATCTGCCCGGACAATACGGAAGCGATCGCCATACTGATGCCGTAAGTCTCGTGACACTGCTTGCAGCACCTCTGGATCATCATCGACGGTTAAAATTGCTGGTTTTGCCATAACTACTCTTACTCTACAATTGCAGTGCCTAGCCGTTGTCTTCAAAAATCTGTCGTCAAAATATTTACTGTTTAACCAGTTGCTTTAAACGAAAGTATGCCTTTTCTGGTGTCAATAAATAAGGCATCCTACGGACGTACTGTTCACAACTCATTTAGGATTGATTGCTATATTTACAAAAAAAGCAGAGGGTAGAGGGCAGAAGCCTGGAAGTATCAATCCTAAATGAGTTGTGGATCATGGCCTACTAGGATAAAAAATTTGTGTCGAGGGCCAAGTGCCACGATATACAAAGCGTCCACAGCCTAAGTCCCATGCTTTTAAGCGTCGGAACATAGCTGCCTTCTGCCTCCTGCCTTATGAATTCTTCTCTTTGTAATATTAAATAGATTTTATTAAATATAAAATCCATAAATCTCATATAAATTTCATTAATATAAGTTTTAAAAATCATATAAACCTAATTTGTCTAAAATTTTGTATCCATAATATTATGCAATAATATGTAAGACCTTAAAACCGATATGAAGAAGAATTGTTTGTGTCTATAAATCTCTACTCAGTTTTTTGGCAAAAAACGATATTTTGATTATAGACAGGTCAATTTCTAGGCACAAGATGAGCTTTGAGCCTCTATGAACCTTGATTCTCTGATTGAGATAGTTAACCGCGAGTTAGTAGAAAGCCAAAATCGTCCGCTCAATTCCACAGAAGTTCTCATTCTTCGCGGCATCTGGCAGTATCAGACCTATGAAAAAATTGCTGAAGAGGGTGGTTATAGTGCTGGGTACTTGACAAATGTAGTTGCCCCAGAGGTGTGTAAACGACTCTCCAATTTGATTGGCCAGCGTGTGACTAAAAAAAACTGTCGTATGCTGTTGGAGTCTTACGCTGCTTCCCAAACAGCGCCATTAATGAAGACTCAAAGACAGCAGTTCAAAGGACTATCCTCAGACTCTAGTCAAGAGTGTTCACCTCGCTACCCTAATGGTGCAGTTCCGCCTGATTCTTCCATTTACGTTGAACGCTCTTTGATTGAGGAGCAGGTTTATGCAGAAATTAGAAAGCCAGGAGCATTGGTGCGGATTAAAGCTCCTAGAGAAATGGGGAAAACGTCATTACTGCTGAGGACTCTAGACTATGCGGAGTGTCAGGGCTACCGTACCGTTAGCTTAAATCTAGAACAAACCGACCAAGCAATATTGAGCGACCTGAATCGTTTTTTGCGCTGGCTGTGTGCCAACGTAACTAGTCAGCTTCAGTTAGAGCCGAAACTAGATGATTACTGGGATGAAGATATTGGCAGCAAAGTTAGCTGTAGTTTATATATCAAAAACTATTTATTAGAGCAGATTGATTCTCCTTTGGTTTTGGCATTAGATGAGGTAAACCAGATTTTTGAGTATCCCCAAATAGCTAAGGATTTTTTACCCCTGCTGCGTTCTTGGTTTGAAGAAGCCAAAAGATCACCTATCTGGCAAAAGCTGCGCCTCATCATAGTTCACTCGACTGAAATTTATGTACCTCTACAACTCCAGCAGTCCCCTTTTAATGTGGGTTTACCAATTCAGTTAACTTGTTTCAGTCCAGAGCAAGTACAGCATTTAGCCCAGCAATATGAACTTGATGGGATTAAGGAGGATGAAGTTAAACAACTTATGGATATGGTTGGGGGACATCCTGCATTAGTGAACATAGGACTCTATCATCTCAATCGTGGGGAGGTAACTCTCCCACAATTACTAGAAACTGCTCCTACTTCAACTGGGGTTTATTGTCACCACTTACAACGTCATTGGGCAACCTTACAAAAGCAGCCTGAATTAGCTAGCGCTCTTGCTACTGTCATGAATTCCCCTGAACCAGTGCCATTGGAACCCATCATTGCTTACAAGTTAAGCAGTATGGGGTTGATTAAGCTAGACAACAACCAAGCCACACCTAGTTGTCAGTTATATCAACAGTATTTTCAACCAAACTTTCTCACTCAATAGAGACAAATATACCTATCCGAAAATTTACAAGCCAGTCTTTGCAAAGCTTTCAGACTAGCATGATTGGTGCTACTAGTGCTATTTAGTTGATTAACCGCCCTATTCTTTTCCGATCATGACATTAATTCCTCTTGTCATCTAAAAATCAATACGCTTGGGTTAAGGATAGTTGTAGGTTGGGTTGAGGAACGAAACCCAACCTACGCAGGTTAAGGTTTTTGGCTTTAACCCAAGCGTATTGATCTAAAAATGAACGAACCGACAGATATTATTCTCATATAAAAACTCATATTGTTAATAGAAAAAAATTGTAAAACTCATAATAATTCTAACTATGAAAAAATATGTATTTTTTGGAATTTTAGGTTGCATAAAGTCCTAAAAAGGATATTATTAATTGTGGTAAAGTCAATTTAGTCATATTTGATGAACGATCACTTTTGAGACTGTTAGGAATGTCGCTGAATCTGTCATGATAACCAACTTAGGTTGACAAGAGGCTAAACAGTATAGGGGTGATTAATTGAAATCACAATATAGCGTTTCCTAATCAGATGAGGTACATCATAGTCCCCTCTCGAAGAGCGGGGAGGGGGTTGGGGGTGGGGTTCTTCCACCTCACTCAACCGAGAACCGCTATAAAGTACCCTAACTTCTGAGATTTTTCAGCAATATTGTAAAAGCCAGCAATCAGAAAATAAAGATTGAAAAAGGCAGAACGTAGGAGGTAGAGAGTAGAAGGAACAAGTCAGGAGTAGTCAAATCCCCTTCTGAGCCACTGAACACGAGTTCAGTGGGGGTCTTAAACCCTTGCTCCCTTCCCTTTAGTCGCAGCAGAGGACAGAGGACAGTATTCCTTCTACCTCCTGTCCTCTGCCTTTTTCAATAAGGACATCAGAAATTTTTCAAAAAGCAGATAATGCTTTTTTGGTAAAACATGCAGGTGTCTTCACCTAATTTTTCTAGCATATATGTTAGAAAATTCAAGCGAACATTCAAAAATAGGTAAGTAATAACTACTTGATCCACTTAGTTCATGTTTGCTAAATTGTACAATTTTTTAATTTTCAGGATTGGATAAACTATGAGTCTACCGAACGCCTACAACATTCTCATTCCCCAAAAAAGGCTCTCTCAACTTATTGCTCAGTCATGGTTGGATGGGAAGCAGATTCCTTTAGAAGATAAAAACTTTCTGATTGAACAAAAAATTTTATCTAAAGAGGAGGCTGAAGTGTTTCGTATATTTTTAATTGAAACAAATCAAGTTGAAATAGACGAGATAGATAAGAAAATTTTGATGCCAGCTTCTCGACCAGAGCCGGAAGTATTGAAAGATACAGAGATAAGAGAGTGGCTTCATGATTGGGCTGCAAGTAACCCAAAAAAGTCTCCTTGGATAGCACCACCACCACCCAAGTCAATAGTAAGTATAGATATGCCAGGAAAAGTAATAGTTTCCGTTCTAGCTGCTCAGGAGAGTCCGCTGAATGAAAATGCCAGCGAAATCAAAACTTTCCAAGTTCCCTTACTGCCAAGTGTAAAAGTTTTTCAGGGTGCCGATGGCAAGATACTAGAACATGAAGGAAAAGAAATAGAGTATCAAGAAGAAACAGTGGAAATAGAAATAGAACCTTTTAATACTCTCATTCCCAATAAAAGACTTTCCCAGCTTATTGCCAAATCGTGGCTAGAAAATCGGGAAATTAATATTGATAAAGAATTTCTTGTTAATAATGGGATTATCTCGGAATTTGAGGCTAAATATCAAATTAATATTCATGTTGAGCGGGATCTGCCGCCACGTGAATATAAAGGAGGAATAACACCGCAAAAATCTGGTTACAAGATAAACGTACCATATCCTAAACGGCCTACCAGTGAGAATTTACCAGAAGATGTTTTAAGGGAGTGGGTAGAAAATGACTCAAATTCTGCTCCTTGGACACCAACAAATGAATGGATTCCTTACACTTGCTGATGGAAGATATGTGTCTTTATTTAGGATTTGGCGTCCAAATTTTATGACATCAGTTATTCAAGAGGAGTGGAATCTCTGGGATTTATCTCTGTAACTGCTTCACCCATTGACATGTATAGGACTCATATTTGATTTTTGAAATACACGTAGGGTGTGTTAAGCCAAAGGCTAACGCACCACCCCGGATTTTAGGTGCGTTACGCTACGCGATAATACACCCTACATATATTTAGATTTTTTCACAAATCAAATCGGATTGCTATATTGTCTTTTCGGATGCGATCGCCTCGCGATCGCATCCGAATATTAGTCCCTCATTGCTAAAATAAATCTTGGTAAAATAAAAACTAAACTTTTTAAAAGTAAAGATATCATTCTTTAGTGTTCAATCAAGGCATAATAATAGTTTTTTAAGATCAAGCATTGCAATCTAAATTGTCCACTTATATTTAGGGTAAATAATATGTTAAATCGACCCAAACTAAAAGCAAAATTTGAATATTTTAATTTTACAAATACAAATCACGAAAATACATTATTACTTTCTGAAAGAAATACTAGTTTTCTCAATGGTTATATATATCAAATGTTAATGCCATTAATTAACGGTAAACATACAGTTGATGAAATTGTTGATTTGCTAATGCCAGAAAAGGTATCTATTAGTGAAATTTACTATGCTCTCATGTTGATGGAACAAAAGGGATATATTATTGATACTGATGAATCGTTGCCATCTAATCTAGCAATATTCTGTGAACATTTAAACATTAATCCCCATACTGCTTACCAACGATTACAGGCAACTAAAGTAGCAATAAAATCTTTTGGTTCTCATCTTCCAGTTGAGGAATTTCAAAAGACTCTTGAATCCTTACATATCGAAGTATCATCTGAAGTAGGAGATATAGAGATAGTCTTAACTGATGACTACTTGCAAGATGGTTTAAAAAGTTTCAACGAGGAAGCCTTAAAGTTAACCAAACCTTGGATGCTGGTAAAATCTGTAGGAACAATAGTTTGGATAGGCCCTATATTGATTCCAGAGCAAACAGGTTGTTGGCAATGCCTAGCTCAACGCTTGCGAAACAACAAACCTGTTGAAAGATTTATTGAAAGACATAAAGAAATTTCTACCTCTTTAACATCCCCTCTCGGTTCGCTTCCCGCCACCTGCCAAACTGCCTTGGGAATGGCTGCCACTGAAATTTTTAAATGGATTGTCCAGGGGGAGAATAAACGTCTGGAGGGGATGCTAGTAACCCATGATACTATTTCTTTAGAAACGCAAAACCACGTTTTGGTTAAGCGTCCTCAATGCCCAAGCTGTGGTGATATAACTGGGTCTAATGCAGAACCCTATCCAATAGTTTTAGGGCATCGACAGAAAAATTTTACACTAGATGGCGGGCACCGTTGTTTTTCCCCAGAAGAAACATTCAAGAAATATCAACACCACATTAGTCCTTTGACGGGAGTAGTCAGAGGACTAGGTAAGATAGATCAAAATTCCAACACTTTAATCCATACTTATGTGGCTAGGCATCACTTCGCTACGATATTTGATGATTTAAATGCTTTACGCCAAAATATTAGCGGCAGAAGTGCGGGAAAAGGAAAAACTGACCAGCAAGCGAAGGTTAGTGCTTTGTGCGAAGCCATTGAACGATATTCTGGGGTGTTTCAAGGAAATGAAATCAGGCAAAAAGGAAGTTACCAACAACTCATAAATCGAGCCATTCATCCTAATACCTGTATGAATTTTAGTCAAGCACAATATAGCGATCGCCACAACTGGAATGAAAATTGTTCTGGCTGGTTTCAAAAAATACCAGAACTTTTTGATGAAGAAAGAGAAATTGAGTGGACACCAGTCTGGTCTTTAACCCATCAGAGATTTAAGTATTTACCAACCGCCTACTGCTACTACGGCTATCCTAACTTCTCAATGCCTGATTGTTGGGCTGACTCCAATGGCTGTGCTGCTGGTAATACTATAGAAGAAGCAATTCTACAAGGTTTCATGGAATTAGTAGAGCGTGACTGCGTTGCCTTATGGTGGTATAACCGTCTCAAAAAACCGCAGGTAGATTTAGACAGTTTTGATGACCCTTATTTTCAAGCTCTAAAGGAATATTACCAAACAATTCATCGGGAACTGTGGGTTTTAGATATCACTAGCGATTTAAACATACCAACCTTCGCCGCCATCAGCCGTAGAAAAGACCAAGCAGTGGAAGATATTATTCTTGGTTTTGGGACTCATTTTGATCCGCAGATTGCTATTAGCAGAGCTTTAAGTGAGATAAACCAAATTCTACCTAACATTTTATCTGCCAATGCTGATGGTAGTACTAAATATCCTTCTTCCTCACATCCCCTCGCTATTAAATGGTGGCAAACAGTAACTGTGGAAAATCAATCTTATCTGCTTTCAGATAAAAGTATCACATCAAAATCATGTGCTGATTACCCCCGAAATTGGAGCGAAGATTTACTTGAAGATGTCATACTCTCTCAGCAACTACTTGAAAAAAATGGTATGGAAATGCTGGTTTTGGATCAGACTCGTGCTGATATTAAACTGAGGGTAGTTAAAGTGATTGTTCCGGGAATGCGTCATTGGTGGAGACGTTTAGGTTCAGGACGATTGTATGATGTTCCTGTAAAAATGGGTTGGTTGAAAGAGCCTCTAAAGGAAAATCAACTTAATCCATTTCCGATGTGGATGTAATAGTAATTTAGACATTGATTGTTAATTGGAATTAATCTATAAAGTAATGGTGAAAGAATATCCAATCATTGATGCAGATTCCCATGTGTTTGAACCTATTGATATGTGGGAAAAGTATTTGGAACCTGCTTATAAGAGCTTTGCACCATCGCCGGATATGAAAATTAAGGGTGAGGATATTTATTACAAAGCCTCTAATGAAGTTGTCACCCACTGGATTAAGCAGATTATGCAAGCTCACCCTATGGCCCGACTTAACGGCTTCACCAATGAACTGCATATTTTAGAAACAAAAAAGATGGGTGTTGATATCTCATTTATTTATCCCACCCTTGGGATGTCTATATTAGCAATTGATACAATGGAGCCTCTGCTAGCTGGTGCATTCACCCGTGCCTATAATAATTGGTTGTACCAAGATTTTTGCAGTTATGACCCAGAAATTCTTAAAGGAGTGGGCATGATTAATCTTCATGCTCCTGAAGAAATGGTGTCAGAATTGTACCGCATAGCGCAATTTAACTGCAAAGCAGTCTGTTTACGCCCCAACCCAGTGAAGGGACGACTACTGAGTGACCCTGCCTACGAACCTTTTTGGACAGAATGTGAAAAACTGGGAATAGCAGTGAGTATTCACGAAGGTACTCATAGCCGCTTGCCAACTGTTGGTGCAGACAGGTTCAATACTCGTTTTGCCTTGCGTGCTTGCTCTCATCCTATGGAGCAGATGATGGCAATGCTTGCCTTAATTGAAGGAGGAGTATTAGAGCGTCACCCCAAACTGAGGGTAGGTTTTCTAGAGTCTGGCTGTGGTTGGTTAATTTACTGGCTGTGGCGTTTGGATGAAGAGTACGAGTGCCATTACTGGGAGGTTAAGGATAACGTCAAGATGAAGCCTTCAGAATACTTTCAACGCCAATGCTTTATTGGCTATGAGTTAGGAGAACCTTGCGTTGAGCAGGTAATTGAGTATGTTGGTGCAGATAAGTTAATTTTTGGTTCTGACTACCCCCATGTTCATTGGGGCAAAAAAGAAGGGGAAACGGGCACATTCCATATTCATAAAATACTTCAGGAACTAGTACCCAAAGAAACCGTAAAAAGGATTCTTTGGGATAATCCTGCTCGTTTTTATGGTTTGCAATAACTTTTTTTATTACTTTCATCAGCATAGAATTAAGTTAAAGTTTTAGTAGATCACTCTTAGACTGGAAGCTTAGGGCTAAAAACATAAAACCTGCCTTCGCATACTAAATATAAGTCTGCTTAGGCAGACTTATTTGTTTAGCCGGGTCAGTGCGTTGGGTGGGCAATGCCCGACAGTCGCGCAACTGGGGTGCGACTTCCTTTTTCTTAGTCAGATTGATGAATAGTTAAAGCACCGCTTCAAAAATAGTGGATATAAAGTATGAATGCTATTGCTGGTTGCGAAATTATAGCCAAACTTTATGAAAGTTCTAACTCTTTAGTCTATAGAGCTATACGCAGTCAGAATGGTCAACCCATAATTCTGAAGATTCTTAAAGAAGATTATCCTATTCCGTCAGAACTCATTAGATATAAACAAGAATACGAAATCACCCGTTCTCTAAATTTGGATGCGGTAATCAAAGCTTATGAATTACACAGATATAAAACTAGTTTAGTCATGCTTTTAGAGGATTTTGGTGGTGAATCTTTAAAAAATTTAATGCTAGAGCTACAGTTTAATTTAACAGACTTATTGATACTAGTCATCAAAATTACAGAGAGCTTGAGTGCTATTCATACTGCCAATATTATCCATAAAGATATTAACCCATCTAATATCGTCTTTAACCCGAAAACTGGACAAATTAAAATTATCGACTTCGGTATTTCTACCATTTTATCAAGAGAAAATCCAATAATTCGCAATCCTGAGCACTTAGAAGGAACCTTAGCTTATATTTCACCAGAACAAACTGGCAGAATGAATCGGGTGATAGATTACCGGACTGACTTTTATTCTTTAGGTGTGACTTTTTATGAGCTACTGACCCAGCAACTGCCTTTTCCAACAACTGAGCCTATAGAGTTGGTACATTGCCATATAGCTCAATTACCTGTACCACCCCATCTCTTAACTGGAGAAGAACGCTGTCCCAAGATTGTTTCAAATATCGTCATGAAACTAATGGCGAAAACCTCAGAAGAGAGATATCAAAGTACTTGGGGACTAATAGCAGATTTAAAAACCTGTCTCAGTCAACTAGAGAATTTTGGTCAACTTTATAATTTTACTTTAAGAAGTCAAGATATTTCAAATAATTTTAAAATTTCGCAAAAACTCTATGGTCGGGAAAATGAAATAGACCAACTATTAACAACTTTCGAGATGGTCAGCCAAGGCTCCACAGCAATGATTGTTGTAGCTGGTTATTCTGGTAGCGGTAAGTCAGCTTTAGTGAATGAAATTCATAAGCCAATTGTCCAGAAACGAGGGTATTTCATCTCTGGTAAATTTGACCAACTTCAGCGAAATATTCCCTACATTTGCCTCATCCAATCATTTCAAGAATTGATTCGCCAGTTGCTTACAGAAAGCCAGACACAACTGCAAACATGGAAACAAAAATTATTAAAAGCACTTGGAACTAATGGTCAAGTCATCATTGATGTTATTCCTGAAGTAGAACTAATTATTGGTCAACAACCTTCAGTTCCACAGTTAAGTGCAACTGAATCGAGAAATCGCTTTAACTTATTTTTGCAAAAATTTCTTGACGTTTTTACAAAAAAAGAACACCCTTTAGTTATTTTTTTAGATGATTTACAATGGGCAGATGCTGCTTCTTTAAAGTTGATTGAACTCTTCATGACCAATATCGATAGCCAATATCTATTAATAATTGGAGCATATCGAGATAATGAAGTCAGTAAAACTCATATTTTGATGCAAATCTTGGATAAAATTCAAAATGCAGGTATTAACATCAGTAAAATTCTCGTCCAGCCATTGGCTTTAGATTGTGTCCAACAATTAATTGCAGATACTCTTAGTAGCTCAATAAAAGAATCAAGTTCCCTAGCTGAGCTAGTGTTTAATAAAACTAATGGTAATCCCTTCTTTTTGACACAATTACTTCAATCTTTATATACAGAAAATTTGTTATTCTTCAATTTTAGTACTAGTCGTTGGCAATGGAGCATTGCAGAAATACAAAGGGTAGGGATAAGTGATAATGTAGTTGATTTAATGGTGGCTAAGATTGAGAAATTCGATGAAAGTACGCAAGCCGCTTTAAAGTTAGCTGCTTGTATCGGGAACCAATTTGATTTAGATGTACTTTCTGTAGTCACTGAAAAACCTCTTGCAGATACAGCTATTGAACTTTTACCAGCTATTCAAGAAGGTTTAATTATACCTCTTAGTGATGCTTACAAAATTCCCATTCTTTGGCAGAAACAGGATAGCGAACGCTCAGAAATATCTCCTAACATTATCTCTGATTTCCCATCTACTATATCTTACCAATTTTTACACGACCGAGTTCAGCAAGCTGCCTATAATCTAATTACAGATAAGCATAAAAAAGTAGTTCATCTAAAATTAGGCCAACTTCTATTAGAAAATACTGAACAAAGCGAGTTAGAAGAAAAAGTTTTTAATATTGTTAATAATTTAAATATTAGTGCTGAATTAATTACCCATCAAACAGACAAAGATAATCTAGCTCGTCTAAATTTAATTGCTGGCAAGAGAGCTAAGAAGGCAACAGCTTATGAAATAGCCATCAGTTACTTAGAAATTGCTTTAGCATTGTTATCATCCAATAGCTGGGAGCTTCAGTATGAATTAACCTTAGCTATTCATATAGAATCAGTAGAAATACTATATATGGATACTCAGTTTGAACAAGCTGAAATTCTAAGTAATGTTGTTTTTAAAAAATCTAAATCTCTGATTGAAAAAGTTAAAGTTTATGAGCTAAAGATTCAATCTTATATTGC
Source organism: Nostoc sp. (assembly GCF_036917655.1). GTDB lineage: Bacteria > Cyanobacteriota > Cyanobacteriia > Cyanobacteriales > Nostocaceae > Nostoc. The sequence goes on from NZ_JBALCY010000067.1 coordinate 95,943, forward strand.
TAAAATTCAAATGCAATCAGCTATAGATATTGCCTGTCAAATTTTAGCACAATTAGGAATTTATCTACCTCAAATACCAGACGTAAATAATATTAATAAAGAGCAAAAAGCTATAAAATTACTGTTGCAAGACAGACAAATTGAAGATTTATCTGATTTACCAATAATGACAGATATATATAAACTTGCAGCTGTAAGAATCTTAATGATTGTTACTACTGCAACAATTATTAGTAATCCTTTTTTATTTTCTCTGGTAACATTAACTTCGGTCAATCTTTGTATTAAGTATGGTAATCCACCACAAGCTACTAGTGTTTATACTTTTTATGGCAAGCTTTTGTGTGGAATAATGCAAGATATTGATACTGGATACCGATTTGGTCAATTGGCTTTAAAGTTATTAGAAAAATTTAATATCAAAGAATTTAAACCTCTTGTACTACATTATACGAGTGGATTTATTCGACACTGGAAAGAACCAATTGGTGACGGTAACATTATCGAAACCTTGCAGGAAGCTATTAACATAGGACTAGATACAGGACATATAGAATATACTTCTTATGCAGCTTCAGCATATTGCTTATTTTTAATGTTTACTGGTTATAATCTCGAAGAATTAAATCATAAGTATCAAGAATATATTGATTTAAATACTGAATTGAAACAACAATATACAATTTTATACATGAAAAACTGTAGAATTATTGTTTCCAATTTAATAAGTAAATCTCAAAATGAAAATTTTGCAGTGATTGGGAATTCTCTAGCAGAAGAAGAAAATTTTCTAAAACAGTGGACTCAAAATAAAGCTGTATGGTTACTGTTTAGTGCTTATTTAGCAAAAACAATTTTATCCTATCTATTTCACAGATATGAGCAAGCTGTGAGTTATGCAATTCAAGCTGAGAAGAACGCAGAAAGTTCTGCATCTTATATAGTTGCAGTGCAACATAATTTTTACTACTCTCTTGCTCTGCTTGCTTGTTGCTTTGATGTAGAAAATAATTTTCAACAGGAGTTTTTAGAAAAAGTATCGTTAAATCAAGAGAAAATGAAGATATGGGCTGAACATTGTCCAGAAAATTGTCAACACAAATATGAGTTGATAGAAGCAGAGAAAGCGCGAGTATTAGGACAAAAATGGAAATCTCAAGAGTTTTATGAACAAGCTATTCAAGGAGCTAAAAAATACGGATTTATTCATGAGGAAGCTCTAGCTTATGAACGGGCCGCAGAATTCTACCTCTCTCTTGCCAGAGAGGAGATAGGACAGTTATATATGAAGAACGCACACCATTGTTATGCTTACTGGGCAGCAACAGCTAAAGTTAAAGACTTAGAATCCAAATATCCACATTTTTTTGTGGAAGTAACAAAACGAACGGGTGCTAAAAATCTCAATACTACTTCCTCTACTACTAACAGTAATACAGAAGTGTTAGACCTAATAACAGTTATTAAAGCATCCCAAACTCTAGCTGATGAAATTATTCTCAGCAAGCTGCTAAACAAATTGATGAACATCATCATTGAAAATGCAGGCGCTCAAAAAGGTTTATTGATACTCGATAAAGATGGTAGTTTAGTCATCGAAGCTGAAGGTGTAGTTGATTCTGAAGAAGTTACTACACTACAATCAATTCCAGTAGCTTCTGTTGATGCTGACAGCCAAAGACATCTTTTATCAACTACTGTCATCAACTATGTATTTAATACACATAAAAATGTAGTTTTAAATGACGCTGTTTATGAAGGAGAATTTACTCACGATCCTTATATTGTTGCTACTCAACCTAAATCAATTCTCTGTACTCCCTTGCTCTATCAAGGCAAATTAAGCGGCATTTTATATTTAGAGAATAATTTAACAACTGGTGCATTTACTCCAGAGCATGTCGAAGTATTAAAAATTCTCTCTGCTCAAGCTGCCATTTCCATAGAAAATTCTCGTCTTTACGAGCAGTTAGAGGATTATAGCCGGACTCTAGAGCAGAAAGTAAAGATAAGAACTCAGGAATTACAAGAAAAAAATGAGGAATTAGCAAGTATTCTGCAAACATTAAAAGCTACACAAGCTCAGATTATTGCACAGGAAAAATTGGCTTCGCTGGGAGCTTTAGCATCTGGTATTGCCCATGAAATCAAAAATCCGTTAAATTTTGTGAACAACTTTGCTGAATTATCTGTAGAGTTGACTCAGGAACTAGAGGAAGAAATTAAAAATCAAAAAGACCGCTTAGATGCTGATAGCAAAGAATATATAGATGAAATTTTAAGCGATCTAAAACAAAATGCTCAAAAAATCTATGAGCATGGCAAAAGGTCTGACAATATTGTCAGTGGAATGCTGATGCATTCGCGTGGGCAAATTGGTGAGCGACAACTAACAGACATCAACGTTTTATTAGCAGAAGCTGTCGAACTAGCTTATCACGGGATGCGTGCTAAAGATGCTGGTTTTAAGATAACTATAGAAACAGATTATGATAATTGCCTTAGTCAGATAAATGTAGTACCTCAGAATATTAATCGCGCTTTGATAAATATAATTAATAATGCTTGCTATGCAGTGCAGAAAAAGAAAATACATTTGCAGAAATCAGGATCTGAAGCTGAAGAATTTTTCCCTACACTTTCAGTCAGTACAAAAGATTTTGCTGACCAAGTAGAAATCCGCATCCGTGATAATGGTGAAGGTATTCCACAGCAAATAATATATAAAATTTTTAATCCCTTCTTTACTACTAAGCCAACTGGTGAAGGAACTGGTTTAGGGCTATCTATTACTCATGATATTATTGTTCAACAGCATCGAGGAGAAATCAAAGTTAACAGCAAAGTAGCTGTTTATACTGATTTTGTTATTATTTTACCTAAATTTCTCGATGAGAGGAAATAACCATCGCTTTGAGTCTTGGAAACTAAACCAAACGAGAAATGCTGATTTTGTCGTTGCTTCTTAACCTTGGTTGTGATCAAGAGTAATTTAGATGCGTTTGCCCTGAGTGGAAGACTAATTCACTACCTATTGAGAGAAGGTGTGTCTTTTTATGTTTCATGCAACAAAGCCTCTAGATGCTTAGTATCTGCTTAAATAACTACTATTAATCTGATTTCTGCATAACGTACCTGGGTTTAACTGTAATATCACTATAAGATATGTGCTTGATTTTTATATCAGAATCATATTTTGTCAATTTTGTCAATACCTGAATTTTAATTTAAATGAAAATAATGGTTGTAGATGATGAACAAGATGTTCAATCGTTGTTTATGCAAAAATTTAAGAGAGAACTCAAAGAAAATCAAATTAAATTGTATTTTGCTTTCTCAGCAGAGGAAGCGCTAGAGTTTCTAGAAAACAAGCTAACTAATTGCCTGAATCTAATTGTTACAGATATTAATATGCGAGGCATGAATGGGCTAGAAATGCTCAAGTTTATCAAAAGAAATTATCCTAACTTAAAAGTGTTTATAATTACTGCTTATGATGATGTAGAAAATTACCTAGCTGCGAAAGAATGTGGTGCTGATGATTATATTACAAAGCCGATTGAATTTGATAAGTTGAAAACAAAACTACTCAATTTATAAATAATTTTAATCAGGTAAGAAAGTATGCCAGCTAAAATTCTGGTTGTAGACGATGAGCCTGATTTAGAAATCTTGCTCCGCCAAAAATATAGAAAAAAAATTCGAGAAAGGGAATTTTTTTTAATTTTTGCCCGTAATGGTATAGAAGCATTAGAAAAACTAGAAGCAGAACCAGATATAGATATAGTATTAACTGATATCTATATGCCAGAAATGGATGGGTTAACTTTAGTAACTAAACTCAATGAGTTATACCCCATGATTAAAGCAGTAATTATTTCTGCTTATGATGATATTGAAAATATCAGAGAAGCGATGAATCGTGGTGCTTTTGATTTTTTAACTAAACCAATTAATTTTCAGGATTTAGAAATTACTACCACCAAAACTCTGCAACATGTGCAGAGGATGAAAGCCATCAAGGAACAAGAATTTTTAGCGCAAAAAGCTCAAGTGGAGTTATTAACTCGTCTACAAAAAGAAGTTACGGTACGCCAACAGGCAGAAGAAGCATTGCGCGAAAGCGAAGCCAAGCTAGCTCAATTTCTGGAAGCTGTGCCAGTAGGCATTTTCGTGGTTGATACTAATGGTCACCCATACTACGCCAATCAAACTGCTCAACAAATACTTGGCAAGGGTATTGTGACGGGAACCACAGCATCTAAATTAAGCGAAATTTATCAAGCTTATGTGGCAGAAAGAGAACAGTTATATCCCACAGAACAGCACCCGATTTTACAAGCATTGAACGGTAAAAGTATCACCGTTGATAATATGGAAATTCATCAAGCTAATAATATTATTCCTGTGGAGGTGTCAGCTACTCCAATTTTTGATGAAAAGAAGAAAATTATCTATGCTATTTCTGCTTTTCAAGATATTACACAACGTAAACGTTCAGAAGCAGAACGAACACGGTTGATTTTGGAGTTGGGAATCAAAAATCTGGCTTTACAAGAGGCTAAAGACAAGTTAGCTTTATCAAACCAAACTTTAGAACAAAAAGTTAATGAACGCACTCAAGAACTATCACAAATTCTAGAAATTCTCAAAGCTACTCAAGCAGAACTGGTATTTGAAAATGCGCTGTTGAGAAGTGCCGAACAATCTTCAGCTTTTGATTATCAAGTTGGGGGAAGCTTACCTATGGATGCACCCACTTATGTAGTGCGTTCCGCAGATCGTTGCCTCTACAAAGCATTAAAAGGTGGAGTGTTTTGTTATATTTTTAATGCCCGACAGATGGGCAAGTCAAGCTTAATGGTACGAATGATACACCATCTTCAACAAGAAGGATTTAGCTGTGTAGCAATTGATATCACTCGTCTGGGCAGTGAAAACATTACTCCTGCTCAATGGTACAAGGGATTAATAGTGGAATTGTGGCAGAGTTTTAATTTGTTAGACAAATTTAATTTGAAAAATTGGTGGGATGAGCAAAAAGATTTATCGCCTATCCAATGTTTAAGTCGATTTATTGAAAATATATTACTTAAGCAAGTTAGAAGTGAGCACATTTTTATTTTTATTGATGAAATTGATAGTGTTTTAGCGTTAAATTTCCCAGTTAATGATTTTTTTGCGCTGATTCGTTTCTGCTATAATCAGCGCAGTATTAACCCAGAATATCGGCGTTTGACCTTTGCTCTGTTTGGCGTGGCAACACCCTCAGATTTAATTACTGATTATCGGAGAACCCCTTTTAATATTGGTCAGGTAATTCAATTAAATGGTTTTCAAGTGCATGAAGCTCAACCTTTGCTGCAAGGATTAACACCAAAAGTTAGCAATTGTCAAGTAGTGCTAAAAGAAGTGTTAGCCTGGACAAGTGGTCAGCCTTTTTTAACTCAAAAGCTTTGTAAACTTATCTGTAGTTCTGCATCTGTGATTCCGACAAACTCTGAAGCAGATTGGCTGGAAAATTTGGTGCGATCGCATATCATTGAGAATTGGGAATCCCAGGATGAGCCAGAGCATTTGCGAACTATCCGCGATCGCATCCTCAAGAATACTCAGTACCCTGTTAAGTTACTAGAACTATATCAGCAAATTTTACATCAAGGGAAAGTGAGCGTTGTTGATAGTCCAGAAGAGCGTGAATTGCTCTTATCGGGGTTAGTGGTGAAGCAACAGGGTGCATTGAAAGTCCATAATCGGATTTATGAATTGATATTTGATAGTAATTGGATTGAGGATTATATGATGAAAATTGTCTGAATAATGGTTACTTTGTGTAGTGATAAGTTTTGGCGATCGCTTCGCTGTGTCTCCTATCCATTAATGTCCATCATTAGACCAGTGGGGACGATCACTAGATAATTTAATCACACCATAAGAACGGCCTACCTGCCATAAAGTAGAATTTTCATAGCTCGTTCGTGGCTCAGTAATGCTGACGATAGTTCCACTAGCATTTTTGATATTTAAGGTTCCTGACCAAGTAATTTCCCAATCAATTGCTAATCTTTGGGTATGACGAGAGGTAAGAACAGGTCGAAAAGCAATATTATAACCAGATACCATTTCTTTAGCAGCTTGGACAGAGCCAGCGTTAGTATAATGCAGCCAATTAATATCTACATTGGGCATAGGTGGAACATCTTTGGCAGCAATTTCATTATTACTAATACGAAAAGCGTAGTGCATTAAATAAGCTCGTTCTGAGGAACGGAATACCGAAGCAATACTGATATTAGCTCCAGCATTTTGTAATACCTGCTGAAAAGCTTGTACTTTTTGACGGAAGGGAGAAGCCAAATCATCAATTAAGTCGCTGTCTGGGAAAAAATTAACCCAGTCTTTTCCACTCAGTCGTTGTCTTAATTTTTTGGCGTATTCGGTTATATTGTCTAAAGCCAACTCAAAATCAATGCCAAGCTTGGTTTTTGTTCCATTAGAAAGCTGTTGAGCTAACTCGGCTCGAAAATTGATGTCTCTTTTTTTATAAGTTTCGGCTAGTCCCCTTGTACTATTGAGGGCAAAGTCTCCATCAACTGCTAACGCGGGATTCAAACGAGCGATCGCTGTTAAACTTTGTTGTAAGTCTTTGACCTCATTGTCGCCAAAGTTGAGATAGGTTAATAATTTTTTTACCGCATCCGTATAAATAGCAAAATACACTGCAAACCCTTGCTCTAGCGCTTTTTTATAAGTAGCAGTATCTACAATTCCTGTTACCCTTAAAGCGTTACTAGCCTGATATTCACGAGTTGCTTTATCTGTAATATTGCCAAAATCTCCATCAACGGCAGCAATGGGGAAGTCATTATCTAAAAGAAATTTCTGCCAAGCAGTTACAGTAAGTCCTTCAGACTGTTTCTGAAGAGTAGGAAGTTGCAAAGCTTGAAGTTGAAAACTCATAGTTTTTATGTAATGAAACAATTGTTATAAGCTAATTCTTTTGTCAATGTTCGTCGGACAATTTCAGTCACAGCCCCTGTTAAATCGCACTATAACGCTAAATTTAATCAACCCCCAAATATTGCGATCGCACCCCTTCACATCGGACTATACCAATCCCCACTGGCTACAGCAGGGCTTGCTGACTGAAACAATGGATTATCTGCGAGGGGGTATTCCAGATGCCAGCGAATCCAATGATTTATTATTTTCCTCTACTTTGAGTGATAGGAGAGCGTTATTTTGATCAAATTTCTGCTGCGCCAGAGAGATTTGGGGATAGTTTGTCTGCGCCCATGAAGTAAGCGCCTTAACTGGTTCTAGCAGTGTTCGTCCCAGCGTTGTTAGCTCATAATAAACGCTGGGCGGTACGGTTGGCTCAACAGTCCGCATCATTGTTTTTGATACTTCGTTTATAGTGATTGTTTAGAAGCACTGCGTTTGATCGCGCGATCGCAGCCCTCTGCCTACTTATTTAAGTCCACCAAACAACGAATGGGCAAACAAAGCGGCTTGAGTGCGATCGCGTAAATTCAACCTACTCAAAATATTGGTAACATAATTCTTAACAGTGTTTTCTGAAAGAAACAGCGATTCGGCAATTTCCCGGTTATTGGCTCCAGAAGCAATTAACCGCAATACATCTAACTCTCTGGGTGTGAGTTGCGCCAATTCTGGAGGGGGTTGCACGGACGGGACAGGTGCAGCAATAGGCATGAGTGCTTTCTCAAACAATCCCGGGCCAAGTAGGGTTTGTCCCTTGTAGACGGATAGAATTGCCAACATTAGTTCGTCAGGTTCGGTGTCCTTGAGCAAATAGCCCTTTGCACCCAGCCGCATCGCCTGGTAAACATACTCATCATCATCGAAGGTGGTCAGGACGAGAACCTTAATGTCAGGATATTGTTGAGCGATCGCTTTTGTTGCGGCAACTCCATCCATTACGGGCATCCGAATATCCATTAGCACAATATCAGGTTGCAGTGCAGCAATCTGTTCGAGTGCCCGTTGTCCATTCTCCGCCTCACCAATTACCTGCATCTCTGCATTCGACTCAAGCATACTCTTAAGTCCCTGGCGAATAAGATGCTGATCGTCAACTAATAAAATCCGAATCATAGCTAAAATAACAGCTTTGATAGTGGCAAAGAAACAGAAATACAGCAACCTGTTCCTAATTGACTCTGGAGATTTAACTGACCGCCCAATGCAACCGCCCGTTCTCGCATCCCTTGTAGCCCAAACCCGGTTGTATTTTGAGTGGGGTTAAACCCTTTTCCATTATCTTGGATTGACAGATGAATCATCCCAGCGTGAGCCATTAGTCCAACGGTGACACTCGTCGCCTCAGCGTGTTTGCAAATATTTGTCAGGGATTCTTGCACAATGCGGTAAAGAGCCGTGTTTACTTCTGTTGGTAAAGTCTGCGGTAGATCAATTTTACAGGACGGTTCAATACCTGTGGTTTGTTGAAAATCTGTCAGCAGCTTTTCAATGGCTGATTTGAGAGATTGCCCTTGCAAAGGATTTGAACGCAAAACAGAAAGCGATCGCCGAATTTCCAGCAACGCCTCAGCCCCTAATTCCTTTGCCTGTTTGAGAAATGTCAACGCTTTGTCATTATTTGATTGCCAGAATAACAGGGTGTTATTAATCTGAATGGTTTGGGCCGCTAGAGTGTGTCCCAACCCATCATGAATTTCGCGGGCAATTCGGTTGCGTTCCTGCAAAGTTGCCTGATCTTCAATCCGTAGCGCATACTGGCACAGTTGTTGATTGGTTATCTCTAATTGCAGATGGGCAATTTCTAACTGCTCTCGACTTTGGCGCTCTGCAAGCAAGGCATTAATTAACAATAAAGCAAATACTAACGTTAAGCAAAACAATAATATATTACTTAATCGCCAATCCCAAGACATGGCGATCAGCTTATCTCGCATAAAATTCTCAGGTACAATGGGTCTTGACAAAAGCAGTGTTCCATAAGAAAACAGAGATAAACCCAAGACAACCAACTGTCCTGATAGCTTAAATATCAGACAACTCCGCATCACCAGTACCAGACACAGCAGGAAAACGGAGCGAGGAGATAAAATATGTTGAGTCGCTGGCAGCAAAATTAAACCAAATTCCAGGGCTGTATAAAGTAATTTTGTTTCCAGCTTCACCATTGGTAGTTTCAAGCCCATCAAGCTGAAGGTTGCGATCGCCAGAACTCTTAGCAGCAACGACCAGGACAACTCAAACGGCAGCAGAACTTCCATGAACAATGCTGTGGCTAATAACAGCCACTCTAGGTAAAGCAACAGACGAAACGATGGATAGGTCAAGCGAACCATAGAACTGTTCCAACTCAATGGCCTTTGTAACAAAACCATAGGTATTTTCACAATTTTAGGATGAAACTCTTCTTCCTATATAACGAATCTGGTTGTAATATCGATAGAGCCGTTCCGACTGATTAACTATTCCTAAATTAGGAAAAAAGTCACAATAACTTGAGTACTTTTTTACTGGTCAGGTTAGGAATTCTAGCTCATGCACAAACCCATCCCAACTTCTAAGATTAGCTGGTGTGAGTCAAGCAGCAACTTTTCAAACATCTTCTAAACAGTCATAAATCGAAATTGAGTTAGAACAGTCGTATTACATACAACAAAAACCAGAGAAGTAAATGATTAAAAAACAGATAATTTTACCAACCCTTCTACTTGCAACTATCCTCATCGGAGGAATGACAGGTTGCACCAGTTCTAAGTCTCCAGATGTGTCTCAAGGTGACAACTCTGGTGGAACAAAGGTATCTGATACCAACACTTCTACGCCAAGCTCTCCTGGATCGAATACGCCGGAACGCGCCCAGAAGCGCGAAGCAATTCGCAAGCAAGTTGAGGCAGTTCTGACCCCAGATCAAGTAAAGCAATTGTCAGGGAAATTGCAACAAGGTGAAAAAATGCGTAAAGCAGTCTTTAGCCTGAATCTCACGGCTGAACAAAAGACTAAAATTCAGGATATTTTTAAGACTGCCTATCCCCACAGAAAAGGGCAATCTCAAGATAATTCCTAGTAGTTTTATCAAACAGAATTCAGGAGTCAAAATTCTGACTCCTGAATTGTGAATTCTGAATTCTTCTTTAATAGTTAAATTATGTTCAAGCAAAAATTGATCCTCAAGATAGAACTCGCTATTATCGCAGCAATCCTGCTAGGAAGCAGTCTCTACGCTTCAAAAGCTCTAGGGAAACCCCAACCTAGCCCCCAAAAACTCGTGGATGATGTGTGGCAAATCCTAGATAAAAATTATGTTGATGTCAGCTTTAACCATCAAGATTGGAAAGCAATTCGACAGCAGTATGTTAGCCGCTCCTATAGTTCCAAGAAACAGGCTTATGGGGCGATTCAAGAAATGGTGGCTAAATTAGGCGATCGCTACACCGAGTTTTTCGACCCCCAGGAATTTCAAGGCCTAAATAACGACCTTTCTGGCAACCTCAGTGGTGTAGGGCTGGAACTGGCAGAGAATGAAAAAACTAAAGCCTTAACCGTTATCGCCCCGATTGAAGGAACGCCTGCTTTTAAAGCGGGTATTTTGCCGGACGATGTAATTGTCCAGATTAACGGTCAAATAACTAAGGGGATGAAAATTGAGGATGCCGTTAAGCAGATTTTGGGCCCGGTGGGAACCAAGGTAGTACTCACGATTCAACGGGGTAGCCAATCGCAAACTTTCAAACTTACCCGCGCAAATATTGCTATCCATCCTGTAACTTACAACACGCAAACAACGGCAGCAGGTAAGATTGGTTACATTCGTTTACCAGAGTTTACGGAAACTGCGCCCGTGGAAATGCGGCGGGCAATTGAAGCATTAGAAAAACAGCAGGTGCAGGGCTACGTTTTGGATCTGCGTTCCGACCCAGGTGGACTGCTGGATGCAAGTTTGCAAATTGCCAGTATGTGGTTGAAGGAAGGAGCGATCGTGTCTTTGGTAAATCGAGACAAAGTTAAAGATAGCTACAATGCGTCGGGACATCCTCTCACCAACAAACCCTTAGTGATACTGGTCGATAAGGGATCTGCTAGCGCCAGCGAAATTCTGTCGGGAGCGCTGCAAGATGACAATCGCGCCACGTTAGTAGGGACTCGCACCTTCGGTAAAGGTTTAGTCCAATCTGTAGAGCCACTGGAGGATGGTTCAGCGCTGAAACTAACGATCGCTAAATACTACACACCGAAAGGTCGAGATATCAATCATATCGGCATTGCACCAGATATTAACGTGGAGTTAACGGAGGCACAACAGAAAGCCTTAGTGCAAAATCGAACCTTGGGGACATTAGCTGATCCTCAGTATGCTAGCGCCGTTGCTGACCTGAGCAAATTAATTCAGTCTGGGGCCAATCATGTGAGTTTACAGCATGGGGAATAAGTATACGGATACTTTTGACAATATCTGCTATCGTCACTTTCACTCATGTCAACCCGCAAAACCCAACGACTTCAAATTTGTGAGCCAGTCCCAGGTCTGCAAATCCTGGTTCAACTCAGTAACACTCCTTTGGTGCGGACAGTCATAACTACTGTTACCCAGCATCAGCTAGCGATCGTCGGGATTGTATTTGTTGCCACTCTAGTTTTTGCTATGCGGGAAAACGCCCCCTGGCTGACAGTGCCTAAACAGGTGGCGATTGAATTTTTTTCTGCTGTATCCCAGTCTCTAGCTGCTTTATTGGGGGTGTTAATTGTTTTCCTTACCTTTAATAGTCAGTTGATCGCTCAAAGGCGGCATGAGGACTACTATACACTTCAGATTCAGATTGACCAACTCATTCGTCTAACTCAGTCTCTTCCCCCCGAACTCAGTAATTTTGATGAAACTCTGATAGCGCTGATTAACTATTTAGTTCCCTTGCATTTAAAGGATCTACCAATTTGGGCAACTAGCTCCCAGGTGCTACCTTTGGACAAGCTATTAGATAATTTCAAGAATGAATATGAATGGGCACAAGTGCAGCAACAATGCTCCTTAGCTACCCATCTGCACCGACAACAAATTTTACTTGTCATCAATAACATGGAAGAAATCCTGGAGGGATTTTCCAGGCTTTACAATCGCATCCTGGAGATGAGCCGTTTAATTCTGGCGATCGTCAAGTTGTCCTTTCTCTTGGGAGTTTCGCTTTTGTTTTTACTGTTATTTGGGATTATCGATTTGCAAAGGAAGTTTCCCGATCTCAGCCTACCTGTAACTGTTTCTCTAGCAATTTGGGTGTTGATTGCTCTTTTAGAGCTAGTGCTTGATACCTGGTTTTTATATAAAAACCTTTATGGATCTTCGAGTCACTATCTGCGGTTTTTCGCTAATATAAAATATCCTAATTAATGGGCGGAGGCTAACTCACTATGAGTAACTTAACATTCCCAGAAACCAAAGCTAGTAACACAAGCAAAGCATCTCAATCTCCAACTGATACAGTCCGTAGCTATCTTCAACAAATTGGCCGGATACCTCTATTAACCCCGGAGCAAGAAATCCTTTTTGCCCAACAAATTCAGCAGATGATGACAATACTTGCTGAATCAAAAAAACTGGCTGTGGAATTAAAGCGTACACCCACACTGCCAGAATGGGCTAACCAGATGCAGTTAAGTGAACAGCAACTACTTCAGCAGCTAAATCAAGGGAAAAAAGCCAAGCAGAAAATGATAGCGGCTAATCTCCGGCTGGTGGTGTCAATTGCCAAGCAATATCAGAGACGTAACTTAGAGTTTATGGACTTAGTTCAAGAAGGTACTTTAGGTTTAGAGAGAGGGGTTGAGAAATTCAATCCGGCTCTAGGATACAAGTTTTCAACCTACGCTTACTGGTGGATTCGCCAAGGAATTACCAGAGCCATCGCCCAGCAAGGACGCGCGATTCGATTACCCATTCACATCAATGAAAAGTTAAACAAAATTAAGCGTGTTCAGCGAGAGTTATCTCAAAAACTGGGTCGCGTTCCCAGCAGTACGGAAATTGCTAATGCACTTTCTTTAGAGCCTGATCAGATTCGAGAATTTCTCCTTTTGGCTCGTCAAACTATCTCTCTCGATATGCGAGTTGGGTCAGAAAAAGATATAAAATTAGAAGACTTAATAGAAGATTACAGATATTCTGATAATGGCTATACCACTAAGGAATCTATTAATCAGGAGGTTGAAAGTTTATTGTCAAATCTGCCTCGCCAACAACAAGAAATATTAAATTTGCACTTTGGTTTGACAGACGGTAACGAACTTTCTCTCGAACAGATTAGTCGGCGTATGGGTATTAGTCGGGAACGAGTCCGGCAGATAGAAAAAAAAGCTCTCAACCTTCTACATCAGCAGTTAAGTAAGTAATAACAATTCCAAATTCACGCATTCAAAATTGTTCGCGTAGCGTCTCGTAGAGAAGAGAGTTACATAAGGGGATTTCAACCCCGACTAAAATCCACTGGAGGTTCTAATGAACCATGAAATTGCTAACGAGACTTTGACTGAGAACACTGTAAAACCGAAGCTCCGACGATCGCCAAAAAAGATGACTTTGGTAATTTTAGGCTTACTGTTGCTGGCTGGGCTGGGTATTTTTGGTATCCATGCGGGTGCAGCCAAGACAGAGAAAACGGGAAAATCTGGGCGTAATAAAGAGCAAGTGACACCTGTAACTGTGGCAATGGTGACACAAAAAACGGTTCCGATACAATTGCAGGCGATCGGTAATGTCCAATCGGGATCTACAGTCTCGATTACGCCCGAAGCTAGTGGACGAATCATTGGAGTTTATTTCAAGAAAGGTCAAGATGTGAAAAAGGGACAACTTTTGTTTACCCTGGATGACCGATCGCAAGCTGCTGCAATTCAGCAAGCTCAAGGTACTGTCGCCAAAGATCAAGCCTCGGTACAACAAGCAAGAGCTGCATTAACTAGAGACTTGGGTCAGGTAGACCAAGCCAGGGCGACTTTAATCAAAGACTTAGCTTTAGTGCGACAAGCCCAGGCGACTTTGGCCAAGGATCAAGCCCAAGCAGATTTTGCTCAAGGACAGAGCGATCGCTATGGTGCGTTGTATAAGAAGGGCGCGATTAGTTTAGATCAAGCACAGCAATACGTTTCTAACAGCAAATCGGCTACAGCAACTCTACAAGCAGATCGAGAAGCGATCGCTAATACTCAGGCTGTTTTGAAAAGCGATCAAGTGGCGCTGACTAATGCCGGCGCAGTTGTCAAAGGCGATCAAGCTGCGATCGCTAATGCTCAAGCCGTTGTCAGTTCCGACCAGGGAGCATTGGATAATACCAAAGTGCAATTATCTTACGCCAAAATTTATGCCCCGATTGATGGTCGCGCTGGCAATATTCTGGTGACTCAGGGCAATGTGGTGCAAGCTAATAGCACCACTCCACTTGTTACCATCAGCCAAATTCGCCCGATTCAAGTTGCTTTTTCTATTCCCGAAACAAATCTGCCCCAGGTACAAAAGTATATGCAGAATGGCAAGCTGAAGGTAGATGTGACGTTCCCGGATAATCAAGCTCGTCCTTTACCAGGTACTTTGACATTTGTCAATAATACGGTCGATAATACCACAGGGACAATTCAACTGATTGGCGACTTTGACAACACTCAAGGACACTTGTTTCCCGGTCAATTTGTGAACGCAACGCTGACGCTGACTGAACAACCGAATGCAACGGTTGTTCCCTCCCAAGCCGTGCAGAATGGCCCCGATGGACAGTTTGTGTTTGTAGTTAAGCCAGATATGACGGTGGAAAATGTTCCAGTTACAGTCAGCAGCAGCATTGATGGGCTAGATGTGGTTCAGAAAGGACCGCAACCAGGCGATAAAATTGTCACCGATGGTCAAGCGAATCTGGTTTCGGGTAGCAAAATCCGCATCAAAACAGCCGGGAATAATTCAAATACAGATGGGAATTCCTCGAAGTCTAGAAGAAATCATTCCCCTAAGTCAGGCGGAGGTGATTCATGAACCTCTCAGAACCATTTATCCGCCGCCCGATTATGACGACTCTGGTGATGGCGGCGATTTTGATCTTCGGTTTCATGAGTTATCGCTTGCTGCCAATCAGCGATTTACCAAGTGTGGATTATCCCACAATCCAGGTAAGTGCCGCCCGACCGGGAGCTAGCCCCGAAACGATGGCCGCATCGGTTGCCCGTCCCCTAGAGAAGCAATTTTCCAGCATTGCGGGACTCGATTCCCTCAACTCAACTAGCACTCTGGGACAGACTCAAATTACCCTGCAATTTAACCTGAGTCGGAATATTGATGACGCGGCGCAGGATGTGCAAGCAGCAATTTCGGGAGCATCGGGGCAAATTGCGACCGATTTACCCAATCCTCCCACTTATAGCAAGGTTAACCCCGCCGATCAACCAATTCTTTACCTTTATCTCAACTCTCCGACTCTGCCCCTTTCCCAAGTAGACAATTATGCCCAGACTTATCTGGCGCAAAAGCTATCTACAATCAATGGGGTGGCACAGGTAGCTGTCTACGGTTCTCAAAAGTATGCGGCTCGAATTCAACTCGATCCGCAGCAATTGGCAACGCGGCAAATTGGGCTAGATCAGGTGGCGACGGCGATTCAACAGGGTAACGTCGATTTGCCTACCGGCAGCCTTTCGGGAAATCACAAGAATTTTACAGTCCAAACTAACGGGCAACTCCAGGATGCGGCTGCTTATCGCCAGTTGATTGTGTCTTACAAAGATGGAATGCCCATCTATCTGAATCAACTCGGTCGGATTGTTGACAGTGTAGAAAATGACAAGTTAGCAAGCTGGTACAACAATACTCGCGCGATTATTATCACCATTCAAAGACAGCCCGGAACCAATACGGTAGAAGTCGTAGACACCATTAAGAAATTGCTGCCAAATTTGCGATCGCAGATTCCGGCATCCGTGGAAATTGGTATTCTCTATGATGCGTCTCAGTCAATTCGAGATTCAGTGGATGATGTGAGATTTACGTTGATTCTGACGATCGCTCTAGTTATCTTAGTAATTTTCCTATTTTTGCGGAACCTTTCGGCGACGGTGATTCCCAGTTTGGCGTTACCCGTTTCGCTGATTGGCACCTTTGCAGTGATGTATTTGCTGCACTACTCACTAGATAACCTGTCGCTGATGGCGTTGACCCTTTCGGTGGGCTTCGTAGTGGATGATGCGATCGTCATGCTAGAAAATATCGTCCGTCATATAGAAATGGGGGAACGTCCACTAGAAGCGGCGTTGAATGGATCGAGAGAAATTGGTTTCACCATCCTATCGATGACCCTTTCCTTAGTTGCAGTCTTCATCCCCATGTTATTCATGAGTGGAGTTTTGGGACGATTATTTCATGAATTTGCTGTAACGATCGCAGTTGCAATTCTCGTATCTGGTTTTGTGTCTTTGAGTTTGACTCCAATGTTGTGCAGTCGTTTTCTGCGTCCGGTGGATCATACCCATCAAAGTCGGTTATATCAAGCTTCCGAATATGTATTCGATCGCTTCCTCGGTCTGTACGATTGGAGTCTCAAAAAAGTCTTAAAATATCACCGCACCACGATGATTTTATCTGGCTTTCTATTAATAGTGACAGTTGGGCTGTTGGTGGTAGTTCCCAAAGGCTTTATTCCTAGCGAAGATACCGGACAAATTACAGGCATTACCCAAGCAGCCCAGGATGCATCCTTTGATAATCTTGTGCAGCATCAGCAAACAGTTGTTAACCTGATTCGGCAAGATCCAAACGTGGATGCAGTCAACTCTAATATTGGGGCGGGAGCGAGTGGTAGTGGCGGTGGGGCAGCAGTTGCAGCCAATTCCGGCAGTTTGTTCATTCGGTTAAAACCGCGATCGCAGCGCCAACTTACTGCCGACGAAATCGTGCAAAATTTGCGAACCAAACTTGCCACTCTTCCCGGCATCCAAGTATTTTTACAAAATCCCCCCGCGATACCGATTGGCGCTCAACAAAGCACAGGACTTTATCAACTAGCACTCCAGAGTTCAGATGTCAAACCCTTGCAGGAGTATGTTCCCCAACTTGTTCTCAAGATGAAGAACTTGACAGAACTCCAAGATGTGAACAGCAATTTACAGTTTGCTTCTAAGATCCAAATTGACATTGACCGCGATAAAGCCTCAACTTATGGAATTACCGCCGAGCAAATCGAAAATACCTTAAGAAGTGCTTACGGTTCCTACCAAGTGTCAACCATCTATGCAGCGACCAATGAGTATCAAGTGATTTTGGAATTAGCACCCCAGTATCAGGAGAATATCAATGCTTTGTTGACATTATACATTAACTCCAGTACTGGAGTGGCAGTTCCTCTGAAGACATTCGCCAAACTATCTCAGGGAGTCAGCCCGTTAATGGTCAATCATAACGGTCGGATGAACGCCGCGACAATTTCCTTTAACCTCGCTCCCGGTGTGTCCTTGGGAAATGCCAACGAAGAGATAGAAAAACTGATTAATCAGGTAATTCCTGCCAGCATTAGCACGAACTTTCAGGGCGCAAGTCAGGTATTTCAAAGTTCACTGCCGAGTTTGGGTTTATTGTTAGCGATCGCTATCCTAGTAATTTATCTGATCCTGGGTGTTCTCTATGAGGATTTCCTTCACCCGATTACGATTCTTTCCGGTTTGCCATCAGCAGGTTTTGGCGCATTGTTAACGCTGATTATATTCCATGTCGAACTGAATGTTTACTCCTTCATCGGCATCATTTTGTTGGTGGGCATCGTCAAGAAAAACGGGATTATGATGGTGGATTTTGCCATTGAAGCCCAGCGAAATGAATTGAAAAAGCCCTCTGAAGCGATTTATCAAGCCTGTTTAGTGCGCTTCCGCCCGATTATGATGACGACGATGGCAGCATTAATGGGAACTTTACCGATCGCGATCGGATTTGGGGCTGGTTCCGAATCCCGCCGTCCTCTAGGGATTGCAGTTGTGGGCGGACTGATATTTTCTCAGATATTGACCCTGTATTTAACTCCGGTGTTCTATATCTATATGGAATCATGGCGGAAAAAGCTCAGTCAAGTTAAGTTCCGTCGGGTATTCTCATTTTCAGGCGGGCGATCGTGATTTTCAACAAGCAACATCAGTCTTTTATCTCAATACGCTTGGGTTAGGGAATGACAAATAAAAAAATACTCAACTACTTCTTGTGGGGTGGGCGTCTCGCCCGCCTGTAGTCAAGGGCGGACAAGATGTCCACCCCACAAGATTGGATAATTTATTTGTTGTCAGTCCCTTAAGCATTTCTTTCTTCTCTCTGCGTCCTCTGCGCCAACTCTTGGAGACGCTGCGCGTTGGCGGTTCGTTAAAAAATAAAACTTTTAGCCTTAACTAAACCGTATTGAGACTAAATCTGATTTTCTCAATTACGAATTACGAATTAAACACTTATGTCAGATATTAAAGATGCATTAGAGCGAATTCATTACTGGTTCAAAAAAAATCATCCAGCAAAGATTGCATCATTGGCATCAGGTTTAAGTCCATTAGAAATAGATAATGTATTGAGTAGTCTATCTTTTAAAGTATCGAAAGAAGTTAGGAAAATTTATGAATGGTCAAATGGATACTCCAGATATGACTGTGCAGATGATTGGATATTTGATTATATGTTCCTTTTAAGTTTAGATTCAGCAGTAAAAGAGGCTCAAACTTGGGTAGAGGAACATGAGGAAATAGCCCTTATGTATCAGTACGCAGGTAAACCTGTCTTGCCAATTTGTATGTCAGATATGGAGTTTTTGGCAGTCGTAGCCACAGATGAGGAAGAAGCAACTTCCCCTGTAATTCATATCTCCGAAACTGCGGAAATTTCACTGCGATATACTAATTTAACAGCCATGATGTTGACCCTGGCAGAATCTTATGAGACTGGAGGATTTTTTGTAAACCGTAACGGTTACATAGAGAAAGATGATAAAAACTATGCTGCTGCATATCGAAAGTACAACTCAGCAATTACAGACTTAGCTATCGAAAGATTTCTGAAAATGTTTCCTGAAGATTCCTCTTGGCAAACCGTACAACTACTTCATGACGACCTATATATGATCAATAGCTATCAAATAGAAATCCCAGCAAGTAGCCTGAAAACTCAAGTAGTTAATACTCTTCTTAATCTGCTACAAGATGAAAAACATGATTCCGGCTTTTCTGTAGTACTAGTACTCGAAGAACTTCGAGCAGTAGAGGCATTAATTCAAGTACTTCAACACCCGAACAAATGGGTTCGTAGTAGGTCGGCGTTTGCTTTGGGAAAAATTAAAGCATTTGAGGCTGTAGAGTTTGTATCCCAGCTTTTAAAAGATCCAGATCCAATGGTTCAAGAAGCAGTTCAGGAGGCGTTAGAGATGTTTAGAAATCAGAGATAGTGTTTGTTACACCTATCACACATTTAATCAAACTCGCGTTGACATTATATTTGGCGATCGCATCGCTACCACATTTCTGGGAGAACAAAACCCATGAACCTTTCAGAACTTTTTATTCGTCGTCCAGTCATGACCACTTTGGTAATGATCGGTATCCTCATCTTCGGTCTGATGAGTTATGTATTATTACCCATCAGTGCGCTACCTAACGTTGAATATCCTTTTATATCTGTCTCTGCTAGTCTCCCTGGTGCCACGCCCGAAACAATGGCATCTTCGGTCGCCGCCCCCCTAGAAAGACAGTTTACTGAAATTGCCGGACTCAATTCATTTAATTCCACCAGTTCAACTGGCAGCACCAACATATCCCTCCAATTTGACTTTAGCCGCAGAGTGGAAGATGCCGCCAAAGATGTGCAAGCAGCCATTTCAGCAGCAGCCGGACAACTGCCCGCCGGAATGCCTCGCCCACCTAGCTACCGCAAAGTTAACCCATCTGTCTCACCGATTCTCTTTCTCTATATGTATTCTGAGACACAGCAAATCTCGACAGTAGATGAATATGCAGAGGTAACAGTTGGTCAGCCAATCTCGATGATTGATGGTGTTGCTCAGGTGCAGGTATTTGGTCAACAGCAATATGCAGTCCGCGTCCAGCTTGACCCGCGAGAGTTAGCATCAAGGGGAATCGGTCTAAGTCAGGTGAAAACTGCAATTCAACAGGGAAATGTCAACTTACCAACCGGTAGTCTCTCTGACACTTACAAAAGTTATACGATTCAGGCGAACGGTCAACTCACCGATGCTGCCGGCTATCGCCAGCTAATTGTCACTTACAAGAATGGTGCGCCCGTGCGTCTCCAGGATTTGGGGGACGTGATTGACAGCGCACAAAACGTCAAAGTCTCGAATTTGTATAGCGATCGCAAGGTAACAAACCGCCATTCTGTTGTTCTCGCTGTGCAGCCACAGCCGGGTGCTAATACGGTAAATATCGTTGATGCCATCCAGGAACTTTTACCTACACTCCGCGAACAAGTTCCCAAATCCATTGAGATGGGGATTATGTACGATCGCTCCCAAACCATCCGAGCCTCTGTCAACGATGTAAAGTTTACCTTGGTTCTCTCGGTTTGTCTAGTTATCTTGGTGATTTTCTTATTCTTGCGTGACATCACTGCCACGCTGATTCCCAGTTTGGCGCTACCTGTAGCGATCATTGGGACTTTTGCCGTGATGTATTTGTCGGGCTTCTCCCTAGACAACATCTCACTCATGGCGTTGACTCTCTCCGTGGGCTTTGTCGTGGATGATGCGATCGTGGTGTTGGAAAATGTCGTCCGTTATCGGGAAATGGGCGAATCTCCCCTAGACGCAGCATTGAAGGGATCGAGGGAAATCAGTTTTACAATTTTGTCAATGACCCTTTCCCTGGTGGCGGTGTTCATCCCGATCATGTTTATGAGTGGAATAATCGGTAAATTATTTCATGAATTTGCCGTAACGATCGCAGTGGCAATTTTGGTTTCAGGTTTTGTTTCCCTCAGTCTCACCCCCATGTTGTGCAGTCGTTTCTTAAGTTCATCCCATCACCAAAAACCAAATCGGCTTTATCGAGTCTTAGAAGGGGGATTTGATTTTCTACTGCGGGGATATGATTGGACGCTCAAGCCTGTTTTAAAATACCGCCTGATGACGCTGATTGGTTCTGGCATTCTGCTGCTAATGACCGTCTATCTGTTCGTCATCGTTCCTAAAGGATTTATTCCTACCGAAGACACCGGACAATTAATGGCGAACACCAAAGCCGCCCAAGATATTTCTTTTGATGATATGCTGCGTCACCAGCAAACGGTTGTTGATATTATTCGTAAAGACCCTAACATTGAAGCAGTTGATTCGATTGTAGGTGCAAGTGGCCCCAACGGTTCAGTCAACGGCGGGCGAATTACGATTCGGCTAAAACCACGTTCTCAACGTCAACTGAATGCTGACCAAATCATTCAAGAATTAACCCCGAAGTTGCGACGGACAACTGGGATTAAGACATTCCTCCGCTCTCCGCCAGCTATTCCCATCGGTGGACAACAAACTAATTCTACTTATCAGTTCACGTTGCAGAGCTTGAATTTGCAAGACTTGCGCCAATACGTTCCGAAACTTGTAGATAAAGTCAAAACCCTACCAGGACTCCAGAACGTTGATAGCGATTTACAACTCAGCACTCCTCAAATCCAAGTCCAAATTGACCATAACAAAGCCGCAACTCTGGGGATTACCGCCCAACAAGTTGAACAAACCCTCAGCGCCGCTTATGGTTCCAGCCAAGTTTCTACTATCTATACCCCAAATGACCAATTTTATGTAATCTTAGAAGTTAAACCAGAGTTTCAGCGAGATCCTAGCGCCCTGTCCATGCTTTATGTGCAATCGAGTACTGGAAAACTGGTTCCCCTGAGTGCGATCGCTAATATCACTCAGAATGTCGGTCCCCTCACCGTTGCTCACGTTGCTCAACTCCCCTCTTCCACTATCTCCTTTGACACCCTCCCAGGAACGTCTCTAAGTCAAGCTACAGATGCCATCAAGCAAGTAGCCAGTGAGTTGCTACCCTCAACAATTACCCCCAGTTTTCAGGGTTCAGCCCAGACTTTTCAACAGTCCTTCAACGATTTAGGGGCGCTGTTGTTGGTGTCTATTGTAGTAATCTATCTGATTCTCGGTATCCTTTATGAGGATTTCATTCACCCGATCACCATTCTTTCCGGTCTACCTTCGGCAGGTTTTGGCGCATTATTGACGCTGCTGATTTTCCAGGTTGATTTAAATCTTTACTCTTTCATCGGCATTATTTTGTTAGTAGGCATCGTCAAGAAAAACGGGATCATGCTGGTGGACTTTGCCATTGAAGCACAGCGAAAGGAAGGGAAAAATTCCTTTGATGCCATCTATGCCGCTTGCTTGACTCGCTTCCGCCCAATTATGATGACGACGATGGCAGCTTTAATTGGGACATTGCCCATTGCTTTGGGGACGGGGGTAGGTTCAGAAGCGCGTCGTCCTTTGGGGATTGCGATCGTTGGTGGATTGTTGTTCTCTCAGATATTGACTCTCTATCTGACTCCAGTATTTTACATTTATATGGAGGCATTGCGGAAAAACCTTGGACAACCTAAGTTTTCCGGCTTTTTATTCAAAAAGGCCAAGGTAAGCTGAGTGTGAATTCTCTGTCCTGCATCGTTTCAGTCCCCGTGAGTGCGATTTAGTCAAATTTAGTCTTACGTCCCCGGATAACCTGGGGACTTTGTTGATGGAAACCTTATAGAGAGCAAATTCACGCATGGGTTTATATAATCAAGAATGAGCTAAATTTAGGATAAGTCGCACACGCTTTCTATCACAACAATTTAGAAATAGTGGAGGCTTGGACAGAAGCAGACGAAATCAGGTTTTATAAACAGCTTGATGAGGTTCCTGGTGATGATTGGATGGTTGTACTCATACAGCCATTTTACATAATGAAATAGTTGCGTTTAGTCAGAGGGTAGAGCGATCGCTCTTAGTTTACCTGGGTGGCTCAGACCGGAAATTATCTACGGTCACTTCAATGGCAAGCCTATTAAATTTGATGAGTGAATAAGTGCGTAGTTTACCGCCGCAGGCATCGCACCTAATCCAACCTAATAAAAAAGCTGGCTGTGATTTAGGCAGCTTTTTTATTAGGATGAAATAAAAAACGCTAAGGCTTAAATACAATGTGGAACGCACCATGCTACCAAAGTTTTTTTCTTATCTACAGCATTTCTATTTTGAAATTGAGTTTGTTTGATGCTGTAATTAATTTTCAGCGCATCGTCTCCTAATGTATTGTGCTTTTTAATCGCGGTGTTTAAGGTAGGTGCATTCAGATTATTCTCTAGAGTCACACCCTGATTGATTTTGGCAATAGCAGAGTTTCCAGAGAAAGCTATTGCGCCAACGATTACGACTCCTAAACCTTTAGTCAAATTCCAAACATTCATAATTGTATTCCGCCTTTTTTTGTCAAGGTTCTGGCGATTTTGGCAGATCCCCCAGGGTTTTAGCCCCCGCTTCGACTTGCCAAACATCAAGCTGATACACTAATCATAAAACTATTGTTTGCTTTTGTGCAGTAATTTCCGAACTGGATATAATTGTTTACTTGATTGCGGGGCAATCAAGTAAACAATTATATCGAATCCTCTTCAGGCTTAACCTTTTCGATCTTGGTAGTTATTTGAGGTGCTTAGAAGTTAGTTAAGAGCGTCCCCTAAACTATGCTCTAAAATTTATGTAAATTCATTAAAGCCTTAACTTATGCTTCTGACCGAACTCATACCACTGCTTAAAGAATTATCCCACACTGATAAACTCTTACTAATACATTTTCTGGAAACCGAGTTGTTGAAGGAATCAAGTTTAGTCCCATTGGATGCTCAGGGCAAAGTAGCAAGTCTTGGCTTATATGATTCTTTTGAAGCTGCTGCTGTTTTAGCGAAGGCACTAGCAGAAGAAAAAACCGCAACACATGGTTGATAAAGTTAGACTTGCATTTACTGAGGTAAATCCAGAACTCGGTGCATTAAGTACCCTGCCTTATCTACCGCTAATTCTCACTTATCAGAATCGTTCTGTAAGTGTATCAGGCTTACTAGATACTGGTTCTAGTGTCAACGTATTGCCCTACGAAATCGGGTTAAGGCTGGGAGCAGTTTGGGAACGTCAAAGGCTCTCCGTTCCATTGGGTGGTATATTTGGCTAGTTTTGAGGCGAGGGCATTGGTGTTGATGGCAAATGTTGAGCAATTTCCGACAGTGGAGCTAGTTTTTGCTTGGACAAGAGATAGAAATGCTCCATTGATTTTAGGACATATGAATTTCTTTTTAGCGTTTGATGTGTGCTTCTATCGTTCTGAATTAGCGTTTGAAATTAGCCCTAAAATAGCCTGATGGAAATAGTGAAACCCAACATTATAAGCTGATGTGCAGCTAAATTGTATAACACGAAAACGTAAAATTACTGTAGTGCTGGCATCTTGCCCGCGTCGCATATACAAATTAAATACGCAACAGCTTATTAGAGGATGTTTTAAAAGTTTTGGGCGAATATAATTCGCTACTAGACAAGCAAAGTCGTCTGGTGCTGACTAACACAAAATCAAGGATCTTAAACCCACGGAGGTGGGTTTAGTCTGTGTAGCCGCGATTTCTAATCGCCGGGGCTGGTATTAATTTAGACTTTTCAAACATCCTCTTAGGTTAACGTTGGGTTTCACTGCATTCAACTAGCCTGATTTGGCGGTATTGCTTCCGGTGGCGTTTCCGCTGGGGGAGCGAGTACCGCATCCGGCGCAATTTCTTCTACGGGAATCGGTTGTTTTTCCTCAATTTCAAAATCTGCTTGCGCTGCTTCCACCAATTCAGGAGATGGGGGATGTGGTGGAATCGCTTCCGGTACACTCTCGGTTTTTGCTTCGGTGTCAGTAGTAACTGTCTCCTCTACTGGTTGTTCTGGTATGACAATAGTTTTATCGATAATCTCAATAGCAGGTTTCTCTGCCAGTACAGAGGTAATATCTTCAGGTTTGGGGGTTGTGGGTGGTTTTTTACTCACAGTCTGTTGCACTTTGCCTTTCACGCCACCGAAGGTGCTACCAAGACCTTTTTGCAACTGGCCCAGGCGTTCCTGAAGGGACAGCTTATTCACCTGTTCTTGAATGCCAGTTTTCACCGTCTCAGGACTGGGTACTTGGGTTTGTTGTGCCTGTGGGGTCAGTTGGCGACGTAATGATAGAGTTTGCCAGCCAAACCAGACCAAAAGAGCCACACTAGCCACATGACCCAGCAGCAAACCCCCAGTAATGCGTGGTGCAAATACCCATAAGACTAAGGCGTAGAACAGTCCTACGCCACTCCAGATAAAGTCATTCTTGCGGTGGATTTCGGGGAAAAAGAAAGCTGCTATATAAATGGCTAAACTACCAAGACCGACCACCAAAGCTAGGACATATGCCAGCATTATTTGGTTACTCCTTACTGCGTCCTTTGACTATTTAAATTTTGCAAGTTTTGCAAGTCAATTGTTGATTTAGATACAAATTAAAATTAATTATCCATGTTAGTTGTGGATTTTTGTCATTTATATCAACTCTTAAGGTCTTCTTTAGGAGAGAAGGGAAAATCTCGGACTACCCTTAAAGTAAAAGGATCTGCAAGAGTTAGCCAGAAATTTTTTATGACACTACAAAGCTTTGGTGTGATTGGATTAGCCGTTATGGGTGAGAACATCGCTCTCAACGTGGAGCGCAATGGCTTCCCAATTGCAGTTTACAACCGCTCCCGAGAAAAAACGGATGCGTTTATGGCGCAGCGTGCGCCAGGAAGGAACGTCAAAGCCGCCTTTACTCTGGAAGAATTCGTCGCCTTATTGGAACGTCCCCGCAAAATCCTAGTAATGGTGCAAGCTGGTAAGCCAGTGGATGCGGTGATTGCTCAACTCAAACCCTTGTTAGACGAAGGCGATATCATTATCGACGGTGGCAACTCTTGGTTTGAAGATACGGAACGACGCACTCAGGAATTAGAACCGGCTGGGCTTCGGTATCTTGGTATGGGTGTCAGTGGCGGTGAAGAAGGGGCGCTGAATGGCCCATCTCTGATGCCTGGAGGTACAACAAGCTCTTACGAGTTTCTATCGCCAATTTTCAACAAAATTGCTGCCCAAGTCGATGATGGCCCTTGTGTAACCTACATTGGCCCTGGTGGTTCTGGTCACTATGTCAAAATGGTACACAACGGCATTGAGTATGGCGATATGCAGCTAATTGCTGAAGCCTACGACTTGCTGAAAAATGTCGCTGGATTAAACCCCAGTCAGCTACATGACGTGTTTGCTGAATGGAACACCACCGACGAACTCGATTCATTTTTGATTGAGATTACGAAGAATATCTTCCCATATATTGACCCAGAAACAAATCGACCCCTGGTGGATTTGATTGTTGACGCAGCAGGTCAAAAGGGAACTGGACGCTGGACTGTGCAAACTGCATTGGAAT
The DNA here is from genome assembly GCF_036917655.1 of Nostoc sp. Taxonomy (GTDB): domain Bacteria; phylum Cyanobacteriota; class Cyanobacteriia; order Cyanobacteriales; family Nostocaceae; genus Nostoc. The sequence continues at coordinate 122,454 of NZ_JBALCY010000067.1, forward strand.
TGGGAGTTGCTATTCCCACAATTACAGCAGCAGTTAATGCCCGAATTATATCTTCGATTAAAGAGGAGCGGGTCGCAGCATCTAAAGTCCTCACAGGCCCCAGTGGCAAGTATGACGGGCAAACTAAGGACTTTATCAATAAAGTCCGTGATGCTCTCTATTGCTCAAAAATCTGTTCTTATGCTCAAGGGATGGCGCTGCTATCCACAGCTTCAAAAACATATAACTGGAATTTGGATCTGGGCGAAATGGCGCGGATTTGGAAAGGTGGTTGTATTATTCGCGCTCGCTTTTTGAATAAGATTAAGAAGGCTTTTAGCGAAAATCCAGCTTTGCCTAACTTGCTGTTAGCTCCCGAATTTAAGCAGACAATTCTCGACAGACAGACTGCTTGGCGGGAAGTGATTGCGACAGCTGCAACACTGGGAATTCCAGTACCCGCATTTAGCGCATCCTTGGATTATTTTGACAGCTATCGCCGCGATCGCTTGCCTCAAAATCTAACTCAAGCACAACGCGACTACTTCGGCGCACATACTTACCTGCGTCTTGATAAGCCCGGAAGTTTCCACACTGAATGGGTACCCATTGCTGAAGCCAAGAAGTAAGCTTTTGCATATCTGTATCAGGATATTGTGAAAGGTTAGTCAGTTTCAAAATACAGATTTAGAAGTGGCTCTGAGTTTCAGAGCCACTTTTTTTAACGAACCGCAGAGGCGCAGAGAACGCAGAGGAAGAGAGGAGGATAATAGTAATTCTACTGTTCGGTTAAGGCAAGAGACGCGATAAATCGCCGTCAGGACGAAGGACTGATTATTGTAAAGACGGCGATTTATCGCGTCTTTGGGATCTGAAATGGTATTAGGGGTTATTATTACCAAGATATTTGGCTTTTAATTCTTCTAATTCTTCATCTATTTTGCTTTTATTAGAAGGCTGAGATGTGGGGTTTGGTGGTTGTATTTTATTTGCTTGAGGTTTGTTGCCACCCAAAAATTGGGTTTTCATTTCCTCTAATTCTTGCTCAATTTGACTAGGAGATTTCGATACAAAAGGAGGTGTAATAATAGGCGGGGGTTGAGGAACTGGTTTTGCTGATATCGCTGGCGTGGCTGCTACTTGCGGCTGGTGATTTAAGTCTTTGAGAACTTGATCTACTGTTTGATAACGGCGAATTGGAATACTTTCTAACATCTTGTTGAGAATGCGACTCAACTGATTACTGACGGGAGTTTTCAAGTATTGCTGCCAAACCCATGTACCGTTGTTGGTATCATAGGAATCGAAGGGCGATCGCACAGTTAATAAATTAATACAAGTAGCACCCAAACTGTAAATATCGCTAGCGAAAACAGCCCTACCTCGCATTTGTTCAGGTGCAACATATTCTGGACTACCAATACTTGTACCAGTTTGATTTAAGGCGTTACCAATGGCAGATTTAGCCGCACCAAAATCTACTAAGACTAGTTTGCGATCGCTCTGGCGTAAAATAATATTTTCTGGCTTAATATCGCGGTGAATTATCTGTCTGGCGTGGCAATATTGCAATACTGATAATAAATCATTTAGTAATTGCCAGATTTGCGTTTCATTAAAAGCACCTCTATGTGCCAATTCCTGGGCTAAGTTTTGCCCGTCGATAAATTCTTGTACAAGATACTGCCGATCTTCTTGGGTAAAATATGCCAGTAGTTCGGGAATTTGGGGATGTTTGCCCAATTCATCTAACTGCACCGCTTCTTGGTTAAATAATTCTACGGCCTTTGCAAGAGTGTTAGTACCTTGGGCTTGGGGATAAAATTGCTTAATTACGCAACGTGGTTTTGAGGGTTTATCCTCATCCACAGCTAAGAAGGTTTTGCCAAAACCACCTTGTCCGATTGGTTTGATAGCACGGTAACGTTCTTTGAGGAGTAACTTAGAACCACAAGTCCGGCAAAACTTGACATCATGAGGATTTTCAGGCTTGGGACAATGGGGATTAAGGCAGTAGCTCATACAGGCGATCGCTCTTATATGTCTTTATTTTCTCCTGTCCCAGGCAAAAGGGTGTAATCAACAGATTTTGGATTTTAAATTTTGGATTTGTGTCACCCAGAAGGGTTGAAAGCGTGTAGCGGGATGTCAGTCTGGTATGAACCAAAATAATCTAAAATCTAAAATTAGCTCGATCATCACTCATAATCCAATACGCTTGGGTTAAGAAGAATAGTAGGTTGGGTAACGCTTACGCTCAACCCAACAAAGCCTTGATAATGTTGGGTTTCGTTCCTCAAACGCCAGTTGTCTACAACTCTTGGAACCCCCGCAACGCACTGGCTCCCCAACCTACGCCAGTTTTAGTTTTTAGCCTTAACCCAAGCGTATTGATCCATAATCAAGAGCGATGTCTACGACGGGCTATTCGGCGATCGCACTACTAGCTAACTACCCCACAGCTTCCATAACTGGATGGAAGTAGAAGGCGAACCCCAACACTGTATAGGCAGCTAATAATAAAGTGCCTTCCAGCCAATTGGATCTACCATCGGAACTAATACTGTTTGCAATCAACACTGACACAACCACAGCTACTAATTCAAAAGGTTTGAAATCCAAATCCATTGGTTTACCCAATATCCGCCCTGCTATAACTAACACGGGCGCGACAAATAGGGCAATCTGCATACTTGATCCCACAGCCACAGAAAGGGAAAGATCCATCTTATCTTTCATCGCCACAGTGACTGCTGTGGCGTGTTCAGCCGCGTTACCGACGATGGGAACCAAAATCACCCCTGTAAACAACGCCGTCAAACCTAGCTGAGATGTGGCCACCTCCAGAGAATCAACTAGCATTTCTGACTCAATTGCCACTAGCAAGGTACACACTAGCAACACGCCAACCCATAACACCATATTTGGTTTAGCATGAGATATTTCCTCTGCTTCTGCTTCTGCCTCCGCTAAACCCACATCATATAGATAAGAGTGGGTTTTCATCGAAAATAGCAGCGTTAGGGCATAAACCAGAATTAACACTACAGCAACAGCAATAGAAAGATTTTGCAGTGTTTCTTCGTTAATTCCTTGAGAAGTGTAATTCATCGCCGTTGGCATCAAAATGGCAATCACCGCCAAATTCATCGAAGCAGCATTCACCCGCGCCACAATTGGCTGAAATGTCTGTTCTTTGTAGCGCAGTCCTCCCAAAAGCATGGAAAAACCCATCACCAGTAGTAAGTTGCTAATAATCGATCCCGTGATACTAGCTTTGACGACATCTATTAATCCAGCGTTCAGGGCTATTAGGGCGATGATTAGTTCTGTAGCATTGCCAAAGGTGGCGTTTAACAAGCCCCCCAATGATGGCCCGACTACGACAGCAATTTCTTCTGTGGCTGTACCCATCCAAGCTGCTAAGGGCAGAATTGCTAATCCAGATGTAATGAAAACTATCAATTCTCCCCACTCCAGAAAGTGGGCTGCTAGCGAAACCGGGATAAATAGTAATAAAACCAGAAGAATAATGTTTTTAGTTGACATTTGTTGTCTTAGGTTGAAGGTATCTGATCGGAGTGAGGAGTAATGAGTGCTGTTAGCGGTAGCTATGGTTTAGCCCGTCCTGAGTGAAGAACAAAGAAATGGTGTGAAGTCAATAAGCATAATTAACTTTTTAGCGCCAACTACGAACTTTAACTTAATTCATATTTAGCTATTTACAGCAGATTGCAACTTGGTGAGGTACAGATGATTTCAAGGGCACAGCACTGCTCATTGGTGTCAACTTAAGCGCAAACCCTTTTAAAACCTCGTTTCCAGCCTCTGGCTGGAAATGCGCCTCTTGGCGGCTCTGCCGCCAGCAAGGGAGGCGGAGCCTCTAGAACGGCATTCCCAGTCGGAGACTGGGAACGAGACAATCTAAAAGCTGGTTCTAGGCAGGCTTTTACGTTAAGTTGATGTGTACTTCATTTACCTGAAAAACGCTGTATCTTCTTTTTTACTTACTCAGCACTCAGCACTCAGCACTCACTACTCCCATAGGATACTCTCAACCCTCTGTAGACCAATTCAGAGATTGTACTGTTTTCAGTTCACTGCTGCCGATGTTGTGTAAAATAAGATTGCGATATAATGAGATATTGTAATCTTTTGTTGCAAAAGTATGAATTTGATCCAAAATTCTACACCAGAAATGGGGTTTAATTAATTAAAAGACAATTAAAATTTTGATTGGCGCTGAAGAAAAGAAAACCCCTAACTGAGTCTTATTCAATGGCTAATTACTTTGAGCCTTCAGGGAAAAGGCTGTGCGATAACGCAGATTTCCCACTACAATAAAACAGCTTTGTCAAAAATTTGGTTAGATTCCATAGTTGTTGTTTATACCGGATTTTGTGTGAAAACTATTGGAGAAAGGTTTATGCACAAACTTTTCGGTGCAACTGCAAGTTTTTTGTTTTGGATAAATATACATGACTTCTGCTGACCAAATGCCAGCTAGTGGCTCAACGTTAACATTACATTCAGATCCCAATAACACCAAAGAAACCGATCCCCTGAGAAAGGCTAATGGTGTTTATGTGACGGTGCATGGTCATTTTTACCAGCCACCAAGGGAAAACCCTTATCTGGACGCAATTGAACGCCAACCGAGCGCTGCACCTTTCCATGATTGGAATGAGCGGATTCATTGGGAATGCTATCGCCCGAATGCCTTTGCCAGAGTCTTAAATGACCAAGGCGAAGTGGTGAAGATCGTCAATAATTATGAGTATTTTAGTTTTAATATTGGGCCAACGCTGATGTCGTGGCTAGAACGCTACGATGTGGAGGTTTATCAGCGAATTTTAGAGGCGGATGCAAAGAGTAGCGATCGCTTGCATGGTCACGGCAATGCGATCGCGCAAGTATACAATCACATCATTATGCCTCTGGCGAATGAACGCGACAAACATACCCAAATTCGCTGGGGTAAAGAAGACTTCAGCTCCCGCTTTGGACGCGATCCCGAAGGTATGTGGCTAGCAGAAACTGCTGTAGACTACGCTACCCTAGAAGCTCTTGTGGCTGAGGGTATTCGTTTCATTATCCTTGCACCATCTCAGGCGCTGCGTTGCCGTCCCCTCCCCACTCAAGATCATCCCCATCCTGAATGGATCGAAGTTGGTGGTAGTCAGATTGATTCCACCCGTCCCTATCGTTGTTATTTGAAAGATAGTCAAGAGTCCAACGAAACAAATGACAAACCCTACATTGATATCTTCTTTTACGATGGCCCGATATCGCGGGATATGGGTTTTAGTGATGTCGTTTATAGTTCGACTCGCTTTGCTGGACGTATCGGTTCAGCCGTGCGTGGGGATCATCGGCCAACACAGTTAATCTCTGTGGCGACAGATGGGGAAACCTTCGGACATCATAAGAAGGGAACTGAGAAAACTTTAGCCTACGCCTTTACCAAAGAGTTTCCCCAACAAGGTTGGACGGTGACGAACTTCGCCCACTACCTGAGCTTAAATTCTCCCAGTTGGGAAGTGGAATTGAAGTCAGTCACGGCCTGGAGTTGCGCCCACGGTGTCGGCAGATGGGAAGATGATTGTGGTTGCGGTGGAGAGGGCGGTGTTTGGCATCAGAAATGGCGTCGTCCCTTGCGGGATGCCCTAAATTGGCTGCGGGATCAGCTAACTGATGTGTATGAGGAACATGGCAGGCAGTTATTTCGTGATCCCTGGCTAGCACGAGATGAATATATCCAAGTGATGCGCGATCGCTCTGCTAGCAATGTTAACCGTTTTCTCTCCCGTCATCAAACCCACAAACTAACAGCAGCCGAACAAGTAGACGCTCTACGCCTATTGGAAATGCAGCGTCACGCTTTATTGATGTTCACTAGTTGCGGTTGGTTTTTTGAAGAAATTTCCCGTCCAGAGGGGACACAAATTCTGCGCTACGCCGCCCGGGCTTTGGAATTGGCAGGGGATGTGGCAGGTGTGCAGTTAGAAAAAGGCTTTGTCAAACGTCTTAGTTTAGCCCCCAGTAATGTGGATCAGTTTAAACACGGTGGCGAAATTTATCGGCAACTCGTGTTAACTGCCCAACTTGGTTTCAAGCAAGTAGCAGCCCATTACGCCATTACTTCCCTGTTTACCAATCAGAAACCAGCAGAGACACGCAATTCTTTGCCTACAAAAGATGCTGCTGATAAACAGTCTCAGCGTTACCACAAAAAGGTTTATTGCTACGCTGCCAATGAGCTAGATTACCAACTGCAACGCATGGGATCGCTAACTCTGGCTGTGGGAAATTTAAAGCTGGTATCAGAGATTACTTGGGAAAGTGAGCATTTGGTATTTGCTGTTCTGCATTTAGGAGGCTGGGATTTCCACTGCTGTATTCAACAATTTACTGGGCGGCGTAACTACAGCCAATTAAAAGAAAAGCTGTTTGGGGCACTACAACAAGCTAGTGCGGCTCATACTATCTTGGTGATGACACAGCTATTTGGTGAAGAAGCTTTCAGCTTACAGAATCTATTTGCTGAAGAACGCCACCGGATTATGCGGCTGCTTAGTGAGGAAACGCTGACACGTTTAGGACAGTTGTATACCCAAGCCTACCGTGATAATTATGGGGTGTTAATGGCGTTTCATCGAGATGAAATAGCAGTACCGCAAGAATTGCAGGTTGCAGCAGATATTGCTTTAGGGCATCGCTGTCTGATGACATTGCGATCGCTTGAGCAAGATATCGCTGATCCCCAAAAGAGTTGGAATCACATATTAGAATTAGAGGCGATCGCTACTGAAGCAAAACATCTGCGTTGTCGGCTGAATATTCCCGACGGTAAGCAGATGTTAGAACAGTTAATTGCGCGATCGCTCTGGCAATTGTTGCACGATGCCAATGGTAGTTTTAATGCAGATATCAAACTATTGGAACGATTGATTGATGTCGGGGATCAACTAAATATTGACATTTCCCTACAGCGATCGCAAGAACTATATTTTAGTTGTCTGCAAAGTCAGATAGCGCCCGTGTGTATTACTAGCATTGGAAATGAAGGAGATAATCAGTGTCTTCAGTTGCTCAAGTTGGGCAAAAAGTTAGCCGTTGATGTCAGCATGATCTCAAATCAGTTGGGATAGATGTAGAGGGGCACAGCCGTGCATTGGTGTCCACTTCAGCTAAAAAACCTCGTTTTCAGCCTCTGGCTGGAAATGCTCCTCATTGGGCTGCTGCCGCGAGTAAGGGAGGCGGAGCCTCTAGAGAGCATTCCTAGTCTCCGACTAGGAACGAGGTTTGAACCGTTATAAATCAAAATGGCGTCGGAAACGGGGATCAATGTTGTCTGTTTTCTGCTGATTGCAGGAGAAGCAGAGGGTTTGGAGATTGCTGATATCGTTTTGACCGCCACGGGCGAGGGGAATGATATGGTCAATGGTGAGGTTAGTTTCTCCAGTGATTTTACCGCAGCTTTGGCATTGGTATTTGTCACGTTGAAAAACATATTTCTTTACTTCCGGCGGGATATGAATGCGGGGAGTTTTGCTCATTTCCTTAGTTGCTAAGAAATCCTGACAAGCTAGGTACATCTACCCAAGTTGCTTTTGTATGAGATTCATGGGATAAATCCATCAACAACTGAGAATAAATTCCTTCTCGCAGCGATGGTATAATTTCCTGATTGCGCTCAATTCCTTGCAGCCATTGGTCTACTACGCGGATAAATGCACAAATGCGCCCATCAGCATAATTTTTGGGAAAAATTAACCGATTCGGTATTTCTATTTCCGTTAAAGGTTTACCTGGCTGGGAACCCCAAACACGAAAACCATGTATATAATCTTTTTGATTTTCACTGCCCACTATTAATGTACCGCGATCGCCATATACTTCTACCCAATGGGTTCTTGCTGCATGAACAACCGCACTGATAGAAAGTTGGCAAGGTGTGCCATCCGCTAATTCCAGGGTTAATATACAGTTGTCATCTGTATCCACTGGCTTAGATTCCCCACTAACAGGGTCAATTCGTGTGGGAATAGCAGTAGTCAAATGGGCGTTTAATCTACGAACTGGCCCGAATAACCAGTGAATATAATCGAAGGCGTGGGAACCCAAAGAACCCAATGCACCGCCTCCTTTATCCTTGTCAGAATACCAATTCCAAGGGCGTGAAGTATCAGCACGAGAAGAACCTAACCAATCAATTTTAATTAAGCGCAACTTACCCACATAGTCTTCTGACAATAATTCAGCAAATAACTGCCATGCTGGTACAAAGCGAAATTCAAAATCTACAGTTGCAATCACGCCTTTTGCTTTAGCTAACTGATAAAGTTCTTTAGCTTCAACTGCATTTAAAGTTGTCGGTTTCTCTAGTAATAAATGTTTCCCAGCTTGCAATACAGTTTTTGCCATTTCATAGTGCAAAAATGGCGGCGTAGAAATGCTGACTGCTTGCACTGCTGGTAATGCCACAATATCCGCGAGTGAGTCGGAAGCGTGGGGGATATTATGAGATTCTGCTATGGCTTTGGCTTTATTTATATCTCGGTGATAAACAGCAACTACCTCAGTTTGAGGATGTGCTTGGAATCCAGGGATGTGGACTTTTTGACCAAATCCAGTGCCGGCGATCGCAACCCCAATCATATCATCATTTGCTCCCATACTTATACAAGTTACTATTTACTTAAAAATATCATTTTATCTATCATATCTAATATACCCGATTCTTTCTTCGGATCAAACTTGCTAGCGAATAATTTTTCTGATTACCTAATTTTCTCAAAATATTTTTAGTCTTTATTAAAAATAATAAGTTTTAACCAATAGAGGCTTAATAATTTTTTATCGCAGAAATCTAATTGTCAAAGGGTAACGATAATGCTCGCCATTGTAAGCTTTGATAGCAGCAAAAGTTACTACAAATGATTGGACTATTAGGATTAATAAAATTAAGGACATGAACACAATCAGTAAACTATCTAGAGTTATTTTTACTTCATTAAATGAACTATTAGTAGCTAATGCCAAGCTAAAACTAGTTAATACAAAAAGTAATGAGATTGCCATGACAATCAAGGTATATAATGTCCAAGTAATTTGAAAATTTAATGATTCCTTTCCTTGGAAATCAATCCAGGGATATTGTGCTTTTTTAAAGCGCCAAATCATCAGTGGAGCCAGAAGATTTAGGGGTAAATATAAAGGAATACCAAGAAATACTAAAAAAAACAATAATATCCACCCTAATAAAGCCGAGAAATGACACAACATCGCCCATATACGCATTTCTCTAGGTTTTTCTCTCACGGCTTTTTATATGTAAGTGGATTTACTAAATAATTCTCCACTGTAATTATCTATAAAAAAGCCAAACAAGAGCTTAAAATCTGAGTATTTATCGGTCATAATTTTCGGGAAGAGGTTCTATTTCCTAGACTATGCCTTCTCCTGGCTCCAAAGCAACTTCTATGTCGTAAGCTTAATAAGACTAACGGATTTTCAATATGCTAGTTCAAATAACTGTAGTTGCGATCGCAGTAATGTTAGTGGGTACGCAAAATCTGGAAGCCCTTGCAGACTTGCAATCTTCTACTCAGGATGGGGCTAGTGGTATTGTGACACCGAAAGCTACGATCCAGATAGAGGGAGGGTATGCCAAATATGGTGATTATGTCCGAGCCAGTTCAGTAGATACCCAGGCGCTGGAATTTTCCAAAAAAGTTGTCAAAGATATCCAGATTCGTTTTATTAATGAAAAAGGTAAGTTGCTCGATGACAAAGGTCAGCCGATTAAAGGGCGGACTCAAAAAGATTTTATCATGGGTCTGCTGAGACTCAAACCTGGTCAGATATTTCGTAAAGATTTACTTGAAGCAGACTTGCAACGATTGAGGAGATTAGAGTCATTTAATCAAGTCAATGTTTACCCTGAAGAAGATACCTCCGGCGTTAATATTATCTATGAAATCAAAGAGCGTCACTTCCCTTCTCTCATCTTAGGAGGCGGAGATAACGATGATGTTGGGCTATACGGTCGGGTGGGTTATAAAGATGCAAATATCAGCGGTCTTAACGATAAATTAGATACAACTGTGCAGTTTAGCACTAAAGATGTCCAGTTTAATGGTCAATTCATTAGTCGTTATCGTCCTGAAGAACCAAACCGCTTAGGCTATAGCATTAGAGGTTTTCGTAGTCGAAATATATCGGGAACCTTCAACGAAGATATCAGATTGTCTAACGGCGACAAAGTGCGGGAGGGAAGGTTTGGTGGTTCTGTGGGACTTTTAGGAGCTTTTGATGACTGGGATACATCTGTAGCTCTTAACTATACCAGGATTAGCCTACGCGATCAAGAATATAACGTTGCACAGGTGGATAGATTAGGGAGTCCTCTATCTGTCAGCGGTACTGGCATTGATGACCTATTTACAGTATCATTTGCAATATCCAGAGATCAACGCGATCGCCGAGAGAATCCGACTCAAGGATCAATCCTCACCTTCAGCACAGAACAAGCGATTCCCATTGGACTGGGTAATATTTCCAGCAACCGCCTACAGGGAGACTATATTCAGTATTTACCAGTCAGTTGGATAGGTAATGGTAGACCAACCGACAATCCTGAAATGTTGGCGATTAATTTCCAAATTGGCACGATTATTGGAGACTTTCCACCAGCTGATGCTTTTAATATTGGTGGGCTAAATTCTGTCAGAGGTTACGGTTATGGTAAAGTTGCCAGTGGTCGAAGTTATGGTTTAGCTTCCGTGGAATATCGTTTCCCCATTTTTCAGTCAATCGGAGGAGTTTTCTTTACTGACTTCGCCTCAGATTTCGGGTCTAGCGACACCGTGTTAGGAGAACCAGGAGTACTGCGAGACAAACCTGGAAGTGGCTTTGGTTATGGCTTAGGATTGCGATTCAAGTCATCCTTTGGGCTGATTCGAGGCGACTTAGGAATTAGCGACCAAGGAGAAGTTAGATTTGAAGTTACTACAGGTCAGCGATTTTAATCCCATCTGTAATTTTACTCCGCGTTCCTACACTGCGGGAAGGCGAAGCGCCTATACGTTTAAATCTTCTCTTCCTCTGATGCAGTAACGCCGATAATCCTTTTTTACGATAGTTGGCTGATAACTTGTTGAAGATTAGTAATTAGGACTTACGCACTGAAAACCTTAAACCTCGATTCCCCCTAACCCCCCTTAAAAAGGCTACGGTGTACACACAAGTCGAAAAAAGCTCGATTTCTCATTTCTCCTTGTTCTCTCGTTCCCATGCAAAGCTAGGAATGGTTGATTAGAGGCTGCTGCCTCCAGTCAGATATTGAGTCAGAGACTCAATGAATGCATTCCTCATGCAGAGCATGGGAACGAGTCAAGCCTAATACAAGCTAGGTTTTTAGGACTTGTGTGTACACCGTAGCTTAAAAAGGGGGGGATCTGAAAGAGCCAACTTTTTAAGGGGGTTGGGGGATCTCTTCTGCGTAAGTCCTAGTAATGTAAAGAGACAAATAGTTTGGAGCCAAAAAAATATATTATTACCAACCTGAATATGAAAAACTTGCAAGTTGTGGAAAAAGGGTTTTCATCCGTCCCGATTATTGATATCAGCGCCTTGGTTTCTGGAAAAGGAAATCTCTATTCCGTCGCATCTCAAATTAAACAAGCGTGTCAAGAATCGGGGTTTTTCTATATTATCGGACATGGCGTGGACGAAAATTTGCAGCAGCGACTCGAAGAACTCAGCCGCCAGTTTTTCGCCCAGGATTTGGAAACTAAACTTAAAATCCGCATGGCTTTGGCAGGTATTGCATGGCGAGGTTATTTCCCCCTTGGTGGCGAACTGACATCCGGTAAATCAGACTTGAAAGAAGGTATTTACTTTGGTGCCCAACTGGGAGAAGAACACCCATTAGTACAAGCTGGTACTCCTATGCATGGTTCCAACCTCTTCCCCGCCAACATCCCCCAATTTGGCGAAACAGTGCTTGAATATTTGGAGGCGATGACAAACTTGGGACACACTCTGATGATTGGTATAGCCCTGAGTTTAGGATTGGAAGAATCCTACTTTGCTGACTGTTATACCTCAGATCCTTTAGTGTTGTTTCGCATCTTCAACTATCCTCCTAATTTATCACCGTCAGATGGTGAACCGATATGGGGCGTTGGTGAACATACTGATTATGGCGTTCTGACCATTCTCAAGCAGGACGACTCAGGCGGATTAGAGGTTAAATCCAAGTCAGGTTGGGTTGCTGCGCCTCCCGTTCCTGGTTCCTTTGTGTGCAACATCGGCGATATGCTAGAGAAGATGACGGCAGGTTTCTATCGTTCTACACCTCACCGTGTACAAAACCAGTCCCAAAATCATCGCCTTTCGTTCCCCTTCTTTTTCGATCCCAATTTCGATGTTGAAGTGAAGCCGATTGAATTAGATAATATAGTAGCGAATAATGATCCAGGCGATCGCTGGGATAAAGCTAACGTTCATGATTTTCGCGGAACCTATGGTGATTATGTGTTAAGTAAGGTGTCTAAGGTTTTTCCAGAGTTGCGGCGATCGATATTATAGGGTTTCTAGCCATTTCTTCTTGATGTCATGAAAGCCGCACACTCGTGACTTCAAGTCATGAGTTAGGCGCTAATAATTTCTACATTTACAATATCCCTATTAGGGATTGAAACATTACTTGGGCTACAAATTGGGGCATTGATGCTGATTGCAGAGGACAGCGAATGCATTGATGATTTTGTAATCGACGTTAAATAAGATTTGTCATGTAATTTTTCAATATAGCAGGCAGTTTTTCCTTGCTTATTTCATGTGTAACCACCTGTACAATTAATTTCTCAGCTTCTTCTTCTGTTATTTCAATATGGTAATCATTCACATTTAAAAAAGTCACCATAGTAGCAAAAGCAGTGCGTTTGTTACCTTGCTCAAAAGCGTGATTGCAGGCTATGTGAAATAGGTATGCAGATGCCTGTTCATAAATTGTGGCATACAAATACTCTCCCCCAAAAGTTGCTTGAGGCGAGTAAAGAGCAGAGTCTAGCAAGCCTTCGTTAAGTATGTTTAACGACTCGCCACTTTCACTGACAAGTTCATCATGTATACGGATTACGTCTTCTTTCGCAAGAAATTTAGGATGCTGCAAGTCTCTTGTAAACTGGTTCCCATTTTTTCATTGTTGACAGGAAGATTAACACAGTTTCTGATTCTTGAGGAGTTATGTCTCCTAAATCGAATGCGTTAACCTCCTCTTGGGAGAAGGCGTTGACTCGTAACCCTGCTTCAATCAGTGACTTTAGTCCATGTTTTAGGGTTTCTAGGGCAACATAGTTGCCGTCTTTTTTGGGAGTTTCAGGGCTAACTGCGTTTTTGATTTCCTTGTATATAACAACGGAACCTGATGTTACATTTTTGATTGCTTCTCTTTTGTCGTTTCCTAGAAAGAAATCCCAGTCTACCTCTAAAATTTCTTTTAAAAGGAAAACAGATTTGACAAAGTACAGTAGTAGTACTGCTAATTCCGCTTTGTTCGCTATTTCGCTAATTTTCTTAACCAGCTTCAAAAGTCTATCAAGTTTTTGTTTAAACTGAACTATCTCTTGCTTAAGTTCATCCTGCGAGATCCCTCTAATGTCGGCTATTTCGGCTAGTTTGGCACTGACCTCATGTTGTGCATTAGGAAAATGCAGGCATTGCTCAAACAGCTCTCCTTGTGCTTGAAATGTTGAGATTGTTTCCTGTATGAGCATGAAGCTTAGTGTCATTGCCTTACCACCCTTACAGTCATAAAATTGGGTTATTTACTTCCCCTACTTAGAACAACTCTTTAACCTTACTAGAAATACTAGGGATACAGGATTATTGTATCTCTAGGATATATCCACTATATCTATTAAATGATGTCATTAGTGCGATGTGATCTAGTGCGATGTCACTATCTTGCTGTTATCCGCGTGCTTGTACCCAAGATGAAGGCGATACACTATAAAAGTGACTTTTATGCTGGCTAGGGGGAGAAGTTGGAAATTCATCATCCCTATTAAGGATTGAAACAACTTTCTAAAAATTGGTACTCTAAGCCAAATATGAAGACTGTTTTACTCCAGACTCCAGACTCCTACTGTATCTCTCGACAGATAGCTTGCTTGTTAAGCTGATCCGTGGTTTGATTGAAACTACGGCATATCTATCAATTTATCGGAGTTTGTTGACAACTCAACTACCTGAATTAACTTGTCAGCCACAAAGTAAATATAAAACTTTCCATGCCTATCCAAACTATTGGTATTTTAAGTCCAGGTGATATGGGACAGGCGATCGCAGCTGTTCTCAATCAACATGGATTGAAAACTATTGCAGCCCTAGACGATCGCAGTGAACGAACTCGGCAATTAGCAGCCGCAGCCAACATCCAAGATGTGGGTTCTCTTACACAACTAGTAATTGAATCTGATGTAATCTTGTCAGTTCTAGTCCCCGCAGCCGCTACCCAAGCAGCAAAGGAAGTAGCTGAAACGATCAGCAATGTTGGTAAACCCATTCTCTACGTTGACTGTAATGCGATCGCACCCCAAAAAGTCATAAATATCAGCCAACTTATCGAATCAGTTGGGGGAACATTCGTAGATGCATCAATTATTGGCCCACCACCGCGAGTTCCCAATCGCACCCGCATTTATACTTCGGGAAAACAGGCCAGTCAACTCCAACAACTGCGAGATCATGGCTTAGATGTGCGGGTAATTGGTGATGAAATTGGTCAGGCTTCCGGCTTGAAAATGTCCTATGCAGCCCTGACAAAAGGATTGACAGCAATCGGCACAGAATTACTAATTGCAGCCCATCGTTTAGGGTTGGATAAGGAACTATGGGATGAAATATCTAGTAGCCAAAAGGAACTTGCTAGCATCTTAACCCGTTCCATTCCATCGATGACACCGAAAGCGCATCGTTGGATAGGAGAAATGGAAGAGATTGCAGAAACCTTTAAAGAGTTAGGTCTGACTGACCGCATTTTTTACGGAGCAGCCGATGTTTACCGCTTAGTGAAAGAAACCTCCTTAGGTAAGGAAACACCAGAAGAATGCGATCGCGATCGTTCACTGAATGAAATCATTACAATCCTCTCCAATGAAGCAATCTCCGACACCGAATCTTGAGTAATATCATGTCCGCATAATTAGTTACGATTCCCACAGTCATTGCACCCCACCCCGCCAAAGCTATGCTTTGTCTCCCCTCCCGAAGAGCGGGGAGGGGATTAAGGGGTGGGGTTCTTCGGGTTTAATAAGCAATCAAGCGGACATGATATAAGACATGGTTGATAGCGTACTTTCGCCCTTAAAAAGGAGGGAATTAGAGCAAGCCTTTTTAAGGGAGATTGGGGGGATCTTCCAGGGCAAATATATCAACTAATACCAAGCGTATTGTTTTATAGATGGGGTAAAAAGCGAGAATCTATGACTCAAGAGCAATGGACTGCGGTCGATCGTTACTTCACCGATTTGCTTGTGCCGCCCGACCCCGCGCTGGATGCGGCTCTCCAGACCAGCGCCGCCGCCGGACTGCCACCGCACAACGTTTCGCCCAACCAGGGCAAGCTGCTGCTGCTGTTGGCGCAGCCCAACCCAGGCATCGCCACCTCTTTCCTAACATCAAAATAATCATCTGCTAATAACCCAAAATAGCAAGAGATTGTTATTTGATCAGTCTTTGGAACGATTTTCAGGGAACAGGTAGGCGATCGCAGCGTAACCCGAAACACTGAGTAAACTAACCAAAAAAACAGCCAGAACAAAAGTAGACATACAGAATTCTACCCAAATGCCAAATAAACTTTATATTCCATCCAATTCCAAAATCTTGGCATCTATCAAAAAACAAGATTTTAGATACTTTAAAATTAACAATCGGGTATGACACCGCCATGACTACCTTGTGTCAATGCCTTGTATCTCAAGGATTTTTACTCAACTCAAGCCAAAGGCAGAAAAAACCGAAACGTACTGCCAACTCCCAATTCGCTTTCTACCTGAATCTGACCGCCTTGTAGTTCAATCAAACGATGGGAAATAGTTAAGCCAATACCAGTGCCTCCCGAATGGCGATCGCGCGATTGGTCGGCTCGCCAGAAACGCTCAAATACATGGGGCAAATTTTCTGGAGCGATGCCAATACCTGTATCCATAACCGCAATCCAGAGTTGAGATGCTTCAGTCCCAACTCGAATGGTAATTAAACCTTCATTAGTATAACGCACTGCATTACCTAGCAGATTAACCAACACCTGTTCTGTGCGGTCAATATCTGCCAATACAAGAGGTAACACAGATGGACATTGTAAGAGCAGAACTGGCCCATCTTCTAACAGTTGGTCGGTGAATTTCTCCACTAATGACTCTAACAACGGACGCAGATTTACCTGTTGGATATTAATTGGTAGATAACCAGCTTCTGCCTTAGACAGTTCTTGTAAATCGTTCACCAACCGCTCTAAGCGTCTAGTTTCTCTAGCTAAACGCCGATAAATTTCAGGAGACGCTTCAATTTCCCCATCAGCCAGTTCTTCCAAATAACCGCGCACCACAGTTAACGGTGTTCGGAGTTCATGGGTCATGTCTCCAATCACTTCTCGCCGCCGCGCTTCTACCCCTTCTAAACTAGCTGCCATTCGGTTGAAACTAGCACTCAGTCCACTGAGTTCAGGAATGTCAGATACAGGTAGTCGTGCATCCATCTGACCAGCAGCAAATTTTTGGGTGATTTGTTCCATCTCGGTCAACCGCTGCATAATCCGTCTGGACACCCAGTAACTCAATCCTCCGGCTGCGGTGGTGCCAACTAAGACTGACCAAAGAGTGCTTCGCTGCCAAGCAAGTTCAAATCCAGTAACCAATTCAGTTCGGACATCGATTAAGTCGAACCCCTGATTTTCTAATCGTTCCAAATGCAAGACAAACAAGCGGGGGGAAGAGATTTTGCTGATGCTTACCAGACTAGCTACCCCCACGATCATTACTACTAAGTGGGAGAAAAATAAGCGCGTTCTCAGCCCCATCTTCATAACACTTACCAAAATAGTGCTGAGTCACCAAAAGAGGCTCTTGAGCAGGGAGCAGGGAGCAAGGGGAAGGAGTTCCAACTTCTGCTGCCATATGGTCTGAAGCCCCCGACTTCTCGCTGAGTCACCGTTCGCCCTTGGCATCTCCCCTTAGGAGAAGATTTGAGTTGTGGCTTCTGCCGCTCAAACTTCTCGCTGAGTGCCCAGTGGTGTAATTTTTTATTTTTAATCATGAAGGTAAGTATTCAGTGCGAGAAGATTATGCTTAGAGAGCAAGGGAATTAATTAGTAGAAAAAAGTCCTTCCTGAGTATTAAATACTCACTCAGCAAAGTTGCGGAATTTTACTCAGCACTCGTTACTGGTTACTCAGCACTACTGAAGCCACCAAAGGATCTTCAAATTTATAGCCCACCCCAACAACAGTTTTAATAAAAGTAGGATTTGCCGGATCAGGCTCAATCTTTTTTCGCAACCGAGCTACATGAGTATCCACCACTCGTTCATCGCCAAAAAAGTTGTCTCCCCAAAGTTTATCAATTAGTTGAGTACGGTTCCAAACTCTACCAGGATTGCTGACAAAGGTGGTTAGCAAGTTAAATTCTAGGGTGGTTAAGTCCAAAATTTCAACCTCCTGAGAATCCATCTGACGACTGGCAGTCCGCTGCTCTACATCTACGATAAAGTGTTGGGTACGATTGACTTGATGTTGTCCCCCTTGGCGGAGGCTACGCCGCAATAGTGCCCGCACCCTAGCTACCAATTCTCTGGGGCTAAAGGGTTTAACCATGTAATCATCAGCACCAGTAGACAGACCAATGACGCGATCGATTTCCTCACCCTTAGCCGTGAGCATCAAAATGTAAGGATCTTTTACACCTGGTTTCTGGCGAATTCTGGCACAAACTTCTAGCCCATCCAAACCAGGAATCATTAAATCTAGAATGATTAAATCAGGTGGTTGCTCCTGAAACATCCGCAAAGCATTCATGCCATCGCGGCTAATGCGACAAAAAAATCCTTCTTTTTCTAAAGAGAGTTCGATTAAATGAGCAATTTCTGGTTCATCTTCAACTATTAAAATATCCATTTCAATTAACCAGACAAGGAGTAGACAAGGGGCTTAAGCCCCTTGTTCAAAGTAGGGAAACTTCGGGGACTGGGACGGGTATGGATGGGGATTCAAATCCCACCTAACCTGATAAACCTTCTACAGGCAAGCAATAGCTCAGTATAGATTTCGATAGATTTGAAATAAGGTTTTAAAGGTTTGAATTGGACGGCGTGCGATAACTATAGCCAAGATGAGAATCTTTTTGAATGTGTGCTTTAATACTATCGAGATCGATGAAGCAGTCAGCTACATCAATCAAGCTTTCACTAGTGGTCGTTTGCAGACTCACGACTTCCACCCGAACCCCCATTCTGCTGACAGCGTTCACAGCATAGGCTAAATCTCCATCCCCACTGACTAAAACCGCAGTATCATAATAAGGAGCTAAAGTTATCATGTCTACAGCAATTTCTACGTTCAGATTTGATTTTTTGAAATTCTCTGCTGGCAGAACGAGTTCTTTTGCTACTACACGATAGCCATTACGCCGCATCCACAATAGAAAACCCTGTTGCTTTTCATTGCTGATATCAACCCCAGTATAAAAGAAAGCACGCAACAGCCTTGAACCGTTAGTTAAACGACAAAGCAATTTAACGTAGTCAATTTCTATACCGAGTTGTAAAGCTGTATGAAATAGGCTTAAGCCATCAATAAAAATAGCAACTCGACCACGATTGAAGGTATTGAAAATCGAACTATCAGGTGCAGGATCTCGCATCTTGGTATCTTTACCTTTGACAGCAGTATCGCTCAAATTTTGCCCTTGCCAATGTGGTTTAGCTTTGAGTACTTTAGATTCCTTAAATTCATTTGTTTGTTTGCTAAAATTAGTTATAATCATTGATACCTCTGATTTTAAAGCTGGAAAGAGTTTTGGGTAAATTCTCTATAGTATAGTCTGTGCTGATTTTTAACCCTAGCAGGTAATGATCTTAAGTCACTACATGCAGAGAAACTTTACTAGCGCTTAACAGGATTCAAAGTAGACAGGCGAAGGGTTTTTCAATGTTGTCAGGGTTGGTTTGACGAGATATTACCAGTGCCCACAGATATGTTAATCTTTACCCACCCAGACAGCAAGAGTTTGGAGAAAATAAATCTTCTTGTAAGGGTAGGGGCAAGAATCCGCGAACGTCATCTATCTAGATTTTATTTTACAGCCAGGAAGTTGAAATTTACCGCAGGCTAAGGACGCTCAAATACTGACGGAGTTAGAAGCACTAATAATGTAATATGCGATCGCCCCTGAAAAAGTAAGTTATTTGCAGGTATCTGGGTAATCTTTAATACAATTTTTAGAAAAGGTTATCTTAAATGAGGCAGTTTTCAACAGTCAATAGTCAGAAAGCACCGACGAAAATACAAGATTCCCGACTTGATTTCAATAAGTCGGGAATCTGAGTCTTAGCCTTTAGCTAACTTATTGTTGGATGTGTAGTAAACCTTACTACCAGTATCAGGGACAAAATGGCAGCTGATACATGAATTCCATAATGACTTCCAAATTGGTTCTTCCGATTTGTGGAAATACTCACCCATCACTGGTTTTATTGCCTCAGTTGCCTTCAGCAAATTGTAGTGAGGGATGTTAAGGAATATATGGTGAGCAACATGAGTGCCGATATCATGATGGATATGATTAACCAAACCATAATTACGGTCAATGCTAGAAATTGCGCCTTTGAGAAAAGTCCAATCTTCTCCACGATACCAGGGAAGGTCTGCCTCAGTGTGGTGCAAGAATGTCACCAAATCTAGCCAAATTATGAACACAAGGTAGGGGACAGCGTAATATTTCAGCAACCACATCCAACCCCATTGGTAGGTAAGGAAACCTAGCAAACCTACCATCCCAATCAAAAGTACAGTACTAGTGATGACATCCCATTTTTCCGATGGTTTGAAAAGCGAACTACTGGGCAAAAAGTGGGAGCCTTCCTTATTAGGAGAACGCTTAAACAAATACACAGGATAAGCCAATAGAAAAGCATAATATCTGCCTATCTTTTGTGCTAATGGCATCTCCTCATATTGTGATTCGGTCACAGGATACCAGCTTTCATCGTTATCGATATTGCCAGTATTTTTGTGATGGGTTCTGTGACTAATCCGCCAACCATGATAAGGAACAAGTATTGGTGTGTGAGAAAGATGTCCAATCAAATCATTGAGCCATTTATGCTTAGAAAAAGATTGGTGTCCGCAGTCATGTCCTACTACAAACAAAGCCCAAAACATCGTTCCTTGCATTAGCCAAAAAATCGGGAAGAAAAGCCAAGAATCCAGGTAATAAGCTACTGCATAAAGCAAACCGATAATCAGGATGTCACGAAAAAAGTAAAAAAGTGATTTGCTCACATTGGGCTGAAAGCATTCAGCAGGAATTGCAGCTTTTAAATCCTGAAGAGTGAAAGGTAATTTAGTCGTATCCTCAGACGTTTCAGAGCCAGGAGGATTGTTGAACGTAATGATATTTGATGGCACTGGATTCTTTTGTTGGATATAAATCAGAACTTGATTTGAGATCAGACAATCTCACTTCTAGGATGCCCACGAAACTAGCGATCGCTAACACACAAGAAGATAATTTCTGGCAATTTATCTAAAATTTGAGTCAGGAAACAATTGCCAGATTCTATTTAAACACAGCATGATAAACGCTCTCGTTGGTGCAAGAGCGTGAGTGTAATTACAGTGCTATTTATCGCTCTGTATAATATTCGTTGAAAGTCTTATAGCCAACATCATTTGTGTACAGTTGACACTGGTCTGTAATTTGCTTCATTAAAGACCAAGAAAACTGACACTCATCATGCAGATAAGGCTGCCAATTTTCTTTGATGCTGCTGTAAGCTAGCCGCAAATTATAAGAAGGAATCGCAGTGGAAATATGATGAGGGACATGAACATTGATATCGTGGCACAGGATTTCTACCCAACGCGGATAATCGCAATGAATAGTGCCAAATAGCTGTGCTAGAGCCTCATTCCACTTGTTCACTGTCACAAAAGGAACATCTGCGGCAGTATGGTGAACAATAGTAAAAGTACTCATCCAAAAATGGTAAATCATCCAGGGCACTAGCCAAAACTTGACAAATCCCCAGATACCAGTTGTGGCGATGAGAATCGGAAAAGCGATCGCTGCAAACACAACTACTACAGCCACAGAAAGCTTGATACTCGATTGGTCTTTAGTTTTGAAGTTCCGCCAATCAAAATGTACAACTGCCCAATGTCCAATGGAACCTACCCACCAGAAGCGTTTACGCATGAACAGTTCAAAAGCAGACTGCCGGGTTTGATCCCAATTTTCAAACACTTCTGGTCTGATTGGATGCCAAGCGTTGTCCTCATCCAGCTTGTTGGTATGAGTATGGTGATAATTATGCTTAATCCGCCAACTGTGAAAGGGGTAAATTAACGGCATCATGAAGAAATGCCCCACCAAATCATTTACCCAACGACGTTTGGCAAAAGACCTGTGACCACAATCATGGGCAATTACAAAAAAACCTGTTAAAGCAGTGCCCGTAAAAATCCAAGCTAGGGGCAAAAGAAACCAAGGAGTGATAATCAGGCTGTAATAGCCTAAAGCAACTGCCAAGACACTGATTATTACTTGTGTCCAGGCTTTGCGACGGTTCTGCTGAAAACATTCCCGTGGCAGGGTTTTGACAATATCTTTGAGCCTCAGGTCGGAATTACCAGGCTCGTCACTTAGTTTCTGGCTGTTAATTATTGATGTAGTCATGGACACCTGAAAAACAACAAACTCCTCCACCAAGTCACCAAAAAGCAACTTGCCGCAAAATTTCTTAATATTAGCGCTTCGGATTATAGCAATCTAACCGACACAAGCGCACCCGTAAATATAATTTTGAAAAGTGAGGAGTCAGGAGTGGTCAGTTAGGAGTTATGAGTGATGAGTTAGGAGTTTAGATTCTTAACTCATGCCTGATGTGAATGATAAACGCTCCTTGTGCCATAAAGATTTCTGTGTCTACCCAAAATCAGGGTTTGAGAAAAATTGACGGCAAAATAAAAATTTACATTGACTGATTCACATTGAACGTAATTGCAAACTCCTAACTCCTGTAGAGACGCGATTAATCGCGTCTCTACTCCTAACTAATTTTTGTTGGGGCCAACTTCACATTAGTAGCCAGACCAACTGCTTGCAGCAATTGAACAGTCATCCAAGTTAAATCGATTTCCCACCATTCCAGCCCATGACGAGCTGAGTATTGAAAGGCATGATGGTTATTATGCCAGCCTTCACCGAAAACTAGTACGGCTACCCACCAGCAATTAGTCGATCGATCACCAGAATCATAGCTCTTATAGCCAAATTTGTGAGTCGCGCTGTTCACTAACCAAGTGCAGTGGTAAACCCAGACAATCCGAACAAAAATTCCCCAAACAACAAACGGCCAGCCACCCAGAAGCAAAAGCGATACACCCAGAGCAACCTGGATCAAAATGAAATATTTTTCTAAAAACTGATAAACTGGGTCTTCGGCAATGTCTTTGGTGAAACGAGGAACATCAGCGTGAGCGGGACAGTAGTGAATCAGCCAATCCATGTGGCTCCACCAAAAGCCTTTATTAGAATCATGGGGATCAGCGTCAGTATCAGAGTGCAAATGATGGATACGATGTGTTCCTATCCACTCAATTGGGCCTCCTTGACATGAGAGTGTCCCGAAGAAAACCAGGAGATACTCTAGCCACTTGGGAGTTTGAAAACTGCGGTGGGTAACAAGGCGGTGAAATCCCAGAGTAACGCCTAAACCACCAGTTATCCAATACAGCAAGAAACCCACACCAACTGCCGTCCAGCTAAAGTTACCAGGAACAAAGGCAAACAAAGCGCCGATATGCAGTCCAATGAAAAACAGGGTATTAACCCAGTTAATTTGAGGTTTAGTTGAAGTAGCAATTGTCATGCAGTAACCTGAATTTGAATTTTCCAGCCTAGTCTGTGCGATCTAAAAATCCGCATATCTATAATTTTATTTTGAACGAGGAACTGATGAACAGCTTAGAACAGCTGCGGCAAGCAGAACAGGCACTATTAGAAATTTTTTCTGGAATTGACACTCAGGTCAAGCATAATCTAAAACGAGTCCTGGATGCCTTTCGTAATCACCGTGTGGGCGCACACCACTTTGCAGGTGTAAGTGGCTATGGTCATGATGATTTGGGACGAGAAACTTTAGATAAAGTTTTTGCCGAAGTTATGGGTGCTGAAGCTGCGGCGGTGCGAGTGCAGTTTGTTTCGGGAACTCATGCGATCGCTTGTGCTTTGTTTGGTGTCCTCCGTCCCGGAGATGAAATGTTAGCAGTGGTCGGTTCTCCCTACGATACGCTTGAAGAAGTGATTGGTTTACGGGGTCAAGGTCAAGGCTCCCTTATCGAGTTTGGCATAAAATACCGCCAATTGGAGCTAACCCCCCAAGAAACTATAGATTGGCAAGCTTTAAGTACTAGTGTGGCTGAAAACACTCGTTTAGTGTTAATTCAGCGTTCTTGTGGCTATTCTTGGCGTCCGAGTTTATCAATTGCCGATATTGAAAAAATTGTCCACTTAGTCAAACAGCAAAACCCGAACACCGTTTGCTTTGTAGATAACTGCTATGGCGAATTTATTGAAACCAGGGAACCTACAGGCGTAGGTGCTGATTTAATGGCCGGCTCATTGATTAAAAATCCTGGTGGCACCATTGTCAGCGCTGGCGGTTATGTCGCCGGTCGCGCTGACTTAGTGGAAGCATCCGCCTGTCGCCTCACTGCTCCTGGTATCGGTAGCTATGGCGGTGCTACTTTTGACCAAAATCGCCTGCTGTTCCAAGGACTATTTCTGGCTCCGCAGATGGTAGGAGAGGCGATGAAAGGGACTTATCTTACTGGTTATGTATTTGACAAACTTGGTTATCCAGTCAATCCCGCACCCCTGGCTCCCCGTGGGGATGTGATTCAGGCAATCAAACTCGGTTCTGCTGAAAAGCTAATTGCTTTCTGTAAAGCCATACAACAACATTCTCCAATCGGTTCCTACTTAGACCCAGTTCCAGATGAAATGCCGGGGTATGAGAGCCAGGTAGTCATGGCTGGCGGGACATTTATTGAAGGGAGTACTTTGGAATTATCAGCAGATGGGCCAATGCGATCGCCCTATGTGGTTTATTGCCAGGGGGGGACTCATTGGACTCATGTGGCGATCGCCTTGGAGGCTGCGATCGATGCAGTCGGAAAGTTTGGGTAATTATTATAGCATATATTCCGCACCGCATGAGGTTTATTGAGAAATTAGTGAAAGCGAATCAGCCCATGTTCGATATCCGATCACTGTTACAGTGCTTGCTACCGCAGATAAACGCTACGACGATGCGTCAGTTGAACCAGGTAATCCTGGCAATGTTAGCACTTGTTGGGCGGAGGTTGGTGATTTATGGCGACATTCTTTCGCCAGGCTCTTATGCGCCGCTCACGCGCAACACGATTTTGCCCAGATAATGCTCTTCCATCGCTGACTGCGCTTGCGCGGCCTCTTCGAGCGGAAACGTCTGCGCGATGTGAACTTGAAACTCACCGATGCCCACCAATCGGTTGAGTTGGTCGAGCAACATCGGGTCGGCGAAGCCATTAGCCAACTTGAGTTCCACGCCGTCGGGCGCTTTGGGTTCGGGCATCACGCCGTTCGGGAAGGCGATGATCCCGCCCTTTCGCAAAAGCTCCATCGTGTCCTGAACTTTGTCGCCGCCCGCCAGCACCAGCGCGCTGTCGAAGCCGTCGGGCGCGAACTTGCGGGCGCGCTGTGCAATGTCGTCGCTGTGTCCGTCCACCGCTTCGTCGGCGCCCAACTGCTTGGCCAACTCTACGCCGTCTGCGCCCGATGCGATGGCGAAAACGCGCGCGCCCATGCGCTTGGCCAGTTGAAGCGCGACGTGACCGACGCCGCCGCTCGCACCCCACAGCATCAATTTAACTTCGTCGCCCGTGCCTAGCGCCTCTAAGCCGCGTAGCGCCGTCGGACCGGTAACGGCCAGGGCGCCCGCCATCAGCATATCGAGGCCATCGGGCACCGGCGCGACCACCTTTTCGGGTACCACGACGTATTGCGCGTAGCAACCGCCCTTAGGGTTCATAAAGGCTTGGGCGTAAACGCGATCGCCAACGGCAAAGCGCCCGACGCCGTAGCCAATGGCGATGATGGTGCCCGCACATTCAGCGCCCAGCACGCGCGGGAAGTGAACTTCGTTATACACCAGCTTACCTTCGCGCTCCATCGCGTCCCAGATGCCAACTCCGGCGACCTCGATGCGAATCAAAACTTCGCCCGCGTCCACCGCAGGCACGGGTAGGGTGTGTATAGTCAGCTTGTCGGGGCCGCCGAACTCGTCAACAGCCATTGCTTTCATCTCTTGGGGGGTATTTTGCATGAGTAGGATTGGGGGGTATTTTGCATGAGTAGGGTTGGGGGGTGTTTTGCATGAGTAGGTTCTCCCGCGATCGCTCGCGGCCCTCTCACACGGAAAGATTGTGCCGCCTGACGTTTATAGTCAGCCGAAGGGCTGACGATGGACGCACCTGCCCCAGCGGCCGGGCGTGATTTCTGGACTCGATCTCAGTGCATTTCTGCTGTCACCCCAGCGTTTGCAGCGATCGAGTCCAGATCGGCGATCGTTTCTGGAGTCAGCTGCAAAGTCGCGGCTTTAAGATTTTCGCGCAGATGCTCGACCGACGACGTGCCTGGAATGAGCAAGATATTAGGGGAGCGCTGAAGCAGCCATGCAAGCGCAACTTGCATGGGTGTAGCTTTCAACGAGGCTGCGGCTGCTTCAAGTGCTGAGGATTGCAGCGGCGTGAACCCGCCAAGTGGAAAGAATGGCGTGAACGCGATATTGAGCCGTGCAAGTTCGTCGATCAGCGGATCATCGTCGCGGTGCGCTAAGTTGTATTGATTCTGGACGCAAACAATCTCAGTGATCGACTGAGCCTCTGCGAATTGCTGGGGTGTGATGTTGCTGAGACCAATATGGCGGATAAGACCCTGACGCTTCAGGTCAGCAAGTACCGTCAGCGGTTTTTCGATGAAAACTTCAGCCGATTCCTGTTGGTCTGGGAGGCGGAGATTCACGACATCGAGCGCTTCCAGACCAAGATTTTGAAGATTATCGTGAACGGCATCGACGAGTTCCTTGGGCGAGAGGGCTACTTGCCACGATTTATCCTCGCCCCGGCGAGCTCCTACTTTAGTGACGATCGCTAATCCCTCTGGGTAGGGGTGCAATGCCCGCCGAATAACCTGATTGGTAACGTGCGGACCGTAAAAATCGCTGGTGTCTATGTGATTGATTCCGAGCGCAACAGCTTCGCGCAGAACGGCAATGGCGGCGTCAACATCGCGTGGGGGTCCCCAAACACCAGGCCCCGCGAGTTGCATAGCGCCATAACCCATACGCTTGAGAGACATTGAAGTGCCTGGGAGTGTAAAACTGCCGCCGAGGTTCGTTTGATTAGTCATCTTGTCTTTCCTTCAGTGTTTTTGAATGTGGCATACATTGATAATTAGTTCTATCATTTTCATCTTTTCTTAGTGCCATTCGACTATGGGTATTTGATTACGAGTTTGTACCTTACTAAACTAGATAGCAAGTCAAAGTAAGCCTTGCGATCGCCTGACATTTTGGGCAATTCTTTCTCAGCCGCAAAGGACAGTAAAAAGGGGAACAAAAATGCTGTTCCCCTACGAAGGTTCTATATTTCATGCAATTGCAAGCGGCTATAAGTTTTTAGCGATCGCAGAATTTTAGATAACTGCAAATCAGTTTTCGTCTCGCCCGTGAACTTGAGCGGGTGGACTTGTTGCCTCAACAGCAGTGAATGGTTCTAAAATTTTATAGGTGTGGCTGGCTCCTTTTGGTACTACCCAAGAACTCCCAGGCTCTAGTAAAATGGTTTGCCCTTCGATATGCAATTCTGCACGACCAGTGATTACATAACCAATAGTTTCGTATTCTCGCGCTGCTGGCTCTTTAGGTTCATTCGCTTGCTCATTCTCCCACAGGCGCATGGAAATAGTTTTGCCAGATGCAAGATATTTCTGACCAAGTTGACCTTTAGGGGAATGGCTAGAGTCTACTTTAAGAACGGTTGTATCAGATGTATCAGACATATTTTTTGCCTTTTTTAGTTTTAAACTTTGATTGTTTTGCCAATGTTAACTGCTTAGTAAATTAGCGGCATCAGCCTGACATCTTGCAAACCTTTGTCACCAGGAGTTTTAAGCTGTTTATTCGCCATGATGGACTTGGACAAATTATCCATCATGGCGAATTGCTTCTTTTGCTCAATATTCTGTTCTTCATTGCTGTTTTTGCGTTTGATCGTCAGCCATGTTGGTAGTAGTCGGTAGCTGGGCTATGCTTTCAGCTTTGGTGCGATGTCTGGCGACAAGCCGCAACTTTACCAGACGCTTTGCAAATGCCTCTACACCACTGACTAACGCTACCAACTTTGAGCGCTTACATTCACCAAACGACGGAATAATCTGCTGCGTAGCAAAATTTTCATAATTATTTGTCCTTAATTATGATTTTTGGCTCGTTAATATCAAGATAAATACTCGATTTAGCCTAATATTGAGACGCGATAATTATCGCGTCTCAGTAACTACTCAAATCTTATTCAAGTACGAGTCAAAAATTTCGACTCAAAATTTGCTACAAGTCTACCTTCTATCTCTCAGTTGTTTACTAGAAGGATTTTGGTAATAACCCTCTTTCTCTCCAGTCAATGGCTCAACTGTTTCTTCGACTTTATTTTTTGTAGACTTCAGAAACTCTTTTGTAGCTCTAGGAGTTTTTTCATCCAAGTTTAGCTTTTCACGGATATTCTCAGCAGCTTCTTTTAATGGATTTTGGGTATTTGTTGTTTGGGTATCGTTTCTAATTTCACCTTGCTCATTTGGGATTACTTTATAATAAGTCCCCTCTGGAGTTTTAACATCAGCTTGTGCTATGTTTGGGGAGCTAAAAGTCTGACCCAATAAGAACATGAATCCTACTAGAAAAACTATAAGGATTTGGGAGATCCGAATATTCCGCAGCGATGAGATTACTCGATTCATAAAAAACCTCAATTACATTATGTTGGGTGTACAATTTAAAACGCTGAATGACTATTTACCATTCAGGCTTTAAGAACAACTTTGATCCAGTTATCCTTTGTTTGTTGAAAAATATGATAGCCGGATGGTGCAATCTGAGCTTTTGTTTTGTCTGCTCGTAGAAGTCTTATAAATCAACAGCATTGATGCAAGCATCGGGGCCACGGCTACCAGTCATCTCTTTCAACACTTCGCCAGCATTAACTTCTTCGTAGTTAATCACTTCTGCTTTGGCAAACTTTTTCGCCATTTCCAGGCGTTGGGGAAAGCGATCGCTATTGATCGCTTCGGCTCCCATCATGTAGGCACTAATCATCTGGCGTCATTGGGCAAATAACTACTTGCGTCCACTTGGTTGACCTTCGGTGGTGGCAATTTCGCCTGCTTCCATTAACATCTTGAAGCGACCCAATTCATCACCAATTTGCTGTTCTGGTTCCTCACCAAAAAGTTTAGCTACGGTAGCTCCCAATGCTCCACCTGGAGGATTATACTCCAAAACAACCTTAACTTCTGTGCCGCGATCGGCTGGTGCTTTTTTGAAGCGGACAAAACCAGAATTATCAACGTCTGCACCTTCTACAGAAGCCCAAGAAATAAATTCATTTTCCCGATCTTCGAGAATTTCTGCATCCCATTCCACACTGTTACCCAAAGGTGCATTCGCTATCCAGTGAGAACGTTTTTCGTTATACACCTTAACAGATTTGAGATGCTTCATAAATGTGGGCAGATTCTCAAGATTGCGCCAAAAGCTATACAATTCTTCTGCCGATTTATTAATTGTTACCGTCTTTTCAACTTTGATGGGTTGGTTTATTCCTATTGCTTCTTGTGCTTGCTGAATCGTGCTTTGTTTAGTTGCACCTTGATAGATCAAACCACCACCCGCTAAAGCCGTCAAAGCTCCCCGCAAAGAACCTTGTCTTAAACCCACCAGTACCATAGCACCGCCACCGATGAGAGATGCCCAACGCTCTACATCACTAGCTTCAGTCTGGCTTGCACTTAGTTTATCGCCTGATGTTGAAGTCACTTTTTTATATCTCCATCACAGTAAATTAACCACAGAGGCGCAAATACTCTCTTCTTTCTATCTCTGTGTTTTTTGCGCCTACCGAAGTTCAGAGCGGCAAAAGCCGCCACTCCGACTTCGCTGTGCAGTTCATTCAAAAAGACCTTACATTGACACAGCAGCCCCTGTAGTCGGCTTAGGAGGCTGAACCTGAACACCTATCCGCGCCCGATATAGTTCTACCAATCGCTGTTCGTATTTCAATAAATCGTGGTAAATTTCTTTGAAAATAGCAGTTGCTACTGGGTCAGTGTACATTGCACACAAATTGCCAATATCGCCGATACCAGTTTGCACATCTCCCAAAGCAGAACGTAACTGATATATGTCATCACTTCCTGTCAAGGCAGTTTTCACCTTGGCATACTGATTGGCAATATTTGCCCCTAAAGAGGGTTTTTCGCCCAGTAGCTGAAGATAGGTTTCCAATTTTTCAATGTGGCGCTGTTTATTAGCAATGATTTCTTGAAAGACTGATTTTACTTCGCTATCTGATTCCTTTTCAAAGTAGTTCTCAAATGTTTCTAGCGAATAACGTTCACCAGTAAGGGCAGTATTTAAACCTTTGGCAATATCACCTTTAGTTGAGCCACCCCAAGCATCAGCCAGCTTCCACCATTCAGCACTTGTGTCTTTCTCATTTGGTAATGCAGCATCTTTGCCACCATAACCCAAACGGCTTAAAATAGCTGTGGTGAAAATTGCCAAGTCTCCCGGTTCACGAGATGTAATCAAATTCCCATCAACTACCAGCGGCTCATCTAAATAATTTGCGCCAGCGTTAACAATGTCTTTGGCAATAGCGCTAAAGCCAGTAACTTGTTTACCTTTAAGCAAGTCGCCTTCAATCAAAAGTTGTGGGCCGTGGCAAACAGCAGCTACCAATTTTCCTTGTTGTATGGCTTCTTGGACAAAGCGTACTGTGTTAGGGTTTCGCCGCATTTTATCGGGAGCCATCCCACCAGGAATCACCACTGCATCAAATTCGGCTGCGATCGCTTCTGTCGTGGTACCATCAGCTTGGATGCTAAGTTTGCCCTGTTTACCCTTATATTTTTCATTCATTCGGGAACCGAGGACTACTACTTCCATTCCTGCTTGTTTGAGTCCATTATAAGGAACTGTAAATTCTGCATCCTCTACTGCTTGTTCAATGAGGATGGCAACTTTTTTATTACTGGAATGATTGTTATGGTCAGTCATAGATGGTGTTACCTGTTTATTTCTAGTATTTAACTAGCTACAATATGCATCGATAAAGTTAAAATGGCTAAACTTAAATGTTTGTTTTTTGCCCAATAATAAAAATTAGTTATGAGTGAGAATTTTGCTACTGAATAATTTTGGCTCGATAACCCCTAACTCATAACTAAAAAATTCAACTACAAGTTGCTTTACCATGATTTTCTATTTCCAATAGTATGGTGCGATCGCTCGTTTAGCTTCGTTCCAAGGGGATAGATTATTTTATAAGCTATACATCTCTAGTTAGACAAATCTGATACAGGAAAACGTTATTGTGAGAATGCAGAAAAGGACTAGTATCATGGCAGAAAAAAATCATAATGACGAAACTAAAACCAATGATTTGCCACAGGAAATTACCGAATCCTACGGTACTGGTGTGAAAGACTTGTCGGGATACAATGTTGGCGGGCGCTCAACGGCAGCAGAAAGACAGGAGTACACAGAAACTAGTCCTGAATTCACTGCTGGGGATGTTGATACTTCTTGGGAAGATGCAGATGCAGTTGGGGATGAAGCTGTTGGTGGTAGTACTTCCACTCCCGATCAAAATGTAACTGAGGAGCTAGAAGCAGCAGTGGGGCTAGAAATGGCTGACTCTGAGTTTCTCCATACCAACGATATTTTAGAGGAACGTGACGGCGATCGCTGGGAGTTAGATCCAAAGTCTTCTGAAGATTATCAAGATCGGCGAGAATAAGCTCAATAAAAGCAGAAGCCGTATTCTTACTGTACATTCACAAATTGGATGTCGCTGAATTGGGCAGTGCTTATAAAAGCACTGCCACAATAAAACTAACATCTATCCAGCGACATACCTTATGAGAATCTATCAATTTTGTAGCATTCAAATTGTCAATTCTTCACCTTGCCTTTGCCAAGCATTATTTTGGCTTTTGATGTAGGGTGCTTATCCAACTATAATGCTTTTAATGCCGGACTATACTTCGTCTGAATTTATATTCTGTTTATAATTGTTCTTCTTTATGATTCCAAGACATCTGTCTTCAGTAGGTTAAAACGCTAAATGTCCATTTGATAACCTTGATAATGAAAGAGATTAATTGCAATCGGAGTTAATAATGACATTTACACAAACTAGCGATCCAACTATTCGTGAACATGTTCAAGCTTGGCAAAAGTTGGATGTGGATCAACAACTGGCTTTGTTTTGGTTCATTTACAAAGAAATGGGTAGCTCAATTACGCCAGCTGCTCCTGGTGCCAGTACTGTTTCCCCAGAAATAGCTGAAGGTTTGTTTAATCAAGTTAAGGAATTATCTCACGAACAACAATTACAAGTTCAGCGTGATTTGATTAATAAAGTGGATACCCAAATTTCTCGTGAATATGGCTCTTTGGGTGATACCACTAAGTTACTGTTTTGGTATCGATTATCTCAAGGTATGGATAATGGTACTATCATTCCTGTACCTTCTGACTATGAACTTCCCTCAGAATCGAAAGTGTTGTTTGGCAGAATTCAAGGATTAGCCTTTGAGCAACAGATGACTCTTTTCCGTGATTATGTTTCGCCAATGGGTGCCGAAGCAAAAGCAGGTGCTGGAATTTAGCACTTTTGAACTTTTTAGGCTGCTTGAAGCTACCTATTTAGTCTGCACCTTGCCCAAGGCATCGGGGAGGGTCGGAGAGAGGTGTACTTCAGTTACTTGCAAAGTGCTGTATACCCATTTATACCTC
This sequence comes from Nostoc sp., assembly GCF_036917655.1. GTDB lineage: Bacteria > Cyanobacteriota > Cyanobacteriia > Cyanobacteriales > Nostocaceae > Nostoc. The sequence continues at coordinate 154,842 of NZ_JBALCY010000067.1, forward strand.
TTTTCTTAAAACTTGCTATATCCACCAGTCACCTAATATAAAGCTGAATTTTGATGACTGGCGTCTTTATTTTTCTTGATGAATAAACACAGATTAAAAACTAAAACTCTTACTTTGCGATCATCTATATCTTTAGGTCAGTTGCATCCTCCAGTCGTAAGACCCTTTTTTTTGGACTCAATAAAGTAATTATAGTTGATTTTATCTATCTTTTGGTTGGTTTAAATATGCTTGCATTATCTCAAATTTATATCTTTTTATAGTGGTTTATCTAAAGTTAAATCTTTAATATTACTAGAGACATAAAAGGAAGAGTCTAAATGTTTACATTGGAGATTTAATTAGGTTTTTTCATAATTTAATACCAACTTAAATCTATGAGAGAGAAAGACAAAAATGAAACTAATTCACCATTACTTACAATTTCCACTTGATAATTTTTAGTTAATTACTTTGAGGCTTTTATGACTTCTACGAACATCAATTTTTTAGAACAAAGTGGATCAAAATTTCAGAATTTGGATATAGACGATCGCTTGACTGTGCTAGCCTTACTTTACACTGAGATTTCTGATGAAATTCCGGCGCTCTGTCTCAATAATGTACCAAATGAAAAGACTGCGAATTTAGTTGCACAAATTCAAAACCTTCCACAGGCGGAACAACTCTTTGGTTTGCGTCAGTTGTTACAACAAGAAGAAGTAGGAGAAACAGCAGTTCCTACTCAAGAGTACGCTTCAATGAGCGCTGACGATAAATTGGGTTTTTGGTATCAGCTCGCCCAAAATTTGGGAACTTCAATTATCGGTGTACCAAATGACTATATACCCTCTGAAAAAGCTACAGAAGTAATAGATTTACTTCACACACCGAACATTGAGGATTTAGTCACTTTCTTCAAGCGGGTGCTGTAACAGTTTTGAGTCAAAAACCGTAGGTGGGGCTATGCCTCATATCATGTCCGCATAATTAGTTACGATTCCCACAGTCATTGCACCCCACACGCCAGATGCTCCACTTAATCCCCTCCCCGCTTGCTCTTAGGGGAGACAAAGCATAGCTTTGGCGGGGTGGGGTTCTTCGGGTTTAATAAGCAATCAAGCGGACATGATATCACCTTTATTTTTAAGTCAATTATTATGGTATCTTCTCCTGACACAGACGAAAAACGCAGACTATAACTTGAAAGCGCAGAAGCAAAACGTACTTCAAAACTTTTTGCGGTTACGTAGAGTGGTTATATTGTTGGCTGTGATTGTTTTTATTGCCTTTTGGGCTTACCAAGAGGCGAAGCCTTACAGTAGGCATTCTCAGCCAGACGCTGGGAACGAGAGATACTCGCCGACGAGTCTTTTTTACTCGTGAATGAGTCTTTGATACTGGTGAGCAAGTCTTTAATACTCGCCTCCCCTGCTCCCCTCCTTCCACTAACGCAAAACTGCTTGATAACGACCCAGAGCTATCAAAGGAAAGTATTGTTGATACATATGATACTTGAGATAAAAATGGCTAGGGAAGCCAGTACCTGTAAAGTCTGCCTCAAACCAAGTACCATCGGGCTGTTGAGTTGCCACTAGGTAGTCAATTCCTCGCTCAATAGCCTCAAGAGCTAATTTACCAGTTGCTTCACCTGCTGCTATTAACCCAATTAAAGCCCAAGCAGTTTGAGATGCAGTACTATTTCCTTTCCCTTTGAGACTAGGATCATCATAGCTGCGGCAAGTCTCACCCCAACCACCATCTGGGTTTTGACATCCAACTAACCAAGCTGCTCCCCGTTCTATACTGAGTTTATGCCTTTGAGGATCAATTAACGCCAAGGCTGACAAAACGCCACTGGTGCCGTAAATATAATTTACACCCCAACGACCAAACCAACAGCCTTCGGTTTCTTGTTCGCGCAGAAGATAACTAAGCGATCGCTCTAAATTATAACTATCAATTGACAAATCACAAGCACCAAGCATTTCTACTACCCTAGCGGTAACATCTGCGGTGTTTGGATCAATCATGGCTTTCAAGTCGCCATAAGGAATCGAGTTGAGCCAATCTTGGTCATTGTCCAAATCAAAAGCAGCCCACCCACCTGGTTTACATTGCATAGATGCAATCCAATTTAAAGCCCGAGCGATCGCAGCCTGCTTGATTTTTTCATTAGGGAGTTTTGCTAAATGTAGTGCCATCACCACCACCGCCGAGTCGTCTACATCTGGATAAAAGCGATTGTCAAACTCAAAAGCCCAAGCCCCTGGTTTTCCCTGGCGATTTTTTACAGCCCAATCTCCGTAATCTAAAATTTGTTTTTGCAGCAACCATTCTCCAGCTTGCACTACAGCCGGATGATCTGGTGCCAAGCCAGATTCTACTAAGGCACGCATCGCCCAAGCTGTATCCCAGACGGGTGAAATACAAGGTTGTACCCGGTAGCTATCCTCTGTTTCAATGACAAAGTTATCAATTGCTTGCAAACCTCGTTCTACAATGGGATCGCTTGGGTCATAATCCAGACACCGCAAAGCTAGCATTGAATTCAGCATTGCCGGAATAATGCCGCCCCAGTCGCCTGTAGCTTCTTGGCGTTCTAAAATCCATTTTTCGGCGGCTTTGATGCCTTCTTCACGAAAGGGTATTAAATTCAGACTTTCTGCCAACTTAAACCCCTGATCAAGGGTGAGGAATAAATCTGTCCAATCGCCACTTTGGGGTAATTCCCACCGGACTTGATCAATACCTTCAACGTATAGCTCATCTAGGTTGATAGCTGAGTCGGTGAGAAAAACAGGTTTGCGATCGCATACAATCAGTAATGGTACTGTACTAGAACGTGCCCAGCTAGACATCTCGTAGATATTGACGGGGAAAGCTTTTGGTAACAGCATCACCCAAGCGGGTAGCGAGGGAATACCGCGCCAGTTGTAGCAGCCAATCAAGGCTAAGTGCAACTTGGTAAAAATCCGAGTTTTGCTGATACCACCCCGTTGAAGAATAAAGCCTTGCGCCCGAATCATCGCCGGATCGGTTGCTGGTACACCTAGCAGCCTCAAAGCCATGTAGGCTTCAACTGAGGTGCTAAGTTCTCCGCCATCACCGTAGTAAAGTTCCCAGCCGCCATGCTGCCGTTGCTCTTGACGCAGATATGCTTCAACTTTGTGTAAAGGTCTGCTTTGGTCTGTTCCCCAAATTTTATGCAGCAGAACGGCTTCAGCAGTGATGGTGACATTAGATTCTAACTCTGCCCACCAGTAACCTGCCAGATTTTGAATCGAAAGCAAATATTGTTGGCTGGCTGCGATCGCAGTTGCGAGTTGATTGACTTTTACCCTATCTTGTGTTTGCATCAAATCCTATTCAACCTCAACACCCAGTTATGAACACCGTAATACAGTGAGTGAAAAAAATTTTTCTTCTATCAGTAGACATAGTATTGTGTCTGAGTCACTGAGAATTTGCAATAGGTCATGGATGTAATTGTATTAGGATTGATGCTCTTATCCTTGACGATTTGGTTAGGATTACTGTGTTTTCGGGGGCAGTTTTGGCGAGTAGACCAACAATTAGAGATTGGAGAAACTCAGCTAAAATCGTTACCTGTGGTTTGTGCGGTGGTTCCAGCCCGTAACGAAGCTGATTTGATATCAACCAGCTTGCGATCGCTCCTACTCCAAGATTATCCTGGTTCTTTCAACGTGTTTTTGGTAGACGATGGCAGCACAGACCGGACAGCAAATTTTGCCGAGGGGGTTGCACACGCTGTAGGTAAACCCCAGCAATTGCATATTATATCAGGTGAATTACTGCCTCCTGGTTGGTCGGGTAAACTTTGGGCAGTTGAGCAAGGTATAAAGAGCGCTAGTAAATTCGCACCCGACTATTTTTTGCTAACTGACGCAGATATCGAACACGATCCTGGTAATCTCCGCCGACTCGTTGCTAAAGCTGTCCAAGAAGATTTAGACCTGGTTTCTATAATGGTGCGACTCAGGTGCGAAAGCTTTTGGGAAAAACTTTTGATTCCAGCTTTCGTCTTTTTCTTCCAAAAACTCTATCCCTTTCGTTGGGTTAATAATCCAAACAATCCAACGGCCGCCGCAGCTGGGGGATCTATTCTGATCGCCCGTGAAGCTTTAGAGCGAATTGGGGGTATTCAAGTCATTCGCCAAGCTTTAATTGATGATTGCGCCCTAGCTAACGCTGTTAAGAAGAGTGGGAGACAAGGGGACAAGGGGACAACGGCGATATACCCAATCCCCAGTAAAGGGCGTATCTGGCTAGGATTGAGTAGCTTGACTCGGAGTTTGCGTCCCTATGACTCGCTGGCGACGATTTGGGATATGGTTGCCCGTAGTGCCTATACTCAACTGAATTATTCTCCATTACTACTATTGGGCACTTTGGTGGGAATGCCTCTGATTTATCTAGCTCCACCTATGTGTGTAATTCTAGGTGCAGTTTGGAGCAATTGGGCGATCGCACTTACGGGTTTATTAGGATGGCTGTTGATGACTTTCGCTTACTACCCGACGATTCGCTTTTATAAATGTTCTCCCTGGTTAGCGTTGAGCTTACCTGCGATCGCTTTTCTCTATACCCTGATGACTATAGACTCAGCACTCCGTCACTGGCAAGGACGCGGCGGCGCTTGGAAAGGAAGAGTTTACCCCAGTTCGGATAATTTATAATTGGGATAAAATTAAAGTAAGCCGAAAGTGGTTGATTAAAAGAATTATGACAACCGCAACACCAACAAATAATTCTGTTATTGTCCCTAAAAAGCTACCTTTTCTAGAGTCAATTTGTTGGCAGACTGCCGATGTATATCGCTTTACTTCAGAACAAATGCTGAGTCGCTACGAGCGTGGCTGGCAATATCGCAACCTATTTAATAATCTTGAGGGTGAAGAACTCGATTTTCTTCAGGAACTCGCTAGACGCTATAAATCCTGGTTGCAAGTTTGTTTATGACCTCCAGGTTTGAACACCATAATAAAATTCTCACAGTTCTTGAATGTTTAGATTCTGACATACTTAGGAAGGGTTCGGCTTACTTCGGTGGCGGAACCCTTCTTGCATTTGAGTTTGAAGAATATCGCTGGAGTCAGGACGTTGATTTTATCGCTTCTATTGGTACAGAAGGCTACAAATACCTGCGTACAGTGGTATTTGAGGGTGGGCATGAAGCATTATTTCGGGATTTAAGTAAAATCCAAGTTGGACGTAGCACAACTGACCAATATGGAATTCGGATGATAGTTTTTGTGGATGATATGCCGATTAAAACGGAAATTATTGCCGAAACTCGTTTTCAACTAGATCCACCAAGATATCTAAACTGGTCACTCGTTCCCTGCTTAAGCTTTAATGACTGTTTTACCTCTAAGCTGCTGTCAAATTCTGACCGTTACATGGATAACAGCGTTGAGGCAAGAGATTTAATTGATTTAGCAATTCTCAGGCTGCAATCTCCAATCCCTCAAGCATCAATTGAGAAGGCTGAAAAAGCCTATGCAGGTTATGCGCCCTTTAAAAAGAGCGGTTGAACTTTTTCAGGGAAGACCAGATTACAGGGAGAAATGCTTTCTCGGTCTGCAAGTTGATCAAGCGCAGATACCCAAAATTATCGACGGGATTGATTTACTATCTATGGATTTAGGCTTATCTCACACTCCAAGGGCTTTTCGAGAATAACATGATATCTTTGCTGATTTAGAAACACAAATTGAAAAACGAGATGATTCTTAAATAGGTAGCGATCGCCCCATGCCCCATGCCCAATGCCCAATGCCCCTAAATCCTTGAGGCTGTTTGTTTACTACTCGCGGGTTCAACAGGCAATGGTTGAGCGGCTTTCAACACCGCATCCAGCAACCCTGGAAACAGTACCTCCAAATCTTCACGCCGCAGGATGTTAATGTGCTGTGTCCCTTCTTTGCGTGTAAAGACTATCCCCGACTCCCGCAAAATCTTGAAGTGATTGGACATGGTAGACTTAGCGATCGCAAAATCAAACCTGGCACAGCATTGTTCCCCCTCAGTCGCCAGTAGCCGCACAATCTCTAGCCGCACTGGATCGCCCAATGCATACAGCACTCCCGGTAAAAAAATATTTTTTCGATCTGGATGATAAAGAAATCTCATAGTTGCATTATCTCATCAGGTGGCATATATTTTTATTATTCGATATTATCGAATTATAGAATTAATTAGGAAGGCAATTTATGTCATCCATTACAAATGTCACAGAAGCCACATTCAAGCAAGAAGTCTTGGAAAGTGAAATTCCGGTCTTAGTGGACTTTTGGGCACCGTGGTGCGGTCCTTGCCGGATGGTGGGTCCAGTCGTCGATGAAGTTGCTGCTGAATACCAAGGACAGGTGAAATTTGTGAAGCTGAACACAGATCAAAATCCTACTGTCGCCAGCCATTATGGAATTCGTAGCATCCCGACGCTGATGGTTTTTAAGGGAGGTCGGCAGGTCGATACTGTCGTAGGGGCAGTCCCAAAAACTACCTTGAATAAGACCTTAGCACAGCATCTTTAATTTAAGTTAAGGGCATTGGGCATGGGGCATGGGGCATTGGCTATTTCCCCTCTGCTCCCCTGCCCCTCTGCTCCCCAGTCGCCACTCGCAGAGTATTCTGTTTCTTCAACTAACGGGGAAAGAGCAAAATGGACTTGAAATTGCATGGTAAATCCGCGCTGGTAAGTGGCTCAACCGCAGGTATTGGTTTTGCGATCGCCCAAGGGTTAGCCCAAGAGGGTGCATCAGTGATTGTCAACGGTCGGTCTGAAGAACGAATCGCCCAGGCGATCGCTAAAATTAAGCAAAGTACACCCGATGCAAAAGTTTCTGGTGTTGTTGCTGATGTAGCGACTGCATCAGGGATAGAGCAACTCTTTCAAAAGGTTCCTCAGGTTGATATCCTCATTAACAATGTCGGTATTTATGAGCCAAAAGCCTTCTTTGATATTACTGATGAAGACTGGTTAAAGATACTTGAGGTTAACGTACTCAGTGGAGTCCGTTTGAGTCGGCAATATCTGCAAAAGCAGCTAGAGCAAAACTGGGGGCGGATAATTTTTATCTCCAGCGAATCTGCAATTCAGATTCCAGTGGAAATGATTCACTATGGCACAACTAAGACAGCGCAACTAGCCATTGCACGAGGTCTGGCAGAAATGACTGTTGGGACTGGAGTCACGGTAAACTCTGTCCTCCCAGGGCCAACCCGCTCAGAAGGAGTTGAGGGCTTTATTTCTCAACTGGCGCAGGAACGTGGTATTGCTATCGCTGAAGTTGAGGCTGAGTTTTTTCAGAATGTGCGGCCAAGTTCTCTAATTAAACGTTTTGCAACTAATGAAGAAGTAGCAGCGATCGTAGTTTACCTTTCTAGTCCCGTAGCATCAGCAACTAATGGTGCAGCTTTGCGGGTAGATGGTGGCGTTATTCGGTCGATTGTTTAATGATGAGTGGGGAGTGGGGGAAGAAAAATAACCAATGCCTGATGACCAATGACTAATGATTCTCTCGTTCCCAGTCTGAGACTGGGAATGCCCGTCGTTGAGGCTCCGCCTCCCTTACTGGCGGCAGAGCCACAATGAGCAGCATTTCCAGCCTCTGGCTGGAAACGAGGTTTGAAAAGGGTTTTACCTGAAGTTGACACATATAAGCATTGCTGTGCCCCTACCGGGTGGCCTATTTACTCTCAGATATGGGGTTTTGAATTTTGAATTTTGAATTGGAGCGAAGCGACATGACTACTGATATCAACTTATTCTCTCCTTACCAATTAGGGAATCTGGAACTACCTAACCGGATAGTAATGGCTCCCTTAACCCGAAACAGGGCAAGTGAAGGAAACGTACCATATCAACTTAATGCTACCTACTACACCCAACGTGCTTCCGCCGGACTGATTATTTCTGAAGCAACACAGGTAACTCCTGAAGGACAGGGCTATCCCGCTACACCAGGAATTCATTCACCAGAACAGGTGGAGGGCTGGAAATTAGTAACCGATGCCGTACATCAGCATGGAGGGAGAATTTTTCTGCAACTATGGCATGTAGGCAGGATTTCTCACCCAGACTTACAACCGAATGGAGCTTTACCTGTGGCACCTTCTGCCATTGCTCCTAAAGGTGAAGCTGCAACTTATGAGGGGCCAAAACCCTTTGTTACTCCCCGTGCTTTAGAAACTTCGGAAATACCGCAGATAATAGAACAGTACCGTCAGGGAGCAGCCAATGCCCTAGCGGCTGGGTTTGATGGGGTGGAAATTCACGGGGCTAATGGTTATTTAATAGATCAGTTTCTCCGCGATCGCACCAATCAACGTACAGATAAATATGGGGGTTCGATTGAGAATCGCACCCGATTCCTGTTAGAGGTGACAGAGGCGGTAACTAGTGTGTGGGATTCTAACCGAGTCGGGGTACGTTTATCTCCCAGTGGGGCTTATAACGATATGCATGACTCGAATCCCCTGGAAACATTCGGTTATGCGGCTCAAGCGTTGAACCAATTTAATTTGGCATATCTGCATATTTTTGAGGCAATAGAGGCAGATATTAGACATGGCGGGATAATTGTACCCACCAGTCATATACGCGATCGCTTTACAGGTACACTGATCGTCAATGGTGGTTATACCCGTGAAAAAGGCGATGCTGTACTGGCAAACAAAGCAGCAGATTTAGTTGCTTTTGGCACATTATTTATATCAAATCCCGATTTACCCCGACGCTTCGCTTTAAATGCACCACTAAATCAAGCAAATCAAGCAAGCTTTTATGGTGGTGGTGAACAGGGATATACAGACTATCCATTTTGGTCGCCTGCTAATGAGCCGGTAGCTAAGGCATAATTCGTAATTCGTAATTAAAGTTGTTTTCTGAATAAATATATTCGCTTGTATCCTAATTGCGTTAGCGCAGCGCGAAGGAGTCAGCGAATTCATTACGAATGATTTGGTCAAAACTTAACCATCAGGAGAATCTTATGAGTTCCATAACCCAAACCCAACCTTTAGATGTACCCAGTGCGATCGCTAAACGCCGTTCCATCAAAACTTTTAAAACAGACCCCATCACTCCAGAACTGCTGAAGCAACTGGTAGAGTTAAGCGTGGCTGCGCCCAGCAGCTATAATATCCAGTCCTGGCAAATTATTCTTGTGCAAGATGAAGCGCAAAAGGCAGCACTGTCAGCCGCATCGTGGAATCAACAGCAAATTATCCAAGCACCTGTAACCTTTGTCTTTGCCGCCGATCCTAATGCAGGCGAACAAAACTTGACCACAATTCTAGAGAGGGGAGCCGAAACTGGGGCATGGAATGAAGGCACGGTAAACTACTTTAAAACCGCCGTCCCACAATTTCAAGCATCGCTAGGCGACAAGCAACGCGAATATGCCATCAAAGATGCCATCATTGCCGCTACCCATTTGGTGTTAGCAGCAGAAAGTCTAGGATTGTCCACTTGTTTTATGAACGGTTGGATTGAGGATCAGGTAAAGGAAGTAATTGGGGCTGGCGATAATCCAGATTTAGCGATCGCTGTTTTAGTTCCTGTTGGTTATGCAGCAGAACCACGCTTAAATCCAGGTCGTTTGCCATTCTCCTCCAACGTCTCTGTGGATAGAATCGGCAACCCTTATGCAGGGTAGCTTTCCCTAAATTGGTCATGGGGCATGGAGAATAAGGGATGAGTCTTTGAACTCCATTAATGAGTCTTTGAACTCCATTAATGAGTCTTTGAACTCCATTAATGAGTCTTTGAACTCCATTAATGAGTCTTTG
>NZ_JBALCY010000068.1:0-14864 GCF_036917655.1 Nostoc sp.
CTGCGTCAGATTGGTTAAATTAGCGATCGCCTCTGGAATCTGGGTTATTTGGTTGTTACGGAGGTCAAGCTGCGTCAGATTGGTTAAATTAGCGATCGCCTCTGGAATCTGGGTTATTTGGTTGTTACGGAGGTCAAGCTGCGTCAGATTGGTTAAATTAGCGAGCGCTTCTGGAATCTGAGTAATTTCGTTTTCACCGAGATTAAGCCTAGACAAATGAGTTAAATTAGTGATTGCCTCTGGTATCTCAGTTATTTGGTTGTGATTAAGGACAAGGTGAGCCAGATTGGTTAAATTAGCGAGCGCTTCTGGAATCTCCCTTATTTGGCTTGCATGGAAGTAAAACTCCCTTAGATTGGTTAAATTAGCGATCGCCTCTGGAATCTGGGTTATTTGGTTGTTACCGAGATTAAGCTGCATCAGATTGGTTAAATTAGTGATCGCCTCTGGTATCTGGGTTATTTGGTTGAAACGGAGATCAAGCTGTGTCAGATTGGTTAATTTAGCGATCGCCTCTGGAATCTGGGTTATTTTGTTGACACTGAGGTCAAGCTGCGTCAGATTGGTTAATTTAGTGATTGCCTCTGATATCTGGGTTATTTGGTTGTAACTCAGGGAAAGCTGCGTCAGATTGGTTAAATTAGTGATCGCCTCTGGTATCTGGGTTATTTGGTTGCGGCTGAGGACAAGCTGCGTCAGATTGGTTAATTTAGCGATCGCCTCTGGTATCTGGGTTATTTGGTTGTAACTGAGGTCAAGCTGCGTCAGATTGGTTAATTTAGCGATCGCCTCTGGAATCTGGGTTATTTGGTTGTTACGGAGGTCAAGCTGCGTCAGATTGGTTAATTTAGCGATCGCATCAGGTATTTCAGTTAGCTCTACTCGAATTAAGATAAGTTCCTCTAAATGTAGTATTTGCGTTACCACATCGGAAATGCTCTCTAAAGGATTGCCACTAATATCCAACTTACGCAAATTAGGCAAACCCAATAGTTCGAGTGGAAGCGTTTTTAAATTGTTGCCTGAAACCTTTTCGAGAAGGCGGTTTCCTACTTCTTCATAACCTTCAACCTTCTTTCCCAAAATCAAAGACTCAAGCTGCTTCAACTTACCAATTTCTACAGGTAACTCAGTCAACTCCTGCCCCGACAAGTCTAACTCTCGCCAACCCTCAGCCACGGCGCGATCTATCAGTACCAACAACTCATCCTGCGTCATAATTCCAAGGAGAAGGGTAAAAGGAAAGAAGATTGATGAAGATTATCTTAACTGATTAGCGAAAAATGCTAAATTATCACTTGTTGGCGATGCCTGCGGCGGGCTACGCCAACGCGCGTTGAGATGATAGGAAAAGCGATCGCGCGAGTGCTAACTTGTCAGTTTGCTGTTTAGGATATTGCGGATTTAGGCGTAGGCGTAGCCCGTCGTAGACATCTGACTTTTCACGGTATCTGGAAAACCTCTCTCTAAATCTCTCTCCTACAAGGAGAGAGACTTTGAATTTTCCCCCTTCCCGTGTCGGGAAGGGGGCTAGGGGGGATCAATAAGTGCCTAAAATCACAGCAAACTACTTTTAAAACATCCTCTGAGATGTAGCGATGTCTACGACGGGCTACGCCTACGCATATATCTAAATCTGGTTTCTAGCTATCTCTGTTATCATACCTACGATCAATTTTTGGCATAGCTTACAAAACGAGCGATCGCATCCCTGACAGTACACCAGGGAGCAATCACGCTATCTAACAAATTTGAATATTTCTACTCATCACTCAAAGTTTCAATTAATAAATCTACTTGCTGCTGTCGCTGCTGCAAAAAACTTTCGCACTGACGCAAATACTCTACAGCCTTAGCAAATTGGTCAAAAACTTCTTCCAATTCCAACTCACCCGCCTCAATGCCAGCGATAATTCCCTCTATTTCAATAACCTTCGCCTCATAATTCCAACCTTCCTCAGAATTAGAAGCACTCTTACGTTTAACCATCAACCTCTCTGTGTCCTCTGCGCCTCTGTGGTTCGTTAATCCTTCATTTCCATAACCTTCACTTTAACCCCACCTTGCCCCAACTGAATCAACAAATCTTCTCCCACAGCCAACTCTCCCGCAGAACGAGCGATCGCTCCATTTTCCCTTCTCACTACCGCATAACCACGCTGTAACACCGCTTTCGGGTCAAGACTAGCCAACTTTTGCCGCAATAATTCTAAATGCTGCGTTGCTTGCTGCGATCGCCCCGTCGTGATTTGCACCAATTGGTGACGCTTCCAAGCTAACTTGTCCACCTCCTGCTGCACTTGCCGATCTAACCGCAAACGTCGCAAACGATTTCGCAATACTTGCAGTTTATTCTCAGCATTTTCCCAAGAGTCATGCACCGCCTCATGTAAAGCCACAACTCGCTGCCGATGCTCAGTATACAACTCTGAAAGTGCTGGCACAACCATTTCCGCCGCCGCAGTCGGTGTATGCACACACGCATCTGCAACTAAATCTGCCAAAGATTCATCTCGTTGATGTCCAATACCAGTAATTATCGGTATAGAACAACTAGCCAGCGATCGCACCACTCGTTCGTCATTAAAGCAAGCCAACTCCTCAACCGCGCCACCACCCCGCGATAAAATTAGCACTTCGGCGCGTCCATCTTTTTCCACCCGCTCAATTGCTTTGACGATAGATTCCGGTGCTTGCTCACCTTGCACTGTCGCCGGAGAAAATAAAACGTGTAAACCTGGATACCTTTGTTTGAGAGTTTTTTGAATATCACCCCAAGCAGCAGCCGTTGGTGAAGTGACAACAGCGATCGTTTGGGGGTGGATGGGGAGCGATCGCTTTCTTTGAGCATCGAACAACCCCTCAGCCAGCAAGCGATTTTTTAGTTGTTGATAGCGTAGCGCCTGTAAACCAACACCAGCCGGTAGAGTCTGCCAAACTGATAACTGATACTCTCCCCGTTGCGGATAAACGCGAATACTGCCCAAAATGATTATCTGCTCACCAGGAACGGGTATCTGGGCGAGTTTTGGCAATTGGCTATTCCATACTACACACTTAATTCCGGCGGTGCGATCGGTATCTTGCAGCGTAAAAAATAAACCACTGCGATGGTGATTAGCACTGGAAACTTCGCCAGTTACCCAAACTTGCCGCAATTGTTCATCTTGCTCTAACAGCAAGCGGATATAGTCAGTTAAACCAGATACTGAAAGTGCAGTATCAAGAATCAGAGAGTCGGGAAGGTCGAAAGTCATCAAAGATGCCTGAAGCATTTGTGCTGAAGCGATTTTAGCATTTTAATGAAAACGGAAGTTTATCCTAGTAAACGCTTTAATCTTTTGTAGACATCATCATCATTGCGCTTACCGACTAAAATCACTTCTACTAAATCTTGATCGTGAAAATACCTGTAAACAATTCTATATTCACCACTATCAACTCAATATAAACCCTGATAACCAGATAGCTGCTCACTATCAGGGGGTAAAGGCTCAACATTCAAAGCCAAAACCTTTTTTGCAATCTGTGCTGCTATTTTAGGCTGTAAACCGTTCAGAAAATCAAGAACAGTTGCTAGACCATCAAGCTTCGCCATTAACTAAATGCTCTAATGCAGATGTAAAAGCCTCTGTACCAATCATTTGGGACTGACTCAGAGCAACTTTGGCTGCTTGGCCGAAAACCATATCCTCTAATTCTTCCAGGCGATTAATTAATTTTTGATAGCTCTCGGCTGAAATAATCACATGGCTAGGCCGTGATTGCTTAGTTAGTATAACTGGCTCAGTAGCAGCCTTATCAAAAACCTCACCGTGTTTGTTACGAGCATCCGTGAGAGTGTAGGTCTGCATAGCAACTTTGACTATTTTAGACATTTTGACTATATTTTAGCAGATAACTCTTCTCATCTCAATTCTGGCTTAACTGTGATTATTGTTAGATGCGATCACTCATTAACAATCTTGCAGTAATCAGTCAACTGAGTCTACTGCAAGAACTTTATAGCACTGTTATTATTCCTGAAGCAGTTTACCGAGAACTAACTGACTCTAAATGATTTTTCCTAGCTCAACCTTTGACGTATGAAAATCAAGATATTTGTTTACCTGTATTTCTAGTTTTCTTTAGTTCTCTCCTTAAGACTTTGAATATCAACCTCTGTACAAGAGCATACTGGGCAAATTAGTCTGCTCCCTTTGGGGCTTGCTGGATGAACACCATTCAAAAAGCTCTGTTCCTCATAACTATGATATAAGCAACACTCTTGGTGAAACGCTTGTTTTATTGATGATGTCAGTCGCCAAGTTACATGCGTTGCTTTATCTCTATGGTTATGGGTTAACAATCGAGTTAACAAACATATATCAGAACGACCTATATAAATTGGATAAAAACGACCAAGACCTATATTTCCTAATACATATACACCAATCTTATCTTTTGGAATTAGACTGCGTAGTATGTCTGGAGCTAGTTGATATGCTCTTTCCATTACTGCTCATCAGCAAGCTTATTAATATACTTCCTCAATTGAACACCCCAATAGCTTCTAAGCTCGGTCATCACTTCATTAATTGTCGGATTATCTAGATCAATCATGCTTTCAGCGCGTCCATAAGCCATAAGTAGTAAATCGATAGCATACCTAATGACTAGAGCTGTAGTCTGTGTATTTTCATCAACTGATTGCTCTAATTCTTCAAGTTTGCTGTAAATTTCACTAAAAAAGGGATGTTCTTTGTTGAAAGTAAGAACAATTTGACCATTACCTATATGGTCTGTCTCCATGAACTCTGCGCCTGCCATTGCTTTTGATTTGATTGAAATTGGTAGTGGACTAGGTCCAGCAACTTTTTTGCGTAATACTGTTTTCTCATATTCAGTAAGTTCTGGATCTTCTGTGACTTCTCTTCGTTTCTCTTCTTTTTGTTCTGGAGATAAAACTTTTCCTGCCTGAACAGCAGGTTTAACAGTGTTTTCTACCTCTTTAACAATATCTTCTGCTGGTGTATGGACACCTTTTTCTTGAGCTTTTGCAACATCGACCCTCTTCCAGTATTGCTGAATCTCTTCCCTTAAATCAAGAACTTTTTTGCTGAGTAGTTTTTTAATAGCTTCTCTGAGTTCAGCTATGGGACGAGCACCGCGTTTAACATTTCGGATTTCCCAGCATTCATCTAAATCAGGCTCAAAATTTATCTCACATCCCCACCATCTATCTATTTCAATAACGCTAGGAAGCATAGGATAGAAGTTTCCAAATGCAACCTCTCGTTTATGTCTAAGAAGTGAAATTCCTTCATTTTTATCTATTTTTCTTTCTATTGCAGGAGGTTTCCCACCAGCACCACGTTTGGCTCTCAAACTTTCAGGTAGTAGTGTAAGAGTAATTTTTATTTCAGAAGTTTTAGTAGGATTACTTGGAATTTGCCACTCTAGCTTGTGAGAAAATTCTACTTTAGCTGGCTCATCCTCTGAGAATCTTGTACCTTTTGGATTAAGATAAAGGGGATCATGAGCAATAATTGGCTTGCCATTTAAGTAGATTTCCCTTTCATCCCATAAAAAATATCTATACGCACGCGATATCCATTCTTCAAGTTCATCCAATAAAAGCTTAGAATTTATGGGCTTTCCATTAGGATCAGTTTCTAACCGATCACATTTATCCCATACAATAATTGTCCCAGAGTCTTGATTTATAAGAGGATTTATCTTTAGATATGGTTTCGTAATTACAGGATATGGTATTTCTAATTGATCTTTTTTAGCAATTTCATCTATATCAATATATGTTGATAGAAAATCACCTTTAGATTGATCACGCGAGAAAACAGTAATTTTTTTACACTGAGAAATAGCTGCGAGGGTTGCTCCTACTCCAAAGCGGCCAATACCTTCTCTATCGTTATATCTTGTAGAATAACCTAGCTGAAGACAACTATGAAGCACATCAGCGTTCATACCATAACCATTATCGACAATGGCTACTTGCTGAATAACAGGTAACTTTTTTTTTGAGTTAGGGTTATCTTTCTCTACCGTCTTTGTAATAATGTCTATCTTCGTTGCCTGTGCTTGAATAGCGTTATCAATCGGTTCACCAACAGCAGTTGAGAAATCGAAACCAGAATCCCTTAAAGAGTTATATGCTGTAGCTAGCTCTAGCAGAGGTTTTCCTGATGTTGTAGGCATAATTTTGTCTCTAATAAACAAATAGATGGAAATTTATCAGTGTATCACCCTGATCTGGGTGGATAGACTGACTGGTTGCCAGTACGTTGCACTATACACAGAGGCAGGCTAATAATTTCAGTATATCTACTAAAAGTGGTATTTCACACTAAATCCGTCACTAAGCATTGAGTGAGGGTAAGGCGATCGCTTCTAATTTATCAACCTCCGCAAATGCTCACGAGTACGGTTCTACTGACACTGTATATTTAGATAATTTTTATTGAAAACCCTTGCTTACCCAGTCAAAAAAAGCTATCTCTGAATGCAAGTTGGTATCATTGTGCAAAACTACCCTAATCTGGTAGCGATCGAGTTACGATCTTCTCATACCCTTTTTTTGATTTGAGAAGTCCTATTCCAGAATTTTCTGGTTAAAATAGTATATCTGTTCTACTCAAACTCCCAGAGCAACACTCCTTAAAACCATATATTTAGAGGCATTAGAGGCAGGAATGGCTATCAACACCGATACTTCTGGCAAGCAAAAAGCGCTGACTATGGTGCTCAACCAGATTGAGCGCAGCTTTGGTAAAGGAGCAATCATGCGCCTGGGCGATGCTACCCGGATGCGCGTGGAAACAATTTCCAGTGGAGCGCTCACCTTGGATTTAGCATTGGGTGGTGGTTTACCTAAGGGGCGGGTAATTGAAATTTATGGCCCGGAAAGTTCCGGTAAGACCACAGTAGCGCTACATGCACTCGCCGAAGTGCAAAGAAATGGCGGTATAGCTGCCTTTGTTGATGCTGAACACGCCCTTGATCCCACATACGCCGCGGCATTGGGTGTAGATATTGATAATTTGCTGATTTCCCAACCTGACACAGGCGAATCAGCTTTAGAAATTGTCGATCAGCTTGTTCGCTCTGCTGCGGTTGATATTGTAGTCATTGACTCAGTGGCAGCACTGGTTCCCCGTGCTGAAATTGAAGGGGATATGGGTGATATTCACGTTGGTCTGCAAGCGCGGTTAATGAGCCAAGCTTTGCGTAAAATTACTGGCAACATTGGTAAATCTGGTTGTACAGTAATTTTCATTAACCAGTTGCGGCAAAAAATTGGTGTTACTTACGGTAGCCCAGAAACCACAACTGGCGGTAATGCATTGAAGTTTTACGCTTCGGTGCGCTTGGATATTCGCCGAATTCAAACCTTGAAAAAAGGTACAGATGAATATGGTAATCGCGTCAAAGTCAAAGTCGCTAAAAATAAAGTAGCTCCGCCCTTCAGAATAGCGGAATTCGATATTATTTTTGGCAAAGGAATTTCTACCTTGGGTTGTATTGTAGACTTGGCAGAAGAAACTGCCATTATTGTCCGCAAGGGAGCTTGGTATAGTTACAACGGCGATAATATCTCCCAAGGACGAGACAACGCCATTAAGTATCTAGAAGAAAAGCCTGAATTTGCTGAGGAAATTAAGAAACTGGTGCGTGAAAAGCTAGATAAAGGCGCTGTTGTTTCTGCTAACTCCGTAGCTAAAGTCAGTGAAGAGGATGAAGAGGATGAAGTCGATTTAGAGTCAGAAGAATAAGGAATGTGGATTTATTAATCTGCAATTTTTAATGTGTAGTGGGTTACAAAGATAGCTAACCCATTTTTTACAAGGTATTAATTAGTTACAGTAAGCCTAACGAAATGATTGCTACTATTATGATAAGCAATCATTTTTATGGAGTTTATCGTTAGAATCAGGTAGAAGTAGGGGCATAACATTCTTCATTGGTGTCAACTTAAGCGCAAACCCCTTTAAAACCTCGTTTCCAGCTAGAGGCTGGAAATGCTTTTTCATTGCGGCTCTGCCGCCAGCAAGGGAGGCGGCAGCCCCTAGAACGGCGTTCCCAGTCTGAGACTGGGAACGAGACAATCTCTAAAAGCTAGTTATAGACTGGTTTTTACGTTAAGTTGACACCAATGAAGAATGTTATGCCCCTACAAATTCTGTATACTTCACGCTATTGAAAATTGCTATAATGTCCTGTCCAATTTTTTAGCTGGGATTGTATGGTATTTGTCTGCTAAAAAAGCGGTCTAAAATTTCTGATTTCTGTTCTGAACTGAAGTTCTCATACCAATGTTCAAACTTCTCAACTAGTGGGGAATTTATGACAATCTCTAAATGATCCTCTGCATTTTCAGGTAGAGGTTTTTGTTTGTCACGGGAATAAGTAAGTATTTCTACTTGATTATCATTCTTTCGATGCCCAAGCTGCATCAATAACTCCATTGCTACAGTTGGCAAAACGCGGCAGGTATAATTCACAAAAAAATCAAAAGTCATACTACCTAGACAGACGCGATCGCCATCTTTGAGCTTGATCGGCTGATCAGCGCGATCGCCATTCACAAATGAGCCATTGGTACTGTTGAAGTCTATGAAGTAAAAGCCTTGATCATCAATATATTGAATAGCAGCGTGGCGACGAGACATATAACTATCAGCAATGCAAATACCACTGCTACGATTACGACCTATCGTCCAGATACCCTGTGACTGCCGTAAACTTTGGGTCTGATTGTCGCACAAGTTAGTCATCAAATAAATAGCAGCAGTATCCACTACACCATGTACATAACATGCCTTCACTCTCATCAACGACGGCTGAGATAGGTTTTCTAGCTGAAGAATTTCATCTAGAAGGCTGCTGTGGTGTTCATACAACTTGAGGAATACCTGATATAAAGTCAATCGCCGTTCTATTTCCGTTTGTGCAAAGTCAGCCATTATACATAAACCTTGTACTACCTGATTTCGGTTGTGAATCTTCTGCTTCAGCTTAAAATCAGGGAGAATTGATCTTTCACTTTCCGCTGTCATCTGAAAACTTGAGTGGTTTCAAAGCGTTATATTTTACAACTTTTAAGTGCGAGATTCCCTGTTGTTTCTAGCCATAAAAAGCATGGAAATATCTTTAAAAAATTATTATGATGCTTTATTGTTTATTGTAAATAATCATTTGTTATTTCTAACAGCTAAAATTCATGAAGATTTGATTAAGAATTCCCAAATATCTGCGTATTTTTGCTATATACAGCGCTTCCGGCTGTTATGCAATACAGTTTTCCTCTTGCCCCTGTTTTATCATAGCTTTCAGCTTTGAGGATGTACCTCATAGCCGCCGGAAGTGCTGTAACTGAATTTTATATCTACTTGGTCAATTCTGAATAAATCTGAGTTTTTACCGAGAACAATCAGGGCTGATTTTCCCAGCTAGCGAGAAAATATAAGCATTGTGATCTTTCTCAAACAAATATTTTAAAGTTGTTAAGAAGAATGTCACTAATGGATAGTTTAAAAAGCAGGAAGGCTATTTTCCTAATCTAAATAATCGGTTTCAATAAAAAGGATTCATCCGTAAAATAGTCTAAAATCTAATATCCAAAATTAAGTCACCCAATCTAAAAATCACACTACTTTGCTCAACTCTGGCAACCAGAGCAAGTAAGTGGCTGCCAAATTTCAACTTTCAATTTACAATAAGCCTCGTTTCCCATTGGGGCGAATGGTCATCCAATTTGTTTTTGCTAGTGCTAGCTGCTCATCAGAAATTTTGGCACTGGTGAGATTAGCACCACACAGATTAGCTCCTCGGAGGTTAGCATTGCTGAGATAAGCATTGCTGAGGTCTGCACCTCGCAGGTCTGCCCCTTCTAAATCAGCATGGTTAAAGTATGCTTTGCTCAAATTAGCATCCTTGAGATTTGCTCGAGTGAGACTGGCTCTGCCAAAGTCACTATTGTGAAGATTAGCCCCCTGGAGATTGGTTTTTTGCAATTGAGCGGAATGGAAATTTGTTTGGGATAAGTCAGCACCTTGCAGATTCAGCAAACTTAAATTGTGTAGGGCAAAATCTCGTCTTCCCTTCAGATAGGCTGTTAATAAACTTTGGGTATCTAACTTACGCTCAACTTTAGAATTTTGAATTTGCGAACCATTGCTGTTGCTATTAGCTAAAGTCGTTGATTTGGCCATCCCAGAACCGTGGTGTAATCCAGCGGCTTCCGCTGCCTTGGCTCGTCTAGCACGAATTGCTGCCGCTACCTGTGCCACTCCTGTAGTAGTACCAGCAGCAAAAGAGTTGTTACATAAAACAGCAGAATTTTCTAGGTGGTTGTGTGTTCGCTCTTTAGATCCACTATCAGATTTAATCAGTAAACCCTTTGCTAAACTATCTAAGTATGGCTCTATTTCCAATGCTCTGAGAACTTCTGCCGCTGACTGATAGCGATTACGTACAGACACCTCTAACATTTTTCGCAATACATTGCTCAAGTGGTCACTCACTTGCACAAGCTGCTCCCACATCATCTCCCCAGTGTTGGGATTGTAATCTAAATCTTTAGGAGTTTTGCTAGTCAGTAAATAAATGCATGTCACTCCCAGTGCATAAATATCACTGGCGTAGACTGGACGCATAGCCATTTGCTCTGGAGGTGCAAAACCAGGAGTACCAATGGCATATGCAGTTAATGCTGTTTGTCCTGATTGACTCGTCGCACCTTGAGTGACTTGGTCTTTGACGGCGCCAAAGTCAATGAGTACCATTCTGGCATCTTGAGTGCGGCGAATTAAGTTGGCTGGCTTGATATCACGGTGAATCACCTTTTGGTCATGGATGTATTGCAGTAGTGGTAGAATCTCGCTCAAGAATTGCTTGACTCCAGTTTCGCTTAAGATGCCGTTAAGTTTGACCTCCTCTTGCAAAGTATCACCACTGATGTATTCTTGAACTAAGTAGAATTGTTCATGATCTTCAAAATAGTCTAACAATCTTGGTACTTGGGGATGATTGCCAATCTTACCTAGAGTTTTGGCTTCTCGTTCAAAGAGTTCTCTGGCCATCTGTAAAACGTGTGGGGCGCTTCCTGATGGGCGTAATTGCTTGATTACGCAACTCGGTTCTCCTGGTAAGCCTTGATCATAGGCTAAGAAGGTTGCTCCAAAGCCACCCTGACCTAATGGTTTGATCACCTGATAGCGATCGCGCAACAGGAGTTGCGAGCCACAAGACTGACACCTTTGGCTAGATACCAAATTTTCTGGATTGGGACAGGTAGGATTTAAGCAGTAGCTCATGCACTGTCAACTCGCTGCACGAATAATCACGGGGAGTGTTATACTCCCTTTCAATTATTTAGATATTAATCAACTATTACCAGGTAATTTTTGCTGGAGATCCTTTGAAGAGTTTCTAAAGTTTACCTAATATTACGTAAAGCGATCGCCGAAAAAAGATGTTTCTTATACTTAGACTGTTAAATAGTATTTAGGCTACTTTATACCAATTCGCAATTAATAATGACACTCTCTTAAAGCTTGCTACTTTCAGGCTACTGCTCTTCCGACTCGCTAACGTAATTCGGAATTGAGAAAGTCAGCTTTAATCTGGGTTTTTGCATGATTGTATCGTAGTCTTATTTTGGAGAACTGGTATTTAGCGGTAAGCTGCGCTAACGGCAGTTGTTCATGGGGGTTTCCCCCATGAACAACTGGTTCCCCAGACGTTCTGGTGCGAACGTGCAAGGGACGCGCACTCGTTGGTGCAGCCTTTGTTAGAGTTGAGGCTGTGCTATGCGCAGCATGGTCTCCCCTTCTCACATTGGGAGAGGCTAGCGCCCGCCGTAGGATGCCCGAACGCAAGAGCGGAGCGTCTCCTTTAGGAGAAGGGCTGTAGGGAGAAGACCACACAGCCTCACCGCACTGCTCCCCTACAGAAAATCGCTGTCGGATTTTGGATGCCCAAATTTGGAGGCAATTTAAAATCATCTCCATTAGTCGTTAAGAGACTATTAGCTGGCTTTCATGTTTACACTAATCAGCTGTTCGATAAGTGCAAAAACATCACTGCGGCTAAGTTTCTCTTTACCACTAGCAAGGGCGTCAAGAGTGCCATTAGCCAAGGTTAAGGGAATTTGGCAAAAATCTAAGGCTGGGCCGGTAGGAAGGTCTTTAGTATAAGCTTCTGCCAGGGCTAGATTGCGCCGGGCATACTCTTGCATATTTTCTGCACTCCAACCCTCTGGGAAAAAGTCTACCCCACGCCCTAAATCTTCAGTATGGTTACGCAGGATATTAACTGCTTGTAAACCCCGACCAAACCCAATTGCCTGGGTACGGTTAGTTTGCGTTCCATCGTACCAAGTCCATAAGTCCGATAATAACAATCCCACTGCACCTGCAACCCCAAAGGTATAACGATCCAAATCAGATTCTGTGTAAATTTTCCAGTTTCTTTCTGCCCAGTAAGCCATCCGGTCTGCCATTGCAGCAGTGGCATCCCAAATTCGAGGTGCAATGGTCTCTGGTGCTAGCAGCGACCATTCTCTAATCCTCACAGTGACTTCTTCTAAGGTATTCTCATACCCACTAAATCCTGCAAAGAAAGCATCTACCGCGAAGCCATCAACTCCTGCCTGTAATGTCAGGCTAATCGTTCTTAACAGCTTTGCTTTAGTAGCGTTATCTAATTCGGGATGATCTTCAATTTCATCAATGGCACGCATACACAAATATGCTGATGCTACTGCTTCTTGCAATCCTGGCGGTAAAAGACTAATTGGGATATAAAAAGTTCGGCTAGTTTCTTTAAGGATTTGCAATGCATCTCTACGTAAATTCATGTTTTCACTCCCCGCTTGATTTTTGCACCACATGAAGTTTGCAGTTTTTTGATGGTACTGGATATAGTTTTGACTAAACCTTAAAAACTATAGACTATAAGATAGGCTAGTATTTCATCTAAAAATTAATAGTTTTTGGTGTTGCAATTAACAAAACTCTCAAATTTTTCAAAGTCTAATCTAGTATATAGGGTTTTGGTTGCAAAAATGTGTAAGGTGTCGTTTGATATAGCTTTCACAAACTTTTAGTGTATATATAAAGAATTATGCTAATATTTTGCTGATTACCGCCAATTTTTTCCCTGAGCAAACATCCATTTTAGGGATTTGAAAGTGTTTTAAGTCTGCGTTAATCTAACTAACAACGTGTAATTATTGTATATATAAAGACAATTTAGTAAAAGCTGGTAGCGGATAACAGTAACTGTACGCACCTAAAGGTGCGAAGGGTGACTTGCCGAAGAGTTAAGGTAAGTTAAATCGGACATAGAGGGCTGCAATGCCTGGGTTGGGCTACGCCTACGCTTGATCGGTTACCAAAAAATTGGGTAAAAGCCCCGTCCTTCCAGGACGGCTTTATATTATATTTCCTAAAGATATTTGATAATCTTATGATAGGTGGTAAGTTAAAGAACAGATACTCATGCTAGTTTTTGAGTTCAAAACCTACGGCAAAGCATTGCAGGTTCAAGCAATTAATGAGGCGATCCGAACGACCCAGTTCATTCGGAACAAAGCCATTAGATTGTGGATGGACGGGCTTGCTAAGTCTTGGATTGAACTATCACGGCATTGTGCATTATTAGCTAAAGAGTTTCTATGGGCAAATAAGTTAAACTCAATGGCTAGGCAAGCCGCAGCAGAACGGGCATGGGCTGCTATCTCTCGATTTTATGACAACTGTAAGAAAAAGATATCGGGTAAAAAGGGGTTCCCCCAATTCCAGAAAGATTGTCGTTCTGTTGAGTACAAATCAACAGGCTGGAAGCTTGCAGATAATCGTAAATCTATAACCTTCACCGATAAAAATGGTATTGGGAGATTAAAGCTAAAAGGCACTCGTGACCTGCACTTCTATCAAATAAACCAGATAAAACGGGTAAGATTGGTGAAGCGTGCAGATGGTGTGTATGCACAATTCTGTGTTGACGCAAATCGCCAGGAAAACACACAACCAACTCATCAAACAGTTGGTTTAGACGTAGGGCTGGAGAGCTTTTATACGGATTCACTTGGTAACAAGATTGAAAATCCTCGGTTTTATCGAACTCTTGTACGCAAGCTGAAACGGTCGCAAAGACTTGTTTCTCGCAAAGTTAAAGGTTCTAGCAACAGGCGCTCATCTCGGAATACATTAGGTAGAGTTCACCTCAAAATAAGTAGACAGCGCAAAGACCATGCATTGATTTTGGCAAGGTGCGTAATCACATCAAACGATGTAGTGGTTTACGAAGATTTGAGGATTAAGAACATGGCGAAAAATCATTGTTTGGCAAAGTCGATCAATGACGCTGGATGGTATCAATTTAGAATTTGGTTAGAGTATTTTGGGAAAGTATTTAAGAGGATTACTATTGCGGTAAATCCCTCATATACAACGCAGGAATGTTCTAACTGTGGCGTAATTGTGAAAAAATCACTATCTACTCGTACACACGTTTGTCAATGCGGATGCAAGTTAGATAGAGATCACAACGCCGGGATAAACATTCTTAATTTAGGATTGGGTACGGTAGGGCATACCGGAACCTTTGCAGCGCCACTTACTACAACGGGGGGAACCCCCGCAACGCAGTGGCTTCTAGATGCAAGCAACTCTTTGGGAGAAGCGACCTCTACTCTTGCTGGAGAAATCCTGCATCAGCAAGTTGTCTCGTAGATCAAAGAATCTCCTCGCCTTCAGGTCGGGTGTGCGATTCGTTCACTCGAAATGAGTAGAAATATTCAGGGATGAGTGACATTTGAGAGATAACCCTAATGGGTTGAGTTCGCACTTTAATCTCTC
>NZ_JBALCY010000069.1:0-25491 GCF_036917655.1 Nostoc sp.
TTTCACCTACAAGGTCATTCAGTTGTCTGGCTAATGGAACCAGCTAACCGTCCCTGAGCATTACTACTCATTTAGGTTAAACGAATCGCACCATTTCGACCTGTAGGTAAGCAGCAACAAAGTTTAAATCTTCCTTAGAACCTTGTTCAGCCTTTGTTAAGGCTTCTTGTACTTTCGGTTTACCCTTGAACTGATCCCAAATTTTTTGGCGTAGCAGTTTCAACTTGTCTAAAGTACTTTCGGTTATCTTCTCTACGGTTTTTTCTATAGCCTTGGTGATGACCAAGGTTGCGATCGCAGCTGCTGTTAGTGATACTGGCTCCATAAGTTTGCCAAGATACACGAGATTTTACTTATGGTTATCAGTCTACAGTCTCTAAATAGTTAATGGAGAGCAAATAGTAAAAAAATTATAAAAAATACAGCCAGGGCGAATGGAATTCGCGGCTATACAAACAAAGTCCGCCTCCGCGGACTAAGGAAAAATCGCCTCAGCAAAAATTATGAATTTATACCGCCGTATATGAAGTTAGCACCGCAAGATTCTGCATTTAAAATTAACACTAGTTACCGATTTTACAGATTTGACAACAATGTATAGTAGTGGTTATACCAAAGCTGATCTTCACAGGTTATTCATTTTTTTAAATTCCCCGTTCTAAATCTAATTTCATAAAGTCCTAGTAAACCCGCTGCTACTAGCAAAGGTAAGAAATAGTAGACTCCCCGATAAGCCAGCATTGATCCCAAAATTGCCGCAGCCGAAAATTTTGAGGAGAGAATCAGCAAAATTACAGTTTCAAATACTCCTAAACCACCAGGGACGTTACTAACAACACCCGCAAACATCGCTAGTAAGTAGATTCCTAAAAAGTCTAGATAGGACAAAGATATATTAGTGGGAAGCACAGCATAAAGAACTGCTGCTGCCAAAATCCAATCAAGACCAGAAATTGTTATTTGAACCAGGGATATTTTAAAAGAAGGAAATCGAAATTCTTGTCCCCGAATTATTAAGGGTTGTTTAATAAAAATACTGCCTAGCAAATAAGCTGCGACCAATAGCAGAAAAATCACGCCAATGGGACGCACAGTGGCAAAAGGTAAATGTAGTTGAGTGGGAATTTTCAGGGGGTTGATGAGGAACAACAAACCTGCAACGGCAAACATCCCCAACCAAAAGGTAAAATTAGCGAAAGCAATTACTTGAGCGATCGCAACTGCTGACACTCCCCAACTAGAGTAAAATCGATAACGGATAGCACTGCCAGTTAGCAAGGCAAAACCTATCGTATTACTAAATGCAGAGCTAATAAAGTTGGTTAGAGCAATCTTGTTCCAACTTAGAGAACGATTAATGTAACTAAAACCTAAAATATCGTACCCAATCATCACGAGATAGCCCAAGGCTGTCAGCCAAATTGCCCAGCTTAAGCGACTTTTGGGGATAGCGGCTAGAGAGTTGAGGATATCACGATAATTATACTCACGCAATTCGTTAGCGATCGCCCACAGGGAAAGCACCAGCAGCAACAAGCCGAACAGCGTGCTAAATTTGAGTTGCAACTTTTTAAGCATTTTAAAAGTCCTGAGTGTTAAGTAAAGAAACTTATCCTAACGCTTGACTTTCAACTTACTAGTAGTCGCAAAATTTCCATCAGGTTGACACAGCATTGACATATCATTTGCATAAGCTTTTGAAGGCAAACACCAGCTACCAGAGTTGTTTTTCTAGTGATAACTGACAAATTATAAATGAAATACAAACAATCTAAAATTCTCTTGATAGTTTCAGTATTAACTCTAGTTGGCTGTAATTCTTGTCAAAGTGTAAGAGCAAAACTACCTCAACAGCAGGATTTACAAACAAAGGTTTCTCTCGTACCACTCCAGCCTAATGCTAAGGACTTGGCTACTCCCCTCAGCTATAAAATTGAAACCTACAATAGTCAGGTAATGGGCGCAAGTCGTACCTACGGCGTTTCTTTACCCCCTGGCTATGAGCAAAACCCAAAACAAAGCTATCCTGTAATCTTTCTCCTCCACGGTGGACATGGTAAACCCACTGATTGGTTTATTCAGAGCAAGGGACAAGCTCTCAAGACTGTGGAACAACTTTATACTACAGGTAAGTTGCCACCCAGCATCATCATCACACCAGATGGCAACGACAAACGTGGCTCTAGTCCCTACTGGGACCCTCAATATATTGATGGCCCTAACGGTAAAGTCTCCACAGCCGTGGGTAATGAGTTAGTAAAAGTTGTGCAAAACCGTTATCGGACACTAACGAATCCAGATTTTTGGGCAATAGGTGGGTTATCTTCTGGTGGTTGGGGGGCAATGAATGTGGGATTACACAATCTGAATCATTTCTCAATTTTATTTAGTCATAGTGGTTATTTTCAGGATAAAAGCGGCCCGATAAATAGCCCAATAACTTATATCAAAAGTATTCCCATACCAGATAAAAAAAGGTTGCGAATCTACCTAGATTCGGGTGCATCAGATATTGAAGAAATCAACGCAGCCCAAAAATTTTCTAAAGTACTAAACAACCTCAAAATTTATAATTTGTTTCGTCAGTTTCCTGGTAGTCACACTTGGCAATACTGGCGGGAACATTTAGGCGATTCATTGACATTTGTGGGTGAGCAATTTCGATTTGCTGAAAAAGCACATAGGGCTAATAATTTAGGTATGACTCAGAATAAAAATACTCAAAATAAATAGCAAGTCCCCGGATAAATAATCTGATTCGGCAAAACCGTTGATATTTAAACATCAATTTGGAAAACTCTGCTGCAATTTCTCATCAGATTAACTATAGTAAGTTCTAATGGAGGTGATTTTTTTCAACCTTAAAAGAATATGAAGATTTCTAAATTTTTAATTAGCTTGGTAGGAGCGATCGCACTCCTCACTACCGTTGGTTATTATTATGTATTCATCTTAGGTGCGCCACAACTAGACCCACCCCAAGAAGAGGCAAATACTGGGCTAAAGTTTCAATTAGCAACCTTCAACTCCCAAGCGATGGGTGCAGTCCGCAACTACGGTGTGATTTTGCCCCCTAGTTATAACAAAAATCAGCAAAAGCGCTACCCCGTGATAGTTTTACTACATGGTGGTCATGACGATGCCCGTGCTTATGCTGACAAGTATGCAATCCTAGACATCCTGCATGAACTTTATCAAAGTGGAAAATTACCGCCATCGATTGTGATTACACCTGATGGCAATGATAATCGGGGTTCCAGTCCTTTGTATGATCCTGATTATTTTGATGGGGCAAATGGCAAAGTGGGGACTTTGATTGGTTCAGAATTAGTACAAGTTGTCAAGTCGCGCTACCGCACTCTAGAAGAACCCCAGTTTTGGGCGCTGGGAGGTCTGTCTTCTGGGGGATGGGGGGCTTTTAATATCGGGTTACGCTATCTGAACAACTTCCACATTCTGTTTAGCCATAGCGGTTACTTTACCGATAATAGCGGTTCACAAAATAGTCCTCAACAGATTGTACAACAGCTACCAGTTCAAGATAGGAAGCAATTACGGGTTTACCTAGATGCGGGTCTGAACGATACTAATTTGCTGGCTTCTACCAAAGCCTTCAACGAAACCTTAAATAAATTAGGCATTGCTCACGTATTTTATGCATTTCCTGGAGGTCATGGTTTGTCTGGTGCAGATGTAGGCTGGAACTACTTTCACAAACATCTCAAAGATTCGCTCTCATATGTAGGTGAACAGTTTAAAAAAGTTAACAATTAGGGTTAAAATTTAAAAACTCAGGTTCTACCGCTCCCCTTGTGCTACAGCATTAAGATTAAGGTGTTATGAAGAAAATTCAAAACATTAAAACTTAATGCGTATAAATAACACAGCCTATAAAACTGGTTTGTTTATTATTTTAGTCCATAAAGAGAGTGTAGAGCCAAAACTCCTAACTACTAATTAATACTTTTAGACTAATGACCAATAATTTAAAAACTCAGATTGGACTTTGGAGTGCAGCTTTCCTTACAGGTTTAGTCGGAGTAGTAAATTTGTTGTCGGCAGTGACACCTAACCTGTATGGGCGGAATCACTGGTTGAAGGAACTTTTACCATTTGACATTCGTGCCAGTGGTCATATATTTGCAGCGTTAAGTGGGTTTGTTTTATTAACAGTTGCTACTAACTTATTACGGCGAAAAAGAATAGCCTGGTTAATTACCGTTGGTTTACTAGTGATTTCCATTATCAGCCACTTGCTAAAGGGACTGGACTATGAAGAAAGTCTCCTCTCTGGAGTTTTGCTGGTGCAATTAATTTTGATGCGCCATTTTTTCACGGCGCAATCAGACCGTCCTTCGATCGCACGGGGAGTTCGAGTGCTGATAGGCGCTTTATTATTTACCCTGGCATACGGAACTATTGGATTTTACTTGTTAGACGGCAAGTTTTCAGAGAATTTTAATTGGCGTGAAGCGATAGTTCAGACTTTGGCGATGTTCTTCACTGAGGATAATTGGGGACTGCAACCAAAGAGCAAATTTGGAGATTTTTTTGCTAATTCCATCTATATTATTGCCGCAGTTACTATTACATATGCAATGGTAATGCTATTGCAACCTGTGTTTTGGCGGAATCTCGCAACTACACATGAACGGCAAAAGGCTAAAGAAATTGTTGAGCAATATGGACGTTCTTCTTTAGCAGCGTTCACACTCTTAAATGATAAAAGTTATTATTTCAGTCCTTCGGGTAATAGTCTAATTGCTTATGTTCCTAAAGGACGGGGCGCGATCGCATTAGGAGATCCCATCGGCCCCATTGAAGACCGCAAAGAGACAATTATTGCTTTCCAGCAGTTTTGCCAGCGCAATGACTGGTATCCTGGATTTTACCAAACTTTGCCCGATGATGTTGAGCTTTACAAGTCATTGGGGTTTAAAGTACTCAAGATTGGAGAAGAAGCGATCGTTGACCTGAAAAGTTTTACGTTACAAGGTAAAGCCGGTAAAAACTTTAGACCATCAATCAATCGTTTAACTAAGCTAGGATACCAAATCGACTTTTACCAACCACCCATCGCCGATGCTTTGTTGCACCGACTCAAACCTGTGAGTGATGAATGGCTGAAGATGGTACAAGGTTCGGAAAAACACTTTTCTTTAGGTTGGTTTGAGGAAGCTTACCTGCGAGAGTGCGAGATGGCTGTGGTGCATAATCCCGAAGGTCAAATCAGCGCCTTTGCCAACATTCTTCGGGAGTACCAACTCAACGAAGCCACTATTGACATGATGCGACACCGCTCGTCGATTGAAAATGGCACAATGGACTTTCTATTTATTTCCCTACTCCAACATTTTAAAGAGTCTGGCTACGACAGCTTTAATTTCGGTCTTTCTGCCCTTGCAGGAGTTGGAGACAACCCAGAATCACGCCGCTTGGAGAAAGTATTGCATTATCTTTATGGGCATTTGAATCGCTTCTACAATTTCAAGGGACTGCACGCCTACAGAGAGAAGTTCCGCCCCCGTTGGGAACCACGTTATTTGGTTTACCCCAGTTTAGCTGCCTTACCCGATGTAGTTGTGGCATTGATTCGCGCCGATTCAGGCGATCGCCTCTTTGATTATTTCAAACCCGGAGCCTAAGAGGTTGTTTGAAAAGTGGTTGCCTGTAATTTGAGACACGACACTTACTGATCCCCCCTAGCCCTCCTTTTTAAGGGGGGAACTGGAATCAAAGTCCCCCTTTTTAAGGGGGGTTGGGAGGATCATCGAGAGACAAACTTGTTAACCGAACCGTATTGGGCTAGACCTACCCAACTTTAGCTTTGTATGGTACAATAGTACTATACAAAGATGAATATCCGGTGAGTCTGTAGCGCTAAATTTGGCAGTAAATGCCCAAAGTGTTTAATAACTAAACGCCCATAGTAGTTAATTCATGAATGCAATCATGCTCATACAATATTTGTGTGATATCTGCCAATTTTAGCATATATTTGGCATCAAATTATTGTGTGTTTTTACTTCAATTTTGCCCGGTTATAACAGTTTATTTTGGAAGATTAATAGACTTCAGTAAGCGTGGCTTAAAAAGATTATTGACCTTTATATTGAAGGTGACATATATGACAAATAATCAAATTTTTCTGGTAGAACTCATCCAAATTTTTGCCCAATATCGCAACAATATTATTGTCAATATCAAGCACCTACAAGAACATTATCAAAGAACAGGTATCAAGCGTGTTAAAGGTGTTAGAAACGAAACCGGGGAACTGCTTCAGCCTTGGTTGCGAACAGAATATATGGATAATGCGGAGTATGTTGGTATGGGCGAGTTTCAGTTTAACCGCAATACTGCTACTATCAATATGCTTATCAAACGTAAAGTCAAACTTGCCAAATTTGAAGACCAAACTCCTACTCTTGAGGTAGCAGGTTTGCTGGTAAATGACCTAAATAGCTTTAATAACTACACGATTGTGAGTGACGGCAAAATAAATGTGAAGTCCTTATTAGTCAAAATTAGTAGTAAAAAAGCTTTTGACTTGCTTAAAGAAAAGGGTGTACTGGATGCAGAATATTTTGACTTCAATGCTGAATATAGTATTCAGTTAGATAACTTGCCGCTTGTAGCTTCTGATAGTCGTTACAGTAATATTGATGGCTTATTCTATGAATTAGCAGAAATTAAAGTGCTTGCTAGTATTATTTCTGCTCACTTGAAAGGAGAATCAGATGTCTTTATAGCGACACAGTTAGATGAGTTTCAAAAGCACTATTTGTCTAAGAATATTTACATCAATTTTCCTACGACTAACGAATACACTGATATCAATGAAGCTCTGCTTAATGGTACTCTTGACTCAAGATTGAGCTATAAAATTGACATTGGCAGTAAAGATATTCTTAATCTCAGTAAGTTACATTCTGCAAATAAATTTCTAGACAGGATGTATCAGGTTTATCACCAAGAAACTGGGGAGATTTTTACTAAACCTAGCTTTGCGATCGCATTTAAAGAAAATCTTTCCTTCAGATATAAGCCATTGTCATCTCGCATCAAGATAACCAAAGTTGATGAGTTCATGAAACCGATTTTTGACGACTTTCTCGGAGTTGAGAAGAATGGCATTGCTGTAGGTATTCTTAAGAAAGTTGGTGCTGATAGTTTGGCGCAGTTATTGGGGGATAAACAAACTGGTAAGCAAATTAGCAAAGAGGAAATGGTTTCAGCTTTGACGGCGGCGAATAACAAGCTAGAACAATATGCAGAAAAAATCTACCAAGATAAGATATCTCCTTTGGTATTTTACATTGGTTGTACTGGACTATTCCCAGATCAAATGGAAGCAAAAGCCATGACTGCTGAGAAAGCTGCTGCTAAATACCCCGATTTGCAATTTTCTAAAGATGAGCAAGAAGGTACTTTTTTTGCAGTTGGTGATAGTATTCTCAGCATCTATGCAAAAACTGAATATTACAGCAAACTTATTTCTGTGTGTATAGACAATTAGATTGTATATAGCAATCCTATTTGATTTATGAGAATTGTAACCCGAAGATCCCCGACTTATTAGAGAAGTCGGGGATCTTGTTTCTGGGCGTTTGATTCAGGATTACTATAGCAATTATAATTATGGGGTTCCTAAAAGACAGCCAGAGTTTGGATGTATTGCAGAAGAAATTGGACTAGCGGTTGAAGACATCATTACAATAATACTGCCTATAATTTGTAAAGATAGTAATAAAAAAATCCTTGAGTAAATTATTTTTAAATCTTTATTAATTATTTGCAAATAGCGTTCTACAAAGGGAGAATAACCTGCAATTCCCACAGAGCCAAAGCTGCCAATAATCAATAATCTCATCAATAATTAAATGGAAGACGTAAACGGCGATCGCTCTTGATTCAAACAAGATATAAAATTATCTTTTTCAATCCCAAAATTCCCTAACACAGAGTTAAATAACCCTGGTTGTATGACCATTAATTGTTGACTTATGTCGTGAGGAGATTTAACTAAATAGTTATTTCCAGAATGCCATTGATTACTATATTGACCTACAAGTAATATACTCGCTCTTGACTCTCCAGATGGCAGAAGCACAGCAGTAATGCTCAAGGTAATGCTAGTATCAGCAACCATAAGTTTTTGTTTGATTTTCATTCAAATTTTCCTTTGCCTTTGCCTAAAAGTTGCTGTTTACATCCCCAATCCTGACCGAATAAATAAATCAGCAATCCTACTAAGTCCTGTCCCCAAACCCGGAATTATAAATAGAAGCATCATGGCAAAGAGTCCGAATTGGCTATATTGCAGTGGCTTTAGCTGAGGAAAAATCTCACTGAAAATATGAAAGCCATCGAGTGGTGGAATTGGCAGCAGATTAAACAGAAATAATGTCAAATTAATCCGAGCCGCTAGGTAAAGAAATTCGATACTCCAGAGTCCTGAAAGACTCAGATTAGAGAAAAGTTTGAGCAGCACAATAAATAGAATGCCTAAAGCCAGATTTGATAATGGCCCAGCTGCTGATACCAAAATATTGCCTAGCTTCCCAGAGCGAAACTTAGATGGGTTGACGGGCATTTGTCCCCAAGCTATACCCATGAGACAGAGAAAAATGAGAGATTCTTTGCCCATGTGAACTACAGGATTAAGCGTCAGATGACCAGTTAGTTGTGGAGTGTTATCTCCCTGACTCATTGCAGCCCAGCCGTGAGCAAGTTCATGCAAAGTGATGGAGAATATAACAATTACAACGATTCTGAAAAAATGAATCGGCTCTGTGATGAGTGTTTGGATAAACATAATTTACTAAATTTTGGTCATGCTCTATCTGTGTAAAAATAATCTTTTGTTATAAATCTTACTAAAATATTTACGTAAAAGCCCCGGTAGTTCTTGGTATATTTTGTAAATAAAAATTTACTACTTTTATTAATCTCAGTTGATTTGATAGCTTAAAAAAAATTTTATAACACTTGAAGGATTTTAAAACCTGGTATTAATTACGTAGTTTTTTTGATTTTTAGTATATAAAAATCGACTTTATTTGATTACAGTGAAATTTTTTGGTATAATAAAATATTTTATTGAAATAATCACAAATATAGCGCTTCTCGTTTCTATGCAATACACTCTGTCACCTCTCTCCTTTTAGGCTACGCTCTACACACAAGTCTTTTGGAGTTGCTACACAGGCTTTTGATCCCCCTAACCCCCCTTAAAAAGGGGGGCAAAAACCTCTTAAAGTTCCCCTTTTTAAAGGGAGCCGCAATTATCTTGTTATTTTGGTATATCACTTTGCAAAGTTAATTTTATTACCTGAAATAGCAATAAATTTACTAATAATCTTTAAGAAAATTACGCAGAAATCAACTTCAATGAGACAATCTGACCTAATCTTCTCAACCTAAAGGAAGACATGAACGATCGCACAAAGGCTCTCCAGGCTCTCGCAGCTGAACGTTGGCGGGTATCCCTGATTCTCAGTGGAGCCATGATGTTTATTTATTTTGGCTTTATCCTATTAATCGCGTTCAATAAGCCCCTGCTGGGGTCATTAGTAGTTCCTGGCCTCAGCCTGGGAATTTTACTAGGGGCGCTGGTAATTGTCTCAGCATGGGTATTAATTTTTATCTACGTGCGTTGGGCAAATAGCAGTTACGACGACCAAATCGCCAATCTGACACGCAAATGAATTAGCTACAGGACTTACGCAAAAAAGTTCTGAAGTAGCGGTAATTCATGAATTACCGCTACGACAAATCAGGTTTTTGAGACAATTTTGCGTAAGTCGTAAGCTATTAGCAATTTCTAATCCCAAATCCAAAATACTAAACCAAAAAAGCATGAATAGTCTGTGGTTCAATCTGCCACTAGCGGCGGATATTACCAGTCTTGGTAAGTTTAACCCGTTGGCGATCGCTTTCTTCTTTCTGTTTGTTGCCAGTTCCCTTGGCATTACCTATTGGGCAGCAAAGCTCACCAAAAATACGGCACAATTCTATACAGCTGGCGGTAAGATTAGCGGTTTCCAAAATGGGCTGGCCTTGGCGGGAGACTTTATGAGTGCAGCTAGCTTTTTAGGTATCACTGGGCTGGTGGCACTCAACGGCTTTGATGGCTTAATTTATTCTATCGGCTTCCTGGTGGGCTGGCCGATTGTCATGTTCCTAATTGCAGAACCATTACGTAACTTAGGTAAATACACCTTTGCCGATGTAGTAGCTTATCGTTTGCAGCAAAAACCTGTACGCATAGCATCGGCGATTGGAACGCTGGTAGTGATTAGCTTTTACTTAATTGCCCAGATGGTAGGTGCTGGTGAGCTAATCAAACTATTGTTTGGCTTTGATTATGAATTAGCTGTGGTTATCGTCGGTTGCGTGATGATGGCTTATGTGATTTTTGGCGGGATGATTGCCACCACTTGGGTACAAATTATCAAAGCAGTTCTGTTGCTCGGTGGAACTATCTTACTAGCTATCCTGGTACTGGCACGATTTGGCTTTAACCCGATCGCTCTTTTTGCCGCCGCATCACAGAAGTATACAGGTGTATTAGCTCCGGGAAAACTGGTTTCTGACCCCCTTGATGCTATCTCTTTGGGGATGTCGTTGATGTTCGGCACTGCTGGACTACCCCACATTTTAATGCGTTTCTACACAGTACCCGACGCCAAAGCAGCGCGGCTCTCTGTTACTTACGCTACGGCTATTATTGGCGTTTTTTATCTCCTTACCTTCATCCTGGGCTTTGGAGCGATGGTGCTAGTAGGTCAAGATGCTATCAAGCAAATTGGGACT
The DNA here is from genome assembly GCF_036917655.1 of Nostoc sp. Lineage (GTDB taxonomy): Bacteria > Cyanobacteriota > Cyanobacteriia > Cyanobacteriales > Nostocaceae > Nostoc. The sequence continues at coordinate 10,819 of NZ_JBALCY010000069.1, forward strand.
GGTGGTAATATGGCTGCGCCGATGTTGGCAGAATTTCTCGGTGGTGATGCTTTCTTAGGCTTTATTTCTGCTGTTTCTTTTGCGACAATTTTGGCGGTAGTGGCGGGGTTGACACTCTCAGGTGCAGCTGCATTGTCTCATGATTTGTGGGTAAACGTGGTGCGATCGGGTCATGCTGACGAGTCAGAACAGCTAAAGGTGGCTCGTGGTGCGACAATGGTTTTGGGTTTAGTGGCGATAATTCTGGGCATCTTGTTTAAAGGGCAAAACGTCGCTTATATGGTAGGTTTAGCATTTGCGATCGCAGCTAGTGCAAACTTCCCAGCATTGCTCTTATCAATGCTTTGGCGACGCTTCACCACCAACGGTGCGGTTGCGAGTATGTTAGTAGGTACTATCTCCTCTTTAGTACTGATTTATTTGTCACCTACTATTCAAGTAACGATTCTCAAGCACGCTTCTGCACCCTTTCCGCTAAAAAATCCTGGATTAATCAGTATCCCACTGGCGTTTATTGTGGCGATTGTCGTTTCACTATTGAGTACTGAACAGGAGGCACTAGAAAAATTTGCGGAAGTTGAGGATCGCATCCACATTGGTTCTGGGATGTGATTTTGTCATTTTTCATTTATCATTGGGCATTGCTTATTTCCCCCTCCGCCCTTTTCCCTACTGTCCAAGTTCTTTGATGTTTTTCATCACTTGTTCGTATAAGTCGTTATTACCCTGACTTTGAAAAATGCTTGCTGCTTGTTCCAAGTCCTTAAGCGCTCCCTGTTTGTCTCCATTGGTGGCGCGGGCATTTCCGCGGTTATTGTAGGCAGGGGCAAAGTTAGGATTGAGGCGAATCGCTTGATTGTAATCTGCGATCGCGCCCTTTGGATCTCCGGCAGCACGGGCATTTCCCCGGTTATTGTAGGCTTGAGCATATTTGGGGTTGAGGAGAATCGCTTGATCTAGATCATCTATTGCCCCTTTTTTGTCTCCATTGGTGGCGCGGGCATTCCCCCGGTTATTGTAGGCTTCGGCATAGTTGGGATTCAGGCGAATCGCTTCACTGTAATCTTTAACTGCTTCTGTGTTACCTCCTAGTGAGGCGCGGGCATTCCCCAGGTTATTGTAGGCTTCGGCGTCGTTGGGATTGATCCGTAGCGCTTGATTGTAATCTGCGATCGCTTTTTCCTTGTCTCCCAAATCAAAGTAGGCTAATCCCCGGCCGTTGTAGGCAGCGCCATATTGAGAATTTTGACTAATTGCCTTACCATAGGAAGCGATCGCAGCTTGTAAATCGCCGTTGAGATGCTGATTCTTTCCCTGAAGATAGAATTCCCCACCCTTGGATGCTGTAGCTGAACGACGGCTAGGTTGACTAACTCCTATTTCTGTTACCAACACATTGTCATTCTTACTACAAGAAACACTGCTAACTGCGGTCAATGTAGTAAAAATAGCTATGGTAAATACTTGATTTACCCTTGTTCGCTTTTGCCTAAATAAACGCCGTCTCATAATTTAATATAAACTGCCATAACACCTGAACGCAATTAGTACCAAAATCTAGATTTTAATTCTTTAACTCAATAATTATTCTAACTTTTGATATGAGTGTCAAATCAATTGACAAATTTCCCTGATATTCAATAGCTTTATTTAATGGTTATGTATAAAACCAATTATAAAATATCAAGTATAAGACTTGTCATTTTTGCTCTTTACTGTTGTCATCTCTCTGCTTTTTATCCCATTTAAAAACCTTTGCAACACATGAATCGGCTGTAAAAGCGTATATCTTTACCTCCCTACCTATGTATTTGTATCAGATATTTTAAATTGCATTAGCAATGGTTTACTGTTCAGGAATGTCCTGTTTATCATATTCATTAGGATACTTTTTTAAAGAAATATTTTAAAGATTAATATTTATTCTAAACTATAACTCTGTAGCAGTTTTAAATGATTTATAAACTTTTCTGTTTCTCCTCTTGGCGGTTCGATAATTTTCATAACTCAAATAAGATTGCTATATAAGTTCTGACATTTGTAGCCATGTGAACAATTTACTCCTCCTCAGTTTCACTCTCTTGAGTTTTGGGATTTAGCCGCCAAGAGGTGCTTTTGTCAATATCTACAGACAGTTGTTCCAGATTTTGCCCTAAATCTTTTTGGAGTTTCTGAGTTAGTGTGATTGGAAAATCTAAATTAATACCTTGGCTTTGTGCTAGCCTTGCCAATTCTGTAAAAGTAGCTTTGACTGTAGTGCGCTCATAACTAGTCAGCTTGTAATCATAAGTTTCCGATATATTCTGAGTCTGCATGGCTTTTTTCATCCGTTCTTGCAAATGCTCAAATTCTGAATTCAACAACTTCCATTGCTGCTCAAGTTGCGAGTATCTGGTACTTAGTGATATTAAGTCTTCCGTTGTGGGATCGGGGCTAGCTTGGGCTTGTAATCCTAACAAATTTAAGTGGATTTGAGCAAGATAAATGCAGTCTAGGTAAGCATACTCTATCTGTTCTTCAGTCAGGGGACGTTTTCCCCAATCGCTTGCTTGTTCTTGTTTGTCAATATTGTTAAAGCTACAAAGTGCCGTAGCTATGGTTTTGAGTTGATAGTTGGGTAATGGCAAAAGATAGTAGGGAATTTTTTTTGCTATTTCCAAAGTGCAAGTAATATTTTTGGCTTTCTTGCTACCGAGAAATTTTAGATCATAACTGGCGTTGTGAAAAACTTTTTCAATTGCAGAATTTATCATAATTTCATCAATAAATTCAGCTATAATGTTAGGCTGATCTAGGACATCTAAAAGGTAGACGCGATCGCCACTCATATCTTGAGGATTATCTAATACCTGAATCAGCGATAGTCGGGGATTACGACTTTTATAGTCAGCTACTTCTGTATCTATCCACAGCGTTTTAGCGTTGGTATATTCAGCAACAATGGCACTAATTTCGCGGGCGGAAGTAAGGTACGGCATTGGCTAATATTTCCTGATATTTGGGGCATTGTAAGCAAGCCATAGTTTTCTAAAGTAACATTTTGTTGGTAATTTTGCTGGCACAGTATTGCAAAAACGCTGAAGTTTTGAGTTGCAATCGCCAAACTGACTTAAATCTGATAACATCGAATCACCACTGTGGAATGGCATAGTCTACCATTGAAAGAGCTACTGTGCATCTATGTTAAATTGACAGAGAGCCACAGACTCTATACAGAGCTATGCTGGTTAGCAGCCGTCAGGAAAATTGAATTGGCATTTCTCAAAACTGGCAGCAAAATCTTAGCCTCAAGAAATCGTCCAAGTTTGAATTTCCAGTAACCTGAGTACTTGCTTGGGCACTTTTGCTACTTCACCTTTAATTGCTTTTTAACATCTGCTCCTCACCATGACACACACCTCAATTAATCGCTTCAAATACTCAATTCGGAGATAGATAATGAAAAAGCTAATTCTATTACTAGTTAGTAGCATTTTGGTAGTTGGTACTTTTGGCTGCCAAGAGGCTCCTAAAACTGGTTCGGAAACTCCTAGCACTACTAATGAAGCCGCTCAAGCACCAGCAAAACCAGCTTCCCAGACAACTCAAACTGCCAAAATTCCAGCAACAGAAACGACTCCTTTAGCAGCTAGCACAGATACTAAAGTTAAAACCGATTCTGAAAAAACGGCAGCAACAAAAGTTAAGAGCGACTTAAAAACTGAAGTTAGCGAAAAGTTGAACAAAGGCTTACCAGGAAATAAGTTACAAGTTGAAAACAAAGAGGGTGAAATTATCCTCAAAGGCACAGCAGCTTCTAAACAAGAACTCCAGAAAGCTGAAACCTTGGCTAAAGAAGTTCAAGGTGTGAAGACGGTGAAGATAGAAGCAAAAGTTGATGCTGTAAAAAAGTCATAAAAGAATAACTGAAGCTTTCAGTTAGCATCAGCATGAAAGCCAAACAGAGACTTACATCTGTGTAAGTCTCTGTTGTTTATTTGCTTAAATAAAAGTAAGCAGTAGGTAATTAATACCACTTGAATGACTTTAGAAACCTATAGCTAATAGTTAAAGTCTTATCAAAAAGACTAAAAAATGGTTTCAGTTTACTTGAATAGACTTCAGTTTAGCTATGACTTCTTTTTATAAATATCTGAAAAGCTTATCTAACTAGCAATCCAATCCTATCAAATAGGTTTCATTCATGGTGATATATAGAGTTAAAATTCTATATTTTCATCTTTCAACTTCCATTATTTGAACCTCGATAAATTCGTTCCATCTGCTCTGGAGAAAGGCGTTTCATTGGAAACCACTCAAATGGAGAAACAGACTGCTTCTCATAAGGTTGAACATCATGCTGCTGGTTTTGAGGGGAATGCACTACTACATTGGTATTTGGAAATCGACCCCTGAGCGACTCATCTATTTCTGATTCTGGAAGCTGAGTTTGAGGCAAAACATAAGCGTGTTTCTGGGGATCGTATGCGAAAACTTCTCCTGTTTCAATGTGATAAATCCAAGCATAAATGCTGAGTTCTCCCTGATAAAGCTTAGAGTGAATCACTGGATATGTCCGCAAATTCTCAATTTGAGTCAGAACATTTTCAGCAATCATAATCTCTAGCAGTTCTTCTCCGTCGTAGTGACTGTAGTGGTCTATAACTAGCCTTCGAGTTGCCTCTGCATATTTAAGCCAATCATGTACAAGCGGCATTTCATCGCTGAGATTGTGTAACTTCATTAATCCTTTCATTGCACCGCAATGAGAGTGACCACAAATAATAATTTGGCGAATATCTAAAGCTTGAATAGCATATTCAATTGTCGCACCTTCACCGCCATTACTTGCCCCATACGGTGGAATGATGTTACCTGCATTACGAATGACAAATAATTCACCAACTTGGGCTTGTGTAATTAGATTTGGATCGAGACGCGAATCAGAACAGGTAATAAATAATACTCTGGGCTTTTGACCCTGTGAAAGTTGCTCAAATAATTGTTGATGTGTCGAAAAATAGCTAGATTTAAATTCGCGCAGACCTTTAATTAATCTCTTCATTACTAAGTTCTACAAATATTTGCGGGTTAAGAGCCAAATTACACAGAGCAGATTGAGGTAGTAAAGAGGGATTTCTTTCTACGCTTTGATAATCGTAAAGATTACTATATTATAAGTTGCTTTGGTGCTTTTAATATCCTCTGGCATTTGGTTGAGTTGCTTTTTTGCCTTGCTCCCCTCTGTTCCTTAACAGGTCATGTTACTGTGTGAAAACGCCTAGAGTGTATTTTCAAACTCGTTATATCCTGAAATAAAGATGCGATCGTCTTGCGGTAAGTCCTTCAGGTAAGCCAGTCGCTTAGGGGGAAACCTCCTGTTGCCGCAGTGGTGGCTCCTCAAGACCGCGCTGGCTTACTGCAACGCGTCTACAATGATCCCCAATTCTCCCCCCTACCCTCTTGCGAATTTTTAATTAGTTGATACACTTGTTCTTCATTAGCCCAGTGAACCAGCGCCTATGGTGCATATCAAGCGCGTGGAACTTACCAACTTCAAATCCTTCGGTGGCACTACCTCAGTCCCTTTGCTACCGGGGTGTACTGTCATATCTGGGCCAAATGGTTCGGGTAAATCTAATATTCTCGATGCACTGCTATTTTGCCTGGGACTCTCCAGTTCTAAGGGAATGCGAGCGGAGCGCCTCCCGGATTTGGTAAATAACACTCAAACAGCTAAAGGACGCGCTTCTATTGAGGCTAGCGTCACTGTGACATTTGATTTGTCGGGGGAGGATTTATCAAGCAGAGGCGCAAAGGCGCATAGTGAGGAAGCAGAGGAACCAGGCGAAGGAGAGGAAGAAAATCCAAAATCCAAAATCCAAAATCCAAAATTGGGAGAGTGGAGTGTCACTAGAAGGCTGCGAGTCACTCACCAAGGGACTTACACATCGAATTACTATATCAATGGTGAAGCCTGTACGCTGACGGAATTGCATGAGCAACTAAGTAACCTGCGGGTTTATCCTGAAGGCTACAACGTAGTACTGCAAGGGGATGTCACCAGCATCATCTCGATGAATACGCGGGAACGCCGAGAAATTATTGATGAATTGGCTGGGGTGGCGGCGTTCGATCGCAAAATTGTCCAAGCCAAATCAACTTTAGATGAGGTGAAGGAAAAGGAAGATAGCTGTCGGATTATTGAGACAGAATTAACTGCACAGCGCGATCGCCTTTCCCAAGATCGGGCGAAAGCTGAGAAATATCAAAAACTCCGCACGGAATTTCTCGCCAAGCAATCTTGGGAAGCTGTTTTATCATGGCGCTCGCTACAAGCACAACAAGAAAAGTTAGTTAACGAAATTCAAACTGGCGATCGCAATTCTAGTGAACTCACTACCCAACTCACAAACCTAAATTCCGAAATCGTCCAAAAAACTGCTGAACTAGAAAAACTCAATGCTCATGTGAAAGCATTGGGAGAAGACGAACTTTTAGCGGTACAATCTACCCTCGCCACCCAAGAAGCAGAACGGAAACAACTCCAGCGTCAGCTAACGGAATTAGAAACAGCAACGCAGGAAACTGCCAAACGTCTGGCTCAAACTCAGCAAGAGATTCAAAAATACCGTCTTTCCCTAGAAGAAATTGCCGAAACACAAATTGTAGAGACGCGATTCATCGCGTCTTCACAACAACAAAGAAACGAAGCGCACCAAGCCTTAGAAACATCCCGCGAAGCAGCAGCAGAAATCGCCTCGGCTTCGGAAGCGTGGGTGCAGCAACAAACAGCTTTTAACCGTCAAATTGAAACTCTGCTGCAAACTCTGGAACCGCAACGCACCGAACAAGCACAACTCAGGGAACGCAATAATCAGTTACAGCAACTAATTTCAGAGCAAACTCAGTTAATTGAACGTGACGAACCACTATTAGCAGAAAAACAAGCTGAGTGTAATCAAGTTGAAACGGAATTTAACACCTCTAGTGAACCCATCCAAAATTTAGCTCAAAATCTCTCAGCCACAGAACAAGAATTGCAAATCCAACAGGAAACCCAAAAACGGTTACTTTTTGAACAACGGGAAAAACAACGCCAGTTGGATAAAATAGAGGCGCAAGCGCAAGCACAGCAAGAAGTCCAAGGAACCCAAGCTAGTAAAGTCATTTTACAATCCGCAATGCCTGGACTTTGTGGCTTAGTTGTGCAGTTAGGAAAGGTGGAACCCCGCCATCAGCTAGCTTTGGAAATGGCTGCTGGTGGACGGTTGGGACATATTGTGGTGGAAGATGATGGTGTAGCCGCAGCGGGTATTGAACTGCTCAAACAGAAACGTGCAGGAAGGGCGACTTTTTTACCACTGAATAAAATTCACGCTCCCAAATTTACTCAAGATGCAACGCTGCGTTTTGCCAATGGCTTCGTTAACTATGCTGTTAACTTAGTCGATTGCGATCGCCGTTACAAAGATGTATTTAGTTATGTTTTCGGTAACACGGTAGTATTTGCCAACCTGGAGGCGGCGCGGAAAAATTTAGGACTGTATCGCATTGTCACCTTAGACGGGGAATTGTTAGAAACTAGCGGCGCAATGACTGGTGGTAGTAACACCCAGCGTTCGGCGTTGCGGTTTGGTAATGCAGAAGCGGCGGAATCTGATGAAGCGATCGCTTTAAGAAGTCGCTTGGTGGACATTGAGCGGGTTTTAGAGCGTTGTACTGAAGCGATCGCAACTTTATCAACCAGAACCAAAAATCTGACGCAAGAACTCACAGAAGCACGTCAGGCGCGGCGCGAACAGCAGTTGCAATTGGAACAGTTGCAGAAAGATATTAAGAGTTTGACAGCGCAATTAGAGGGGACGCGATCGCAACTTTCCCAAAACAGCGAAAAGTTAGCCACGGCTCAATCACGTCTGCAAATCTTAGAACGGGAATTACCGGGACAAGAAACTCAGTTGCAACAATTGCGACACGCTTTAGCAGAGTTGGAAGCATCCCAAACTCCCAGTGAATGGCAACAAATCCAAGCGACAATTAAAATTCAAGAGCAACAATTGCAACAACGGGAGACAGCATTACGCGAAGCTGAACAAAGATTAAAAAATTTGGAAAATCAGCAACAACGTTTACAAGAAAAAATCCAAGAAGCAGAAACACGCATCGCAGAATATGAAACCCAACAAATCTCTTGTACAGACGCGATGAATCGCGTCTTTTCACAAATCACAACAATAGACAACCAAATCACCCAAACCCGCGCGACGTTGACTCAAATGGAGCAGAATTTGGGAGCCGAGAAACGAAAACGCGACGCCACAGAACAGGAAGTGCGATCGCACCTTTTACGTCAACAACAATTGCAATGGGAAATCCAAAAACTCCAAGAAACCCAAGAGAAGCGGCGCGAGGAATTAATTGCTTTGCAAAGTCAGTTGCGGGATGTAGGAGCAGAATTACCAAATCCGTTGCCGGAAGTTCCAGATCAGGTAGACTTGGAAGAATTGCAGAAAGAATTGCGATCGCTTACCAAACGCTTACAGGCAATGGAACCTGTGAATATGCTGGCGTTGGAAGAACACGAACGCACCCAAAACCGCCTTCAGGAACTCACGCAAAAATTGCAAACTTTAGAAGGGGAACGCACCGAATTACTTTTGCGGATCGAAAATTTTACCACATTGCGGCAACTTGCCTTTAGAGAAGCTTTCGATGCTGTCAACGAAAACTTTCAATCGATTTTTGCCATTCTTTCCGACGGCGACGGCTATCTGCAACTCGAAAATCCCGAAGATCCCTTTAGCAGTGGGCTAAATTTAGTCGCGCACCCCAAAGGCAAACCCGTACAGCGCCTAGCTTCCATGTCTGGGGGAGAAAAATCACTTACAGCCTTGAGCTTTATCTTTGCCCTGCAACGGTACCGCCCATCGCCATTTTACGCCTTTGACGAAGTGGATATGTTCTTAGATGGGGCAAACGTAGAACGATTAGCTAGAATGATTAAGCAACAGTCACAACAAGCGCAATTTATAGTTGTTAGTTTGCGTCGTCCGATGATAGAATCAGCCGAACGCACAATCGGCGTTACTCAAGCACGAGGAGCTTACACTCAAGTTTTGGGGATTAAATTACAATCATCCAATACATCTGCTTGAGTTTTTGTTAATAATAGTGTATAGATAAACCGGATTCGAGATCAGGACTCGGTATAGAATGACCTCTGAACAGATAATTAGGCGTTCCGACATATTAAATACCCAGGTGATTACCCGCGACAACGGCAAGCGGCTAGGCATCATCAGTCAAGTCTGGGTTGATATTGATCAACGAGAGGTTGTGGCACTTGGTTTGCGAGACAGCCTGATCTCTATTTCGGGCATACCGCGCTATATGTACCTCAATAACATCAACCAGATTGGTGATGTCATCTTGGTTGATAACGAAGATGTAATTGAAGATATCGAAGTTGAATCTCTCAGTAATCTGATTAGCTGGGAAGTAATTACAGAAACAGGTGAAGTATTAGGCAAAGTTCGGGGCTTCAAGTTCAACGCCGAAACCGGGAAGCTTAACTCCATAGTCATCGCTTCTTTAGGATTGCCCCAAATTCCCGATCAATTTCTGAGTACTTACGAGTTCTCAGTGGATGAAATTGTCAGCACTGGCCCCAATCGGTTGATTGTGTTTGAGGGAGCCGAGGAACGGGTAAACCAGTTGACAGTTGGTTTACTAGAGCGTTTGGGTATCGGCAAAGCGCCGTGGGAGCGCGATGCAGAAGAAGAATATGGTTATACTCCACCTCGGACAATTGCACCACCCAATCAACTGCCCAGTGGAGTGCCATTGCAACCACCCAGGCAAAAAGTTCGCGCTCCCGAACCCGTAGCGCGGGAAGAGGAATGGACAGAAGACTATGTGGAAGAAGAAAGGCCACAGCGTCAAGTAATGAAGGCGCGGCAGTATGAATCTATTCAATACGAGGAAGATGAGGAAGAAGATAACTGGAGCGAGGCAACAGGTAGCGACAGGTATCAACAACCGCAACCGCTAAAATATGAAGCCCAGCCCTACAGCAAGCCATACGTTGATGAATACGATGATTATGACGACGTAGAGGGCGATGCTTGGGAAGATGTGCCGAAGCCTGTGAATATTCCCAAGAAAGTCAAGGAAAGACAGCCAGAATACGAAGAAGAAGGCGGATATTAACTAATTCGTAATTCGTAATTAAATTTGAAGATTACTCTAGCTCTTTCCTTACAAGTAAGGAGGGGGCTAATTTTTTAGAAGGCAGTAACGACAGCAAGTCGCACAAAATTGTTTACACACAACTTTTTAGTCTGGACAAGGGTTTCATATCATGTCCGCTGGATTGCTTATTAAACCCGAAGAACCCCACCCCTTAATCCCCTCCCCGCTTGCGGAGAGGGGAGACAAAGCATAGCTTTGGCGGGGTGGGGTGGGGTGCAATGACTGTGGGAATCGTAACTAATTATGTGGACATGATATCATACCTAAATTGTGTGTAATTAATTTTGTTTAAGTACTTATAGCGAAGACACTGTAGGCGATAACTCTAATATTTTCTTGTTTGTCAACTTTCATTTTTATAAACCTTGCTACGATGCCCAACATCTATAACATTTACTAATAAAACATCATCGAAAATATCGTATATAACTCGATAATCGCCTACTCTTATTCGATATGTGTTTTCTTCACTCTGTAACTTTTTAACTCCATTGGGACGTGGTTCTATAGCCAACTCATCTATTTTGGGTTCTATGCGATCTTGTAATTCTTGAGATAGTTTTTTAAACATTTTTCTAGCCCCCTTGGTAAATTTAACTTCGTAAGTCACGCTACGTCCTTTTTTCTTTCATTAGCGATTTCCTTTTTTATGTCGTCCCATGCGATAAGACTATTATTTTCTACATCATTTTTAGCAGCATGATAGGCTCTTAAATCGTTTTCGTCCTCTTCATCTTCGATTTTTTGAAGTAGTGCATAAATTTCATCTAGGGTACTGTCGTAAGCTTGGTTTAGCAGTACGTTGATGGCTTTGATTAATTGTTCGCGTTCGTGTTCGGTTTTCATAATTAAGCCTCTTTAAGATTGTTAAGTTTGATTAATTTCTCAATTCTATTTTTGAGAATGTATAATTCAGTTTGGTAAGTATCAATGCTCTGGACAAAATTAGGCAGCAATAACACCGTAAGATCGTAGGCTTTGGTAGTTAGGATGCGATGGGAACGATATGTAGGACTCAGATGTTCATCCAACAGGTACCGGATTGCCATTAGCTTTCTTGTAACTGCTTTGGAGCGTTTTCTTGCTGCATCCGCCAAAACCTCATCCTGGCAGGAGACGGATTTCGCTGTTGCTCCTCGCGCATAGTCCCTTGAAAATTCCAACCAATCTGCCAGATACGCATCAACCTCTGGACGATATACAAAATCGTGGCGTAAACCTGTTCCAACGTCACCGGATGAAATTATTCGGCAATTTCTTCTAGTGTTTTACAGCGATAGATATACTCGTAAAGAATGCTCTCAATCCCAATGCGGGTTCCTTTGAGTCGGATGCGGATGTCATCTGGTGCAAGCGCGTTGAAATACTCTTCCAGTTTCATAAAGCAAGCCCCCTCGAATGAACAATTCCACTTCAATCATAAAAGAACACCGGCAAACTCTACGATGAAGGCTAAAACAGTTTGTAACTAATGAGTTAACTGTTCAGAAACTCACCAAAAACTGTTAGCGTCAAACAAAGGGGAATATCGTTGTGGACTTTCGAGCTTGAAAACGCGTTCTAATTACTGGCAACTTCTGCCTTATATCCGACTCCAGTGGAAAACCATCACTAAGGGATTTATTGGTATCTTGGGATACGTACTGGCGACATTAGTGCTGATAAATCTCGCCGGGAAATTAGCAATTCCCTTTGCACAAGGTAATGTAGTAGCGATCGCTCAAATAACTGGCAGCTGTGCCTTAGTCTTTCTTGTCAGAGGCTTGTTTCAGTCTATACAAGATATGTACATGGCGAAAGCTGCTTTGAGAGTTGCTTTTTATCTCCGCCAGCAAGTCTACGCCCATCTGCAAAAGCTAAATCTCAGTTATTTTGAAACGGCAAAAGCCGGTGATTTATCTTACCGCCTCACGGAAGATGTTGACCGCGTTGGCGAAGTAGTAAATAAAGTATTTCACGACTTTATCCCCTGCATTTTGCAGTTGGTAGCAATTCCGATTTACATGATTTACCTGAATTGGCAACTGACATTAGCAACAGTGATAGTTGCGCCGCTGATGGGTATTTTAGTTGGCTGGTTTGGTGAACGGTTACGCAAATATTCCTTAAAAAGTCAAAATCGCGTGTCGGGTTTATCAGCCATCCTCTCAGAAGTTTTTAACGGTATTCGTTTAGTACAGGCTTTTGCTGCCGAAAATTACGAAATCGCCCGCTTTGGCCATGAAGCAGAACGCAGTCTCAAAGCCAAATACTCAGCCGAACGCCTGAAAGCGATTCAGATTCCCATCATCGGATTTCTGGAAGCTTTAAGTGCGTTATCGTTACTGATTGTGGGAGCGTGGCAAATTTCCCAAAATAACTTGACAGTGGCGAATTTTTTCAGTTATTTGGCGGCGGCGGCGCTGTTAATTGATCCCATTGGTCATACTACTAACAACTACAACGAATTTAAGCAGGGTGAAGCATCTGTTGACCGCGTTTTTGAATTGATGGCAATTCAGCCGACGGTAATCGAAAAGATCAATGCGATCGCTCTCCCCCCAGTCAACGGCAAAGTAGAATATCGTCATATTTCCTTCGCCTATAAAGCAGGTGAACCTGTATTAAAAGATATCAGTTTATTAGTATCGCCAGGTGAAGCGATCGCTCTTGTGGGTGCTTCTGGTGCTGGTAAAACCACATTTGTCAACCTCCTCCCGCGTTTTTACGATCCCGAAGTTGGGCAAATCTTCATTGATGGTGTTGATATTCGGGATGTCAAGCTGCATAGTCTGCGGCGACAAATTGGGATTGTTCCCCAAGAAACCATCATGTTTTCGGGGACAATTGCCCAAAATATCGCCTTTGGACAAGATGTTTTTGACATGGAAGCAGTTAAAGAAGCGGCAAAAATTGCTAATGCCCATCAGTTTATTAGCCAACTACCAGAGGGTTATCAGACTTGGGTGGGCGAACGTGGGGTAAACTTATCAGGTGGACAAAGACAAAGAATTGCGATCGCTCGTGCTGTTCTGCTCAATCCTCAAATCTTGATTCTTGATGAGGCAACATCAGCCTTAGATTCGGAGTCAGAAGCACTGGTACAGGAAGCGCTGGAAAGATTGATGGAGAAACGGACGGTATTTATTATTGCTCACAGGTTATCAACTGTTAGACGGTGCGATCGCATTTTAGTTATCGAACAGGGACAAATTGTCGAATCGGGAACCCATGAAGAATTATTAGCCTTAGAGCGTCGCTATGCGCGGTCTTATGCCCAGCAATTTAGTTAGGAGTGGGCAAAAATAATTTTTCAGAATAAATATATAGTGGTTGGGTTAGTTTTCTCTGGGCTAGTAATGGTTGATAGTCGCTTTACCCAGCTAGCTGTAGTAGTTGTATCTAGTGCTTTAACCGCCCAGGTAAAGGCAGATAAGGAGAGACCTAACAAACCTAACAAGTAAATTGTGGGCAGGTGACGCCTAATGTCGCCTGCCTGAATACGAATTTTATAAAAGGTTTTTTATCTATAACTAATGTTAACTATTTTATTTCTTTACGAGGTATTTTTATTATAATACTCGTTGCTTTTTCTATAAATGTATAATCTTTAAGTTTAGTTAGATCATATCCTATATTGCTATCATAACCTATATGAGCATAATTTATACCATCATAAATTCTTACGCATGATGGGTAGATTATTTTAGTTTGATAAAGTTTAATAGCATTTTTCTCTTTATCTGCTTTATCTAACGATGGGTATTGATAATCTATTAATTCTCCCAGTTCTTTATGAGATTTTAAACAATTATTTATTTTGCTTTCTAATTCTTTTTCATCAAGATTAAATGATCTGTAGGTATCCAAATGTTCATTACACATTATTTGACCATTTTTCGTTTCCCATACAATTAAGCTATGGTTGTAAGTATATGTTTCATCATCTCGATGATACGAATTACAATATCGAGGAGTGTAGAAAACTAATTTTTCATTTTTCATAAAAATGAAATGATTTATATCATTATTTTCTGATATTAAATCAAATACTAAACTATATATATTAATATTCCACATTTGAATTAGATATTTCATTTCTCTTTTATGTTGAATATATTTAGTTATAAAAATAAATTTATTTGAAGGACTAAATAATATCGTAGCCTCTACTGTTTCGAGATTACCTTCTTTGAGATTAGCAATAATATTCCCTGATTTAACATCATAAATCTCAATATTATCTCGGTTTAGTAAAATTAAGAAGTATTGAGAGTTTGTGAAAATAAATTTAGCATAGATTGTATGTTCATAAACTTGGAAGCTTCGTTCTATGAAGAATATTGGTTCAATCCAACCTTTTATATAAGTAAGTCGGCGGGAAAATTTATAAGTATGTAACGAAAAGTTAAAGAGAGCTATTTGAGTTAAATTTAACACGTTGTGTACTGTAGTTTCCTT
>NZ_JBALCY010000070.1:0-261037 GCF_036917655.1 Nostoc sp.
TCTACTTCCCCTCAAAACTATACCTATCAACCGTTTCGCTTTAATTTTAAGTATTTTATCTGTTTGTTAAGAAAGATCCGGGTAATGGATAGCCTCCCAGGAGAGGGGTTGGGGTGTTAGGGACTTTTGCAAGAGGTCTAAGGTGTGCATCAACTCATAACCGCAAGAATGGTAGAAAATATGGTAAACAAAATCACATATATGTTTAAGGTGAAGGTGAACTGTCGGCTTCACCGCAGTATTGGGCTAGTGTAATCGCCTCATGATAAAAGCCTCTTAACAGAAACTGAGACGTCTGCGAATGCTAGTGGTGTAATCATTCCTTCCCCAATAGTATGTTCTTCAACGTACTTACCATCTTGAGGGTTCCTTAACACAATCATCTGTTTGCTAGATAAGTCTAGAACCCAATATTCCTGAATCGCAGCCGTTGCATAAATCGCAGCCTTGATATCCAAGTCCTTTTTTAAGCTTGTCTTGGCAACTTCCACAATCCAGAAGATATCTTGAGGAGCAGGATGGCGATCGCTGTAGGATGATTCTGGAAGTCGAACAATTGCAATATCAGGTTCGGGTTCCGAGTCGGATAGTGTAATGGGCCCATTGAAACGAACATCAGCTTTACCTGAAAGCAACTCTTCTAAATATTTTGCACCTCGTTTTGCTGTGGTGTAATGAATTGGGGTTTCTGAACTCGTTTCAACAATTTCGCCTGCTAACAATTCCAGATGACGACCACGCAGAATGCCCGCCTCAACCATGCGATGATAGTCGTCTACAGACCATTTAGCCAACGTCTTCATAGCAGAACTGCTCACATTCTTGTGATAAACCTAGTTCAATTTTAAAAGTTGCTTGACTGCATTTGTGACAATCTGAAAATACAATCGCCATCTTTGCCTGACAACCAACTACTTGCTGTCTTGCACCCCTAACTGCTGTAACAACTCATTAATTGACAAAACGGGTACGGATGAACTCAAAAAACCTTGCCTATCGCGTGTCACAATAGCGTCTAAACCTTGAGCAATAGCACAAGCGATTTGAACAGCATCTTCAAAATCAGCTAAACCAGATCCGAACGCTGATTTCAAGACGGCTCGATTAACGGGACAAATTATCATAACAGTCAACGTTTCTGAAACTGCTTGCCGTGCTTGCTCAATACTGCGCGTGTGTCTTCGGGAAATATAAAAAATATCTGTAAGTGTTGTCGCTGTGACATATCCAACCACATGACCAGAATCAATCTGCTGAAACAACAATTCCGCATCTTGGAAAAATAGCTCTCGCTGCAACAGAAAATCTAGGACAATATTGGTATCAATTAAAACTCTCACTAAAGATACTTGTCCACACGTCGCTCTTCTAATATTGCAGCCACTTCTTCATCAGTCGGTGCTGGCTGGTCTGTTTTTAGCAAGCCTCGCATCCGTCTAATCGCACTAGAGCGCTCAGGCTCAGAAATTGGCGTGTCTTGTAAGGACTCAATGATGGCGCTCACCAGTGCAAGGCGATCGCTGGGTGGTAGCTTGAAGACCTGCTCCTTCAATTCTTGTAACAACATAGACGGCTCTTATGGTCGAAGGTGTCTACCATCTAGTATGGGCGATCGCGTCCTCTATGACCAGATTTATTGACCCTGCTACAGTTCCCAAGTGCTGATCTTATCTTTATTTTGCGATCGCACCCCATCTCAAAAATCATCAGCGATCGCGGGAGCAATGTCCAAAGTGGGTATCAACTCATAACCGCAAAAATGATAAAAAATGTATTCAACAAAGCATTTGCTACTTCTGCCAAGACGCAGCCCGCCATGCTGCTTTCGGGATACTACCAACCTCAATGTCTTTAACTCGATCAATGTCTTTAACTCGAATGGATTTCTTTCTTGCTTTTCCATCCCACCGAACATGAAACACTCCATGCTTCTCATAGATTGACAGAAGCGTTGTTTCTGCCGCATTTATTTCTTCTATTTTTCTGTCAATATCAGCTTGCTGCGATTTCTCGTATTCACCAATGAATATGCCGTTGCTCTCAATCAGCAGCCGATTCATTTTTTTTCCAATACGGTTCGACGCGCACAAACAAAGTCATGCTGCTAATCTCCTTTGGGGCTAACTAGTTATTTAGACTGAAACTTTCCAAATATCAATAAATTTTCTATATATCGTCAATATCGGACTATTATACCGAATTTTTCCCTATAAATATTTTTTTTTGAGCTAATATCAAGAAATTTTCTGTGTATTCTCCTTTTTCGGATAATAGGCGATTTATAAAGTAAAAATAAAATTCTTGTAGGGTGTGTTAACCGCATATTTTGAGATTATTTGTTACAAAAAATATGACATGAGCGCTTAACGCACAGTGTTATGTAGCGGTACGTTAGGCTAAAGCCGTAACACACCCTACTTAAAATTTACTTTATCAATAGTCTCTAATACGCGTGAATATACCGTATATTTACGCAAACATGTCCGTAGGTATAGTCTTTTCGGTATATTCCTCGCTGATATCCAGAAATTTTCTGCATAAAATGAGGCTACTCGACTGAATTGATAAAGCTCGATTTATGAATATAACTGTAAAGATGCACTATGACGTTGTTAACTGCTAACTTCTTCTTCGCCTTATGATATACAAACCCCCTCAACAAAAGCTGTTGAGATGGATTGCATTGTTCCTAATTGGAACATTTCTGCAATTTTTGTTTTACATCCCGACACCAGTCTTATCCCAAAATTCTAATAGCTGTAGCAATATTACAGCCCCTCTGACACCTGAAGAAAAAACTTATGCTCGTGGTGCTTGGCAGTATTTTGTCAAAAATTATCAACCAGCAACGGGATTTACCAATTCTACTGGGGGTTATCCTTCGGGTACACTCTGGGATATGGGTAACTATCTGATGGCGTTGAATGCTGCACGCTGGTTGAATCTTACTGACCAAGCAGACTTTGATGCTCGTCTCAACAAATTTTTAACAACTCTCAGTAGCTTAAAGTTATTTGAAGATACCTTGCCCAATAAAGTCTATAACGCAGCCAATGCACAGATGGTTGATTATGGCAACAATCCCCTTGAACGGGGTCTTGGTTGGTCTGCTTTGGATGTTGGGCGAATACTGGCTGCGTTTGATGTCATCCGTACCTGTCATCCTCAATATAATGATTGGCTCAAAGGAATTGTAGCGAAATGGCAAGTGGCGCGATCGCTCAAAGATGGGCAACTTTTTGGCGCTACTGTTCTCCCAGACAACAAAACGTTACTGGTGCAAGAAGGACGACTCGGTTACGAAGAATACGGCGCTAGAGGCTATGGACTTTGGGGTTTCTCTGCACCCAAGGCTATTGCTTTAGAACCGTTTAAGTTAGTTGAAATTAATGGTGTGCAAATTCCCGTTGATACCCGTGACTTTAAAAGCACCAACGCTAATAATTACGTTGTTAGTGAGTCTTATATCCTTGATGGGATTGAATTTGGCTTGCAAGGTGAGTTAGCTGATTTTGCTGCCAAGGTTTTAGACGTGCAAAAACGGCGTTACGATACCACAGGTCAGTTGACTGCGGTCACAGAAGACAATATTGACCAAGCACCTTATTTTCTTTACAACACCGTCTACGCCAACGGTGCAAACTGGGTAACTATTACCGATGCCAACCAGCCTTATCCACAGTTTCGCAGCATCAGCACCAAAGCTGCTTTTGGCTGGCACTATCTTTTTCCAGATAATGCCTATGCCCAAAAAGTTTTTGATGCAGTCAAGGATCTCCGCAGTCCTGATGATAGTGGTTACTATGCTGGTATCTATGAAGAATCAAAACAACCCAATAAAGCCTTGACAGGTAATACTAATGGGCTTATTTTGGAGATTTTATACTACAAAGCTAAGGGAAATCACCCTTTAATTGCTTCTGGTTCTGCGAGTGTGTCTACTGGTAAGCCTAGTGAAAACGCTTCTCCTGCAACACCCTCAAATCAACCGAATTCTACTGTTACGACTCCGATCGCAACCCCTGCGAATATTTCTAAACCTACAGAAGTGGCCGTTGCACCTATTCCACCAGTGGATAGTCCTCAGCCATCATCTAACCTGAAACTAGATCAACCACTGTCAGTTATTGAACGGCGTTATGCGGAGGCGGCTTGGGGATACTTTCAAGCAAATTATCACTCCAAGAGTGGGCTGATCGACGATCGCAGTGATTTCAAAGGTGCAACCCTGTGGGGATTAGGAGATTATCTGGCAGGACTTCATGCAGCGCGATCGCTCGATATCATTACCCCGAAAGAATTTGACCAGCGTACCCGACATCTTTTAGCAGCCTTGACAAAGTTACCGTTATTTGCTGGAGAGTTACCTGGTCGCGGTTACGATACGCGATCGCTGCAACCAGTAGATTATGGTGGAAATCCAATTCCAGAAGGAAACGGTTGGTCAGCTTTAGATTTAGGCAGGATACTGGCAGCGCTTTACAACTTAAAAACCTGTCATCCAGAATACACGGCTGCCGTCGATAAAATTGTGCTGGATTGGTCATACTTGCGGGTGGTGCGTGAAGGTATTCTCTCCAGTGCTACCGTTACCAAAGAGCAAGATGGGCGATCGCTTACTCGCGTCAACCCCGAAACCCGCTTGGGTTATGAGGAATATGCAGCTCGGGCTTTTCAATTATGGGGATTTAATGTTGATGGTTCTGTTATTGGCGGTGAATATCAAACGGCCTTAGTAGAGGGAGTGAAAATCCCAATTCAACGCCATCGCACAGATACTAACTCCAAAGTTAACCAATATACAGTTAGCAATCCTTTCTTACTCTATGCACTGGAGTTTGGACTAGATCCACAAATGCGATCGCTCTTTGAACCAATTTTTCAGGCGCAAGCTGAACGTTACCGTCGCACCGGCACCCTCACAGCCTCAGCCACCACCTTGATTGATCGTAAACCTTACACTGTCCACAGCACAATTACTGGAAAAGGTGAGTCTTGGGTGGCTTTAGGGGATGACGGGCAACCTGTACCAAAGGGGCGAGTGGTAAGTACAGCAGTCGCTTTTGCCTATCATGCCTTACTTCCAGAAAACAAGTATAGTCAAGAGTTACTGCAAGGAACGACTGACTTATACAATCCATTAGCCGGATTTTATGAGGGTTTCTATGAAGCCACGGGTAAAACGGCAGTTGGTTTCACCAGCAGCACCAACAGTATGATTTTGCAATCTTTGCTATACAAAGGGATGAATCGACAACCCCTAATTCGTCCGACTACCACGATGAACTCTCCTTGGTGGGTAGCAGTTAACAAAGGTAATTCTGGGCGAGGTCTACCCAACACTCCCACACAACGAACCCGGTTAATTTCTGATAGTTCTGGAAGTTACTGGGTTTCAGGTAGCGAAAATACTCCACTAGTAACTGGCACAAAAGTCACAGAATAAGTTGAAACGCAACTCACTTTAAGCTTATCCCACTCCTTGCAGGGGTGGGCTTTCCCACCGACTTTCTGTAATTAGAAAGCTGTGTTTGTGATTAATCAGTTGTATTTGGGAATACTTGTACATGATGTAGTAGCTTTCACGAGCAACAGACATCTCGATTCAAAATCCCTGTTTATTTTTTCAAATCTATGAACAAGGTACGACTGGCGCTGATGATGCCAATTTTACTAGGAAGCATCTTTCCGAATAAAAATTTAATGGCGGTTACTGATGCCTCAAGGCAACTGGAAAACCGGAAATTAAACCAAATTCGCAACCAAATAGCTTCCAATACTCCTGTACTACTGGGACTGTATGCCCCAGATTATCAAGGAAATCAGAGTAAAATTGACAGCCAATTGCGTCAAATCGATCAATGTGTTGGTAAGCGCCATTCTATATGCTGCTCACGGTTTAAAGCTGTGGAATATTCAAGCTACTAATGCTCTCTCCAATCCACCAGTTAAGGTGGTTGAGGTTGATGGTATTACTCTGCAAATCGATCAACGGAATTTAAAAAACTCTGGAGCTACTAACTATCTAACCAATGATCCTTATTTGCTTTAGGGTTTAGAAATGGGTTGGAATGATGCTGTCAAGCCTCAAGTGCAAAATCTTTTAAAAGTGCAACAACAACGGTTTAAGCGCACTGGAATTTTAACTGCTATAAATGAAGATTCGTTGGATCGTCCTCCTTACTTTCTGTATTACAGCGTCTACGCCAATGGTAAAGCTTGGCAAGCCGTTAACGTCAGCAGAAAAGCCTATCCCCAATTGCGGTTTGTCAGTACGAAAGCGGCATTTTCTTGGTTTGCTCTCATGCCAGATGAGCCTTACACGAAAATGCTGCGAGACTTTGTTCAAAATTTATCAGATAAAAATCGTGGCTATTTTTCAGAACGATATGAAAATTCCAAACTCGGTGTTAATGCTTCAGTTGACGTGAATACGAATGCGATCGTTTTAGAAAGTCTGCTTTAGCAAGCTAGAGGTAGACATCCACTGGTGCTTGAAGCTAGGAGTCAGGGGGAGCAGTAGAAATAAACAGAATTCTTAACAACTCCTGACTCCTAATTCAGCACTTTTTCGACTATATAGTTATTTTTGCCACGCAGCACTAGTCTTTTAGATTAATTACTGGTACTAACATGACTTCAGTTTCTATTAGTGATAATTCCTCAAACTTTTCCGGCAACAGCCGCTCAACACTCAAAAAAAGAACGCTATTATTTCGCTATTTAGCAGAAATCAATTTAATTTTTGGTATCTGGTATTTGCAATGGCGCATCACCCATTCGATCAATTTTGATGCGCTCTGGATCTCTATTCCTTTGTTAATAGCAGAAATTTATAGCTATTTCGGCGGTGTAATGTTTGTAATTGGCTTATGGCGTCCTTTAGTGCGACAGATTAAGTCTCTTGACCAGATGATCCCACCTATACCGAGATCCGACTGGCCAACAGTGGATGTATTTGTGACGTGCTACAACGAGCCGCCGGAAATTGTAGAAGAAACTGTCAAAGCTGCTCTGACAATGGATTACCCGCCAACAAAGTTACAGGTTTATGTCCTCGATGATGGTAACTCGGCTGATATGCGGGCGATGACAGAAAGATTGTGTATTGAGGATTTGCAGTCAGCACAACTACAGCGAGAAGCGGAGCGGATTGATGCAGAACACTCTTGTTTGTTGGAGCGCCTGAAGCAACTGGAAAATCTCACACCTAATACTCAAGCCGCTGAACAATGGCTGCAAGCATCATCAGAACCAGTGGTTAACCAGTTTGCTACCGAATTTGTGCAAAGTCTGCGACAGTTTATTCTTTGGCTACCTCCGGCTCATCAAAGTATAAGCGATCGCCTAACCACCGAAAGGAAAGCCTTAGAAGAAGCTATTCGCAAGAAAGAACTGGAACTAGTTGAACTTGCTCGTTTTCGCTACATTGCTCGTCCCAAGCCAGTTGGTGTACCCCACCACGCTAAAGCTGGTAATCTCAATTACGCGATTTTTTCTGGAGAAACTTCAGGACAGTTTATTCTTACCCTAGATGCTGACCATATTCCCAAGCCACAATTTCTCAAGCGAGTTCTGCCTTATTTCTGCACCTATAATCTTTTAACAGGGAAATACGACCAGAATCAAATTGCTTTTGTACAAACACCCCAGGATTTTTACAACATTCCTCCAGGCGATCCGTTTGGGCATCAAGCACATTTATTTTATGGCCCACTCCAACAGGGTAAAGATGGCATGAATGCCGCCTTCTATACAGGAACAGATGCAGTATTAAGGCGTGAGGCACTGATTAGTGTTGGACTGCAATATTTTGCTGATGAGTATGCCAAAAATGAAAAACGTTTAGATGAATTTCAATTAATTGGCGGTGTATCCAGTAACAGTATTACAGAAGATATGAATACAGCCATGCGTCTACACGGTGCTGGCTGGAAATCTGTTTATCATCATGAACTTTTAGCAGAAGGTTTAGCACCGAATGACTTAAAATCTACCCTGAAACAGCGACTACGCTGGGCACAAGGTACTATCCAAGTGTTAGTAAGAGAAAATCCATTGACAAAACCAGGACTAAGTTTTTGGCAACGGTTGCATTACTTTAAGACAATGTATAGCTATTTTTCTGGTTTTGCTACTCTTGTTTTTATTTCTTGCCCAATCGTCTATTTTTTCACGGACATTGTTCCAGTTAAAACCTCCGGCCCTGATTTTGCCCTCCACTTTTTACCAGCTTTTATTATCAACCGTTTGACTTTTATCGCAGCGACTTGGGGCATTCCAGCTAGAGAAGTTTGGCGAGCCGAGCAATACGCAATCTCCTTATTCCCCTTATTCATTCAAGCCGTATTAAGTGTGTTTTTCGGAGGCAACCTCAAATTCAAAGTAACACCCAAGCAGCGACAATCTGGAGTGTATCTCCAACTAGTTTGGCCCCAGCTACTTGTCTTTGTCCTCACTATTCTAGGAATATTATGGAGCCTTTACCACTTTGCAATTGGTGATCTAAATAATCCTTTGGTTCACCTACTGAATGGTGCATGGGCTATCTATAACTTGTTACTTTTGTGGGCTATCATCCGTGCATCTGTTTGGCAGCCTCCAAAAGAGGCCTAGGTAAGCAAGGAGAGCAGGGCAGGCAGGGGAGATTAGGAAGAAATAACTACTGCCTCCTGACTACTTCTTCATAAATCCAATCTATAAAACATAGCTATGAACACTTATTCAGATTTAAACAACTTTGGTCAGCGAACTGTCTTAACAATCTATGCTCATGCTGATGATGAAGTTCTACCTGCTGCTGGTACTCTCAGTCTGATGTCTAAGGCAGGATGGAATGTTCGTTGCTTAATCTTGACTGATGGCAGTCTTTCCAGTTCGCCTGTTAAGGGTACACGTCATCAAGAAGCGGATGCAGCGGGTAAAATCATTGGTGCAACTTACGAGTTTTATGCACTTGAGGAGTATAACTTTTCAACACAAGCAGTGATTAAAGTTACTGAAGAAGCTATTGGGCGTTGGCAACCTGATCTGATTATTACTCATGCACCACAACCTGAAAAATATGGACATAGAGATCATGAAGTGTGTGCCATCGCAGTTTCTAATGTTGCTACTCGCAAAAACATATCTTTATGGTATTCAGCACCTCCTGTTTTTTTGCGTGGTTTTGAACCCAACTTTTTTGTAGATATTACCTCTGTAATTGAGGAAAAAGTCGCAGCTATCGATTGTTATGAATCAGAGTTAAACAAAGCATTTATGCAACTCGATGCCATACTGGTTTTATCTCGTTTTTGGGCAAGAGAGTTAGGTCAAAAAGATGGTTATTTTGAAGCTTTTGAAATTTCACGACAATGTGTAAATGCTAGCTTCTTTACTGCCATAGCAAATAATCATCACCAAGTAGTCAAACACAGTTGATTGCATATGTAAGCACAAAAATATTGCTATATCTATTGCGGTTTGTATTAGGTAAATGCCACAATATAAATATACAGTCTTCCAACAAAAAAATAGGACAATGAAAACATGAGCCTGAGTGTAAAAATACTAAAAATATCTGGGATCTTAGATGGTATTAGAGGTAATGAACTACGTCGTGAAGTTAGCAATATTGTGGACAATGGAGCCGATATTTTATTGCTTGATCTGAAAGAAGTCAGGTTTATTGATAGCTCTGGTTTAGGTGCTTTAGTATCAGCAATGCAAATAGTACGAAATGCTAATGGTAAACTTTTTATCTGTTCTATTAACGATCAAGTCAGGATGTTGTTTGAACTTACTAAAATGGATAGAATTTTTAAAACCTTTGCTGACCAAGATGAATTCAATCGCCAAGTATTGGCAACACAGTAAGCTACTAGACAATACAAAATTTGAATGTGCATATTTGACTATCCTAACCAAAGTTAACTTTTACTAAAGATAAGTCATCATCAAGATTATCTTGAGCATTTAAGGTGAGAATCTTCGCTAATAGTTGATTTAGGTTACACGTATCTTTCAGGCTATATTCGGTTAGTAAATTAATGAAAGCATCAATCCCCCAAATTTTCCCATCTAGCTGATTAATTTCATAAGCCCCATCACTAAAGATGTATAAAGTGCTGTTTTCTTCAATCTCAAAAATAGCATCCTCAAATTGGACATCAGGTAAAAAGCCAATTGGTAAATCTAAAGAAGTTAGCTGTTTAACTTGAATACTGTTCGTAGAGGTATTAGATAAGAGTAAAGCTGGTGGATGTCCGGCGTTGGCATAAATGAGTTGACGTTTAAGGCGGTGATAAACTCCATACCAGATTGTGAAGTATTTATCACCGTGCTTCGTCATTTGGAAGGCGTGATTGAGAGCTTTCAAGACTTCACTTGGTTGACAAAAGTTAGTGTTTGGTAGAGATTGCGATCGCAAAACATTCAGCACGGATACAGATAGGAGGGCTGAACCCACCCCATGACCTGATACATCCAACAAATAAATTGCCAAATTATCCTCGTCAATCCAATGATGATCGAAGCAATCACCTCCTAGCTGTGCTGAGGGAATAAACAGATTTTCTGTAGTTACTGATCCTACAAGCGGTGAGGGTAAAAGCGATCGCACATAAGCAGCTGCCTCAGACAATTCTGCTTCCAAAATTTGCTTTTGGGTTTGCAAATCCTGATTGAGTGTCTCTAAAGCTTGCTTTTGACTTTGTAAATCCTGATTTAACTGGTGTAATCTTAGTCCTGCTCTTACCCGTGCTTTTAATTCATTCATCTCTATTGGTTTAGAGATAAACTCGTCTGCTCCAGCGTCAAGTCCTCTAACTCTATCTTCCTCCTCTCCTCGAGCTGCTCCCCTAGCCGTCAATAGAATAAAAAAAGTAGTTGCCAACTCTGGATCTGTTCTAATTCGACGACACACTTCTAGCCCATCTACCTGGGACATCATCCAGTCACAGATAATTAGGGCAGGATGTAGCAGTTGTGCTTGTATAATTCCTTCTTCGCCATTGCTGGCTACAGTAGTCTCATAACCCTGCTTTTGGAGTGTACTTTTCAGTACTGCTCGCACTGTAGGGTCATCATCAATAACCAGAATTTTAAACATAAATTACAGTTTTCTAGGTAAAACGATCAGTAAATAGTTGCTTTAATTTAAGTTATATGAAATTTAGTTTTTAATGTATAGTAAAAATACTCAAATTAAATAAACTAATTACCGAATATGATGATTTTAAAATATTTTATCAGTTAAGAAGTGAATCATAAAATTTATCTAAAAGTCAACACAGACCTTACAGCTTCACCTCAAGTTTTATCTTGGTTTGAGCAGATGAATCAACCACCTATTCCTAATAAACAAATTTGGTGGCAATGTCAAACACTTATGATAGAAGGCTTTACTAACATTGTTGAACATGCCCACAAAAATTTACCTATTGAAACTCCTATTGAGATGGAAGCTGTGCGATTAGATGAATACATAGAAATTCGTATCTGGTCTCAAGGCGAACCCTTTGACTTAGAACAGCAATTGCAGCAAACATTTGAATTTGAGGATAATAATCAAAAGCGCGGGCGTGGTTTAAAAATCATGTTCGCCATTGCTGACAAGTTGAGTTATGAGCGGGCGGTAGATAATCGTTACTGTTTATTTATTAGTAAATATTATTAAAGATGCCTATGATAGACGCTACTGTAAAGAAGGGAATGGAAAGTAGGGAGATAAGGAGATAAGGGAGGTAGGGGAGAAATAACACTAACTTGTAACTTTTAACTCCCAACTTTTAACTCCTAACTTTTAACTTCTGACTACTGATTCCTAATCAAAAATTCTTGGATGCGTTTAACAAACTCTTCTAACTCTAAGATTAAGTTAGCGGTACCTCGACACTCTTGCTTATAAGCTAGTTGTTCTAATTGTTCTGCTGCCAGATGCATGGTTGTAATTCCCATATTGGCACTATAGTAATCCGATTTGATTTTTGAAAAAATCTAAGTATATGTAGGGTGGGTTACGAACTCCGTCCTAACGCACCAAAGCCTTCGGACGGTGCCGGACTCTCGTCTAACACACCCTACGTGTATTTCAAAAATCAAATATGAGTCCTATAGCACCTTTAATTTGATGGATTTCTCGCGCTAGTTGCTCAAAGTCATGGGCTGCGATCGCTATTCTCATTACCTCTAGACGAGGTTGAATATCCTCAACAAATATTTGTAGTAGTTCCAATTCAAATTCTGGGTCATTTTCCGAAAGTTGATGCAAACGTTCCCAATCAATTGGGAGGTCAACTGAACCTACATCTATTGTAGAAACTGTCTGCTCTGTGGCAGCTGTTTCTTTTGCCTTGAATATCACACTTGCCCAATGCTCTAGCGTCGCCGCCAAATTTTCTTTCATCACCGGCTTGCTCAGATAGTCATCCATTCCGGCATCTAGACACATTTGTTTGTCTTCTTTCATGGCATTAGCTGTCATTGCAATTACCACAGGACGACGACCACTGACAAAGCTGCTTTCTTGCCAACGATGAATTTCTTTTGTGGTTTCCAAACCGTCGAGAACAGGCATTTGGCAATCCATCAGAATCAAATCGTAAGGAATTTTTTCCAATAACTGCAATGCTTCTTTCCCATTACCAGCGACATCAGCACTGTAGCCCAGGCTTTGGAGTTGCTTTAAGGCAACTTTCTGATTCACCAGATTATCCTCAGTTAGAAGAATTCTTAATTTATGGAAGTCAGGTGACGGGGAAGAAGACACAGGGATGCTCTCATGGGGGGACAACAAGAATAACTCCTGACTCCTGACTTCTGGCTCCTCTGGAATAACAGAAGCGGCAATCGGAAAGTAAAATGTACTTCCTGCACTAAGCTCACTTTCAACCCAAATTCTGCCACCCATTAACTCACACAGTTGCTTGCAGATAGCAAGACCTAACCCAGTACCGCCATACTGTCGAGTAATGGAGGAGTTCAAAGTTATTATTCCCAATTGTTCACAAGTTCTATCTTGAAAATAGGAAATGAGTAACTAAAAATGGAAAATAAGTATTTTTCATGCTTACTCAGAGAAAATCGTCATTGTTAATTTATTAATAAATATTATTAATTTTTAAGATTTTGACGTTACTATCTTTACATTTTAAAAACTCTTGGATACGTTTAAGAAACTCTTCTAACTCTGAGATTATGTTAGTAGTACCTCGACGCTCTTGATTGTGAGCTAGTTGTTCTAGTTTTTCTGCTGCCAGATGCATAGTTGTAGCTCCAACATTGGCACTAGCACCTTTAATTTGATGGGCTTCTCGCGCTAGTTGCTCAAAGTCATGAGCAGCGATCGCTATTCTCATTACCTCTAGACGAGGTTGAATATCCTCAACAAATATTTGCAGTAGTTCCAATTCAAATTCTGAGTCATTTTCCGAAAGTTGATGCAAACGTTCCCAATCAATTGGGAGATTAACTGAACCTGCATCTGTTGGAGAAACTCTCTGCTCTGTGGCAGCTATTTCTTTTGCCCTGAATATCACACTTCCCCAAAGCTCTAGCGCCTGTGCCAATTTTTCTTTCATTACTGGCTTGCTCAAATAGTCATCCATTCCGGCATCTAAACACATTTGTTGGTCTTCTTTCATGGCATTAGCTGTCATTGCAATTACTACAGGACGACGACCATTGACAAAGCTGCTTTCTTGGCAACGATGAATTTCTTTTGTGGTTTCTAAGCCGTCGAGAACTGGCATTTGACAATCCATGAGAATTAAATCGTAGGGAATTTTTTCCAATAATTGCAAAACTTCTTTCCCATTACCAGCGACATCAGCGCTATAGCCCAGGCTTTGGAGTTGCTTTAAGGCAACTTTTTGATTCACCAGATTATCTTCAGCTAAGAGAATTCTAAGTTTGGAGGAGCCAGAAGAATGATAGTTGCTGTTGTTTTCGTAATTTTTTAGTTTTAACTCCTGACTTTTGAATTCTGACTTTTGAATTCTGACTTCTGAATTCTGACTTCTGACTCCTGTTTCTTCTTTTTCCAGCTGCGTTCCTAAG
Organism: Nostoc sp.; assembly: GCF_036917655.1. GTDB lineage: Bacteria > Cyanobacteriota > Cyanobacteriia > Cyanobacteriales > Nostocaceae > Nostoc. The sequence continues at coordinate 14,041 of NZ_JBALCY010000070.1, forward strand.
ATAGTCATGATGGTATCGAGGAGTCGGGACGGCTTAACAGGTTTGACCAAATAAGCCGCAAATCCAATTTTTAGCGCTCGTTGGATTTCATCTCGTTGATTAGTAGAGGTAAGCATAATCAAAGGTAGCGCAGCGATCGCTGAATTTGCCTTAATTTGCTCTCCCAAGGTCATCCCATCCATTTCTGGCATCTGCATATCAACCACAGCTATGTCATAGAGATTTTTTTGCTTGGCGGCTTCCTGAATAGCTTTGAGGGCAGTAGTAGCCGAAGCAGCCTGATCCACCTGCATCCCCCAACGGGTAGTTTGATGGTGGATGATTTTGCGATTAGTAGCATTATCATCCACCACTAACAAGCGCCGATTGAGCAAAAGTTCGCTATTGTCTTCTGAGGAAATAGGGTAAAGTTGCTTGGCGAGAGTTATTTCAAACCAAAACTTAGACCCTTTCCCCAACCGACTTTCTACGCCAATTTCTCCTGCCATCAAGCTCACCAGTTGCTTGCAGATGGCTAATCCTAAACCTGTGCCGCCATATTTGCGGGTAGTGGAAGCATCTACTTGGGTAAATGGCGTAAAGAGTTTGCCTTGGTCTTCAGAGGTAATGCCAAGACCGGTATCTGTGATGGCAAAATAGATTGTGGCTGTAGTAGAGCTTTGCGATCGCAATTCTGCTCGTAGTACTACCTCTCCATTGCTGGTGAACTTGATCGCATTGCTGATCAGGTTCATAAGAATTTGCCGCAGGCGGCCAGCATCGCCTTGAAGCTGGGTAGGGACGTTGGGATAAATTAACGCTGCAATTTCTAATCTCTTATTATGGGCTGGGGGAGCCAATAAATCCAACACCTCTTCTACACAGGTAGATAAGTCAAAATCTAGAGTTTCTAGTGCCATTTCCCCAGCCTCAAGTTTGGACAGATCCAAAATTTCGTTGATGAGGGTTAAGAGAGCGTCTCCACTAATGCGAATTGTTTCGATAAAATCCCGTTGCTCCGAATTGAGGGGAGTTTCTAACATTAAGCCTGTCATCCCCAACACAGCATTCATCGGAGTCCGAATTTCATGGCTCATGTTCGCCAAAAAGGCACTTTTGGTTTGAGAAGCTAATTCAGCTTGGTGACGGGCAATTTCGAGTTCTCGTCGCTGTTGAGTTTCTGCGTTTAACATTTGGGCTTGGGCTAAGGCAATACCTACTTGGTCAGCTATTTGCCGTAAAAGATGAGTTTCAAAAATAGACCAGTGGCGGGAACTGCCACACTGATGAACAATCAATAAACCGCAGAGTTCTTCTTTGACAAGAAGAGGTATGACCAAATTGGACTTGACTCCAAATTGTTGCAGTAATTCTATGTGGCTTTTTTGGGCTTCAACTATATCCAATTCAGCAAGCCCCAGATTCCGTCCTTGACGGTACTGTTGTAGATAGTACTGCTGGATGTATTCTGCTTGAAAGTAAGCATCGGTGAGCTTTTTATCTTTGATTGCCAGCCAGCCAGAAACTACTGCCTCAACCACGGTGGTTCCAGCTCCATCTGCCAAAGGTTGATAAATCAAAACTCGATCGCTATGGAGAATTTTTTGGACTTCCGTAACAGTGATTTGGAGAATTTCTTCGATTTGCAAAGACTGACGAATCTTGAGGGTGATTTCAGTAAATAGTTGCGATCGCAAGTTTTGGCGTTGGAGTTCTTCTTCTGCCTGCTTACGCTCAATAAACTGCCCTACTTGCTCACCAATAGAATTCATGACTTTTGCCAAATCTGGGTCAGGTTGCTGAATCTCATGGCTAAAGCAGGTAATCACACCGAGGATTTTTTTACCACTACGGATCGCAAAACCGAAAGCTCCGTGCAGTTCTGCTTGGGCAGCGATTTGAGAGCGGATGAAATTCTGATCTTTAACGACATCATCGATCCAAACAGGTTCAACACTAGCCCAGACACGACCAGGCAGCCCAATTCCTGGTGCAAACGTGATCTGCCGACTTAGGATGTCAAATTGTTGCATCTCTGAGGATATTTTATACCATGCATTTAGCAAGGACAGTAGATTTGCTCGTTGATCTAGCATCCAAAATTCACTTAAATCCCATCCCAAACTTTCGCAGATTCCTTGCAGGATTTGAGGCATGGCTTCGTTGATTGTTGTTGACTCTGCTAAGACGCGGGTTGTCGCATACTCTGCTTTGAGATGCTGTTCAGTTCGTTTGCGTAAGCGAAGCTCCTCGTAGACATCGCTGATGTCAATACCTGTGGCAACAATGTATTCAACATAGCCCTCATAGTCTCGCAAGGTAGTGTTAGTCCAGGCAATGAGCCGGCGACTGCCATCCTTAGTTACCCAATAGTTTTCGTACTCTTTGGGCCCTTCACCAGATCGCAACTGCTCAAAAACTGCTTTAACTTGCTCTATCTGTTCAGGAAGTAGAAACAGGTTCCAGAAATGCCTTCCTTTCACCTCATCAAATGAGTAACCAGTGGTTTGTTCACAAGCTTGATTGAAACGAATTATTTGTCCTTTAGGGTCAAGAACTATTACCAAAGCGCTGGTTGTATCAAGGACTGCTGAGATAAAGTTGCGTTCTTGGTTCAGTGTTTCCTCTGTTAATTTCCGCTCTTTTACCTCACGAGAAATGAAGTAGTAGACTATAGCCAGAATGAGAAAACTTAGAAAAATTGCGATCGCAATTGTCAAAACCGTGTTGTTAGCACTGGCTTTTGCAGCTTGTGACTCCTGTTGAAGCAACCTTCTATCCTTATTCTCTATCTCATAGACGACCTTGCGGATATCATCCATGAGATATTTTCCCTGATTTGTCTGGATTACCTGCAACGCCGCCTCGAATCCCTGATTTTGACGCAGGTATATAGTTTGCTTGAGTATGGCAAGTTTTGCAGCTATTAGAGGTTCAAGGGTTGCAAACTGCTTTTGTTGGCTAGGTTGATCTGCGATTAAATCCTTCAGTTCTACAATTTTTTGATCGATGTTTCCAACTACTGCTTGATAAGGTTCCAGATAACTTTCTTGTCCAGTCAGGATATAACCGCGTTGTCCAGTTTCAGCATCCTTCATCTCGGACAGTAATTCTTCCAGTTTATTGATTTTCTCTTGAGTTTTTTGTACCTGATTATTAGTATCAATCAATATGCGTGTGTTTTGATAAGAAATCACGCCAATCAAAACTAAAATTGCCGATGCTAACCCAAATCCTCCGGCTACCCTTTTAAAAAATTGTTTGCGTCCCTTTTGTGTCTGTTTGCGTGTGTCACTTGCCAATACCAAATTTGCTAAGTTGCGCCGCATTTCTAGTTGCTTGATTACCTGGCGAGCTAGAATTCGCAATGCTTCAACTTGTGCTGGAGAGAGATTTCTTGGTACATGGTCAATTACACAAAGGGTTCCGAGCGCATATCCTTCAGGGTTCGTCAGGGGTACACCAGCATAAAACCGAACATTCGGCTCAGAGGTGACTAGCGGGTTTGTAGCAAACCTTTCGTCTTCTGTTACATCAGGCACAACAAAAACTTCCGGTTGCATAATAGCATGAGCGCAGAATGCTATATCTCGCGGTGTTTCTAGGGCATCCAAACCAACTTTTGACTTGAACCACTGGCGATCGCTATCAATTAAACTGATTAAGGCAATAGGAGTGCCACAAATATATGAGGCTAAACGGGTGAGGTCGTCAAAGGCAGTTTCCGAAGGAGTATCGAGGATTTTATACTGCAAAAGAGATTCGATTCGCTGTGTTTCGTTATCAGGTAATGGTGCTTTCATTCTTCAGCCTTATCAGTGACTCCTAAAATTTGACCCGCAACTGTCCTATCAAGGAATTACCACTGTAGGCACTTCCCGCGGTTTCTTGATTTCGGATATTACTAAAGCTATAGCCGAGGTCTAGTTCTATATTCGGTGAAACCTTTACCGTACAGCGCGTTTGATAGGTATTGGCGTTGTCAAATTCTCCTTTAAGTCGCTGCCGTCCTAAGTTGGCAGCGAGGCGACAGCGTAAGAAATTAGCAATATCTCCCTCCCAAGCCACCTCACCGTTGTAAACTAGAAAATCTGGTGGAGAAAAATAGCCACTTGTGCGTTCTAAATCGCGATCGTAACTCCAAGTGAATAAGTTAGCTCCCAGAGAAAATTGTCCGAACTTGCGCTCTAACCGACTAAAGGACTGCACCTCGGAATTACCATCGTTGTAACTACCCAAACGCAATGACGAAGACAAGCTGGTGTCACGGTCAATCTGCCAATATAAATCAGGCCCAAATCGCCAAGCAGTAATTTGATTGTCTAAAGTTCGGGCATTGGATTTATAAGGCCCTTGTTCTAAATTACCTGATAGTACTACTGCCGATAGTAATTGACCTGATGGCGAAACTTGCGGCGGCGAAATGGGAGCCTCCACCTTAGCATTGAGATTGATAGCTGTAGGTAAACGATTGAATACATCGACTCCGGCTGCTGTTTGCAGAGTCACTTGCCCAATTTTTCCTTGCCATCCAACTTGGAAAGGAAAATTCGTAATTGATTCAACACCGCGTTGCTCAAAGAAGTTAAAACCTGTCTTGAAAAATATTTTATTGCCATTACTCAATCGAAACTGAACCGTTGGTTCGAGGAAAAAATTGGTTTGGCCAAAGTTGTCTGTGTCATAGCGATAGTCCGTATCAATACTTTCCAAAACTGCATCCGGCGTTCCTGGTTCGCTGGAAGTTGTTGGTGGGCTAGAATTTTGCGGTGGTTCGGGTAACACTGGCGGTAATCGCAGATCAGGATTGAAGTTTTCGGGTGCTGCCATCAAAATAGGTGTTGGCTCTAATCGATAGGGGAGCGGCATCGAAAATTGTAAATGACCGAAATTCAATTCGCCCTCTTCCTTGGCATTCACGTAGCGTGTCGCAGACAAGCCAGATACTCTGGTGCGATCGCTCTTGCTAGCTGGCTTTTGAGTAAAGGTACGCGGACTCGTTGGCGCAGCCTCTCCAAGAGTTGAGGTTGCGCTATCGGCCCAAGCTCCTGCTCTGACATCTCTATAAGTTCTAAGTTTTGAGTATTGCTCTGCTAACTCAGGATTTACTTTGGTGACTCGCTCGGTCAATCCTGAAGGTGATTTCCAGGTCTGGTCTGCTTGGGCAGCTTGTAACTGAGCTTCTGATAATGTCCAAATACCTCCGCTACAGATTACTCCCAATTGAATCTGTAGGCATCCCAAAACAAAACTAGATCGAGAAATAAAGAGATAACGTCTAAAACTATCTGCCATCGGTCGATACTATAGTTGTAGATGAAAAACTTGCTGCCAAAGAGTTTGGCTGCTAACTGATGTATTCGGCTTGGGATTATGATGCCCACAATAGATGCTTGTTAAGACATGGGAAAGGAAAAAAGTGTTACTGAACAGAGGGATGATTAGCTAAACACAAGTATTGAGCAGTCATTAATCCCCTGCCTACTTCGTTGAGGAAGGGGTATGACGGCGAGTTTGATAAAATCAGGAGTTATCCCTCTTCTGTTACTTTCGGCAGAGAATAATCTCAAATCCCTATTTTTACGTCTTTTCGCAACAAGGAAATTTAAATGACAAAATAGGAATGCGATCGCTCAATTCTTGATGCTCTCTGAGTCTCAGATAACCATAATATTTTTCTTTCCTCAGAGTGACAAAAAAGGGATTATAGGGAGTACGTAAAATTAAATCCACCTCTACAGTCGGTTGTCGCCAAATTCTCAGAGGATTAGAGGCTATTTATAAAGTAAAAATAAAATTCTTGTAGGGTGTGTTAGGCGCATATTTCAATATTATTTGTTACGAAAAATATGACTCTCGGCTATCACGCACCGTGTTAAGTAGGTCGGCGTAAATAATTATCGTTGGAATAAGGCAGGGAGCAGGGGGAAAAAGGGTTTGAGCCTTGTTTACTTTTATTCACACAGGTTGGTTTTATTATGCCAACTTACTTATTATGTAGCAGTGCATTAGGCTAAAGCCGTAACACACCCTAACTTTTGATTTACTTTATAAATTGTCTCTTAGCTGGCAAATCTAAGATTGTTTGAAATTTGATTATTCCACCGCTCTTTGTGATTTCAAAATGGCTAATATTAATAATTTTGGATCTTCAGTACCTGTTATGCCGAACTTTTAGTTAAGCATCAGAACTTGACTTTAAAATCCAGGTTAGAAGCCTAAATCTCGCACATAAGCATAATATGCTAAGAATAACGACTGCTCTTATTGCCTAACAAGGGTTTGAAGCTTTTTAGCAGACAGATTTAGCATCCTAAGTAATGAACTGTTTCCAAATGTAATGCTCAGTATCCGAAAAATAAAATAAATTATCTTGTTTGATGCCAAGCTATCTGGGGAGAATATGTCGAAACTCCAGTGAGGTTAAGCAATGGTTAATCAGACATACACAGCTGATGTCTTAGTTGTCGGTGGGGGAACCGGAGGCACTGCGGCTGCTATCCAAGCGGCGCGACGGGGAGCCAAAACGATTCTGGTGAGTGAATTTCCTTGGTTGGGGGGGATGCTGACTTCAGCTGGAGTATCTGCACCCGATGGCAACGAATTAGAAGCTTTTCAAACGGGCTTATGGGGTGCGTTTTTGCAGGAATTGCGACAACGACAGCCCGGAGGATTAGATAACAGCTGGGTAAGCTTTTTTAGTTACGATCCTCGGATTGGGGCAGAGATTTTTGCAGATTGGGTGCAGGAATTGCCAAATCTGCACTGGATTTCTGGACAAGTGCCTTTAGAAGTGTTCCGGCAGGGTAATTCTATTACTGGTGTCCGCTTTGTGGATTTTGCTGTTACAGCCAAAATTATTCTCGACGGCACAGAATTGGGAGATTTATTGCCTTTAGCTGAGATACCTTACCGCTGGGGTTGGGAATTGCAATCTGAGTGGGGAGAACCCAGTGCCCCAGTAACTTTTAACTCTTTAACCAAGAAATATCCAGTGCAAGCGCCCACTTGGGTAGTGATTATGCAAGATTTTGGTGAAGCGATGTCTACGACGGGCGTAGATGCAGCCCCAGAAATTCCGGCTGCCCCTAACGATAATCCATCCCAGTTTACAGGTGCTTGGGATGGCTATGGAGCAGAGACATTTTTGAATTACGGACGCTTGCCTGGGGGTCTGTTTATGATTAATTGGCCAATCTGTGGCAATGACTACGGCGAAGGAGTAGGACGCCTGATAGAGTCGGATGCATCCAGAGGTGAATTCATCCAAGAATGCCGCTGGCAAAGCCAAAATTTTGCCCGTTTTATCCAAAATCAGCTTGGTCGTCGTTATGGTTTAGCAAAAACACTATTTCCTCACACTCCTACAGCTTTTGCACTGCATCCCTATTACCGGGAAAGCCGCCGCTTAGTGGGGCTAACTACTATTCGAGAACAGGATATTTTGCCAGTTGCTGGAGGTAGAGTTGCATCTATATTTAATGATGCGTTCGCCCTACAGCCATTCGGGCATCCTACGGCAGGCGTTCGTGGAAGCAAGCTACGCGAAGCGTCTCCGACAGGAGAAGCGATCGCAGTTGGTAACTACGCCAATGACCATCATTATCCTGGTGTTCAATTCCCATTGCAACCAAAATCTATTCGCTGGGGCGGACGTTGGACGGGGACTCCTTTTACAATTCCCTACAGTTGTCTAATTCCAGCCACAACAGATGGTTTCTTAGTCTGTGAAAAGAACATTTCTGTCTCCCACATTGCCAATGGTGCCACCAGATTACAACCTGTGGTTATGGGCATTGGTCAAGCAGCGGGGATGGCAGCGGCGATGTGTGTTGAGTTAAACTGCCAGCCGAGGGATTTACCTGTTAGGGCGCTGCAAATAGCTTTATTGTCAGATAATCGCTCAAAAACAGCAATTATTCCTTTGTTTAATCTTCCACCCAATCGTTCGGATTGGCGGCACTGGCAACTGTATTACTTAGATAACCCACAAGCCTATCCAGTTAGTGGCGATTGCCCTTGCCCATCGGGGAATGATTACCCTGACTCTGCTTTTGACAAGGCATTAATTCGGGAAAGTAACTGTTTCAAAGGCATTTTTTACCGCTTGGATCGGCAGGAATACAGATTCACTGTCACAGCACCAGTCGCATATCAAGGGCAAAATTGGCAGCTTGTGACTTTGCGATCGCATATTGACGAGCAATTACGCGCTTATCCCCACGAACAATTAGTTACATTGTGGGGTCGTCAGAATCACTTTGGTAATTGGTTATTAGTCGAACATTTAAACGGAGGATAAGAAGAGTTTATTTTCAGTAAAACAGAATACTTTTTGATTAATTGTCCGGATATTCATTAAAAAGCTAAGTATCAGTGAAGTGGAGAGTTCCAAAATAGACATCTGCTATGCGTGCTGCCATTTCACTTTTAGTATCGAGTCTGGTGTTCGGCCCCTTAGCTTTTAACTGCCAAGCAATGGTCAATCACTTATCCTATGGGCTGCTTTCTACGCCTGCTTCGGAACAGTGGCTCTCGGCGGCATCTGAACAAAATCCAGATGATGCGCCACGTCATCGCGGTAGTGGGCGCAGAGAAGTGACGCAAAAATTCGGAAATATCTATGCTGTGGTTTAACTACCGTAAGGTAATGCCTCTTTTCCCAAATGAACAGAATTACCAGAAAACAGGATGTTGTGCTAACATCTTTTACACGGCTTTTCTGGCAAAGATATATACAGTTGACACACGAAAATCTTCAGCGATCGCTTAATATTTCAACTGCAAGCTTTGTATATATAGTTGGTGTCAATCCTGGCGATCAAAACGCAAATCAAATTAAGTGCCTTGATCAACAGCATCACCAACTCCTCAAAAGCTACACAACTGTTGCTTATATTGCTTGTTGCTCTGCATCTCAATCCTCAACTGCTCTAGAAATAGATGTTACTTAGGCTATCAGTTAATCTAAAGCACATCTAATTCAGATATTTTGCTTGTTGAGGAAACAGCCTTAAGGCAACTTAACTTTATCCCCCAATAGGTTTTCTTCTCATACATTAAGTAGCTGGTTATCTACATCAGCAACTAATTGATCTTCGCTCCGACGCCTGTTTAGCGTCCTTTGCCGAAGCATAAAATCCCTTTCGTTTCATCTGAGCTTATCTAGTGCATGAATTCGCACAATTAGTATAGGTTTATTGCACTTGGCAACAAATCTTACTATTCCTAACCTATTCTTGCGCCCTGGTTCGTTCTCCTCGCAGATGGTTCCCGACCAAATAAATATTAAGAAGGATCTGCCAGCTCATCTTAGTCATTTAATTATTCTACACCCAAGGCCAGATGCAAAATATTTGCATTTGGTCTTTTTAGATGAATTTTACTTAAAGAAAAGGGAATGGGGAATGGAGAATGGGGAATGGGGAATGGGGAATGGGGAATGGGGAATGGGGAATGGGGAATGGGGAATGGGGAATGGGGAATGGGGAATGGGGAATGGGGAATGGGGAGTAGGGGGAGCAGAGGGGCAGAGGAGAATAATTCATGCCCAATGCCCGATCTTTTTCACACAGATGTTTTCTTGGGGTTATTTTCTCTTCTTTGGATGCCGTTGAGGAACATCGGCACAAACTTCTCGATAAACATCTGTGGATCACGCTGCCAAGGTTTTTGTGCAGCCTGAATCCTAGTAAATTGCAACTCAGGTGCTAGCAAAGTCTGGGGTAAGCGTTCCATCAGGTACTGAGGACGTTGCCAAAGCGGCATGGTATTTGCCACTTCCACCAGGTTGGCAACTCCTCGCAGTTCTGCACCTAAGGTGATATCCATTCCAGATTCAAACGCTGCCTGTTCAATTGCAGCATACTTGAGTTTAGCTTGCTCTACCTTTTGCCGATGTTCTGGACTCTTATCTGCTATTTGTGCCAGCCAACGGTTACCCCAACGAACATGTCCCGCTTCCTCTGGCAGAATTTTTTCAATAGTTTCCCGAATTTTGATGTTTTCTTCTGTCTGCGGCGCTTGTTTCAGGGCGTGAATGTGGGCAGAGAAATACTCACAACCTCGCTTTTCAGTAATGTTAATTGCTGCTAAGGCAGCTATCATACCGTTCTCTAGGTTGCGTTTTGGGTCATAGGCGTCTTTGTCGAGCAGCCGATCAAATTCATCGATATAGGAAGTTCCAGGAGGAGTTCCTACATTGCTTCCCAGATCGATCAGCAAATCAGTTAGCCACATGGCATGACGAGCTTCATCCGAAATGTGATGAGACAAATCCCGCACCAGTTCCCGTGGCTGTCCATTCAATTGTTCAATTACCTCAGTCAGGTCTTTGCAACTGCGTTGTTCACTATAACGGTAGCGGTTAAGGGTAATTAGATGGATTTCGCGATCGCATACTACCCGTTTCAATATGTCTCTGGCACTCAAAACATTCTGAAATTTCCGTGGGTAGGTAACTGTCATAAGTTATGTAAATTTTTGTAAATCTTTATTTGATGGTAACTTAGTTTTTTGCAACTGCTGTAATTGGGCCGCGTCACTGAAAAAAAGAGTAAAAGTTACAAAAATTAATTACTTGAGTTGAACTTAAGTGTCAGACCTTCTTAGTGTAAATAAAAGTAACGAATAAATGTTCTGTCTTGGGAAAGGTGGGTTTTTTGAGGAGAGATAAATCTGAAGGCAGATGATTTTAGTCATGAAAAGTGGATTAAGGAAGATTTTTCCAGCTTTGGGAGAAAAATACCTGATATTGTGGGCAAAAGCAAACAGGATTTATGCACACAGCGCCCCCAACCCCCTTATAAAGCAGGGCTGTTTCATTCGAGAAGGTAGGGATTTTGTCAACAGCATGGCAAAACAATTTGCGGAAGTTAGTAATTAAAAAGGGGCTTTAGAAATTCCCCTCTTTTTAAGGGGAGCTAGGGGGGATCTAAGTTTTAGGCTTCAGTGCGTAAGTCTTAGCAAATATAAATTTTTGTAAAAAGTATCTTATGCTACAGAATTTTTGCTATATTAGTTATTGAAAGAACCAAAAATTATATATTCACCAAATAGAGAGGACTATGGTTATGTCTATCGCAGATAAATCTCGTGCGTTAATGGTGCGTGAACATCAGCAAGTCAAGAATCGCCAACAATCAATCCTGATGCGGGCTGCACAAGAACTTGGTCTTCCTGAAGAAGCATCCCAGTACTGGAACCCGATTCAAGGGAAGGTAGATGCTAACACTCGGATGATTTATGGGCCCAGCCATGCTTCCATGAGCTAAGTTTCAAGAGTTTTAAGGTTGATTTTTGAGTGAATGTCTCAACTGACAACTCTGGAAAAAAAGCCACCCTCTACTTTAGGGTGGCAAAACTTATTACTTTTAGTTAGATCCGACTGCTAATTAAGCATCGTAGTAGAGGTAAAACTCGTAAGGATGAGGACGCAGTTGCAACTGCTTGACTTCGTTACCTAGCTTGTAGTCAATCCAATTTTCGATAAAGTCTTCCGTGAAGACGCCTGATTCTGTCAAGAAGGCGTGATCTTTTTCCAGTGCTTGCAGCGCCAGTTCTAAAGAACCTGGAGTTGAAGGAACCTTTGCCAGTTCTTCTGGAGAGAGTTCATAGATATTCTTATCTAAGGGTTCGCCAGGATGGATTTTGTTCTTGATGCCATCGATACCAGCACAAAGCATTGCAGCAAATGCCAAGTAGGGGTTAGAAGTAGCATCTGGACAACGGAATTCTAAACGCTTGGCTTTGGGGTTAGTGCCAGATAGAGGAATACGGATAGAAGCAGAACGGTTCCCTTGAGAGTAAGCCAAGTTCACTGGAGCTTCATAACCAGGTACTAGGCGCTTGTAAGAGTTGGTACTGGGATTGGTAATTGCTAATAGCGCTGGTGCGTGTTTGAGAAGACCACCAATGTAGTACAACGCCATTTCGCTCAAACCAGCATACTTATCACCAGCGAACAGAGGTTGTCCGCCTTTCCAAATGGACTGGTGACAGTGCATTCCTGAACCATTATCGCCAAAAATTGGTTTTGGCATGAAGGTGACGGTTTTGCCGTGTTTTTTGGCAACGTTCTTGATGACATATTTGTAAGTCATCAACCAGTCAGCCGCTTCGATCAACTTGCCAAACTTGAAACCTAGTTCGCACTGACCACCAGTAGCAACTTCGTGGTGATGCTTTTCAATAGGCACACCTAATTTTGCCATCGTCAACAGCATCTCTGTACGGATATCTTGAGAAGAATCCGTCGGTGAAACTGGGAAGTAACCTTCTTTGAAGCGTGGTTTGTAAGCCAAGTTGGGTTTGTCAGATGTACCCGCTTTACCGGAATTCCAAGCACCTTCTTCGGAGTCTAAGAAGTAGTAACCTTCGTTAGCAGTTTGGGCAAACCTAGCACTGTCAAAGATGAAGAACTCAGCTTCAGGGCCAAAGAAAACTGTATCACCAAGACCAGTGGAAACTAGGTAATCTACAGCTTTTTGGGCAATAACGCGTGGACAACGGTTGTACCATTCGCCTGTGCGGGGTTCCTTAATGCTACAAATTATACTTAGTGTTGGCTCTTTCATGAATGGGTCGATCCAAGCAGTGTTGGGGTCGAGTACCATCGTCATGTCTGATTCGTTGATCGCTTTCCAACCCCGGATGCTGGAACCATCAAAAGGTACACCATCAGTGAATGCAGTCTCATCGATTTGGTCTTGGAACAGTGTGAGGTGCTGCCAAGTTCCTACTGTATCGATGAATTTGAGATCAATCAGCTGAATTTTTTCATCTTGAATTCTCTTCAAGACTTCTTGTGGTGTTGTCATTGTTACTCCTTCTCTACCAATTTCCTAAAGTAAACCAGAATCTTCCAAAGCATCCTAACCCTGCTGATCTCAATTAAGTCGTGACACACCTGAAACATCTTAAATACTAGACATTAGGGTATTTTGTAGTCTGTGCTACAGATATCTGGATTACAGGTTATATTAACCTTTCGGCGATCATCTGTACAAAACTGGAAAGTTCATCACATAGGGGTCAACTTTGGCATAGAATCCTTATGTAGTGGATAGATTGTTTTTGTGCCGAATCTATTTTTAATAGCACAAAAGTTTAGTGGTGCATAAGTGCAGCCAAATAAATATCAAACCATAAATAGCAATGATTGGGAGAAGAAGGAATGCGCGATGCGGTAACAAGTTTAATTAAGAATTATGACCTAGCTGGTCGGTATTTTGACCGGAATGCGATCGATAGCCTGAAGTCTTACTTTGACAGTGGTACAGCAAGAGTACAAGCGGCGGCGGCGATAAATTCTAACGCGGCTGCACTTGTCAAGCAAGCTGGTTTGAAGTTGTATGAAGAACTGCCGGAATTGATCCGCCCCGGTGGAAATTCCTATACAACTCGTCGTTATGCGGCTTGTCTGCGGGATTTAGATTACTACTTGCGCTACGCCACCTATGCGCTGGTTGCTGGAAACACAAATGTATTGGATGAGCGTGTGCTGCAAGGACTACGGGAAACTTACAATTCTCTAGGAGTGCCTATTGGGCCTACAGTTCGTGGTATCCAGATTCTCAAGGATCTGATTAAGGAACAAGTGGCAGCAGCAGGTGTGGTTAATACTGCTTTTGTGGATGAACCATTTGATCACATCACACGCGAGTTGAGCGAACAGGATATTTAAATTTTGCGTGGGCAAGGTGTCTGCCCTGACATAAACATAAATAGCGATCGCACTTTTGACTGTGTTGGCAAGGAGCGATCGCTTTTTTATGAACCCTACCAGGGGTTGAGAAGGGCTTTATCCAAGCTTTCGCCGTCATATGGCAACATCATGGGCTAAGTTTGGGGTTCGGATACTTCAGGAAAGTGAGTATCCCACAGTTTGTCCTTTTTCGATTGAGCAGATTCTAGATGAGGATTTTTGCGGGCTATAGAGGATTGCGATCGCGATCATATTGGTTTATGTCTAGATGGATGGACAGGTGAACCGAAAAGTTCTACAATCTGACTGATTGCGGTAAATTTACCTATTGCCCAATCCACATAAGCATAGTAAAGATTTTCCAGTGATTGCGTTTGATTGCGGAAGCACTAAATTAATATAAGAAAGTCTTTAAGTAAGGGGCAACAAACAAATGGATGTAAAGCTAATTCTAGCTGGATTAACAGTTATATTTACGCTTTCGTGCTTATTTTTTGGCACGAAAAATGGATTCTATGATTCAGATAACTATCACGGAAATGGCTCGGCACATTGAGATCAGTCTGTAGACACTTGGGCGGCTTCCCGTAGGGGGAGTTGGCTAAGATAGCTCAGAAGGTGCAAAGGGAAAATAAACAAGAGGCATTTTTTAGCTAGTTTGATGGCTTTCTCGTTAGCCCACCTTTCCGAACCAGTGCGGGTTCGGTGGAGGCGTCCTCCCCAATCAAAAATCCGTATTCTCAGGGTGTAGGGGCGCACGATATAAACTTACCCCTAAGTCACAAAACCAAAATTTGTGTAACTTTTGGCTTTTGGGATATGTCCATGATGATGAGGTTTGAGGGGAGGAGAGCATGAGGGATAATCTGTCGGCATCCTCTCGCGTAGATGCTGCGGAAGCAGGTAGTGAATTAGAATGTTTGCCCTATAGTGTCCAGCATGACAATGAGGGCGTGTGTTTATTGGTAAAGATGGGGCCACACCGCATCCTGTTGGACTGTGGTTTGGAGGATATTTCATCTCTGGCAAAGGGGCTTACTAAGTCGGTACGTGGAGCGAGTTCGCCCCTACCAGCAGATTTGGTTTTGATTAGTCATGCCCACCCAGATCACGCCAGAGGCTTACTGGCACTGCATGAAGCTTTTCCAAAGTTACCTATTTATGGCAGCGAAGTAACCAGCAAATTACTGCCGCTGAATTGGCTAGACCAAGACGCTGAGGAAATTTCCCAATTTTGTCATGCCTTGCCGTTGCGATCGCCTGTGGAATTCCAAGAGGGTCTAGTAGCAGAATTATTTCCCGCAGGGCATCTACCTGGAGCAGTAGCAATTCTCCTTACCTACACCACCCAGCAGCGGACTTACAAGCTACTCTATACAGGGGACTTTTTCCTGTCAAACTCCCGGTTGGTCGAAGGTTTGCGTTTAGAGGAACTGCGGGGCTTAGACTTGGATGTGCTGATCATTGAAGGCAGTTATGGCACATCCCGTCATCCTCATCGCCGCAACCAAGAAAATCAACTAGCAGAGCGAATTAATCGAGCGATCGCTGACCATTGTTCTGTAATCCTTCCCACCCCGGCTTTAGGATTGGGTCAAGAACTATTAATGCTGTTACGGTCACATCACCACTTCACCGGACGAGATTTAGATATCTGGGTAGATGGTGCTGTCGCAACTGGGTGTGATGCGTACCTAGAACTGCTACCCCACCTTCCCCCATCCGTGCAGAACTTTGCCCGCCATCAACCCTTGTTTTGGGATGAGCGGGTGCGTCCCCGCGTGCGTCGTTTACAACCAGAACATCGTCCCACTGTGGGCAAGTCACCTTGTATAGTCCTTACCGACTCTACATCTGATTTAGGTGAACACTGCCAACTAGACACAGGCCCTTGGCTGATCCTTGTACCAGAAAAAATTGATATAAAAGTTAACAAAGAATATTTAGCACCCACCACTGTCGAAACCTATCTCCTGGCTCAACATAGTGATGGCCCTGGTACTACGCAGCTAATTCATAATTTGCGACCCCAGCACGTCATTTTTGTCCACGGTTCTCCTGCCTATTTGGCAGATCTGACTAGCTTAGAGGAGTTGCAAAACCGCTACCATATCCATTCCCCGGCGGCTGGCACCTTAGTAGAATTACTCATCGGCGATACATTTTTACAACCCGCAGCGCCAGAAACTAACTACGAAGGCGAACTCACAGAGTTGGGAACAGTAATCACAATCACCCTACCCGATGTGATTACTGCTGATTCTCGTTGGCGGCAATTTGCCGATACTGGTTTAATCGAAGCTCGTTGGCAAGGGGAAGAACTAGTATTAAGGGGATTGTCTCAACGAGAACTACTCAGCCAAAATAGCGATCGCTATACATGGACAGATGTAGACTGTTGCGGTACATGCCGACATCAAAGGGGGCAGCGGTGTTGGAATCCAGCTTCCCCGTTATATAACTTTAAGGTAACTCTCGAAGGTTACTGTCCTGCTTTTGAAGGTTTATCTAGTCCTGAGTCTTAAGTGCTGAGTTAGGATTTATTACTCAGCACTCGGCGATAAGTCAAAACGGCGGCTTCCCTTGACTCTGAACGCCGGCTTCCGGCATTAGCGAGTCTGCGAGCGTCTGGCTTCGCCAACGCTAAGGGCGAACATAAGTTCGGTGGCCGATCTTAACTTCGGTGACTCAGCACTGATTATTCTGGATTCGAGTCAGTGTAATGGTTGCGGATGCGTTCAGCTTCGGGACAATCTTCAGTCATCAAAGGTTCCACATTACCGCGTGGTACTGAAGCCAATTTTTGCGTTACAGCACCAATGCTCTCGAGGCGAACCATTTCTTCCCAAGAACAAACTTCGTCCTCTTCTTCTGTTTCATAGCGTAGGGTCACTAAATCTCCCTCTATGTCGATGATGCGGGCGCGTTCAATCCAGCGTTGCTGGTCCCGCAAGAAAACACATACCTCGCGCCCATCGCAACACAGTTGATAAATCTTGCGGTGTAGCATGTACTGTTTCTGCCTTTTTAAACAACGTAGTTAAACCTGTCAAAATCTGGGTTCTACCCCATTACATTACACCTTTAAGAGGTTAATTTCACTGTTCAGAACAAGTACGCTTCATAACCCTATCCCAAGACTTGCTTGTAGTTTTCAAAATATCGGGAAATGTTGGGTCATCAATCAATGGTTGCTCTAGCAATAAAGTCAATCTCCCTCTGGCTGATTCTAGGGAATGTTTGCTTCATAGAAGTCAAACAATTCGGTACCTGTCCTAACCAGGTTCATATTTGTTGGTGAGTCATTATTACGATTATGTAACAAAGAATACTCCAAAACAATCGTTGATTGCGGTTGTTTAACTTGCCTACTTTTACTCATTGGCATTACTGGGAAGTCCGGGGACTCGGCTTTACTTTTACCCATGTGTATCTGATCTTAACTCATTCTCTTGCTGACCTTGACGGTTTTCAACGACAACATCCAAAGAGTTTTGAGTTTTTAAGGTTTTTGCTTGATCATGACTAAGAAAAAGGCAACGGAGTAGGGACAAGAGGTAGAGGGGCACAGCATATGGGGGGCACAGGGAAAATACCCTGAGAAAATTCCCCTCTGCTACTCTGCTTGTGTTATGGGACTATCAGCAAGATTTATAGGGTAGGGGAAATTCCATAAGCACGTTCGACGAGGACGCTTCTCGTTTAATTTGGCCGGCGCGAACTGCATTGTATAAGGCTGCCAGCGCTGACAAATCCTCTTCCTTCCAGCATTTAGTGGTCAGCACTTGATGTAGTAAACCCTCAGATTCAACACTAAGATATCCAGTTTGGAAAGCAGATTCAACAAGTGTACGAATCATCTTGATTAGGGCAGAGTAAACAATTTGTTAGGTCAAGTGTGTAACATTTTCCTCTGCTACTAATTGATATGGAACATGAATATTATGTGATTATAATTACACATAATTAGTGATTTACATCACAACAATGGGTGACAATATGAGCTTTAGGTGAATCTAGCTATTAATATACGGAGATAGATGGTTGCAAAACTTTTTAGCACCAATATTGAAAAGGCAGATGATTTAACAATATTAAAACATAGAGAAACTTTTAGGCAAGTATCTCAAAAATATAGTGAAATCTAAGCAATCAAGCAAAAAACTGGCGGAAATCTTCATCCTTTTGACTTAATTGCACCCAGTCTAGGTTTAAAGACTGGAATTTTTGCACCAAGCGATCGCAAGCAGGACGTTCGGTAGCGTAATGTCCGGCATCGATTAAAATAAGATTGCAATCGCGGCTTTCTTGAAACTGATGAAACTTACAGTCAGAAGTCAGATAAGCTTGAGCGCCAGTTTTGGCTACGGCTGAAATGTAACTAGCCCCTGAACCGCCCAAAACAGCAACTCGTGAAATTGTTTGCTGTAAATCAGTAGTTGGGGAAAAAATCAAATTAGGGGGAGAAAGTCGGGTTTGAATGGCTACGAGTAACTCCTGTAATGTCAAAAATGGCTCTAGCAAACCAACACGACCATATCCTAACCCTGCTTGTGTAGCTACTATGGGAGTCACTTCTTTGAGTTCTAAAATCTGAGCCAAAACGTCAGCAGTACCATCCTGCACTTGGTCAAAATTCGTGTGAGCAGTGTAAACACCAATATTGTGAGTAAAAGCTAACCGTACCATTTCTGCGATCGCTTCACCAGTGCGTAAAGATTTGGGAGGAGTAAAAATCAAGGGATGATGGGCAAATATCAGATTAGCATTCAGAGCGATCGCTTCCTGCATTACTGCTAAAGTCGGTGTCAAACACACCAAAACCCGTGTTTTTTCCTGCAAAACTCCTGGTTCAATCTGCCAGCCACAATTATCCCAGCTTTCACACCAAGCAGGATTTGCCCATGTTTCAAACCAAGTAATTAAATCAGCAATTTTCATAATTATTTTCTTTAGCAATTTTTAATTGCTAATCAGTGTCTCTGTGGTTGAATATTTAATTTTAATGCTAATTGCTGGCGGATTTCTTGGAAAGGTTTGTTCCATACAGGGCTAGCATTCCAGTTCCACACTGCTACCGGGATAAGTTGTTCTTCAGCAAGATAAGTTAGCAGACGGTATTCATCTTGTGGTTCACGAGAAAATGTGAAGGGATTGCGATAACCTGTGTCACATAGTTTATAAGATGTGATTTGACCGTGATTAATCCGTTGTAAAAGTTCTTTCCCTTTGGCAAGCAAATAATCAAAAAAACCAGACTAAAAGGCTCTATCTGTGCGCGTTTTTGTGGCTCTTTTTGTACCCATCTTGCCAAGTCAAATCCATAGATAAAATCGTGAACGTAACGGAAGCGCATTTCCGTTTTATTTCCGAACATCTCTGTCAGAGAAATCATCTTTTCACCAAAAACTTTTAAAAAAGCAATAGCACCCTCATCTGCTACTAAAGCCTGTCTAAGCATACTACTTACCAGAAAATCTAAATCCCAGAAGATATTTTCTGGAAAATTTTGCAACTGACTATACACTATAGATTCGAGAGTTTCTTGAAGGGTTGTGAGGAGTTTAATATTGGCCTTTTGTTCAGTAATCAAATTTCCCAATTCGGCAAAGCTGGTAATTAGTATTTTTTGGGGATTAAGTGACAACAGGTTAACAGACTGCTGGGCAAGCATTTCATCAATAAATTGGAAAGTATGAGTTTGTGTCAGTTCTTGCTTCATAGTAATTTAAATAGCCCAGCCAGCTTATACTAAATATTAGTTTATCTTGAAACAAGTAGGCTATTAAATAATCACAAATAAACTTAACTTTTCAGTTTACAAAATGACACGAATTATTTACTGTGTATCTGATTAATTTTAAAAACGTTTTTCATAAGAACTTATCATGGCGAAATTCATTTAATGCATATCACCGCACAGGTTACAATATTATATTTACAGTTTACGCAGTATAAACAGAGTATTTAAACTCTACAAAGCTACACTTTAAATAAATGAAAACTCAGAAATCTCTATCCCGAAATATGGACAACCAATTCTCTTAAATGACCGTGCTGGCGGTGTTCCCAAATATAAATTCCCTGCCAAGTTCCCAGCACCAAATGACCTCGATTAATAGGGATATGCTCAGAAGTTTGGGTGAGTGCAGTGCGAATGTGTGCCGGCATATCATCGGGGCCTTCTGCATCGTGGATGTATTTTCCCGATTCTGGCACAAGTTTTGCCATAAAGTTAGCTAAATCCACAAGGACATCGGGATCGGCATTTTCTTGGATCACTAAACTGGCTGAAGTGTGGCGCAAAAATAGAGTACAAAGACCAGTTTCCACTCCCGACTCTGCAACTGTGGCTTCAATTTTCGCGGTGATGTTATAAAAAGATTTGCCAGTAGTGGAAATTTTTAGTAACTTTTGGTAGTGAGTCATCTGTAATTTGATTGATTATTGACTAATAACCGTTGATTTTTTAGTTTGGATGATTTGCCTCACCATATAAATAAAGTTTATAGCGGTTTTCGTTTGGATGCAATACGCGCTTTGGGCGCACAGATGTGCGTCTCTGCTGTATTTTACGTAATTGAAAGCAGCTATAACCTGATCATAGGAAAGCTAGCAGCCTATGGGCGTTGCAGAATAGAGGTATGAATTAGAACGACGCCGAAAAAAACAAGATATGGCTGTGGACGGCGGTAAATCATCGTGTTCCGGGGATTATATCTGGGGTTTTACGGGAAGCGAAGTTCAGAAACTTTTAAACTCTTGTGGCAGATTAACTAAGATGTTGGCAGTCTAATTTTTATGTCACCGATGGATATCCTGTTTACCCTAGTTTTATCAGCAATGAAGATCAGATTGTGAGGAAAACTTATATGACTTGAGTAGAGGGAGAAAACAGTCGTTTAAGACATGATCTGGCTTGGTTACATGTCAAACTTTTTGTGATTCAAACTCAGAAGAAATCCTTAAGTATTCTATTCGATTAGTAATATATTATCTCAAGTCCGGTGATGATGCGCTATGCACCCGCAAGCTTGAAGCAATGTCTACGCCGGGCTATTCGCCGTCGCATGATTCATATTTTGATTCAGCAACGCCCAAAATTTAAGTAATGCGATCGTGCCAAGCATCCTGGCTAAATGATTACTTGTTAATCTTTAGGAACTGGCTTGTCGCAGAGTAGCCGCTTTATATCTACGCGTCCACGTCAGCGTTATTTTTACAGCTAGCGAACAAATAGCATGAGATATTTGTCTATACTTTTTGGAACTGATGAGTGGTAAAAAACAGGAGTGATAAGCTTTGATTATAGTTATCGACAATTACGACAGTTTTACATATAATTTAGTGCAGTATCTGGGAGAATTGGCAGCAGAATTCCCAGTGGCAGATGATATTAAAGTTTTTCGTAACGACAAGATATCCATAGATGAGATTCGGGTATTAAAGCCGGAAGCCGTGGTTATTTCTCCTGGGCCTGGTCGCCCGGAAGATGCCGGCATTTCTTTAGAATTGATTGAACAGCTAGGCCAAGAGTTGCCAATTTTGGGTGTTTGTTTGGGGCATCAAAGCATTGGTCAAGTATTCGGTGGTAAAATAATTCCTGCGCCAGAGTTGATGCATGGCAAAACCTCTCAGGTGTCTCATACTGGGGTGGGGGTTTTCCGGGGATTAGAAAATCCTCTAATCGCCACTAGGTATCATAGTTTGGTAATCGAACGTGAGACTTGCCCAGATGTGTTAGAAATCACCGCTTGGGTTGAAGATAACACCATCATGGGAGTGCGACACCGGAACTATCCTCACATTCAGGGCGTCCAGTTCCACCCAGAGAGTGTCCTGACATCTTCAGGAAAGCAGTTATTGCGAAATTTTCTGGAACAGTTACAGTCGAGAGCATAATTAATGAAACGACGACAGTTGATGGGCTATGCTGGGGCGGGGTTGGTCACAGCTTTAGTTACTACCTTGGGTTCTGAATCTCAAGCTGACGCACAATCTAGCGGTTTATCAGTTCAGTGGTTGGGTCATACTTGCTTTCTTTTTACTGGTGGCGGTGCGAAAATTCTCGTCAATCCATTTCGGTCGGTCGGCTGTACTGCTGGGTATCGTCCACCAAAAGTTGCAGCAGACTTAGTACTGATTAGCAGCCAACTGCTGGATGAAGGGGCTGTGGACGTACTACCAGGAAATGCAAAACTCATCTACGAACCAGGAGTTTACGAGTTCAAAGGCATTAAGTTCCAAGGAATTGCCATAGACCACGATCGCAAAGGTGGTAAGCAATTTGGCTCAAATACTTCTTGGAGTTGGAAGCAAGGCGGAATTAATATCCTGCACTTAGGGGGAGCTGCTGCACCCATTTCCATTGAGCAAAAAATCTTGATGGGGCGTCCCGATGTAGCCTTCATTCCAGTGGGAGGCAGTGCAAAAGCCTACAATGCTGAGGAAGCAAAGCAGGCTGTTCAAGTGTTAAATCCCAAGTTGGTGATTCCGACCCATTACCGGACACAAGCCGCTGATGCTGCTAAGTGCGATATTTCGCCACTCGATAATTTTCTGACCTTGATGCAAGGTGTGACAGTGCGGCGTAGCAATGGAGATACTATTTCCATTAACCCTAAAGATTTGCCGGAAAATAGCGTGATTCAGGTTTTGAGTTACAAGTTTTAAGGGGCAGGGGATGAGTGGATGAGAGAGCAGGGGAAGAATAATGACTCCTGCCTCCTGAATTCTGAATTTTGATTTTAGAACGTATACCACTCTGCACCAAGCTTATCTGCATCGCTGATGGGAGTCTCAACCGCTGTCGTTCCATCTATAGTCCAAATTTTGTCTGCACCTGCTGTCTGATCGCGCCAGTAGATGTCGGTCTTACCATCGCCGTTGAAGTCGCCAAGGGATGGTGTCAAGGCCGCGGTATTAGTCGGTAAGAAAGCTTGAGTAGCAACTGTTGTACCATCCATCAACCAAGCGGTGTTCTCACCAGTTGTGCCATTGTGCCAGAAGATGTCGGTCTTGCCATCGCCGTTGAAATCGCCAATTTTAGAAGTCCAGGCTGGGTCAAGTGTCTCCAGAGCACCCTCTGTGACTATGATCCCATTCATCGTCCAAACCTTGTTTTCACCTGTTTGAGCGTTTCTCCACAGAATGTCAGTCTTATAGTCGCCGTTGAAATCACCAAGGCTAGGAGTCCAAGCGGCGTCTTGTGATTGCAGCGCTAATTCAGTCTTTTGCGTACCATCCATAAACCAAGCAGTGTTATCGCCGGTTGTCGCATTGCGCCAGAAAATATCACTCTTGCCATTGCCGTCGAAATCAACAATGGTAGGAGTTAGTGCTGCGTCTGTAGTGTCTAGAACAGTTGCAGTCAGAACTGTGGTGCCATCCATCTCCCAAATAGCGTTCTCACCGGTTGTATTATTATGCCAGAAGATATCGGTTTTGCGATCGCCATTGAAATCGCCAATCTGAGGAGTCCAGGCTGGGTCAACGGTGGTGAGAGCAGCCGAATTAGCAACTTTGGTTCCATCCATCAGCACAATGCTATTCTCACCGGTTGTCTTATTGCGTAATAAGAAGTCGGTTTTGCCATCAGCATTGAAGTCAGCAATTTTGTAATCATAGGCAGATAGGTCGAATTTACCTAGAGAACCCTGGTCGATAACTTTTGTTCCATCCATCAACCGAATGATAATCTCACCGGTTGTAGAATCGACCCAAACTTTGTCCGTTTTGCCATCACCGTTAAAGTCAGGAGTAATCGCCGCACTAGTTAAGTAAGGATTAGGATTGGGATTTGCTGACGTTTTGACAGGCTGGGTCAACGGTTCATTTTTTAGTGTATATGAGGAACTCTTACTCCCAAATGCCGAATCATAATTTAAATTCTCAAAAGAAGATGTCAAGATTTTTGATTTTGCAAAAGAGTCTGATGCCCATCCAGATGTATTCAAAGATAAGGGTGAGGAATTTGTATTTCCAGACATGGTGTATTTTTATGATTGGTTATCATATTTTTTTAACTTTTTTTGACAATCTCTTTCTGTAACCAAATAACATTTACTAATTTTTCAAGATTTCTTTATAAATATTTTTTATTTGTTAATGTCATTATTTGAAGATAAATATCTGTTTGTTTTAAACGATTATTATGAAATTATCAAGTTCTATACAAGCAATTTCAAAAAAAAGTTTTGTTTTCTATATATATGATTAATTACAGATAAAATTTGATGATTTTATCTATTTTCTTTGATCTTTAAATGTTGTATCAAGAATATACTTGTATCTTTAACAGTTTATCAGTCAGATAAAAAATATCCACAATAGTAGTCTATCAAGTTTAAATTGATGGGTAAGCAAGTTCGTAGTAAGGACTTTAATCTTATTTTTTAAGCACTAAATTCCTTACTAAAAACCCTCAAAACTAGCTTGAAAAAGTACTAAGCGTATTTTTTTTACAAAGTTACAAATACGCGAAGAGAGAAGCAATCGCTACATTAGTCCTAATTCATTCGTATAATCTTTACCTTTATTTTCTTGGCACTTTCTCAAGTATTGACCGAATCACTATAGCAATCCGATTGGATTTTTTAAAAAATCTTCAGTATGTATAAATACCATTAATTCGTCTTTATTGGATTGGTCACGGAAGCGATCGCTTTTTTGTTGTGGGTTGAGTGGACATATTTTTCCGGTGTGTTGTTGAATTTATTAACTTATTAACTACCAGAATTGATATAAGATGAACGGTTAAAAAATTATTTTATAAATATCCTAAATCATTCAAAAACAACAAGATTCCCAAATTATTGAAAAATTCGAGGAGCTGAGTCTTTCAAGATAATTGATTATTCTCCAATAATTTATGACTTGAGTTGAAACAAATATTGGTTAGAATAACTTAGATTAGCAACTATTAAGAGGGATAATCTGTGCATCCTCTAGTTGTGAAAAGTGTAAAATAACACAATACTTTAATACACACATCAGTTATGCAAGCAGAATATCGGCAGCGTCGCAAGCAGTTAATGGCAAAAATTGGTGATGGCACAGCCATTTTTCGCAGTGCGCCAATGGCAGTGATGCACAACGATGTCGAGTATGTTTATCGCCAAGACAGTGATTTCTTCTACCTAACTGGTTTTAACGAACCACAGGCAGTTGCAGTGTTAGCGCCGCATCATTCAGAACATCGGTTTGTGCTGTTTGTCCAACCGAAGGATCGCGAAAAGGAAGTATGGACTGGTTATCTTTCTGGGGTAGATGCAGCCAAGGAAATTTATGGTGCTGATGAAGCTTACCCCATTAGCGAGTTAGATGAAAAGTTGCCACAGTATTTGGAAAAAGCCAGCCGGATTTATTATCACTTAGGACGCGATCGCGCTTTTAATGACCAAATCTTGGGACATTACCAGAGTTTACTGCGGACTTATCCTAAACGCGGTACAGGGCCGATCGCTATTGAAGATACTGGGCCTGTCCTCAACAGCATGAGACTAGTCAAAAGCGAAGCTGAGTTGGAATTGATGCGTCAAGCAGCTGCGATCGCCACTGAAGCACACAATTACGCACAAGAAATCGCCGCACCCGGACGTTATGAGTACGAAATTCAGGCGGAGATGGAACGCATCTTTCGAGTGCGGGGTGGGTTAGGCCCGGCTTATCCTTCGATTGTGGCTTCTGGTGTGAATGCTTGCGTACTGCACTACATTGAGAATAATCGTCAAATGCAGGATGGAGAATTACTGCTAATTGATGCCGGTTGTGCCTACGGTTATTACAACTCGGATATTACGCGGACATTTCCTGTCGGGGGTAAATTTACGCCAGAACAAAAGACGCTGTATGAGATTGTTTTGTCAGCGCAAAAACAAGCGATCGCTCAAGTGCAACCAGGTAATCCCTTCAAATTAATTCATGATACAGCAGTGCGCGTCCTCACGGAAGGTTTAGTTGAACTTGGCATCCTCAAAGGCGAAATTGACAAGTTAATTGAAGAAGAGAAATATAAGCCATATTATATGCATCGCACCAGTCATTGGTTAGGTTTGGATGTCCATGATGTGGGGGTTTACCAGCACGGTGAAGATAAGCCGCAGATTTTACAACCAGGCCAGATTTTGACAGTGGAACCGGGACTATATATTGTGCCAGATACCAAACTAGCAGAAGACCAGCCAGAGACTGATCCTCGATGGGTTGGCATTGGTATTCGCATTGAGGATGATGTGTTAGTTACATCTGATGGACATGAGGTGTTAACTGCGGGAGTTCCCAAGGCAGTGGATGAAGTGGAACGATAAGATAAACAAGGATTAAGGGCGTTGCTGAATAATGGGATGATTAAGGCTGACCCAAGGATGCGGTGATTATGTAGGGCTTGCAAAGTCTCAAATCATCCCGCAATTATGCAACGCCGAATTAACAAGTCAAAAGATTGGTAATTAATTTTAGCAGTGTGAGTTTAATAATATTTTTCCCTCTTTATTTAGCTTTGAGAAAGAATCCTTGATTTGAACTTGACTAGTTTCTACATTATCTTTGTTTAAATTATTAATAGTTTCTTTCACATCATTGTTTAAACTACTAATATTTTCTTTTACATCATTGGCTAACGTTAACTTTTGCTTCAAACTTTTATCATCTTCGTTTTGCGAAAATTGATAACTATTATCTTTATCATTATTAATTTGACTTACTAACTTCATAGATAGATGATCAATAGTAGCTATTGTCTCTTGTTGAACAGTTTTTTCTTTTTCTGCATACTGAATAGCAATAAGTGCTAAGTTAGCAATATACTTTAGTTTTAGCAAGTTTATTTCTGTAAATTCTTTATCTTCATTACTCCCAACTATCAGCACACCCCGTAGATAGTAATTTTCATCTAAAAGAGGTACACTTAGTTCTGAATTAGAATCATGAAAGTATGGTTTGTAGTTTTGTTGATCCTTAATCTTATTTACAAGTTTTGATTCTCCATATGTTTTAACTTCTTCCCAACTAGCAACACTTTTACTTAGCTGTCTGTTTGGATAACCGAGCGTGATAGATTCTTTGGTATTTGACTCAATAATAATTTCTCCGACATTTGCCCCTGTGATTTGTACAGCTTTTTTCACAACTAGCTTTAAGGTTTCCTGATTTATGATCTTGCGTTCAATATTGTTTAAACTTTGCATCCATCTATAATTATGAATAGCAGTAGCCGCTGAAGATGCTAAAGAGTCAATTATTTGCTTTTCCTCATTTGAGAAGCTATGAATTCGTCGGTAGTTAATAAACATGACTCCGACTATTATGTCATTGTTTGCTTTCAACAATATACCTGCTGCAGATTTAATTTCTTCTCGTTGAGCAAAGGGTAAATTTTTTAAAAGAGGTTCGCCATAATCTTGATCAGGATAAACATTTTTTCCACCATTAATCAGCGACAATATTATTGTATCGTCATCAATAGTTTCTGTTCGCATTTTTTCCTCATCCAAAAACTTACCTGCAAAAGTGGGTGGAGTTTGAAGTTTTTTTTCTGGTTGAATAAACTCATAAATAATAACAACACCTGCTGCCAAAATGTTCAATGTATTCCATGCAATATAATTTATCAAATTCTTATCTATCTCATTGAAAGATTGGGTAATATGTTGCAATGCAGATAGCTGACGTGCTTTTTCACGCACTTTTTGATATTTTATAACAGTTGTTATTGCATGAACAGCTGTATTAACAAAATTATTACCTAGACGTTGTAACTCTTCAGTAAATTCAGACTCTTCTCTAAAATGCACATATAATACTCCTGTCACAATAGTGTTTAATTGTTCTTGTTGATTAATAGTAGATATGCTACGTGGTATATTTTCATATGTAGTATTAATCAATAATGGAAAAGCAGCATAAACTTTAAAACCTCTTAAATGCGCTTTTTCACTAAAGCTGATATTACAATTTTTTTGAGAATAAGATATTACTTTAACTTCTTTTTCATCAATAGCTCTCCGTCCTAACCCATTCTTGCGAGGAGAGAATTCATGTTCATCTAATGCTTTGGCACCAATATCACCTTTAAAGACTTCATATATGTATTTTCCTTCTTGTTCTTGTTGCGGATTCCATAAAAAGTGCAATGTAGCTAAATTAGCATTAAAAAAACTCCTAGCACTCTCAACAATAGTTTCTAAAACATAACGTAGGCTGATTCGACGAATATTTAATGCTTGCTCAGCAACCAGTTTAGCTAGCGATCTTGCTTGTTCAAATGTAATTGATCTATCAAGGTTTTGATATCCTGCTTCTAACGTGCCAATAACCACCCGATCTTTGGCATTTGAAGGTCGTTCCTCCATGTATAAAACACGCCCATCTTGTTGCTTTTGTATAAAATTTTCTTCCCATTTATAGGAATTAAACCAGTCCTCTATCAGATGCTTTTTCTCATCATAAAATAGAAAGATAGGAGTAAAAATGCGAATAACTTTATCATGTCCGAACCTATCATATATACCTCGGTCAAATCGATCATCCCATCCACTAATAATTTCAGTTTGACCAGTTTTAACTATATCTGCTTGAATATCTCTTAATTTTTCGTTTTCTTGAATAGGATGCCTTGCTCGATCAACCCATTTTGTCGCTATACCAGTTCCATACACTGTTTCAATAGTATTTTGTTCTGGCATAACTAATGATATACTAATAAAGTCAAATTCAAATTGTTCTTCAATTTTTTTACATATATCATTAAATATAATTTCAGAGCTATCAAGCTCTGAAGCTGCTGATATTATTTTCTTATCAGCCTTGATAAGTTCTTCAAATATTTTGAGAGAATTATTTATTGAATTTTGACTCTTATAAACAAGATTTATCTGATTAATATCACTCAAATCAATATTTTTAAGATTAGCATTACTCAAGTTAGCATCTGTAAAATTGGCATCAATTAAATTAGCATTACTCAGGTTAGAATTTTCTAAGTTAGCACCTTTAAGATTAGCATTACTCAAGTTAGCACCTGTAAAATTGGCATCAATTAAATTAGCATTACTCAGGTTAGAATTTTCTAAGTTAGCACCGCTCAAGTCAGCGCCTCTTAGGCAAGCATTAATGAGATTAGCGTTCGTCAGGTCAGCACCACTTAACTTAGCATTAATGAGATTAACTTTCGTCAGATCAGCACCACTTAACTTAGCATTAATGAGGTCAGATCCTATGAGGTTAGCACCACTTAACTTAGCATTAATGAGGTTAGCTCCTGTCAAGTCAGTGCCACTCAGGTTAGCATTAGTGAGGTTAGCTTCTGTTAAGTTAACATCGATCAAATTTGCAACACTTAAATCAGTATGGCTAAGGTTAGCATTGCTCAAGTCAGCATCACTAAAATTTGCGTACTTTAAATTATCTTCACTAAGATCCTCACCACTGAAGTCTGCTCCTATATAATCCTTAGTTAAATCAAGACCAACTTTCTGAGCTAGCTCAGAAAGTTTTGCATTTGGGTGATTATGAATTACTTGAAAAAGCTCAGCAAGTTTTTCAACAGATGTTGGCTTATTCATCATATATTAACAACTACTCTACTCACATAATTATCTAGTCTATATTTTTCTTGAAGGTATTGCAAGCACAACCCAATTTCACTTTCTCTTTGTATTTTAGTTTTAGTTACCGATCCCCTGTCAGAGCATATTACTTTTATGTGATTACGATTAACATTTATTTTAAATATTGCCTCTAATTCAAAGTATTTACCTACTTCTAATAAGTCTATAATTCCTAGACATTGATCTTTCAGTGAACCTTCTAAAAATTCTGAGCCATTGAGCAATGTAAATTTCCATTTAGGAGCTTCAGGTATACCGCAATGCATTACTCTCCAATTGTATATTTCGTTATCGAAAGAATTTCCTTTATTTAAATCCATCCTTGCATTTGTTAATCCACATTCTAAATTACCTCTTTTTATACCAAAGATTATATTTACTATTGAGCCATCTTTTAGGGGAATTGGTTCTTCTTTGCTTTCGCAAAAATTAATGGTTAAAATCAGACGTAGATTTTGAGATGATTGACAATTATCATAAAAAAGCAGTGGATCAAAAGTAACTAAATCACAACAAATACATTCTCTACCTTGAATTTTTGATACAGGTTGTGACGCGACAGTTTGGCTCATCGGCGGAGCGCCGCTTGTGTCCGATGAGCCATTTAAGGGTGGAGCGGTCTTCCTATTAAATTCAACAACGCACCTTGAAGTTCTTTTAGTTTGTTATTATTGTCAGCCCAGTCTAATATCTCGTCTTGCCTCTGAAAAATTGTAAGAGTCCTTGAAGGACGTTGCACCTCTGGCATACCTATAATACCCATAATCCGTTGATTTTGATCCCGCGGGTTGAGTTTATCAAATAAATCAAGAATTCCTATCACTGTTGGCTCAGTTGTAGGTATCACTGTTGGCTCAGTTGTAGTTGGATTCAGGTCAGGAATCATTTTGCAACGCCGAACTCGAAAACTTTCATCATACTTTCCGTTTAACGTTTCTTCAATGCCATATTTTTGCTGTAGCTCAACATTGAGAGCATTATATGTATCTAAGTCAACAATAAACTCCCCAGGCTTGGCATTTGCTTCTAGCCGATAAGCCCTAACGATAACGTAGCCTGTAAACTGACCATTATCTTCAGTAATTTCGCCGGTTGCAGCACCAATACGGAACCATCTTTTCGCTGATTGTTCAGTTTTCTTAGCGTTATGCGATTGAGTAGCTTGATGAACAGCTTCGGCAAATCTATAGGCATCATTGGTATCCTCAAAGAGGATAACAGCATTGTCTCCATTACTCGCTATAACGACTTCTTCACGCTTCTGATTTACTTTGCTTAACCCACTATCAACAAATCCTTGAATTTGATTGTTGAGATGTGGTACAATCTGTACACCTAAATGTTCTTCTACTGTCTTGACAAGATTGCCATATCCGACTAAATCAAGTTCGACTACAGTTTTTCTCATAGCTTAGTTTTCCAGATGGCTTCTATCCTGAGAACTTTTTGACAATACGACTCTGTTATAGAGTTTTATAAACAACTAGGCTTATAATAATTGAGAATGGAATTGCTATAATCGAGGCAATTAAGACATACAAGGCATATGTAAAAACCTTAAATTTCAGAAATGTAATCTCAGAATTAATTGTGATTTGACTAGCAATGTCTTTGTATTCTTTTTTGTACCGTATGCTGAAATTTTCTTCAAAATAATACTTGTTTAACATATCTAGTAGTTGAGTTGAATTATATTTGTACAAATGTCCAAAATAATATAAATTATCTGTATCCTTTAACTCAATATTTGAATTTCTAGCTGCTTTGGTTTGCACCAATAATAGGCGCTCTAAATTTTTTTTTGGAAGAAAAGAAAGCGAACAGAATAAAGCACAAACGCAAAGTAAGGAAGTTGTTAACAATAGTCCAACGCGCAAGGAGCTTGGGAGATTTTGTGCTGTAGCCAAAAGGGTTATAGTTGCAGTAATACCAGCACCAGCAAAAGCAAGCAGGACAGCGTTCTTTGCTTCCGCAAACCTCAACCACTCATTGACGTTCTGAAAAATCACTAGCAGTTTGCTAGAAACCTCATCCATAAAACCTGCTCCTTTAATTTATCCATGTTGAGCCAGTAGCAAAACCAGCAGGCTCTAATTTATAGCAGTTTCCTTCTGTTGCAATTCACTAGGCGACCGTACTTCATTAGCTTTCAGCCATTGCTCAATCATCTCCACTACAACTTGACTCATGTTCAGACTTTGCAAAGCGCAGGCTGCATGGAACTGTTTTTTCAAGTTGTCTGCAATACTAGTGTGCATAGCAGCTAGTGTTATGAGTAGTGTCTATACAAAGCTACAAATGTACAGAACAGGATTCCAGACTAATATTAGCAATATCAGTAAATTTACGATAGTATTTACACTGAAATAAATATGAGCTGTTTACCCAAATGTTTTTGTATCCTTACTCAGCTTTAATCCCAGCATTTAAAAGCAATTTATCATTCATATTTATTTGCTAAGGAAGAGAAATATATGTTTACATTGCCTAGTACCTTTCTCCTGAGCTTATATAAGTCTCTAATTAGCCTCTGATAAATCTACCAACAAGATTTTGGAGGCAAAAATATGAAACTTCACTATCGTGGTCTGAGTTACGAATTCCACCCAAGCCAAGAAGCAAAACAACCATTTCAGCCAGTTACTCAGTCAGAAAGAGCTTATAACTTGATGTACCATGCAGTTACTTATCATGTTGATCGCAATGTTCAATCAGCAGAAGCTCCTTGATCACTACCAGCTAATAAATTGATTTGGGACTCACCTACTTTATAAATCAATACGGTTCAATTAAGGCTAAAAACTAAAACTAGCGTAGGTTGGGTTGAGGAACGAAACCCAACATTATCAAGGTTTTGTTGAGTTTCGCTATTGCTCAACCCAACCTACTGTTCTTCTTAACGGGACTTAAACATTTTTTCGGGAGAAACAAGCCTCAAACCTATGCAGGGTAAGGGAAATACACCAAAGACTCAAAAATAGCCCAAACCCAGATATATCAAGAAACTAATCAAAGCGATGTCAAAGTGTTTCTGTATATAGATTTGAGGCTATTTTTGGGGTATTTTTTGTCTAAGTCCCATTAACTGAACCGTATTGCTTTATAAATAGAACTAGACAAGTAGAAGTTACTGTAGTTTCTCAACCAGTAAGCACTTCAAAAGTTGAGACGGCAGTTTTTGGGTAAGTGTAGTTTCAAGAATAACTTGGTAAAAAAAATGAGGATAGTCAACACCATCCCCATTTGATTTTTTGTTCTTTTACTCATTTCCAGATATTAGCCCAGAAAAGAGTTAATTATTACAGTTGCGGTGCGTACTGCTGTTTCTCAGGGAGTTCAGCGTACTCAGCCACAATCTGGCGGAATTCTTCGCCGTCAATGGTTTCTTTTTCGATGAGCAGATCGACTAAGCGATCGGTGACAGTGCGATGATCGCGGATCAGCTTCTTAGCATTGTCGTAGCACTGTTCAACAATTTCCCTGACTTGTCCATCAATGCGCGAGGCAATGGATTCGGAATATTCAGATCGGGTTGTCCAGTCACGACCCAAAAATACTTCTCCCTGTTGGCTTTCTAAGGAAAGTGGGCCTAAGTTTGACATCCCGAACCGCGTCACCATCTGCCGTGCCATTCCCGACAACTGTTGTAAGTCTCCACCAGCGCCAGTTGTGACTTCAGCAGGGCCAAAAATCACCTCTTCGGCGGCGCGACCACCCAAAGCACCTGTAATTCTGGCTTTGAGTTGAGAACGGGAAATTAACCCCTGTTCTTCGTTGGGAGTAAACCAAGTTAAACCCTGTGCTTGTCCCCGTGGGATCAGCGTAACTTTCTGTACTGGGTCATGGTCTTTTAACAAAGTCCCAACTAAGGCGTGTCCAATTTCGTGGTAAGCAATTAAACGCTTGCTCTTGCTATCTACCAAAGGAGTACCTTCCATCCCCGCAACTACCCGATCCACTGCATCATCTATTTCGCGGAGAGTGATAGCTTCTTTGCGTCTTCTAGCAGTGAGAATTGCGGCTTCGTTGAGTAAGTTGGCTAAATCAGCACCAGTGAATCCAGGAGTGCGGCGAGCGATCGCATCCAAAGATACGCTAGTGTCTAGTTTCTTATTCCGCGCATGGACTTGCAAGATTTCCAAACGCCCTTTGATATCGGGCGGATCGACTGTTACTTGTCGGTCAAAGCGACCCGGACGCAACAATGCTGAGTCTAGTACGTCGGGACGGTTGGTGGCAGCAATAATAATGATGCCTGTATTACCTTCAAACCCATCCATTTCGGTGAGGAGTTGGTTGAGGGTTTGCTCTCTCTCATCGTTACCGCCACCGATACCAGCACCCCGTTGGCGTCCTACGGCGTCGATTTCATCGATGAAGATGATACAAGGGGCATTGTCTTTGGCTTTCTTGAACAAATCGCGGACGCGGGATGCACCCACACCAACGAACATTTCCACAAATTCCGAACCGGAAATACTGAAGAAAGGTACACCTGCTTCACCAGCGATCGCTTTTGCTAGTAAAGTTTTACCAGTTCCAGGAGGCCCAACTAACAGCACTCCCTTGGGAATCCGTGCGCCCACAGCGGTAAATCTTTCTGGCTGTTTGAGGAAGGTGACGACTTCTTGCAGTTCTTCCTTAGCTTCTTCGATCCCAGCTACGTCGTCAAATTTGACCCCGGTTTTCGCCTCCATTTGGAAACGCGCTTTGGATTTGCCGAAGTTCATCGCTTGACCTGGCCCGCCGGGGAGGTTACTAGAACGCCGGAACAAAAAGAACAGCCCAGTAATCAATAAAACTGGAAATATGAGATTACCCAACAATCCCCAAATTGCGCCATCATTCCGCATGGGGTGAGCATCAAAACTGATGTCTTTTTCTTTGAGCTTGCTAATTAACTCAGGAGCGTTAATAGGCAAATCCACCCGCCACCTTTGGACGCGATTTTCGATTTCTGGATCGCGGGCTTCTATAATTGCTGTCCTACCGCCTTCGTACAGATCCACGCTGCTGACGCGATCGCCGTCCAAGTATTCTAGAAAGCGACCATAAGTCATGCGGGTATTGGCTGTATTCTTACTCATGTCAGCAGGAGCGCCTGCAAAGGCCCCTTGCCAGAAGAAAAAGCCAATTACCAAAGCCGGCAATGTCCAGAGTACTAGGACTTTCCAGGAGAATTTCATCTTAATTTGCCTCTAGATGCCTATACAACTCGTTAGCCTTAGCAACCAAATGTTCATCACTCTGTCACTTTCAGCTGTTAAACGGATGTTTATAAATCCATTTTTCCATTTTGTTTAATTTGATCTCTTATATGCACTCCCATAGAGCGATCGGCGCATTATGGCAATGCCAACAAGAATCTTAATCAAAGTTAACTTAATTTTAATACAAAATCGCACGAGAAAAGGGAGCGCAAACAAGCCAGAGACGCCAAGAAATTTTCTCGCCTCTGGTGTGTCTCTACAATTAAAGACTTTACCTACTTAACTTCTGTAATTTTTAGAGTGTAAGGAAGATACTTGCCTTTTTGGTAGGAACCAACCCAAATTTGGTAACTTCCAGCCAGCCATTCACCAACCATACCGGCATTTTTGCCATCAAAATCGTCATTGCACCAAGTACCACCGGGTCCCTTGATAATCATGATGGTGTCTTCAGGACTTTGCACTTGCAACTTCAGGTAGTCAAATTTACTTGTTAGCGCTAATGTGTGGTCTGGTGTTTCATCAACAAATCCAGTACAAGGGCCAGTGGCTGTTTCGCTTCTCCCAGCTACTTGACTCCCAGATATTGAACCACCACTCATCCCGCGAACTGTCAGGGGGTCTGGCGAAAACTGGGGGTCAATGGTGACATCTCCAAATATTGTTGGCGCTTCCTGAGCATCAGTGACAGCATTAACTGTTGATGTGATGAAGACCGTAAGTATCATGAACGATAATCTCATCCCTCTATTGAGCGCTTTTGTCGGCATTGTAATTACGTTCGCTTCTAAGTGTTTTTGAAGACATGAATTTTACACACCAAGTTCCCAACGTGAGGAGAATTGACTACCTATTTTAGATTTGAAATTGGGGATAATTCATTAGCAATTAGCTTGAACAGTAAGAAGCCTCTCACCGTTGCCGTTGGGAGGTGATGAGATGAATTACGAGTGAGTCGAGTTGCGTAGTTTGATTGTATTTGAGCGGAGTGAAAACAAAGAAGACTTGATTCGTCGAGACGAACAAATATTTGATTTATGCTATAATCTTCTTGGTTCACTTCACCCCTATTGGTGTCTGATAAGCCTCTGTCCAGTAGCATTACGATTATTGGTAAGCGACTCCGTTGCACAGCATAGAAGTAAGCAGGCACATCTTGATTAATACAAGTTACCAATTGGTTTGTCCTATAGCGCGAATAAGCCAGCATCTCATCCGGGACAGTGAAATTTGTAGGGTACAAGGTAAGAAATTTACAGTCTGCGGTAGGGCATTCCGTGGACTTAAAACAGAGCTACTCGCCTCCGAAGCAATAGCTGGATTGGTTGAGAAGCCCACACTGTATGCAAGCATCAGTGTGGGAGTATGTCACTCAATGATTTCTTGTTCCTATACTTGCTCTACCTTATGGATAGGGGCGCACGTTTGTGCGCCCCTAAAATCTAAAATATTTCTAAAATCTGGAAGTAATCACTAATTACCTTCCGTTAATGCCCGACTTAAGCGCGACTTATCTAAACCAATCTGATTCAGTAGTAACCAAGATTGAATTAGGTCGGGACCATGAACATCTCCAGTTAAGGCTGCTCTGAGCGATCGCATTACCAAGCCTTTTTTGACTTTTTGCTCTTTCACCACTTGTTTAATAATCTCCTGGGCGGCGGCTTCGGAAAGTTGCGGCTGATTTTCTAAAGCTGTGACAATCGCCTCAAGGACAGCAGTAGAACCTTCTTGCTTAAGTTGCGTACTGCCTTCGTCGCTAAATTCAACTGTGTCGCTAAAAAACAGTTGGCTTTGAGCTACTGCATCTACTAAACGAGTCAAACTCTGACTAATTAAAGTTACTAGCTGTTCTAACCAGGGGCGATCTCTGACGAGAAGCCGCTCCGCGTCTACGCGTCCAGCATCAAATTTATACCCAGCCGCTTGCCAATAGGGTATGAGTAAATCTGTGAGTTTATCTACTGGCGTCTTGTGGACATACTGACTGTTCAACCAGTCCAGCTTGTCCCAGTCAAACTTTGCACCCGCTTTATTTACACGCTCAAAGCCAAATTCCTTAGCTGCTACTTCTAAGGTAAATATTTCTTGCGTCGAGTCTGGTGGCGACCAACCCAGCAATGTCATGTAATTCACCAAACCTTCAGCAATAAAGCCCATTTGCTGAAACTCAGAAATGGAAGTAACTCCATCCCGCTTAGAAAGCTTGCGCCCTTCCATGTTCAAAATCAGCGGCGTGTGGGAAAACTCTGGGATTTTTGCACCCATTGCTTCATACAGCAGAATTTGCTTGGCGGTGTTGGCGATGTGGTCTTCTCCCCGGATGACATGGGTGATTTGCATATCGATGTCATCCACCACAACTACAAAGTTGTATAAAGGTTGACCGCTACCCTCTTCTGAGGCGCGGGCGATGACCATATCACCACCTAAATCGCTACCTCGCCAAGACATCTTTCCCCTTACTAGGTCATTCCAGACAATTTCCCGCCCATCTTCGATTTTGAAGCGAATCACAGAGGAGCGACCTTCTGCTTCAAATGCGGCGCGTTGTTCTGGCGTGAGGTTGCGGTGACGGTTGTCATAGCGAGGAGCTTCGCCTCTAGCTTTTTGGGCTTCTCTTAGCGCCTCTAGTTCTTCGGAAGTGGTGTAGCAGCGATAGGCTAATCCTTGATCTAGCAGTTTTTGTACTGCTTCTTTATAAAGATCCAGGCGTTGGGATTGGAAAAATGGCCCTTCATCCCAGTTAAGTCCCAGCCAGCGCAGTCCTTCAAGAATATTATCGGTATATTCGGGACGCGATCGCTCTAGGTCTGTGTCTTCGATTCGCAGGATGAACTTCCCGCCGTGGTGACGGGCAAATAACCAGTTAAATACAGCCGTTCTAGCTGTACCAATATGTAAATTTCCGGTTGGACTCGGCGCAATTCGGACTCTGACAGTCACAGTTGATTCTCTCTTTCGCAAAGCTTGATAAATGTAGCTTATATTTAAACCCTGAATCCTGAGTCAAGTAAATGCAGATCCAGAAGCCGCCAAATAAGCAATGCCCAATTCCTATATTAATCAGGACTCAGCACTTACTACTCATAAATTTAGAACGGGACTGACGGGGCTCGAACCCGCAACTTCCGCCGTGACAGGGCGGTGCTCTAACCAATTGAACTACAGTCCCTTGTTTGGCAACTTTGCTATTATCACTATTTTTTTTATCTTTGTCAAGTCTTTTGGAGTTGGGAATTAGGAATTATTTTTGTCCCGTCTCTCCAAGGTGCAAATTTTTCGTTAGATAGACCTTGATAATACAACTTGTGGCTCTGATTCCAGATGCTGCAATATCCGGGATTGCACTTGTTTATACCGCTGCTTTAATAGCTGTTTGCTCAACTGGGGTTGAGAAGCGGGTGGTAGACTCTGACTCTGTTCCACCCAAGTTTTCAACATTTGCCGCTGAGTTGGCTCAATGCGACTGCTAAGAACGTTGGTGCAGGAATGTGGTGCTTCTAGGGTAAAGAAAATCAAAGGGTAGCGTTCATTTTCAGCCAGGAAACTTACCAACCTACAATTTTGGGGATTTTGCATATCTAGGTAGCAGGGTAGCCACTTAGGAGCTAATTGCCGATTGTAGAGTACAGTCACCCACAACAGCATTGGGTGAGGGGATGTCATGAAGATAAACTGGTTGTAACGAGCAGAAAGGGCATAATTTTTGATTTCTTGTTTAGGCAACATTAACCATAGTGCTGTCATAGCTCCTTGTGCAGTGTCTAAAAGCTGAGGAAAAACAATTTCTTGAATTGGTTTATTTTGAGGCCACAAAAGTTGCCGACAGCTTTGTTCTATTGTGATTGATAATCCAGAATCTAAGGGACGGCTAAGAATGGAACTAGAGGGTAAACTTGTAGGATAAGTGGGATAATTTGACGATTCTAAACTATTTAATACTTGCAAAATCTGAGCGATATTTTGTGGGCGATCGCTTGCTTTTTTAGCAAGACAAGCCATGATTAAATTATTTAGCTTCTGAGGGATTTTAAGAGTGGGTTTAACATCTGCGATCGCTTTTGGTTGTTCAAAGTGATGTGCTTTATACCAAGCACCAAAGTAATCAGTTTCTGGTTGCCAGGGTTTTTTGCCTGTGAGCATTTCAAACATCATCACACCCAGGCTATAAATATCAGAGCGACTATCTAATTTTTCCCCATCTAGCTGTTCTGGAGAACAGTAGGGTAAAGTGCCATTAAATCCTCTGCTTGTACTAGCTGTTGATGTATAATTCAAAAATCTAGCAATCCCAAAATCGAGAATTTTAACTAACTGACCCAATATCGGATCGGGAATAACTAATATATTGGCAGGCTTGATATCTCTATGAACTAACGGACAAATTTTGCCGTCAATATTAATGCCTTGATGGGCGCACTGTAAGCCCAAACAAATTTGGCGGGAGAGAGTCAAAAACATAGACAGGGGTAACGGAATTAAATCCTTTAAACTCTTGCCGCATAGATATTCCATAACGTAGTATGGTTTTCCTTTCTCATTTACACCATAATCATACGCCCGTACTATATGTAAGCTTTTTTGACTCAAAGCTGCACTCATTAAAGCTTCACGAGCAAAGTCTTGTTGCATCTTGGTATCGACAACAGTTTGAGTCAAAAACTTGATAGCAACTGGTATGCCTCCTAACAAAATATCATTTGCTAAAAAAACTTCACCCATGCCACCGCTACCAATTAATTGCTTGAGTTGATAACGATTGGCAAGCAAGCCCGTACTACTGGGAGATGTAAATGGGCTTTGATTCACTTTGATCACCTTTGCTGCTGAGTCCATTTAAAGTTAACAATACACACATAAGAATCTCATTAGGTAATGGTGGCAAGCATTTTGATTTTGATAGCAGACTTTCAATGACGTGATAAAAGTTTTAAAAAAATCTCCAAAAATTTAGCCATCCAATTTTTTAAACCTTCTTTTTCAGGTTTTTGATCTCCGGCTAACTTTCGTAAGATATCTAATTTCAGTTTTTCGTACTCTGTTTTTAGAATATTTTTGGCTTGATTCGACAAAACTATTTCATTTGATTGTTGACTAATATCTAACCAATCTACAAGTTGCTGGCGCTGATTAGCCGTGAGGCTTAAAGTCGTTACATGAGAGCAATGGTTTGGATCTTCTAAGGAAAAAAATAGTAGATGATAGTAGCCTACTTCTGCTAAACTACGCGCTATCTTCTGCCCTTTCTTATCTTTTAAATCCAAAAAATAAGGTAGCCACTTAGTCATAGAAGGTTGGGCATCGTATAGTACTGTAACCCATAATAGCATCGGGTATACATTCATTTTACTAATAAATTCAGTGCCATGTATTTTATCCAAAAACTTTGTAATCTCTTGCTTGGGTAACATTGCCCAAAAAGTTGGTATAGGTCTTTGGGGAGTATGTAGTAAATGGGGAAATCCAATTGGCGCAATTGGTTTATTTTTAGGCCAAATTTTCTGTAAACACTCTTTTTCTGATAATAAGGTTGCAGGTACTAATTGGATTGGAAATGAAAGTTTAACAATATCACTGCTAGTTTGATGAGGAACATCATTAAGCTGAATATTAACCTTTTCTAAATTTTCTAATATTTGGTTGATATTTTGAGGGCGATCGCTTACTTCTTTAGCCAAACAACTCATCACTATTTTTTCTAACACCTGTGGGATTTTGACTTGCGGGTTCACTTCCTCAAGCGTAGGTGGAATTTGAAAGCGATGTGCTTGATACCAAGTACCAAAGGAGTTACTTTTTGTCTGAAATGGATGCTTTCCTGTCAACATCTCAAACATTAGTACTCCCAAACTGTAAATGTCAGAGCGGACATCTAGCAATTTGCGCCCTTCCATATGTTCTGGAGAACAGTAAGGTAAACTACCAATAAAAGAATCTGTCAGCGTCATTCCGCTTCGCTCTGTTAGAAATTTGGCAATACCAAAATCGAGTATTTTGACAATTTCTCCTTGTTTACTATCTTCACTAAGAAATATATTTTCTGGTTTAATATCCCTGTGAACAATGGGATAAATTTCTCCTTTGAGACTGATACCTTGGTGGGCACATTGTAAGCCTAAACAAATTTGATTAGAAATCTCCAAAAACTTCGATATTGTTAAGGGCTTAATTTTGAGAATTTGTTTGAGATTTTTTCCTTGGAGGTATTCCATTACATAAAAGGGAGTTTTATCCTCAGTAACGCCATAACTTAAGATGCGAACAATATGTTTACTTTTGCGGCCCAATTGAGCGCCAATAAAAATCTCTCTGGCAAAGCGTTGAGACATTTGCTGATTCGCCAAACTGAGTGATAAAATTTTGACTGCGATCGCCATACCACCTTTAGCAGTATCTTCTGCTAAATAAACTCTACCCATCCCTCCTTTACCAATCAAATCTCTGATTAAATAACGATTATTTAAAAATTGTCCAATGTAATCGTCTAACTCTGCTTTTTGCCCTACCATATTCTCAATTTTATTTTCTAGCATAAAAATCATTCATGAAAAATATTGTTGGCAAAATACTTTAATAAGTCTAACTAATTATTAAGTTTAAATCTCAAAAATCTCATAATGCGTAGAAAATTAGTCATATGCTGTAATCATGGTTAATCTCTCTGCAAAATTTCTTAAACATTGTGTAACATATTTATTAATGAATACGGTTGAGAAATTACACGGAAACTACAAATAGGCTAGATAAATTTGCCTAGTAGATTCCGTGAATACACAGGAATAAGCTTCAAACAAGTAAATAGCAGTAAAGGTGCGATGTCTACGACGGGCTACGCCTACGCGCCTTTACCTCTGTACAGCTAACGGTTGAGATTCGGAATTAAACGGCGTAATAATCTGACTAGTGGCGTTTCAATTTTCATTTTAAAGGCTAGTATCTGGGTACGTTGCAGGGAGTTAAAATTGTTATCACTGATGAGAATTAATGATTGCTGACCATCGGGTAGTTTAGGGCCAAGAGTTAAGCCTTCGATGTTGTCTAGCAGTATATTTAGGGTTCTCAAATCTAACAGCAGTTTTTTCTGCACTGGTTTAATATTCTTGGAGTCAACTGCTAAAAGGCTATCAATTTTATGAATATCATCAGATCCTTCTAAAGAAACCTGAAACAGGAAAATAGCAAATCCTAAACCAGTAAAAGACCGTTCTAAACTTAGGAAGTGTCCTTGATTATCGAGAGCAAGTAAATCAGGTAATCCACTAGCAAATTTGCCAATCAGATTCAAAAATGGTGAAACTGGTTCAGTTTGGTAAAGAAATTCTTTTTCTGGCTGGTTGTTGAGCAAGTTATATTGCAGAATGCGGCAAGGACTACCGATGTAAGGTTTAGCTGCGACACCATCTTGAATTAGAGCATTTTCGGTGGCTGTGAATAGATGCTTTTTATCGGGTGTGATGGTGAGGCTTTCAAAAGCCAAATTGTTGCGAATACCTGTTTTACTACTTTTATCTGGCAAAAATTTCTTTGGGATGGGAAGTGTTGTAATTTCTCTGCCAGAAGATAGTGAAAATTCTTGAATGAAAGGATTAATTAATTTTGCAGCATCGCCTTCAGAAGAAATAAATACAGTTGTTTTATTAGTTAACGCAATACCTTCTGTATCAGTTTCACCAGGGCGAAATGTTTGACCATTTTCATTTAATAATGTGGTAACACTGAGAGGAACAACTCCACCTTTTTGTAGGGAACCTTTGCTCAAGTTGATTTTCAGGGTGTAGAAACGGGCGGCAGCTTTTTGTCCACGGTCATCGGAAATAGCATAATAAAGGTTGTTTTTTGGATCATATGTAATTCCAGATAAGCCTCCAACTTCAGTTTTTTGGATGATTAAGCCTTTCGGTAAAGTGGCTTCTCCGATAAATTCTATGCTACTGACTTCAACAGCATTTGTAGATAAAATTGTGAATAAGAAAATGAGAATTATAATCGCGATCAAGAAGTAAATAATTCGTGGGATTACGAAGATTTTTTTAATTAGCTGCATCGCAAAATTTATCGGTTAAGACCAAAATCGGTTTATGGCAGAAGGCTGGAATTCTTCTTCAATTTAATCGTATTAGAGCTTAACTGAGAAGTATTGCAGTCTTCGGTTTACATAAAATACGGTTACTTGATGTATTTACCGTATAATACTCGTTAACTACGATCGCTTCCTTTGATATGTTGCTTGCACTTGATGGCAACAGCGCAATGTGGAGCAAACGAGTA
Source organism: Nostoc sp. (assembly GCF_036917655.1). Classification (GTDB taxonomy): domain Bacteria; phylum Cyanobacteriota; class Cyanobacteriia; order Cyanobacteriales; family Nostocaceae; genus Nostoc. The sequence goes on from NZ_JBALCY010000070.1 coordinate 56,814, forward strand.
CCAACACTGTGTTATGGATTAAACTCTGGAGAATTCAGATGAGCAACAAGCACATTGAAGTCAAACAAGTAGCTGGTTTTATCGGTGCCGAAATCAGCGGTGTGGATCTTTCGTGTCCTCTGCACGATGATGTAGTCAAAGAAATTCGTCAAGCACTATTGAAGTGGAAAGTCGTGTTCTTTCGCGGTCAAAATATCGACCATGCTGCACAGATAGCGTTCACGGCTCGTTTCGGGGAAGTCACTTACGCGCATCCCCACGAGGATGAGCCGATCGAAGGCTTCTCACAAATCCTACCGATTGACCGCAGCCGCTACGAGCGGCGCAACGGTCTGCGCCGTTCCAGCTACGAGAGCCGCTGGCACACCGATGTGACGGCAGTTGTCAACCCGCCTGCGGCATCGATTTTGCGTGCGGTTAACGTCCCCAGTATTGGTGGTGACACACAGTGGACTAATTTAGTTGCAGCCTACGAAGGTCTGTCAGCACCGCTGCGGGCGTTGGCAGATACATTGAAAGCCGAACATCGCTTCAATGCGCGTTTGCGGCTGCCTAGCAATAGCAAAATCGCCCAGAGGATTGCAGCCAATCCTTTGGTATCTCACCATCCGGTGGTACGTGTTCATCCAGAGACAGGTGAACGTGCATTGTACGTGAACCCTGGCTTCACCTCGCATATTCTTGAGGTGTCACCACAAGAGAGCGAACTGTTGCTTGAGTTGTTCTTCAACCAAATAACTAAGCCTGCTTACACCACCCGCTTTCGCTGGAACAATGGTGATATCGCGTTCTGGGACAACCGCGCCACCGCACATTTAGCTCCTCAGGATCTAGATCATCTGGAAGTTGAGCGCGTACTTTATCGCACCACCATCACAGGCGATGTTCCAGTTGGAGTTGATGGTTTCCGATCGCAAGTGGTTGAAGGTGAGGCGTTCAGCAGCGAATTACCAACCGTTTTGAAGAATAAAACCGAGAAGTTGGAAGCACAACCAGTGCTGTCCTAAACTACAGACTAGGCAATAGGGAAAGATTAATTGCTTCTTGCCTATTGCCTTTATATACAAAATTACTTAAGCAAGTCGCAAACCATATTCATCCTGAAAAAAATTAACCAGCCAATCTTTCACTCTGCGGGTAGCGCGGCAATCATCTTCGTTGTAGCTTTGGATAATTTCTAGTAAGGTGCGATCGCCTGTTTCTAGCCACTGATCATACCAATAAATACATTTGGCACCACTAGCTTCTTTTTCCCGCCACTCAAATCCTAACCAACGAGCGATCGCTTTCAGGGCATAGCTTTCTACAGGCAATGCTACACTTTGGGTTAATTGTTCATATATATCAACAAATCGACTCAGTACAGGACGCACTGAGGCGTAGGGAGTGTTATAAAGCTTTGCCAACCGTTTGACTGTATCAAACTCATAGACACAAAAATGATAAATTGGCGCTTCGGGATATTGCCAAACCAAATCCAAAAATTGCTGCCAAACCAATTCTTCATCTTCTGGTTTATCTGCTAAAAACGAATAAAACTGTTCTGTATTGGCAAGTCTATCAACAACCAACACCCCCAAAAGATAATCTAAATCTAAGTCTGGCTGTGCCTCAATATCAAAGTAAAGCTCTATGGGTGCTGTGAATGTAATATCTTCTATTGGTAGAGGGTAGGGTAAGATTAAGGGTCGTCTTTCCAGTGCAGATTGAGCTTGCACTACTAGCTTGGGCGCTACTTCACTGTCGAAACCAAGCAGGTTTTCTAGGGCGCTGGGACTAGTGTTAGCGAGAGATTCTAGTGTGGTGATGGCTAAGGCTTGCAGTTGAGTGTAGCGAATCGGTGTTACGCCTGGTAACAGTGAGAGGTGTTTTTCAGATTGAGCAACAGCATAACATTGACTATACCAATGGCAAAGAGTGCACTTTTGCCGAGAAATAAACACTTCTGGCGGATTCGGTAACTCTAAAACTTGAATAAACTCCTCCAGAATCTGCTGCATCCGTGGTGTCCATTTGAAAAGATCCACCCCATAAGTTCTGTTATTGGTTCGCCGCAATAAAAGCCAAGCTATTTCTGGTATAACTCCCTGCACTGTTGCCAACACTTGGGCATGAAATGCGGTGATAACTTGATATTCTTGCTTAGGGCGCTTACCCAGTTCAATACTAGCCGGGACATACATCCAGTCTCCAAAACGGGACTGTCCTGGCTGTTTGACGAGTAGATTTGGACGACTCAGTAGGGTGTATGCTTCAGAATAAGTTGCTAACAGTACTCCTTTATAAATGTAGTCCACCCCACGCTGCATCAATTCCAAAGTTGCCGCCTCTCCCCTTTCCCAGTTTCCGTATGGATAATCTGGTTGGTGATAAGTCAGATGTGCTAGAAAACTCAGCTGATGGGCGATTTTGTCCTGTTGTAGTTTTCGCAGCAACTCATTGGCATCATCGCGCTGACTTTTGTCACCGTGGATATCTAGAAAAGGCCGGCGTTTACAGCGTTGGTATTGCAGTAGGAGTTCAGCATTAATTAGCATCCTTTTAAGTTAACAAGAATTAGCACACTCTGGGAGTAACTCAGACAACTAAAGTTTTGAAGTGGCGATACCTTCTCTGCGAGACGCTACGCGAACGGTGGGCTACGCCAACGCCTCTACACCTAATTTGCCGTTTCTTCTATACTGTCAACAGCTAGCTTGTGACGTAAACAGATAGGCGTTTGCATTTTCTTAAGTGACAGACGAGGGAGAATAACAAAATCACGTTTTATATCATGTCCACTTGATTGCTTATTAAACTCGAAGAACCCCACCCCGCCAAAGCTACGCTTTGTCTCCCCTCGCCGCAAGCAAGGAGGGGATTAAGAGGTGGGGTGTAATGACTATGGTTAGCATAACTAATTATACGGACATGATATTATCCATAATTACAAGGGTACATGACAGAACAACATGAGCCATGCCTCATCTGTGAGCGGGTCACACTCTCCAGAAACGGTCAAAATCCTTACTTCATCCACGAATTCGAGCATTCAATCTTTGTGATTGGCGATCATCAGTTTCATCGTGGATACTCCCTTATTCTTCTGAAAAAACATATTAGAGAGTTGCATGAACTTCCTCCACCTATCCAGTCTGCCTTATTTCAAGAGGTGATGCTGGCAGGACAAGCGATTGTTAACGCTTTTAGTCCGTGGAAAATGAATTATGCATGTTATGGCAATAGTGAGCCACATATTCATTGGCATCTCTTCCCACGCTACGAGTCTGATCCTGATCGCCAAGGTATCCCGTGGCTTCATAGCATCAGAATTCAAACACCATTTGATTACTCCTCAAACAGCGCAGAATCTAGGACAAAAAGTCAGACAGCATTTATCGTTACTGATTAGGAGATAAGATTTGGCAGCGATCGCTTAAATTAATCTCATCCTATTTTTAGCGTTGCTACGAGGACAAAGTACAAATACCTCTTATATCAATAGCCTATAAAAGCAGATATCCCTTGTAAATTATGACTAGTATTTCTGTCGCACAAACCAAGTTGCATAGCCATCGAGAGCAATTTCCCGCTTTAGCGAATAAGACTTATTTCAATTATGGGGGACAAGGGCCGATGCCCCAAAGGGCAATGGATGCTATGACCCAAACTCAAGCTCATGTTCAGCACATAGGCCCCTTTGGCAATGAGGCGTATCGCTGGATAGCGCCCCAGACTCAAGCTGCAAGAGAAGCGATCGCTTCGGAGTTACATGCACCAAGCGAAACAATTACCCTCAGCCAGAATGTCACTGTTGGCTGTAATATCGCCATGTGGGGCATTGAATGGCGGGCTGGCGACCATATGCTGCTCTCAGACTGCGAACATCCAGGCGTGATTGCCATAGCGCAGGAAATCGCGCGGAGATTCGCAGTGGAAGTTACTACCTGTCCCCTAAAGGCGACTTTAAATGAGGGCGACCCCGTAAAAGTTATTATCCAGCACTTACGTCCTAATACCCGTCTTGTAATATTAAGTCATGTTTTCTGGAATACTGGTCAAGTTTTACCTCTTGATAAAATTGCCGAAGTATGCAGAAATAATCATTCTTTTTTACTGATAGATGCTGCCCAATCTGCTGGTTTGTTGCCTTTAAACTTGACTGAATTGGGAGTAGATTTTTATGCTTTTACTGGTCACAAATGGTTATGTGGCCCTGCGGGTGCTGGTGGTTTGTATGTTCGACCAGAAGCACGAGAAAGCCTGAAACCTACATTTATTGGCTTAAGTGGCATTGTTGTGGATAGTCAATCTCAGCCTGTGGATTGGCTTCCAGATGGGCGACGATACGAAGTGTCTACATTAGCTTATCCGTTGTATGTTGGGTTACGGGAGGCGATCGCAATCCATCAGCAATGGGGAACCTCACAGGAACGTTATGAGCAAATTTGTCAAAATAGTGACTATCTTTGGCGACAATTGACGGCGTTACCCGATGTTAAATGTTTGCGAACTTCTCCACCTGAAAGCGGTATAATCTCGTTCCAACTTACAAATAATCAGCTTGGGGCTGATTTCAAGTTGGTGCAATTTTTAGACTCACAAAGGATATTAACTCGGACAATTGCCGATCCTAGTTGTATACGCGCCACCGTCCATTACCTCACTTTAGAATCGGAAATTGACCAATTAGTTGAGGCGATTCAAAGTTTTTGCAAAATTAATTAAAAATTAGGAGTTAGAAGTTATGGCAGAATTCAGAAGTCAAAAGTCAGAAGTAAAACACGCTTGATACGTGGCTTTGAGACTTAGCTTGTGTATTTCACTAACTTGAAATCTGCTGTATAAGTCTGGAAATTATGATTTTAACTTCTACCTCTTAACTACTAACTCCTAATTCCTAACTCTTAACTCTTAACTCCTACCTCCTAACTATAAATGGAACGTCCAATTTTATACATAGCCATAACTAACCACGGTTTTGGTCATGCTACCCGCACGGCTTCTGTAGCTGCAACAATTCAAAAATTATGTCCAGAAGTTCTGCTAATTCTGGTGAGTACTGCCCCACGCTGGTTGCTAGAGTGCTATATAGAAGGCGATTTTATCTATCGTCCTCGTGCATTTGATTTGGGTGTGGTGCAAACCGATAGTTTGAAAATGGATAAAGTAGCGACTTTAGAAAAGTTGCTGGATATTAAGAAGCATCAAAATTCGCTGATGGCCTCAGAAGTGAATTTTATTCGCCAAAATCGCGTTAATCTCATTTTGGCAGATATTCCCTTCCTCGCTCCTGGGTTTGCCAAAGCTGCAAATATTCCTTGCTGGATGATGAGTAACTTTGGCTGGGACTTTATCTACCGTGATTGGGGAGGTGAATTTACCGCAATTGCTGATTGGATTAGTGATTGCTACTCAAAATGCGATCGCCTGTTTCGTCTCCCTTTCCATGAACCGATGCAAGCCTTTAACAATATCACAGATGTCGGCTTAACAGGCGGTTCTCCCCGTTACTCTGCTAATGATTTACGTTCTCTTTGGGGAATAACTACACCAGTTGAAAAAACTATTTTGTTGACCTTTGGCGGCTTGGGTTTACAGCAAATACCATATCATAACCTGCGGCGATTTCCAGATTGGCAATTTATCGTCTTTGATCAATTTGCCCCTGATTTACCTAATTTAGTGAAAATTGATGACCGCAAATACCGCCCTGTAGATTTTATGCCTATTTGTGGGCGAGTCGTTTCTAAACCTGGCTATAGTACTTTTGCTGAAGCCACAATACTAGGAGTACCTATCGTTACCATGCCGCGTGATGATTTTGCCGAAGCAACTTTTATACTAGAAGGCATAACTAATTATAACCAGCATCAAATCATCACCTTATTTGAGTTTTTTCAAGGAACTTGGGATTTTCTCCATGAGTTACCTCAACCACCAAAGCAATCTCAACCAATTGCTAAGGATGGTAATGAAGCGATCGCTCATGCTATTGTCAACTATTTTCGCAGTAATTAAACTTTACTTAACTGATAGCGTCTCATAGGTTGGCGTTGCTGAATCAAAATATGAATCATGCGACGCCGAATAGCCCCTCGTAGACATTGCTTTAAGCTTGCGGGCGCATCGTCACCGTACTTAAGATAATGTATTACTAATCGATTGAATACTTAAGTATTTATTCTGAGTTTGAGTCACAAAAAGTTTTACAATGTCACAGAGCCAGATCATGTCTTAAACGACTGTTATTACGAATGTGAGTTGATGCACACCTTGGACATTTCATTGCGATGTCTACGACAGGCTATTCGGCGTCGCTCTAATTCATATTTCTATTCTGCAACGCCAAATTTTGAATTGCTGATAATAAATATGTTCTCCAAACTGGATCGCACAGAGCGTGATCCTCTTACCGAATCACTTGGCGATGCCTGCGGCGGGCTATGACGCTCGACGACTCGCTAACGCTGCGCTATCGGCGTCGCAAATCACCTTTACAAAGCCGATATAATTAACCTTACCAGGGGAGGGAGCAATAGCGTACCAGCTACCAGCACCGCTACCAAAGCAGAGACAAGGACTGCACCAGCCGCACAATCTTTAGCAATTTTTGCCAAATCATGGTATGTCTGCTTAACGGTTAAGTCCACAAGGGACTCGATAGCTGTATTCAGTAACTCTAATGCTAAAACTAAACCACTAGTTACACCAATTACCGCTATTTCTACCGCTTGCAGATGCAAAAAAACGCTTAAAGCGATCGCCATTGCACAAACACTTACGTGGATGCGAAAATTCCGTTGAGTTTGAAAACTATAGCTGATTCCAGCCCAGGCATATTTAAAACTAACAAATAAATTAGAGGCTACTTTCCAGGAGAATTCCCGTTCGTTAGACACCAGTGTTTGTAACGAGGTGGGCGTTGGTGATGGAGAAATTTTTTGGGACATAGACTTAAAAACACAAGAACAGAGTTGCTACAGTGGGAATATTCGCCGATCTTAATGGCGGAATTAACTTTGAGGCAATCTTTAAGCAATTTTCCACAGAAGTATTATAAAAGTATTACCCAAAATTAACACTAAGGAATACACGAACTACTATTATTCCATGTCAATAGCAATACCTATTGCGTTAAGCAATCTTACTTGCTGTTCTAACATTCGCCCCAAACTTTCTTCATCAGGATGATCCCAGCCCAACAGGTGCAATAAACCGTGAGCAGCTAACCAGGCTAGCTCAGTTGATAAGCTATGTTCCTGCTGTTGAGCTTGACGTTGTGCTGTATCTACAGACACAATAATATCACCTAAATATAATGGTACAGAAGCAAGCATTTCTTCGCTTTGAGGAAAATCCACCTCCAAAGCAGCAAAGGCTAAAACGTCTGTGGGTTTATTTTGTTGACGATACTGAGCATTCAGTTCTTGAATTTGCAAGTCATCTGTCAAACGCAGCCCGATTTCATAACTTGGCGCTGGCGGAATATGAGGGTGAAGTATTTCTAACCAGCGATTAAACCAGTTTTCCCAAGTTTCAGCAGGAATTCGGGGATCAGTGTCCTCAATTTTTACAGATGTTGTCGGGGACAAATCGTAAAAAGAATCCTCCACATATAGTTCAACGCTCAGGGGCACACAGTCTCCTAGTCTGAGGTTACGGTTTGTCGTTAGTGAGTTAGGTAAGCAAGACCAACAAGGAGAGCTAAAAGCCCTACGGCAGTCAACGCAAAATGCTTTAGGGAAGTTCCACCCTTCCGCACCATGTTTCGCATGGCGAGTTTTACGTAGCTAGGTTGAGGTTCTGTTGAAGGAGAGTTGCTCATAGTTATTTGTCTACAGACTCATTTATAACTGTAACAGTTGGTCTGGGATAGAATTGCGATCGCCTGTATATTGCTAAGAGATTTCTCTGAGAATGCCCTAATAAGAGAGAATGCTATGCGATGTCTACGACGGGCTATGACGCTCGACGACTCGCTAACGCTGCGCTATCGGCGTCGCGCTAATCTCAAATACGAAAAAATAAATCATAGGTACTAAATAATAATCAAAAAATTACCTAGTACCTATTGCTAATCCTCAATTATGCCGGAGTGCTTTCTACCAGTTTATTTTCTTGGCGCAGATAAGCTTGGATGAATGTATCAAGTTCGCCATTCATCACATCGCCAATCGCCGTAGTTTCCGTATTTGTACGCAAATCTTTCACCATCTGGTAAGGGTGAAACACATAGTTACGGATTTGGTTTCCCCATGAGGCTTCCACCATATCCCCACGAATTTCGGCAATTTCTTGGGCGCGTTGCTCCTTAGCTATGACCAACAGCTTTGCTTTAAGGCGATTTAAGGCTTTTTCTTTATTTTGCAGCTGCGATCGCTCTTCTGTACAGCGCACGGCAAGACCTGTGGGAAGGTGAACAACCCTTACCGCAGTTTCTACTTTGTTGACGTTCTGCCCACCTTTACCACCAGAGCGAGTTGTAGTGATTTCCAAATCCTTATCTGGAATGTCCAACTGCACGGAGTTATCTATCTGTGGCATGACTTCCACCCCAGCAAAACTGGTTTGTCGCTTGCCGTTGGCATTAAAAGGTGAAATCCGCACTAAGCGGTGTGTACCCATTTCTGAACGCAAGTAACCATAGGCATAGCGACCAGTAATTTCTAGGGTTGCCGATTTAATTCCGGCTTCATCACCCTCCGACTCTTCAGCTAAAGTTACCTTATAGCCGTGAGCTTCGCCCCAACGGGTGTACATCCGCATTAGCATAAATGCCCAGTCTTGAGCATCTGTGCCACCAGCACCAGCACTAATCGTCAGTACAGCACCTTCGGCATCATAGGGGCCAGAAAGTAACTGTTGTAACTCCCACTGGTCAAGGTCACGATTTAGCTTGGTGATGGTAGATTCCGCTTCTTGGAGTAGTGCCTCATCGGTTTCTAACTCCAATAACTCAACAACTGCCCTCGTATCTTCCAGATTAGCGTGCCACTGATCGTATTGCTGGAGGTGGGCTTTCAGGTCGTTGAGTTCTTGTAGAGTTTGTTGGGCTTGGGTTTGGTCATTCCAAAATTCTGGCTGCGCTGATATTTTTTCGAGGTCTTGAATTTTGGCTGTCAGTGCAGGTACGTCAAAGATAGTCCTGGGTTTTACCCAGGCGGCCAGACAACATTTCGATTTCGCGTTTGAGTTCTAAAACTTCCATAGGACTTGCTGAATGATAGATAGAGCGCTTTGCATTGGGAAATTGCTCTTTATTCTACTTACGTTTATCAATTTTAGCTGTAGTTGGGCAATTTCACTCCGCACTACTTATATTAAGTTACAAAAATTACTTGAAATTATCAAGTGCTTCTTTGTCCACTGAACGAGTGTGATTTAGCTGTTGCAGATAGGCTTTGATAAACAAATCAATTTTACCGTCTAAGACCTCTGTCGCAGCAGGTGTTTCTATATTGGTACGTAAATCTTTCACCTTGGTGTAAGGATGCAAGATATATTCACGGATGAGCTTGTTGGATAGAGATTTTATCAGTCCAGGCTGAATTTCGTCAACTTGCTGGACATTTTGGGCTAGTGCGTAGGCGTAGCCAGCCGTAGGCATCGCAAACAATTTACTCTTGAGAATAGCTAAGGCTTTCTCTTTATTTTGCATCTGGCTACGCTCTTGGTTACAAGATACACTAATCCCAGTAGGAATGTGAACCATCTTTACCCATGTTTCTGTCCGGTTGACATTCCCCCGATGCCGATAAAAAGTAATTTCCAAATCCTTCTCTGGAATCTCAAAATCAACGGACTCACTCAATATTGGGATAACTTCAACACTAGCTAAACTCGTCCGCAAGCTGTTATTAACACCGAAGGGCGATATTTGCTGTAGTTGATGTGTGCCTGTTTCTGATTTGAGATCGCCGTATGCATAACGTGCTGTAATTTCTAAGGTTGCATAGTTAATTCCGCCCTCATTCCCCTCAGAAATCTCTACTAGATGCAGTTGGTAATTATGGCTTTTTCCCCAACGACAGTACATTTGTAGCAACCTATACGCCCAATATTCAGCATCTACGCCACCAACCCCAGCAGTAATAGTGAGAAATGCTCCTTTTTTGTTGTGGGGGTCAGACAATAACTGTCGTATTTCTGCTGTTTCGAGTTCTTTTTGGAGTACGGTAAGGTTGGTTTGCGCTTCTTGCAACAATTGCTCATCGGCTAACAATTCCAACAATTCCAGTGCAGCCTTAATATCTTCTAGAATCGAACACCAGCGCTGATATTGCTGATGTTTGTAGAATATGAAATATTCAATTTCTTGAAGTGTCTCATAAGCAGGGGTTGGATTCTTCCAAAAATCCGGTTGAGCAATTACTAGATGAAAGTATTGAATTGTTGCAGTCAAATATTGGAGGTCAAAGACAGTCCTCAGCCTTCCCCAAGATATTAGACAACTTTTCTACTTCGATTTTGATATTTGAGAGTTCCAGCATAGTTTTGCTCACTTGAGGCTGATAACTGACATCTACACATTTTACTATTAAAACGATGAAAAAACCGTGATTGCTGAAAATTTAACCACGGTTTTTATTTTATAAAAGTTTACTTTTGTTAATGCCTACAGATAATTAATTGCGGCCATTTATGGAAATTAGCAACCGCAAGATAAAGACGAACAAGTTGATGTAAGTGAGGTACATCGACAAAGCAGCAGGCAAATATTGGTCATCGCTGTAAGTGCGGGGCAAGATATAGAAATCAACAACAGAAACTCCAACAAACAGAAACACCCCTAAGCCGGAAATGGCGATTTCTAACCAATTTGGCGTGTAAACACCAAACATGGCAAATCCGAATTGGGCTAGACACACAACCACCAAGGCAATGACACCGAGATTGATGGTTTTCGTCAAAGCCATGCCGTCTTGTTCAGAAAGATTTGAACCTATTTGACGGGCGAAAATAAAAGTAACGCCACAACCAAGGGCAGCCAACCCAATGCCTTGAATGCCAACACCTTGGGATCTCAAGGCGACAAATATCAAGCCACTGAGGGTATATCCAGACAAGAGGCTGTAGGTTGCCAACAGGGGTAATGCAAGACCCTTGTTACCTTTTTGGGCAACATTTTGAGCAACAAAGAACAAAATTAACTCCAAAATCACCGCACCAATGAAGGTGGGAAAGAATATTCCGGGGTTAGTACGGATAACTCCCAAACCGCCGTAGGTTCCTAATGCCGTTAGCACCAATCCACCACCAACGTAGGGAAGGGCGTTGGCAATCACATTTGGGCCAACGAGGGCGTGAGATTTAGCCTCACGGATAGCTTCACGAAAATTACTGGTATTGCTCATATTGAAAAACTGTTTTTTAGGAAAACGTTCTGCCTATTCCTATTCTTACCAAGATTTTGGGCGAGAAACCAGGAAGGGGTTATGCAAGTTAGGAGACAACTAAACAAAAAAGATTATCCAAAGTGGAAATTTTTATCTAAAAAACAAACATAACCTGCAACAGAGAGATTAGGAAAATCATGCGTAAAAATACGGAACTGTGGAGTTCGACCCCTCATAAGTTCAGTGAAACGACGATGGCTTATTCTTCCCTAACTAAGGAAAATAATTACAGCTTAGAAGAAAATATACGCAGCTCTATTTTCTCAGGAATAGGAGTTACAACAAAGGAATGTATATGGCAACAAGTGAGTCCTCTTTACGAACTGATGGTATAGAATTATTGCACTTGTACCACCAGAATCCTTCTATTAAACTTCGTAATAAACTTGTACAGTTACATACTGGCTTAGTACGCAAGATGGCTCATAAATTCAGCCATCAATGTAATGAACCTTATGAAGATTTAGAACAAATCGGTTATTTTGGTTTGATTAGGGCTATTGAGCGTTTCGACCCTAGTCAAGGATATGCTTTTAGTTCCTTTGCTGTGCCATATATTCGCGGTGAGATGCTACACTTTTTGCGCGATCGCAGTACTCTATTAAAAATTCCCCGTCGTTGGCAAGAATTATACAATGAAGGGCAAAAGATTCGCAAGGACTTGTCAATGTCTTTAGGTCGCCCGCCAAAGGACGCTGAAATTGCCAGCCAACTTCGGGTATCTGTGCAAGAATGGCAAGAAACCAAGTTAGCTGCTCAAAATCGGATGCCTTTGAGTTTAGATGCGACCGCAGTTAACTATGTTGATTGCCAAATAACCTTGGGTGAAGCACTTCCTTGTCCTCGTTCTCATGTTCTCCTGCAACAAGAAGAAGAACGCCAACAACTCCAAGGTGCAATAAATATGTTAGAAGAAAAGCCCCGCATGGCAGTTGAAATGGTATTTTTGAAGGAACTTTCTCGCAAGGATGCTGCTAAGAATATTGGCACTAGTCCAATGACGGTAACGCGGTATCTCCAAAAGGGAATTCAAGATTTGATTTACTATTTACAACCACAGGTAATGCCCACTGGATCGTAGTGATTAGTCAATGGTCAGTGGTTAGTAGAAAAGCAACTGACAAATGACAAATGACTAATTATCGAGATTTTAAATCAGCGATCGCACCTTTGGTCATAGCAGCAATAGCTTGATCTGTCGCTTTCGGTAAATGATAATATTTACCGCCTGCTGTTTGCGATAATTCCTTAGCAAAGCCCGTGGACACAAATTTACTTTCCGTATCAATTACTAATAGTTGCATCCCCAAAGCCCGGATTCTGGCAGCAATTTCTAATAATTCTCCTTTGATATCTGGCTTTTCTCCTGGTTCTAGTTGTTCACCTAAAGAACGCGCTAAAGGAATATTACCCCGTCCATCGGTGATTGCTACAAGGACAACTTGCCCAATATCTCCACTCATTTGGGCATTTAAGCCGACACGCACAGCTTGGGTTAAACCATGCGCTAAGGGCGAACCCCCACCACAAGGCAACCTTTCCAAGCGGTTACGCGCTAAAGCAATAGAACGTGTTGGAGGCAATAATACCTCTGCCTGTTCTCCCCGGAAGGGAATTAATGCTATTTGATCGCGGTTTTGATAAGCTTCTGTTAACAGTTGCATCACCGCACCTTTAGCCGATTGCATTCGATTCAGGGCCATTGAGCCAGAAGCATCTACCACAAATACTACCAACGCCCCGGCTTTGCGTACCAGGCGTTTCGAGCGAATATCAGCCTGTTCGACAATAACTTTTCTATCTGGGTGTTTTTCTCTTCGGGCTTTTTGATAAGGAGCCGCAGCTCTCAGGGTGGCATCTACTGCAATGCGTCGCGCTTTCCCCTTGGGCAACATTGGCTTAATGTAGCGTCCCCTGTCATCGGAAAAGATGACACTGCGACTACCAGATTTACCTTGCCGCTTCGCCATTTGAGTAAAGTAAAGCACGTTGTCATCAAGAATTACCCCTTCCGGATCAAAAATGAATTCTTCCGGGATGCTAGGGGGTTGTTGCTCTTGATTTTCTTCCTGTTCTTCTTGTTCTTCCTCTTCTTCCTGTTCTGATTCGTCCTGGGGTTCTTCTTGATTCTGTGGCGGGGGTGGAGGCGGTGGTGGTGATTGTTCTGGTGGCGGTGTCTGCACAATTGTGGCGCGTGGTACAATTACCAGTTCCACAGCACGGCGCAAATCTTCGGCATTAACTGTTGTTCGTCCTTCCAAAGCCGCCGCCGCCTTGGCAACCCGCGTGGCGAATAACTCGGCGCGATGTCCCTGAACTCCGCCGCGAATGGCCTCATCTACTAAGTAAGCAATTTGTTCATGGGTGATGATTACTTCTTTCAACCATTCCCGTGCCAAGATGATTTGGGTTTTGAGGGCGTCTAAGTCTTCGTTGTACTGCTTGAGGAAGTCTTGGGGAGATTTAGAATAAGCGATCGCAACTTCTACTGCTTCTACTCTTTGATCTAAGCCGAGTACACCGTCAGCAGAGAGGGCGATCGCAATTCTATCTAGCAAATGCTCCCGTAATCCGCCTTCTTCTGGATTGTAGGTGGCAATGAATAGGGATTTACACGGATGCTGAAAACTAATCCCTTCCCGTTCAATCTGGTTGCGTCCGTCAGATAATACTGTTAAAAGCTGATTTGATATTTGGTCATCTAATAAATTAATTTCATCTACGTACAGTACACCCCGGTTAGCTGTAGCGAGTAAACCGGGCTGAAAAATGGTATCACCTTGTTTTACCGACTTTTCAACATCCACTGAACCCAGTAGTCGGTCTTCTGTGATACCTAGAGGAATTTGCAAAAAAGGCGCAGGGATGATTTCGACGGGAACATCTTGAATGTCTTTGTCTGCGGACTCCGCCAAAAGTTGATCATCCCATTCTTCTGGGTGATTGGGGTCACAGTTGCTGATTGAACCTTTGACAACTTCTATCGGCGGTAGTAGAGCGTGGATAGCACGAGCCATCACAGATTTTGCCGTACCACGACGACCTGCGATCGCCACTCCCCCCAAACCAGGATCAACTGCGGCTAACAGCAAGGCTAATTTAATTGCTTCTTGACCGACTACGGCACTCAAGGGAAAGGCAGTGATTGTGGGATTGATAGTAGGCGCAGGCATTGTTTGCTTTCATAGCGAGTCTCGGCCTTTAGCATACCAATTTCTGACACATTTAGAATATAAGTGCGATCGCCTCCGGGGGGCGGTTACGCCATCGCATTTCCCTTGGGAGGAAGATTTATGAGTATTGCTCAGGCTAAACGCTTCACACTAGCTGAATACCACAGGCTTACTGAATTGGGCTTTTTCCATGAAGATGACCACATTGAATTAATCAATGGAGAAATTATTGAAATGGCATCTAAAGGTACAGCCCATGAAATTTGTTTGCGAAACTTGTTGCGGGAACTTCCAAAACTTGTAGGTGATAGGGCAACTTTGCAATCTCAAGCTCCAATTGCTTTGCCATCTAATAGTGAACCTGAACCGGATTTTGCTATTCTTCAAAACCGAGATGATAATTATCTTTCTGGTCATCCTCAACCTGCTGATGTGTTATTGGTGATAGAGGTTTCAGATTCTTCTTTTGATTATGACCAAGATGTGAAAATACCTCTCTATGCTAAAGCAGGTATTGCTGATTATTGGATATTTAATTTATTTGATAACTATTTGGAAACTTACAGTGAACCAGAACAGGACAATCAAGGTAAATATGGTTATTTAAATAAGCGAATTTTCTTATTCCATCAGCTGATAAATTTTCCCTGTTTCCCTGATTTATCTCTTAATTTAGTTAGGGTTTTTCCGCCAAAGCTGAATTTTTAAACCTGGCTATAGCAATGAGATAGGATTCATTCATAAGACAAAGGAGTAATTTTTATGGCTTATAGTGACTTTAAACTTATTGAAGTTATTGATTCTTTTGGTTTAGTTATCCACGAGTCATCTGGACTATTTGCAAGTATACAGGAGCAAGAATGTAGTGATTTATTATCTACTATCCTTAAAGAAAATATTGATTTAGCGGTAGCGATAAGTACAGAAAAAGCTCGGAGTGAAATGATAATTAGTCCAATTTTGTTAGAAATTAGACGCAAATTTAATTATGAAATAAGTTTATTTTCTGGAGTTGATTTTACTGTTGATAGCCAACGAGGACTAAATGGTTTTTGTAATTTTATTTTGAGTCTTTCTTCGGAGCAGTTGCTTGTACGTAGTCCGGTGATTGTCCTAGTAGAAAGTAAAAATGAGAATTTGAGGTCTGGTTTAGCACAATGTATTGCTGAAATGGTAGCTGCCCAGTTATTTAACGAGAGAGGTGGAAATCAAATCAAAGCTATATATGGTGCTGTTACTATCGGTACTATTTGGCAATTTCTCAAACTTGAAGGCAATGTAGTTTCAATTGATTTGAGTGAGTATTATATTAAGGATATTAAGAAAATTTTAGGTATTTTGTATAGTGCGATCGCGCAAAGTAAGCCGTAAATTATCTATCAGCTAAAATATTTTTTAAATAAATAGTTGCTTTGACAGAATACCATAGAGCATTTTTAAAGTTGATGGATATGGGCGATCGCTTTGACAAATCTTCATAAATAACTATATTGACATCTAGCATAAGGTATGCCAATGTATATTTAACGACAGCAAAATAACCGCACTCTAAAGCGCAGGTTTTTGGTGTTGTCTCAGCAGCAGAATTCCTAGTTTCCTGCCGAGCTTCGTGTCATCCCTTCGGCTGAATATTCAGCCCAATGTCAGGTCAACTGATTGACTAGACTTTCAACGGGAAGACAAGATGTTTGGGTGGATTTTCAGAGGAAAGGATAACGCGAAACTTGGTAGGAAGCCAGGAATTCTACGGCTGAGACTTGAACCAAACAAAAGCGACGGTAGAGAACTTTATGCTTATTAAGTAAGCTTGCCTGAAGATATGCAAATTCCAGATAAGCAGGATAACAAAGTTCAATTATCAAATGAAGAGATTTTTAAAAGAGTTAAGAAAGTCATCTTGAAGACATTATCAATACAGGATGAAGATATAAACCTAGATGATACTGTTTTTTTAGGACAGGAATATGATCATGTCACTACAGTCTATGGCTCTATTTTAGATTTTAGTCAATGTTCCTATCCAGAAAATTCGCTTGGAATGAAACCCTTAGATGGAGTAGAGCTATTAATGGCTTTAGAAGAAGAATTTGACATTGAAATTCCCGATGAAGAATTCGATGGCAAAACATCTATGACTATTAAGGAGCTTGTTGACTTTATTTATTTAAAACTTGGAAATGCATAGCATTAAATCTCCCGCAGTGGCTCATAGTGTGAAAAAAGAGATATTGTCGCACTATGTTCTAGTCCCTTGACGTGTGGGGTTTAGGGAGTAATTGTAATTTTATTGACAGTTAATGAGGGCGATAAAGATAAATTTGATTCCATGACAGTGTAAGCGCTGACTATTAGAGGATGTTTGAAAAACTCAGTTGAGTATAAAACTGGGTTTTATCAATACATCACAGTTTGTGATTTTTTCATATCTGAATAAAAGTACACTTATATAGTTTCCCAACAGTCAATTTCTGCAAAAAGACACAATATAAGATGCACAAAATCCTAATATTCCATGATGAAAAACTTCTCCGCCATGCGCTTACCCATCGTTCTTATGTTCATGAAAACCCAGGAGAAGGCGAACATAATGAACGCCTAGAGTTTCTCGGTGATGCTTTGCTGAATTTCTTAAGTGGCGAATATCTATATAGTTGTCACCCAGAAATGGGAGAAGATGAATTAACACGGCGGCGTTCGGCACTGGTAGATGAGAAGCAATTGGCAAAGTTCGCCGAGGAGGTAGGTTTAGACTTTAGGATGCGGTTAGGAAAAGGCGCTATTCGAGACGGAGGCTACCAAAATCCTAATCTGCTCAGTAGCACCTTTGAAGCAGTTCTTGGTGCTTACTATTTGGATCATGATTCTAATATTGAAGCAGTTCGCGCAATTATAGAACCACTATTTGATTCTGTAGATCCTAAGCATATAGTTGTGTCTCGTTCTAATGTAGACTCAAAAAATCGCTTTCAAGAATGGGTACAACGCAACGTTACCCCAACTCCTCCTAAATATTTCACAGAACAAATAGGAGGCCCTTCTCACGCCCCAGAATTCATCGCAAAAGTATTGGTAGATGGAACAATTTACGGCGAAGGTAAGGGACGCAATAAAAAAGATGCAGAGAAAGCTGCTGCTGAAGATGCGCTAGCTAAGTTGAAAAAACAAGGTTTGTTGTAAAAATGTTTTTTGATTTCACGCAGAGGTGCAGAAAAGAATTTTACGTCTTGGCGCGAAATCAACTCTCTATTTCTAAGGGCAAAATTA
This sequence comes from Nostoc sp., assembly GCF_036917655.1. GTDB lineage: Bacteria > Cyanobacteriota > Cyanobacteriia > Cyanobacteriales > Nostocaceae > Nostoc. Next base: position 74,629 of record NZ_JBALCY010000070.1, read on the forward strand.
CGGTAAAAGTAGAACCAACTCCTACCTCAGAGACTAAGTTAATTGTACCTTGTAGTAGTTTCACCAACCGCGAAACGATCGCTAATCCCAATCCTGTACTATCAGGGAGATAGGGACGATCGCTAAAACTGACGCGAAAGTAGGGTTCAAATATCTGGGCTTGGTTTTCTGGTGCAATGCCAATTCCAGTGTCAGAAACTGCCATCGCCCATCTCTGGTTCTCCAACACCTGGCACATGATAATAACAGTCCCCGACTCTGTATAGCGAATCGCATTACTAATAAGATTTGTGATAATCTGTTGTAATTGAAAATAATCTGTGATTAGTTCTTTGGGGACGCGATCGCAATCTACTACGATTTTTAAATTTTTCCCACCAGCTAAAGGTTCTAACATTTCACAGACATTATTGATTAATTCAGGCACATCGGTAGGTGCTAGTTGGAGTTTTATCTGTCCCGCATCATACCGCGAAAGTTCTAATACATCATTAATCAGGTGGAGTAATTGTCTACCATTGCGTAGCACGCGCTCAATATGTTCTAGATTCACAGAAGTGTCTTTTAGCCGAGTCTTTCGTCGTTGTTGGCGTAAAAACAAATCCGAATAACCAATAATGGAAGTCAGAGGATGTTTCAATTCATGAGCTAATTGCGAAAGATACTCTTGATTAGCGCTCATTAAGCGCGTGAGTTCTTCATTATGGAGTGTTAGTGATGACTGCAACTGCTGTAATTCCCGCAATCGCTCCTCAACATAACTCTTAAAACACCGAGCGATCGCTTCATCTATGATAGCGTCAATCAAACGCATAGAACGAATTATCTCTAGAGGTGTTCCCTTAAATAAATCTGCTTGTATAGCATCAAATATTACTGTTCGTAGCAAATGATATTCTCTAGCAATTTCTGCTGGATCAAAACCTTGTTCAGCTCGAATAGCCCCATGCTGAAAACTGGCAGTAACTATTGACTTAATATCATTATCCTGAGATGTTGAAAGCACCGTTACCATTGCTTTCAAAACATCGGGAATGTGATCTTTTACCGCTGTGTAAGATAAATCATCAGCACTTTCAATCCGTCTATCCTCACGAACTGCTGCAATCCATTTATCTATGATGGTGTCCGTTTTTTCAGCCAGTACTTGACTAAAATCCATTATGTTAAAATTCAGCTAAAAGATAGATGAGTAAACTTTCATATGCAATTAGTTTAGCGATTGCAGTGAACTTTTATCAAATTTAGCAATATACTTCACCTACCAAAAGGAATAGATATTGTTTGTTATTTTATTTACTGGCTCAACTATCCGTATATGAAATTTGCACAGTATAATATAGGTTTTGTTAACAAATGTTAATAAAACAGGTAACAAACTTGATGATTGATTCAACTATTGTTGTTTAGCTGTCTGTGCAATGACTTCACTCACAACACAACTAAAATTATAAATTTTGTTAATTACTGAAAAGCAAGGAAACATACTTGATTTTGGTATTGAAATAAACAATATTTCTCTTTATCCAGTTGGCTTTTACTGAGCATTGATGTTATATTGTCGATAATTAGTATCCATTAGAGTAAGTCAGCCTAATCCAGCAGATCACAGTGCGTGACGTTGGAGCGGAGGAACCAAATTGTGGGGCGTATCTCAGAGAAAGTGAGAAGTTGAGAGTGAGGAGTTAGAAGTTACTAATATTTAACTCATAACTCCTGTACAGACGCGATTAATCTCTTGTACAGACGCGATTAATCTCTTGTACAGACGCGATTAATCGCGTCTCTCATAACTTTCTTCAGAAGGGCATCTCTCAGCCCTAGCCCGTCAGCTAACTTCGTAGGCATTGAGAGGAGACTGAAGAGACGGCATTTTTATAATGTTCCGATCTCATCGGTGTCCAAGGCTGGTACTGCTCGGATTTTTTGTACCTGCACTTAAATCTGTTGAGGTCATAAATGATATTTCAACTAAATTTGGCTTGTCCTGCGATCGGAGGACAAGCCGTTTGGAAAAAGACAAAACCTGTCATCCTTAGAGATGTCTTCATTCTACCTGTGTTGGGCTTCTTGGGAATAATTGTGCTGTGGTGGATTGTTGCACTTGCCAACCATGAATTGATGCCCACCCCACCAGAAGCGCTAATCGCTAATCTAGACTACATCTTAAATCCCTTCTACCAAAGAGGCCCCGGTAACTTAGGAATTGGTTGGTTGTTGATCGCAAGTCTGCGCCGGGTATTACTAGGCTTTTTATTAGGTGCGGTAGTAGCGATTCCTCTGGGGTTTCTAATTGGCATGTCCAGATCGGCAATGCTAGCGCTCAATCCGATCATTCAAATTTTTAAACCCGTATCACCCTTAGCTTGGCTGCCCATCGCCTTAGCAATTTTCAACTTAGCAGATCCTTCAGCCATTTTTGTCATCTTTATTACCTCCTTATGGCCGACAATCATTAATACTGCTTTAGGAGTTTCTAGCGTTCCTAAAGATTATTTAGATGTGGCACGAGTGCTGGAAATGCCCCGTTGGCGACGAATTACAAAAATCATTTGGCCTGCAAGTTTGCCGGATATTTTTACAGGTTTACGAATTAGTTTAGGGATAGCTTGGCTAGTAATTGTCGCTGTGGAAATGCTCACGGGCGGTATTGGGCATTCAGTGTCCTAATGATGATTACAAGGTCGAACCACCAGAAGTATTTATAGATAAGAAAGGCTTCGACCCCACCGATCCTGTGGGTTATCTGAATAGTTTTGCCATCAGGGCTAACGCTCCCACTAACTTTTTCATGTCTTAAATCCCAAGTTTAAATATTGACTGATGACTAAATTATTTCGGGAGCATTTGATGATGGAATATACCTCATTACCTATTAATACCCAGAGCGAAGTTATGTCCCGCCCTGGATTTTTAGAAATTGAAAATTTAGTCAAGTCTTATCCGACACCTGATAAAGATAACTTTGTAGTTTTAGATGGGGTTAATCTGACGATTGGTGAAGATGAATATATTTCTGTAATTGGTCACTCAGGTTGTGGCAAATCAACCCTAGTAAAGATAGTAGCTGGTTTAGAAAAAGCTACTTCCGGCTCAGTCCGGCTAGATGGACAAGAAATTCGTCAGCCAGGAGCCGAAAGGATGATGGTATTTCAGAACTATTTGCTGTTACCTTGGTTAACAGTGCGAGAAAATATCCGTTTAGCCGTGGATTAAGTGTTAAAAAATGCTAATAAAGCTGAAAAAATCAGCATTGTAAATCAACACTTGGCAATGGTAAACTTGACGGCGGCGGCTGACAAATATCCTGATGAAATTTCTGGAGGTATGAAACAACGAGTAGGTATTGCCAGAGCTTTAGCAATTCGTCCCAAAATGTTGCTGATGGATGAACCTTTTGGGGCGACTAGATGCGCTAACTCGTGGCAAATTGCAACGGCAGGTATTGGATATTTGGGAAAATAATCGGCGAGCAGTGATGATGATTACCCACGATGTAGATGAAGCAATTTATATGTCCGATCGCATCGTCTTGATGACCAATGGCCGGGCTGCTAGTATAGGGGAGATATTAGAAGTTCCTTTTGAGCATCCATGCGTTAGCGTTCGCAAAGCGTCTCCGTCAGGAGAAGCTCCTCTGAAAGAGGCTCGCGCCGCCATGCGAAACTCAAAAGAATATTTTGAACTCCGCAACCACGCCCTAAATTTCCTTGAGCGATATTTTGCCCAAGACGAGTAAATTAGATTATCATTTTTTTTAGTGGGTAGCCTAATTCAAATTCATGAAAGCTGGATTTGGAACGGAGGAACCAATGTTTGGGGCTAATCTTACGAGAGACACCTTCCAGTCTTAGCCCGTCAGCTAACTCCGTAGGCAATGGAAGGAACCCCCAAGACTTTGGCTGTAATACAGTTATTATTGGGGTTTCCTTGACTGATTTCAGATTTGAGATTTTGCCTATCGTCACTCAATCTAAAATCCGAAGTCCAAAATCTAAAATCTAAAATTGGTCGCCCTGCTTCTCATTGTTAATTCATTTCATTGGGAGAAGTAAAGCTGTGCAAATTAAGCCAATGTTAGCACGTCTGCAAAGTGCCACAGGTCGAAATGATTTAATTGAACAAATGGTATTGTTGCCAGAACCAAAAAAACCTTTTTCTAAAAAACCTCAAAGAGCAAAAGCAGTTAACTTAATTGTTGCCTATAACGCATCTCCTAATAGTCATACGGCACTAGATATTGCCTTTTGGATTGCCCATCAAACGCGTTTAGCCACCAATGCACAAGTCACAGTTCAAGCCGTTTATGTCGTAGAAGACAATCAAAGCAGCCAGCATCCAAACATCTTGAACTTTCCAGAACCACAGCCTTCATTGGAATGTCAAGTCAGTGAAGTATCAAAGTCTGTCACACTGGTATTAACTCAACCCAAATTGCAGACAGTGGTAACTCCTCTGCAACAAGCAGATATAATTCTCTGGCAAGCCCGAAGTTTAGCTGAAGAATGGCAGGGTTCTTTCAAATCTCATTTGCGGTTTGGCTACATTTCCACACAAATTAAGAAGGTTGTTGAATCAGAAGCTGCCGATATTCTCTTTCTAGGTTGCAACTCTGTCAATCATCCGATGATTGAGGCACTAGGTTCTAATTTTCCCTGTGCAGTTTTGGGTATTCCTAGTTGTATTGATGAATAATCGCTGTTCACAATTTCAGTAATTTGGATCAAATTGTAATCATACAAAAGTCACCTAGTTTTAGGTGACTTTTTTCGCTACTATAGGACTCATATTTGATTTTTGAAATAGACGTAGGGTGCCGTACTCTCGGCGATAACACAACGCCAGTTGCTACAACGGAGGGAACCTCCGCAACGCACTGGCTCCCCTACACATACTTAGATTTTTTCACGCAATCAAATCGGATTGCTATATGCAACCAATTAAACTTCGGGAGGTAGGATGTGAAAAACTGCCAAGCAATCCTCAGTGTCATGACATTTCTTGGCGATTCTATCTATGAAAAAATTCTCGATTTTGCTTCCGCCTACCAAAATCGAGATTATCGAGGAGTTAAGAATTGTCAGTAGAGCGAGTTTCTCTAGTGGCCATTTTCTCCTCCAAAATATAGTAGCTTTTTAGGTGTTTAGTTTCTAGTAGCCAATCCGATGTAAAACGTCGCGCAGGACGCTATAACCAGCTAAATCCCAAAGTAAATAGGCAAGGAAACCAATAGCTGCCAAGCGACCATTCCAAATTTCGGCTTGAGGTGTCCAGCCAAACAAAAATGCATTGCGATCTACGCCGTTGTATTCAGGTGCAACGAGTGGTAAATCAGTAGAAGAACGAGTTTCTTTAATGGCCATTTTTTTCTCCAAAATTTAGTAGCTTTTTAAGTGTTTAATTTCTAGTAGCCAATCAGATGCAAAACGTCGCGCAGGACGCTATAACCAGCTAAATCCCAAAGTAAATAGGCAAGAAAGCCAATAGCTGCCAAGCGACCATTCCAAATTTCGGCTTGGGGAGTCCAACCAAACAAAAATGCATTGCGATCTACACCGTTGTATGATGCTGCAACAGATGGTAAATCAGTAGAAGGCCGAGTTTCTTGAGTTGCCATTTTTTTCTCCAAAATTTAGTAGCTTTTTAGGTGTTTAATTTCTAGTAGCCAGTCAGATATAAAACGTCGTGCAGGACGCTATAGCCGGCTAAATCCCAAAGTAAATAGGCAAGAAAGCCAATGATTGCTAAACGACAGTTGCAGATTTTGGCTTGAGGTGTCCAGCCAAACAGAATTGCAATTATTGACAAATCTCTGTCTGGAAGAACAAGTTGCCATCTTTGTTATCCTTAACAATTCGTTTGTTAACTTTAATATAGCGATTAATAACTAAACTGCTTTCTGCCTGTAGGCACAAACTACAGGCACATAATCAACACATATTGGTGCAAACAAATCCACCCTGAGAGGGTGATAAAAATAAAAACATAAAGAAATGTAACTTTTTAGGAATTAAACTATAAATTACAGAAAAATCAATCCTTGTGATTAAGCAATTAAAATTAAAAAGCGGCAGCCAAGAATTAGCCAGCTTTTTCACTTCATACTGAACAGTTTTACAGTTAGATAATAAAATTTATATCTTTTGCTGGATACAGTTTTCAGCCTTTGGAGAGATGCTTTAAACAGCTAAATTCCACGATTCTGAGCTAAACAGAGTTAGGTATTGCCATAGATACAGACATAAATACATACTAAGAGTTGCTTCTCAAGAAATTCTTAATTCCCTAAATTAAAACTTAGAAGAAGGAAATACAATGTTCCAAAGTACGGAAATCATGGTGGGACTCTACAAACCACTATTGTGGTTAGCACAGGTTCCAGTAGATACCTCAAACGTCACGCCAGCACAGGCATCGGTTCTCACTTCCGGGCCGCGCTTTTTTGTGGCTTTAATCTCCGGCGTGATCCTAGCCTTTGCTTTCCAATTAGTTCTAACTAATCTCTCCCTTGCAGCCGGTATTTCCTACCTGGGGCACTCATCTGACTCGGATTCAGATTCTGGGGAAGTCGGAAGTTTGGGCGGCAGCATTCGCAAAATCGGCACCGCAGTGGGGATTTGGACATTAGTCACTGTGACGATCGCCTTATTAATCGCTTCTTTTCTGGCGGTGAAATTGAGCCTTGTAATCTTAGACCCAGCATTGGGAGCGATTCTCGGCTTGGTAATTTGGGGTGCTTACTTTTTAATCCTCGTTTGGGTAAGTTCCACCACCGTAGGTTCCTTAATTGGCTCAGTCGTCAATACGGCAACTTCTGGGTTTCAGGCGATTATGGGGACAGCCACCGCCGCACTGGGCGCAAAAGCTGTCAATAACCAAGTTGTAGCGACGGCTGAAGCTGCCGCTAGCGCTATCCGTCGGGAACTAGGGAGCGCCATCGACCCTACAAGTATCCGGGAGAACATAGAAGATTACTTAGAAAAGCTCCGTCCCCCAGAGCTAGATTTGTCGAAAATTCGGGGTGACTTTGAAAATTTACTCAACGATCCGCAATTAAAAGCGATCGCTGGGACTTCAGATATTCGCAACATCGACCGCCAAAAGTTTATCGAGTTAGTCAGTAGTCGCACCGACCTTTCTAAAAAAGACGTTAGCCGCATTGCTGATACGTTGTATAAAGTTTGGCAGCAAGTGGTGAGTCAGCAATCACCCACCCCAGACCGTCTGGCTGAGTTAATGGATTATCTGAAATCAGTTCCAGCAGGACAAAGCAAGACAGATGAACTCAACGCCAAGCTGGATCGGTTAGTAGCAGAAAAGCGTGATTCCAAACAAGCTGACCAAAAGGCGGCTCCAGGGCTAATTCAAAGTACACTCCAGCAAGGACTATCTGCCTTAACCGCCACTGTGTTGGGACGGACAGATTTGCCTGATTTGGATGTGGAAAAAATCTTGGGTAGCCTCACCACTGCCAAAGATAAAGTCACTCAACAAGCCGATAAGCTAGGATTGCCAACACCATCGCAACCCTATAGCCCAATTCGGGCTGATGTCGAAAACTACCTGTACAACACTTATGCTTGGCAACTGAGTCAGGAAAAAATCGCTCAGGAATTTCGTGATGTCATCTACGATCCAGCTGCTGACTCAGGAATAGTCAAAAGAGAAGTAGAACGACTATCCCGGAACGATTTTGTCAACATCCTGCAACAGCGAGGACTACTTACCCAAGCCCAAATTCAGCGCATTGCAAATCAGCTAGAAGCTGTCCGCAAAGAGGTGTTGGTGACAGTGACAGCTGTTGAAGAAAGAGAGATAGTCCAAGACTTGCAACGGGGAGTGGAAAGTTATCTGCTCGTTACCCCGAAAGCAGATTTGACAGCCGAAGGCGTTGAGCAGAATTTTAGACCACTGTTGCAAGACCCAGAGGCAGATTATGAAACCCTGATCTTGCGACTAGCGCAGGTTACACGCCAGGAAATGCGGGAGATATTGCTGCAACGTAATGATGTCCAGCTATATGAAGTAGACAGCATTCTCGATGAGTTGGAAAAACAACGCGATCGCGTCTTGGTAGAATCCAAAGGATTAGCAGAACAGGCACAATATCAAGCAGAAACCCTGTGGTTGAATGTAGAATCATATCTGCGTAATACAGGGAAATCAGAACTGAATCCTGATGCCATCCGCGCGGAGTTCAAAAAGCTGCTGGAAGATCCTCAAGCTGGAATTACCTCAATTCGGGCGCGGTTGTCTCGCTTTGACCGCGATACCTTGGTACAATTGTTGAGTCAACGGGAAGATTTGAGTGAAGATCAAGTTAATCAAGCCATCAATGCTGCTGAGGAGTCGTGGCATAGTATTCGCCACACACCCCAAGCTGTAGTAGATAAAGCCAAAGAGCAATACGACTCTGTTAGTACCACGATCGCAGATTACCTGCGGAATACTGGTAAACAAGAACTGAATCCAGAAGGTATTCAACGAGATTTAACCAGATTGTTTGAAAATCCCAAAGAGGGAGCCGTAGCACTACGCCGTCGGTTGTCGCAGGTAGACCGGGATACACTGGTGAAGTTGCTCAGTCAACGCCAAGACTTGAGTGAAGAACAAGTCAATGAAATCATTGATTCCACGCAAAACTCGATTCGTAACTTTGTGCGTGCGCCTCGTCGTTTAGCTACCCGCACACAGCAAAGAGTGGAAACATTCAAAGGTTATCTGGAAGAGTATCTACGCCAAACTGGCAAAGAAGAACTCAATCCTGAAGGTATTAAACGCGACCTGCAATTATTGTTGCACGATCCGCGAGTTGGGGTGGAAACTTTTAGCGATCGCCTTTCCCATTTTGACCGTTCTACGATCATCGCCCTGCTGAAAATTCGGGAAGATATTTCCGATGAAGAAGCGGCGCGAATTGCCGATAACATGGTGTCCGTAAAGGATCAATTTGTAGAACAAGTGCGGAACATCCAACGAGGCATTCAAGATGCAATTGATGGGGTTTTCGGCCGCATCCGTAACTATCTCAACTCCCTGGATCGCCCGGAACTCAATTACGATAATATCAAGCGTGATGTTCGCACATTTTTTGACGATCCCCAGGCGGGGTTTGATGCCCTGCGCGATCGCCTATCTTCTTTTGATCGTGAGACTCTGGTGGCAATTATGAGTTCTCGTGAAGACATCTCTGAGGAAGATGCCAACGGCATCATCGACCAAATTGAACGGGCCCGTAACACAGTATTGCAACGTGCAGAACGCATACAGCAAGAAGCCCAACGCCGCCTAGAACAGGTGAAGCATCAAGCACAGCGGCAAGCTGAAGAAACCCGCAAAGCCGCAGCTACAGCCGCATGGTGGCTATTTGCCACAGCATCCGTATCCGCAGTTTTCTCTGCATTAGGAGGAGCGATCGCTGCAAGGCCGTAGTTTAACAAGTTTTCTCCGCTAACTTTTAAGCCTCCCATACCAGGAGGCTTTTTTTTGTTCCGCAGATTTAGACGCCATGCTCCTTAAACCATGCCAGGAGACGTTTCCAACCTTCCTTAGCTTCTTTCTCGCGGTAGGAGGGGCGATAATCGGCAAAAAATGCGTGGGGTGCATCGGGGTAGACGATAATTTCAGATTTGCTGCTGCTGGATTTGAGGCGATCGCGCATCTGCTCTACTGTATCTAAGGGAATACCCGTATCCTTGCCGCCGTAGAGTCCCAGAATCGGGACTGTCAGTTTTGATGCAATATCAATGGGATATTTGGGCTGAAGTTCGGTAGCATCGCCTACAAGTCGTCCATACCAAGCCACACCTGCCTTCACCTTGGGATTGTGTGCTGCATACAACCAGATAATCCGGCCACCCCAGCAGAAGCCTGTAATTGCCAATTTATCGGCATTACCCTTAGCTGATTTCACCGCCCAGTCTACTGTGGCATCGAGATCAGATAGCACTTGGGCATCTGGCACTTTGGCGACAATTGGGCGAATTTCGTCTACGCTGCTTAACTTCGAGACATCGCCTTGACGCGCAAATAATTCGGGTGCGATCGCCAAATATCCCAAGTGGGCAAAGCGCCGGGTGATATCCTGAATATGCTCATGTACACCAAATATTTCCTGAAGTACCAGGACGATAGGGAAATTTTCACCAGTGGCAGGTGCTGCTCTATAGGCAGGAATTTCCCCATCTTTAACAGGAATTTTCACCGCACCAGCTACCAACCCCTTGGCGTCGGTGGTGATGGCTTCGGCAGAAATGGGTTGGACTGCGAGGGCAAAACCCGTCGCCACGGTGGCAGTTGCGATAAATTTGCGGCGGCGCTTTGAAAAATTGATTGCAATTCATCAAAATCCCTATTAGGGATTGAAACCCAAATTAAAACAGCAGTAGCCACAGGACAAGGGAAATTGCAATTCATCAAAATCCCTATTAGGGATTGAAACTAAAATTTTCATGCCTAAAAAGATAACACACGAGTTTGATTGCAATTCATCAAAATCCCTATTAGGGATTGAAACTCAGCAATGCCAGCATTACAGGGAATGGCATCGGATTGCAATTCATCAAAATCCCTATTAGGGATTGAAACAGGCGTTGGGGAGCGAGATCACAGCAGCTTTGCATGATTGCAATTCATCAAAATCCCTATTAGGGATTGAAACGCACTATTTCAGGTGCAAGTAAATTTGATGCAAATAATTGCAATTCATCAAAATCCCTATTAGGGATTGAAACTCCTGAATTACAGGGCAGTCTTTCAACTCCATACATTGCAATTCATCAAAATCCCTATTAGGGATTGAAACTTAGACATCTTTTTAGGCAGTGTAATTTCATCCTTGATTGCAATTCATCAAAATCCCTATTAGGGATTGAAACGTCCACAAGATAAGTATAGTGTAAAAACACGCCTGCCCTGGCGAATGGAATTCGCGGCTATACAGACAAAACCCACCTCCGTGGGTTTCAAATTCTTTGAGTCCGCGTAGGCGAACTTCGTTTGTGTAGCCGCGATTTCTAATCGCCTGGTATATTTGCAAAGGTGAGATGCTCCCCAGCGATCGCCTCATTTTTCCCGATTTATCCAATCTTCACCACCAGCTAATTGACTGAGATAATCATCCATAATCGCTGGTAATTCCTTTGGCGAATAAGTATATGTTAAAGCCAGTTAACTAGTAGCTGTAGTTAAAATCTGGTTTTTATCTAGCATCGCAGACAACTGAGAGCGAGTAAATTTACCGTTCATCACTTCCTCACTAGCATCAGCGATCGCATCCTCAATAATTTCCTCTTCTATCAAATTTTCCCATTCATCTAAATTAATATAATAAGATGTTTTATTATCTTTGATATTCAGTTTTTTAATTTCTCGGATTGAATTACGAATGGAATTAGCCCATGAACCAGTTAATCGTTGTTCTACTTGGTTCTTAATCAAATCAATCAGCAGAATGTTTAAATAAGCTTGGATATTTCGCAGAATAGCTTGTTTACTCATGCCTTCTAATTCATCTACGATTGCCAAGGCATCTGCATAACGTCCTTCCAAAATCCTCTTTTTGAGGTCTATTAATTCCTGGGTCATTTTTTCACCGCCTACCTGCTTTCCAATCTTCTCCACCGGGTAGCTGAGTTAAAGTTTCAGCCACAACTGCGGGTAACTCCTTAACTGAATAGGAATAAGTTAGCGCCAAAAACTTCAAAGCCGTCTGAATAATCTGGTTTCTATCTACCATTTCAGTAAGTTGGAATTCATTGTAAATTCCATTTAAAACTTCTACACTGGCATCAGGCACTGCTACTTCTATTTCATCTTCAATATAAGTATCCCATTCGTTTAAATTGATATAATAGGATTTTTTATTGTCTTTGAGATTAAGTTTCTTAATTTCTATAAGCGAATTCCGAATAGAAGCAACCCAAGAATTTGTTAATCGCTGCTCTACTTGGTTCTTAATCAAATGAATCAGCAGAATCCTTAAATAAGCTTGGATATTCCGCAGAATAGCTTGTTTACTCATGCCTTCTAATTCATCAACAATTGCCAAGGCATCTGCGTAACGTCCTTCCAAAATACTCTTTTTGAGGTCTATTAATTCCTGTGTCATTTTTTTACCGCCTACCTGCTTTCCAATCTTCTCCACCGGGTAGCTGAGTTAAAGTTTCTGCCACAACTGCGGGTAACTCCTTAGCTGAATAGGAATAAGTTAGCGCCAAAAACTTCGAAGCAGTCTGAGTTATCTGGTTTCTATCTACCATTTCAGCCAGTTGGAATTGATTATATGCCCCATTCATTACTTCATCGCTGGCATCAGCGATCGCATCTTCAATAACTTCCTCCTCTATGAAATTTTCCCATTCGTTTGAATTGACATAATAAGATGTTTTATTGTCTTTCAAATTCACTTCTTTAATTTCGCGGATGGCGTTGCGAATAGAAGCAACCCAAGAATTTGTTAATCGTTTTTCTACTTGATTTTTAATCAGATGAATCAGCAGAATTCTTAAAAATGATTTAATCTGCCGCAAAATTGCCTTTTTACTCATGCCTTCTAGTTCATCTACAATTGCCAAGGCATCTGCGTAACGTCCATCTTGGATACAAGTTCTGAGGTCTATTAATTCCTGTGTCATTTTTATTAACCTCAAAATTTCATCATGCTAATTTGAATATAACAATTATCCCTATTTCATTGATGTAGCAGGTATCTAACCTGCTATTGTTCAGGCGGTATACTTTACTTATTCGCCTGTATCACTTGCAAACTACCACCTGCATATAAAGTTAATTTACTCACTTCAAAACCAGTCTCAGTTAACAACTCAGACAAATCAGTTTTCAACAATTGCCAAGCTGTTTCTGTCTCAAATAACAACAAAAACATTGATACCCCAGGCCAAAATATCGGATTTGTCGGAGCGTGAAAATCCACCAGCGTAAATACCCCTCCTGGTTTCAGCACCCGATAAACTTCACTAATAATTTTACGCAATTGCTGAGGCTGCATCTCGTGTAGGGCGACGCTGGTATGCACCACATCAAACAGATTATCTGCAAATGGCATTTCCTCGGCAAAAGCTTCGACATAGGAAGCTAATGGTACATTGTGCCGCGCCCGTTGCAAAGACTTGGGTGAGGCGTCCAATCCTGTTACATTTTGTGAAAAATTTACCAAAAATTGCGTTGTTTGACCACTGCCGCAACATAAATCTAAGACCTGAGTATCTGAGTCAATTGTTAAGCCTTGCAAAGCAAGTTGCCGAAAACGGGCTTCACCACCTACACTTAAGGCTGCTAAACGAGAAATGCCATCATATAGCCACTGATAGCGGTAACTCCAATCTCTTAAAATTGTTGCCATTGCATATTTCCTTGCTATTAAGCTTTATATTTAATAAAGATATATTGTTAACATTAGTAAAAAATCTGAAAAGATTGGGGGAAAGTAACTGCTATGGGTCGTGTAGGCGTCTTATTACTCAATCTCGGTGGTCCCGATAAGCTAGAAGATGTCGGGCCGTTTTTGTATAACCTATTTTCCGATCCGGAAATTATTCGCCTACCGTTTCGCTGGTTGCAAAAGCCCCTAGCCTGGTTTATTGCCTCGCGGCGAATCAGAACATCTCAAGAGAATTATAAGCAAATTGGTGGTGGTTCCCCACTGCGGCGGATCACAGAAGCGCAAGGACAAGCCCTAAAAGAACAGTTAGGTTATTTGGGACAAGAAGCCAATATTTACGTAGGAATGCGTTATTGGCATCCCTATACAGAAGAAGCGATCGCACAGATCACCCAAGATAATATAGAACACCTGGTAATTTTACCACTCTATCCCCAGTTTTCTATCAGTACCAGTGGTTCCAGCTTCCGGCTTTTAGAAAAGCTTTGGCAAGAAGACCCAAAATTTCAACGCATTGATTACACCGTCATTCCCTCTTGGTACAAACAACCAGGTTATCTCCAAGCAATGGCGGAACTCGTAGCTCAGGAACTCGAACAGTTTCCTAATCCAGATGAGGTTCATATTTTCTTCAGTGCTCACGGCGTTCCCAAAAGCTACGTTGAAGAGGCTGGCGACCCTTACCAGCAAGAAATTGAGGAATGTACTGCCCTGATTATGCAGACCCTCAATCGGCCCAATGTCCACACCTTAGCTTACCAAAGTCGCGTCGGCCCAGTAGAATGGCTCCAACCCTATACTGAGGATGCCCTCAAAGAACTAGGCGCACAAGGCGTGAAAGATTTAGCTGTCGTGCCTATCAGTTTTGTCTCAGAGCATATTGAAACACTACAAGAAATTGATATTGAGTATCGGGAAGTAGCAGAAAAATCAGGAATTCACAACTTCCGTCGCGTTCCGGCTCCCAACACCCATCCGGTATTTATTAATGCACTGGCAGACTTAGTGATTGATGCCCTGAAAAACCCCAGTTTCAAGCTTTCGCAAGCTGCCCAAATGAAAAAAATGGTAAAGATGTACCCCCAAGAGCGTTGGGAATGGGGTTTGACTACTAGCGCTGAAGTATGGAATGGTCGAATTGCCATGCTGGGCTTCATTGCCTTAATCATCGAGCTAATTACCGGTCACGGCTTCTTGCATATGATTGGACTTTTGCAGTAAAGGGGATTGGGGATTGGGGATTGGGAATTGGGAATTGGGCATTGGGCAGAGGCGAAAAACCTAGCGCAATTGCCCATTTGCTGCCCCTACTTCCCATGCTCACTCATCTCACTCGTCATATCATGTCCGCCAGATTACCCATAATAAAAGAACCCCACCCCCAACCCCTCCCCGCAAGCGGGGAACTCGGGGCCCCCTCTGGGGATTAGGGGCAGGGAGACAAAGCATAGCTTTGGCGGGGTGGGGTTCTTTGGGTTTAATAAGCAATCAAGCGGACATGATATCATCCATGCCCCATGCCCCATGCCCCATGCCCTATGCCCTATGCCCTATGCCCTATGCCCCCTACCTTTGTGATACCAGTCATACCACTGCTTGGCGCTACGAACTGCAAACCAGAGCAGTATTAAAGCAATTAATCCTCCTTGCCAGGGAGCACCAAAGGCAAAAAATACTAGAGCAACACACAAGGTATCTTGAAGAAAGACTGCCCACAAGGGTAAGCCGCGTAAGCGATAGAACCAACCAACTTGAACTAGCTGGAGTACCAAAGCTAACAAACCCCCAATTAAGGCAATGAGCCAGTTTGGCGTTGCTGTTGCGGTAGCTACTGCTAACCCCATAATTGCTCCCACCAGGGGAGACATTAATAACTGAACTAGTTGTAACAATCTTTGCCCCCGGAGCTTTTTTGAGGCTAATAATTCAATTAACGACCAACTGGTGAGGCAGCCTAATAATATTGGTGGAGAAATGTGAGATAAAATTGGAACTTGTGACCACAAGTTACTACCCTGCAACAATCCAATGATCAGCAGAGGTGTACCTATTCTCATTCCTGCTGCCGCAGAGGCTGAAAGTGTGGCTAGGATTTCAATCATCAAGGCACTCGAAGCACTAATAAACAAGTAGATATTTGTTATTTATACTACCCAGGGCTGGCAAAAATTCCAGCACCAAACTGACAATCTTCACCAATGGGATACTAAAGATTTTTGGTATTTCAAAAAATTTGCGTATTTTTTGAGTAACAGGTTAGTAGTAAGCGCTTAAGCGCTCACTACAAGCAAATTAATCCTAAATACCCAACCGTTGGTAAACCTCTTCTAAATGTTGGAGATGCTGCTGGGGGTCAAAACAGACCTCTAGTTCTGCTGGGGACAACTTTTGGCTAACGCGAGGGTCTTTGCTAATTAAATCCTGGAAATTGCCTTCCGGCTTGTTCCAAGCGGCGTGAGCGCTTTCTTGAACGATCGCATAAGCCTCCTCTCGCTGGCTTCCCTTGTCTATTAAAGCAAGTAGCACTTTTTGGCTGAATACAACGCCGCCATAGCAGTTGAGATTTCGTTCCATGTTTTCAGGATAGACCAATAGGTTTTTCACCAAATCGGTTATTTCTACCAACATAAAATGCGTCAAAGTGCAACCATCTGGTAAAATTACCCGTTCTACAGAACTATGGGAAATATCCCTTTCATGCCAGAGAGCAACGTTTTCCAAAGCTGCACCCGCATGACTTCTGACGAGTCGCGCCATTCCCGTTAGCCGCTCCGAACGGATGGGATTGCGCTTGTGTGGCATTGCCGAGGAACCTTTTTGACCTTTGGCGAAGAATTCTTCAACTTCCAGAACGTCTGTTTTTTGCAGATTACGAATTTCTACAGCAAAACGTTCGATGGATGCGGCTACCAATGCTAATTGTTGCACATAGTCGGCGTGGCGATCGCGGGAAATAACTTGCGTTGAGGCCGTATCGGGTTTAAGTCCGAGTTTTTGGCAAGCGATCGCTTCTACACGCGGTTCAACGTTAGCATAGGTTCCCACTGCACCAGAAATCTTACCCACAGCGATCGTTTCACGGAGAATTCTCAAGCGTTCTTGGTGTCGCAACACTTCTGCTAACCAGCCAGCTAGTTTGAAACCAAAAGTAATCGGTTCAGCGTGAATACCATGCGATCGACCAGCCATCACTGTATGACGATGTTCCCGTGCTTTGTGGCGAATTACCTGAATCAAATCTTCCAGACGTTGCAATAATATATCCAGGCTGGCAACCAATTGCAGTGCTAAA
The DNA here is from genome assembly GCF_036917655.1 of Nostoc sp. Classification (GTDB taxonomy): domain Bacteria; phylum Cyanobacteriota; class Cyanobacteriia; order Cyanobacteriales; family Nostocaceae; genus Nostoc. The sequence continues at coordinate 91,323 of NZ_JBALCY010000070.1, forward strand.
GCTGTATCCAAAACATCCGAACTGGTTAAACCCAGGTGAATATAGCGTCCGGCATCACCTACATATTCGTTAACATTTGTCAAGAAAGCGATCATATCGTGGCGGACTACAGCCTCAATTTCCAGCACCCGCTTCGGGTCAAAATCTGCCTTAGCCTTAATTTCCTCAACCGCCTGAGATGGAATGTAACCCAGTTCAGCTTGAGCTTCACAAACAGCAATTTCGACTTGCAGCCAAGTTTTTAGCTTATAGGCTTCACTCCACAGATTAGCCATTTCGGGCAAAGTATAACGCTCAATCACAGTTCGGCACAGAATACAACCGTCATATTCTACAGTCTAATTAATGTAGATCACTTTTTAGTGCTGCTTTTTGCTCAGGGACGGAACTAGTTTTTGAATCCAGGGTGATAATGCTAATTCTACCGTCAGCCTCCATATATGCAAACTTCACATCTGCTAAAAATTCCACACCTTGCTGACGTAACTTGCTCATCAACTCATCGTCTGTAATTAACTCTCGTTGCAAATGACGCTGAATCATCCGACCATTTTTTACCAATAGCAGCGGTGGCTGATTCAGAAAACGTTGGAACTGGGGTATTTTGTAGCCTAACCAGTTCAGCAAGTAACTCCAAAAAATCACAGTTCCTACCAGGATACCGCCTTCAGTAATCGATGTATAATTACTTGCCATAGCATTTTGGGCAGCTTCAGCAAATAGCACAACTACGAGTAAATCAGTTATTCCTAGTGTTCCTAGTTGTCGGCTAGGAAGCACGCGTAGCACTGAGAACAGCGCTAAATATACCAGCGACCCACGGATAATCAACTCAAAGACGCTGATGCTAGGAATAAAGATTGCTTGCCAATTGATGAAAAACCATTTTTCCATTAGCACTGATTTTCTTCCTTTTCAATATATTTCTGGAAAAAATCCAGTATCAGGTTATTCATAAACCCAGATTAATTATTTATGATTCTATGTGGTTTATTTCATCAAACTGACTTTCCTTAGAGGTTAAGTAAGTGGGTCAAATTAAATATAAAACCTCACCCTGCCTCCGGCTTCCCTCTCCTTAGTAAAGAGAGGGATTGAGGGTGAGGTTTGATCTTAGATTTAATTACGCCTACCTACTTAAATACTTTAATCTATATCAGATTTAAAAATATAAACCTCCAACAATTAGGGATTAAAATCGCTGGTTTTTTCTTTTCTGTTTTAAGCGCTTGGGCTTTTTGAAAGACTGGAATAAGCGATTAATAAAGCGAGAAGATGGCTTTTTTGATTGCTCCGTTGGATTCGTACCATTATGTTTTGTATTATCAGAGAGAGGTATGGCATTTTTAGTTGGGGTTATGCCGCTTCCGTACCTTCTGGCATAAACTTGGGTAAACTCTGCACCGAAGAAAAGAATTTGTGCAGCATAGTTAACCCAAGCTAAAATCACTACCAATGAACCAGCAGCACCATAAGCTGAACCAAAACTGCCATTACCTAAATACTGTCCTAATAAAAATCTCCCAATAGAGAACAAAAAGGAGGTGAGAGCCGCTCCAATTAAAACATCACTCCAAGCAATTTTGACATCTGGTAGAACTTTAAAAATGAGTCCAAACAGGAACGTAGTGATGGCAAAAGAGACGATGAAATTGAGAAATTGCCAGAGGAAATCTACACCTGGTATCAAGTTGCTAAAGTATGTAACTAATGCTGCTAACGCCGTACTAATTACCAGAGAAACTAAAAGTAAAAAGCCAATCCCGATCACCATTGCAAAGGACAAAACGCGTAGGCGAATAATGTTACTTATCGCCCGTCCGGGTTTTGGTTTTACTTCCCAAATCGTGTTTAAGGAATCTTGTAACTCGGTAAATAAACCAGTAGCACCCACTAGCAGAACTACAACACTAATAATAGAAGCGATCGCTCCTGTTTGTGGTTTGTTAGCATTCTGAATGGCTGTTTGGATATATTTTGCGCCATCTGGGCCGACTAAACCTTGAATTTGTCCAACGATTTGACCCCTTGCGGCTTCTTCTCCAAATACTGCCCCGGCGATCGCAATTACAATAATTAGCAACGGGGCAATAGAAAAAATCGTGTAATAAGCTAACGCCGCCGCTAACCGTGAGGCTTTATCCTCACTCCATTCTTTGAATGTTTCTTGTAATAACTTCCAAATCGCCTGCAAATTCATCCAATCAGTCTCCTTAGAGGATATGGCTTAGTTACTGATATATTGGATACTTATTTATTAAGTAACCGCATCCATCCAAGGGAGTTTGTGCAGCGTCCTGGAGGATGAATTTAGAATTTTATAGTCAGATGACAATGCGATGTCTACGACGGGCTATTCGGCGTCGCGCTAATTGGCGATAATAAAGATGTGGTGATGTTGATAATGTCGCAAAGCAATTTTTACCTAGAAGCAATGACACAGACGGCAGCAATTACAGAAGCAATTACCACTCTTCAGGATGCAGAAAATCGATTCGGTTTTGTCCGTGTTGAAGACCAGCAGTTTTTTCCAGAGTGGTATGAGGAATTGTCTGAAATTACGGAAGCGGAAAAAGCCTCTGTGGATGTCGTGCGGCGCAGGTATCTCTATCACCGTGCCGGAGGTGATTTACTAGAAGGGACAGTCATATTGTTGTTGGTGTCACCAATACTTGCACTCTCTGGATTTTACGATCCTCCTTTTAGAATTAAGGCTGAATCATCTGTGGAACTAGTGTTAGATGATGGCGAGGAAATACTGCGCGGACGGATTGACGTTTTAGTGCTACAAGATCAGTTGTGGGTGATGGTCTTAGAGTCGAAAAAAACCACGCTGTCAGTTTGGGCGGCTGTACCGCAAGCCCTAGCTTATATGATGGCTAACCCCAACCTCAGTAAACCTGTGTTTGGGATGGTGACGAATGGAGACGATATTTTATTTGTGAAAGTGACGCAAACAAATACACCACAGTACGACCTCTCAAGGGTCTTTGCTCCCTTTGCATCCGCGAGAGAACTGTACGACGTTTTGCAAATTCTCAAGCGTATTGGTCAGTTAATTTCTCCTGCATTTTAGAGGATGTTTTAAAAGTATTGGTGGCATTTATAACAACTATGGTGCGGATTGAAGAACGGATTTACAAAGTCCAATTGTCCAAAACTAAATTGGGTACTTGACAAAAGTCCCGATTGTTCCGTGTAACCAAAATTCCATTTACTGAGAGAGCGATTGCAGCAATACGTAAATCCTGCCGACCAACTTTAATTTTTTGATGTAGGAGATTCGTATATAATTTCTGTGCTTCAGCAGTGAATCTTAAAACATTGAAACTTTTCAAACTATCAAATGTTACCTGTAGTTTCTCATAAGCCGAAACCAAATCATTAGCAGCCGCTCGTCGAATGACTTGAAATCGCCCACGAAGTTGTTCCTCGACAGTGACAATTGTAATCGCTATTTCGCTAGCATTAACAATGTTTAGGCGACGAGCAATTTCTAAATTTCCTCTCTGCAAAAGAGAAACGCTATCAGTATCGAGAATCCAAAGACTCAACTTGCTTCCCTCTGGGTATCAGAATCCGCTACATTCTCAATAGCATCCAATTGTTGACGATACTCTTTATACTGCTGAACTACGTCAAAGTCTGGATCATCTACATTCTCAGTAGCATCCAATTGTTGACGATACTCTTGAATATACTGCTGAACTACATCAAAGTCTGGATCATCTTTAAATACCCCTGCAAATTTCATCCAAGGTCTTTGAGATTGCTCAGTTTGAGGTAATTTGATTTCCATCGGAATTACTTCAACTTTATCCATACGTTGAACCAAAAGCTGCTTTAGCATCAAGAGTGCCTGTTCACGAGTTGCTGCTTCGACACGATACTGTGGAAGTTCCAAAATAGATGCGATCGCGCTACCATCTTCTCTAGTTTCCAGCAAAATATTCACTTTTAAATTTGCAGTCTGTGATTCTGCTAAAGTATTGATTTCCATAAAGTTTGGACTCTCACTCATTTATTAAAATCATAGCTTTAGCCTTGCTGTTCTAGCTGCTGGTAACACAAACTATCTGCGTCAACCCTAAACAGACTTAAGGCATCATAACAAGATTGCTACTGCATTCTATCGATTGTGCGATACTGAATCGCTTCGGCTACATGATTGGTTTTTAACTCATCGTCTCCCGCTAAATCTGCAATAGTCCGCCCTACTTTGAGAACGCGATCGCTGGCTCTTGCTGATAAACCTAATTTTCTAATTGCTACTTCTAATAAATTGCGACTAGCATCATCTAACTTACACCATTTCTGGAGATGACGACTCTGCATGTGGGCATTGCAACGCAGATTTGGTTCTTCTTGGAAGCGAGTAATAGCGCGATCGCTTGCTTGTAGCACTCGTTGTAGCACTGATATTGATGTTTCTCCCGTAGGTTGTTGGGTGATTTCTTCTGGTTTTAAGCGATTCACCGCAACTTGTAAATCAATTCGATCCATCAACGGCCCAGAAAGTTTTGCCCAATATTGCTCCCGTTGACGAGGAGAACAAGTACATTGTTGAATGGTATCGCCATAGTAACCGCATGGACAAGGATTAGTACTCGCCACTAAAGTAAACTGCGCGGGAAACGTTACTGATAATTTGGTACGCGAAATTGTCACATAGCCATCTTCTAAAGGCTGACGCAGAAATTCTAAAACATCTCGTTTAAATTCCGTGAGTTCATCTAAAAAAAGCACACCCCTGTGAGATAATGAGATTTCGCCAGGACGAGGGAAGCTACCGCCACCAACGAGTGAAGGCCCCGATGCTGAATGGTGGGGACTGCGAAAAGGGCGATCGCGTACCAATGAACCACGATTTTTCAATAAACCAGCCACCGAATGGATGCGAGTCACTTCTAAAGATTCGGCAAAACTCAAGGGCGGTAAAATTCCTGGTAAGCGCCGTGCTAACATAGTTTTCCCACTACCAGGCGGCCCGACAAAAATTAAATTATGCCCACCAGCAGCAGCAATTTCTAAAGCCCGACGCGCATGAGCTTGTCCTTTCACATCATGCAAATCTGCGCCAGGATAGGATACTGTTGCTATCTCCGTTGTGCTATCCATCTGCACAGGTTTGTAACGCCCCGGATTATTTAAAAAATCCACCACATCAGACAGATGTTTGCAGCCGTAAACAGCCAAGCCTTCAACCACTGCCGCTTCTTGGGCGTTATCAGCAGGGATAACTAAACCTGCAATTCCCATCTTTTGGGCTGCTGCTGCGATCGGCAAAACACCAGCCACCGGACGCAAACTGCCATCCAGAGAGACTTCGCCCAAGAATAGATAATCCCCCAACAAATCAGCGCTAACTTGCTCAGAAGCCGCCAAAATTCCCACACTAATAGGCAAATCGAAACAGGGGCCTTCTTTCCGTAAATCTGCCGGAGTTAAATTGATCACAATTTTTCGCATGGGAAAGGCAAAACCTGCATTTTTCAGCGTTGCTTTGACTCTTTCTCTGGATTCTTGAATCGCTGAATCTGGCAGTCCCAAGACAACAATTCCCGGTAATCCCCCTGACACATCGACTTCCACGCCTACTTTGACGGCATCGATGCCCACAATTGATGCACTCCAGACTCTGGCAAGCATTTATTATATAACAGTAAACCTTTCAAATCTCTAGCAGATGAGTCGGTACATTGGCATTAGTGAAACCACAGAGACGATTTTTCGAGCCAAATAGGTAAAGAGGAATGGGGACTGGGGAGTAGTGTAGTTCAATTACTTGAAAAGCATTGTAATAAAACATCTTGGGGAGAACCAGCCTAACTGGCTGTAACAACAGCACGGTCATTTACTAATTTGCCATCTTCCATGTAGACGATGCGATCGGCAATATCTAGAATGCGGTTGTCATGAGTAACCAAGAGAATGGTGCAATCCTGTTCTTTAGCTAGTTTTTGCATCAGGTTGACCACATCTCGTCCCGATTTACTGTCAAGGGCGGCGGTGGGTTCATCCGCTAAGACAATTTTAGGACGACCAACTAGAGCACGAGCGATCGCAACTCTTTGTTTTTGTCCCCCAGATAAATCATCAGGATAATAATTCAGGCGATTCCCTAATCCTACTTCCTCTAACATTTCGGCTGACCGAGTTTTCATTTCTGCCGGCGAAATATTATTATGCACTTCTAAGCCCATTCTGACGTTCTGGAGTACTGTCAGGCTACCGTGCAAGTTGTGCGCTTGGAAAATATAACCGTTATTGCGTCGCACCTGGGTAAGTTGTGCTGTACTAGCACCACAAAGTTCTTGTCCCAATATCTGCAAACTGCCAGATTGGGCAGAACGCAAGCCGCCTGCTAAGGTGAGAAGTGTAGTTTTACCAGAACCAGAAGGCCCCGTCATAATAATAATTTCGCCAGCGTTAATATCCAGGTTGATATCAAAGAGAACCTGTTTACGAAGTTGACCAGAACCAAAGTAATGGTCGAGATTTTTAACAGAGATAACGGGAAGCATAGCAATTTTAGATTTTAGATTTTAGATTTTAGATTGGGAATTGTTAATTATCCCAATGCCCAATGCCCCATGCCCAATGCCCATTTTCTAAAACATATCTGCGGGGTCGGCGGACTGTAATTTCCGAGTGGCGATCGCACCAGAAATTATACACATAATCATAGTCAGCGTTAATACTGTCAAGGCTCGTGCTAGGGTCATGTAAAGTGGTAAATTGGTGGCATTACGAGTTAAATGATAAAGTCCTAAAGGTGCGATCGCTCCGGGAATAAAGCCCAAGATTGCCAAAATTATCGCCTCTTCAAACACCACACCTAATAAGTAGAGATTGTTATACCCCATTGCTTTGAATGTGGCATATTCTTTTATATGGGAATTCACATCTGTAGAAAGAACTTGATAGACGATAATCACGCCTACCATAAACCCCATTCCTACACCCAGGCTGAAGATAAACCCGATGGCTGTATTTTTTTTCCAATAATCTGTTTCAAATTCGATAAATTCTGCTTTGGTCAACACTTTAACATCATTATCTAAATGAGATTCTAAAGCTGCTTTCACCTGTTTTAAGTCATAGCCTGGTTCTAGTTGAACCAAACCTAAACTGACACTGCTGGCTTCTCGCTTCGGAAATAGCCGCAAGAAATTCTGATCGCTGGTAATCAAATTCCCATCAGCCGCAAAGGAAGCCCCGATTGAAAATAAGCCGCTAATGGTAATCGTCCGGCGGTCAATTTCAGTCGTCACAGGTTTCCCTTGATCAACTTGAGCGATCGCTTCTTTATAATCTCCTCTAGAGGCGCGATCGAACAGCAGGGTATCTGGTAGCTTCACCCGATCTATTTGGCTGTTCACATCCGGTAAGTCAAAGGCTTGCTTTTCAGGATTGATCCCGATAACTAGCACAGATGTCTTTTGGCGTGTTTTAGGATTCTTCCAATCAACAATGTTGATATACATTGCTTCTGCTGACTTCACCCCCTGTACATCCATTGCCTGATACAGTCGCCGCCGCGTAAAAGTGGACGCATTTAACACGTTACGAGCTTGAGGACTAATTAGGAAAATGTCAGCCTGTATACTATGATGCAGCTTAGTATTACTTTCAAACAAGGCAGTCTGAAACCCTAACTGCATGAACATGAGAACATCAGCGAAAGCAATGCCTCCCAATGCCACCAACAGACGGCTTTTTTCATGACTCAGTTGCAGCCATCCCAAAGGGGTTCGCTGCCGCAGTTGTTGAATAAATCCAATCATAGTTCTATCACTGCCTTTACTTGCAGATTGGTAAACTTGGCAGCCTTGGCGCTAGATGCCTGATTTAGTCGCACATGAACTTCCACTACTCTGCCGTCAATATTACTAGAGGGGTCACTGTTGATCAGATTTTGTCGCTGTACCTGCATCCCCATCCAATCGACGGTTCCCTGTAATTCTCCGGGGAGGGAATCACTGATTACCTTTACTTGTTGCCCCGATCGCACTTTGTTAACATCACTTTGGTAAACTTCTGCGACTGCATACATCTGGTCGGTTCGACCTAATTCCACAATCCCGTCAGTAGAAACGGTTTCTCCAGCTCGGGTATTAATCTTCAGAATTTGTCCCGCTTCGGGGGCGCGGACGTATGCTTGATCAAGTTGTGCTTGCATTTTTTGCACAGTAGCTTGAGCACTGTCTACCTCTGCTTGGGCGTTGGCAATATCTGTAGGACGAATTTCAGCCGTTTGGTTCAGCGTGGCTTTGGCTTCGTTAATCTGCTGTTGCAAGCTAGCGAGGGTTTGGTTGCGGTTAGCTTTGGCTTCCTTAATCTGCTGTTCTAAAGTAGCGACAGTTCTTGTCTTGTTGGCTTGGTTTTCGATTACCTGCTGAGTAGAAGTTTCTGCACTCAGGCGTTTTTGATCGGCTTCTTGACTGGAAATAGCCCCTTCTTTGTATAAAGCGTCATAGCGTTGCACATCTACTTGAGCGTTTCGCTTTTGGGCTGCGACGCGAGCCACCGTTGCTTGTAAACTCTGTTGTTGTCCTTGCAATTCCGCTTCTAGGCGAGCAATTGTGGCTTGTTGAGTTTTGATATTTCCCTCTAGTTCGACTTGCAGACGATATACAGCAGCTTGCTTTGCTCCAATTTCTCCCTGTTTTGCTCCCGCTTTTACCTTATCAACGTTGGATTTGGCGACTTGAACTTGTTTTTGAGCTTCAACTAAACTTGCTTGCAAGCGATCGCGACTATCCATAATTGCAATTACTTGTCCAGCCTTGACGCGATCGCCTTCTTTCACCAATAGTTTTTGAAGCAGACTTCCTTCAGTCGAAGAAGTTGCAGACAGTTTTATTACTTCTCCATTTGGTTCTAAGCGTCCCAATGCTGTAACTGTTTTTACCACTGGTTGAACAGCTACTGGCGTGGCTGGCTTTTCATTAGCGGTAGCCTGAAACTTTAGCACCGTATAAACACTAGCTCCACCTATTAATAAAGATGTAATTACTGCTAGTGTAATGGGCGATCGCAAAAGATTTTGGGAAGACTTTAAATCTTCTAATTTCCAGTTCTGCACCATACTGTTTACCTTTTACCATTAGCAAATCATACTAAACTGTCCAGTTCAATTTTATGCTAAACTAAACGGAGTAGTTTAGTCAATAGTACAAAGCTAAAATTCTCAATTTAATCAGTTTGCCTTCATTTATGTACCAGAATGCTTGCCACAACTGGGATTAATGGCGTAGGGTAAATTGCCGCATCTATTAAAATTGTTTATAAGAGAGGATGATTAATAAATGGTACGCATTAAAACCGACGAAGTTGATCGAGATCATTCCGTTGATAAAGTAGAGCAAATTTTGCAAGGGGCAATGCATGAGTTCTTGCAAAATGGCTATGCTGGTACAAGTATGGATCGGGTAGCAGTAGCAGCAGGTGTTTCTAAAGCGACAGTCTACAGCCATTTTCAAGATAAAGAAGGACTTTTTAAAGTCCTGATCGAGTCCTTGGCACATCAGAAGTTTAACTCTCTCTTTGGTGCGGAACCTATGGAGGGAGAACCAAAAATCCTACTGCGCCAATTAGGAACCAAATTATTAGAACAAATGAATAACGACCAGGAACACTCTGCATTTTGGCGAGTGCTAATTGGGGAATCTGGTCGTTTTCCAGAATTAACTCAGATTTGTGTTCGGGCGATGATTAAACCAATGTTGGAAACGCTCAATCAATACTTGGCTGCTCACCCGGAACTGAATATTAGTGACCCAGAGGCAACAGCGAGGATTTTTTTAGGTACATTAGTTAATTTTCATGTTACTCAAGATGTGATGCATGGGAGGGACATTATCCCAATGGAAAGCGATCGCCTGATTGATGCCTTGACACACCTAATCACTAAATACGCCGATTGATTGGTTATGTCCCATTATTAGCTTATTGAGTGCTGTTGCCTATCCCCCGGCTTTTTTCGTTCCTTACCATTGAGCCGAGAATCCCACGGCTTGATGTGAAAACGAGCAATAGCCATGTTTTCATCGCCGTGGGAGTTGTCAAAAGCTGGCACAAATACATCCTCCAGCGATCGCAAGATTAACTAAGCAGGAATGACTTGAACAATTAATGAGCGTTTATCCAGCGACTGGATTTTACCTACTTGACTGAGATCATTTGCAATTCTGTCTAGCAGTTCTCCAGCTTGGTCACGATATTGATGTTCTCGGCCTCGTAAACGAATAGCAAACTTGACTGAATCGCCTTTACTCAACCACCCAACTGCTTTCTCAATGCGTAAATTGTAATCAGCCACACCTACGTTTAGACCGAACCGGACTTCCTTTACCGTAGGTCTAGCACTCTGGCTCTGACGTTTTTTCTTTTGATACTGAAGCTTGCCATAGTTGAGAATCTTGGCGATTGGAGCATCTTTCCCTTCGGAGACTACAACCAAGTCAAGTTCTAAGCTTTCGGCTAGCTGTAGCGCCTCATCGGTGCCGATCAGACCACGATTGTTATTTTCATGGTCAATCAAGAAAACGTGAGGTGACTTGATTTGCGAATTAATCAGTTGCTTTTGGATTGCGATAATGAATTTCTCCTAGTTGTTCAACACTTTACTTTGTAAGCAAGCAAGTAATGCTAATTTAACACAACACTGAATCAGAGCAACTTTAACGACACAATGGACTGCAATCTGTTAGAATGCAGTACTGCGGCACTCGCTCTCAGTCTTGGCGCTATTGCCCATCCAGCCTTTCAATGATAGTTTATCCGTCCGCCTAAGACTGACGCCGCCATTGGCGACAGGCCGATGTTATTTTTGGAGTTTTATGTCTTTTTCTACTCTCGGCTTGTCCAATGAAATTATCCGTGCCGTTACCGAACGGGGGTACACCGAACCCACGCCAATTCAGATGCAGGCGATTCCTGCTGTATTGTCAGGTAGCGATTTGCTAGCTGGGGCACAAACTGGCACTGGAAAGACCGCTAGTTTTACCCTGCCGCTCCTGCATCGGTTGTCGTCCGAAAAGAGCGTCAAAGTTACGTCTAAGGGATACCCACCAATCCGGGCGCTGATTCTCACCCCGACTCGCGAACTCGCCGCACAGGTGGAAGAAAGCGTGCGCGAGTACGGCAAGTACTTGCAGCTAAACTCAATGGTGATCTTCGGCGGAGTCGGTATTAATCTGCAAAAACAGCGTTTGAAGGGCCGAGTCGATATTCTGGTGGCTACTCCAGGGCGACTGCTAGACCACGTACAGCAGGGCACAGTCAACCTGTCGCAGATTGAGGTTTTGGTGCTGGATGAAGCAGATCGGATGCTGGACATGGGCTTTATTCATGACATCCGCCGCATCCTCTCACTCCTGCCCAAACAGCGACAGAATTTGCTATTCTTCGCTACTTTCTCAGACAAAATCAAGACACTCGCCGCCGGGTTGCTCAATCACCCAACGATGATTGAGGTAGCACGCCGCAACGTTACCGCCGACACGATCGCCCAAAAAGTTTACCAAGTAGACCGTGACAAGAAACGCCAATTACTTGCTCACCTGATTCGGCGAGATAATTGGTATCAAGTGCTAGTGTTCACTCGCACTAAGTATGGCGCTGATCGTTTGGTTAAGCAGTTGGGCGAAGACCGCATTCAAGCACTGGCAATTCACGGTAACAAGAGCCAGCCGGTGCGTACCAATGCTCTGGCAAAGTTCAAGAATGGCAGCTTACAGGTATTGGTAGCGACGGACATTGCTGCTAGAGGTCTTGACATCAGCGAACTGCCACATGTAGTCAACTTCGATTTGCCCAATGTACCGGAGGATTATGTTCATCGCATTGGGCGAACTGGTCGCGCTGGCGCTTCAGGTGAAGCCGTATCGCTGGTGTGCGTCGATGAATACCCTCTATTGACAGATATCGAAAAACTGATTGAGCAGCGTTTGCCAAGGGAAGTGGTGGCTGGCTTTAGCCCCAACCCCGATATTGAGCCAGAAGCAATCCCAAATGGGCGTCAACACAGAGCCAAGCCTGGAGGTGACAAGCGTCCGGCTCGTACTCCTAAACCGTTACCACAGACATCAGCTAAACGTAAGGCAGCGCCACCGGCCACGAATGGCGATAAGCCTGGTGCTCGTTCGTCAGCATCGCGCCGTTCTGCTAAACGCGATCGCTGATCTTCTGTTAGCTGTTCAATAAATTGATGTTTCATAGGTTCTGGAAAACCTCGCTTCAGCAGTTCTCTATGGGTGATCTGCAAAAGGCTGCTGGGGAGTGGTGCTTGGTGTGTTTGGCATTTTATTTGAGGCATTTGCAGATATTAATGGCAAATGCCTCAGCGAGTTATCCGGCAGGCTGGTAGCATCCGGGGCTTTTCCTAGCGTTGAGTGGACTGATTGATTTGTTCAATATTATATTAATTTGCAATTAAATAATTTTTTGATTTATTTTGTCACAAATTTTTTTTGAGCTTGGATATCACGCACAAACCAAAATAGAATTACTGCTAAGGTTGGTACAAGCGTCATAACATCCCCAAGTCGGCTATTTAGTAATAAATAGTAAGAAACAGTACTTGTAGTACAGAATACGATGCTAGTAATCACGAATCTTTTTGCATGTATGTTTAAAGCTACGACTGCCAGCAACACAGAGGAATACCAAGAGCAATACCAAGGAGCAGCAAACAAAAATAATATTAAGGTAATCCATCCTATATTTATACTAAGATTAGTTTCAGAATAATTTTTTTTAAAATATGGTTTTACCAGAATAATCAAATAAGAAACTATAAATATAGAAAATATTATAGGTTTAAATATTGAGAATAGAGTCTGTTGGAAACTTAGAGAAAAGTTTAGAATTTTCCAATCTAGTAATCTCCTAACCACAGAATATAATGAATTGATCAATTTTCCTTCAACCCCCGGATTTAAAAGGCTTTTCCAAGCCTCGACTGTATGTAAAGCTATAAGATAAGCTGCAAAATTTATAGCTACAAAAATACAAATAGCACTGAATAAACTTTTCCAGCGTTGTTGCTTAATCAAATATACAAAAATTAGAGGCAACCAAATAATTGGTAATGTTTTAATTAGAAAACCAATCAAAGCTGCAACACTCGCAGTTATATAATTATGGTTTTTGAGACAGATTATTAAAATAATTAGAATTGTAGAAATTAAGACATCAAGATGGGCATTTGTAACCTGCTCATATAGCAGCAATGGGCTAAGTAAATATGCAATTGTTACATTAATTTTATGAGGAGAGTTTTTTAAATGCCCCCAGATTAAGTAACTATTTAATATATGGAATAAAAGACATATTAATTTAAATACATAAATTCCGAAACTAGGAGTAATTGCAACAAAAACAGCGGAAAATATAAAAAATAGTTGAGATATAGGCCCATAAGTTGAAGTTTGTTTCCATACAATAAATGAAGACAACTTGGAGGTAAATGCGCTTGCAGGATTAATAAAAGGGTTGATTCCATTTAAATCCATTAAACCATAATGCACATATAAATTAATATCAGTAGTTATTGGATAACTTATGAAGGCAATTAACAAAAAAAATGAACTATTTTTTAGGATTTTTATAAAAGTTACATCTCTTTTTTTGTTTTTATTTATTGTTAACCACACAATATATATAATATTTAAAAAAAGGTATTCTATACCTGTTCTTATTTTGTCAAAACGGTTAGAAAAATCAGGTAGATATTGACCTGTGGAATTAGCTAAAGCCTCAAGATTAAAAGAATAAGCTCTAATTGCTAATTCTCCACATAATATCAATGACAGAATTATGGCAAAACCTAATAATATTTTATTTTTTTTACTGCTATAAGAATTATTCACATTTAGCATAATAATTAATCAATAAACTTTTCACTTATATTATCAGTAACCTAAAAGGTTTTTTAGAAGCCTTAGAGGTTGTTTTAAAAGTGTTATCCTGTGATTTTAAGCACTTTTAGATCCCCCCTAACCCACTTTAATTCGCTGGGATATGTTAATTTAATCATGTTAAAGAAAATACGTAAGTGCCAAGGGATTAAGTTTTGGTAAATTTTTTGCGTAATTATACCAATTCTGTATGAAGATGCGCCAAACTATATGAGGAACGAACCGCATTCGCGCAGCGTCTCGCAGGGTAGCACACAAAGAAAGTAAGTAAGAAGCCAATAAAATTTGGCGCGGCCTCACAAAGAAATGGTATTAGTAATACATAATTTTGTTTGATAACTTTGGCTTATACATTAAATTAGCCACCCCAGAAAGGTAAGCAGCACGAGCTACAAATTCAGGAGATATCTGGTGGACATCGCACCAATGCTGCTAGATATCTATACTGGGATCACCGATGCAGCTTAGAAAAATCAAATTCTTGCTGATTGGCAAAGAACTTCGTTATAGTATAAATGCACTATTGGTTTATATTTCATTTAGGATTGCTATAGGTTGGACATGAGTGCTAGGCTACAACAACTCTGTGATCGAGACTGACCTTCTAAAGGGTTTATTGTTCTTTCTTGGCTTTGCCAGTCGGCGTTTTACTGCTGTTTAGCATAATACTCATTTAATGCTCAAAGTTGATTATTCAGTTTTTAATTAACTGATATGTAAGTATTTTACTCTACAACAACTCTGTGATCGAAAATAGCCGTTGTCGGTCTATTTTCTGAAGCTTGATTTTTTCGGCGTAGAAAGCCTGATAATAAGATTGATACCGCTCTGGTTCAGCTTCTGGATCGGTTTGTTGCCATAGTTCCAAAAAGTGACGGTAGCGTTTTTCAAGCATCACCAAATCCATGCAAGCGATCGCAGCTTGAACTACTTGCGGAGTCCGAAGTATTTCTTTCTGATTTTTTTCATCCACATGAAATAAATGGGAAATTAACCCCATCTCGCTGTCAAATTCTAAAAACTGGTCTTGCAAGCGAGAAATTAAATTTGGTTGAGATGCAACATTTCTCGTCTCTCCATCACCGGATGAAATTTCTAAAATCTGTTGCCATAAAAATCGGTGGTGGGAAAGGCTAAATTGCAAATCTCGCTCCTCTAGTTCGGCAATAATCGCTTGACGTTGTTCAGGACAATGCAAGTAAATTCGCAGTAATAATGCCTCTGCATGTTCTAAAAGGCTGCGTTCTGTAGGGAGTGGGGAGTCGGAAACTTTGCTACTTCCCCATGCTTTCTTCGCTGATACGGGCTTAGTGTATGTAGCCGCAGCCGGAGCAATTTGAGTTAACAGATTTTCGACTCGTAGGGGTATAAGTCTGGTATCTCCCAAGCTGAGTATTTCTGCACAATAGGAAACGTAATAATTTCGTGTATCGCTGTTAGCTATATTTTTAAGTAATTTGACTAATTGCTGAGTTACTTGCTGAAAATCAGTAGCCTGTTTTAAGTCGCGGTCTTGAATAATCTGCTGAATCTGCCAGTCTAACCAAAGTGGCGCATTTTTTAACAGTTCTCCATAATCTTCTGAAGTGTGAGTATACAAATATTCATCAGCATCTTTACCATCAGGTAAATTAAGAATTTTTAGCTGAACTTCGCCTTTGTATGCTAGTTCGGCAATTTCACCGATCGCCCGTTCGGCAGCATTCGTTCCGGCTTTATCAGCATCAAAGTTGAGTACTAATTGTTTCGATTCGGTATAGCGTAATATTAGCCGCACTTGTTCTAAGCTTAAGGCAGTACCGAGAGAGGCGATCGCGTTATTAATCCCAGCACCGTGGAGAGCGATCGCATCAAAATATCCCTCTACCACCACAGCTTGATCGGCTTGGGAAATCCCACCTTTGGCTTGATCGAGGGCAAATAATGTTTTACCTTTACTAAAAAGTTCGGTTTCTGGTGAATTCAGATATTTAGGTTGCTCATCAGTCAGGGTTCTCCCACCAAAGGCAATGACGCGCCCTTGGACATCACGAATGGGAATCATTAAGCGATCGCGAAATACATCATAATAACCGCCTCCTTCCTTGCGCGGCTTAATCAAGCCTGCTTTTTCTAGTATTTGCGCCGGGTAATGTTTATCTTCCACTAAATAACGATAGAGAGTTTCCCAACCTGCGGGGGCGTAACCTAAACCAAATTGCTGTATAGTTTCTTCTTTGAGTTGGCGGTTAGATTGTAAATATTGAAGTGCCTTTTGCCCTTGTGATTGTCTCAGGGCGTGTTGATAAAATTGTGCTGACGAAGCCAGAACTTCATATAACTGCTCACGCAAAGATAGCTGACGCTGTAATTCTTGGCGTTGTTCGGGTTCTAAGGTTTGCACAGGTACTTGGTAACGTCGTGCTAAATCCAGCACCACATCAGCAAAAGACCGTTTTCCCAACTCCATGACAAACTTAATCGCATTTCCCCCAGCTTGACAGCCGAAGCAATAGTACATTTGCTTGGTTTGGCTGACGGTGAAGCTGGGAGATTTTTCATCATGGAAGGGGCACAAACCGATAAAATCCTTTCCTCGTTTGCGTAAAACTACGTATTCCGAGACGACATCTACAATATCAGCCCGTAGTTTAACTTCCTCAATTGTGTCTGGGTGCAAGCGGGGGATTTGCATATTTAGTTATTGGGCATTGGGCATTGGGCATTGATTATTCTCCTTGTCTCCCTCATCCCCAGTCTCTGGGCATTGGGCATTAACTTTGGAGAAATAACAAAGGACAAATGACTTTGGACTTCTGATGGCTATTATATTCTTGTTGCTAGACCAAGAATGATCTATACAATTGCTTACACTTAATTTTATCAGAGGAAATACTGAAAATGGGGCGTATTTTTATATCAGCGGCTCATGGAGGCAAAGAAGCCGGAGGAATCGATGCTGGTGCGATCGCAGGTGGTACAACTGAAGCAAAAGAAATGATTCTGCTGCGGGATTTGATTGTCACGGAACTGAGGGCGCGGAATTTGGAAATTTTGGCGGTTCCTGATGACTTGAGTGCCGCCCAAACTATCACCTGGATCAATTCCCGCGGCCGCCGGGGTGATATCGCCTTAGAGATTCAATCTGATGCAGCTAACAGCCCTTCTGTGCGTGGGGCTAGCGTCTTCTACATTGCTAATAATAGCGATCGCAGAAGCAATGCTGAACAGTTGCTAATGGGGTTATTGCGCCGCGTACCCCCATTAACGAATCGGGGAGTCAAGCCAGATACAGATAGTGGATTAGGTAGTTTAGCATTCTGTCGCCAGACAACGCTTCCAGCTTTGGTGATGCAAGTGGGGTTTCTCAGCAATCCAGAAGATCGGGTTTTGCTGCAAACTCGTCGCCGCGATTTTGCTTTGGGAATTGTCGATGGACTAGTAACTTGGAGTCGTGTGATTGACCCTACTCCTGGAACTCCGGCCGAAGCAAATTATCCGCCAATTAATATTAATATTAATGGGCAAAATTACTCAGAGCAAGGAATTTTAGTTAATGGTAATGCTTACATTCCCATTGATTTAGTAGACGTTCTGCGGATTGACCTTTCAAAAGCAGCTAATGTCAATCGGATTACCTATCACAAAGTTGTTTATGTCAAAGCGATCGAACTGCGAGATTTTAATGTTGCAGTCAATTGGGATGCTGCAACTCGTACTGTCAGCTTGCGATCAAATTTAATGGTTTGCCCCGGTCAATTTTCGCGGGTAATGTCGAACGGTAATACTTCAGAAGTCCAGTTACAATTATTCCTGAGAAACAATAATGAAAATGCTTTGGGAAAGTTTCCTGACATCCCAAAACTTTATCGGGAAGAAGCAGGAATAGAAGGAGTGAACTATGATATTGCCTTTTGCCAAATGTGTGTAGAAACTGGATTTTTACAGTTTGGTGGTGATATTAAACCTGAGCAAAATAACTTTGCTGGCTTAGGTGCGATCGGTGGCGGTTCTGAGGCTGCATCTTTTGCAAGTGCCAGAATTGGAGTGAGGGCGCACATCCAACATTTGAAAGCTTACGCCAGTTTAGAACCTTTGGTACAAGAAGTAGTAGATCCAAGGTTTCGCTTTGTCACACGTGGGATTGCACCATTAATTGATCAGCTATCAGGGCGGTGGTCAGCAGATTTGGATTATGGTGCAAAGATTTCAGCAATGCTCAAACGATTATATGAATCAGCAGGGCTTCTTTAAGTATTGAGTAACTTGTCCTAGCAATTTTTAGGGCGTTAGCTGTAGCCAAATAATGCGCTTAAATAATCTTAGCATCTCAGATGCTTGCAATTTCGTAATAAATCAGGACTTACGCAAAAAGGCAGTGAAAGCCCTGATTTCCCGTAGGGGCAATTCATAAATTGCCCCTACAGCGTGTAGTTTTGCGTAAGTCCTATAAATAAAAAATAAAGGAAGCTTGGATAGAACCAACTATTTACCATAGCCAGCAACCGCCTATGGTAAGTTTCCAAGTGAAGTCTGGCAAGGGTAAAGCACC
This sequence comes from Nostoc sp., assembly GCF_036917655.1. Taxonomy (GTDB): domain Bacteria; phylum Cyanobacteriota; class Cyanobacteriia; order Cyanobacteriales; family Nostocaceae; genus Nostoc. The sequence continues at coordinate 109,779 of NZ_JBALCY010000070.1, forward strand.
AGAACCACCAAAGACTGGACGCGGTGCCAAGTTTGACTGTTTAGCTTCAGGACTTACGCAACTGGCACAGCGCGATCGGATTATTGCCATAGTTTTTAGTCGTTGGCATTAAATATATCGTCAATTGCCAATCGGTTGTTAATGTTGTGTAATTATAGTGCCCAATTACCGTTTCAATGATTTCGGATATTTCTTTACCAATGACGTTACCAACATCAATAGGTTGTCCATCAATACCCTTTGGCAGGATGAATCCTACACACTGGTTGATGAACTATGCACAATTAGCTTATAATTGCACGTTCTCAATCAATCCTCCGACTAGCTAACTTAGTGCCGCACCTTCTACAAAACCCAGCATCTAGATCATGGAAAGCCAAACCACAACCTGAACAAACTGTTTCTATCTGATTAGCAGTTTTCACCACTCGCTTAATTAAATCCCCCACTTGCCAAGGAATCAGCGCAATTCCGGTAAAAATCATCAGTACTGTTAGCAAGCGGCCTAATTCAGAAATTGGAATAACATCGCCAAATCCCACAGTTGTCATTGTGACAACAGAAAAGTAAAAGGCATCCAAAAATGTACCGTAATTTTGAGGATTAACCGGATGCTCGACTTGATAAATTAAGCCAGAGTAAATAAAAACAATTGCAAATAATGTAAATAATATTCGCGCAAAAATCATCCCATCTTCGGTACTGATACTGGCGAATAAAAATTTCCTATCTATAAATCTGATTAATCGCAAAATCCGAAACCATCGGAGTAGGCGGATAAAGCTAATATCCACCATTCCTAGAAAGAATGGCAAAACTGCCATTAAATCAATAATCGAATAAAAGCTAAAAATATACTTAATTTTATTTTCCGCACTCCACAGGCGGAGTGAATATTCCACCGCAAAAATGATGACGATCGCAGTATCGGCTACATTTAACTTAAACCGCACAGAATCAGGAATATTATAAGTTTCTGCTACAAAAATTCCTGATGATAGTAGCACCATCGCAGCAAGTGTTAAATTAATCGCTTTACCTAATGGTGTTTCTAGGTCTGTTAAGTAAAATTCTGTTTCTTCTCTGCTCAGTAACATATTCGACCATTAACTAATCTTAATTCCCAGTTATAGCATTAGAAATACGATATTATTAATCATTATCCTTATGTTAACCCGATCTTATATGAACCCAGAATATTTTATGCGTTTAGCATTGGCAGAAGCAAAAGAAGGTGATGCACCTTACGGTGCAGTAATTGTTAAAGATAAGGAAGTCATGGCAGTAGCTCATAATACTGTTACCAGAGACAACGATCCATCAGCCCATGCGGAAATTAATGTCATTCGCAGTTTAACAGCTAAACTCAAAAACCCTTCTTTAGAAGGTTATAGCATATATACAACTGGCGAACCTTGTCCGATGTGTGCAACTGCTTGTATTTGGAGTGGTTTATCAGAAATTGTATATGGTGCTTCAATTCAAGATTTAATCACTGTAAATCAATCACAGATTAATATATCTTGTGAAGAGGTAATTGCTAAGTCATTTAGGAATATTAAAGTCACAAAAGACGTTTTAAAGCACGAATGTTTGGAATTATTTAAATAAGCTATCAAAAAAATTATTTTTAGGAATAGTCCTTTCAAAATAACTCGAAAAATCTCGTTCTTTCTCTCTGTACCACGGACACTTTGCTCAAGTCGGAAAACCTTCTCAAGCAAGTGTCATCCTCTGTGCCTCTGGGGTTTCAAAGTAATTTATCTAACCAATATTCATTTACTTATGTCAATGCGTAAGTCCTAAAATATTTGTATATATTCCATAGTTTTCTGGGTCATAGCAGCAAAAAATTATTCTTTGTGGACGACCATTCTTTTGTAGCTGTTCATCGCATATTTTCACTGCAACTTCAGCTGCTAAAGCTTTAGGATATTTATAAATGCCAGTACTAATGCAAGGAAATGCCAAACTATTAAACTCTTTATCTGCGGCAATTTGCAAACATTTATAGTAACACTGAGCTAGAAGTTCAGGTTCTCCGTAATTACCTCCTCGCCATACTGGGCCTACGGTATGAATGATGAAGCTTGCAGGCAAGCGATATCCTTTGGTTAGTTTAGCATCGCCAATCTTACATCCTCTAAGTGACCTACACTCATCAACTAGGTCTGATCCAGATGCCTTGTGTATCGCTCCATCTACGCCACTACCCCCAAGCAGACTAGTATTTGCAGCATTGACGATGGCATCAACTTCTAGCTTTGTGATATCACCCAAAATCACTTCCATAAAAGAATTAAGCGTAATCAAGACTATTGTAAATACTACAATTGTATTATGTAGATGTCCACCATACAGTTTTAGCTTCAAGCTTAACGATCAGTCTGCTTAAGGTGATGAGCGATCGCGAATAATGGTAGGTTCGCAATTTATAGCGATCGCCTGCTTTTTCCTGATTTATTCAATGCATTTTTTATCTACTTTATCAATTGGTAAGTTCTGATCTTTTCAGTTGTATAAGTAGCTCAGTGAAGAATTACGAATTATTTAACTTGGCTCATTCAAATAAGATAAATATGTATTTGCCCAAATAGCAGCTTGAGTGCGATCGCGCAAATTCAACCTGTTTAAAATATTTGTAACATGATTTTTTACAGTCCCTTCAGAAATGTAGAGTTTCTGAGCAATTTCTCGGTTACTAGCGCCTGTAGCAATTAATCGCAAAACCTCTTTTTCTCTAGGAGTGAGTTCAGCTAAACTAGATGGTACAGCCGATGATTGGGTTGGTGTACTATTAGAAAACTGAGTCAACAGCTTTTTAACTATACCTGGGCCTAATTGAGTATATCCCTTATGAACGGCACGAATAGCAACAGCTAATTCTTCTGATGGTGTATCTTTCAATAAATAACCCATTGCTCCATTTCGCAATGCTGCTGACACATATTCATCATCATCAAAAGTCGTCAGTACTAAAATCTTAGTTTTGGCAAAACGTTTTTGAATCTCCCGCGTGGCTGCAACTCCATCCATAATGGGCATTCTGATATCTAGCAATACGACATCTGGCTGAAATTCCGCAACCAAAGTAATCGCTTGTTCACCGTTTTCTGCTTCTCCTACTATCTCTAAATCTGGTTGTAGTTCCAATAATGCTTTTAATCCTTGACGAATTAAACTTTGGTCATCTACCAGCAACACTTTAATCATCATATAAACCTTGTTAATGGAATATTAACTGTAATTTTGCAACCAGAACCAAGAGCGCTATTAATCTTAAACTCACCTCCCAGTGCTAAAGTGCGATCGCGCATACTATGAAGTCCAAAACCAGTAGTATTTTGCCCTAAATCAAAACCTTTACCATTATCCTGAACTATCAATCGTAAATTGCCTCTTGTCGTAGTGAGTTCCAGTTTAACCTCGGTTGCATATGCATATTTAGATATATTTGTCAAAGATTCTTGAGTAATCCGGTAAATAGCGGTATTGATTTCAGGTGGTAGAGAATATTCCAGGTTAATTTGATAAATTGGTAAAATGCCATTTGAGCTATAAAAATTTTCTGAAAGATTAGCGATCGCCCGTTCTAAAGATTGCTCTTGTAAGGGATTAGAACGCATAGTAGAAACAGATTGACGGACATCTTTTAGCGCTTTTGAACCTAACTCCTTTGCTGTTGCTAGAAATGTTTCAGCCTTACCTGGGTTAGATGACCACAATTTTAAAGCAGTTTCTAATTGCAGATTTAAAGCAGTCAGAGAGTGACCTAATGAATCATGAATTTCACGAGCAATGCGGTTACGTTCTTCTAAGGTAGCTTGATTTTCAATTCGCATGGCGTATTGACCGAGTTTTTCGTTAGCGATCGCTAGCTTTTCTCGACTGTGCCGTTCAGATAATACTGCATTCATCATCAACAACACAAAAACCAAACTTAAGCCAAATGTCAGCGACCAATTCAAGCTAAAAAAACGAGATCGCTCTTGGGCTTGTGGTGATGCTTGAAAATTGAATAGCTGGTATTTTAGCTGTGTAGTAACTAAAAATAAGGTAAATGATAAAGTAGTAATGAATAAACGCCCCGGTAACTTAAAAATTAAGCAACTGCGAGTAACTAAAATTATGTAGAGAACGGGGAAAAGGCGAGCAAATCTCTCTCCAAAAAGTCCAGTTGTTAAAATCAATAAAATTTCAATGGCTGTGTAGATTACCTTAGTTATCTGGTTACTTCTGGGTAATCTTAAGCCCATTAACGCAAAAATAATCAGACTATAAATTGACAGTTCTGGCAATATACTACAAATTGACAAGTCTGGAAATATAACACAAATTGATAGTTCTGGCGTCTTCGGACGAAATCGCCGTAACGGAGGTGGTATAACTGCCGTCAATGCAGTAATCGCCAATAGTGCCCACTCCAGATAAAGCAGAGATGGAAAAGGGTGTTTATTAATTTGAATTGGATGACTCATCAGTTGCTTCGCTCCAGTTATGAATGAGTTAGAAGTTAAAATTTGGAAGTTGGCAGTTCCAGATATTTGAGCTGTGGCTTCCCCCGCTTCAACATAAAAATCTTCATTATTCCAAACTCTAAACTCCTAACCTTAACTATTTATTGTCAATCATGTTTGTCAAAATTCAATCATGACTTTAGTCATGGGTATAACCATGACTTTCTCCTCATGTAACTACTGAAGATAAGTTCTTATGATGGTGGCATCCAACCAGGAAAAACCACCAAACAAGTAATGAAACTCAAAGCATTATCGCTAGTCGCTGGAGCGATCGCCTTAACTTTAACCGCAACCTCCTTTGCAGTTGACGCCCAAACAGCCTCTCCTTCACCCGTGTTGCTTGCACAAACTCCACAAAAAGAAAGGGGCCCTTGGAAAGAATTGGGTCTAACAGATGCCCAAAAAACTCAAATTCAAGCAATTCGCCGCGATAGCCGCACCAAAATGGAAGCAGTTTTCACCCCAGAACAAAAGGCAAAATTAGACGCAGCAAAACAAGCACATCGGGCTGAGTGGCAAGCGCGTAAGGCTCAGGGACAAACAGGTCAACGGCAACCAGGTCAGCATCACGGTCGTGGAAAAGATGCTTTTGCTGACTTAAATCTGAGTGAAATCCAGAAAACCGAAATACGACAAATTCGGGAGTCTGAAAAACAACAGATTCAAGCAGTCTTCACCCCCGAACAGCGCCAAAAACTAGAGCAATTCCGTCAAAATCGTCAACAAGGCAATCCCCAATAATCATCTTTCAAAAAATAGTTAATAATTTTGGAGTGGGCAGTGCCGCCCACCCCAAAATAGATTATGATGCAACCGCTCACTGCTTCCTCAAATCCCGCTCCTCGCCTGCAACAGGTTTTAGATTTACTCGATCGCATCGCTGAAGCACAGGGGCGAGATGTTCCCCAAATTGTGGAAATAGATAAATTGCGTTTCCTCCCTACTGGCACTTTTGGCAGAATTTGGGCAGACTTCCTCAATGAACACAATTTAAAACCCTTCACTACAGGTAGTCGCCGTAAACAACTCCATGACGGGGTTCACGTTCTTACAGGCTATGGCACAGACCTCAATGGTGAAGCAGAAGTACAGGTTTTTTTATTAGGAACCAAATTTAGCATAACTAACTTGATGCTGGGGCTAGGACTGTTGCGAGTAATTCATAAAAACCTGAATTCTCGACAACAATTTACCTGGGACAGACTTTGGCAAGCATACCAACGCGGTCGTCACTCCCACTTTGACCCAGATACTTGGCAACCAGAATTACTATGGCACTCACCCTTGACTGATGTCCAGGCATTGTTTTCCATAGTCAAAAATTAATAGACTTCTTGCAGAAGATGCGGAAAGGGGAAAAACTTCATCCCCTTTCCCTTTCCCTATTTATTCCCATACCCAATGCCCAATTTAGTAGACTTTCAAGCTAGTTATGAGTTATGAGTTAATTCAAAACTCCTAGCTTGATTAAGATGTCAAAAGAATTCGCAATTGGTAGTAAAGTCCGTGTTGTGGCACTACCAGCCTACGTCAAAACTGCTGAACCTATGCCCATGCTGCGCCCCCCCGATGTGATTCACATTGGCGAAGAGGGTATAGTCATTGACCGCAGACCTGGTGGATATTGGGGTATTCGCTTTACTAGGGGAGCTTTTCTCCTAGATAGCCAATACATCGAAAGCACAGATACCCCACCCGAATCTAATTTAGAGTGAGATTACTAGTAACCAAGAATTGTAAACTTGTGTAAAGTTGTGATTTTGGTTTGCACCATGATTTCCCGCCGCACTTTTTTAAGCATATTATTTGCCAGCTGTATTTCTGTGATCAGCTGGCTGAATTTTACCCCTGCTGCTGATGCTCTTGGTGGTAAACTTCCGGCAATTAATCAACCCGCACCAGAGTTTACTTTGCCAACCAACACAGGTGATGGCAAAATCTCCCTCTCTGACTTGCGTGGTAAGTGGCTAGTCCTGTACTTTTATCCTAAAGACTTCACCTCTGGTTGTACTATAGAGGCTCGTCGTTTTCAGCAAGACTTACCCCAATACCTCCAAAAAAATGCCCAGATTATTGGTGTCAGTGCTGATGACATTGATTCTCACGCCAAATTTTGTGATTCAGAGGGACTAAAATTCCCGCTGTTGGCTGACACTGATGGTTCAGTGAGTAAAGCTTACGGTTCGTGGCTTGGCTTCTTATCCATGCGCCACAGTTTTCTCATCGATCCTCAGGGCGTCTTACGCGAGACTTTTGTCAAAGTCAACCCAACCATTCACAGTTCAGAAGTGCTGGCACGACTAGAAAAATTACAGTCCGCAGCTTCTTAAACGATTAGCCTAAGTTAGGGATTCGCTTTCTTAGCTGAGGCTAACGCTTATAATTTGCGTTGCATTCAAGCAATAAATTCCCACATCCGCTAAAGAGCCACCTCCAGCTAAATCGCGTTTCAATCGCCACTGGTTTAAGTCAAGCAATTTTGGATTTTGGATTGCCGATAGCGTAGCGTTAGCGAGTCAGACGCTCGCTAACGCTACGCCGCGCTATCGAGCGTCTTTTGGATTGACCCCGACCACCCTTCAACTACGCTCAGGGTGCAGGGTAATATGATTTTAAATTTTGGATTTTGGATTTGTTCCGCCCACGCTTGGGCGGGGCATGATATAATTTTCGGTCAAAGACTTATCTAGGACTTACGCATTGACAGGAAATAAGGCAACTTGCTTGAGGGTGCTACTAATTTTAGTGGCGGGCAGCGCCAACGTTTAGAAATAAACCCCGACTGTAGCAAGATCCCGCAGGGTAACTGAACGGAGTGGGAGCCACTCAGCCTTTGAGCTACGTGTTGACGTTGCGGGTCTTAAACCCTTCAATTTACGATAAACCCATATTTTTTGAGTACAGTCTTGGCTTGACTGCCAGATAAAAACTCGACAAATTCCTTGGCAGCAGAAGTATTTTTACTACTCTTGAGTACAGCCATTGGATAGACAATTGGTGAGTGAAATTTATCGTCAGCAGCGACTACGACTTTTACCTTGTTGGAGATTTTGGCATCAGTGGCATAAACTAAACCCGCTTCGGCGTTGCCACTTTCTACTGCTGCCAAAACTTGACGCACATTGTTAGCAAAGACCAATTTTGACTTGACCCGATCATAAATTTTCAATTTCTTTAAGACTTCTTCCCCATATTGACCGGCGGGTACACTTCTAGGTTCACCGATCGCAATTTTTTTAATCTTACTATCTGTTAAATTGTAGAAGCTACTGATGCCAACAACATCCTGAGCCACAATCAAGACTAGACGGTTATTTGCTAGGTTAATCCGGCTACCTGGTAGCAACAGTCCTTTTTGTTCCAAGGCATCCACTTGCTTTTTGCCAGCAGAAATAAAGATATCCGCTGGCGCACCTTGCTCAATCTGTTGCTGCAAGGCACCAGAAGCCCCAAAGTTATAACTAATATTGATATTTGATTTACTTTGTTGGTACAAAGGTTTAATTTCTTCCAGCGCATCTTTTAAGCTGGCAGCTGCGGACACAAGTATGCTGGTGTTTGACTGTGCTATTACAGGAGAAGGAGTAACAAATGGTAAACCAATTGCCAGCAGCAAGCCAGCAACTACTATACCCAGAAAGCCAAAAATCTGTCTTCTTTTCATAGAAAAGGTGTTTGAGAGGTTTTTTTCTAAAATGGATGCTAGGTAGAATCGTAACAATAATACCAAGATTTTCCCAACTATATCGGTAAATTTATGCCTAGAAAAGAACAAGGGTGGGTCACATTTCAAACCTCAGAAGAGGAGCGCAAGATTTTGGAAGAGTTTTGCGGTCAGTCTCAGCGAACCAAGACCGAGATTCTCCGGGAATTGGTACGTGGTCTTAATCAATACTCCTCACCATCCAACTCGCTACCAACCATAAATACAGAAGAGGAAGATATCTACGCTCAACAGCCTGAGATAGAAATTAGTATTCAAAAGAAACCACTCAAAGTTAGCTCCCGCAATATTCTGAAGGGTGTTGTTAAACGAGTTGTCACTGGAGCCGTTAATAGTGAGGTGACGCTGGAGATTATTCACAAAGTTGAGTTAACTTCGATTATCACCAGAGTATCGGTAGAAGAGTTGGATTTGTCTGAGGGGAAAGAGGCTTATGCCGTTATTAAGTCCAACGATATAGTTATTGCCAGAGAATAGGCTGTCGCTTCGCTATTCACTCAAGAAGAACTAGCAAAATTGCTCTTATTCCCTCCTTAAAAAGGAGGGTTAGGGAGGATCAAGCCTTAACCCAAGCCTATTGGGTTAAGTTTTGTCGTACTCTATTTGTCCATAATCAAGTTTGATAATTCGGTTTGCTAAATGAAAATAGCGATCATCGTGGCTAATCACCAGAACTGTTTTGCCCCGCGATCGCAGTTCTGGTAATAGTTGGGTGTAAAATACTTCTTTAAATACTGGATCTTGATCAGCTGCCCACTCATCAAATAGATAAATTGGTCGATCTTCCAAGTAGGCTGTGAGTAAAGCTAATCGTTTCCGTTGTCCTTGAGAAAGTGCTGTGGTAGAAAGTTTCCCATTTTCAACTTTCACCTTATGGTCTAGTTGCAGTTGTTGTAAATATTTTTTGGCTTGAGCATCCAAGTCAGAATTTTTTAATCCTAAAAGTTCTTCAAATAAATAGAAGTCGGAAAATACCACGGAAAAATGCTGGCGATACCATTCTCGGTTCTGTTCGCTAATTAACTCGTCATCAAACCAAATTTCGCCATTTTCCGGTATGTAAAGTCCAGTAATTAGTTTCGCTAACGTAGATTTACCGCTACCATTGCCACCGACAATGAAGACTAATTCTTGAGGATACAATATCAGGTCGATGGGGCCAAAGATAAAGCTATTGTCTTCTTGATCTGTGTAGTAAGTGTGGGTAACACTTTTAAATTTTAAGCTGTGCCAGTCAGATTTAAGAGCAGGTGGAACAGTCGATATTTCAGTTCGGCTAGCTAGAGATAAACCCAGTGATTCTATTTTTTGTAGCGCAATGCTGGCTTTGCTTAATAGGGGAAGTTTGCTGATGATGTTATCCATTGGTAACACCAAGTAAGTCAAGGTCAAAATATAGCCAGAGAGAGTTTGGGGATTGATGGTAAGTAGATTAGGCAGCGCGAACAGTACAAAACCAAGGGCAAAAAAGAATACGAGTTGACCCCAGCTTGAAGTTGTGGCAAAAAGGGTTAAACCGTTAACGTTGTGATGACGGAATTCGTTAGCAGTTGATTGCAGTTTTTCTTCTAAAAAGTCTTCACGTCGCCTGTAATTTAGCTTGAGTTCCTTGACTCCTTCGGTAATGGTGCGAAAATGCTTAAATAGATGATCTTCATCATCACGAGCTAGGGCTAGCAATTTTCCTCCTCTGTTGAGTAGCCACTGACAACTAGCGATCGCTACTACTGAAATACCACAAACCATCAGCAGTACTAACCAAGAAAGCCAGGTTATATATGCTATGCAACCCAGGACGATCGCTAGATTAATAAAGATGAAAGGCATCTGATAAACAGCATTAGCAACCGCCTGAATATCTTCTGTTAGAGTTGCCAATAATCGAGGATTCCCTAAACGTTCCAGATGACTCAACTCAGAAGCGAGAATTTGGCGACTCAAACGCATCCGTAATTGCAAAACTGCATTCTGAGAAAGGCGAATCAGCATCACTTGGGAAATAATACTGGTAATCAAGGCGACAATTGCCAGCCCCGCAAAACCCCAAATTATCGATGTCAGCCGGTAACCACCACTGCTACTTGCAGCATGACTAATTAAGGCAATCAAGCCAGCACTACTACCGCCACTCAGGAATCCCGTAGCGATCGCGATCGCCACCATCCCCCAAGAAGAACGCAAAAGAAAGTAAATCAAATTCATGACAAACGCCCATACCCTGTTGGACACAACAAAAAATGAAAATCTCTCTTTTTATGTCCCATGTCCGATTTTTATGACAGTTGTTTGCCAACCAATTAAATTTGCATTGCTAGGGTAGATTTTATATTTTACCAGTTAAATACCCCTGAAATATGACGATGAAGAAGGCAGAAGGCAGTTCTTGCTGGAGGAAAATTGCTTTGGAGCCTCAAGCCTTTCTTTGGTAAGCTAGTTGCAATTACAGCTGATTATGTGAATAAATTGTCAAATTAGCTGCTCAGTTTTCTGGGGTAAAATTTACGATGACTCTGAATCTGAAATCTTTGGAGAACCAATTTGATGTAGCGGCCAATTCCAAAACCGCTGCTGTCACTCAAGGAAGCCGCTACGTTCCCTTGCACCATCGACGCATTCTGTGTATCTTTCCTAAATACAGTCGCTCCTTTGGTACTTTTCATCACGCCTACCCACTTATGGGTAATGTCCGGGCTTTTATGCCACCCCAAGGTATTTTAATTGTGGCTGCCTACTTACCTAAAAAATGGGAAGTGCGGTTTATTGATGAGAATGTCAAATCGGCAACTAGGGCTGATTACCAATGGGCTGATGTGGTGATTGTGAGTGGAATGCATATCCAGAAACCACAGATTAATCAAATTAATGAACTTGCCCATCGAGCCGGCAAAATCACAGTTGTGGGTGGCCCCTCGGTATCTGGGTGTCCAGAATATTATCCTGAGTTTGACATTTTAAATTTGGGTGAATTGGGAGATGGAAGCGATCGCATGATCGAATATCTCGACCAAAATCTGGAACGTCCCCAAGCGCAAATTCGCTTTGAAAGCAAGGAACGTCTGCCCCTAACAGAGTTTCCGACTCCAGCTTATCATTTGCTGAATATCAATGATTATTTCCTGGCAAATGTGCAGTTTTCGAGTGGTTGCCCTTATCGCTGCGAGTTTTGTGATATTCCAGAACTCTATGGCAACACTCCCCGAATGAAGACACCAGAGCAAGTAGTCGCGGAGTTAGATGCAATGCGGCGATCTGGCAATTTGGGAGCAGTGTATTTTGTCGATGATAACTTTGTTGGCGATCGCCGTGCCGCCATGAAGTTGCTTCCTCATCTGATTGACTGGCAAAAGCGCAATGGCTACCCCATCCAGTTTGCCTGTGAAGCAACGCTCAACCTAGCTCAAAGTCCAAAACTGCTGGAGATGATGCGCGAAGCTTATTTCTGCACAATCTTTTGCGGCATTGAAACACCGGAACCACAGGCTCTCCATGCTATTTCCAAAGACCAAAATCTGAGTATACCAATCTTAAAAGCGATTCAGATTTTAAATAGCTATGGCATGGAAGTAGTATCAGGAATCATCATTGGGTTAGATACAGATACACCAGAAACAGCAGACCGAATTATCGAATTTATTCGGGCATCCCAAATTCCGATGTTGACAATTAACCTCCTTCATGCATTACCTAGAACTCCGCTATGGCGGAGGTTAGAAGCAGAAGGGCGACTTGTCTTTGATGAAAGCCGCGAATCAAATGTTGAGTTTTTGATGCCCTACGAGCAAGTTATTGAGATGTGGCGGCGCTGCATCACAACTGCTTATGAGCCAGAATTTTTATATGAGCGGTTTGCCTACAATATGGAACACACTTACCCAAACCGCATCGAAGTACCCAACAGCCCAGATCGCGCTTCTGCGGCAAATATTCGCAAAGGTTTAACTTATTTAACCAATATTTTGCTGCGAATAGGCGTATTTAGTAACTATCGTCAGACTTTTTGGAAAATGGCCAAGCCAGCACTGAAAGCGGGTAATATTGAAAACTTGATTCACGTTGGACTTGTCGGACACCATTTGATTAAGTTTGCCCAAGATTGTGCCAAAAACGAAGAATCGGCTTCGTTTTATTCCCAAAAAATCCTCACTAAAGTTCGTAGCTAACTGTCAACATTAGGTACTAGGGTTCTTTAAAACCATCGGTTGCTACAAGTGCTACATTGAAATTTGATAGCTCACGCATAATACATCTGGGGTTTGTTGCAAATAGGGCTGAGGCTTTGTTTAGATATTTGGGAAAAAATTGACTATCAAAGCTAGCTAAAAGTCCTATTTCACCATTGCTCTCGCTACCTATGATGGTGTTGAGACGCTCTATAACTAGATTAAGGCGACTGGCCGACCAGTGGATGCGATCGCCATCAACGCGGGTATTGGTGTCGGTGGTGAGTTCGCCCGTGAAACCGACCTGAAGGACGAACTCAATCTGATCAATCTGAACCTCGTATCGTCTGTACATCTTGCCAAACGGGTGGTTAAGGACATGGTTGAGCGTGGCAAGGGTCGAATCCTTTTCACGTCGTCGATCGCCGCCCTGATGCTCGGCCCGTTCGAGAAAACTGCCAGTTCTTAAATAAAAATCTATATCTATAGATAGATGTGGTAGTAATACGGTTCGGACAAAATCCCCGCCTGCGGCGACCCCCTTAAAAAGAGGGTAAAGATTAGAAAAAGCCCCCCTTTTTAAGGGGGGTTGGGGGGATCTTCGAGAGACAAACACGTTAACCGAACCGTATTGGATGTGGTAGTCGTCAATGTTTCTGTCAAAAGACCACATCAAATTCATATTTATCAGGACTAATGAAGTAGCGCAGGTGTCGCAGTTCCAGAGTTTTGATATTTTATAAGTCTCAAATATTCATAAATATATATTGGACATCGGAAAAATTGCTACCTATGATACTCATACATGCAAGTCATAGGATGATGTAACTATGTCGGAGAAATATACTCCAGGGTATTCAAGTAATGCGACTAAGGAGAATTTGAGAAGCCAAGTTGTGACGCAAGGAGTGCAGCGATCGCCTAATAGAGCAATGCTGCGTGCTGTTGGTTTTACAGATGAAGATTTCAATAAAGCCATTGTCGGTATTGCCAATGGCTATAGCACTATCACCCCCTGCAATATGGGGATAAATCAACTGGCACAAAGGGCAGAAATTGCTGTTAAAAATGCTGGGGCGATGCCACAAGTGTTTGGCACAATTACCATCAGCGACGGGATTTCGATGGGAACTGAAGGGATGAAATATTCCCTAGTGTCGCGGGAAGTAATTGCTGACTCGATTGAAACTGCCTGTACTGGGCAAAGTATGGATGGTGTGCTGGCCATTGGCGGTTGTGATAAGAATATGCCAGGGGCAATGTTAGCGATCGCGCGGATGAATATCCCTGCAATATTCGTTTACGGTGGCACCATTAAACCTGGACACTACAACGGACGCGATTTAACCGTTGTCAGTTCTTTTGAAGCTGTTGGTCAATATAGCGCTGGGAAGATTGACTCCAAAGAACTATTAGAAGTTGAAAGTCGGGCTTGTCCTGGTGCTGGTTCATGTGGGGGAATGTTCACAGCTAACACCATGTCTTCAGCTTTCGAGGCGATGGGGATGAGTTTGCCCTATTCCTCAACAATGGCGGCAGAAGATGCCGAAAAAGCCGACAGCACGGAAAAATCAGCGTTTGTGTTAGTCGAAGCTATCCGCAAACAAATCTTGCCCCGGCAAATTATCACCCGCAAATCTATAGAGAATGCCATTTCTGTGATTATGGCGGTGGGTGGTTCGACGAATGCAGTATTGCATTTCTTAGCGATCGCCCGCGCCGCTGATGTAGAGTTAACCCTGGATGACTTTGAAACTATCCGCGCCCGTGTTCCTGTTTTATGTGATTTAAAACCCAGTGGTAAGTATGTAGCTACAGACTTGCACAAAGCTGGTGGCATTCCCCAAGTGATGAAAATGCTACTTGTGCATGACTTAATACACGGAGATATCCTCACCATCAGTGGTCAAACAGTTGCAGAAGTCTTGGCAGATGTACCAGCAGAACCATCCGCCCACCAAGATGTGATCCGTCCCTGGAATAACCCGATGTATGCTCAAGGACACTTAGCCATCCTCAGAGGTAATCTGGCTACAGAAGGTGCGGTCGCTAAAATTACCGGGGTGAAAAAGCCAGTAATTACTGGGCCCGCACGGGTGTTTGAATCGGAAGAAGCCTCTTTAGATGCAATCTTGTCCGGGAAAATTCAAGCAGGTGATATTCTCGTCATCCGCTATGAAGGGCCCAAGGGTGGCCCGGGTATGCGGGAAATGCTAGCTCCCACTTCTGCAATTATCGGTGCTGGCTTAGGTGATGCTGTGGGATTAATTACCGATGGGCGCTTTTCTGGTGGCACTTACGGCATGGTGGTTGGTCACGTTGCACCAGAAGCCGCAGTTGGTGGTGCGATCGCTCTTGTAGAAGAAGGCGATAGTATTACCATTAATGCACCTGCACGCCTCTTGCAGTTGAACATATCTGAGTCAGAATTAGCTCGCCGCCGTGCAAACTGGCAACCTCCTTCACCCCGTTACACTAAAGGCGTATTGGCAAAATATGCCTTTTTGGTATCTTCTAGCAGTATCGGTGCAGTAACGGATTTGGATCTGTTCAATAACTTTGTATCCCATTAGTTTCCGTCAAGAGTCCAGAGTCCAGATTTTTTAAACTCTTGACTTTTGACTCTGGACAACCTCTACGATAAGAATATGACACTTGCGTAAGTCCTATTCATATATGACCATAAAGCCTTGGGATGCTCAACTTGCTTACTGGCTAGTTAAACCTCTAAAAGACAGTTGGGTAAACCCCAATCATCTTACCACAGTGCGACTTGTGACAGGGTTGGCGGCTGCCATTGCGATCGCAGTTGGCGATGCTATCTGGGCTAACATAGGGGCAGGGCTATTTGCTTTATCCAACTTTCTAGATCACACAGACGGTGAATTAGCTCGTTTGAGTGGGAAAAGCAGCAAATGGGGACATCAGTATGATCTCGCTAGTGACGCCATCATTCACATTCTTTTGTTTGTGTGTATTGGATATGGTCTTAGGGAGGGAAAATTTGGTTGGTGGGCGTTGCTTATGGGGATAGTATCTGGCGTGTCTGTTGCTTGCATCTTTCATTTGCGAAACCAAATGGAACAGCGTTTAGGTAAAGACGCCAGCCGTCAACCAAATTTCGCCGGGTTTGACATTGAAGACGTGCTGTATTTGTTTCCCATAGTTACCTTACTGGATGGACTAGAGCCGTTACTAATGGCGGCTACAATTGGAGCACCAACTTTTGCTATATGGGTAATTTGGCAATTTTGGGCACTCCCGCAGTCTGAATCAAACTAGGATAACGGGGCATTGGGCATTGGGCTGTCAATCAATTTTGGATTTTAGATTTTAGATTTTAGATTGACTCATAGCAATCAAGTCAGGGGCAAGTCAAGTAATTTTAGATTTTAGATAATAGAATTATTCTCGCGTTTAAATTCGCTTTTTCTCAGACCTGTTTAAATTTTGGACTTTCCTGCGGAACGCTACGCGAACGGCGTGAGCGCTCAGTCGAAGGCTCTTGAATCTTCAATTCCATTTGACAAATTTTAAACATCGTAAATTCGGTGATTTTTACTTGCTTGATCCTGTCTTAATGTTCTTAAGCAGCGTTTATTCTTTGCAAACCAGTGTAAACATTGAACCGTTCTCCGCGCAGGAATCCAATTAAGGTAATCCCGAATTCCTTGGCGACAGACACAGCTAAACTACTGGGAGCGGAAACAGAACAGACAATGGGAACTCCAGCAGTTGTAGACTTTTGCAAAATTTCAAAACTAGAGCGTCCGCTGACCAGGACAATACAATTATTTAAAGGCAACTCGTCACTGAGCAAAGCTGTACCAATCAATTTATCCAAAGCATTGTGTCGTCCAACATCCTCCCGCAGGTTTAACAGTTGTCCTTGAACATCGAAGGTTGCCGCAGCGTGCAAACCCCCTGTAGCAGTGAAGATACCTTGAGCAGCCCGGAGCTTGTCTGGTAGGCTGTAGATGATCTCAGGTGTTACTGTTGGGCCCGAAGGAATCACTGGACATCCCCGCATACGCAAAGCCTCAAGGCTAGCCTTACCACACACCCCACAGGCGCTACTAGTGTAGAAATGACGCTCCAAAGGCTGTAAGTCTGGAATCAACCCGTCCCGCAGTTCTACATTTACGATGTTATGGCGTTGCTCACCATCTACTAATTCATCTACGCAGTAGCTAATCCGTCGGATATCTTCCCTGCGGCTAACGACTCCTTCGCTGTAGAGGAAACCAGCTGCTAGTTCAAAATCTGCCCCTGGTGTCCGCATGGTGACAGCGACTGTCTTTTGGAAAGGAGCAAGGCGAATTTCTAAAGGTTCTTCGGTGGTGAGTTGGTCTAAACGAGGCCGTACTTGACCTTTTTCCATTACCCAGACAGTGGCTTTGGTTTTGCTCTTAGTTGGCATTGTCATATTTGTGATCCTTGGTGAATTGAAACTTTGATACTAATCTGGAAACAGAGTAATGCTATTTGTATATCAGATGTCAGGTTGATGCTCACCAACTATTTTGTACTGTTGAGCTAGATCGGCTAGGTTTCTGTTTAGGAAGTAAAATGAACCTAAAATTTTTGGCTTTCAGCAAAATTTTATTTGCAATAGTCTTTGTGATTCCCCTTGGTTTTGCAGGATACTTAGTGGGTAGTAACATTAGTCAAAGAGTAATTGAAAAATCTCTTGCTAAACAAGTTATGTCCACCTCCACCGTCGGAAAAAGTTCTCAATTACAGACACTTTTAAATGAGATAGTTGCAGAACAAAAAATTCCTGGTGCAGTCATGTATATTTCTACACCTAAAGGTTCTTGGCTGGGAGCATCTGGTGTGAATAACTTGTCAACTAAAACCCGGATGAAAACCACAGATGGCTTTTCTATTGCCAGTATGAGTAAAACTTTTATGGCGGTGGTTGTGCTGAAATTAGTGGAACAAGGGAAGATAGAATTAGATCGGGCGATCGCAACCTACCTACCAAGAGACATCAGTCCTCATATTATCAACAGCGACAAAATTACAGTTCGTCAACTGCTCAACCACACCAGTGGTGTTGCTGAATACCTAGAAACAAAAGAGTTTCTTCAAGCTACAGCGAAAAGAAGTCGCTCACAGCCTTGGACAGCAAGAGAAGCTATTCGATATATGTACCAAGAACAACCGCAGGCAAATCCCGGAGAAAAATTTATTTATACTGATTGCAACTACATTCTTTTGGAACTGATTGTTGAAAATATAACTAGAGGAACTCTCGCACAAGCAATCCGCAGTCAGATTTTAAAACCATTAGGGTTAAAACATACCTTCACGGAATTGCGCGAACCGACAATTGGAGAAGTAGCTATAGGTTATGGCGATCGCAATAAGGATGGTAAGCTAGATAGCTACGCCCAAGTCAATGATGGCAATGGTTTAGGAGATGGTGGATTAGTTTCAACAGCAGAGGATTTAGCCAAGTTCGCTAAAGCGTTATTTGTCAAAAAAAGCTTACTTTCCTCGAAGATGATGAAAGAAATGCTGAAATTTAAAGATAATGGCGAAGGCTATAGCTATGGGTTGGGTGTAGAACGGTTCTCATCTCCTTTAGAAAAAGCAATTGGGCATACTGGTACAGCTTATGGCTTCGTAACATTGCTGGCATATTTACCCAATCAAAAAACCACTATAGTAGTGCTACTAAACAATCAGAATGTTGATATTAAATCAGTAGCTAAGACAGGTCTAGAGGTTGTTGAGAATAAATGATCCTAATATAAATTTGAGGCGAATGGGATAATAAAGTAGTAAATACACGTTTGCCATGAGTAATAATAACCAACAAGAGATGTTGAATTTCCTCAATGAAATCTACAAAAATGAAGGAGATTCTTACGGAATTGATTATTTTAGTCAGTTTTTGCATGAGATGGAAAAATATGATTTTGCCCAAATATTAGCTTGCCAAGCAAAATTTCCTATTGGATATGTACTTAGCTTTATTCTATCAACTCCTTCACTTTGGATTAATTTGTCAGATACAGACTGGATTAGAATTATGTCTGTATTGAACCCAAGACCAAAACCATTCAGCATAGAAATTTTTGATGCAGGTTATGTAGATATTCACTTTCTATGTAAATATATGCGAGTTAACGCAATAGAACTGTTTTTGCAACAAAAAGAATTCAGCGATGAAGATAAAAAAAAAGCTACTACAGTACTCCAATAAAGTAGCAGTTTTTTTATTTATGAATGAGTTAGATTTGGAAAACTTAGACGGCAATTATTATCTACATCAAGATCAACTTGAAAAGGTAAGATTGACCCTTGTTTCCAACGGAAAAATTAAGCCGCTTAATTATACTGAAGATGAGCTTAGGGAATACATAAAAAAAGAGCTAAAAGTTTTTGAGTAAGGCTTTTAGCTTAACTTAACTGTTACCGCCAAATCCAACTATAATTCATCCAGCAAAGCACATTCTACTGGTTTATGCCTTGGAAGTAACTCTAGATCAGCTTTTCAAATAAGCCAAGTTTTGTCAAATAAACTTCACATCACTTAGGAAGCACCTTTATAAATTTTCTGGGTCAATGTTCAGTTCTCGCAATTTTGCTGCTAGGCGTTCAGCGCGTTGTCTTTCTTGTTCGGCGTGTTCCGTTTCCCACTGTGCAATTTCTTCAGGCGTAGGCATTAACTGTCCTTCCGCATTGAAATAGCGTAATTGATTTTCATAAACGCCCAAGTACAAACTTAGCTGCTGACTCCACAACAATCCTTGTGGGTTGGGTTCTATAGGTTGATACGTACCACCCAACAAAATAAACCCAGCAAATTCTAAATTCTTGGGGTCAAACCAGAAATATTCAGGAGTGCGAAAGATATCTTGGTAAATTTGTTTTTTTAAGCCCTTGTCAGTCGCTGCGGTTGACTTTGAAAGCAGTTCTATAATCAAATTTGGATATTTGCCGTCTTCTTCCCAAACAACCCAACTATCACGGGGTTTGCGTTCAGTATCTAAAACGACAAAGAAATCTGGCCCCCGAAAGTCTTGGGATTTACGCTGGCGTGGACTGTAATAAATGCTAAGATTGCCGGCAGCAAAAAAGTCGTTGTGGTCCCGCCACCACCAATCAATGCATTTTATCAATAGCAGCATTTGCTGCAAATGTAGGTATGTTTCCAATGGTGGCTCATTACTTTCTAAATCCCCTGGTGGAAATATAACATCTTCTGGGGTTTCAAAATCTTTGGCGACAGACATGGCTGCAAGTTTTGGAGTTATATTAAGTTGAGCGTAGCAGTCGGAAAGCGTTAATATTAGGTTTGCTTTTCTAGGCGTACTACTGCATTATAATCAGGAACTCCTTCGAGCGATCGCTTACTTTTATCTAGTAGCACGTTCCCTTCTGGCCAATGTACTTGCAAGTTTCCTGACTGAATTGGCACAATATAGACTTGACAGAATAACTCGCCTAACTCATTCTTAAGAATTACTTTATCTCCATCTTTTAAACCCAACTGGGCCGCATCAGCAGCATTCATTAGCACCGCCTCTCGCACCGCCCCAGTAATTGCATCTTTGCGTTCCTGCACCATACTATTAAATTGCTTACCTCGGCGCGTTGCTACTAAGAAATAGCCCTCTGGTAATTCTCTTTGCCGTGGCAATAATACCCCAAAGTGTGCCTTACCATCCGCTGTAGGGAAATTCCAACCAAAGCACAAATGTGACCCACCATACTGAAATTGATCGCCAGCCTGCTGTAAGTGTTGAATACCAGCATATTGGGGGACGACTTGAGCAATTTCTTGACGGATAGCAGCTGTGTCAGCAAAAGCCAGCTTATCTGCCAAATCTGGCTTTACCCGCCTTGCCAATTCTAAAAACACTTCCCACTCTGGACGGGCTTCTCCAATGCGTGGCCCCGGAATTTCTGGACTGAAAATTACCCGGCGTTCGGTGTTAGTTTCTGTGACTCCTCCTGGGATTTCGTAGCGAGTCGTCGCAGGTAAAAGCACCACAGTGTCAGCAGGTTCCACCAACATCTGGCTGGAGAGAACAATATCCATGTGTACCCGCAACGGTATTTGCTTCAGCGCCGCTTCCACATAATCCGGTTCTGGCAGCACTTCTAGGAAATTCCCGCCCACGGAAAACAACACATCTAATTCCCCCTGATGTGCGGCGTTAATCATTTCTGGAGCAATTAAACCTTTAGTTGCTGGCACTTCAAAGCCCCAATGTTGACTCAATTGGGCAGCATTTTCTGAAGTAATGGATTTACCACCAGGAAAGACTGTGGCGTAACATCCCATCTCTGCACCACCTTGCACCCCAGAGTGACCGCGAATTGGCATTAAACCGCAGCCTTCCCGACCGACAAAACCTTTGGTGAGAGCTAAGTTGATGATACTTCGCACATTATCTTCGCCGCATTCATGCTGGGTAATGCCCATACTCCAAACAAATACGGCTTTATTAGCTTCTTTGACCATTTTGGCAAAGGCGTACATTGACTCGCGGGATGTACCAGAAAGCCGCTCTAATTCTTCCCAAGATTGGCTTTCTAACGATGCCTTGAGTTCGGCAAAGCCATCTGTGTGTAAATCAATAAATGACTGGTCTACCCAATTGTTAGCAATTATATGTTTAATTGTGCCATTCAAAAATGCTATATCCCCGCCCATGTTGATTAAGAAGAAGTCTTCGGCAAACTTTGTACCAAAAACGGCACTTTCCACAATTGAGGGCACCCAGTAGCGCTCCATTCCTGGCTCACGGTAAGTATTAATAACTACAATTTTTGTGCCAGCTTTCTTGGCGTAATGGAGATACTTGACGGTAACAGGCTGATTATTGGCAACATTGGAGCCAATGAAGACTAATAAATCAGTGCCAATCCAGTCTTTATAAGAACAGGTGGTAGCCCCTGCACCAATAGCAGCTTTCAGTCCTGCCGTACTGGGAGAATGGCAGATGCGGGCAGCGTTATCAATATTATTGCTTCCCATTGCCCGCACAGCTTTTTGGGTAGCATAATAAGTTTCGTTGACAGTACCGCGACTGGTAACATAGAAACTGAGGCGGTCTGGTGTGGTAGTGCGGATGCGATCGCTAATTACCCCTAAAGCTTCATCCCAGCTAACACGGCGAAAGCCTTTTTCCCCTCGTTGACGGATCATCGGGTAAGGAAGCCGTCCCAAGTCGCGTAATTGGGCACTTTTTTGCTTTTGTAACTGCGAAACATCCTCTAGTAGCATAGGGTCAAAAGCTGGCATAGTATTCATCCGCAACAGCCGCAACCGGACATTGCAGAGATGGATGCCTTCTATTGTCCAATCCTTCATCCCGGTTGTTCCGAGAGCGCAACCATCGCAGACACCTTTATCGAGAATATTCCACGCATAGGGTAGTTTGTCACGAGACAGCCAAATTGCCCGAAAAACCTCCCAATAATTGTTGGGGTACTGTTCGCCAATCCCGAAAGGCTTCCAACTTGCCCAGTGCTGTGGTGTCCAATACTTCTTGGGTTTAGGCAACATGACGGTAAGAAAGTAAAGCGATGTGGTGGTTCTTTTAGGCTACCGTTTTTAGTAGCATTTTAGTAGCACGGATTTCAAATGACTGTGGGAATCGTAACTAATTATGCGGACATGATATCATTCCAGGAAGCAAACATGATGCTGCTGGTCATCGGGCAGCCCGTCTTACTGACAAAAACTAAATTCTGATCGCAATAGTGGGCTGAACAGATATCCAAAAGCAGCCTTTGCAGCCTAGACCCGCTTTGAGAATGATTAAAACTTTACACATTATTTGCGATCGCTATGTCCGCGTACAATTAGCGCAGATGGATTACCAAGAAGGTTCTCAAAAAGAACACTATCAACTCTTAGATGTTTATCAAAAGCAGGATACAAAAGCTGCTGTCAGGTTACTAAAATGAACACATTGACACCGCCGGAGAACAGCTAATTGGATACTTGCAGCAAATTGCTCAGAAGCGCTGATTATTAGATGATCTACCAGAACAGACTAAACAGGAAATTTACATTATCCTGTTCAACGTGAGTTCGACAAACCTCTCCCTACCTTGAACTTTAGTTCAAGTTTCTCTCCGACTCGGAGAGGGAAGGTTTTACCTAGTAAAACCAGCGAGAGGTCTTTTGATTCAGTTCACGTTGTTTATAAAAATAGGTAGGGTTGTCCATGAAGAAACTGACCCAGTGTATTAAGATATTGCTCCAACGTATCCTCAAAAAGTTTGTATCCAATTCTCAGCAGACATCGCCCTTAATAAATTCTCGCCCGTTAGACACATCTATCAAGAGTGTTTCTCCCCGATGGGAGTCTGGTTTGGTGCTTGTGTGTTCCCAATGTGCAAACGAACGGTCAAATAGTTTTCATCCAACTAGCAGAAGCTCAACGGTTTCCGAAGACTTAGAGAATTGGTTGAAATCTCGTTTAAAATTTGAGGGATTATGGGGTGAATTTCGGGTCGTTAGCACCAGTTGTTTAGGAGTTTGTCCACGGATGGGAATTACTGTTGTTATTGTAAGTAATGGAAGTGGCGGTAATAGTCCATGCTTAATTGTAAATCCTCAGAGCGATCGCGAACTTCTTTACTCACGCATCAAACAGAATAAAGGATGATTTTACAGTTTTGCTAACGCTGAGATTAGGATATTTTTTTCACTAAATTATTGAATACCAAATTGTGTTTTGGATCGCACTATGGTTCGGTTAAGTGGCAAAGTAAAAAGGGGTGAATATTTGAATTCACCCCTCACCTTTTATCTTCTTACCTTTTTCCTAGACTACAAGGGAGGTGAAGAATACTTATCCAAACCGTATTGGTGCCATTCATATCTCAGCGATTACGACTTTAAGCGAGGTATATTTGGTACTACCATAGTAGGTGAGGAATTAGTGCTTCGGGCATTAGTACTTGAGGAAGCAGTGGTTGGGGAACTGAGATTCAAGAAATCGATGAGTTTGAGAGTACGTTTACGAATTTTCCAGCGTCCAGCTTTGTTTACGACTTCATCTTCATAAGTACCATTAGCAACATCAATGCTGGTTTCTGAACGTTTGTGAGTCGCATGGAGATAAGAGGTCATGGTTGCTTTATTATTCTCAACTGAAATGTTTATCGTACCCATCAAGTGTTGGGTAGCTGTATAACCATTTCCTTGGAATACTGAATAGACAAAATCTGCCCAAGAATCCGTCCCATAACTTGTTTGAGTTGCCCCATCAGGAAAAATAGCAGTAAGGACAGCATCTTGAGTAAAACAATCCCGATAAATATTCTTTCCCTCTAGGAGATTTCCTCTACCAATGGCATCAGTTCCCAGCGAGTAACAGGATGTTAATTTTTGAATTTCTAATTCTGCGTTAGGTTGAGATGCACTTGCTAGTTCAAACCTACCTCCAATAAACAGCACAAAAGTGACTGCAAGCACAATCAATGTGATCCGATTTAACAAAAACGAGATAGCCTTTGAAACTATTCGCCCACTTTCTCTTCTTTTTTCCACAGGATAACACCTTAATTTTTCCGATTTTCGCATCTTGCAACTTGCTGCAAACTCAATTTACGGCTGATATTGTAGCTCATAAAAAGCTGGCTAAAATCCTTGCAGATTTAGCTATAGCTTACTTTTATATCAGCTAGTAAATGAGAGAGATAATACAAGACTTGATGCATATAATCAGTTATAACAGGTAACTCATAAATTTTTAAGTGTTAATTGTAACTAAGTTTATGTTGATTTGATTAAGTAATAAAGTTACCACTTAGATAGTTTTATTAACAACAAAATAACCTTGATTTTACCAACTTTCAAAACTTAAATATAATTACTATAGCAATCCTGAAGCATTCGTGATAAACAAGATGCCCGACTTCTCAAAGAAGTCGGGTAACTGCGGCTATAGTTTTGCTAACACGGCTTTACTATGAGAGATTATTCTCCCAAAATGGGAATAGAAATTATAAATTGTGTTCCTTGTCTCAAGACGGATTCACAAATCAAACTTCCACCATGATTTTCTACTATAATTTGGCGACTAATAGATAATCCTAATCCCGTACCTTTTCCTACACATTTAGTAGTAAATAAATTTACAAATATACATGCTTTAACTTCTTCTGACATTCCTTTAGCATTATCTTGAATCTTAATTACCAAATTATTATCTTCCTGTATCTTAGTTAAGATAGTAATAATATTAGGATAATTTTCTTGAACTTCCATAAAACTACGACCGATATTTGCTTCTTCTAAAGCATCAATTGCATTTGCAATAATATTCATAAACACCTGATTCAATTGTCCTAAATAGCATTTAACTAATGGAATATTTCCATACTCCTTAATGACTTGAATGGTGGGACGATTATGATCAGCTTTGAGGCGATGCTGTAAAATCAACAAAGTACTATCAATACCTTCGTGGATATTAGCTAATACTTTAGAGGTAGTATCAGTGCGTGAAAAAGTACGGAGTGAAGTACTAATGTTGCGAATACGCTGTGTCCCTACTGTCATCCCATCAATCATTTTGGGCAAATCTTTTAGCAGGAAATCTATATCTATTTCTTCGGCCTTTTCTGCAATTTCAGCGCCAGGATTGGGGAATTTTTCTCGGTACAGTTGCAGATAGTCTATTAAATCCTTAACAGTATCTTTTGCTTGGACGATACTACCTGTAAGAAAACCAACTGGATTGTTGATTTCGTGTGCTACACCTGCGACTAAATTCCCCAGACTCGACATTTTTTCGCTTTGAATAAGTTGTAGTTGTGCCTCTTGCAAATCTTTGATTGACTGTTCTAATTCTCTAGATTTGTCTTGCTCCCTTGTGTACAAGCGGGCATTTTCGATAGCAATAGCCATTTGAGAAACTAAGACTTTTAATACCTCCACCCTTTCTGGAACAAAAGCTCCTGATGATAACTGATTTTCTAAATAAATAATCCCCGTAAGCTGTGATTGGTAAATAATGGGCAAGCAAAAGATTGATTTTGTTTGAGATTCCTGAATATAAATATCAAAGTTAAAAGGCTCTGTAATTATCGCATCATTTAATACAAGATATTGCTGAGTGCGAAAAACGTAATTAATCACAGATAGCGGTAAATCCTGATAGGTTTCAACAGGAATAGAGCGTAAAACTGTCACTACATCGTCAGCAGCATTTCCAGAAGCTTCGATATATAGTTGATTATCTTTAAGTAGGAGTAGTAGTGCTTTTTGGGCGGCAACATTTTCTAGTAGAATTTTGATTAGCTTACCCAACAAATTTTCCAAAACAATTTCGTTAGTAATCGCTTGCGAAAACTTGATGAATGTATTAAAGTCTAAAAAATCGCTTAAACTACTATTAGTAGTCGTGGTAGTGGTAAAGTGAATTGTATCTATTTTAGAAGTAGTAGTTTCTATAGTAGTAGTTTGTCCTACTAGAAAAACATACTTGGATTCTAAGTATTTAACTTTAGCGATCGCACCCCAACGAATATAGGCATAATAGGCTTTAGTTATATAAGTTTGATGAATTAAATCTTTACCTAGAGATTGATAAAATTTTCCTGCTAACTCATAGGCTAAAGCTTCTTCTTGGAGAAAACCGTTTTCTTGAGATTTGACAATAGAATTCTCATAGTAGTCCATTGCTTCAAGCTTTTGACCCAAAACCCGATACCGTTCTGCCTCCACGAGATAAAATCTATGTAAGTGATTCGTGGGAGCATGAGTAGCCCAGAGTTCCATTTTTTGCTGATTAACTTGGACTTTTTCTAGAATAGCTTGCTTGTCAGACTCTTTAGCGCTATGATATATTGCCAAGTGGGCTAAAGAATCATAAAAATAGAACAGTGGAACAACAAACAACCCTGTTACACCACCTAAAGATTTTTCTGCGATCGCAGCATTTTCTACAGCTTTAAAATACTCCCCAAATATGTAAGAGAGCATTAGTTTATTGACAAATAGATGGTTAATTGTGTAAAGGTCATTTACTTGCTGATGAATTGGTAGCATACTTCGCTCGTCGTAGGCTTCTCCAATTAAACAGTCCACATTTTCGGAATTTCCTTTCAAATTCAAAACTGTTTGTAAATATACTAAGTTCCAAGTTAAAGCTACTTGCTGCTTAATTTTTTTCAGCGATTCACAGTAAGCTATTAGTTCTTTTTCTAGAACCCAAAGTTCCTTACCTAGCCAAAATGAATGATAGGGATAAATGTAACCACAATAGCCAGCATATTCTAAATCTCCAGTTTCCAGACCACTAGAATATCCTGTCATTGATGATGTTAATGTCTCCCTAACATGCTCTTTCCAATGCATAACATGGGCGCTAACAACCGTCAGAATCTTAGCCTTGAGTTCTTCAGCATTAAATTGTGACACCAAACTAGAAGCCAATTTACCAAATTCATAGCCAGAATCAATTTCTCCTTGAACTCCACACAAAATTAATCCATAAAGACTATAACCATAGGCAGATACAGCCGTATTGCCATACTTTAAGGACAAATTTACCATTTTAGAGACAATAATTGGCATCATTGCAGGAGCAGTTTGAAAAGCCGCAGGGAGAACTCCCATTAAAATTCTCATGGCTGCAATCTTGTTAGGATCACTCATTAATGGTAAGTTAATTAAATGTGCGATCGCTTTCCCTTTCAAAGAAACAGCGATTTCATCCATCCCCTGCTGAATATCAGATGATGTCGGTTCATCTGGAAAATTTATTCCTAACAATTGCAGAATTGATACTGCTATTTTGATGGCTTCCAGTTGTTTGCTTTGAATGATAGAAGCGATAATCTGTACTTCATAGACTTTCACTTTGTCTAAAAGGATTTTGGCTTGTTGCTGCACCACCTCAGCCCATTGCTGCATCTGCTCAAAATTACCGCCCAGATAGGCTGCCTCTGCGGCTCCTTCATATAAACCTATGGTTAAGTTATATTCAGTTTGCCAAGCATCTATACTTAAAAGTTCTATCCCATTTGTGAAGTACTTGAGTGCAGCTTCGTAAGCTGTAGAAGCTTTAGCTTTTCGCCCTGCAATTAAATTTAATCGTGCTAATTCAGTTTTTTCAGATTGCTCTATCAGGTTAACAATACCTACATTCAACTGATTAACGATATCAAAAATATTAGCTTCTATTTCCTCCTTTGGGATATTTTGTAGAAGCAATTGCCCAATTCTCAGGTGAGTAGATTTCTTTAGTTCTTCTGGAATCAACGAATATGCTGCTTGTTGTACTCTG
Organism: Nostoc sp.; assembly: GCF_036917655.1. Classification (GTDB taxonomy): domain Bacteria; phylum Cyanobacteriota; class Cyanobacteriia; order Cyanobacteriales; family Nostocaceae; genus Nostoc. Next base: position 137,455 of record NZ_JBALCY010000070.1, read on the forward strand.
TCATGCAAGAACTTGTAACCCACTCGTGAAGTGTCAAAATTTAAATTAACTGCTTCTTCTTGATTAAAAACTAAAGGAATACGGTAAGCTTCACTTAAAGGCAGAATTAATCCCGCTTGCAAAGCCGAGTGTAAATCATTGGCTGTCAAAGAAGCTGATTTTTCATTGACTATCGATAAAACATCCAGACTAAATCTGTCACCCACACAAGCTGCTAATTTTAAAACATCTTGGGTAAACTTTGGTAGTTTCTCAACTCGACTAGCAACCAGTTCAACCACATTTTTATCAGTAATTCCAATTGCTTGAATATCTTCTATACTCCACTGCCATCTAGCATTAATGAAATCAAATATTAAAAGTTTTTCTTGGTGAAGTGCCTGAATAAGTTGCGTTATAAAAAATGGGTTTCCACCTGTTTTATTAGAAATTAATTCAGCTAATTGGATAATTTTATTACCAAAAAGTCTGGATTTTGCATCATGATTAACCTCTGTTTGTTGTAGAGTTTCAGCAACTAGCTGAGTGACATTCTCTAAATTCAAAGGTTGCAACACAATATTATTAACAACTGTGCCAGAATTCTTAATTTCTTCTATGTTTTGGATTAACGGATGTACTGCACTAACTTCATTATCCCTATATGCACCAATGAACAATAGATGTTTGCTGTCAGTGTCAGTTATGAGCAGTTTGATTAAATTCAATGTGGCTGAATCTGCCCATTGCAAATCATCTAAAAATATGACTAGGGGGTGTTCTTTTTGAGTGAAAATTTGGATAAACTCTTTAAAAACATGGTTGAAGCGATTTTGTGATTCTGTTGCACCAATTTGGGCAACTTCTGGCTGTGTACCAATGATTAATTCTACTTCGGGAATTACGTCAGTAATGACTTTTCCATTTGTTCCTAAAGCTGATAGTATTTTTTCACGCCATGTTTCTATTTTTTCATTATTCTCTGTCAGTAAATACCGCATTAAATAAGCAAAAGCTTGAATTAAAGAAGCATAAGGTATATTTCGCCTTAACTGGTCAAATTTACCATAAATAAAGTAACCTTTTCTGCGAGTAATGGGTTTATTAACTTCGTTGACTAGAACTGATTTGCCAATACCAGAATAACCAGAAACTAGCATCATTTCACTAGTCCCAGATGTAATGCGTTCAAATGCAGCTAATAGTTCATTAACTTGTTCTTCACGGCCATATAATTTCTGAGGGATTAATAACTGGCTTAAGACATCTAAACGACCTGGAACAAAATCAGTAATTGTCCCCTTGGTTTCTAACTGGTTGAGACATAATTCCAAGTCTGCTAATAATCCTGTAGCACTTTGATATCTGTCTTCCGCATTTTTTGCCATCAACTTCAGCACAATTTCTGAGATGGTGTTCGGAATTTTTGGATTTAATGACTGTGGGTTTATCGGTTGAACAGCAATGTGACTATAAACTAGTTCTAAGGGGTCTTGACTAAGAAATGGTGTTTTCTCGGTGAGCATTTCATATAAAGTCACACCAAGAGAATAAAAGTCAGTGCGATAATCGAGAATACGATTCATTCTCCCAGTTTGTTCAGGAGACATATAGGCAAGTGTGCCTTCAACGCAGTTAGGGTTATTAAATTGGGGATTTTCTTTATTGAGGCGGGAGGCTATACCAAAGTCAGTGAGTTTAACAATACCTGTCTGGGAGTTAATAATGATGTTACTGGGTTTGATATCTTTATGAATAATCTGGTGTTTATGCAAATAAGCTAGAGCTTTAGTCAGTTGAATAGCAATTTTTAAATCGTTAATTAAGTCAAGTTTTTCTATTTGAATAATTTCGGCTAAAGATTGACCACCAAAGTCTTCTAACAAAAGCCCCACACGATTGTCAAAGGTTTCCAAACTAAGGGCTTTAACTATGTTGGGATGGTCTAAACTTTGCTGAATTTGATATTCATTTTTAAGACGAGTAAAGGCTTCGAGGGTAGGATATTCATTTTTAAGCAACTTGAGGATAACTCGCTGTTGCGTCTTTGGCGTTTGTGTTTGATAAATAATTGTTTGGATTCCTTCATGGAGAGTCGAGTTGATTTGATATCCAGTACGATTTGGCATTGATTTTTGACTATAAATTTACAAAATTAGTATCACCCCCCGTCTTGTCGTGAAAGGGGTTCTAATTTAATTATTCCCAGTGGTAGAAAATTATTAACATTGCGATTCCGTATCCAAGCGATTATTCCCTTGTAATGGAAACCAGTGGGGTTGTAGCTACTGCATCCCTTACGCCAATCGCAGATAAGGACACTTTTGTAAAAACCCAGATGCCTTATTGTGGGCATCTACGTTATGAGTATGTGCTGGCGTAGGTCGAATAATGCCATCAAACAGGTCATCTAACCCGTAGGGAGTGAAAAATTGCCATTGGCCTTGTGCATCTAGTCGAACTCCGACAGCAGTAGCAGTGTGCAGCCAGTCCGTAACGCCATCCTCTGTACTAGTGTAGGGTCTGCTACCAAGCCGCCAACGAGCAAAACTGGCTTGATTTTTGACATCAAACTCGTCATGAGGAAATTGTTCTGTGAGAGTCGCCTTTGCTGCTAGTTCCTGAGAACGATTCCCCTCTATATCAAAGAATGCAATATCAAAATCTTTAATACCTAACCCACAATTGTCGCCAAAAATCGAAGACCAAACGGTGTTTCGGACTGCACCACCGGCTAACCACCAGTTAGGTAGATTTAGTTGAGCGATCCCAGGTAATACTGTATCAATAGGTGTATCAGCTAAAATCATCTGTAGACGAGTGTTACTATTCATATCAAACTCCTGGGATTATCAACTAGAAGGTGAAAATATTATCATTCACATCTCATTAAGCTTACGGTCTTGATAGACCGACTGTGACACTTAGCGGGTCAAGGTTTATTAGGATAACTTCTGTAGTCATAGTATAAAGAGAACAGGGTTACACAGAAGGTTAAATTGTGAATTTAGAATTTAGAATTTTTATTTATGGAAGATTTATTTGCGCGGCTAGAACGCACACTCAATCCTGAACTACCTTCCTTAACAGAGTCACAACAACAACTCCTACAAGAACTCAGCATTGATGAAAATCAACCCGGTACGATTTTGCGTGACTTTCAAACTCTGATAGATTTCTTACAACCAAATGGAGTGGAAGTTAGTAATGTTAATAACCTTCTACCACTGAAAGTACTATCAGAACTTAATTCTCGGTTAAGTCACCCAATTGAAACTCAACTCAAACGCCCAGTACAGAAATCATACCCCTACATTAATGGACTATATCTGTTATTACGCAGTTCTGGAATAGCCCAAATTAGATCCCAAGATAAGAAGCAAATTTTAGTATTAGACCCAGCCACCTTAGAATCATGGTCAAATCTTAACCCAACAGAACGCTATTTAAACTTATTAGAAGCCTGGTTAATTTGGGGAAATAACGAAATTTTGGGTGAACATCAAGACTCATTCGGAAATTTATTTAGATGCATTCAACTTTGGCCTCGCGTCCCAGATAAAGGTTTAAAATTTCCTAAATATGAAGACCAACAGGATATTAGTTATTACCCTGGTCTCTATAACGTTGCCCTTTTAGAGTTATTTGGATTGTTATCTATCAAACAGGGGAAACCACAAGAAGGTAAGGGGTGGCGCATTACCAGTTTACAACGCTTACCCTTTGGTGATGCTCTGTTGCAATTACTATTTCCGCTGGGGATACGAGGAGAATTACAGGATGATGTAAATGTAACTTTTGGAAAAATGCAGTCAAGTTTTCAACCATTTTTTCCAGAATGGGAGCATAATTTATTTGTTCCCAAGCAAGGCTTCACTGATGGTATTTATATTTTTAAAGTGTCTATTTCTCAAGCTTGGCGACGCATTGCCATACCAGCAAAAAAACCCTTAGGCTGGCTAGCAGAGACAATTCTCGACGCTTTTGACTTTGACTATGACCATCTACATGAGTTTAGTTATAAAGACCGTTTTGGTCGCATTATCAAAATCGGTCATCCTTACATGGAAACACCCCCATTTGCCGACCAAGTGCAAATTGGTGACTTGTCTCTAGAATTAGGTGCTAAAATGACCTATCTTTATGATTTTGGTGACAACTGGAAATTTGATGTGCAGTTAGAAGCAATTAATCTGCCTGATAATAAAATCAAAAAACCAAAGATTTTAGAAGTTCACGGAAATGCACCTCAACAGTATTGGAGTGAGGATGATGAATCGAATGAAGATGAAGAATGAGGGATTTGTATTTGAACTAGTAAGTAGTCGATTTCACCAAGCGGAGTTCATCCGACATTGGAGAAGCTTATGGGCTGATTGTGTTTCTTACAACCAGCTTCAAGATTGAGATAGCTTTAGTTACAATGAAACAATATCAATTGTCAGGAGATAAAGCCTGTGAGTCTTCCATATACTGGAGGTTGTCAATGTGGACAGATTCGTTACGAAATTCATACTAAACCGTTAACCCTCTATCTATGCCACTGTAAGGAGTGTCAGAAACAATCTTCTAGTGCTTTTGGAATGTCTCTTACCGTACCACGAGATGCTGTTATGATTGTTCAGGGAAAACCGAAAGCTTGGACTCGGACAACTGATAGCGGACGTGAAGTAAATAATCTGTTCTGTGGCGACTGCGGAACCCGATTGTTCCATGAACGGACTTACAACCCAAATACTATCAATGTCAAAGCTGGAACGTTAGATGATACAAGTTGGTTACGCCCAGTAGGTAACATTTGGACACGCAGTGCCCAATCATGGGTGATAATTTCAGATCAATTGCTCAACTATGACGGGCAACCAGAAGATGTGCGCCCTTTATGGGAAGAATGGACACAACAGCATCCATAAACCTACAACTCCTGATAGTTAAGCTAACGCCCTCAGTTGGTAGTCTAACTCATGACTGTATCAAAGGATAGAATAACAAAATTTTCCTGGTAAAGTGCTTTAATGAACATATTAAATTATTTAAAACAGTAATAGTAAACTCAAATTATAAGTCCAGTTTGTATATCATATGGTTTTCTATACTTGTCTGCAAATCATGTTAAAAAAGCTAACACATTATCAATATTTTTCTGTGAAATATTACTGAACATATCCAATCATGTAACTTCAAAAAAATTGTTCATTATCGAAACTTTTAACAGTTATTTGCACACAAGGTTGATGAAAAACGATACACCACAAGAATTAAACCCAGACAAAGAGATTGGACGCTTGATTGATGAGGTAATGTCTTCATCTCTGACTGATGAACAGTACCGCAAAAAGATGCAGCGGCGCAAAGAAGTTCAAGACAAGCGGATAGCAGAAGCTGTACCAGAAAAAGGATTAATTATTGTAAATACTGGTAACGGTAAGGGTAAAACTACTGCGGCTTTGGGGATGGTGTTACGATCGCTCGGTCACGGGTATAAAGTAGCGATTGTCCAATTCATCAAGGGAAGTTGGGAACCTTCAGAAAAAAGGGTTTTCAGCTATTGGGAAGACCAGTTAGAATTTCACGCAATGGGCGAAGGCTTCACCTGGGAAACTCAAGACCGCGATCGCGATCTTGACAAAGCTAGCGCCGCATGGGAGAAATCATTAGGATACATCCGCAACCCAGACTTTCATCTGGTGTTGTTAGATGAAATCAATATTGCCCTCAAAATGTCTTACTTAGAAGTAGAGGATGTTTTAGAGGGTTTGGCGCAAAAACCAGCTAACAAACACGTTATTCTCACAGGTAGAGGCGCACCGGCTGCTTTAATTGAGCGTGCTGATCTCGTAACCGAAATGACCTTAGTTAAGCATCCTTTCCGCGATCAAGGTGTTAAGGCGCAACCAGGAATTGAGTATTAAATTGTAAATTACTTGCACATTTGCAACGTGCGGCGATCGCTAGCAGTGATGGAATTTAACCGATGAAAGTCTTGCAGAGCCACCGAGTAAGGATAACTGCTTAACTCATCTTCACTGACCTTAGGCAGTCTATTGCTTGCAGCTACCTGATTTGACTGATTAGAGCTGGCTTCATTTGGTGAACCATTAACCGTCATCGCCAACTCTCCTGATGGGTTGAGTGTACCCTGAAAACAATTAAACTCTGATTGGGGCATATACAACGCACCCGTTATCTTCTCCTGCTGCTTTTGAAATATGATGTAACCTTGACCAAGCTGGTTTGGTTTTGGGGATTGACCATAGAGATAAACCCCATCTTTTACAGGAAAATCCGCTTTTGGTAAAACTTCTGCGCCTTTTGTAGCTCCCTGAGAATCTGGAACCAACGCTGTCGTTGTAGGCAGGGTTTTTCCACTCTTATGCACAAAAATCTCTCTCTCTCCAGCTGCCGCTCTCAGTTGACTTCTCTGCTCTCTAACTCTTCTTAGCTGCGATAAAAGAGAGTTTTCGGGGGTTTTCTGAATCTGAGCCGATGATAATGGATAATCTGTAAGCGGTATTACTTGAGTCTGCTTGCCTATAAAGCCCAAACCGAGAAGTAAGCCTAAGCCCGCTAGGGAAATTCCCCACTGACGGGGAGATAAGAACTGATAAAGGTTGTTAAGCACCCTACTTCTCCTGTTAAACAAATAATTAAGTTCTCTAGAACTTACTTAAACTATAACCAAGTCTTAATTGTCAAAGACCTTGTTAACGACTTATATTACTATTGTCCAAAAAAGAAAACTGTCAAAAACTAAAGTTTTTATTTAATTTAGCTCAACAATCTTAGATTACCACCAGTTAGGGTATATATTATTTCATTCAATAGTTTCATCCCATTGAGTGAGGTTAATGACAAATTAAACCCTCTCAATTAACATTTACAGCAGTTTTCATTTAATTGAACCATATTGTCAACTTAAGCCTAAGCCCTGGCGAATAGAATTTGCAGCTATACAAACGTAGGCGTTCGCGCAACGTCTTTGCCAGGAGATAAGAAAAAATTCAAACCCACGGAGGTGGGTAAAGTCTCATGTAGACGCGGTTTCTAACCGCCTACAGCCTCAAATCAAAATATTTTTCCTGGTTATCAGCATAAAAAAATCGCCCCCTGAATTCAGGAGGCGGATCACGCTGTAGAGACGCGGAATTTCGCGTCTCCATATTTAACTAGCAACGTATTCTTGGACATTGGCACGACGGCGACGCAGATGAGCCAAAGCCTGATGCTCTAACTGGCGGACGCGTTCACGGCTGAGATTCAATCTCTCACCCACTTTCGCCAATGACATTTCGTTACCATCCTCTAAACCAAAGCGTAAGGCTACAACTTCTCGCTGTTGCGGGGTTAGTTCTGCTAGCAGGTTGTTCAAGTCTTGGCGTAAGAATTCCTGGTTGGTATAATACTCTGGTGATGGACCGTTATCTTCGAGCATTTCTTGCAACTCAGTATCCTGGTTCTCGCCAACTTTAACATCCAGAGACACTGGTTGACGCGCCATGTTCAGGTACTCGCGGATCTGAGCAGGTTCTAGTTCCAGTTCTTTGGCAATTTCGGCTGGAGTCGGCGATCGCCCCAAAGTTTGAGCTAACTCGCGCTGGACTTTCTTGATTTTATTCAGTTTCTCGGTAATATGGATCGGCAACCGGATGGTGCGACCTTGTTGGGCGATCGCGCGGGTAATCGCTTGGCGAATCCACCAGTAAGCGTAAGTCGAGAACTTATAACCCCTCATTGGGTCAAATTTCTCCACACCCCGCTCTAATCCTAGTGTTCCTTCCTGGATTAAATCCAGAAATTCCATATTCCGCTTTTGGTATTTTTTGGCAATCGCAACGACCAAGCGCAAATTCGCTTCGATCATTTTTTGCTTTGCCCGCTTACCTTGCGCCACCGTTTGTTGTACCTCGGTTTCCGATTCTTGAACATGGTCAGCCCACTCTGACATATTCGGTTCGCGGTGCAGTTCCTTCGCCAAAACCTCTTTGGCGTCGATGAACTTCATCATTTGTTGCACCTGCTTCCCATAGACAATCTCTTGTTCACGGGTTAGCAGTGGTACACGACCAATTTCTCGCAGATAGGTTCGCACCATATCAGCGGTGAATTTGGTATTGAGGTTTTCCGTTTGGGTGTTGACAGTAGGCATTGGTGCGTTATCCTCTACTCCGTAAACACAATGTATGTTTTCTTACTAAAATGGATGAATGAAGGTAGTACATATATCACGAAATATCAGGAGCTACCAAAAGCAATTATCAATTGATACAGCCGTTGTTAAGACGGTAAACCCCCAATGATAGGTTCCCCTACCTTCCCTAAATTTTCAATTTCTTATAAGCACGCTGGTTGTTTTTGAGAATTATTCTTTTGGGCACTTACTAGATCAGTAACTGTAAATCCGAAGTCGGTATGAGTTCTACTTACCTTTATAATACGATAAATCAGGCGGATAGTAAAGTATCTTTAGATAAAGCGTATAATTATAATTCAAAAGCAGTCGTTTGCGAAAAAAAATTTAAAGTTCCTTGAAATTACTTACTACATCTATAGTGACGCCAAAAACCCCTCTTCTGTTGCCAAAACCTAGCCGGATAACCGAACTTAATTTGCTGTGACGATGGAGGGATGTCACGAATTAGCTATTGGGGATTGGAGATTGGGGATTGGGGATTGGAGATTGGGGATTGGGGATTGGAGATTGGGCATTGGGCATTGGGCATTGGGCATTGGTTAGAACTCATCATTTAACCAAGGACAAATGACAAATGACCAATGACAAATAACTATCTAGAATCCCAGGTCAGCTTTGGCTAATTCAGCAGCGGCGAATACTTCTGCGTCAGGTTTTTCTTCCCAGGCTGGCTCACCCATTTCTTCGTAAAAAGTTGCGTCGTAAGGACGGGTACGCACTACTACTGGCATAGGAACGGCGTGACCCAAAATTAAGGCTTGTTGCTTCGAGTCTAACTTTGCCAATACTGATCGCAATCCGCTACCACCAGATACACCCGTAAAAATCGCGTCAATGTCTTTTTCATCATTAAGCAAAGCGGTAATGCGAGTCCCAATCTGGGACATAACTTCATTATCAATGCCTGATGGACGTTGATCAACTACCAAAAGTGTGACGAAATATTTTCGCAGTTCACGGGCGATAGTTCCAAAGATAGTACTCTGTACCACTCCTGGGTCTAGAAAACGGTGCGCCTCTTCAATGGTAATCATCAATGGCGTGGGGCGATCGCAAGGATTTTTGCTTTGCAGGAATTTATCTGCTTTTTTGACGTAATGCTCGTGAATCCGTCGGGTGATCATATTCGTCACCAACATATAAGAGAGCATATTAGACTGGGAACCGAATTCTATCACAACATTTTTCCCAGATTCCAGGCATTGCACAATTTTACTAATGTAATTCTGGGGGCAAACCGCTCGCATATACTTCAAGCTATCCATCCGCAAGAGTTTGCGCTGCAATGCCATAATCGAGCCTTTGTGTCCGCGCTTCTCGTCGCAGAACATCTCGATTTCTTCGTTAGTCATATTCAGCAACTGGACAATCCAGGATTTGCCAAACTCGCTATATAGAATATTGGCGTTATCCAAGGCTGCATCAGAGAGTCCTAAATCTCGACTACATAACTTAATATCTTCAACTTCTATTTGCTCGTAACTCAAATAAAGTTCTTGAGCATCACGCACACCCCGACGCTTTGTCGATTCCGGGTCGAGGGTATAAACTTCCACCTTACTAGGAAAAAGTTGCTTTAGACCCTTAACAGTACTGACGTTTTTCCCTTCTGCAACGGCTTCCCAGCCATACTCAGAGTGCATATCAAAAATTAAATTTACTGCCGCATTTTTACGGATAACGCCAGCTAAAAGTAGCCGTGTTAGAAAGGATTTACCAGTACCAGATTTCCCAAAGACCCCATTACTCCGTTCCACGAAGCGGTTTAAATCGATACAAACGGGCACATCCATATCCAAAGGTTTCCCGATGGAAAAATTGCGCCTTTGGGGGTCATCTTCCCAACCAAATACCCGGCGAAAATCCTCAACACTTGCGTCGTAAACTTGGCTAAAGTGGCTAGGAATAGTTTTAACAGGCAACAATTCCATAGTAGTACTGGTTTGTGGCACAAACGAAGCTAAACCCGTCACCGATGGGATAAAGGGATTTGCCGATTTGCCATTTGTTGGAGAGAAAGATTCCTCCGATTCGGGAGTGAACATCAACATCGGCGCGAGGTTGATAGTACCGTATGTACCACTTCCGGCTAAAACATCTCGTAAAAAAGTGTCTTCCCAATTGGGGGGATTAGCAATAATTCGTGCATTAGCAGCTCCTAATGCCACATCTGTCAGCATACAAAAAAAACGCGATCGCATCCCTTGCACAACGAGAAACTTACCCACCCGCATATCTTCCACAGAAATGTCAGGATGCAATCGTACTTCTAACCCTTCAGTTAGAGAACCTTGAATGACCGAACCTAATGGCTGTCCCGAATTCATTTAATTAATTACATGATTGTTGGTGCTATCTCTTATGTTGAATTTTAATTGGATAGGGCAAAAGTTGCGAATTTGTCAGGAGTCATTCAATTTTAGATTTTAGATTTTAGATTTTAGATTTTTCCTTCGTATCCGCTCAATAAATCGGGGCGAACTACCAGTTTGGGAAGATTTTACGTTATTTGAGGCTTGTCACTGAGCGATTTACCCCGGATTATTGAGCGCTTACTTTCCTTAAATCCAAAATTCCAAATCTAAAATTGGCAGAGTTAGGAGTCTGAGGTTAGGAGTTAGGAGTTAGAAGTCTTAGGGAATAACTAATACCCAATGCCCAATGCCCAATGCCCAATGCCCCATGCCCAATGCCCAATGCCCCATGCCCAATGCCCAATGCCCCATGCCCAATGCCCAATGCCCATTACCTAATCAATTTGAATCGAAGTTGGCGCACTTCCCGTTGGTGGAGTGGTACTAATTAATGGTTTACGGAATTGGGCGTAAAGGCGATCGCGCCAGGTAAAGAATGGTTCATAATCTATATTCTCTGCAAATATTGGCAATCCTTTACCTCTAATAGAAGCTGGTAAATCCAGATAGGGCCCAGGGGGGAACTTGAGCAATATCGATAAGCCAGCTACTGCCAAGTCAGCTAAAGTCGGCTCATCTCCAGTTAAATAAGGACTATCTGCCAATAATAACGTTAGCGCTTCCAAGTCTTGTTTTAAGGATGCGATCGCTGACTGGATCACATCTGGACTATAACCTACCCCAAAACCCAACAGTGTCAGCAAGTCACTAGGTACTCCTCCAACCAGACTTTTAAATATATCTGGTGTTGACGTGGGTAATAAAGACTTGCGGAAATTTTGATCTTGACTTATGGCAGCAAATAGTGCTTTCCGACCTTTGATGCCTATAGACTCATCAGCCCATTCTTCTATTAATAAAGTTAAACCCCGTTTTTTGGGGTCTTGCGGTATTATTGGGCGATCGGGATACTCTAAGTCTAAATACTTAGCTATTTCCGTAGAATCCGCAATATATCTATTCCGATCCTTTAATACTGGGACTTGTTTTTGACCAGTCAGCCGGAACAGTTCTACTTGTCCAATCCCAGGCGTAACCTCTATTTTGCGGTAATCCAGTCCTTTAAAATCTAGAATTAGGCGCACTTTCTCTGAGTATTGAGATAGTTCCCACTGGTATAATTCCAGCATAGTGTATACCTTGTAACTGGTCAACTTCTTAACTTTACAATTGTATCTTTAGTTAAAGTAATTTTTCTTGAGATTAGTTGCTTGTTGTCTATTAAATTGATATTATTGTTGAACTTATACCTGATCTCTGGCAAAATTATCGATTTTAAAAATATTATTTCCTGAGTCATTAAAGTATCAAATCATTAAATAATTTGATTCTGCATACATAAATAAACCTAACCGCTCAGTCGTGAGTATTCAGCAGTTACTTTAATTTCCGTCACTGTTAACCTACGTTAAGATATCTAACCCAAGTTGCTAGTTATGCCGGAGTGCGATCGCACCAGACCACTTAAGCAATAAAATCCCCTCAAGTCAGAAAATTCAGAGGGGCATATGTTAAACGAAACAATTGCGATCTATGCTATAGGACTCATATTTGATTTTTGAAAAAATTCAGTACAACTCAAAGAGGCTTCTTCCCTACTCCCCACTCCCAGCCTACGCAAATAATTTCAGAAATCAAATCGGATTGCTATATGATCGACGACCTACTGAAAACTATTGGACACCGTGAAGATATTCGTCGAGAGATGAGTGATGCAGAAATCATTACTACGGTACTGGTTGCAGCGATGTTTTTCTTTTGTTTATCACAGTCAGGCTTGTGACTATAATGAAAGACCATAAACTGGTGCAAAGAATAGACCTCTTGCATAAATCAAAAATTAAGAACCCCACCCCGCATTTGCTAACGCAAACGCTCCCCTCCCGAAGAGCTCTTAGGGGTTGGGGGTGGGGTGTTAGGGACTTTTGCAAGAGGTGTATTGTTATAAAAATCACGATTCAATCGGAGATTACATAATTTATCGATGTTAATCAACGACTTATTTCATCAAGTAGGAATGATACTGAAAGATTTGAGTGAGACTAGGGAATATCTTTTAGACCATTTTTAGTAGTATCACTTGTGTTTTCTCGAAATAAATTCATGCAGTTCAGATATCAAGGGTTTTTACTTAAAATCCAAGCATTTATTTTTGCATTCACTCAACGCCCAAGCATTTAGGGAATGAGTTAAATTTAATACTTTAGGCTGATTCAGTATTTATACTTTTGATTGAGGTGGAGTCGCGGTCGCTCTAGGCGCTACCCCGCTTGGTCGTGCGCGATCGCATTCAATAGTAAATTTGTATTTGATAACCCGCAACTTGGGTTACTTATGTGTCCGGAGCAGGGATTTTGTCAAATAGTATAAGAAATTCAAAATTCAAAATAATGAAAGATTTATTTTTGAATTTTGAATTTCCCTTTTGGAAGTTGACAATACCAATTTTAGATTTTGAATTGAAGAAATAATCTAAAATCCAAAATTGTTTGACTGAGTGCAAATTCAAGCAATAGACAGCTAGAGCAAGAAATATGATAGGGTTAGAAGGAAAGAATGCCTTAATTACAGGTGCAACGTCAGGTATTGGTCAGGCGATCGCCATCAGACTTGTCCAAGAAGGGTGCAACATCGCCATCAATTACCGCAAAGACCCTAAAGCTGCGGCAGACACGGAACAGATGGCATTGCAAAAAGGTGGCGAAAATATCAAAAGCTGTGGTGTGAAGTCGCTGCTGGTTCAGGGAGATGTCTCCCAAGAATCAGACATTGTTGAGATGATCAACACTGTAGTAAAGGAATTTGGCAGTGTAGATATTTTAGTCAACAATGCTGGCATTCAAACCGAAAGTCCATCTCACGAAGTTACCACAGCAGACTTTGATTGCGTAATTGCAGTAAATCTCCGGGGTGCTTATCTCTGCGCTCGTGAAACTATTAAACACCTCCTTTCTCTTAATCGTCCGGGGGTGATTATTAATATTTCCAGCGTTCACGAAATTATTCCTCGACCGATGTATATCAGTTATTCCATTAGCAAAGGCGGTATGGAAAACCTGACCAAAACCTTAGCATTGGAATATGCTAACCGAGGTATTCGTGTCAACGCCATTGCCCCGGAGCAACGACCACACCAATGAATCAAGCCTGGATAGATGAAGATAGAAAAAAAGGCGAGCGTGGAAAGTTACATCCCAATGGGGCGTGCTGGCTCCTCAGAGGAGATGGCAGCCGCAGTAGGTTTTTTAGCTTCGGATGAAGCCGCCTAGATCACCAGACAAACGTTGTTTGTAGATGGTGGATTGACTCTGTATGCTGACTTCCGGGAAACTTGGTCAGCTTGAGGTAAGGCTTGCGTACTTTCCACAATTGAGCCGATACATACCATTAGTGGAATTAGACGCCTATGACTAGCGCGATCGATAAGAACAGTCTGCTGTCAGCAGAAGCCTGGACACTGTTGGAAAAGTCCATAATCTATTACCAGGGCAAACCCATTGGGACTGTAGCCGCCCAAGATCCAGAGTTAAATGCACTCAATTATGACCAGTGTTTTCTGCGCGATTTTGTCCCTTCTGCCTTGGTGTTTCTCATGCACGGCAAAGCAGATATTGTCCACAACTTCTTAGTAGAAACACTGAAATTACAAAGTCATGAAAAGCAGATGGACTGCTTTGAACCGGGAGCGGGATTAATGCCTGCAAGTTTTAAAGTACATTCCAATGGGAATGAGGAATTTTTGGTCGCTGATTTTGGTGAGCAGGCGATCGCTCGCGTTCCCCCAGTTGATTCCTCTATGTGGTGGATTCTCCTGCTACGAGCTTATGAAAAAGCTACTGGCGATTTGGCTCTGGCGCGTCAGCCAAATTTTCAACAAGGAATCAAGCTAATTTTGGATCTTTGCCTGGTACATCGGTTTTCCATGTACCCAACAATGTTAGTTCCCGATGGCGCGTTTATGATTGACCGTCGCATGGGAGTCTACGAACATCCTCTAGAAATTCAGGCGTTATTCTATGCGTCCCTCAGGGCAGCTAGTGAATTGCTTTTACCAGATGGAGATGGCGATAGTTACCTCGACAAAGTAAATAGGCGATTGGGATCTTTGAAATATCATATCCGCAACTATTACTGGCTAGACCTGAAGCGATTGGGGGAAATCTATCGTTACAAGGGTAACGAATTTGGTAAAGAAATTGTTAATAAATTCAACATCCACTCAGAATCAATCCCTAGTTGGTTGACTCAGTGGTTACCTGAAACTGGAGGATATTTAGCGGGAAATCTGGGGCCGGGACGGATGGATTTTCGCTTTTTTGCTCTGGGAAATTTGATGGCAATCTTAGCTTCCTTAGCAAGCGAAACAGAATCTCAAAGCATCATGAATTTATTTGCCCAACGCTGGCAAGACTTGATCGGCTATATGCCTGTTAAAATCTGCTTTCCAGCTTTGGAAGGTTTAGAGTGGAGAGTTGTTACAGGATGTGACTCCAAGAACAGCGCTTGGTCTTATCACAACGGTGGTAACTGGCCCGTTTTACTGTGGTTATTTGCTGCTGCGGCACAGAAAACAGGTCGAACAGAACTTGCCCAAGCAGCGATCGCCATTGCCGAAAGACGTTTATTTAAGGATCAATTCCCGGAATACTACGATGGCAACAATGGTCGTTTGATTGGCAAAGAAGCCAGAATTTATCAAACTTGGAGCATTGCCGGCTTGCTAGTAGCTAAAAAGTTCCTAGAAAATCCAGAATACTTGGAATTAATCAGCTTTGCAGAGGGTCTTGAAGGCCCAGGCTGTAGCCTGTAGGTACTGATTGGCAGGGCTTCTACCCCGAATATGATTTAGCTGTGTAATTATACAGGGTGTCTCTGCTAACTAGCTACACTGAAATAGCGATGCCTCACGGCAAGCCCTCTGGGTGAGGCTACGCACAGTCGCTACCGCTTCTCTACGAGACGCTGCGCTAACGACGGGAACCACCAACTCTTACAGAGGCTGACGCCAACGCTTTTGGTCTGGTAGAGAAGACTGCGACACCCTCACCGCTTGGCGTCTACGCTAAACTGTTAGTCAGTATAAGTTAATAAATAGCAGAATTGTGCTATGTAAAATCCTGATCCACCAGGTCGTGGCGATCGCACAGCCTAAGAAGAGAAGAGGCTGCGCCTACGAGTTACCCTGCGTCTGAATCCCCTTCTCAAATACCTGATAACTGATACACTATATTATAAGAGGTATCTGAAGTGTCATACTTAGTAATATCACCAGATAGTCTTTGCATAATTAACACGTTTTAACGTGTATAAACCATGAAAATTACTTCAGATTTAATTCCAGAATTTGAAAAACTATTCAGACAAAAATTACAACTAAATAATTGTAAACTCAGAAAGAAAAGACAAGAGAATAATTATGAAATTATTACTCCAGCTAAAGACATTTTTTTGATGTATTGGTCTGAATTCCCAGAAGTTAAATTAATATATCAGGCTGTAGGGGTACGCACTCAGCAGACTGGAGTTTATGAGCGAGCTATCCGCTCTCACATTAGTTTTTGTCTGAGTAGTATTCAGGAGAATCCTAGCTCGGAATTACCATTATTGGTGAAATAACTAATACTCAAATAACTAGCGAGAATATTTACTAAACTCTCGCCAGTTTTTGTTATATAACTGACGAGAGTTGATCAGCAAAAATCTGTTGATCAAGAGATAAAAATGCAATCCGAAAAAAATCAAGATCAAGATCAGCTAGATTATAAAACCTTGTTAGCCAATGCAAAGCAAGCCTTAAAAGTTGAATACCATAAATCAGCTGCTTTAGCGTCCCAACTGCAAGCCACAAAAACTCAGTTAGAGCAAGTTCAGGCTGAAAATAAAACTCTGAGGGAGAGTGCTTATGAAGATGTAATTAAGCACTTTGAGGCGCGGACTCAAGCAGCAGAAGCACTAGCACTAAAAACAGAAGTACACCAAAGATTCCTTGAAGCCAATGGTTGCAAGGATGATCAGAGCTTCGATACTCTATGGGATAGTATTAAGAATAAGATTCAGATCCAAGACGGTGAAGTGAGAATAGTTGCTCAAAATGGTACTCCTAAGTTCACGTTAACGGGCAGCATGATGACTTTGAGGGATTTCATTCAATCCCTCAAACAAGACCCAATTTCTGGAAAATTTTTCTTGAACTAGATAGCCAAATTAATGAAAGCCTGTCACTATAAGCGGACTAAAGATTGTAGCAGAAAGCTATTCATCTTCGTCTCCTGGCGGTCGTTCGCTCTCGCTTTGTTGGGCGTTCCACTCCAAAATAATCCGCTCTAACATCTCAGGCTGCGTACAGTTATTAACATCAGCGTACATTTTAATCAACTGCCTCACTTTAGGACTAACGTGGCGAATCTCTAGTTGGTTATCTTGTACCATGTCCATTAACTTTTAGTGTCTACTAAATATGTTTAACCATTAAACTATGTCTGTTGCAATAAATTTTGTTAATGGCGATGTGACTCGACTTGCTCGGAGGCAACTGAAGTCCCGGCTTTGCGTTGCGCCTCTACACTCATTGTCGCCTGCTATGTAATTATTTAGATCGCTGACCTGGCGGGGCTGCTTCCTCTACTGGACGAATAATCGCAGAAGCTGGTGTTACCTCTGGTTGAAAAATTCCCTGCAATGCTTGTTCTAAGGTTTGTGCCATGACAATCCGGTTTTCGTAAGCCACAACTACTCGCACCAAAGTTGGCAAGCTATTCTGTGTGGCTTCTAGATAGATTGGCTCGACATACAGCAGCGATTGCTCAATGGGAATTACTAGAAGATTGCCTTGAATGGCTCTCGACCCTTGGCGATTCCACAGGGATATTTGCTGAGAAATTACTGGGTCTTGGTTAATCCGCGCCTCGATTTGCTCTGGGCCGTAAATCAGGCGTTCCTTAGGAAAGACATATAGCACCAGCCTACCGTAATTCTTGCCATCCGATCGCGCCGCTAACCAAGCAATTAAATTAGTCCGTTGTTTGGGAGTATAGGGCAGAAGCAGAATAAATTCTTCTCTACGAGAGGCTGCGCCAACAAAGGTGACGGTAGGTAGACTAGTAATCAAATAGTACGGCTCTACCGGACGGGGTTCACTGGCATAGATTTCGTTGGGGATTTGCCACTGGTCTTCCCGGTTGTAAAATACCTGGGGATCAGTCATATGGTAAGTCATCAAGCGCTCAGATTGAATTTTGAAAAAGTCTACCGGATACCGGGTATGACTGCGGAGATTGACTGGCATTGTACTGAGCGGGTTGAACATTTTGGGAAATATCGCTGACCAAGTGGCAATGATCGGATCGCTGGGATCGGCAATATAAAACTTAACAGTGCCGTGATAGGCATCAATCACTACTTTGATCGAATTGCGAATGTAGTTGATTCCATCGCTACCAGTGTCTGAATAAGGATAGCGATCGCTCGTTGTGTAGGCGTCAACAATCCAGTAAAGATAACTGGGATTACTTGGAAAATCTTGATTAGCATCAGCAGCCACCAAATAGGGGTCGCTGTCAAATTTCAGGAAGGGTGCGATCGCTTGAATTCTTTGCTTGACATTTCGCCGGAGTAGCACCTTGGTATCTGGCAAAAAGTCCCGCGTCAGCACCATCTGCCAATCTTTCAAATACATCGCAAATAGCCAGCGTCGCCATGCTGAACCGATTTCAACGCCACCCAGACCATCGTAAGAGTTGTAAACATTATCACTACCACTAGGGTAGTCTAGCTCTCTAACTCTTGTGCCAGTCATCACATAATTATTAGTAATCTCACCGTAATAAATTCGGGGTTGCCTAATGGGAATACTGTCACGAATGGCTTCATTGGAAGTTGTGAGGGCGCTACTATCACCGCTAATATCTTTGACAAAATATTCTGGTAGCCCACCCGGCCCTACTGTATTAACTGGGCTAACAGTAAACCCGAAACCGTGGGTATAAATAAGGCGGCGGTTAACCCATGTTTGAGCCTCCTGTGGTACGGAACTGTAGTCTAATTCTCGTGCAGCAATCAGTACCTGCTGCCGTTCTGCTGGTTCAGCTGCTTCCTGCTGAGGTTCTAGTGGCTTTTGGGGGGCACGTGGTCGGCGTGTTTCATCTGTTTTGAGAGTGTAGCGGTCAATATCAGCATCGAGGAATCGATAGTAGGGTCGAATTTGTTGGAGCTGACGGTTGGTTTCTAAGAGTGGTCGTTCATCCCACAGGCGAATATTGCGAATTGTCAAGGCATTCTTTTGAATATCAGCTTCAGTCAATGTTCCCTGCGGGTTGAAAGTTCTAGCATCGATCGCCTCTAAATCAAATGCTTGGCGAGTCAAGGCGATAGTCCGCTGAATGTAGGGTTGCTCTCGTTGTAACTCATTAGGTTGGACAATTAAATATTGCACCACCGTAGGTAGAACAACGTCAGTTGCTACAACTAATACTAGATAAACCCCTAACCCGTAAAACACCAAGGGATGATACTGAGATTTGGGTTTCCAGAAAAACGTTCGCCAAAGTAGGTAAAAGGCGATCGCTACTGCCAGGATGCACAAGATGGTGTAAGCTGGCAACTGGGCTGTCACATCCGTATAGCTGGCACCATAACTTACTCCACGGGTAGAATACACGAGTTCATAGCGACTTTGCCAATAACTCAGAACTACTACCAGCATTAATAAGCCACCCATAGCGGATAAATGACGCTGCTGCTGGGGCGAAAAACCAGGGAAAATCCCCTGACTCAAACTGTCTCCTGACAGGAGATAAGTGAGAGTAACAGCGACGAAGCCATATAAACATAATCCCATCAGCCAGAGTTCTAGCAGTTCCCAAAAGGGTAAGGAAAATACGTAAAAGCTGATATCTTCACCAAATAAAGGCTCAGTGCTGTTGAAAAGAGTGGGGTGGAAATATTGCAGCACCTTTGGCCAGTGTTGGAATAGGATGAAGGCAAAAATGGGACTGAAGAAAACTGCGATCGCAGTGAGTAAAAATTGGGGATAAATTAAGATGGCGATCGCTACTCCCACAATTAAACCGAGATACCAGATTTGAGAGACAATCTGCCTCAAGAGTTGCCAGATTGTCTCTGGTCGGAATAGGGCGGGAATGGGTAGAATAGCGTTATTAACTGGAGAATGCCAGTAGAAAAGAGCAATTTGACCATAGTGAGCCAGCATTAACCCGATCAACAAGCTCAGTACCAGAGTTAGGGGTAATAACCAGCGCAATCTTAATGGTTGAAAGCGTTGCGGTGCAAGTATTCGGGTTTCGTTGCGTCTTGGATAATCAGGACTGAGAAAATTTGTTAATTCACTGCCTAGTTGTGCTTCCTCACTCTTCAGAGACTTGGGATACTTAAGCCGTTGTGCCAGAGCCAGATTTAGCAGTAGATAGGCAGCAGTTATCCCAGCCACCACTACCCACAAAACACCACGAGTTAGCACCCTCAACAGAAATACTTGGAGGTAGCCAACTTCCTGAAACCAGAAAATGTCTGCTCCCAGGCGGCAACCCAGATCCAACAGTAGCCACAGCCCCAAGAATACAATTAATAGTCTAAAGCCCCATTTCCAGAACATTCCGTGGCAGCCAAACTATCTGCAAAGCCAACTTCACTGCATCAAGGAAAGTATTTGATGCTTTCCCAAAAGTTATTACTACTTTCCACAATAGCTGAATTCAGCAACGTCTCAAAGTTTATAGCCGAAACTAAAATAAATGACCCTTGAATCTCGGATGTTGCGGTTCTGAGCATGAAGTACCGAGCTTAAAGGGTAAGCAAAGACGCACAGGGGCTTGTCGTCAGACTATCGCCCTTCACTTACCATCATTAACATTGTATTATTCTTTGCTGATCGCACCATTAGACACCAAATGATGTCTCTGACGGGCTACGCCAACGCATTTTTTATCATCATCTCTATCGTGAGCAAATTATTCATATGGGCGAATACCGCTCCAATCCTTGTCAGCAAAAAGTCCGCTTAGTTTCTGTATTGTAGGGTGCAACTTGGTACTACTATCTCACTAATGTAATTGACCCGCAAATCTTATCTGCACAGCAAGTTTGTGAATTATATCGTGACGGAAAGCGTGTTGAAGACGCATTTTTGCTCACAAAAAGGCTTTTGGGTTTGGCTTATATCTGGGTGGGCGATACCAACGGCGTACAAATCCAAATTCTGGCTACTTGGATTTTTTATGCTGTTCTCAAGCAATTATGTATTATCGAGAGATTGATGCTTACACTCAACAAATTTGGGCTTTACCTTCTTAAGTTGACACCAATGAGCATTGCTGTGCCCCTACCATGTGTTGCATCCAAACGAGAATTGCTATATTCTCCCCCTGCTCCCCTGCTCCCCAATGCCCATAATTTAAAATCCTGCCAAATGATATGAAGGTTTCAAACTGAGGGATGATAAATAATTAGCAATTAAATTGACAAAATCAGACTATAAAGAGTGATATTAAGCGATAGATAGCGCTTGTAAAGGACTAACGGTCATGATTAAATCTTGGATGGTGATTGGGGGGGTGGCTTTCTTAGTTGCCTTGGCGGCTAACTTGATTACGCCAAGCGATCGCCAATGGTTCAAGCGCTTACAACGACCGAGATGGCTAACTTTTGAGGGTGCAATTCCAATTATCTGGACTGTAATATTTATTTGTGGTGCTTGGTCAGCTTATATTATCTGGGAAAAAGACCCAGGAAGCACCTCAACCCGGTTAATCATGGGTTTATACTTGCTTTTAGAAATTATTACCATTGCCTATACGCCTGTAATGTTTAGGCTTCGCAGTCTGAAAGTGGGTACAATTCTTGGCGGCACAGGTTTTCTCATTTGTATTTTATTGATACTCGCAGTCTTAGGTATTTCTGGTTGGGCAGCACTATTACTAATTCCTTATTTGCTCTGGAGTCCCATTGGTACTTATACCACTTGGCAGATGGCTAGTCTCAATCCTGAAGATGCCTAAGAATCGCACTAACGAATGATTCAACCTATGCCCTAAATTGTCAAACTTGCAGTGTATGACTTGACAAAATACACAAAGCTTGAGTGCATTATGATTCCATCTTGGATAATAATTGGGGCTGTAACTTTCTTCATCGCCCTTGGTAGTTTCTTAATCACGCCGCGTGATGTTAAATGGTTTGCACAGTTAAGTCGCCCTCGCTGGCTAGTTTTTGAGCCGCTGATTCCGCTCATCTGGACTGTGATTTTTATTAGCGGTGCAGCTTCAGCTTATATTGTCTGGCAAAAAAATCCAGGAAGCCTAATTACTTGGTTACTAATGGCTTTGTACCTCTTAGTGGAAATTATCACCGTCGCCTACATACCTGTAATGCTGAGGTTTCGCAGTCTCAAAGCTGGGGAAATTCTTGGACTAATCGGTTTGATTTCAGGCGTTGTCCTCGCAATCTGTGTTTTGCCGATTTCTCTAATGGCGGCGCTGTTACTCCTTCCCTATCTAGTTTGGACTCCCATTGGTACTTACACTACCGACGAGTTAAAAGAGTTAAATCCTCAAGATGCATAACGCATCTATGAAAGACGCCCATAACGGGCTGTGACAGGATTGGCTGGATTGGATTGATTATTCAGCCAAGCCCACATTTGATCGCCAATAGAAAAATGCCACCACTCTCTAGGATTGCGTTGAAAGCCGACTTTTAACATTACATCTCGCAATAGCTGACGGTGAGCATGATACTTTTGGGCTTGTGGGCGATCGCTATTGGCATAATAATCGGGATGCGATCGCTCTGACATTTCATCAATTGGCGAACCCATGTTCACTATTTGCCCTGCATCATCTACCAACGTCACATCCACCGCCCCACCTGTACTGTGAGGAGGGGGAGTTTTTTCATCCAAACTTGGTACAGCCCAAATTTCATAAACCGCTTCCCAAACTTCTTGGCGTTGGTTTGGTGATAACTCCACCTCACTCAGTCTCCTATCCTGCACTGCTTGGGCGAAGCTGTAATCTACCATAAATTGCTGGACTGCGATCGGGCGATAAGCATCGAAAATTTGGATAAGCCAGTTAGGATGCAAGAGATAAAGGTAATTTTGGGCTTGGATCAAATTTTCAATCACACTTTGACGGAGATAATAAGGAGAGTGTTTGCCATAGGGCGCACCCAACTTTTCATAAGGATGGGGAGATTCCACCGCAAACAATTCTAAAGGAATCTCCCTTAGCGGTTCACCACACTCGAAAATCGGGATTTGATGATAAGGCCTCATTTAGTCAGCCACACAGAACTTACGAATTTTAACGTAAGCATAGCATTCTTAGGATTTACGTAGAATAGATCCCCCAACCCCCTTAAAAAAGGGGCTTTTAAGTTTCCCACTTTTTTAAGGGGCCTTAAGAGGGATCGAGGTTTCAAGCTTTGATTGCCTAAGTACAGTTTCGCGTAAAAGCGTAGCGTTTTTAATGCAGAACAACGCATTAAGATTGCATCGGGATGCATTGGCATTGTCGGGGAACGCATTGGCATTGTGAGGGGACGCATTAACATTGCCGCCGCCGCATTGGCATTGTGAGGGGACGCATTCACATTGTGAGGGGACGCATTCACATTGCCGCCGCCGTATTGGCATTGTGAGGTATTGCCAAATTTAATTCTCGCTACCTGTGGCATGGGCGATCAAATCATTTTGCCTTGCAATGTGCATTAAGCTAAACCACATCTAGTTTGCATAATCTGAAATTGTACATTTCTTGTGGGGTGGGCTACACGAGCGCCCAATATATTCTTTCTTAAATGTGGAACAGCTTAGTAAAAATTTAGGCAATTGCCAAATCATAATGTAAAACTAAGATTTCATCTGCTCTCAAAGTCGCCATTGCATATTCACAGCCTTGGGTATCAGCAAACTCGACTAAATAATGATATTCTTCTTCTTGCTCATACACTTCTACAATTGTTCCAACTTGTCCACTGGGTAAGCTTTCGATAGAAGTATAAGGGACTTCCACTAGTTGTAATCTCTCAATGGGAATAGGCTTGAGTGTAGCAATAGTATCCAAAAGTTTAACTTTTTTCATTTAACTTCAGAAATGCAGTAATCAAACGTGGATAGGGATTATTAGTGGTAGTTTCCCAGATTGTCCGCAGCCTGATTCCGTCTGTATCAGGTACTATCCAATCTACCTTAAACTGTTGACCAAATTGTGTAGTACTTTGCTGAATAACTTCACCTGCAACTGCTGCTGTTTGAATAAGTTCACGCAAAACATCAGCGTTTTCTAGCGTGATTCCTAGAATTGATGCGAAAACTCTGGCTTTATGTTTCCCACTCGGATGTTCTGGATTTAAACAATAACCTGTAAGCTTTTGTGTAGAAATCTCTGCTTGCTCACCGTTGGGTAATTTCATTGTCTATGAATATGCCCTAACAGATTTTAAATTTTATCATTAACGGTTCGTTTGTTCAAAAATGCTCAATCAAAACCAAACACCCTTATTAGATGCCTTAAAAGCCAATGCAGCAAGATCCCATGCGCCTTTTTACACGCCAGGACATAAACAAGGTGAGGGAATTTCTCAACCCTTGGCTGATTTACTTGGTAAAGCTGTCTTTCGCGCTGATTTAACCGAATTAGCAGATTTAGATAATCTCTTTGCACCCCAAGGCGTTATTCAAGAAGCACAAAAACTGGCGGCTGAGGCATTTGGCGCTTCGCAAACATGGTTCCTCGTTAATGGTTCTACCTGTGGGATTGAAGCGGCAATTCTCGCTACCTGTGGCACAGGCGATAAAATCATTCTGCCTCGAAATGTGCATTCTTCTGCGATCGCCGGTTTAATTCTCTCTGGTGCAATACCCATTTTTCTCAATCCTGAATACGATCCAGTTTTAGATATTGCTCACAGCATCACGCCCAATGCTGTCCAATCTGCACTTCAACAACATCCCGATGCCAAAGCAGTGTTGACAGTTTATCCAACATATTACGGCGTTTGTGGAGATTTGAGTGCGATCGCTAACATCACACATCAATATAATATTCCTCTACTTGTAGATGAGGCACACGGCGCCCACTTTGCCTTTCATCCAAAATTACCCACTGCCGCCTTAGCCGCAGGTGCTGATTTAACTGTACAATCCATCCATAAAGTACTCGGTGCGATGACACAAGCATCGATGCTGCACATCCAAGGTAACAGGATAGATGGCGATCGCATCAGTAAAGCTTTGCAACTTGTGCAGTCTACCAGTCCTAGTTATTTACTTTTAGCTTCTTTAGACGCAGCGCGTCAGCAAATGGCACTCCAAGGAAAAATGCTGATGTCTCGCACTTTACAACTTGCTAATGAAGCTAGAACAAAAATCAGTCAAATTCCTGGATTATCTGTCTTACAAATTCCTAGCCCCCCTTATCAAGGTGGGTTGGGGGGATCTCCCGGCTTTGTGGCTTTAGATAAAACGCGACTAACTGTCACTGTTTCTGGTTTAGGTTTAACCGGATTTGAAGCAGATGAAATTCTAGATGAAAAATTTGCTGTCACCGCTGAATTCGCCTCACTGCAACATCTCACCTTTATCATTAGTTTAGGCAACACCCCAGCCGATATTGAGCAATTAGTGCAAGGTTTTATCACTCTTGCCAAAGAATATCGCCGAACCAACTTGACTGTTAAAAACCATCTTTGGCAGGAGATTTTCACTACGCAGTGTCATGTTTTATGTTGTTCTCCCCGTGAAGCCTTTTTTGCTGTCAGTGAAATACTACCTTTGACACAGACCAATAAACGCATTTGTGCCGAAATCGTTTGTCCCTATCCTCCAGGAATTCCCTTGTTAATGCCGGGAGAAGTGATCACGAAATCTATCCTTGATTACCTACAACAAATCCAGGCAATGGGGGGATTTATCAGTGGTTGCAATGACACTAGCCTCAAAACTTTGAAAGTTGTGAAATAACCTCCAAACTCCAAACCCCTAACTCCAAACTCCTAACTCCAAACTCCAAACCCCTAACTCCAAACTCCTAACTCCAAACTCCAAACCCCTAACTCCAAACTCCTAACTCCAAAC
Organism: Nostoc sp.; assembly: GCF_036917655.1. Classification (GTDB taxonomy): domain Bacteria; phylum Cyanobacteriota; class Cyanobacteriia; order Cyanobacteriales; family Nostocaceae; genus Nostoc. The sequence continues at coordinate 163,130 of NZ_JBALCY010000070.1, forward strand.
TCCTAACTTCTAACTTCTAACTCCTGAATTCTTGTTGGTAAAAATTTAATTCATAAAGTCAACAGTAAATATACCGTTGAGCAGATAATTTAGGGAAAATCTACAGTAGTTCTACCAGGTATGAAACTTCAATGAAAATAGCTAGCAGACTAATGCCATCTTTAATTTATACCCATAGGATAATCTTGATGATTCATAAATCAGAAGATGAAATTAAAAACCTATTATGGTTGGGGACTAGTAGCAGCTCCAATTGTAGTCACTCTGGCGCTGGGTTTCTCAGCAAGAGCGAATGCAGTTGAGTTAGGCGCTGCCTCTGATTACAATGTATTTGTTTTGGGAGATATCACTCAAAAATATACAGATATTGAAGGAAAACTTGCTGCTGGCGGTAACGTGAATTTCGTCGGCGGACTTGGAAGCAGACTTTCTGGCAATAGCGGCAACGTAGTAGTAGCTGGACAAAACTTAACTTTAAGTAACGGTCAAGTCAACCACGGTAATGCTGTCTACGGAGGCAGCGCCAATGTGTCCAGCAATGAGGGATTTCCACAGGGAACTCTCAGCAAGGGTAATCCCATCGACTTTAATGAAGCAGGGAAAGAATTGCGAGGGCTATCTCAATATTTGGCAACCTTAACTCCTACTGGTAAAACAACAGTTCAACCTTGGGGTGCTATTAACCTTAGTGGCAGTGGTACTGCCTTCAATGTTTTTAATCTTGCAGGCTCATCTCTCTCCAAGGCAAGCTCTTTTGAAATTAAGGGCGACGCAAATTCGACTATTGTTGTCAATATCAGCGGTAAGGATGTGTCGCTGCAAAACTTTGGGTTCAATATCCTTGGCACAGATAAACAAAAGGTGATCTACAACTTCTATGAAGCGACAAACATAACTGCCAGTGGGATTGGTATATTAGGTAGTATTCTTGCTCCTTTGGCTAATTTCAATTTCAATAACGGTCAAGTTAACGGCAACGTGGTGGTAGCTTCTTTGACAGGAAATGGCGAGTCTCACAACTATCTGTTTAATGGCGATCTGCCGAATCTGCCAACTAAGTACTACACTCAGCCTAAGCCTCCCACCCATACTCAGGTTCCAGAGCCTGCAAATCTTCCAGGTTTAGGATTAATTGCTGTGGTATTTGGTTTATTTCGCCACAAACGCAATCAAGCAACTTGCCTAGAATAATCAGAAATTTTTAGCAGCATGGCGCATGAGGCGAACTTGTTTACAGATTTTCGCTCATGCGCTATTTCCTTGCTCCCTACCTTCTACAATAAAGATAGACTTTATTGAGATTTGTATAGTAGGGGATAAGCTGTCATGGCTCCCGCCGTTTTAATTCAAAATCTGCAAAAACGCTATGGTACAGTAGTCGCCGTCCAGGATGTCTCCTTTCAGGTAGAATCAGGAGAAATCTTTGGTTTATTGGGCCCCAACGGTGCTGGTAAAACTACTACCTTGCGTGCCTTGTGTACACTTACCACACCAGATGCTGGCAAAATCGAAGTATCTGGCATCTCTGTGTTAGATAATCCGAGAGTGGCAAGACAACGACTAGGCTATGTAGCTCAGGAAGTCGCTATAGATAAGGTGCTGACTGGAAGAGAACTGCTGCAATTGCAAGCAGCACTTTATCACCTCCCAGGCGCGATCGCCAAACAGCGCATTGAGACGGTATTAGATTTGCTCGGTTTGCAAGAATACGCTAATAAAAAAACAGGAACCTACTCTGGCGGTTTACGCAAGCGCCTAGACTTGGCTGCTGGGTTGCTCCATGCACCCGATGTTTTGGTGTTGGATGAGCCAACTGTAGGGCTTGACATAGAAACTCGTTTTGTGGTATGGGATTTCCTGCGAAAATTACGTGCTTCTGGGACAACAGTAGTAATTACCAGTCATTATTTAGAAGAAATTGACGCCCTAGCCGATCGCGTGGCAATTATTGATCGCGGCGTTGTGATTGCCAGTGGGACACCTTCACAATTAAAAGATCAAGTCGGGGGCGATCGCATCACTTTGCGAATCCGCGAGTTTTCCCCCATTGAGGAAGCAGAAATTGCCAAAAACCTCTTGCAACCTTTGCCATTTGTGCAAGAAGTGATCATCAACAGCGCTCAAGGTAATTCTCTCAACTTGGTGGTTACACCTCAAAATGATGTTCTCATTAACATACAGCAAGCGCTGAACACCGCTGGCTTGCCAATTTTTGGCATCGCCCAATCTCGCCCCAGTCTTGATGATGTTTATCTCGCCGCTACAGGACGCACCTTATTGGATGCAGAACTCGCAGCCGTTGCCACCCGGGATCCCAAGGCTGAGAAGAAGCAGAATATGAGATAGGGCATGGGGCATGGGGCATAGGGCATGGAGATACTTCCCAATTCCCAATGCCCAATGCCCAATTCCCAATTCCCAATGCCTAATGCCCAATGCCCAATGCCCAATTAATCCCAAATTGCTATGAGCGTTACTCCTAAATCTGATATAAATTGGCAGCCATTAGCATCGCCGCAAGCAGATGTTAATGCTGCACCTAACTTTTTCGGTGAATTGGTACAAGAGACGTTGGCTTTAACTCGTCGCTTGTTTATTCAATTGCAACGCCGTCCCTCCACATTGGTTGCCGGAATTATTCAGCCAGTAATGTGGTTAGTCCTATTTGGTGCTTTGTTCCAAAATGCTCCCAAAGGTATATTTGGCAATACAACAAATTACGGTCAATTTTTGGCTGCCGGCATAATTGTGTTCACAGCCTTTGCTGGGGCGCTGAATGCTGGTTTACCGGTAATGTTTGACCGCGAGTTCGGCTTTTTGAATCGTTTGCTAGTAGCACCCTTAGCATCACGGTTTTCTATTGTTTTTGCTTCGGCAATCTTCATCATCAGCCAAAGTTTGCTGCAAGCAGCGGCGATTGTAGCGGCGGCGGCGTTCTTGGGGGCTGGACTACCAGATGCAGCGGGTTTAAGTGCGATCGCTCTAATTGTCTTTCTCTTAGCTTTGGGCGTGACAGCCATCTCCCTTGGTTTAGCTTTTGCTCTACCGGGACACATTGAATTGATTGCAGTGATTTTCGTCACTAACCTGCCATTATTGTTTGCTAGTACTGCTTTGGCTCCTCTATCCTTCATGCCTCAGTGGTTACAGGTTGTGGCTACCCTAAATCCTCTCAGCTATGCGATCGAACCAATTCGCTATCTCTATCTCCACAGTAATTGGGGACTAGGTAGTGTAGTAATGCAGGCTCCTTGGGGTGATGTTACCTTTGGGGGAGCCTTGCTGGTATTGTTTAGCTTTGCCCTTGTCGCCTTACTGAGCATTCAACCCCAACTGCGGCGGACTCTTGCTTAAAGAGATAAAATAGAGAAGTTTTAGGGTCAAAACCCCATGAAAAAACCATTTTTACAAATTACTAGACTCTTTGTGGCTACAGCGGCGGGAATTAGCTTTGCTTCCTTGCTCATGGCTCAACCCAGTTCGGCTCAAATCAGCAGCCCAACGGATGCTTTTCCCAGTAATAGTACAACAGACCAAAATACCGATCCTTTCTCCCGTTCCAACTCAGACAATTTCAATATGTTTGATCTGATTCATCGGGCAAATTTCGGGACTCTCAACTGGGATTCTAACCAACAGAACGACCAACTAAACTCAGCAGCAGCAGCTTTTAAAGCAAGGCAACAAAAATTAATTCAAGGTCAACAACAACAAGCAACCCCCGGTTTACCATCGGTTACACTACCATCAGTTACACCACGATCAATTACACCACCATCAGGTAACTGAATTCAAACAAAGAACCCCAAGCTTTTAGGGCTTGGGGCTAAGACTATTTAAAAATCCTGAATTATCAGGTAAAAAACTACAGCCCAAGTGCAGCTAAAATATCGCTAGCATGGGTGGTTGTGTTTACATTAGCGTCAACATGGGTAATTTTGCCGCTGGGGTCAATTACGTAGGTGATCCGCTTGTCCACATCGAAAGCTTTGATGAGGGATTTGTCGGTGTCAGCCAGTAGGGGAAAATTCAAATTATATTTTTGGGTGAATGCCTGATGGGAAACTTCATCATCTGCACTGACTCCCAATATTACAACATCTTTACCTTGATATTCAGACTGGGCATCCCGAAAACTACAGGCTTGTTTGGTGCAGCCTGGCGTGTCATCTTTGGGGTAAAAATACAAAACGACCGTCTTCCCGGCAAAATCAGATAACGAAACTGTGTTGCCGTTTGTATCTTTGGCGGTAAATGCAGGTGCATCCGTACCAACTGCTAGAGGCATAATTAACTTTTCCTGTTTCAGATTGTTGATGCACTTGAAATTTTACATTAATTTATAATGATTAAATATAATTACTGAAAAATAGCATAACTATACTTGAGGTAACTAATTTTGGTTAAATTCAGGTAGCTGGTACAAGAAAAAATATATTCTTAAATTAATCTTTTTTAGAAGAAAAATTTCTCCCCATACACAATGCCTGCTGTTGATTCCCAAAACCCAAATATTTTTGTCTATCCTCGAAGCACAGTAGAAAGAGCCGAGCGATCGCTAGTGTGTTCACCCTTTAATGTATCGTTATTTGCAGTGATGGGACACCAGAGTGTGTCATTAACTGCGATCGCCCTGGAAAATGGACTCAAGCAGGGCTATACTAAACGCCCTTTATCAGAATTAGCATGTGACAATGCTTTGGGCTGGCTGATCCAAGTTGGTGTATTGCGGCGAGAAGTCGATGGTCAGGGGATTACAGATAGTTTTCGCCTCACTCCCTTGGGTCGCCAGTTAGTGGAACAATACCAGGAAAAAAATTGGCGGACTCCTTCATGGGGCGATCATTTATCCGATGCTGTGATTCGTTGGTTACGGATACCTTTTTAGAATAAAAAACCAAAGAGTTAGGATTAGGGAATCAAAGGGAACAATATATACGGAAACATCACATCTATTCATGAAGTCTTTACCATAATCATCTAACCGAAATTTGTGATGCTGCTGGTGGGCACTGAGTATAGGACATGGGGCACTTATAGGGTATGGTGTATTGGTTCTTCTCCCCCTGTTGCCCTACTCCCCTGCTTGGATCTTCCCCTGCTTTTTAACTGATGGATGGATTGTCATATGACTGTTCACTCCTAAAAATTCACCCTGTATCTTGAAAAACTAACTGATAGCAACTATGAAATCAATTATGGTGGTGGGGACAACATCCCATGCAGGGAAATCACTTTTAACTACAGCTATTTGTCGTATTCTGTCGCGGCGTGGCTGGCGAGTGGCTCCCTTTAAAGGTCAAAATATGGCTTTAAATGCTTATGTCACTGCCAGTGGTGGAGAAATTGGCTATGCCCAAGCAGTACAAGCTTGGGCCGCGGGAGTCGTGCCTTGGGTAGAAATGAACCCAATTTTACTCAAACCCCAAGGGGATATGACTTCCCAAGTAATTATCAAAGGTAGGTCTGTAGGCAAAGTGAGTGCCTCAGATTACTACGAGCAATATTTTGAACTGGGGTGGCGGACAATTGAAGAATCGCTACAGCATTTGGGAACAGAATTTGACTTGGTGGTTTGTGAAGGTGCCGGTAGTCCAGCAGAGATTAACCTCAAGCACCGCGACTTAACTAATATGCGGGTGGCAAAATATTTGAATGCACCAACGATGTTAGTGGTTGATATTGATCGGGGTGGTGCTTTTGCCCATGTCGTTGGAACCTTAGAGTTATTGGAACCAGATGAACGCGCCTTAATTAAGGGTGTAGTAATTAACAAGTTTCGAGGACAGCGATCGCTCTTAGATCCAGGAATAAAATGGTTAGAAGAACGTACAGGTATTCCTGTTGTCGGTGTTATACCCTATTTACAAGAAGGGTTTCCAGCGGAAGACTCCCTTGATCTGCTGGAACGTCAATCGAATAAAGCCCAAGCTGACCTAAACATTGCCGTCATCCGCTTACCAAGAATTGCCAACTTCACCGACTTTGACCCACTGGAATCAGAAAGTACAGTTTCAGTAAAATACCTCAGTCCTAAGCAAGATTTGGGACATCCTGATGCCGTGATTCTCCCAGGTACAAAGACCACAATTGCTGATTTGCTACTGCTGCAAAAAAGCGGTATGGCAGAAGCGATCCAAAACTATGCTGCTTCTGGGGGAACAGTTTTAGGCATCTGCGGTGGCTATCAAATGCTTGGTCAAATCATCGCCGATCCAGAAGGGATAGAGGGACAAGCTGGCAGATTTCAAGGGTTAAATCTTTTACCAATCAGAACTGTAATTACAGGACAAAAAATCGCCCGCCAGCGCCAAGTTAGCTCGAATTATCCGCAACAGGGTTTGCCAGTTAATGGTTTTGAAATTCACCAAGGGCGATCGCGCATCGAACAGCAAGGGATAGACCCTCAATCCTACCATGCCCTATTTGACGATATTAATTTAGGGTTAGTGGATAGTTGTCAATCAGTGTGGGGAAGTTACCTCCACGGGCTTTTTGACAATGGCCCTTGGCGACGCGCTTGGTTAAATCGCCTCCGTCAACAACGGGGTTTAAAATCTTTGCCCACTGGTGTTGCTAACTACCGGGAACAGCGAGAACAGATTTTGGATTCCTTAGCTACTGAAGTAGAAAGCCATTTAGACTTAAGTCTGTTTTTGTCTTAAGCTAAAGTGCATAACAATCGCACATTTTTTCGTTCAAACTGTCATTTGTCATTAGTCATTTGTTTTAACAAAGGACTAATGACAAAGGACAACCTTTATGAGTCAATACTAAATTAAATGCGTAACATTGATGATTGTTCGTGTCCACTTTTTACCAGATGATGTCACAGTAGATGCCGAAGTGGGGGAAGCCCTCTTAGATGTAGCAGATCGGGCTGGGGTATTTATTCCCACCGGTTGCCTTATGGGGTCTTGTCACGCTTGCACCGTCGAATTAGAGGATGGAGAGATCATCCGCGCTTGTATCACCGCAGTACCACCACGCGAGGAATTGACGATTAATTTGTTTAGCGATCCTACTTGGTAATGTCGCCCCTGTTATTGAGAAGGACTATAGCAATCCGAATTGAAACGTGAGAAAATACGGAGATTAAAAGTAGGTATTTATCGGCTTTTCAGCGATTTTGTTTCTCACAAATGATTTAGGATTGCTATAGTATGCTATGGCAATATTAATGATTATTATCCTAAAAGGAGAACAAGATGGTATGGACACCCATCCATCCTGGAAAAATTCTTGCTGATGAGCTTCATGAATTGCAAATGAGCGCAAGTGAGTTAGCACGTATCCTTCATGTACCAACAAACCGTATTACTGAAATAATTAATGGTGAACGGGCAATTACTGCTGACACGGCATTACGCTTAGGGCAATGGTTTGGTACTGGTGCCGAGTTGTGGATGAATTTACAAAAAAATTATGAGCTTAGACTAGCTGAACAAAAAATGGGTGAAGAAATTCAGGCAACTATTTCACCCCGGATATTATCTGAGTTAAAATAACTTAATGCATAAAAAAATCGGAGATTCGATTTTTTTGGATAGATAGCAAGAAAGTTTGACACATTGTTTTTATTCTGCTGATCGCATTTTTTCAGCAAATTAATGCCAAAGAAAATCCGGGAACTGAAGCAAATGCTTTCTCAAGCAGGTTTTACAGAACTCCCAGGAAAAGGCAGTCATACTAACTGGGTTCATCCCTTCTATAGTGGAAAAATCACGGTTTCAGGCAAAGATGGAGCAGATGCTAAACGCTACCAAGAGAAAGAAGTAAAACAGGCAATTGAGGAAGTAGAAGGGAAAAAAGAAGATGAATAAACTCAAGTACCAAATGCTTATCCAATGGTCTGAGGAAGATGATTGCTTCTTAGTAGGATTCCCTGATTTTCCAGGACAACGCTGGCGGACTCATGGAGATACTTACGAGTTAGCTGTGGCAAATGGAATTGAAGCTTTAGAGTCTCTAATTATTGCTTACGAAGCTGTCGGTGATCCACTTCCAGAACCAACAGTAAGTAGGGTAAGTTAACGCAATTTACTAGATGGTAACTAATACTGCACAATTTGCGCGATCGCAGGTTATTTTGGTTGAAATATTATTTTTACGTATTATTACTATTTTTTTCTATCTAGATAATTTTTATAGTTAGTGAATAAGAATTTTGTCGTCAGAATGGGCAGAGTGTTACACTTGTAACCACAACTACCTCATAACGATGGAGGAGCGCACCTTCTCAAACTCTTAAAAAATCAATATTTTCCCATCAGACAGTAAGAAACTTTTACAGATTGTTTCCTACTGCCTGTTTTTGCTATCTATATCAATTAGCTTTAACATTCAGCGCGTATTCTTTAAACCTTTCCAAATCAGCTTGAATTGTCGATTCAACTATCCGCCCCAAAAATAAGTTATCCATAATTTTGCCAAGAATGCCGGGGATGGCGTAGGAAATGGTCATTTTGACAATGCTACTATTCTGGCGATCGTAAAAGCGAATCGCTCCTTGATTCGGCAAACCATCAATCGATTCCCATTGGATAATTTGGTTGGGAATAACTTTGAGAATTCGAGATTTCCAAGTAAATTCTAAACTGCCCGTCTTTAATTTCCAAAGAGATATGTCTGGATTATCTGGCGGAATTTTCACCGAATCAATCCACTTCATCCACCGGGGCATTTGCTCCAAATCAGCCCAGAGACTCCATACTAAATCTATGGGAGCCTCTACTTCTACCTGCACAGTATGCTCTAACCAATCTGACATTCTCTCTTCTTCCTTCTCTACGAGACGCTTTGCGATTGCGCCCTTTGCGCCCTTCTCTAACGAGACGCTGCGCGAACGCAGTTAGTTATTTCTTCAAACTCTCCAAAATCACTTTTGCCGCCCGCCGTCCAGAAATAGTAGCACCTTCCATACTGTCGATGTAATCTTGCTGAGTATAACTCCCTGCAAGGAAGAAATTATCTACTGGTGTCTTTTGGTTGGGACGGTACGCATCCATCCCTGGTGCTTCTCGGTAGAGAGACTGGGCAAGTTTTACCACACTGTACCAAGTCATATTTAGCTCCCGCGACGAGGGAAACAGTTCATGAACTTGCTTAAGGACATGGTGCGCGATCGCTTCATTACTTTGGGCAATAAACGGATCTCCCGGTGTCAGCACTAGCTGTAACAATGACCCCTGTCCTGGGCGATAATAATCAGCAGGGCTAGTCAACGCCAAATCGGCAAAACAAGAAAAGTCAGCATCGGCTGTGTAAAGTAAATTATCGATTCCAGCCGCATGATTTAGTTGTTTACGTTGCTCTCCATTGTTCAGTTCCGTTACCCAACCATCGAAGCGTAACTGCACTGTAGCCACTGGTACTGCATCCAGTTTGTAAATATTGTCAAATTCTGACCACTTACGCCACTCGTGTGGTAATATACGTTGAATTCCTGGAACATCACAGGCAAAAACGTAAGCATCAGCAGTGATAGTTTCTACGGTATCACCTTGGGCAACTACTATACCAGTGACGCGGGTTTGTTCCTCTGATGTAAACTGAATTTCCCGAACTTGCCGACGCGTGTAAACTTTGGTGCCTCTAACTTCCAGATATTCCAGAATGGGCTTGTGTAAATACTCATAAGGAGAACCTTCCAGCATTCGCAAAACTGAAGCTTCAGTTCTGACTGCAAATAACTGGAATATCGTTAACATACAACGGGCCGACATATTTTCGCAATCAATAAATCCCAATGCGTAGGCAATGGGGTTCCACAGGCGCTTAATGCTGCCATTACTCCCACCGTGACTACGGAACCAATCGGCAAAGCTAATTCTATCTAATTTGCGGATGGTTTTCATCGCCCCGTTAAAGTCTACCAATCCGCGAACTATGGGACTAGTACCCAAAGCGATCGCATTTTGCAATTTATCCTGCAACGATAGTTGAGAAGTAGTGAAAAATGCCTTTAAGCCATTGAAAGGCGCACCTGTAATAAAGCGAAAATCTAAAGCACCAGTCCGGCCCCCTTTGTTAATGAAAGTGTGGGTATGTTCCTTGAGGCGTAAGTTTTCTAATACCCCCACTTTCTTCATCAAGTCAAATAGTTCGTAGTAGCACCCGAAAAATACATGCAACCCCATCTCTAGATGGTTGCCATCTCCATCAACCCAACTGCCAACTTTACCACCCACAAACGGACGAGACTCAAAAATCTCTATTTCACAACCAGCATCAGCTAGATCTACAGCGGTTGCTAGTCCAGCCAGTCCCGCACCTACGATTGCAACGCGCATTCCGTCGTTCCTTTTCAGTTTCTTTACAGATTGTAACTGGGTTGGTGTCGGAATTTGCGACTTAATATCAACTCCACTAGCATATTAAGGTATAGCAATGTCGATACTAAAACCTCTTTGATCACTTCTTTTAGTCCCGGCAAATGACCAGACGCGAGAAAAACGCGTCTGTATCAGCTAGACAAACTCTTGTCCATTGCGGCGGACTCAAAAAAGTATCATATCTTTTTTTTGGTGCCAAAAGCAGTTATCTGGTAAGTCGTGAAAGTAACTTCTTACCTATTTACATCATTGCTGTCGTCGGAGACAGGTAAACTTCTAATCAGTTCACGAATCACATCGGTTGCGGGTCTACCTGTTTGTTGACAATATTTTTCTAGTTTTTCCGCTTCCTGTGTTGCGAGATTGACTGTTATACGTTTAACGGCCCATTTTTTATTTGTCATTATCATGCTATTTGCTGTATATTCAGATTGTCGAAAGAGTCTAATTAAAGAGGGAACCGATAACATTATCAGAGTTTGTCTCAGGAAACAAGTAATATCATTAATATTAAAAACTTTCGTTTTGTCAAAGGATTCATCATTTTCTAAAGAAATCAAAAAACTACACTTTATTTGTTACTCCTGTGACAGGATAAAAAGCACATAGTTGCTTTTGAAGATAATAACCCTACTAACAGCATGAGTAAAGCCTGACAATGAAATTTGATAAATGAATTTGAGACACCTATTGTTGACTCAATGAAGATTTTTAAAGTTATTCTCCATTGAAAGCATTTGACCTTCTCTCTTAACCAAGCCCGCCAAACCTGCTTGGAGAGAACATCTGGGACAACATCATCAAATAAAGTTTCAGAATCATTATCATGCTGAAATACTGGCTTTCAGGCGGGTTAGGGTGGTATGTATAGATCGTGAATAATCACTCTTGTTAGTAGGCAAATAAGCGATCGCTCTAGAAGAAACACCCATCTGCACCCATGACTGTCACCAAGAAGTTAAAAGCTACTTGAACCGTTATGAATTTTGGCTTCCCTCGATCAAGCTGATTGCTTTTCTGTGCCAATATAGTAGCTACAAAAAAGGGGACAAGACTCAGTTTCCTGGGTATACATATCCAAGTTTTCTGGTAATTTTTAACAGTATTATCTGTAATTTCACACAGATGAATGAGCCGAGAACAGATATGATGTTAGTTGACTGTTGACGATAACAGTATTTTAGTTTTGTTTCATGCTTTTACATTAACTCCCTGTAAAGATACGATGAAATTTTAGATGTGTTTTCTCCCCACTCTAGCGATATACTTTATCTTAAACTCAGCGATGTTTGTCGCATTCATAGTATTCATCTATTGGGAGGTTAGAGAAATCCTTTTTCGCCAACTACCGTCCTAAAAGTTAGACAGTAAATATTTTTTATATTCAAAGCAAGATATAAACTCCTGCCAAGAAACTTTAGAATTACAACCATTTATTATTTGCTAATTATACCCATAAAAATAATTAAATATTTCAATATTTTTCGGTGATGTGTTCATTATAGCCATTATTTATGGACTTTAAATAATCTTCATTTAAAGACCAAGTAAGCTCATTTCTATCCTTTATAAAAAAAATATAAAGAAAAAGATATCATCTGAGCTTTTGCTTAATGATATTGATACATAACAAGATGCTAAACTCAAAAACTTGTTAAAAAAGCATTCCGATATCCAAGTAGGCCAGCTAAGTTTGATTAAACCGAACTTTGCAGATAAATTTTTAGCAAATTGTACCGATTTATACTGACAAATATCCAAATGAAATGACTGGAAAAATATGATAATACAGGTACTTCATGAAATTGAGATAAAGTTAACTTCTAATCATCTATAGGACTCCTGTCTGATTTCTGAACAATATTTCAGATAAAACCCTGATAAAACGGGCTTTTCAGTCTCAGTATATTTTCAAAAATCAAATCGGAGTCCTATAGTCGCCTCTTGGTGTTGACATATACATACAGCAGAATTCAGAGTTCTCTCTGAGCTAAACTAAAAACTGGAGCGGAGGTTTTCTCCGTAGCCGCTTTGCGGTGAGGGGGTCGTAGTCTTCTCCCATGCGCGGCCTCAACTCTTGGAGAGTCCGCGTCCCTTGCGCGTCCGCACCAAAGCGTCTGGCGGTTCCTGTCGTTAGCGAGTCTTGTCTGCGACACGCTGTTCGCGTTCAAGCGTCAGGGATTGCCGCAGGCATCTGGATTTTTCAATCTTTGGCTTCCTTAAATCAGAAGTTCGGAGAGTTAAAAGTCAGAATTCAGAAGTAAAACAGGCTTTATGCCTGACTTTGATACTTAGTTGATGTAATTCACCAAATTAAAATCTGCTGTAAATGTGGATTGCAAAGTGCTGCACCCTGAGAGGTACGCAGATGAAGAGTGCTGAGTTATATAAAAGACCGCCTAGAAAGGGTGGGGCATATATAAATGCGAAAATCCTGAGTACTTTTTACTTTACTCAGCACTCAGTTGGTAAACAGAAAAAGGGTAAACGTTAAAAGGTAAAGCTTTCCTTTTCCCCTGCCAAATACAGTTTTGGTCAATATGTGAATCAAATACACATCAACTTAATTTCTCATAGCCACAATTTGAGATTGAGGATTGCGGGAATTCGCGCAACTATTCAATTTTAAGTTGGGGCATGAGTTGAAGAGTGCCAAGACCTAAATCTTTAGGTGAAAGCGATCGCGCTTCAAACAAAGCCATCATATCTCGTAATTGAGGATTGCCACGGGAGGCTCCCGTTAGTCCTTTGGCAATGATTAAGCCACAGTAGCCCTTAGTATTTTTACACCGCTGATTCCATTTTTTTCGGGCTTCTACATGAATGGGATCTTCATCTAAGAATTCACCAAATAGGAACAATTCGCCATTTTGACTTTGCAATAAACCCAGGTCGTAGCGATCGCCATCCAAAGGATCGGCACCTGGATTAAAGCAAATTGCTCTCAGTCCGTCTGCTGCTTCAATTCTTTCAATTACAATCTTAGCCTTGGGCCGGGAAGTTTGAATTAAAATCACTGGCAAACCGTCACCCACTTGTTTGATTTCACCAGCCTGATGGTAAGTTACCCCCTTACGGAGTCCCTCCAACATTTCCCACGACACTACACCTAAGCTGAGGAAAGAGTCTTCCGGTATCAAGTCATCTTGCAATGATTGGAAATTCGCGGAGTCAAGGTTGTCAATTTCCTCGTCATCGACACCAAAGCCTGCCATTTCCTCTAATTCTGTTGCTAACTGCGGCATGGTAGAGACTGTCACAGCCACAGATTTAGTTGATTCTTCCGACTGCGGCAGAGAAATGCGATAGCGACGGCTGAGGGTAGGGAAGATGTCCTCATGGAACTGGCGACGGTGATCTCGAATAAAGCGGCTCAGGCTTTCGATCGCCACGAAGATTACCAGTGCTTCTTCCTCATACAAAACAGACCGTAGTCCTTCTAAGGGGTGGATATTACCGAAAGTTGGGTCAATTTCTGATAAGGGCATATCCGCCAAATCACTTTCTTCGTCTTCGTCTTCATCTTCATCGGTTTCATCAGCACTCTCAAAGGTGAGAAACAGGCAATCTTGCTTGAGGAACGCTTCTTCTAGATGCTCCGTTGATTCATCATCTTTTAAAACGGCGGCGCGAAACTGTTTTAAAGACTCTTCTGAGCGATAAAACAAAATCCCATACTCCATTCCCAACATTCCCATGACTGAGGCGTAGAGTGTGCCAACATCCCACTTATTAATCTCGATTGACAAAATTTGTTGTTCTTCCAAAAATTCCCAAGGTGCTGCTTGCCAAATTGCAAATGCTTTCTCCCGCAAGATTTGTGCATATTGTGGGGGTAAGTCGGGGGTTTGACTATCGAGAATGTCCGCAAACCCGCGAAACAGTTCGTCAATTAAAGGCAGTTCTGGTGCGTAGTCAATAGCGATATCCAAATCTTGCAGCACCCCCCGCAGGTAAAATTGGATCTCGCGGTCTTTGACTACAATTCTTTGGGGTCTGGCAGGTCTTGCCGGACTCTGGGGATGCTCCATTGCTTGCATTAAGGTGCGAACTATTGCTTCTGGGCCGATATCTGAAGCTACCACGTCCATGCCTCGAACCATACCTTGGGAGTAATCTACCCAAAGAATGCATTCTCCCTTTTCCTCGGAGTCTGAGGGCTGGTTTGGTGATGACAACGGACGGCGATCGCCCTCCCATACAGAAGGAATTTGAGTTAATTTCTTCAACCGACGACTGGTAGAGCGATTAAAACTTGTCATAGAGATCAAAAGAAGCAATTTGGAAGTAAACTTTGGGGAATAGCTAGCCTCGGATTAAATTTTTATGGCTGCACCTGAAGAGTGGTTGCTTCTCAGGCTGCCGCCACGCTTGAACTCCAAAAATACCGAATCTATAAACACACTGAATCTCTCAATTCTAGAATAAAAATCTTTGGCTGCTTTTAACGGAGTGTTTACAATTTGGCATCTAGCGACATGTAAGCCGCTAGAATGAAAACAAAAACACCAAGGGCAACCCAGAGGCATTAACAAGCCGATGCAGGGTAAAACTTAGACTAATTAAGGAGTTAAAAAAGCAGATGACACAAGCAATTCAGTCTCAACAACGCGGAATTCTGTTGAGCGAAGCCGCATTGCACCAGGTAAAATCCCTCCGGGACAGGCAAGGCACAGACTTCTGCTTACGGGTAGGAGTTCGTCAGGGTGGCTGTTCTGGCATGTCTTACATGATGGACTTTGAAGACACTAGCAAGATCACCCCTCAGGATGAAGTTTTTGACTATGATGGCTTCAAAATTGTCAGCGATCGCAAGAGTCTATTATATCTCTACGGTTTAATGCTCGATTACAGCGATGCCATGATTGGCGGTGGCTTCCAATTCACTAATCCCAATGCCAACCAAACTTGTGGTTGTGGCAAGTCATTTGGGGTGTAATATTGTCATTTGTCATTTGTCCTTTGCAAATGACTAATGACCAATGACTAATGACTAATGACCAATGACTAATACAGTTGAATCCCTGTTTGATACAGGTTTAGAACGCTATAAAGCAGGAGAGGCAGTAGATTCTTTAATCCCTGTGTTTAAAGAAGTGTGCGATCGCGCTCCAAAAACTAGTGCTGCTTGGATTTGTTTAGCGTGGTTGTATCTACTCGATAACAAACCCAACTTAGCTTACAAAGCTGCACAGAAGGCAGTCAAGTTAAACCCACAAGACCCCCAAGCTAGAGTAAATCTCGCCTTAGCAATGCTGGAAACAGGTCAAAAAGGTTTGCGGGAACACATTGATATAGCACAGCAGTTAATGTTTGTCAATGAAGAATGGAGTGATGAAATAAAAAATAGTATTGAAGACGGTTTAACTAGAAAACCAGATTGGCAGAGTTTGACAAAAGTCAAAAATTGGCTGTTTGAAGAATGAGGATGGGGAGTAGGGAGTTAGGGAGTAGGGAGTGGGGGAGGACAACGATAAATTATTGAATAAGTCTTCTTTCTTGTCTCTTGCTAATACCAACTCCCCATTCCCCATTCCCCACTCCCCACTCCCCACTCCCCACTCCCCATTCCCCATTCCAATCATGAAAGATAAATTGTTAAATTGGCTAAATACGATTTTAGTCGCAGATGTTTTTTTGGTTTTGTTTGGCTTTGTCTGGTTAGCGATCGCCGCGATCGGTGATTCTGTAGGAGTAAACCTGGGTTTGGATTTGTGGCATAAACTGTGGCAACCCGTATTTAACCCAGCAATTGGCATCCTCATGGGCGGTGCCATTCTCAGCGGTATTATCAGTTGGGTTTCCAGAAAATTTCTATCTAGTCAATAGTTAAGGGATTGGCCAAACAGGGCAATTCAATTTTGGATTTTGGATTTTAAATTTTGGATTAAATTTCAATCTAAAATCCAAAATCTAAAATCTAAAATTCTTGCTCCCCCCACTCCCCACTCCCCACTCCCCACTCCCCACTCCCTTTTAACTAAGGATTTGTGTTAGTGCTGATTGCAAATTAGGATATTTGTACTCAAAGCCTGTTTCCACGGTGCGTTTTGGGATGACTTGCTGACCTTCTAAAACGACTATAGCCCCGTCTCCTAAAAGGGCTTCGATCGCAAAAGCAGGAACAGGCAACCAAGAAGGGCGATTCATGACTCGTCCCAAAGTTTGGCTTAAATCAGCCATGCGGACTGGGTTAGGGGCAGTAGCATTATATACGCCTTCTGTTTCTGGTTTAGTTAAAGCTTGCACAATCAGGTTAACTAAATCGTCTACATGAATCCAAGAGAACCACTGGCGGCCACTGCCAATGGGGCCACCAGCGAAGAGTTTGAAAGGCGAAATCATTTTACCTAAAGCACCACCATTACCCAGAACAATCCCAAAACGCAGAATTACCAACCGGACACCAGCATCTTTTACCTTTCTCGCTTCTGCTTCCCAGGCTTGGGAGACTTGGGCGAGAAAATCTTTACCAGATAGACTTGTTTCATCAAAGGTTGCCGTCTCACTGGTGCCGTAGTAGCCAATAGCCGAAGCGTTAATTAACACGCTGGGCTTGGGATTAGCGTTGACTATTGCCTCAACTATTTTTTGTGTACCTAGCTTCCGGCTATTGAGGATTTCTTGTTTGCGTTCTGGTGTCCAGCGTCCTTCACCAATGGGTTCTCCTGCCAAATTAACTACGCCATCAGAACTAGCGATGACATTTTGCCAAGAACCAGATGCATTTGGTGTATAAGCAACAATTTCTAGATTGGCGTAAGCCTCAGATGGAAAAACCTTTTTAGCAAAGGTAGCGTTTCGAGTTAATACTACTATTTTATGACCTTCCCCGTGGAGTCGTTGTATCAAACGACTACCGACAAATCCTGTAGCTCCAGTAATTGCGACTTTCATTTTCTATCTCAGCCAAACCTTTATTTTGACACTCCCACGGCTGTAAAACTATCGCTACGCTCAGTTTTACAAAAAGCTGTGTGATTCGTGCTTCATAGGGATTCCAATGAATTTACCCTCTCCCAAAGGTGCTACGCATTCACTCGCGGTGCGCTGTAGAAGGGTTTCTCGTGGTAGGTGACTGGCGTCCCCACGGCTAGAAGCCGATAGGCTTTCTGCTCTCAATGCTGTAATGCCTGATCTAAAAACTCAAAAACTTTGCTTTTTTAATGACTTTTCGTTTAGATGCTTCGGTATTATAGGATGGACAGAGTGTTGCAAGGCGTGGGGCTATTATGGCTCGCTATACCTGTTCATTTATTGTTTCTGTTCCTAGTGACCATCTGTTGCCGTTACTTGTAGAACTTCTACAGGACTCTCAGTTGGATATTCAATACCACACGGGCGATTACATTATCGCTCGTCAGGTTCCTGGCAATGTTCCTTTTCCTAAATTGATCACAGTAGAAGTACTGATTGATAAATCAAAATCTACGGAAACAGAAACTCGGATGAGTATTGTGATTAAAAATGAAGAACTACCACTCCAACTAGATAATTACTGCCGACAAATGTTTGAATTCATCAAGCAGGCTATTGAAAGTAGCCGCCATTGGCATTTGATTGAAAGTCTTGCAGGATAGCTTAGGTGATTGAATTGACACTCTCACGGCTTCAAGCTGTGAGAGTGTCAGACTGTGATTGGTAGCTATAATTCAGTCTCCTATATCCTCTAAATCCTCGGCCATACCGGGGTTTATTAGTGTAATGTCATACTCGCTAGAATCCGTCTGTCCCAAACGCTGAGTGTTTTTTAAAAGGTAATAAATGGCACGGACTTGAGGGCCAAAAACGATTTCGTCTTCATTTCTGAGATCGTGGGCTGGTATTTTACGTCCATTAATCATCAAACCGTTGGAACTAGGCTTTCCTTTAGCATCGCCATCTACAATCCGGTAATAGTAGCTATGACTATTATGCTCTCGTGGCAATCTGACTAATGTGGCATGGCGGCGGGAGACAAACTGCGACATCAAACGGATATTACATTCGCGATCTCTACCGATAGAGTAGACGGGGTACTCTAGAGAAAATTCTTTACGACCTTGATCGTCTTCAATAATCAGTAGATGGTTTTCATTGGTTTCTGCTGCCATTGATAAATCGGTGGAACTATGATTAATCAAGATTTGTTTAGTATCGTATCTTGCCATTTTCGCGCACCATAATTCTGTGGTGCTGATCTAAATAAGCTTTAAAATTGCATAATACCTTGAAAGAGTAGAACATGGCCGTTCTACTCCAGTAGCTATGATAGCTTTGGTAAGTGTCTCAAGAAGCTTTGTGAACTGGTAAAACTTGAATACCGGCTCAGTTTAACTTTATATGGGAATAACCAAGATTTGGGCTGGGAAATTTTACCTGCAAAAGAGTATTCTACGGGTGATGAGCTAATCGCCGTAATAATATTGAGTTTGTGACGACGCTAACAGAGCTAAAAGCCATTAATGCAGCAGCACCAGATGGGTTAAGGACAAAACCCATGCTAGGGAATAAAACACCAGCTGCTAAAGGAATGCCAACTGTATTATATGCAAAAGCCCAGAATAAATTTTGGCGGATTTTGTTGAAAGTGGCGCGACTAAGCTGAATAGATTCAACGACATCGTTTAAGCGATCGCGCATTAGGACAATTTCAGCAGTTTCCATCGCCACATCTGTCCCAGAGTGTAAAGCAATTCCGACATCTGCTTGGGATAAAGCTGGAGCATCGTTGATTCCATCTCCTACCATTGCGACAACTGAGTGAGGATTGGGTATTGGGGATTGGGTATTAGGAAGAATTTTTCCTAGTCCCCAGTCCCTAGTCCCCAGTCCCTCTTTCTGGAGAGACTGGATTGCAGCCGCTTTTTTAGCTGGAGGAACACCTGCGATTACATCAGCACTATCTAATCCTAGTTGTTTGGCTATGGCGCTAGCTGCTTCTGGGCGATCGCCACTCAGCAACATTACCCGTAAGCCCATCTGACGCAATTTGTCTACGGTGGATCGGGCATCTGGTCTTAAGGTATCAGAAACAGCAATTAGCCCAGCTAAAGTTCCCGCAACTGCTACGCAAACGACTGTTTTACCATCTGTTGCCAAATCCTGTGCTACTTGTTGTGCAGTTTCGTTAATGGCAATGCCGTGCCAACTCAACCAGTCCCAGTTACCCAACAGCACAACTCTGCCCTCGACCACAGCAGACACCCCTAATCCTGGTTCCGTGTGAAAGTCCACAGCCTCTGGAATAGATAACTGTTGCCGCTGTGCTTCTTGCTGAATCGCTTTTGCTAGGGGGTGGTGAGTACCGCTTTCTACGGCTGCTGCTAGTTGTATTAGGGAGTAGGGAGTAGGGAGTAGGGAGTACGGAACCCCACTCCCTACTCCCCATTCCCTATTCCCCATTTCCGAAATTAACAGACAATCTGTGACGATGGGATTACCCGTGGTCAGAGTGCCAGTTTTATCAAATACTACGGTGTCTAACTGGTGTACTTTTTCTAAAACGTCGCCGCCTTTAATTAACAGACCCCGTTCTGCGCCCATAGCAGTCCCGACAAGAATGGCTGTTGGTGTGGCGAGTCCTAAAGCACAGGGACAGGCGACTACCATAACTGCGATCGCTAGTTTTAAACTGATTAATAGGGGGGAGTGGGGAGCTTCATGTGTAGCGTGGCTGATCATTTCCATGCCACCAGACATGCTGACATCAGTCCAGATGTGAGTGCCGAAAAAGTACCAAAAGACAAATGTCAATATAGATGCTGTCAGCACACCGTAGGTGAAGTAACCAGCTACTGTATCGGCTAATTTCTGTACTGGGGCTTTCCGAGTTTGGGCGGCTTCTACTAAAGCGACAATTTGAGCTAAAGTTGTATCACTTCCAGTCCGGGTTGCCTGAATAGCGATCGCTCCTGACTGATTTAGCGTCCCCCCTGTCACCATATCTCCCGGTTGCTTGATTATTGGTACTGCTTCCCCAGTCAGCATGGATTCATCGACCGTTGTTTGACCAACCACCACTTCACCATCGACAGGGATTTTATCACCTGGCAGCACTTGTAACCATTCACCAACCCGCACCTGTTCAGCAGGAATCTCTACACTAGAAGACCCCACTCCTCCTTTCTCTGGGTTGGCAATCAATCGCGCTAAGAGTGGCTGGAGTGCTAGCAATTTCCTAAATGCGGCAGCAGCGCGACCTCTAGCTTGTTGCTCTAATGTCCTTCCTAAAAGAATAAAGCCCAGCATCATTACTGGTTCGTCAAAGAAGCACTCCCAACCCAATTGGGGAAAGAGCAGCGCTACTAAACTAGCAATGTAGGCTGTCAGCGTTCCCAATCCCACCAAGGTGTTCATGTTAGGCGCATTTCGCCGCCAGCCCAGCCAGCCATCTACTAAAATCGGGCGACCAGGAATTAATAGTGCCACTGTCGCCAATCCACAGTGAAACCAGATGTTATTTAGCAGTGGCAGCACTGAGCTACCAAGATTACCAAAATGTCCACTTCCCGACAATAACAGCAACATCGCAGCGATCGCCAACTGCCTAACAGAAGACCGCATTTCTCGGCGTTGTCGTTCTGCTGGGTCTGGTAAGGTAGATATCTCGCCTGCTACTGTGCCACTAGCTTTTCGGGGTTGAGTCGGGAATCCAACGGCTGTTAATCGCTGCGCCAGTGCATCTGCATCTACCGCACCAGTTTCTGACTCTACAACTGCTACCTCTGTGGCCAGGTTCACACAGGCACTCTTGACTCCTGGATGTTGGGTTAGCTGTCGCTCTACTGCGTTCACACACCCAGCACACTTCATGCCCCCAACATCGAGAATAATTTTCTCTAGGATTGGGTCAAATTCTGGGGCTAGCTTAGTTTTTGGGACAAGTTGCATGGCAAATGTTTAGATTCGCTACAGAAATTCAACGCCTGACTAAAAGCGTCTCTAATTTGAGCGTAGGCTAAATATGGAACTACGACTGTATGTCAACTATATTAAATTTCTTAAATTATCGGACTTCGCTGAGGATCAATGACGGCTCCAGCGTAAATAAGTCACATAGATTATAGCTACCACCTGCATTGGCATAATCACAATCAGGCTTTTTAAGAAATAGTTGATTTCCAAATGAGACATAAAACTTAAATACCCTATGCCCAACAAGAAGAACATTGCCCAGTTAAGCTGTTTAGGTTTGAGAATGAGCATATCAATAGAAATAAATATAAGAGGTAGAAGTGTTGTATAACTGCTGCTAAACACAAATCAGCCTAGCAACATGCCCCTATTGCAAGGATTTTGTAGAATTAAGAAAGTTAGATAGAGAAGTGAGTTAACTACCAATAGACAGAGTACTAATGGCAATACGTTTGGGTTAAGGGGGAAAGGATGTATTTTCAGTCACTGCCGCTTATCCGCAGCTACGGTGTACTCTAAGAGATCGTCTTTGCTACAATCCCACCTTTTAAGCGTGTATTACCTTCTGCCTTCAGCATGAACTACCTTCTTACACTAGAACCAGCCCTGCTTATTCACAAAGTAGGTATTTACGAATCCTTCAGGAGACTGATTCAAGTAGATCATACCTTCAATTAAACCTACAAGTTGCATAATTAACAAGGCAATACCGTAGGTGAAAGAACCCCCGACGAGAGAAATCACCAACATGATAAAGCCTTCTGGAGCGTATCCTAGAATAAACTTATGAACCCCAAATCCTCCAAGGATAATGCCACAGTAACCAGCTAGAAGTTGTTTGGTAGGGTGACTGGGGTTGAGATTTGCCATATGAGTGCTGCTCCTTGATAAGTGAGGTATAAAAATAAAGTCTTTATTGGAATGAAAGTAAGTAAATTTATTTACTTAATAAATAGATTTTTAATTTTTTCACTACAAGTTAAGCCCCAAGACGAATAACCAAAATCAGTGTGCTTATATTCCACAGGGAACGCTAAGATGTCTTGCGGCATAGCTTGAAAATCTGGCGCTCCTTAATGAATTTTTGTGGATTTGATGATCGCAAACCCTGGTGCGGCAGTTTTGAAGATTTTTAGGTAAGACATTGATCTTGAGAAGAATGAACCTCAAGAATCAGCAAAAACTGCTACACCACTTTTTACAAGTCCATCAGTATTATTTCCGGATTATTTTCCGTAAGCGTAGCCCGTCGTAGACATCGCTTCCAGCGGGCGTGAAACGCCGTCGCACCAATGACGAAACCAATTGTTGGCTAAAATCACCCCGATGAGAATAAATGCTTAACTAGATATTTTGTTGTCTATGTTAACAGCATTCTTTGATTTGCTTTTGCCATTATCTTAATTGGGTTTTCAGCTAGTATTTATGCTTATAACCAATTATAACTAGTAAATTGTCCTACTTATGGAGATAAAAGCAGATATTTTAGTTTTTAGCAACAGTAGCATTTAAGTATTAATTGCTGCCTAAGACGAACAAACTTAATAATGTACCACTATTCCAGAGGCTGTGGAGGAGCATAGGAGCGAGGAGGTTGCGCGATCGCGTGTAAACTACCCCCAACACAATCCCCAATGCGGTCAGTGGGAGAATTTCCGACAAGCTGAGGTGAGCGATCGCAAACAACAAACTGCTGACAAGAATTGCTCCCCACACGGGTAAGTAACGAGTTAGAGAGGGTAGCAAAAAACCGCGAAACAGAATTTCTTCAAAAAATGGAGCTGCGATCGCCGCTGTAGAGAAAAATATACCAAGTGCTACACCATCTTGGCTTTCTAGCGCTAGTTGCAACAGGGGGTTACTACCACCCTGTCCTTGCCATAGCTGTTGATTAATCAAAGATACCACCACAACTATAGGTAAAGCCGTACAATAGCCTCCCAGTCCCCACCAAAACCAGTTATCTTGAAAACGGAAGCGAAACCAAAATTCTGGTAGTGGAAAAAAGCGCTTGAGAGAGAAATACAGCACTAACAGCGCACCTAATGCTACCAATAGGTAACTAACCAAAACAGAAAACGCCTGAAGTCGCACATCAACAATGGGACGCGGGATGGGTAGCAGCGATATCACCAAGGGTACAAAAATTTGCCCCATGAAGAAAAAGCCGACGACAAAAACCTGCAAAACCATTTCACCATCCCAAGGCGTTGACCAAGGGACATCAGCATTTTGAGCTAATAACGAGGCTTTTCCTTTCAACAAGCGTTGAGCAAATAATAAAATCAGCAGTATTAGACCAATTAAAGCTGCCAAGGTGGGAATAGTGCCAATAACCGCTAATTTGATCACCGCTTGAGCAGCAGTTTCTTGTTGTGCAGCTTTAACTGCTGATAAAGCGTCTTGTCGTTGCTGGAGTTGGTATAGCTTAACCAAAGCAGTAGAGCGAAACCAACCTTCTAAATTCTTTTGAATCGGTTGTTGAGCATTTGGAAGCAGACGGGGAGGATTGCTCCACAGTCCACTCAATACAACAGCAGTTTGCCCAAATTCTGGATTAATGTCTGAGCGTTGTTGTAATTCGCTCCAAGTTTTGAGGGCTGTATCCGTCTGTCCTTGCTGTGCTTGTAAAATTCCCAGGCGTAAGTCTAATTCAGCCAGTAATTTTTGTAATTGCTTGAAAGACTGATGTAACTGTTGCTTTCCCTGTTTAGAGGTTTTAGGAGTGGGAGGAACGTCAGGTAGAGGTTTGGGAGGTGTGGGAGTTATTTCAGATTGAGAGCGTAATTGTGCAAGTTTGTTGTTAACTGTGTCTAAATTAGCTTGAACTGATTGACACGCCTCCTGATACTGCTTTGTGGCGCTTTCTAGGGGTTGCTCACCAAGTATTGCTTCCCGAATCGCCTGGAGATTGTCATCACCGCTATCTTCTGATTGCCAAGCTTGGGCTTGTAAAGCAATATTGGTTTGGTATAGTTCCAGGCGACTTTGGAACTGAGGTTCTTGCCAACTACCAAATAAAGACGAAACTGCCAACAGAACTGCTATCGGCGTCAGTACAAAAATTAAAACCAAACGCTTGATTGTCATCTATCCCCCTTTGACTAACCTGTGGGGAGCGCGTCCCCATTGGGAATTATCGCAAGAAAAAGTCAGAGGTGGATAGATATCATCAATATTATAAGTTTGCGTAGGCGTAGCTCGTCATAGACATCGCACCCACCATGTTAAATTACAACCCATTGCACTGCTTACCCTCCGCCGAGGATCTACCCGATTCGGACGATGAACCTGTGGATAATCAACTACAACATTTGATTCCTGGCTTGCTAGAAGCCATCTTAGCTTGGCTGTGGGCCAGCCGGATGGATTGGTTTTTTGGCGTTGATATGGGTATTTATTACGATCCAGAACTACCCCCGATTGTGCCCGATGGGTTTTTAAGTTTAGGAGTCGAGCGAGTTTTTGATGAGAACTTGCGTTTAAGTTATGTGTTGTGGGAAGAAAAGGTGATGCCAATTATGGCACTAGAAGTTGTTTCTCACAGACGACGTGGGGAATACACCAGCAAAAAGAAACTTTATGCTGAGATGGAGATTTTATATTATGTTGTCTACAATCCCCAACGCCGGAGAAAACCACCTTTAGAAGTTTATCGCTTTATCAATGGTGAATATGTATTGCAGCCAGGAAATCTAGTTTGGTTATCAGAGATAGGTTTAGCAATTGGTTTTGAACGGGGAACCTATCAGGGAATTACGCGGGATTGGTTGTATTGGTATGACAAACAAGGAGTCAGATATTTAACACCAGAAGAACGGGCGATCGCTGCCGAACAACGCGCCGACAGGTTGGCACAAGAATTGCGAAGGTTGGGGATAGATCCAGATTCTTTGAGTTGATTTTGTGAGTGAGCAATCGCTTTATTAACTGATAGTTTATTCAGATAAACCTAGTCTTTGCTTGACAGATTGCCAGGTTGAACCTTGGTTTGGGTTTTGGCGATGCATCTCCAAGCGTCTATCTAATTCTTGTTTTTGCTCATCGTTGGAGGAACTTCATCGGGTGTGGTAAGAATGCTGTCCCATAAGTCCTCGGCAAGCTGTATACGTTCAGATACACTTAGTTCGGAAATATCGATTTTTAATATGGGGTGCATGGTTGTTGTTAATGTAGTTGCTCAATATAGTTTTATTAGAGATAATACTGCCCCAGAAGGTGAGGGAGCGATCGCGTTTTAGTTGTGTTTTAGTTAGGGCTTACGCAAAAAACCTCTCAAACTCTTATTTCTCCGTGTCCTCTGCGTCCTCTATGGTTCGATTTTCCGTTACCTGTGCATAAGTCGTGTTAGTGAAAGCGATGCGATCGTCTTTACTATTGGGCAGTTAACTACAGTATTTTCTGAGATGATTGCTCAGAGGTTGTTTGAAAAGTCCTCTTGTCGGTATCAAAATATTTTAGATCCCCCTAAATCCCCCGATAAATTGGGGGACTTTGACTCCGGTTCCCCCCTTAAAAAGGGGGGTTAGGGGGGATCAAAATGCCTAAAATCACAGCCAAATACTTTTCAAACATCCTCTCAAGAGTTTTTGGATGAGTAAAATAAATACTGTTAGGACTTACGCAAAACTACACGCTGTAGGGGCAATTTATGAATTGCCCCTACGGGAAATCAGGGCTTTCACTGCCTTTTTGCGTAAGTCCTGACTGTCTAACAATTCGGTTGGAGCGGACTGCCGGAAGCCTCTCAGCGTGCCCTTACCATTTTTATTGCACAAAATTATCTAAATCCTAGCCATTTTTCTAGGATGAATTCTCCCCATTTTTCCGATGCCATCTGTGTTGATCAAACGGCACGATATGAACATCTAAGAACGTTTGCACAAAAATCTTATGTCTTCATTACTGGCTTTGTCCAACAGTTTAGCTGACACCGTAGAACAAGCTGGAAGTGCTGTAGTTGCAGTTAATGCAGGTACTCGTGTTTCCCCAAGTGGCATTCACTGGCGTAATGGGATCATTGTTACCTCTGATGAGTCCCTCCAGCGCTATGACGATATCACCATCACTCTATCAAATGGTAGCACTGCACCAGTAACACTCGTAGGTCATGACCCTAGCACCGATATCGCTGTTTTTAAACTAGAAAATCTAGAAATACCTGTAGCAAAAGTTGGTGATGCCAAAACGCTCAAAGTTGGTCATCTGGTGTTAGGACTGGCAAGAGGTAGCGAAGGTGACTTAAGGGCGGCGATGGGTGCGGTGAGTGTGGTTAGCGGTGCTTGGCGGAGTATGAATGGCGGAAATATTGACCAATTCATCCGCCCAGACATCACCCTTTACTCTGGCTTTGCAGGTGGGTCGCTCGTAGATGCTGCTGGTTTTGTAGTAGGTATGAATACATCGGGGCGGCGTGGTACTGCTCTGACTATTCCTACTGCTACAGTTGATCGCGTGGTTGACCAATTAGTAGCAAAAGGACGCATTTCAAAAGGCTACTTGGGTGTGGGAATGCAACCTGTACGCTTACCAAATAACCTGAAAACTGCTCTGAATTTAACTTCTGCAACTGGGGTAATTGTCGTTAATGTTGAGGCTTCGGGGCCAGCTGACAATGCAGGTGTGCTGCTGGGCGATGTTTTGGTAACTTTCGATGGGGTAACTGTGGGCGATACAGGTGATGTGCTGGCGCTACTCAATAGTAGCGATCGCATTGGTAAAGCTGTCAACGTGCAAGTTGTGCGGGGTGGGGTGTTAGTTGAGTTAGCGATCGCACTTGGCGAAAGACCTTTGTAATGACGCTCAATGACTCGCTACCGCTACGCTAACGTAATTCGTAATTTAGAACTTTGAGATTATGGCAAACACAACATTACCTAACATCGCTGCTGAATTGACAGAGGTGGCTGCTAAACTACGCGATCGCACTGTCAAAGTAAAAAGCGGCTCTCTGGGAGTCGGTTCTGGTGTAATTTGGCAACCTGACGGACTAATTATCACTAATGCTCATGTGGCAACCAGCAACCGCGCAACTGTGGAATTGGCAGACGGAAGGGTATTTGATGCGGTGCGTACACAATTTGACCCACAGCAGGATTTAGCAGCCCTGAAAATTGTCGCCACTGATTTAACTGCTGCAACCATTGGCAATTCTGAGGCGCTACGAGTTGGTGAATTAGTCTTAGCGGTGGGTAATCCCTTTGCTGAGAGTGGTGCTGTGACAACCGGAATTATCTATGCAAATAATCCGCGTGCAGTTATGGCCGATTTGCAGCTGTATCCTGGAAATTCTGGGGGGCCACTTGCCGACTGTCTCGGCCGAGTCGTGGGAATTAACACCATGATTGTTAATGGTTTAGCTGTGGCAGTTCCCAGCAGCACCGTTGAGCGTTTTTTACAAATAAATAGTCGTCCGCAACTGGGAGTCACACTGCAACCTGTGCTGTTAGGTAGGCGTAGCTTAGGTTTATTGGTGTTGTCAATTTTACCTGACAGTGCGGCGGAAACTGCTGGTGTGCAAATTGGCGATGTTTTAATTGGAGTTTCGGGGCGATTATTCACTAGCATGAATGACTTAACCAAATATCTCCGTGACAGTAAAGGAACTGTGCCGATACAACTCCTACGCGGTGGGCAGCAATTCGTGATTTATGTTGCCGTGCAGTCTGGGAAAACTGCTGTGGAGGTGACATGATCCGGGTGATGGTAGTTGCGACTTCCCCTGTAGTGCGGGCAGGGTTATCAGCTGTGGTAACTACCAATCCTCGGCTGACGGTTGTGGGGAGTGCATCCGATTTGGATGTATTGGCGAGGGAAGTTGGGCAATTAGAACCAGATGTGGTGCTGGTAGATTTGAGCAGCAATCTTCAACAATCGGTGTGGGAAAAATTGCTGCTCATTCAAGAGGAACAATACCCATTAGGAATGATCGTCATTGTTGAGGAACTTGACAGCATTGATTTAGAGACGGCGTTACGTTCTGGTATCCGGGGGATATTGCCCAGTAGTAGCACAGAGTCAGAAATTGTCGCTGCTGTGGAGGCGATCGCTTTTGGTTTGGTGGTGCTGCACCCGGATGCTGTAGAATTACTGTCTATCCGAGAAAAAGTGGTAACGAATCCTGTACAAACCTTGACACCACGGGAGATAGAGGTTTTAGGAATGCTTGGATCAGGGTTGGGAAATAAAGCGATCGCTAAACGCCTGCATATTTCTGAGCATACCGTCAAATTTCATCTCTCATCGATTTTCCAAAAGCTCAGTGTCTCCAGCCGCACCGAGGCTGTTGCTGTGGGTGTGCGACTAGGTTTGATCATGCTGTAAATCAAATGATGACATACAGCCTCTAATGAGGTCATGGTATATGTATCACATTTGATTCATCACTTGTATGAACATTTTAATGCTATCTTCCACCTTTCCCTACCCACCAACACGCGGAGGAACCCAAGTCAGGACATTTAATTTACTTAAATACCTGAGTCAACGCCATAGTGTTACCCTCGCGACTCAACGCGAGGGCGATGTTACAGACGCAGAAATAGCAGGATTACGCGATTGTGTGGATCATCTAGCCATTTTTGAACGCCCGCCAGATTCTGGAACCACCGGAATACTGAAGAAAATACAGCGATTTGGTAGATTTTTGCAACAGGGAACACCGCCAAGCGTACTTAACCGCTACTCAGTTGAGATGCAAACATGGATTGATAACTGGGTGGAAGCGGGAAAATGTGATGTAATTACCTGTGAACATAGTGTCAATGAAATTTATGTGCGATCGCATTTTCAGAAACAGCTAAAAACTATAGTTAATGTTCATAGTTCTGTTTACGCTACTTGTCGTAATCAACTAGCAACCGGCATTTCAGAAAATTCCCTCCGAGACAAAATTAATCTGCCACTTTTGCGTCGTTATGAACAAAACTACTGTGCTAAATTTTCGGCAATTGTCGCCACAACAGAAGAAGATAAAATTCAACTACAAAAATTTAACCCAAATAGTGAAATTACAGTTATTCCCAATGGTGTAGATTTAGTATCTTTCCCCAACCGTACCACCGATCCAGGAGGACACCGCTTAATTTTTATCGGTGCAATGGATAATTTAGCAAACATTGATGCTGTCTGCTTTTTCAGCAACGAAGTTTTGCCAGAAATCCAAAAATTTTATCCCGATACAACTTTCGATATTGTCGGTTCTCATCCAGTGCCAGAAGTTTTAGCACTTGATAAAAAACCAGGAATTAATGTGATTGGGCGTGTGCCTTCGATGGTAGAATATTTACATCAAGCCACCATCTGCGTTGTACCCATGCGGACTGGGTTTGGCATTAAAAATAAAACTTTAGAGGCAATGGCAGCTGGTGTACCTGTAGTAGCTAGCGATCGCGGCTTAGAAGGATTAGCTGTCGATGGTGCTAGTCATTCATTACGGGCATTACGAGCGAATAAACCAGCAGAGTCCGTCACCGCTATTAGTCAACTATTTGATCATCCACATCTGCGTTCAGAATTGTCTCACAACGGCAGACAACTGGTAGAAACAGAATTCACTTGGGATATTGCTGGTAAAAGCTATGAGCAAGTTTGTCTTGCGAGGAGTAATACTAATTCGTAATTAGCACACACATAAAAATGCTTGGTCTAATAAAGATCCCACCACTAGCTCCTAAATAAATTCTAATTGTTCTTTATTCTCGGTGTGGGAAAAATATGTGTAGGGACGTTGCATTGCAACGTCTCTACATCGGTCTGACAAATTATCTTATCTAAATCGTATTGGTTGTTAGTTAGCTTGCAAAGAAACACATTAATTATTGTCAAACCTAGTCGAAGCACCTAACACAAGTAATTTCTTATGCTTACGTTTATTCTTATTTTTGAGGGTAATCAAATAATTATCAACGTAGCGGAAAGCTGCTGCACCATCGTAATCAGCAATGGCTATAGCTTGTAAGAAAACCTTTGAAGGAATTTCAAACCCTAAAAATTTTTCTGTTAGTATTAACAAATCTTTATCTGTGGCGGGAAAAGTAGTTTCTTCTGCCTCTTCTGGATCAGAAAAGATATCTTCAATTAATGTTTTGTACACTTTGTACCTCTCCAAATGCATAAGATGCAAAGCCTGTGATAAAGTTTAGCTGCTGATCACGAGTTTGTAAGTTAACTGGGAGTTCAGTACCAGAACATCCGATCTCCCGTAAAATCTCCAAACAATAAGTACTGAGTTGAGTGTATGGAGCTTGCTCCAATTCTTGAGCTACTTCTAGAGCCATCTCCAGATTGACTTGGATAACCGTCTTTACAGGGTTGGTCATAAACACGCCCTAATAAACTGGATGCTCTAAGTTTTGATCACAAGCACAAATAGCGTAACGGTGTTTTTGCGGAATTTATGAAGAGGGAAAAATAAAGTATCAGCGCATTTGCGGTAATGTATCCAAAATTATGCAAACAAGTCTGAGAGCTAGACAATTTCGATCTAGGTGCGAGCGATCGCCTTAATACGTATAAACATTTCTATTCAGTGATAAATAATACAATATTATTGTCAATGCATTCCCTATTTTATCCCCTCACAACTTGCTTGTTTATCGTAAATTAAAGGGTTTAAGACCCCTCTACGTCTAAACGTAGCTCGGAGACGGAGCCACTCCGACTCCGCTCGATTTCAGTTGGGGATTTAAATCCCCGTCTCTTCGCGTTGAGCGTGCCGTAGGCAAAATGTCTTTAATGCTAGGACTTACGCACTGTACAAAATAATCATGTTGTGTATGAACGATGAACGTAAATACGCCGTTTCAGGTTTTTATTAATCAATTCATGGATGGTAAGTAGACCAGCGTCGTCGGGGCAATTCATGAATTGCCCCGACGATGAATGTGGTTTTTCAAATAACCCATACTTGGTCTTTTCTGTCAATGCGTAAGTCCTAAATGCTTGAATGCGTGAATTGTTAAGTTAGGTGTCATATCAAAGCATTAACTATCTTTATGCATATTTCATCAGAAATTTATAATTTGGCTCATTGTAATATGCGAGTATTACAACAATCAAATACATTGATCTATGAAACTATAAAGGTATATATTATGTCCATAATTGTTGGTACTCCTAACAATAATTTTTTGTTGGGCACTAATAGTGACGATCAGATTTCTGGTCGTGGAGGCAATGACAATATCTCCGGTGGTTTTGGAAGTGACGTAATCGATGCTGGAAAGGGCAATGACAAGTTGGCTGGCAATGGCGGCAATAACAAATTGAGAGTGGTACAGACACGAGTAATTTTCTTTGTACCTCAGGGTAAAAGCTGCGCTGCAAAAAAATGAGGTCGGGCTGGTAAAAGTATGAATTGCGCCAACTCACCTCACCAGCTAGAACACCAATTCAGTAATCCTGGAAGAACCTCTCCCCCAACCCCTCTCCGTTTCGGAGAGGGGAGTTTGGCTCCCCCTTCCCTGGTAGGGGGCTGGGGGGTTAGGTTTTTGATTACTGAATCGATGCTCTAGCCCTCAAAAAGTTTTTTTTTGCAGACATAAGCATTGAACACCGTAGTTGCTTCTCCTGTCGAAGACACTACGCGAACAAATCTCTCGACTAAAGCAACGCATTGCCTCATTCTGGTTGTTGAATTATTGCATTTTGATGATATTATTCTAAAAAATTAAATTAAGGAGCAAGCCTTGTGGCATTTACGAAAAATCAATTATTTAAGTTATATGTCAAATATTTAGCAGCAATTACAGCTATAATAACGGTTCTCCCATTACCAGCTAAAGCAGCTACATTTTTAGTAACTGAACGCGCTGTTTTCGGAGGTAATGATGAAGTTGATTGGGTTAGTTTAGGTAAAGTATTCAATCCCTCTGCTCCTGACTTTTCTGCCTTTTTACCTAACTCTTTTTTAGCAACATCGCAAGGTGGTTTAGGGTTGGATATAAATATAGCTCCAAGTAATAATCCTCAGATTACTCCACCCTTTGTATTTCAAACTTTACCTCCACCTGGCATTCGGACAAACTTCGCCCAAGGAGATTTTGTTCTCTTTGGAGGTATAGACCCAACAGGTTTTCAACCTCTTCCTCCTGGTGCTCCTGCTCCTCGGACTCAGGGGAACGGAGGACCTTTGAGCATTAGTTTTGCCCAGCCTGTTTTCGGCGCTGGTACTCAGATAGCTGTAGACATTAGTAATTTAGAAGTTCAAACTTTTATCACCGCTTTTGATAATGCCAATAATCTGTTAGGTAGTTTCTCAGTTTTAAGTACTTCGTCGCTAGCATTAGATAATTCGGCAGTGTTCTTGGGGGTTCGTAGTGACACTCCAAACATCTCACGACTCGTTTTTAGCAGTTCTTATCCACAATACGGCTTGGCCATTAATCAGGTAAGCATTATTGCAGTTCCCGAACCAACTTATAGCTTGGCGATATTAGCTTTTGGTGTTTCAGGTGCTGTTTTGAAACTACGCCAACGCACTTAACACTCCCACAGCGTCGAAATAGTTTTCATTTAATAAGTTAGAGGTTTGGGACATACTCAAACTTATGTAAGTAAGTGGTCAAGAATAAATTAAACTATGTTACCCAATGTAAATAGGAGTTACGCAATGTGCAAATTTACCATAAAGCGTCTCCCCTTCTCACATTGGGAGAGGCTAGCGCCTGCCGTAGGATGCCCGCGAGAAGACCGCGCTAACTCACTACAAACCTTTAATTATTCACGCCCACTTACTTAAGTAGGTAAGTTCCACATAATTCTTGTTTTTTGCCAAATTAAACTCAATGTCATACAAAGAATTAGAAAACATCATAGACACTAAGATACAAAAAGCTATACGGAAGCACGAGATCATAGTTGCTTTCATTAGTAGTATTATTGGCTTGATTTTTATAGTGGGTTTGTTCCACGCTATTTTGCTCAACCACACTCAAATTAACGCACTTTGCTTGAACTGATTACTGGTTGCATTCAATGGATCTTTATTATTAAGTATTCCCTAATGTTCATAAAGCTAATCCAAGTTACACATATTTTTTAGAAAAGAGAATTGCACCTATGGAGAGTAAAAATAATGGCAGGGCTATATTCGTTTTATTTTTGACAGTATTTATAGACTTGCTCGGCTTCGGAATTATCTTGCCGATACTGCCTTTGTATGCTGAACAATTCGGCGCAAAACCAAATGAAGCGACTCTGCTTGTAGCTATTTATTCTTTAATGCAGTTCTTATTTGCACCATTATGGGGCAGCTTTAGCGATCGCTACGGTCGCCGTCCGATTTTATTACTAACTTTATTCGGTTCTGTAATTGCATACGCAGGGTTAGGCTTTGCTAACTCATTATGGATTTTGTTTATTGCTCGTAGTCTTGCCGGGATTATGTCAGGGAATATTGCCACTGCTCAGGCGTACATAGCAGATATTACCACGCCAGCTAATCGATCTCGTGGTATGGGGATAATCGGGGCAGCTTTTGGTCTTGGCTTCATTCTCGGCCCAGCCATTGGAGGTCTTCTGATCGGGTCTGATCCGAACAACGCTAACTTTCATTTACCGTCGTTGTTCGCAGCCGGATTATCTTTATTGGCATTGCTTTGTGCTTTGATGTTACTTCCAGAATCTCTAAATTCTGAGACTAAAGCTAAAATCCAAGTTCATCGCTACCGTCAGCAACGGCTGAACTTGCTACATCTGTCACAGCGCCCACAGTTTTGTGTGCTTGTTGGCATCTACTTTTTAGTAACCTTTGCTGTTGCAGCTATGGACTCTACATTGGCTTTATGGTCTAAGCAGCAATTAAATTGGGGTCCTCAACAAACTAGTTATCTTTTTGCATTCATGGGGATTGTCAGCACAATCATTCAAGGAGGACTCATTGGATTCCTTAAGAAACACTTGGGTGAAATAAAGTTACTTACCTTGGGGATATTAGGGTTAGGTTCAGGATTACTGCTAATTGGATTCTCACAAAGCTTAACTTTATTGTTGGTCGCCACCACACTTGTGGCATGGGGAATTAGTGTCAGTCAACCAATATTGAACAGCCTGATTTCCCAGATGACACCCCCAGAAGAACAAGGGCAAATATTAGGAATTGCCAGTTCTTGCTCTGCATTGGCACGCATCGGGGGGCCAACATGGGCAGGAGCTAGTTTTATGAAATTTGGGAGTTCTGCTCCTTTTTTGAGTGGATCTTTAGTAATGCTGGTAGCTTTGACTCTTAGTTTGCGAGTGACTAAAAGCGCATCTGAACCAAAGACAGAACGTGTCGCCTGAAAATCCTGGTTTCAAAGTAAAAAGGTAAGGATTCAGGATTGAGAATTCAGAAGGCTTTGATAACCAAGCTTAATAATTTTTTGAACAGCCTTGTACTAAAGACTTTTAATCTAAAATCTAAAATCTAAAATCTAAAATCTAAAATTAATATGACAGGTCGCCGAGTATTGTTTTTAGGCATCTTTGTAAGCATCCTTCTCACCTACGCAATTTGGATCGGTGGGAGCATTCCTGCAAGCATCATCAAACTTCCTGACCAAGGATTAAACTGGTATTACTGGAAGCTTCCCCAACCAACTTTTTGGAGTCGAGCGACGGCTTGGGGTATGTACCTTGGGCATCAGTTTAGCATCTGGGCGTGTATCTTGTGGGCGCAGCGATCGCAACTGAAATACAAAACAGCGTTGCACCCGATTAATTATCTCATGCTTGCCATTAATGGTGCATTCATCGCTTTACACTTTCTCCAGACCTATATTTGGTATGATGCTCTAGCTCAAGATACTTCAATTTGGGCTTCCCAAGGTGCGGTTGTACTCCTACTGGTGTTCGTACTGATTTTAGAAACGCCTCGACGCGGTTTGTTTTTTGGCAATTCTGTTCCATTCCATCAACAGTTTTTGCAAATTATCAAGCTGTACCACGGCTACTTTTTCTCCTTCGCCGCTATCTACACCTTTTGGTACCATCCAATGGAAGCGACTTTGGGGCACTTAATTGGTTTCCTCTATATGTTCTTGCTTCTGCTCCAATCATCATTGATCTTTAACCGCACCCATGTAAACCGTTGGTGGACATTCACTTTGGAAATTACAGTAGTTTTACATAGTGTAGTTGTATCTTTGATACTAGGACAAAGCAAGTGGCCAACATTTCTCTTTGGTTTTCTTGGCATTTTAATACTTACCCAACTTCACGGTTTACCTGTTGGTATCTTGACTAAACGTACTATCTACGGAGCCTTTTTAGTGAGTGTACTGGCCGTTTATCGACTGACTGAACGCGGCTTAGGCAGAATTTACGAAATAACCTATATCCCTCTGATTGAGTTTGGGCTGGTTGGCACAATTTACTTAATCTTCCTGCTCATCTTATGGACAATTTCCCGTTTACCTGTCAAGACGTAACATCATGTCCGGCTAATTAGTTATGGTTCCCACAGTCATTGCACCCCAAACGCCAGATGCTCCGAGGAGACCGCTCTGAGCGCTGGCTCTTTGGGGTTCTTGGGGTTTAATAAGTAATCAAACGGACATGATATAACTTCTCAATAGACCTGTCCAAAATATAATTTTGGAACAAAAAACAACGTCTTGAAGAGACGTTTTTGTGCCTTGATTGCGAAATCCGGGAAAAATTGTTTCCAAAATACCACCTACGACTTTAGAGTGTTGAAATAACTAAAATAGCTATCTGAAGGCGAGGTATGACAACAAACTTTAGTCGGCGTGAATTTATCTTGTTTGGTTCAGCGGCGTTTGGTACCAGCTTACTGGTGCAAGCTTGCAGTAGTAAGCCGACGACACCAACAGCGACAACAACGGGTGGTGCTGAAGGGTTTAAAATAGCGATCGCTCTCCCTGGAATGATTACCGACAAAGCCTGGAATCAATCTGGTTATGAAGGTATTAATCTAGCAAAACAAAAGCTAGGTGCAGAAACCGCCTATGTAGAAAAAGTAGCACAAGCAGATCAAACAGAAATTTTAACAGATTTTGCTCGTAAAGACTACAATCTCATCTTCGCGCATGGCGGACAATTTGATGCCGCAATTGAACAAGTCGCCTCACAGTTCCCCAACACATTTTTTGTTGGAGTAAATGGTAATCTCAAAGGTGAGAATATTGCTTCTTTACGAATAGATCACCTACAAGCTAGTTATTTGTGTGGGATTATCGGTGCTTCTGTCACTAAATCTAATAAATTAGCTTATATTGCTGGAGAGAAATTTCCCGCTACCGAAGGAGAACTGCGGGGATTTGAATTAGGGGCAAAGTCTGTTAAACCAAATATTCAAATTATTTCTACTTTTACGGGTGATTGGAATGATGTTGCCAAAGCCAAGGAAGCGACTATCGCATTAATTTCTTCCGGTACTGATGTCATCTATCAATGGTTAGATAATGCCTCAGCCGCAGTCTTACAAACAGCAGGTGAAAAAGGGGTATATGCTTTTGGTAACACAAATGATCAATTAGATGTTGCACCAAAAGCTGTCTTAACCAGTGCTGTCAAACGCTTAGATTTAGCCATAGCTTATATAGCAGAATTAGCTAAACAAAAACAAATCAAAGGACAAATATATACAATTGGACTAGAAAGACCAGATATATTATTTTTAGGAAAATTCGGGGCAATCATCCCGGAGGCAGTTAAGCAAAAGGTATTGAATGCAAAGCAAGAGATTGTTAATAAAAAAATCGTTTTTGAAGACTGCAAAGAGACTGGTAAAGATACACGCTGCGTGAAGAAAACAACATAGGTTTAGCATACAGATATCTTAAAAAACTTTCGTAGTCAGGACTATAGTCCTAAAATCTGGGCTGAAGCACTGACTACGAGCTATCAGTTTTGTGAACATGAACTATTTACGCTTAAAAAATATCACCAAACGCTTTGGTTCTTTTATCGCTAACGACAATATCAATCTCTCTGTTGCATCTGGAACCATTCATGCAATACTAGGCGAAAATGGTGCAGGCAAGAGTACTTTAATGAATATTATTAGTGGACTCTATCAACCTGATGCTGGTCAAATTTACCTTCAAGAAGAACCAATAAAAATTACCTCGCCAAATGAGGCAATTAAATTAGGTATTGGTATGATTCACCAACACTTCATGCTTATACCCCAATTGACTGTCACAGAAAATATTATCTTAGGAACGGAGAAAACTTGGCGGCTGAATCTACAATATAAACAGCAAGAAATCGCCGCATTATCCCAAGCTTATGGATTAGAAACTGACCCCACTGCCAAAGTTGAAAATTTATCTGTTGGGGCACAGCAACGGGTAGAAATTCTCAAAGTTCTCTACCGTCGAGCAAAATTGTTGATTCTTGATGAACCTACAGCCGTTTTGACACCGCCAGAAGTAGAATCATTAATTGCTATCTTGCGCCAATTGGCAGCCGCAGGCAACACAATTATTTTTATCAGTCATAAATTAGAAGAGGTAATGAATCTCTGTGATTCAGTAACAGTTTTGCGCCAGGGAAAGGTAGTAGCAACAACATCAACTTCAGCAGCGACACCTCAGCAGTTAGCAACATTAATGGTAGGACAGGAAGTAGCTTTACAGTTAAATAAAAGTCATAGATTACCAGGAGAAATTATCCTGTCTGTGCAAAATTTACAAGTTGCTGATGAAAGAAATATTCCTGCTGTAAATAATGTATCTTTTGAACTGCGGGCGGGGGAAATTTTAGGAATTGCTGGTGTCGATGGGAATGGACAGCGAGAATTAGCTGATGCAATCGCTCTTTTGCGGACTATTAAGCAGGGTAAAATTGAGTTTACGCACAAGCATTCCTTAGTGGGCTATATCCCAGAAGATAGACAGACAATGGGATTGGTGTTGCAATTTAACATCGCCCAAAACTTGATTTTAAAAGCTTTTAAATATCTGCCATTTTGTCGCCGTTTTTTGTTACAACAAGAAGCGATCGCAGATCATGCCCAAGCTGCAATGCAAGAGTTTGACATTCGGGCGAATGGGATTGATATTAAGCTTAGTCAGCTTTCGGGAGGAAATCAACAAAAAGTGGTGTTAGCGCGAGAACTGGCGGGGACACCAGCTTTAATTATCGCCATGCAACCCACAAGAGGGTTAGATGTAGGGGCGACAGCAGCCGTCCATTCTCGAATATTAACAGAACGCGATCGCGGTGCCGCAATTTTGTATATTTCTACTGAGTTAGAAGAAGTGATGACAATCAGCGATCGCATTGCCGTAATCTACAGAGGTGAGTTTGTGGCTATTTTGGATGCAGCTACGGCGACAGTGGAAGAAATTGGTTTGTTGATGGCTGGGATATGATCGTGCTAATTGATATTGGTACTCATGATGAGGTTTATTGAGAAATACAGAGAAGGCGATCGCTTTAGGAAAGTTTCAAAATGCGATTTTCTATGTTCCCAATTATGCCCCAGTATATAGGTGTGCTGGTATTCATAGGAATTAAAGAAATCAGATATAAATGACACTAATTAATCGGATTCATCCTAGATTGCTGCCCATACTATCACCACTAATTGCGTTGGCGCAGCCCGCCGTAGGCATCGCCTCCGCCCTGATCGTCGGTGCTATCCTGATGCTAATTGCTGGGGCAAATCCCATCACGGCATACAGCATCCTATTTAAAGAATCTCTCTCTACCTACTTTGGATTTGGTAACACCCTCACCAAAATGACACCGCTATTATTCACCAGTTTAGGCGTGTTAGTGGCGTTGCGGGCTGGGCAATTTAATATCGGTGGGGAAGGACAAATTTATCTGGGTGCGTTGGGAAGTACTTTAATTGGGTTATATGTGCAAGGATTACCTGCGGTGATTCATATTCCCTTAGCACTTTTGGCAGGATTTTTCTTTGGTGCAGTTTGGGGTTGGATTCCTGGTTATCTCAAAGCAATGCGCGGAGTGAATGAGGTAATTACGACGTTGTTGCTCAACTATATCGCAGTGAATTTAGTTAGCTACCTCGTACAAAATCCATTAATGGCAACAGGTGCGCCTAGTCCTTATTCGCCATTAATTGCCAAAACATCCCGCTTGCCGATTATATTACCACAAAGCCTTGCCCATGCAGGTATTTTATTAGCTTTAATTGCCGCAGGTATTTTATGGGTATTGTTAGTGCGATCGCCTCTAGGTTATCAAATTACGGCAGTGGGATTTAACCCGATTGCCGCCCGTTATGCCCACATATCTGTTGAACGTACCATTATGCTGGTGATGGCGGCTGCGGGTGGTTTAGCTGGGTTGGCTGGAAGTTGTGAGGTGATGGGGTTGAAATATCGGCTATTTGAACAAGTTTCACCCGGTTATGGGTTTGATGCCATTGCGATCGCTTTTTTAAGTCGTGGTAGTGTTGTCGGTGTAGTATTGACTTCTTTGTTTTTTGCAGCGCTTCGCAGTGGTGCGAATGTGATGCAGCGTAGTGCAGGTGTGCCGGTAACTGTGGTTTATGCGATTCAGGGTTTTATGGTGTTGTTTATTGCTATCAGTTTCGCGGTGGAAAGAGAGATAAGAGTAAAAACCCAGACAAGCGCAAAGGTTTAACGCAGAATAACACAAACAAAACTCTGCGAAACTTTGCACTTTCCTCTGCGAACCTCTGCGTTTAAAAAAAGCTCTATGAATAATCTCAACTTCTTCTCTGATTACTTGGTAGCTACTTTGCGTCTAGCTGTCCCCTTGGGATTTGCTGCCCTTGGAGGATTGTACTCGGAACGGTCAGGGGTGTTAAATATCGCCTTGGAAGGGATGTTGCTTACTGGTGCTTTTACTAGTGCTGCTGCCACTTTCTCCACTGGTAATCCCTGGCTTGGTATCCTCGCTTCCTTAATTGCTGGGGGATTAGTCGGACTACTCCATGCTGTTTTATGTGTGACTTTGCGTGTTGACCAATTGGTGTCTGGACTAGCAATTAATCTTCTCGCATCTGGGTTAACATCGTTCTTGGCCCGGTTAGTGTTTAATGGCAGTAGTACACAGCAGTTACCTGGAATCGGGGCAATTATTATTCCTGGTTTAGCCAATATTCCCCTGATTGGGCCGCTACTATTTCAGTCAGATATTTTAGTATATTTATTATTTATATTAGTTATTTTAACTACATACATTTTATTTAAAACTAGCTTTGGACTGACATTACGGGCAGTGGGAGAATCTCCTCAAGCTGCTGACACAGCTGGAATTTCGGTACAAACTGTCCGTTATATCGCTGTGGTGATTAGTGGCACTCTTGCGAGTTTAGGAGGTGCTTATTTAACTCTGGTACAGGTAAGATTTTTTGCCGAGGGGATGAGTGCTGGTAAGGGATTTATTGCGATCGCCGCATTAATTTTTGGCAGATGGCATCCTTTTGGTAGTGCTTTAGCTTGTTTGCTGTTTGGGGCTACAGAAGCTTTACAACTGCGAATTCAGGCATTAGGGGCAAATATACCTTACCAATTTTTAGTAATGCTACCTTATGCGATCGCTTTATTGGCATTAGTGGGTAAGTTGGGAAAATCTACACCCCCTAAAGCTTTAGGTACTCCCTACTTTGGAGAAAATCGCCACTCAGACTAAAAAAACGTTCGTTCGACGAATATTTTTGACCCCTGAGCTAACGGCGGGCAAGTGACATCACCTTTCAACCATCTGTCAAAAGTTATCTCAATCACCTCTACTAACGGTTTTTTGCTGTTGATAACGTTGTTTAAACTGCTGTTGTTGTATTTTATGATCCACAATTGGATCGGGATAGCCAACAGCATGACGTTCTAAAGGTGGAATTTTACCAGTGACTAAATATTCTGGATCTACAGACCGCAATTCTGATACCCATTGCCGAATATATTCCCCCTCTGGATCAAATTTTTGTGTTTGACTGGCTGGATTGAAAATCCGCACAGGTTTGGGGTCCATCCCACTAGAAGCACTCCATTGCCAACCGCCATTGTTAGCAGATAAATCACCGTCAATCAACTTTTGCATAAAGTATTTTTCTCCCAATTGGGGATTAATTAGCAAGTCTTTGGTAAGGAAACTGGCGACAATCATCCGACAGCGGTTGTGCATCCAGCCGCTTTCGTTTAACTGGCGCATTGCTGCATCTACAATGGGGTAGCCAGTTCTTCCTTCACACCAAGCTTGGAAATGTTCTTCATTTGTTTCCCAAGGAAATTTTTTGAAGGTGTCGCGGAAAGCACCATCAGCTAATTCGGGGAAGTTATACATTGCGTGTTGATAAAATTCCCGCCAAGCTAATTCCTGTTGCCATGTGCGAATATTAACTGCTGTTTCCTCACTGCGGCTGTTCTCTAGTGCTTCTATGGTGGCTTGCCAAACGGTACGAATGCCAATTACCCCAAATTTCAAAGCTGCACTCAGTTGTGATGTTCCATCAACTGCGGGGAAATTTCGCTGTTCTTGGTATTCAGTAATGGCTTTATTAGTAAATTCCTCTAATCGTTCTTGCGCCGCCGCCTCTCCTGGTGAAATAATTAATTCTTCGTCCCAAATAAACCCTAAATCTTTCGCTGAAGGTAGTTTTAACGCTCCTGCAAGTTTTGCAATTTCCTGTTCAGCTTCTGTTAACCCCTCAACATTTTGCAGTGTTTCTACTGGGTTCGCTTTCGGTTTGGTAATCCAATTTTTCCAGAAGGGAGTGTAAACCGTGTAAGGACTATTACCACCCGTGCGTAACTCATCTGGGGAGTTGAGGATTTGATCCCAGTTTTGGTTAAGAAACTGAATACCTTTTTCTTTGAGGGCATTTATAATGGTGCGATCGCGTTCTTGCGAATAAGGTTCTACATCCCAATTCCAAAAAACAGCTTTGGCATTTATTGCCTCTGCTAAAGCTGGTATCGCTTGTACAGGATCAGCGTGGAGTATTAATAACTGGCTACCAATTTGAGCATATCGCTCTTGGAGTTTCTGCAAACAGCCAATCATATAAGTTACTCTGGCAGGAGCAACATCATCGCGTTCTAGAATATACGGATCAAGGCAAAACACGCCCACCACCTTCGGACTCTGCTGTTTTGCCGCAGCCAGTCCCGTATTGTCAGAAATGCGTAAATCGCGCCGATGCCAAAACAGAATTAAGTCAGACATTCTATGCTGGATATAGTTCACCCGTACTAGCTTAGATGCTAGTGGTACCAATAAACATCATTCTGGCGATAAATTTATTCTGTAATTGGGCATTGGGCACATGTACTGAGCGTTGCCGTTGGCGCAGCCTCTCCAAGAGTTGTATTGGGCATTGGTAATTAAGTTTCTTCCCCATTACCTCATTACCTATCCCTTATTGCCCCATGCCCCATGCCCCATGCCCCATGCTCCATGCCCTATTCCCCGGTTTGTCAATCGGGAATAGTGGCTTTTTAGCTCAAAATTGAGTATACTCTTCTTAACAGTTAATTAGTCTTTTTGTCATGGCTAACCTACTACTTGACGACGGCACAATTGAGAGTGATTTAGGCGAAATAGCTCGTGAACTTGAGCCTCTTGGCATTCAACTCAGACACTACGACCCAGGAACATCGCTTCTCTTCCCCAATCTGCTAGACCAAGACGTTTTAACTGAGTCTGAGAAACGTTATTGTGTAGAACTCCATAACAGCGTTTTTGAATTTATTCAGCAAGAAAATGGCGCTCTCTGGTGTGACTTGCTAAATGTGCATCCAGGTTCCTTCAATCTTCACCAACTGATAGCAACCTACGGCCGTTACCATACTCATCCTGCGGCTGAACCCCTCTATGTGTTGGCAGGAGAGATGATCTATGGCTTCGTGCGACCTGATGGCAGCCAGGTACAGCTTTTAGTTCAAGCACAAGACTATCTCTATATCCCCGCCGGCGTTGAGCATTGGTGCAGCCCAACTGCATCGTTGAATTTCAAAGCAGTACGCTATTTTGCAATCGTCGAAGGTTGGGTTCCAAATTATACAGGAACTCAAGTGAGTGATTCGCTCCACAAGCCGCGTTAAAGCTCAGTTTTAGGATTGCAAACTGTGATATTTATTACTTAGTGCTTTAAATTTAACTATTACGCCGTAAGTCCCCCACTGAATTCTGTAAGACGTTCGAGTACTCGCTACCGCTTCTCTTCTTAGGCTGCGCATGTCCATCGATAACGTTTGCCGCTATCTTTCAGAACAGTATCCCGAAAGCTTTGCCACCTGGTTATTAGGCAGAACCCCAGCAGACGTTAAAAACCTCAAAACCGAGTTGAGCGTTGAGCCAGTTAGAGCAGACTGCATTATTCTGCTAAATCCCCAAGAGGAAATCTTACACCTAGAATTCCAAGTTGCACCCGTCTCAGCCCCAGCAATGCCGATTCGGATGCTAGACTACTACGCGAGGCTGCGTCGGCAATACAGTTTTTATCCCATTGAACAGGTTGTCATCTACCTTAAAGAAACTACTTCAAACGCAGTTTTTATCGAACAATTTACCGACACTAATACAGTTCATCGCTTCCGAGCAATTCGGATTTGGGAGCAAGACCCCGCTCCTTTGTTAGCATCTGTTGGTCTTCTACCCTTGGCAGTTCTGGCGCGAACAGATTCCCCTGAATTCTTGCTCTCTCAAGTTGCTGCTCAGGTAGATATGATTGAAGAACCCAGCCAGCAGCGAAATATCTCAGCCTGTACTCAGTTGCTTGCAGGCTTAAAATATAATAACAATCTAATCAGTAGCTTATTGCGAGAGGAGCTTATGCAGGAATCTGTGGTCTATCAAAGAATTATTAGACA
This sequence comes from Nostoc sp., assembly GCF_036917655.1. Classification (GTDB taxonomy): domain Bacteria; phylum Cyanobacteriota; class Cyanobacteriia; order Cyanobacteriales; family Nostocaceae; genus Nostoc. The sequence goes on from NZ_JBALCY010000070.1 coordinate 207,117, forward strand.
AGGAATTGAGCAGGGGAGACGAGAAGAGGCGTTATCAGTAATCATGCGCCAACTTCCTCGGCGAATTGGTATAGTTGCTCCAGAATTGCGTAGGCAAAGCCCGTCGTAGACATCGCAGATTGAAGGATTGTCTCTTACTCAATTAGAAGATTTAAGCGAGGCGCTATTAGATTTCTCGACAGCAGCGGATTTAACAAGCTGGTTCAATAGTGTTAAAGAAAACTGACCACTTCACTCAACTTCTTCACAGCGAATTAATAGCGTTTCCATCGCCTCTGCTAGAGAAATCAACTCTGTCCAAGAGGAACCACTAACTAAATTTTGGGCGTGAGCTAATCGGTTTCGCAACTGTTCCGCAGACTTGAGAAAACGTTCGCCAAACCGCTTGGACTTTAGTCCCAGTTGCTGGAGAAGTTCTGGTTGATTTAAAATCAATTCTCGCTTATCACAAAATTGCAAGTAATCTAACAAATCGGTAGCTTCGTTTCTTTCCTGGCTCTCTCGCCATAGCCGTTGAGCAACTTCTAAGCGTTCAGGTTTGAGGACTTTTTGCCAAGAATCTTGGGGATAGTAAATCCGCACCAGCCGCAGCAAATTCATTTCTAGCAGCGTCACCAAGCCAAACAATAGCATTCGCGCGGGTGCTTTCTGCAAATCTCCACAGGTAACAATCCCACTCACTTGATTGCAGTCCAAGACAAACAATCGCGGAGTTTGTTGCAAAATGGGTAGCAACTTTATAAGTGGGGTGGAAATGGCTATTAGTTCTTTTGGATGAAACACCCGTTGATACTCGCCACACTTGCCTTCTTTGCTTTGAATCAAACTAGAGCGTTCTACATAACCGCTAATAATATCTCCCGTTTCAACGCCGATAACATCAAAATTTTGTGCCTGCATCCAATGCAGCACTTCTGTCACCTCCGCATCAGCTGGCATAGCTTTGAGGGGTTCTGCCACGTATTCAATGGTGATATTGTTCTCAAATAAACTCCGCAGGTCTTGAGAACGCGATTTTAGGTGTTTCATCCCCCTGTTGTGAACTCACGTTAAATAATCCTACGGCACTCACGCGATCGCCGCTTTCGGTTTTTTCTGCCAGATGACCTTGTATAAGCGTAGCCCGCCTATTCCAACAAATACCATAGCCCAATGTTATACCATCCTTGTTGGTATTAAATGTGTGATGGTTAGACATTTTCAAGTAACAAAATATTTTACACCTACAAAAAATAAATATTTATGTATTTATCTGGATCAGATTAATTGATTAATTTTCGCTAAAAATGCCAAAAATCCTGACAAAAAAAATGTTATTACTAAAACGACATATCGAATTGATAGTTGCTAGAATTTTACCAAGATAACCAAAATTGATAATATTATTATGCCAAGAAAAGAACAAGGATGGGTTACATTTCAAACCTCAGAGGATGAGCGGAAGATTCTAGAGGAGTTCTGCGAACAGTCTCAACGCACCAAGACTGAGATTTTGCGAGAACTCGTGCGTAGTCTCAATCAGCACACATGGGCATCAATATCACCACCAACTCAGCAGGAAAAACAGGAAGATATCTACTATACTCAAAAACCTGATATAGAAAGTAGTATTCAAAAGAAATCACTAAAAGTTAGCTCTCGCAATATTCTTAAAGGTATCGTTAAACGAGTTGTTTATGGAGCAGTTAATAGTGAGGTGACTCTGGAGATTATTCATAAAGTAGAATTAACCTCGATTATCACCAGAGCTTCCGCAGAAGAGTTGGAGCTATCTAAGGGAAAAGAAGCTTATGCAGTCATTAAGTCTAACGATATTGTCATTGCAAGAGAATAGAAATACTTGATTTTAGGCGTAGGATATTAAGAGGATGAATTATCATTACTAACATTTTTCGTTTTGGAGAACTGCAAGATAAATTGAGTATTTATAGTTGATGCGATGTCTACGACGGGCTATTTGGCGTCGCAGATCCAAAGGGAGTAGGGCGCAAGGACTTGCGCCCTACTAGCAATAAAAATTGCTTCGGGATTAAGCTGGTATAATTTTTGTTTTGCTTGCTGCGTGCATCTATGCTTGCACAAAAAAATCTGATGCACTCAGAGTTGGCGCACCAGTCAGAGTTGCAAATAGACCGCCGCTGCCAAAACCAGCCGCACTGCTTAGATATTCTTATAAATATCTAAGCGGTGTCAATAGGCTAAGTGTAATTCTGGTAAAGTTTTTGCAACGCCGATAGCGTACCCCTTCTCTACGGGACGCTCCGCGAACGGGGAAGCAAGCTACACGAAGCGTCTCCAAGAGTTGCGTTAGCTAGTATTCGTACTCCTGCAAAGAAGCAAGCTACGCGCAGTGTCTCGTAGAGAGCGTTATAGACATCGTATTCTTCAGAGCGTGTATGTATCTATCTAAAGATATAAATCATTGGTGAAAAATGAACATTACACGGAAGTATAGAAGATAACACAGTGATTTCTCTTTGCGTTTCACAATCTCTGCGTCTTCTTTAACAGCGTTCTGTTCATTAAAGTTTTCTTATTTCCAGTGGTATTAACTCTTTGAGTACGGTAAACCGTATTTGCTTGTTAGTTCCCAAAGATTAATTTAATTGTTAAGTTTAGTTACATAAATAAAAAAAGGCTGCAAACATTGCTAAATAGGAGAATTTATGAGACATATTAGTATCCTTGACGATCAAGACAAACTGAACAACTTTGCGATGCCGCCAGGACATTACATCGCACAAGTCAAGCTTTCTCAAAAATAAGACTTAATTAACATTGTTTAACATTACTATGAAAGCGATAGATCAATTGGTGCATTTTTTAGAGGAATTGGGTATTCCTGATGGAGCAATTTCCCTTGCCTTGCGACATTGTGAGCAGACCCCCAACTTTCTAGCCATGACCCTCTGGCAGTATGGGCTGGTGACACTAGATCAGTTAGCTCAAATTTTTGATTGGTTGGAAACAGTATAAGCTGCTGCCTCAACTATTCGGATAGTAAATAGCCGACTTTCCCAGAAAGTCACATTCTCAACAGTTTTCATTCTAAGGATTGGTAACATCTATGGCAATTAAAGAACAGCCTAAGTCACCTCGGTTTCGGATCATTGCTAATATATTGCTGGCAGTATCAGGGCTATTCCTGCTCTTAAATTTATTTTTACCTGGTTTATTTGCTTCTGGCCCTGCTGGTGTTCCCTATAGCCTATTTATTCATCAAGTACAAGAAGGGGAAGTCAGTCGCGTTTCCGTTGGTCAAAACCAGATCCTCTACCAACTAAAAGCAGAAAATGCCGAGCCGGGTCAGGTGTTTACAACTACACCAATCTTTGATTTAGAGTTACCCAAACTGCTAGAACAAAAAGGAGTTGAGTTCGCTGCTACACCTCCACCCAAGAATACTTGGATTACAACCCTCTTGAGTTGGGTGATTCCACCGCTGATTTTCATTGGCATTTGGCAGTTCTTTCTCGCCCGTGGTAGCGGTGGTGGTGGCCCCCAAGGTGTTCTCTCGATTGGTAAGAGCAAAGCTAAGGTTTACGTTGAAGGCGAATCAGCTAAAATCACCTTTGCAGATGTGGCTGGGGTAGAAGAAGCGAAAACTGAGTTGGTGGAAATTGTGGATTTCCTCAAGACTCCAGGACGCTTTACGCAAATTGGCGCTAGGATTCCCAAAGGTGTGTTGTTAGTTGGCCCTCCAGGTACTGGTAAGACACTTTTAGCGAAAGCCGTAGCAGGAGAAGCAGGAGTTCCATTTTTCAGCATCTCTGGTTCGGAATTTGTGGAACTGTTTGTTGGTGTGGGTTCTTCCAGAGTGCGGGATTTGTTTGAACAGGCCAAAAAACAAGCTCCCTGTATTGTATTCATTGATGAATTGGATGCGATCGGTAAGTCTCGTAGCAGTAACGGCTTCTACGGTGGTAATGATGAGCGAGAACAGACCCTCAACCAGTTACTAACAGAGATGGACGGGTTTGCGGCTGGGGATGCAACAGTGATTGTACTAGCTGCTACCAACCGCCCCGAAATACTAGACCCGGCATTGCTGCGTCCAGGCCGCTTTGACCGCCAAGTGTTGGTAGACCGTCCCGATTTATCTGATCGTGAAGCAATTCTCAAGATTCACGCTCAAAAGGTAAAATTAGGAGATGATGTCAATCTAAAAGCGATCGCTACTCGTACCCCTGGTTTTGCTGGCGCAGATTTGGCAAACTTGGTGAATGAAGCGGCATTATTGGCAGCTCGCAATCTCCGTCAAAGTGTTGCTCAAGAAGACTTTGCCGAAGCAATTGAGCGGGTAGTCGCCGGTTTAGAGAAGAAGAGTCGGGTGATGAACGAGACTGAGAAAAAGATTGTTGCATACCATGAAGTCGGTCACGCAATGGTAGGGGCGCTCACAACCGGAAACGGACGTGTAGAAAAGATTTCGATTATTCCCCGTGGGATGGCAGCTTTGGGCTACACTCTGCAATTACCAACTGAAGACCGCTTTTTGATGAATGAAACAGAATTGCGGGGTCAGATTGCGACTCTGTTAGGTGGACGTTCCGCCGAAGAGATTGTGTTTAACAGTATTACAACAGGTGCTTCCAACGATTTGCAACGAGCAACTGACTTGGCAGAACGGATGGTAACAGCCTATGGTATGAGCAAAGTCTTAGGGCCACTGGCTTACCAACAAGGACAACAAGCAATGTTCTTGGGTAATGGTGCGACTAATCCCCGGCGGGCGGTGAGTGAAGACACATCCAAAGCCATTGATAGCGAAGTCAAGGAAATCGTGGAAACAGCCCACGAACAAGCCCTAGAGATTCTCAGACTGAATCGAGACTTGCTAGAAGCGATCGCTACTCAACTCTTAGAAACAGAAGTCATTGAAGGCGAAAAACTGCACAATTTGTTGAGTCAAGTTAAACCTGTAGCTAATTCGTAATTCGTAATTCCTAGCAGAGGGACGCAGAGCATAACTTTGCGTCCCTTTGCGTTTCAAAAAAGCCACTCATTTTCATACCGCAATTAGCAACGCTAACCCCGATTAAACACCACAAAATTGTTGTTGGTTAGTGATAATCCAGCAGATAGTTGGGCCAATTTTACCTGAGTAAACCCAGCCCCATTGCCATCTTGGTCAAAGTACAGTCCACCTGTAATAAAGTCATAGATGAATCGTTGATTGCTTGTCGTTGCAGATGTTCCCAGGGTAAACTGACTTTTCTGAAGTGAACCTACTGATAACCCGCCACCAAAAGGATAAGACGATACTTGAATGAGTTCATTAGTTGCATTGAAATCATAAATAGTATCAACAGCAGTATCAACACCTTGATTGTAATTATAGAAAGCAAAGGTATCAGTACCATTCCCGCCATAGAGGCTGTCATTACCGTTGCCACCTCTGAGGATATCGTTGCCATCACCCCCAGAGAGGAGGTTATTGCCTGTTGAACTCCGAGCATTCAAGGTATCATCACCAGCGCCTCCATTGAGGGTGTTATTGCCTGTTGAGTTGTAGTCGGCAGAGATGTCAATATAATCATTGCCCTCGCCCCCAGAGAGAAGGTTATCACCTGTTGAAGTTTCACCATTCAACGTATCGTCACCAGCGCCTCCATTAAGGGTGTTATTGCCGAAATTGGAAAAGCCGTTCCAATAAAGAAAATCATTGCCATCACCCCCAGACAGCAGGTTATCACCTCTGAAACCGCTAACATTCAAGCTATCGTTACCTTCACCTCCGTTGAGGGTGTTATTACCTGTTGAATTGCTAGCACTCAAGCTATCGTTACCTGCACCTCCGTTAAAGGTGTTATCACCTCTTGAACCTGTAGCACTCAAGTTATCGTCACCAGTACCACCGTCAAGGCTATCATTACCTGCACTACTTTCGAGAGTATCATTTCCCGCACCGCCAATAAGAGTATCATTTCCCGCATCACCCCTCAAAATGTCGTTACCACTCAAGCCATCGATGATGTCGTCACCCCCTTGACCATTGATAACATCATTGGAGTTGTCAAAACCTGTAATATTGTTGGATAGGTCATTGAGGAAGGTAACAGTGTTCCTGTTGAACAGGCTAGTTTGAGTGGAATTAGCATCAAACACATCAAAACTGTCAGTGATGCTGGTTTGTCCATAAAACAGGATGTTGCCAATAGCAGGTCGTGAAGAAGTTGCTGGCAGATTATCCAGATTTTCTAATTTGAAGTCTTGCAGAATGACTTTGCCATTAGCAACATCTCCAAAGGTGATTTCTAAGTTGTTACCGTTTTGAGTTAGTTGCAGATTTTGAGCAGTAAAGAGACTATCTGTAAATTTACCTGTAAATTGCAAGGTGTCTAAGGAGTCAATCACGGTTGCTGAGGGATTTGAGCCTTTACCTACGCCACCGAAATCGGTGATGGTATCAGTGCCGCCGGAGTAGAAGTTGTCATTGTAGTAATAACTGATGTAAACAAATGTATCATTGCCTGCGCCACCAGTTAGGGTATCATTGCCACCGCGCCCGGAGAGCGTATCATTGCCACTGTTCCCCACAATTTGGTCATTGTAGCCTGTACCTGAGATATTTAATCGTTCGATATTTTTGTAGTTAACCCGATTCGTACCGGCTGTAATTGAGCCAATGTTAGTAGTGGCATTGAAAGTTGAAGTGATTCCCCCTGTAGCACCACTGTAACCAACAGACAACAAATCGTCACCCTTACCCCCATCTATGGTATCTTTGCCAGCAGATCCCGTGGAGAGTGTATCGTTGCCATCCTGACCCACAATATTGTCATTATAGGCTGTACCTGAGATATTGAATCGCTCGATATTTTTGTAGCTAACGCTACTTGTACCCGCCGTAATTGAGCCAATGTTACTAGTGGCATTGAAAGTTGAAGTGACCCCCCCTGTAGCACCACTGTAATCGACGGATAAAACATCGTCACCCTGACCCCCATCTATGGTATCTTTGCCAGCAGATCCCGTGGAGAGCGTATCGTTTTCACTGTTCCCCACAATATTGTCATTGTAGGCTGTACCTAAAATATTCAATCGTTCGATATTTTTGTAGTTAACCCGATTCTTGCCCCCCGTAATTGAACCAATGTTAGTGGTGGCATTGAAAGTTGAAGTTATCCCCGCTGTAGCAGCACTGTAATTGACGGACAACAAATCGTCACCTTTACCACCATCTACTTGAGTCACTAAAGAAAAGGGCGCAGGAGGATCTAATACGAATGATTGGCTGCCTACATAGATAGAATCATTGCCATCACCCCCATCGAGCAGGTTATCGCCTGTTGAACCGGTAGCACTCAAGGTATCGTCACCAGCGCCACCGTTAAGGGTGTTATTACCAGACGAGCTAGAGTCGGAGATGAAGCCGGGAGCAAATTCGTCAGAACCAGAGACATCAAGAAAATCATTGCCATCGCCCCCATTGAGCAGGTTATTACCTTTTGAACCGCTAGCACTCAATTTATCGTCACCAGCGCCACCGTTAAGAGTGTTATTGCCAGATGAGCGAGAGTCTGAGCCGGAGTCAACACTAAATTCAAACGAGCCAGAGATGTCAAGAGAATCATTGCCATCACCCCCATTGAGCAGGTTATCGCCTGTTGAATACTTAGCACTCAAGGTATCGTTACCAGCACCACCGTTGAGGGTGTTATTGCCTAAAGAGCGAGAGTCAGACGATCCGTAATCGTAACTACTTGCACTCCCAGTGATGGAGAGAGAATCATTGCCATCGCCCCCATCTAAGAGGTTATCGCCTAATGAACCGCTAGCACTCAAGGTATCGTTACCAGCACCACCGTTGAGGGTATTATTGCCTAAAGAGCGATCATCTCCTTCTCCGTGGTAGTAGTCGTAGTACTTGGAGCCAGAGGCTGTCAGAAAATCATTGCCATCGCCACCATTAAGCAGATTATTGCCTGAGGGGGAGTCAACCTGCAAAGTGTCGTCACCAGTACCACCATTGAGGGTATTATTACCCGCACCTCCCCGCAAAAGGTCGTTGCCACTTAAGCCGTCAATGATATCATCCCCCCCCTCACCGTTGATCGCATCATCTGAGTTGTCAAAGCCCTTGACATTGTTGGAGAGATCGTTCAGGAAGGTGACTGTATTCTTATTGAAAATAGTCCTTTGGGTGGAGTTGGCATTGAAGACATCAAAGCTGTCAGTAATGGTAGTTTGCCCATAAAACAGGATATTGCCCAAGTCTACAGTAGCCCCTGTAGATTTGCTGAGGTTATCCAGGTTTTCCAAGGCAAAGTTTTGCAGGATGACTTTGGCACTAAACTTAAACTCCACTGCAAAGGTGATTTCCAGATTGCTGCCATTCTGGGTAAGCAGCAGATTTTCGGGAGTGTAAGCATCATCTTTATCGAATTTTAGAGTGTCCACTTCGGCAATGACTGCTGCTGTGGGGTTTGTTCCTTTACCTACGCCACCAAAATCAGTGATGGTACTAGTAAAAAGGCTCAAGTCGTAAAATGTATCGTTGCCACCGCCACCTGTGAGGGTATCACTGACCTGACCGAACCTCAACAGGTCTAAGCTGCCACTGCCCATTAGACTATCGTTACCGTTGGTTCCAATGATGGTTGCCATAACTTTTACCTACCTAAATCGATTGTTTTCTCTAACTCTCAGTTCTCAACCTACTGTTTGTGCTGTTTTAGGGCGCAAACAACTTGCCGAAATTTGATGTTTTCGGCATACTTTACCCTTCATTCTTGAGAAAAAGTAATATTTCTCGAAGATTCATCTATAAAATGGTTTGTATGTAGCAATGATTTTGATATCTCAAACTATCTAAGTTTTAAGCACTGTACAAATTAATCAGCTTATGCCTTCAGGATAATTGCTCATTTCAAGCTAAATTAATCATCTTTGTTCACTAGAAATCAGTGAACAAGCATCAAAAAATCTCGCCTTCATATTTGGTTTTTTGCCAGTGCCTAAATCCTCAGATGTGGAGCATTTAATTTGCACAACTAGGGCGCTCATGTTGCCCACCCCACAATAGTTATGTTTAATTCGATTATGCAAATTAGATGTTTTTTAGCATACTAGTTTGAAATGGATTCTTGAGCGGTAAAGAGATTTTGATGCCCTCCTTGTGGGCTATTCCCCACGAGTATCTAGCTTGAAAATAGAGAACATCTCACTAGCCTCACAATAACTACATAATCAATATATTACTTACATATTTATACTTAAATCGCTATCTTTGCGTATTCTTCACATCATTGACCGATTTATATATATACAAATACTAAACTTTGTCTATTCTTCATATTCTTCTAGTTTACAGGCAATAATAAAGTAGTAGGCAAGTGTTTCAAGCAGTAAAAAAACAGGCGTTGCAGAATATAAATATGAATTAGTGCGTAGGCGTAGCCCGTAGTAGACATCGCTATGCAATGTCCAAGATGTGCATCAACTCATATTCGCAAGAATGGTAAACAGAGACGTAAACTTGCATTACATATGTGTAAAATGTGGTCATCAGTTTATTGATTCTTATGAACCGAAAGGTTACTCAGATGAAATAAAACGTGAATGTTTACAAATGTCATCAGGTTGTAGCGATGTCTACGACGGGCTACGCCTACGCACTGATTCATATTTTCAATCAGCAACGCCAAAAAATACATATTTTCCTTTTTGAAGGCTACGCCTACGCCTGGGGTAAGCTACACCTAATCGCATCCCGATGTATTAGACATCTCCAGAAATTAATTATGCGTTACCCAAAATCCTTGGTAGGCACAATCAATTCATGAATTGTGCCTACGTTATTTTCGGAGATGTCTATTGTATCTCAGCGAGAATTGTTATAAATTACTAAAGTTATAAACGCAGAGATGATCCCACTTATCTAAGAATACTTACAGCGAGGGTGATTGCTCACAGCCAAACTTGCACCCATAAAATATTGAGATGAGATTTTGAGGTAGTCATAAGAAGATGGGAAATAGGGCATTGGGCATTGGTTATTTTCTCCTCTGTCCCTCTGCCCATCATGCCCCTTATCCCCTCTTTCAGAAAAGCGATGTGTTTTTAATACTCTGGAACTGAAGGATCGATTTCTCGACTCCAAGCGGTAATTCCGCCTTTAACATTCGTCCCGACAATCCCAGCTTCCTTGAGGATGGCGAGGGCTTTTGCCGATCGCCCGCCCATCTTACAATGAGCAATTAAACGGTGACCGTTTAATATTTCCTTCACCTTAGCAACGCCATTCCCATTTTCAATATCTGGTAAGGGCACCAACACTGAACCAGGAATCTTGGCAATGTCGTACTCATTGGGGTTGCGGACATCTAGCAGTACAAAATCTTTTGCACCGCTATCCAGCAATTCCTTCAAATCCTTGACGGTCATTTCTTGACTTTCCATCTGCTGTTTTGCCTCCTCTGCCTTAGCTTGTGGAATTCCGCAGAATTGTTCGTAGTCTATCAGATTTTCAATGACTGGGCGAATCGGGTTAGGACGCAGCTTCAACTCTCGGAATTTCATATCTAAGGCGTTGTATAGCAGCAATCGTCCACTCAAGGTGTTACCTTGTCCCAGAATGATTTTGACAGTTTCGGTTGCTTGGATTAAACCAATAATTCCTGGTAAAATTCCCAATACGCCACCTTCTGCACAAGAGGGAACCATTCCTGGTGGTGGTGGTTCTGGGAAAAGGTCACGATAATTGGGGCCACCTTCGTAGTTAAATACACTAGCTTGACCTTCAAAGCGTAAAATTGAACCGTAGACGTTGGGCTTATTCAGCAATACGCAGGCGTCGTTAACTAGATATCTAGTGGGGAAGTTATCAGTACCATCTACCACGATATCGTAAGGTTGAAGGATTTCCAGGGCGTTTTCAGAACTCAGGCGAGTTTCGTATAAATCAACCTGACAATAGGGGTTAATCTCGTGAATGCGATTTTTTGCCGATTCAATCTTGGGTTTACCCACCCAGGATGTACCGTGAATTACTTGGCGTTGCAGATTGGAAGTATCGACAACATCGAAATCGAGAATCCCGATGCGTCCAATACCCGCCGCCGCCAGATATAAAAGTAGTGGTGAACCTAGTCCACCTGTACCGATACACAGTACACTGGCGGCTTTCAGGCGCTTCTGTCCTTCTAGCCCTACTTCCGGCAAAATCAGGTGTCGGGAGTAGCGTTCGTAATCGTCTTTAGTCAACTGGATTTCGTCCAGATTGGGATTTAGCATAGCAGTTATGATCTGGGAGAGCGGAATATTAATCCTATCGAAAAACTGTATCTCCTATGGAGATAGAGAGTAGGGAAGACGAATTTTCATTCGTAGTGGCGGCGAAAACCGCTATGAGTGACTGTCTTTAAACTAAGCCGTTAAATTATATTTTCAATTGCCTCTGCTTGAAACTGATGAGTATCATCAAGGCTCCAACTTTGGAGTTCTCCAGCTTTGCCGTTTTGGACGCATACTATTATATACGAGTATCCCTGCCAAGCGTATAGGCGATCGCATTCTGAAGGGATAGCAGGATGATCTGGGTGAGAGTGAAAAATGCCGATAATGTTCAGTGAGCGAGCCTCGCTAACGCGTGCTTCCCTTTGTGTTTTTAGCATAACTTCGGGTGCGATCGCATATTGCCGTCTTTTACTTTCTGCTGTGTGTTCCCCTGGAAACTCAGCAGCCGCTTCAGTATTCCAGGCATTTTCTGTTGGCATGACTTCTACCACAATTTTGCCCTCACTAGCCAGATAGCCTAAAATTATACCGCAGCACTCGTCTGGGTAAGTGCTTTCGGCATGGGTGCGGATGGTTTGCAAGTGTTCTTGGCTAAGTCTGATCATGTCTGCGTTTGTAATTTTTTAATTTCTAGGGATTCTTGTTTGGATACAATACCTCAGTAATTACTGGTTTTATTTTAAAGATAGCGATCGCTATCTTTAAAATATGTATTTTTTTATCCATCCTTGTGGAATATTGCTCTAAGAGGGTGTTTATAAAATAAATATTAAGCAGTCGAGCAACGATGATTGCGGGCTAATCTAGGTAACATCAGAAGGGTTTGAGACGCGCTAACCCTGGCTATTCATGAAGCAGAGTCTACCCCTGAAAAAAAGGTGAATGAGGAGCGCGATTTCAATCACCTCCGCACCAATCAAGTGCAAATTTCACAGGGTATTGCAATGGGATTTGATCAGATCGAACGCAGGTTAGACCACATTCGTGAACAATTAATTGAAATGAAGGCGTATTTAATTCAAAATCAAGGCACTGTTCGCGGTGAGTAAGTTTCCGGGGATTCCAGTCTACCTAGTTTGTGTATACACAATCTGTTTTTAACTCCAACTTGCGAAATTAATCCCGGTCATCGTCATCGTCATGTCTGTACTGGCGATCGCGATTATCCCACTCTTAATCACGTCGTTTGTGCTTGCGATGGACTATATTTCTGAACAGACCCCTATTCCTATAATTTTCCTCCTGAGTTGGCGAATCTCCTTATTGAGGGTCACTTTAGCAGTTTGTCTAATGCTTATGGCAGATAAATCTTCCAGCAAGTGTAGATAAAAATAAAATCATCCCATCTTTGGGAGTAGACCAGGATAGTGATAAAGTATTTTTTACTACCTACTAATTGTTGTGAATTTAATTAATCAGCAATCAGTTTTTGAACTTGGAATTTTGAATTGTTTATGTCTAACCTGCCACCACTCAATACAGAAACAATTTGGGAAATTCTTGACGATAAACTTGATGATACCACAGTTAACCAGTTGCTATGGTATTATTTAGGCTATCGCTATAATTCCTCAACTGCACAATGGGACAGTAGCCAAGTTGCACCAGGATGGCAGGATGAATACCCACAACCACCAGATTTTCTTGAATCTCGCCCTGCAACAGTCAAGTTGACTCGTTCCATTCCTGCTGAAAATAAACAAATGCTAAAAGAAAAGTTGGGCTTCAAAGGTTACAAAATAGGTGAATTTGGGCCACGGCAAACTCGCAGGGCAACGGCGGCAAATTGGTTGTTAAGTTATCTGCAACAAACTAACTAGGTGGGCGCGAATAATTAAATCGCGTAGCATAGGTGGATTGATTATTGCCTACCGAATTAACGACAAAATTGAGTAATATTATCAGCAGATATTTGGTAAAAAATATCCTATTCTTATCGAATATCTGCTGATAATTTAATAAAAAACTATTGATTTATTTAATGAATTTTTGTATTCGGATGCAATAGGATTTTAAAAGTATTAATTTTAGAGGTAAAATTTGCATTACAATAAATCTGTATCTTAGTCAATGAATAAATGCTATAAACAGCCAAAAATCAAAAAATCACAGTTAATTTTTATAAACAAATCATAAATTATTCCTGAAGATAGAAGCACACCTTATCTAATTATTTCTCTGGAGCGATTTGCAAATTCAATTGAGCATCAGAGAATATTTCTATCAACCCTTGATATTACAAACACTTCTATGGCAAAGCCAATTGAATTTAATTTATTTGCACCTTACAACAAAGGAGCCACATTAATTGGTTCTTTTTCTGATTGGCAAGAAATTCCAATGGAAAGAGGTGATGATGGTTATTTCCGCACAAGTGTTGAACTAGAAGACGGCGTTTATAAATATAAATTTCGCGTCCAGTCAAATTCATGGTTTTTGGAACCAGAACAATGGGTTGATGTTACAGACCCCTATGCAACTGATATAGATGAACAAAGTGGAAAAGATGATGGTGTTATCCGGATCAAAAATGGGCAAAGAATTACCGATACTTATGTTTGGCAACATGATGACAAACCTTTACCTGCTGACCACGAATTGGTAATTTATGAATTGCACGTTGGTGACTTTTCTGGTGGCGAGGATGATCCTTATGCACGAGGCAAGTACAAACACGTTGTTGAAAAGTTAGATTATCTATGTGAACTAGGAATCAACGCTATTGAGTTGATGCCACTTAAAGAATATCCTGGTGATTATAGTTGGGGTTATAATCCTCGCCACTTTTTTGCAACAGAATCAAGTTATGGTTCGACTGCTGAGTTAAAAAATTTGATTGATGAGTGTCACGCCAGAGGCATTCGGGTAATTCTTGACGGTATTTATAACCACTCAGAAGCATCTGCTCCCCTAACACAAATTGACCACGATTATTGGTATCATCATGAACCTCGTGACCCTGATAATAGTTGGGGGCCTGAGTTTAATTACGAACATTATGACGAAAAATTAGATATTCATCCAGCGTGGAAATTTATTGGTGAGACAATCCGTTTTTGGATTGAGGAATATCATCTTGATGGTATTCGCTATGATGCGGCGCGGCAAATTGCTAACTACGATTTCATGCACTGGATTGTTCAGGAAGCCAAAAAAACTGCTAGCATGAAGCCTTTTTACAACGTTGCCGAACACATTCCTGAAACTACCAGTATTACCAATGTAGATGGCCCAATGGATGGTTGCTGGCATGATAGTTTCTATCACTGCATTCTAGAACATATCTGCGGTGATACATTTGATTTAGAGCGTCTCAAAGATGTTATTGACTGCAAGCGCCAAGGCTTCTTGGGTGCCACCAATGTAGTAAATTACCTCACCAACCACGACCATAACCATGTCATGGTTGAATTGGGGAATCGTGAGATATTTGACGAAGAAGCCTTTAGACGAGCTAAATTAGGAGTAGCCATCTTAATGACCGCTGTTGGCGTACCTTTGATTTGGATGGGAGAGGAATTTGGCGAGTATAAACCTAAACAACCCGAATCATCGAAAATCGATTGGACGCTGTTAGGTAATGATCTAAATCGTAGTTTATTTGAATCATACAAAGGCTTAAGCAACCTGCGTAAGAATAATCATGCTCTCTACACCGAAAATATTGATTTTATCCACGAAAATGCAGAGACAAAAGTATTCGCTTATACTCGTTGGAATGATGAAGGTTCTCGTGTAGTCGTAATAGCAAATTTCTCAGAAAACTTCCTAGCTGACTATCATGTTCCTAACTTTCCTAGCGCTGGTACATGGCACGAGTGGACAGGCAATTATGATGTCGAAACTGGTGACGATGGCATGATAACTGACTTGGGGCCATACGAAGCCAAAGTGTTTGTATGGCAGTAAAGATATACACTACCACTGAGTCGGTAGTGCAATAGCAAAGAAAAGGGGAAAAATATTTCCCCTTTTTCAGTTATTAACTTATTTACAGTCTAATTAGAAATTTGTCAAGTAAAAAAGAAGCTATTTTAAAATCTCATGTGTTTGTGTTACACTCTTGAGTTGAAGTGCGGATATAAAATTGCCAGAGCATCCCCATGCACAACAAATTATTTAATAGTAATATCGACAACGCTAACATTGAGAACGATCGCATTTTATTAACTCCCAATGAAGTCAAATCAAAATTACCTTTAACACAATTAGCCGAACAAAGAGTTTTAGCATATAGGCAGGAAATAGGACATATCCTGGATTTTCAGGATCGCCGAAAATTTATAGTAGTTGGCCCATGCTCAATCCACGATCCAAAAGCAGCGCTCGAATATTCTGAGAGGTTGAAAATATTGGCCGAGCGAGTCCAGGATAACCTACTACTAATTATGCGAGTCTACTTTGAAAAACCAAGAACAACTGTAGGCTGGAAAGGGTTAATTAACGATCCAGATATGGATGATTCTTTCCATGTAGAGAATGGGTTATTAATTGCACGGGATCTATTATTAAAAATTACAGAGTTGGGATTACCTGCTGGTACAGAAGCACTAGATCCAATCATCCCTCAATACATTAGTGAACTGATTACATGGTCTGCCATTGGGGCACGCACGACCGAATCACAAACTCACCGCGAAATGGCAAGTGGACTTTCGATGCCTGTGGGTTTTAAAAACGGTACTGATGGCAATATTCAAGTAGCTTTGAATGCCCTACAATCAGCTAGAAACCCGCATAATTTTCTCGGAATTAATCAAAACGGGCAGGTTAGCGTATTTAAAACTAAAGGGAATAGCTACGGTCACGTAATTTTAAGGGGTGGTACTCAGCCAAACTTTGATGCCGCAAATGTCAAACTGGTAGAAGGGAAATTAAAACAGGCAAATTTACCACCGAGAATTGTTATCGACTGTAGTCACGGAAATACCAATAAAGATTACAAATTACAAGGTGCTGTCTTAGAAAATATTGTTCAGCAAATAGTGGATGGTAATACATCAATAGTTGGCATGATGCTGGAATCGCATTTGTATGAAGGTAGTCAACCAATTACTGGGAAAGAAGAATTAAAATATGGTATTTCTGTAACTGATAAATGTATTAATTGGGAAGAAACCGAAAAAATTATTTTGGCTGCTCACGAAAAACTTAAATAAACACCAATCAGTTCGAGTTAGGGACTTCCAAAAAAATATCCAACTAATGGTGTAGGGTGTGTTAAAGCGACAGCGTAACGCACCTATTTTCTGTTAGGTATAAACTGGCTTATCTAAATCTTTTACAAATGGAAGACATCATTTAGTGGTTCAGCTAGTGGATCTGAAAACCACTGTAGATAAAATCATCTTTCAGACTATTGATAGACCTTCATATCCGTAGAAAGATAGAAAGAATACTTCACCAAATCAGGTAACATCAATCTTAATCCTAATAATTGCTGTGTTTATTCAGATTTTCTTTCAGTGGTGTTACACAACAAATGTTGCGGTAAATATTACCTCGATCTCCCGCGGGGTTTTTCTTTGAATTAGCGATGTCTACGAGACAAAGGCGTAGCAAGCTTTAAGAGTAGGGGTACGCTTACGCAAACAAGCAAATATACTAAGCCTGTAATGCCTTAAACCACTTATTCAAAACTGTACTGATGGTTTTCTTAATCTGATGCTTACGGCTCCACTTCTGGAATGCCATTTCATATTCTTCACCTTTGATTTGAAAGGTATTCCAAATATCAAGCCCTACTGGCAATCCGCAGAATAGTAAAATGTATAGCGACCAAGAAATTCCGCCACCAGTGATTAAATCGACCAGTATCAAAAAGCCATTGAAAATTACATAATTGCCTAGACGCTTCTGAAATCTTCTGATGCGGTAGGTGTCAAAAGCTTTTCGCTGTTGGACTTGACCCTGTTCTACTACCCAATCGCGTTCTGCTAATTTTAAAGAATCAGGTGAGATTTCTAACTCAGCAGCAATTTCTAATATCTGCTCATAAGAAAATTCTCTGTCTTTGTCGTCAGCTTGACGAGCGATCGCTAAGTGCAGAATTTGTTGGACATCTTCTTGGCTATAAGAGCGGAGGCTCTTGGGTTCAAATGCCGTCATAATTCTTTCTCTTATATTACTTTTAATAGAAATTTGCTACCCGATAGATTTTAAGCAGCTACGCCAGTACTATTTCCATTATTCCTACATTAGCAAATCTAAATGCTCTCCCGCATCTAAATGTATTGGATTTTTAACTTTGAGTAAAACTGGCATCTAGCTTTTCCATTGCTTTTCCTAGCACCCCACACCGATCGCAGCATCTACAATCAACGGCAAATGCGGGCCATGTTGTTCAATTGCCTCCACTGGCTGAATGATTACCACATTTTCCTTATCTGGCATTGCCTGGATGTCAGTCCAGGTCAGGTAGGGAAAAAAGCGTTCTGGTGGAGTGAAGCTGTGCATATATACTTAAATTGTGCCATTCGTATCTTACCGGTATTGAGAACTGGGGACTGGGGATTGGTTATTAATTATTCTGCTCTGCCCCCTCAATATAAAGACTCTCCAAACATCCGAATATTATCAGATGCAGCAGAGCATAATATCGAAATAACAAGCATTAACAAGGATGTAACTCAATGGTTGAAGAAAATGGATCGATTCGTACCCTATCGGTTGATATTGGCGGTAGTGGCGTTAAGGCTATGGTTTTGGATATTACGGGGAATCCTGTAACGCAAAGGGCGCGTTTAGATACACCCCAACCTGCTACACCGGAGGTTGTAATTAATGCAATTGTTGTGTTGGCAGCGGCTCAAGGTGAATTTCATCGTGTTTCGGTGGGTTTTCCCGGTGTGGTGCGGTCTGGAATCACGGAAACAGCGGTAAACTTACATCCAGATTGGATCGGATTTGATTTGGAAACAGCATTATTAAAACACTTAAACAAGCCTGTGCGGGTGATTAATGATGCAGATATGCAGGGGTTTGGAGCGATCGCTCTTAAAGGTGTAGAATTGGTGATTACTCTGGGTACGGGGTTTGGTTCGGCTTTATTTGTGGATGGTAAGCTGGTACCGAATATGGAAATGGGGCATCATCCATTTCGCAAAGGCGAGACTTTTGAGCAGCAGTTGGGGCGTGCAGAGTTAGAAAAAATTGGTGAGAAAAGATGGAATAGGCGTTTAGAAAAAGCGATCGCATCCTTGGAACATCTATTCAATTATGATTACCTTTACATTGGCGGTGGTGAAGCTGTGAGAGTGAATTTCCAGCTACCGTTAAATGTAAAACTCATCCCTAATATCACTGGTTTATTAGGCGGTATTGCTTTGTGGCGAGATGAGAAAAAGTAAAAAGTTTTTCAGTATTCACAACTTTGCGTACTAAGCAATGTCTAAGGGCGGGCTACGCCTACGCGCTTTTTATTAAGGTGCTTCGTTTCTCAACATTTAAAAATGATATAAAAATTAACACAGGTTAGGCAAGAGAATTGCACAGACATGATGTTCAGTGCCCTTGTGTAATTTTGTCATGTAGTAGTCTAAACTCTAGTTCAAATTCCAGACCGTGCAACAACGTTGTGCGGTTTCATTTTATTGAGGTCGAAGTATGCGCTTTCCAAGAATACGGCGAAGTAGCCATACTGATTCAATCACAAAGCAGATATTTAGGAATTATGGCTGAATCCTTCTAGAGTGAAGTTGCTAAAACCAGATAATGCTGCGACGACGAGTATGTATCCTCCAAGATCACAGTGATTGCTCAAAATTTTATAATCCCTTCTGAGGGAGGACAGATTGTTTGGAATTAAGATTTTATCATTATTGCCAAATGTTGCATTAATCAATACTTAAAAAAGTGGCTATATGAATCCAGTAGTATTTTTGCTGGCAGTATAAACATGATAAAAGTAGCATCAGCATACCAAGCGCGATCCAAAGATAACTAGGCAAATTTGTTTGATGGCATTCCCAGATGATCATATAGTATGTTATTCTCTAAACCGTTGATTTAAATACCATATCTGGCAACTTTATGGCTTGATTAAAGATAAAAAAAGCACAAAGCTAATAATATTAGTCTAATTAGATGGAATAGGAGGTGAGCAAATATGAGCATGACAATATTATCTTAAAAAACTAGTACATGACTTTTTTATTTGGTCAGTATGCACTATCGCGGACAGCAGCAATGTTGTTGGTTAAAAGAAATATTGGTTGAAGTAAAATGAACTACAATGACTGAAATTGGCCTGATGATGACGGGCGTGTTAACAATAAGACAAGCATTTGGGGCCAATTTGCCACAGCAGCAATTAGTTCAGATGGAAAATGACGTAAACCAGTCAAAACAGAGTCAGTTAGAAATAACTGCTCAAGTCACACCACCTGAATTCATGCAGACAGATGAGGTTTCCCAGGCTTCTCCCTCAGCGATCGCAGTAGATAAAGAACACATACTTAAGAAAATCAGCAAAAAGAATCAGTTCCTAGCTTCATCTAACTTAGGTGAGTCTAAGAAGTATTCTCAGTCTGGGGGTAAAGTCCGTGCAAAGGCTACAGGACGGTTCCAGAAGTTTAGTAGCCAACCTCTGCCGACTCTTTATTTCGGTAGCTCTGGTGTTGCTGTCAGAGTCTTACAACGGCTGTTAGTGGCTAACGGTTATGCCGTTAGAGTGGATGGGATTTTTGGGGCACTGACAGAGACTGCTGTCAAAGCCTTTCAAAATCAGCGGAATTTAGGTGTGGATGGAGTAGTTGGTCAACGAACCTGGCAGGCGTTGACAATTTAGTTAGGAGTTAGGAGT
This sequence comes from Nostoc sp., assembly GCF_036917655.1. Lineage (GTDB taxonomy): Bacteria > Cyanobacteriota > Cyanobacteriia > Cyanobacteriales > Nostocaceae > Nostoc. The sequence goes on from NZ_JBALCY010000070.1 coordinate 227,161, forward strand.
TAAGAGTTATACCGATTACCTGTAAGGTTGCTCCCGAAAAAGGGGGAAAATCCCAAGTCTCACCAAGCTTGATTTTGTTTGTCCAGTTTCACAAAGAATTGGTATTAGGAGTTGGGAAAATTTGTTATTTTTATAATTCCTAACTCCTCACTCCTCATTCCTAACTTAATTTGACTCCTAACTTAATTATCGATACTTGTGCTGCTCTAATAGCTGTTGCGCTCTTGGCTTGTAAATTAAATAGAACAAAGCTTCAATATAGCGCAATAAATCTTCCCGATTTTCCTTCGAGGTAAAGTTCCAGAAGCCATAAATCCGTGCTAATGATAACAGCTTGGTAGTGTGAATTTTCCAAGTATAAGTGCTGAAAACTCGCTCAATTCCTCGCTGCGAAATTTCATTCCAAGAGTTAGGATTCTGTTCGCATTTAGTGATAAAGTCCACAATTTTTGCGGCTGTCTCGTCTAAATTCGTTGGGTTAATGTAAAAGCCATTAACCTTATCTTGAATAATCTCCAGTGGGCCACCAAACTGTGTGGCAAAAGTCGGTAATCCTGAAACCATCGCCTCTAAAATTGTCAAACCAAAAGCTTCAAATAAAGCTGGTTGCACAAAAATTCCCCGATGATCGGCAATTACTCGGTAAATTTCACCAGAATCAGTTTTAGACAGGCGCACACCTAGCCAACGAATCTTTCCGTGGAGATTGTACTGGTCAATTATTTGGTAGAGTTTGATAATTTCGTCACGTTCTTCGTTGTCGCCTGATTCTTCTACACGTAACTTACCCGCCACCAAAATTAGGTTGCAATGCTCCTGCAATTCTTTACTTTTACCAAAGCATTCAGCTAAACCTGTGAGGTTTTTAATGTGGTCGAGACGCGCCATTGAGAAGAGAGGACGCTTGTTAGGCTCGTCGAGTTTGCCAAAGATTTGCGCTGGGTCTTCCAGAGTAAAAAGTGTTTCTGCAAGGCGTTGGCGATCGCTCTCCACTCGATCTTGAGTCTGGGAGTAGGGGAAATAGTAATTCTCGTTTACTCCCGGCGGTACGACATTAAATTTGGGACTAAATAATTCAATCCCATTCGTTACATGGTACAACTCCGGCATGGTGAAGCACTTATAAGACTCATACTGTCCCACACTATCCGGTGTGCCGACAATTTCTTGGTAGGTGCTGCTGATAATAAAATTGGCAGCATTCATTGCAATTAAATCAGCTGTGAATTGCAAAGAAAAATGATATTTATCTTCCAAATCTTGCCAGTAGAGGTTACTGAACAAGTATTTAGATTTTTCCAAAGCATGGGCAACATTGCATTGAGTAACTTTCAACCGTCGCGCCAGTAAAAATGCCACTAAGTTCCCATCCGAATAGTTACCAACTATTAAGTCAGGTGTGCCATGAAATTCTGCCCGTAGTTCTCTTTCTGAATCAATGGCGAAAGTTTCTAAATAAGGCCAAAACTCAAACCGGGAAATCCAGTTTTGAGTCATGTTAGAATTAAATTCCCGTAAAGGGACTCGCAAAATCCAAGCATTTTCAGTACCAAGGACTTTTTCTAGCCGTTGATTACAAAGGGTGCCATCACTGTTGGGAATCAAGCGGGTGAGAATAATCACCTTTGGCTGGACATTCAATCCCTCTAAACCCGCAAGCAGGACATCTTCTTGTAGCTGCTTCTCTAGGCTTTTTGCCTGATCAAGGACGTAAACTACCTGACCGCCGGTATCGGGACGCCCCAACACTCCCTCTTGCCCAAACCAACCGTGAGCTGACACCAAGACGATTTTAAAAATCATCGGAACACGAGAAATCAAGGCTTCTAGGGTTTGAGGGTCAGCAGAATCAATCAATTCATCGAGAATATTTAAGCTTTCCCGCACGCGCCCTGCGGTGTTACCCCAACCCGGCTCAAAACCCATTGTCTGCAATTGGAACCGCAATTGTTCATAGGGTTCATCATCGGGGCGATTATTAACAAAACCGATAGCTTTCTTAACTTGCTCGGAAAGTTGCTGCTGTGATTGAATGCGATCGTTGATCAGCAGTTGAACACCGTTGTAGTGGTGCAGGCGCAAGAAATTCAATAAGCTATCGAGCAATTGTTTTGAGTCTTGAAATATTTTGCTGGATAGATAGCGGTTGAGAAATTGTACGCCCTTACCAATATTTTTGGGGTCGCGGATTGTTGGAGAGTAGTCATAAAACGGGCCGAAGTCCAATTCTAGCAGGCCGCCGTCATTAGGATGAAATTTGTTCACCAAGCGATCGCGCAGATCCAGCAAATCCTGCACCGTCATCGGCTCAATGCTCAAGTCTGATGTCAACCAATAAACTTCTTGGCTGGCAATCTTAGAACGGATGATGAAACAGAAGTTGGAGTCCTCCTGAATAATTTCCTGAGTATAGTAAATAAGTTTGCCTAACTCAGAGGAAGTGCAAAAAGCCTCAGATTTCTGGGACTTTGAGCAATATTCAGCATATACATTAAGTATGTCGTTCCGCAGCAAGTACTTCTTTTCTTGTTGGCGTAATTCACTAATAAAGGAACGCAAATTACTTCTTTCTTCACTATCTAAGACTGCTTGAAGCAATTCAGACATGGCAACTCCATTAGATGACGATGTTTGGATTGTTGACTTTCAAGGCGAGACAAATAAGCCTCCACCTTTTGTTAGACCACATACAAACACGAAATAACACAGATAAATAGGATTTATCTGTGTACCTATAAGTATCAACTTTTAAGATGGTACTTAAATCATGTTGTACTTTACTTAAAGTATCTATGACTCAGTATTTTTTGCTCTAACTAAAGGAATACAATTTTTATTTCTTCTGATAGATGTTATTAAAAAATTGGCATTATGATAGTTAAGGCATGACATATTATGCCTTCAACTGCTTGATTTTACCTTTACTATATCATTTATTTGTGTGTATCTGATGTTCAGCACACCATTAATGTCAAGATTTATCTGCCAAGCTCGAAATGACTTGTAAATCAATACTTTTTTTAACTATTCGAGAGTGTTAATACTCATTTTTATGTGGGCATAGCATTCTGTGATTATGATAATTGCTGATATCATGGTAATTTTGGGAATAGGTAATTGGTATTGCTATTAATAGTTACGACTTGCTGATGCTGGACGCTGATTGGTAGAGAACTAAGGCATTTTCACGTAAAATTGCGACAGCGATCGCCTCTGCTTCAGCTACAGTAATGTCAGAATCTGCAATTGCTTGCTCTAGCACTTCTCCTAAAAGCTGGCGACCCCACTTTGCACCCAAGTAGTACAATTCTGGAATTGAGTGTGCATCAGAAGAATACATTAATTTAGTAGTGGGAGTTAATTCTAACAGCTGCCTGATTGCCTCCCGCATCCCGGATACGCTTAAAAAAGGTACTGCCAAACCGAAATCTAAATAAACTTGGGGATATACAGAAGCCAAATAACCAGCCTGCTGCATATAAGGATAGGAAGCGTGTAGCAATACTAATGGTACATGGCGGTACTGGGGTAACTCTAGTAAATATCGCAGATTTAAGGGATTAGCCAATCGTAAATCCAAATCGGGATCACCAAAGCCAGTATGTAATTGCACTGGTAGGCGATATTTCGCCGCTACTAATAACGCCTGTTGTAACAGAAAATCAATCAGGGATTTATCAGTCAGTCGCAGAGGTTGATTTTGCTGTTGTTGTTTGATGTTGTCAAAATGAGCCGCCGCCACCTCGTCAGCTACAGGTTGAATATCCAAGCCACTCCGGTAACAGGCAATACTTTTAAAAGCTACCACTCCAAACGGTGGTGGATCAAGTTCGCTGTTGAATCTTGCTAAAAAAGTTGCAAAATCTTCTGATTGCGGAATTAGCTGTTCTGCTAATAGTTCTAATCTCAGAATTCGTCGCACAGGAATAAATTTTTCATGCCACGATAGAGGTAGAATCGTTTCTGGCTGCAAACCATCATCTAAGTAAATCGCCTCTAGATTAGCCGCCTGAAAATAAATCTGCGTCAGTTCTTCTAATCCAAGACTTTCCCGCCGTGCCAAAATTGCTGCTTCTTCAGCTTCGCAGTTTAATAAAGCTGCAATCTCGCGTAAGCTACGCCGATAAAAGAACGTATGACGGGCATGGTAGTTGATGATTTCTGGATCATCGCTTTCAGTAAAGGCAGCCGCGTAAGGATACTGGGCGACAACTTCTGGTCTTAAAATGTTGTGGGCGTGTTGGTCAATTAAAGGAATGTCGGCTAGATTCATTGCTAGGTAATCAGATCGCTAGTATTTCTCTAATAAGGTTTTCACCTCTGCCTTTAAGTCCCAATCTTTCATCGCTAGCCACTCTGCTTGACGCACTGCTAAGAAAGCTTTTGCTAACTGGGGATTTAAAGCTGTTAATAGCATATCGTCTTGCTGAAGATGAGCGATCGCTTGCCCCAGATTATCTGGTAATCGGTCTATTTGATTAGCATTGCGTTCTTCAATTGATAAATATCCAGGGTCTTGATTCACCGGGTTTCCAGGTGTTAGACCACGCTGTACACCATCAAGTCCGGCAGCAATCACTGCTCCTAAAGCTAAGTAAGGATTAGCTGAGGCATCCACAGTTTTCAATTCCAAGTGGCTGGGACAGCCCAAACCAGGGTCACTGGGGACTCTCACGGCTGCCTCCCGATTATCTAATCCCCAACAGCGAAAAGCACCACTCCAACTATGAGGAAGAATGCGGCGGTAAGAATTAGTACTTGGGGTAGTTAGTGCCATCATTGCCGGCAGATGGTGCAGAATGCCACCAATAAATTGTAATGCTACCCCAGAAAGACCACAAATTCCCTGTGGGTCAGGTAAGAGGTTTTTCTCGTCATGCCAAAGGCTCAGATGGATATGACAACCACTACCAGCCGCATCTGGGAAGATTTTGGGTAAGAATGAAGCGATCAGGTTGTGTTTATAAGCGATCGCTCTGACGGTTTCTCGAAAAGCAATCTGCCAATCAGCTGCTTGCAAAGCATCGGTATAGCGGATGGAAATTTCCTGCTGACCGGGGCCTGATTCTGGATAATATTGTTCTACAGGTATATCTTGAGCGATCAGTGCATCAGCGATCGCATCAATTACTTCTCGGTTAAGATCCATTGCCTGAGTTGAGGCAAAAACTGTGGAGTCGGCAGGAATGATTCCTTCAGGTGTTTGCCGAAGTAAGTAAAACTCATTTTCAAATGCTGCCTGCACTTCCCAGCCATTAGATTCGGCTGCCGCAATCATCCGCCTTAAGAAATTTCGCGGACATAATGCCCAAGCAGAACCATCTAGTACCATATTGCCCATAACACGAACATGACCAGGAGCATAAGGTAAAGGCTTTAGACTAGACCAATCTGGTATTAAGCGAATTTCACCTACTGGCCCTAAATCAGTTTCTGGCACAACCACATCATACATCACAGGAATTCCCTGCTGCCCTACGGAAATACCCACCCCATGCTCAAAGTAGTGAGCTAGCATCCCTATATGTACGGCTTTGCCACGGATAATGTTAGCATTATCGCACCAAAGAACTCGCACGAATTTGACACCAGTTTCTTCAAAATATTGACGTGTTTTTTTCCAGTTATTTTTTTCAATCATTGCTATAGCAATCCTAAGTGATTCATGAGAAAACAATATCTTGATTTATTAACGCTCAGTCGAAAATATGACAATTAAATTCTGATTAAAACAAAGGCTTTCACAGGGATTATACTCAGGTTTCTACGTATTAGTTCCTCGCTCAACTAAAAACCGCTATATCTATTTTCCCAGGACTGAAACAAAAGTTAATTCTTTTGCTGGAAGCTTAACTGAATAGTTAAACTTAAATGAATTAAAATCAATTTTTGATCAGAGATAGACCAATCTTTATTCGCACTAGTTATAATTACAGCATAAAGTTGTTTAAAACGGGTTGATTTATATGGCTGATAATACACATAAGTTAACAGCTTCTGACCACAGTATAAGCAATATTGTGATTATCTCTTTACTTGCTTTCTGTGGACTGACTTTGATCATTCTTGTAGGCATTTTCTAACAATTCAATATGTGTTCAAAAAGTTCCGAGGCTGAGAGGTTGTTTGAAAAGTTCTATTGGAGGTATCAAAACGTTCTAGAACATCCTAAATTCCCCGATAAATTGGGGGACTTTGATTCCGGTTCCACCCTTAAAAAGGGGGGTTAGGGGAGATCAATCAGTGCCTAAAATCACAGTCAAATACTTTTCATACATCCTCTAAGATTCCCGACTTCTCTAAGAAATCGGGAATCTTAATACTGAAGAACCAAAGTCCAATCTGAAGATAGGGCTGGAGCCGCTTAGAGGCTATTTATAAAGTAAAAATAAAATTCTTGTCGGGTGTGTTAGGCGCATATTTCGATATGATTTGTCACGAAAAATATCATTCTCGGCTATCACGCACCGTGTTATGTAGCGGTGCGTGATAGCAAAGCCGTAACACACCCTAACTTTTGACTTACTTTATAAATGGTCTCTTACTACGAGCCAGTTTAATTAATTTTATATTGCATAATATAGTTTGATTTATTTTTGCCCACTTACTTATCAAACTTTCCGCACTATCGGCGTTGCTTAGACGCGTACTCGTGCAAAGAAGCAGCATCTTGTAGAGAAGTGGACATCGCCCACTTAATTTTCATTGAGCAAGTAGATTTGCTTATATACATCAAATTATTTATAAGTTAATCTGATGAATCATAGTGGATTTGCGACCCTTCCAAATCCATGAACTCGGAGATGGCAGATCCTTGCTAAAGTAATGGTGATGAATGTTCACAACCAAAACCCATCTTCTATAAGAATATATGGATGACTATGAAATTATCTAGGGCGAACGATGGGAATTGAACCCACGAATGGTGGTACCACAAACCACTGCCTTAACCACTTGGCTACGCTCGCCATTCAACAATTTGAATTATAGCAATAATTTGGCAAGCGATCAAGAGTTTTTGTTCAAGGAACGGACTCACTTGATTTAGAGTCTCTGAAATCTAACAATTACAACGAATTTTACTTGGCAAACATGAAACCCCTAACCATCATTGCATATACTGGAGCAGCAGTAGGACTTGCCGCCTTGGGTGTGACAATGGCGAAGACCAATCCCAGTCAGGTTGAATATGAAGAATATGCAGTGCAACGGCTGACAGAATACTTAAAAACCGATGTATGCAAAAAAACTACGAATATTATAGAAAATTTAATCCGTTTTAATTGTGATAAGTTGGTTGACTCGGCTAACCCGCAAATCCAAGAAATTATTGCCAGGACTACAGAAAGACAAAATTACATGATTTTTAGTATTTACCGTACAGATTTAAAAATAAATTCTTGGATACCTTCTTACAAATTTGAAACGGTGGGAGCCTTTGATCAATTTTATACTTACACTGCCGAAAAACAATAAGGCAAGCAGCAGTGGGAGAATATAAAAGTGATTTAGAATACTTATATTTAGTAATTGATAATAGTTTCAATAATCACCAGAGTACTTGTTACCACCAGCTTAATATTAAGTAAGATATGAGAGTTAGTAACTGAGAGTTTAAGCTTTGCCGATGTCATCTGCCTATCTGCTAGTATCTCACGGAAGTCGCGATCCGCGCCCAGAAATTGCTATGCAGCAATTAGCAAAGCTGGTATCCAATAAATTGCCAAAGAACTACAATCCATCAAATAGTGAACATCTGGTTGGCATCGCTGCTTTGGAAATGAATCCTCAGCCTTTACATGAGCAGATTCAACAATTTGCCAAGAGCGCTTTTTGCGATACCTGCGAGGGGCTACGCCTACGCAAACTATCTCAAAACGAGAATCGCCTCAAAATTGTACCGCTATTTCTGCTGCCGGGAGTGCATGTCATGACAGATATTCCCGCCGAAATAGAACTAGCACAACAGGCTATTGGTCAAGATATGATCATTGAGTTGCAACCATATTTAGGCTCTCACCCCAACTTAGAAAAATTGCTGTCAAAGCAAATAGCTGCTATAAAAGCAGAAGCATGGATTTTATTAGCTCATGGTAGCCGTCGCCCAGGTTCTCAAGAAACTGTATCAGCAATGGCGGTAAGTCTGGGAGCAGTGGCTGCTTATTGGTCTGTACCTCCTAGTTTAGAATCACGGGTGAAAGAGTTGGTAGCTGCTGGTTATCGGGAAATTGCAATTTTGCCATACTTTTTATTCGCTGGTGGAATAACCGATGCGATCGCCGCCTCAATCGAGGAGCTAAAACTACAATTTTCTGCGGTGAATTTCCAACTGGCGCAGCCCTTGGGAGCAAGTGCAGAATTAGCCGAGCTAATTTGGGATTTAACAGATAAATGAACCGCACAGAAAAACAGGATAACAAGTATTTGGGAAAGGTTTATTTAGTCGGTGCGGGGCCAGGAGATCCAGGACTAATTACCTTGAAAGCGAAAGGTTTATTGGAATGTGCAGATGTAGTTATCTATGATGCCTTAGTCAGTCCGGCAATTCTGGCAATGATTAATCCCCAAGCAGAGCAAATTAATGCTGGTAAGCGTGCGGGGAGACATTCGTTGTTGCAAGAAGAAACAACTCAATTGCTGATTGATAAAGCGCAGGATAATGCAATTGTGGTGCGGCTAAAGGGTGGCGATCCGTTTATTTTTGGTCGCGGTGGCGAAGAGATGGCAGAATTAGTCCAAGCGGGAATATCAACGGAAGTTGTGCCAGGGATCACATCGGGGATTGCAGCGGCGGCTTATGCAGGTATCCCTTTGACTCATCGGCTGTATAGTTCATCGGTGACATTTGTAACTGGTCACGAGGCGGCGGGTAAGTATAGACCGATAGTGAATTGGAATGCGATCGCTCACGGTTCCGAAACGATTGTAATTTATATGGGAATTCACAATCTCCCTTATATTGTGGAACAATTAAGTGCAGCTGGGTTGAATTTAGAAACGCCCATTGCTTTGGTGCGCTGGGGGACGCGGCCAGAACAAGAAGAATTGATTGGTACTTTAGAGACAATTGTCAAACAGGTAGAGCAAACTGGATTTGGTGCGCCTGCGATCGCAGTCATTGGACAAGTAGTAAATATGCACAGTATTTTGTCTGGTTGTCGTCCAGTTTAATAGTTGGCACAAACGTGAAATCCAGTGTCTTTAAGTTTCTCGAATCCAAAATGCCAATCCTCCTCCACGGCCGCGAGCTGCAATGAAATCTTCCGTCTCTAAAAAGAAGCCAAAGAAGGCTAGTTTAGCTATGGGCTGGTTGTAGAAATCTTCTGTTTTAACTTTACCAAAACGGATTGGTCTGTTGTAAACAACACGACCAAACAAACTGATAAGCATGTGGTTAAAGTCAAACGCCAATAAATTTTTCTTACTAAAATATTGCACTGGCCCCGTGAGCTTCAACAAAACTGGGCCATATTCAACCTGATTAACAATTTCGCCTCTGCCTGAATCCTGTTCCAAAGTGGCATTAAAGGAAACATGAATTGTTATAAACTTGGCCACATACAAACCCTTGCCTAATACAATTCCCCCGCGCTTTCTGACTTTATTAGTGCCAGTCACAAAACAAAGTTGCCATTTACCTAAAAGAGACTCAAACGGATAAGTCAACCTTTGTTGCTTGGCAGATTTTTCTGCTTGTAGCAACGCATTTACTAATATTTCAGCACTAGGGCGTGTGCCTTTAGATCCTCGATACGCAGCCGCAGCCTGGGATAGCACGGTAACAAAGTCAAATGTCGCTGTAGATGTCAAATCAGCCGTCATGAAGGCACTCTGGATTTAACTATTTCTTTGCTTTTCTGATAGATTGTAGCGCTATAGGGAGTAGAAAGTGAGGATTAGGAGGAGCAAAGAGGCAATAGATAATGATTTCTAGCTGTAACTGAGGGAATTAGTCTGAATTCTAACTCCTAACTCCTGTACAGACGCGATTAATCGCGTCTCTACTCTTAACTCCTGTACAGACGCGATTAATCGCGTCTCTACTCCTAACTCTTGTACAGACGCGATTAATCGCGTCTCTACTCCTAACTCTTGTAGAGACGCGATTAATCGCGTCTCTACTCCTAACTCCTCTACGAAAATATACTGCGTCTAGACCTTTGGCTCTTGTTAATGACCAATTTCTGTGACAATGGTTAACAATAAGTCAGAATACTGAATCTAAGCTACTCATGAGCCAGAGTTATCAAAACAGCCCTTTGCCACGCAAACCTGTTCAATCATATTTCCATTGGTTATACGCTTTCTGGAAATTCTCTCGCCCTCACACGATTATTGGTACAAGTCTGAGTGTGTTGGGTTTGTATTTAATTGCCATTGCTGTTTCCTCGACTGGATTTTCTGGCATTCCACTGAGTCGGGTTTTGGGTGCGTGGATTGCTTGTCTGTGTGGCAATGTCTACATTGTGGGGCTGAATCAATTAGAAGATGTTGATATTGACAAGATTAATAAGCCTCATTTACCGTTGGCATCAGGTGAGTTTTCCCGACAGACGGGGCAATTTATTGTTGCTTTGACTGGGATTTTGGCGCTAGTTGTGGCGTGGCTAACTGGGCCATTCTTATTTTGCATGGTAGCAATTAGTTTGGCCATTGGTACTGCTTATTCTTTACCGCCAATTCGCTTGAAACAGTTTCCATTTTGGGCAGCGCTGTGTATTTTTTCGGTGCGCGGCACGATTGTTAATTTAGGATTGTATTTGCACTATAGTTGGGTGCTGAAACAAAGCCAAGAAATTCCGCCCGTGGTGTGGGTGCTGACGTTATTTATCTTGGTGTTTACCTTTGCGATCGCTATCTTTAAAGATATACCAGATATGGAAGGCGATCGCCTCTATAATATCTCTACTTTCACGATCAAACTCGGTTCCCAAGCTGTGTTTAATCTGGCTCTTTGGGTGATAACTGTCTGCTATGTGGGAATAATTCTAGTGGGTGTGCTACGTGTTGCCTCAGTTAACCCCATATTTCTGGTAATTGCTCATTTAGCGCTGCTAGTTTGGATGTGGTTGCGGAGTTTGACAGTAGACTTACAAGATAAAAGTGCGATCGCTCAGTTCTATCAATTTATCTGGAAACTCTTTTTTATGGAATATCTGATTTTTCCTATCGCCTGCTTTTTGGCTTAGACAATGCTAGAAACCTTTCCTACCAGTTCTATTATCCCTGCTCTTGTAGTTGTTCTGAGTCTGTCAATTCTTGGCTATTTCGCTTGGAAAACTTTGATTACCTCAGACTTGTTTCAAAAAGGAATCAATCTTTCTCAAGCAAAAGATTACCCTGGCGCAGAAGCAGCGTTTCGTCAGGTGATTTCTATCAACTCTACTAATGATGTGGTGCGCTTGTTTTTGGGAGATGTTTTAAATCAGCAAGGACAAGTAGAGGAAGCAACAGAATTATTCCGGGAAGTAATTCGCCGCAGTCCGAAAAATCCTGATGCTTACTTGCGTCTGGCAAATATTCTCATGCAGCAAGAGCGAGAAGAGGAAGCCAAAACTAACCTGTTACAAGCTAAAGATTTATTGCAAAAACAACGTCAACCGGAAAAAGCTAAAAAAATCACTCAACTGTTAGATAAAATGAATGCTAAGTCAAGTCAATCTGAAGTTGAGTGATTGCCTACTCAACTTTATCTTCACGATTCAGCCAAATGATTTATCCAATATATTTAATTAAATAAATACTCCAAAAAAGATAAGAGCTTCTTAACAATTCCCGCATTCCCGCATTAAGACATTTTCAGACGGGGATTTAAACCCCGAGTGTAGCAAGATCCCGCAGGATAACCGAAGCTACGTTTAGATGCAGGGGTCTTAAACCCTTTAATTCCCGGTAAAATAATAAAAATGTTGAAAAGCAAGAATCTACTGGCAGCAGCTATTATCTGCTTGTGTTTGAGCAATACTAGTACTGCCTTTGGTAAAGATGTTGGCGTTGTTTTATCAAAAATTGATGACTCCGTACAGCCCGCAGTTCCTCAAAACAAAAATGCAGTTGCTAACTTCGAGCAAGGAACCAATCTCTACAAACAAGGAGATTTAAAAGGAGCAGAGGCAGCTTTTAGGAAAGCAATTGAACTAGAACCGAACTTTGCCCAAGCTTATATTGCGTTGGCAAATACTCTCGACGATCAAGGCAAACCACAAGAAGCGATCGCTATTTACAAAAAAGCCATTAGCCTCAATCCTAAAGACTCTGGAGCATACTTTAATTTGGGTTTGACTTTAGCAAGACTGAATCAGTTAGAAGCTGCGATCGCCCAATACAAAAGAGCCATCAGCCTTGAACCCAAGTATGCCGAAGCTCACTATAACTTAGGAAATGCTCTGTACGCTCAAGGCAAGCTAACAGAAGCAATCAGCGAATATACAGCAGCGATTCGCCTCAAGCCAGATTATGCACCGACTTACGCACGTTTGGGAAATGCTCTGTACGATCAAGGTAAGGTAGCAGAAGCAGTTACCCAGTACAAAAAATCCATTAGCTTTGATCCCAAGTATGCAGACGCTCACTATTACTTAGGAAACGCCTTATACGCTCAAGAAAAGCCAGCCGAAGCAGTCGCCGAATATACAGTAGCCATTCGTCTCGAACCAAAAAATCCAGCAGGTTATAATGCCTTGGGAAATGCTCTGTACGCTCAAGGCAAACTCGAAGAAGCGATCGCACAGTACAAAAAATCCATTAGCTTCGCTCCCAACTATGCAGACGCTCACTATAATTTAGCAAGTGCTTTTTACGCTCAAGGGAAGCTAGCAGAAGCAATCGCCGACTATACCGAAGCGATTCGCCTTGATCCCAAACATGCAAAAGCTTACACGGGTTTGGGAAATGCGATGGATGATCAAGGTAAACCACAAGAAGCGATCGCACATTACAAAAAAGCCATTAGCCTCGTACCAAATGATGCATTCACTTACTATAATTTGGGAATCACTTTGGGAAGACAACAACAGCCACAAGAAGCGATCGTTAATCTCAAAAAAGCCAGAGAGTTATTCCAAGCTGAGGAAAACAAAGAGATGGTTGAGCAAGTTGATCAGCTAATCCAAAAAATTAATCCGCGAACGAATTGAATAAAGGGCATGGGGCATGGGGCATGGGGCATTGGGCATTGGGGGAAGAACTATTGATTATTGACAAATGACAAATGACAAATGATCATGACTCAAGAAAGGGGCAAAGTCTACCTCGTAGGTGCTGGGCCTGGAGATGTGGCATACCTGACGGTAAAAGCTTACAATCTCTTAGCTGCTGCTCAGGTTTTAGTCTACGATGCCCTCGTAGATGCTCAATTATTGCAGTGCGTACCGCCTGATTGCCTAAAGTTGGATGTCGGCAAACGCGGTGGTAAACCCAGTACAACCCAAGCTGAGATTAACAAGTTACTGGTAAAGCATTGCCAGCAAGGAAAACAAGTTGTCCGGCTCAAATCAGGCGATCCGTTGATTTTTGGGCGTTGTACTTCCGAAATTGAGGCTTTGAAAGCATCTGGTTGTGATTTTGAACTAGTACCAGGAATTTCTTCAGCCCTTGCAGCACCTTTATTAGCAGGAATTCCCCTCACAGATCCGGTGTTGAGTCGCGCTTTTGCAGTGCTTACAGCTCATGAACCAGAGGTTTTAGACTGGGAGGCACTCTCACGGTTAGACACACTGGTAATTTTGATGGGAGGGCAACATCTGCCAGAAATTGTAGATCAACTGGTGCAACACGGGCGATCGCACTTAACACCCATTGCCATCATCCGTTGGGCAGGAACTCCCGATCAACAAATTTGGACAGCGCAACTGGGCAATATTCTGGAACAAACCAGCAAATTATCCCTTTCTCCAGCAGTAATTGTTATTGGCGAAGTTGTTGGGCTACGCAAGTACTTACAACCTGAGAATATATATTTAGACGAAATTATCAGGCAGGAGCCTGGAGAAAGGTATTCCCAGGCGGAACCTGGGAACGAGAGTACTTCCACACCCCAACTTATGTTAAGTAACTTCCCCCCATCTCCCTCATCCCCCTCATCTCCTCTTCCTCTGACTGGCAAAACAATCCTAGTGACCCGTTCAGTGGGACAGTCGAGCCAATTTAGCGATCGCCTCATCGCATCAGGTGCAACAGTCATCGAAATGCCTACCTTAGAAATCGGCCCGCCCTCTAGTTGGGAAGCTTTGGATAATGCGATCGCTCATTTATCTAACTTCGACTGGTTAATTTTCACTTCTACCAATGGCATAGACTACTTTTTTGAAAGGCTAATCGCCCAAGGTAAAGATACCCGTGCTTTAGCAGGCGTCAAAATTGCCGTTGTTGGCGAGAAAACAGCCCATAGTCTCAAACAACACTCTCTCCAAGCAGATTTTATTCCCCCCAACTTTGTTGCCGATTCTTTAGTGGAAAATTTCCCAGATCAACTGGATGGTAAAAAGGTTTTATTTCCCAGAGTTGAAAGCGGCGGAAGAGAAGTTTTGGTTAAGGAATTAACTGCCAAGGGAGCAAAGGTGATAGAAGTTGCCGCATATCAATCTTGTTGTCCTAGTGGTATTCCACCTGTGGCAGAGTTAGCTCTCCAAAACCGCAAGGTAGATGTGATTACCTTTGCCAGTTCTAAAACCGTACAATTTTTCTGTCAACTTACTAACAACATATTTCCCAGCAACTCTGATGCTAGCCAATTCTTAGAAGGAGTTTGTATTGCCTCTATCGGCCCTCAAACCTCCAAAACTTGTCATGTTTTATTCGGACGTGTGGATATAGAAGCTGAAGAATATACTTTAGATGGTTTAACCCAAGCATTGATAACATGGGCGACAAATTCTTAGATGAGGGAGTAGGGGGGAAATAACCAATGCCCCATGCCCCATGCCCAATGCCCAATACCCCATGCCCAATGACTAAACGGATAATCGGCTTAACCGGAGGTATTGCCACAGGCAAAACCACTGTCACCAATTATTTAGCTAGCGCTTATAATCTGCCGATTTTGGATGCAGATATTTATGCTAGAGAGGCAGTATCTTTAGGTTCGCCTATTCTTGGTGCGATCGCTCAACGTTACGGTGAACAAATTTTACTACCAGATGGCAGTCTCAACCGCCAAAAGCTAGGCGAAATTATCTTTAATCGTCAAGATGAACGCAACTGGATAGACAATTTGATTCATCCTGATGTGCGCGATCGCTTCCTCAAAGCAATTGCCCAGTCCTCCTCACAAACACTGGTGTTAGTAGTGCCTTTATTATTTGAAGCTGGGATGACTGATTTGGTTACAGAAATCTGGGTAGTGCGTTGTTCCCAAGAGCAACAACTCCAAAGATTGATCCAACGAAACCATTTAAATAGAGAACAAGCACAAGCTAGGATCAACAGCCAATTATCTATCGAAGAAAAAGTGGCTCATGCAGATGTCGTTTTAGATAACTCCTCCACCTTAGAAATACTACTGATGCATGTAGATGTAGCTCTAAAAAGCACAAGTAGGGACTAGATTCTATTTATATTAAAAAATATACGTAGACGACATTCTCAAAACATAAAATGTTTAAAAATTAATCTTATCTATAGGAATCCGGTTTGATTTATGAAAAAAATTAGGTATTGTAGGGTGTGTTAGACGGAACGTCGTAACGCACCAAATCCTTATAAATAGTGCCGTCCTCTCGGCGGTAACACACCCTACGTGTCTTTTCAAAAATCAAATAGGAACCCTATAGTTAACCAAAAAATACTCATATTTGACCCAATCTTGTCCAATAATTCGGTGATTCTACAGTTGAAGTTGCTGTTAAGATTACTGTAGATTTAAGTGAAGAGGGAAAAATAACTGTTATCATTTCTGGTCTTGTATGAGATACTCAAGATTGAAATAAATAAAGTAACCAATCCTCTTAGCAACAGGGAATTTTTCCCTGATATATATAGCATAATTAATGACATCAATGGTTTATTTCACGGATGATACAATAGAGGATGAATGAAACATTAATATCTCAGAATTAAGTCTTAAAACAACTGAATTCTGAATTCTTAGTTCTATTTTTAAATTGTTTTTAAGTGCCTTCTCTTCAATCAGAACAGGTATGAATTTAAGTTTTAGTTTTTTAAATAAATTAGCTCTGGTTAGCTCTCCAGCTAATGAATTAAAACAGAAGAATAAAATACACGATTACAGCCAAGAAGTTTGTGGAAGCGACTACGTATTTGAGCGCCTCAATGAAGGAATGATTGGGTATATGACTGGAGTAGGGAAAGGCATCAAACCCCGCGATCGCATTATTTTACGAGAAGGTTGTGAATCTTATCAATATCAAGTTGAAGAAATTGATTACTACTCAGATCCATCTGATATGTGGATAGCTTTACTCAAGCAAGTACTGGTTGACTAAATATTAAAGTCAACCAGTTGCTTCAATTTCATTTTGATTTATTGCGATGCCTGCGGCAAGCCGCTAAAAGCGTCTAAACATAAGCTGAAACGTTTATTTATCAACATATTGGACTTTTTCAATTTCACCAGAATTAGTCACAATAGAAAAAGTTTCACGCCCCATACCAGAACTTTTACCCCATAAATTGGGCTACTTCCCTTAATTGGATAAAGTCGAACTAAGCTGTCGAAGAAACTCAATATTCAAATCTAGCTTTTCTCCTAACCATAGGGAATGAACCGCGTGGTCTGCTACAGCATCGCCTGTTTCAGGGTGGACGAGAATATCCAATCCTTCACGATTGAGCATTAACCAAGGAACGACTTTATCAAACTGATTCGGTAAGAAAGCAACTTGATACATCGCTTTTGGGTGGGGCCCGATGGGCTTGTCAAACCAACGTCCGAGTTGCACGTCAAACCTAGCGCTCAATCCTTCACGTACACGCGCAGCTACATCGCGACTCGCGGTATCGAAGTAAACATGAGCATGAAAACCAGTGATCTCGATAGTATCTTCTTTCATAGATCCACTTTTCGCTCTCAACTCTAATTTTGGGTAGCGGACTTTTTCTTTCTCACTGAAAAAGCGATGTCTACGATGGGCTACGCCTACGCTCAATTTTAGCCCAATACCGTGCAGTTAAGGATGGGTTGTGAAGATTGACTCTACAGAGGTCATCGATTCAGGTAAATAGGTAGGCGAGAATAAACCAAATTCAGAATTTGGTTCGCTAAGATTTATGCAATGTTAGTAGTTAGTTAACCCTGAAAGTTGCTTGTAGTTTTTTTTATAACTTCATCTGTTAGAGGAGTAAGTGAAAGATGCACAACATGCACTGAACAAGGAGCATGGTGAAGAACGTAGTTACTCACACTACCGAGAAATAGTTCCATCAGCCCAGAACGACCCCGACGCCCCATGACAATTAAGTCAGCGCCATAACTACGGGCTAAGTCACAAATAATGCGACCAGGATTACCAATATTTTGTGTAAATTCGGTAGTGACATCTGCTGTGTTAGCTTGGGCACAGAAAGATTGCAACATCTGGATTCCTTGATTTTTAAAGGTATCCCACTGGGTTTGGTATAACTCGAAGCTTTGACTGCTCAATCCCGGATAGTAGTCTAAATTAGACAGCATAGGGCCGTAAGGACTACCCTCTTCTTCGGGAGATAGGACATGCAGTAGCATTAAGCTAGCTTGTGTTAACTTTGCTAAACCCAACGCTTCCTCAAAAACCTGTTGCCCTATTTCTGAGCGATCTAATGCAACTAGAATCTTTTTAAACATCATATAGACCTCCGATTTTATTAGTAATTGGTCTTTACGGTTTCGGGTTTCCAGATGTTGGATTGTCAAAAATGACCAAACCCTCAACTATGTTTAGCAACTTTTGAATTTTAAATTTCTTAAAGGTTTTCGCCCGATATTTATATATATATAGCAAAACAATTTGAGGAACTTGGGAATAAAGCAAAGATTTATCTTTGATTATCAGGGAGCATCCCGCTTTGGAAGAAATATCTTTGGGCCCTCACCCTAAATTCCTTTCATTAAAACCTATTTTGGGTTTATCCCATATTAGGTTTTAGAATTTAACTGAGTTCAGCAATATGTACTAACTCTCATCGAGATCGAATAAACCATCGCCAGAAAAAAGGCAAGCTAAAGTGCCGAAATCAGTTTTCAGCGAAGAGTACAATCGGTTTCGCCAGCTACTTATGGAGGCCCGCAAAGCTGCCAAGCTCACTCAAGCAGAGTTGTCGGCAAAGCTAGAGCTTCCGCAATCCTATGTATCAAAGTATGAACGTGGAGAGCGTCGGCTTGACTTGATTGAATTTTTACAAGTTGCCCAAGTCCTGGAAATAGATCCGCTTGCTTTTATCGAAGAACTGCTGAAATATCAAATAGGAGACGTAACAATCATTATTCAATATCTTGACTTTAACGCAGCAGATACAATTATTAATACTCAATAGCAGAACGAATGGCATGAGATTAGTACTATTCTCACTAGAATGCCTTTAAAAACTCATCTAATTCTTCTATAGTGAGTGAAGGATAGTAAATATCAGGTTCTATTTTATAGACTGACAAAAAAAAGGCGATCGCTTCATTAAATTGCTTGATTGCTGCTTCTTGATTTATCCCTTGTCCTACCAGTCAATTTTCTAAGCATAAAGCAACCCAATAACCCGCACTCTTTCGTAAAACTGTTGTGTAGAAGTCCATAAATGTTTTTTAGTAAGAGAATAGCTGAAGCAACAGTTAATTTTGGCAATTATTCATGATCCAAAACTAGCTACTTCTACAGGACGTTCAACAGCTAATTTTTTACGGTTAGTTTTGATTTGTTCAATTTTGTGAAGAGTTTCAGCAGTTAAATAGCTTTCGCTGCAATGAGTACAGGTTATCACTGGAATGTTTTCTATTACTAGCAGGTCTTTACCCTTACTGTAAGTTCTAGTAATTTGACGTATTTTGACACCTTCACTTCTACAAATATCACACAGCATTTGCCCCTTTCTTAGTATTATGACCTAGAATTTTAATATTACAGTATGTGCTTCAAGGAAAAATTCTGTAGATGTCTTTGCGGTGAGCAACTCGTTGGCAGATTAATGTTTTTGTTGCTTGATCAAGAGTAATACCAATACGATAATCACCAACTCGAATCTTATATTTATCACTATTGCCTTTCAGTTTTTCCAGATATCCTAATTCAAAGGGATTCTCTGATTCAAGTTCTTGAAACACGATAGGTTCTACGCGGCTTTGAATCTCAACTGGTAAAGCAGCAAGTTATTTCAATAATCTCTTAGTATATTCAACTTGCCACATTTTCATCCTTTAGTGATTGATAGGATTTTAATGCTTCATCTTTTGATAGTGGTTCTTCTTCCTCTACTTCCTCCATGAGTTTTGCTAAACCGTAATCCTCAAGAATTTCTTCAATTTTTTCAAATTCAGCGATAGGAATTTGTACGGCGATAGGTCGTTGATTTTCGTCAAGAACATAATTTTTGTGGAGTTCAAGCATTTTAATAACTCCTAGTGTAAAAATCCATTGGTGTTCGCCTGTTAAAATTTTGGTGTCAGGTAATTAGATTTTAACAGTTTATCGCAATCGCATTGACCTCTCCCCCAGCCCCTCTCCGAGGCGGAGAGGGGAGCCAGATTTCTCCCCCTTCCCTTGCAGGGAAGGGGGCTGGGGGGTTAGGTCTGTGTGCAAAGTGAGAGGGTGCGATCGCAGTTTACTACCTTCACTTATCCCAAACAAGGACATCAGATAATTTTTAGTATAAATTAAATACATAACTCTTATCTAATTTTTGAGCAACATCTCAGACAAAAGCTTTAGAAAGCTGGCTTTTCAGCATCACTATTTTCTCAAAAATGAAATCCGATTTCTACATATTATTACTTATTTTACTATCATGAACAAGAACGTAGCATTACGTAAAACCGATCAAGGCTGGAAATTTATTGATGAGTCTGAATTAGAAACTTTTGTTTGGGATAATTTAAAAGAAATATTTCAACTAAAGCCCTTAACGCGCCAATTGTCTATAAAAGGAGAAATTTGTGACATCCTAGCAATAGGAGAAAATAATCAACTAGCTATTATTGAACTCAAAAATACAGAAGATAGATATGTGATTAATCAACTTACACGCTATTATGACAACTTATTAGAAGAACAACCTTTGAAAACTAATATTAACTATGATGAACAAATTCGGCTGTTAGCCATCTGTCCTAGTTTTCATCGCCATAATCTAATTGATGAAAAACACAGGAGATTAAATTTTAATTTATTTACTTTTTTCATTCTGTATGAAAATGATGAATTTTATTTTCATTTATCTCATATTCATAACAAATCAGAAACAAAAATTATAAAAATTAATTATCAAGAAGTTAATCTCCAAAATCAAGAAAATGATAATATTCCTGAGCCACCAAGATTATTATTAGATTTGTTAGGTTCTTTAACAAACACAGAAATAGAAAATTTAAGGAAAATTAGACATCAGATATTAAGTTTTGATCATAGATTAGAAGAACTAATAGTGAATAAAAGTATCATATATGCAAGCAAATATGGTAAGGATAAGATGAGGCAATGTATGGAGTTTTGTTTTGATAGAAAATCGAAGAAGATACTATTATTTCTATGGCTAATTATTCCCAATCGCCAAAATAAAACTATTGCCAGAATGCAAATTGATACAACAGAAGAATATCTCACATATTGGCGATATGCTCCTGTTAAAGAAGGAAGTATATTTTGGGAGAAATTCTTTAATCACATTTATTATATGGTTCCAGGAAATAAAGACAGTTTTTTCAAAGAGGAAGTATTTGTTGATGATATCAAATTTCTAGTTGATAATGCCTTGCAAATATGGCTAGAAAGAATAACTTAAAATAAGTTTAGCTGTAGGTTGGGTTGAACGTAGTGAAACCCAAAATTATTTACCTTAACAAACTTTCAAACTCTCAATATCCTCATCAGTAAAACCAAATTGCCTAAAAATACGTAAAACATAACCAGGAGACATTTCTCTTGCACCCATATCTATAGGAACTACTCTCCTTTTACCATCAACTTCACGAGTATATAAACAATGGTCGCCTTTTCCTTCTCTATGAAATCTTCAACCTGCTTGTTCTAAAAGCTTAATTAACTCCTTTGGTTTCAGGGAAGGTATATTTTTAGGCATAAACCTTCCTTAATTCATATATCTCTAAATCTTGCTCTTTTTCTTCAAAAGATAAAAATTCATGTAATTCATCTATTGAAAGGGTAGATTTATAAATATTACTTTCAGACTCATAAACCACTTCAAAAGATTCAATTGCTTCTTTCAGTTTATTAATTGCATCCTCTTGAATATTTCCCTGCCCGATAATGCCGTTTTCTAAACATAAAGCAACCCAATAGCCAGAACTTTTTCTGAGTACAACGGTATAAAAATTCATTCATTCCTCCAACTTAATAACTATTGTTTAAGGCTTCTTCTAATGTAAAAGGAGATTCTTGAGGAAAGAAATTTAATTTAATCCCTGTTTCATCAGATGCTTTGAGACGAGCTTTTTGATAACAATCTTTAAATACTTCTGCAAGTAGAGGTTGCAAACTGGGACTATCTTCTAATAATGTTTCAATACAGATACGTTGTTCAGAAATGGTACTGCGCCAACTTTCACTACGTTTTTCTGGTTGATATTGCCATTTCAGCAAGTGCATTAATAGCACAATTAATCTATTTTTTAACTCGCGTTTTTCACTTCTCCCCATGCTTTCAATTTCTTCAATTAGATTAGGTATATCTATTTCATTAAAATTATTTTGTTTTAACTGCTGGACAATTGTTTGTGTCCACAAGTAAAAGTCTTGTTCATAGAGATTTTGTTCATTTATAAAAGATGGACTAGTCATTAATATTCCTCTGGGAAACGCTAAAAATTAGGTGGGCATAACACCATTGGTGTCAACTTAAGCGCAAACCCCTTTAAAACCTCGTTTCCAGCCTCTGGCTGGAAATGCTCTTCAATTGCGGCTCTGCCGCTAGTCTTGAGGTGGCAGCCCCCCTATAGGCATTCCCAGTCTTCGACTGGTAACGAGGGAATCTATCAAAGCTTCGTCTAGACTGGTTTTTACGTTAAGTTGACACCAATGGCATAACACCCACCTAATTAAACTATACTAACAACGCCTCTTCCTCTTTAGAAATCACGCGCCCTTCATCCTCAAAACCGAGGATTTGATCAAAGTTCAAATACCGATACAAATCATCTGCAAAAGGCTCAATTCTACTCGCCACAATATCCAAATATTCCTGCACTGTCGGAAGCCGTCCTAGCAGCGCACAAACTGCGGCTAATTCGGCTGAACCAAGATACACTCGCGCATCTTTACCCATGCGATTATTGAAGTTGCGCGTTGAGGTAGAAAACACTGTTGTCCCATCAGCAACTCGCGCCTGATTACCCATACACAAACTGCATCCTGGTATTTCTGTTCGCGCACCCGCAGCCCCAAAAATGCTATATACACCTTCTTCTTTTAATTGGTGTTCATCCATGCGGGTTGGTGGTGAAATCCACAGCCGAGTTTTAACTTCACCTGCGCCTTCCAAAACTTTCGCTGTTGCCCGATAATGACCAATATTCGTCATACATGAACCGACGAATACTTCTTGTACTGGATCATTAGCAACTTCCGATAATAACTTAACATTATCGGGGTCATTGGGAGCAGCTACAATTGGTTCTTTGATTTCGTTCAAATCAATTTCAATTATTTCGGCATACTCGGCATCAGCATCGCCTTCTAATAACACAGGGTTTGCTAACCATTCTTCCATCTTTGCCACACGGCGTAGCATGGTACGCGGATCATGATAGCCTCGTGCTATCATATTTTTCAGCAGCGCGACATTAGAACGCAGATATTCAGAAATTGTCTCTACACTCAGCTTAATTGTACATCCGGCACAAGAACGCTCGGCACTAGCATCAGTGAGTTCAAAGGCTTGTTCAACTTTTAAATCTGGCAAACCTTCTATTTCCAGAATTCGCCCAGAGAAAACATTTTTCTTATTCTGCTTCTCTGCTGTCAGCAAACCTTTTTGAATTGCCACGTAGGGAATGGCATTTACGACATCCCGCAGGGTGACACCTGGTTGCAATTCACCTTTAAATCTTACCAAAACTGACTCTGGCATATCTAAAGGCATGACACCCAAAGCTGCTGCAAACGCCACTAATCCCGAACCGGCGGGGAAGGAAATACCCAAGGGGAAGCGGGTGTGAGAGTCGCCGCCAGTTCCCACGGTGTCGGGTAGCAGCATCCGGTTTAACCAAGAGTGGATGATACCATCACCGGGGCGTAAGGCAACACCGCCACGAGAGGCAAAGAAATCGGGGAGTTCGTGATGGGTTTTGATGTCTACTGGTTTGGGATAAGCAGCTGTGTGGCAGAAACTTTGGATCACTAAGTCTGCACTGAAACCAAGACAGGCGAGTTCTGTCAATTCGTCGCGCGTCATGGGGCCTGTGGTATCCTGGGAACCAACGGTTGTAATGATGGGTTCGCAGGATGTGTTGGGACGCACACCCGGTAATCCACAAGCTTTACCTACCATTTTCTGTGCTAGGGTGTAGCCTTTGCCTGTATCAAAGCCTTGCTGGGGACGGGTAAAGACTGTGCTGGGTTCTAAACCAAGTGCAAGACGAGTTTTGTCGGTGAGGGTACGTCCAATAAGTAGGGGGATGCGTCCACCTGCGCGGACTTCATCGAGAATAGTATCAGGTTTGAGGTCAAAGGTGGAAATGACTTCCCCTGTTTCGTTGGTGATTTCGCCTTTGTAGGGATGGATGGTAATTACCATACCAGTTTCTAGTTTGGTGACATCGCACTGAATAGGCAAAGCACCGGCATCTTCAGCTGTGTTAAAGAAGATTGGCGCGATCGCACCACCTAAAACATAACCCCCAGCGCGTTTGTTTGGCACAAAAGGTATATCATTTCCCATGTGCCACAATACGGAGTTAATGGCAGATTTACGCGAGGAACCTGTACCAACTACATCTCCTACGTAAGCTACAGGATGCCCTTTTTTCTTCAACTCGGCAATGGTTTTCAAGCTTCCCGGTTGCCGTGACTCTAACATCACTAAGGCGTGTAAGGGAATATCTGGGCGAGTTGTGGCGCTTTGGGCGGGGGATAAATCGTCGGTGTTGGTTTCGCCAGGGACTTTAAAAACGGTGACAGTAATCGCTTCTCTTACTGTGGGACGAATGGTAAACCACTCAGCTTCCGCCCAAGAGTCAATCACCCGCTTGGCGAAAGGATTGGTTTTCGATAACTCTAAAACATCGTGGTAAGCGTCGTACACCAAGAGGATTTTGCTTAAGGCGTTAGCGGCGTAGGCGGCGATGGGTTCCTTTCCTTGTCCACCCATCACTAAAGGTGTTTCAGATGAGTCGGAGACGGATACAGTAGGGAATTGCAGCAAATCGATTAAAGATTGCACGTTGTAACCACCTACCATCGTCCCCAGCAATTGCACCGCTTCTATGCGCGAAACCAAAGGACTGGTGATTTCCTTTTTGGCAATGGCGGTGAGAAATCCAGCTTTGACATAAGCTGCTGGATCAACACCAGGAGAAACGCGATCGCTCAATAAATGTAATAATATCTCCTCTTGACCCTTTGGCGGATTTTTCAGTAATTCGCACAGTTCAGATGTTTGTTTTGCATCTAATGGTAAGGGGGGAATTCCCAGTGCCCCTCTATCGGCAACGTCTTTACGATATGATTCCAGCATTCTTAACTCCACTCCAAATATTTAGCCAAACATTGTTTTAAGTGTGTATCATCACTTCTCTACTTTCAGGAGCATTCAACCTCACAAGTCTTTACAAATAGAATTAACAGCAAGTAAGTCTCCTTACTTTAATTTATTTGTCTAGCAAAGACTTATAATTATCACTGTATAGCTATTTTCCCCGATCAAGCTCTTTGAAAATAATTCTCTTTTCCTCTTTGTTAACTTGGTACTATGTCTATTTATCAGATAAGATAATCTATTTGTCCTCTGTGTCACGCTTCTTTTGTATATGTCCAAAACTTACACCGTAGAAATTCATCACCAAGGCGCAATTCATACTTTGCAAGTTCCTGAAGATAAAACTATCTTATCAGTTGCCGATGCTGCTGGCTTGGAACTGCCGAGTTCTTGTAATGCAGGTGTTTGCACAACTTGTGCCGGTCAATTAAGCGAGGGAACTGTAAATCAAACTGATGGCATGGGCGTTAGTCCAGATTTGCAAAAGCAAGGTTACGTATTGCTTTGTGTTGCCAAACCCCTTTCTGATTTGAAAGTTCAGACGGAAAAAGAAGATGTAGTTTATCAGTTACAATTTGGCAAAGGCTAATAATCAGTAAACAGTTATCAGTATACTAGTTGATTATTGATAACTGTTCACTTAGATTACCAAAACTGATAAATAACATAAGTATTTCCTAGCAACTGATATCAGCTATTCTAGAAACTACAAATAAACAGGGTTTCCCAATATGACCACTCATTTTATTACCGCAGAAATTGATTTACAAGAAACTCCCGCAGAATTACTACAAGTAATTGAAACAGAGTTGAACAAACAAGGGGAACCCCTTCGTTGGGCAATTACCTCTGTGGACGTTGACGAACAAAAAGCTACAGTTGAAGCCGTGGTGACTACACCGAAGAGTTAGGAGTTAAGAGAGACGCGATTAATCGCCTCTGTACAGGAGTTAGGAGTTAGTATTTGATGGCTTCTGATTCATAAATCCATAACTCATAACTGGGCACTCATAACTAGAAGATGAATCGTCCATACACCGCTATCTTAATTGTACCAACTGGCGTTGGGGCTGCCATTGGGGGTTATGCCGGAGATGCTTTGCCTGTTGCCAAAGTTATAGCACAGGTTTGCGATCGCCTAATTACTCACCCCAATGTCCTGAATGGCGCAAGTTTGTATTGGAATCTCCCTAACGCTTTCTATGTTGAAGGTTATGGACTTGACAAATTCGCCTCTGGATGCTGGGGTTTGCGTCCAGTTCGCACCAACAAAGTAGGTTTGCTTTTAGACCAAGCTATTGAGCCAGAGTTGCGACTACGACATATACAAGCAGCCGATGCAGCCAGAGCAACTCTGGGATTGACTTTAACAGATTATGTAATTACTGATGCACCATTAAATGTAGAATTACGGACTACACTATCAGGAGCTAGTTGGGGAACAATTGGCAACCCAGATAGTTTGTTACGCGCAGCTGAGATATTAATTAAAAAAGCGGGGGCAGAAGCGATCGCAGTTGTTGCTCGTTTCCCCGATGATATAGATGAAGAAGCAGTACAAAAATACCGCCACGGTGAAGGCGTCGATCCTTTAGCGGGTGCAGAAGCCGTAATTAGCCATTTGCTAGTGCGAACCTTTCAAATTCCTTGCGCCCATTCTCCCGCCCTTTTGAGCGAACCTCCACAACCTGATTTATCTCCCCGTTCCGCCGCCGAAGAATTGGGCTATACCTTTTTGCCCTGCGTCCTTGTAGGATTAAGTCGTGCCCCACAATTTATAATAGAGAAAGGAGCGATTGCATCAGAGAAAGAAGATATTTGGGCAGATGAAGTGGATGCTGCGATCGCACCTGCAACTGCTTGTGGTAGCAGTGCCTTACTGAGTTTAAGCCAAAGACGATGCCAAATAATTACAGTAGAAGAAAATAAAACCCTGATAAAAGTTCCTCCCCAACCGTTGGGAATCAAAGCTATACAGGTAAACTCATATTTAGAAGCAGTGGGTGTATTGGTAGCACACAAAGCAGGCATCAATCCCTCCGCTCTCCGTCCCAAATTATTGTCTTTGGAGTCATTAGTCATTAGTCATTAGTTGTTTTTCCACAATGCCCCATGCCCCATGTCCAATGCCCCACTCTTTAAAAAACCCGTGGTTGAACAACACAAGCAAGAGCCAGAAATTCCATACCTGACACGCATCCAAGTACTTGGGGCGATGGGAGCGACTGCAATCATTTTGTTGATAGTCGCCAAAGTTTCGTTGCACTTTGGCAACTTTTCCCTATTTTCTTGGGACTTGAACCAAAGAGAGTTGCTGTTGGGTGTAGGGTTAGGATTCGTTATCACTGCGTTAAGTGGCTTAACTTATCGCCTTTGGACTGGCTATCGTAAAAGTGCAGATTATTACTTAGAAGTGGTACTGAAACCCTTAGCTTTACCAGACTTAATTTGGCTGGGGTTACTACCAGGGTTGAGTGAAGAATTATTATTTAGAGGTGTGATGCTGTCAGCTTTAGGCTCTGATGTTACAGCTGTAATTGTATCCAGTCTTTGCTTTGGCATCTTGCATCTTAGCGGTTCCCAACAATGGCCTTATGTGATTTGGGCAACAATTGTCGGGATGATATTGGCATATAGTGCTTTGCTCACGGGCAACTTATTAGTGCCGATTGTCGCTCACATTATTACCAATTGGATTTCTAGCTATTTCTGGAAAATGTCGCAATTGTCGGCAATTAAAAAATAAATTTTCTCCTAGTTTCTCTGAAGCGTTTATCGCGATCGCTCGTACTTTGCGGTAAGCCGCTACACGTCTATCTATGCACTACACTCTTTCACTTCCATTCCTCTCTTCTAAAAGGCTACGGTGTACACACAAGTCGAAAAAAGCTCGATTTCTCATTGTTCTCTCGTTTATCTCGTTCCCAAGCTCCGCATGGGAATGGCTGATTAGGGGCTGCTGCCTCTAGTCAGACATTGAGTCAGAGGCTCAATGAATGCATTCCCAGTCGCAGACTGGGAACGAGTCAACACTCTTTCACTTCCATTCTTCTCTTCTAAAAGGAGAGAGGCTTTAGGCTTACTCCCTAACCCTTGTGGCGTTGGGACTAGAGATTAGTCTGTATTGAACTCAACATGAGAAAGGCTATATGTTGATTACAGCTTGAGCATTGATAAATACAGAAGAAGTTGTGTTAACTATAGCTTGAGCATTGATAAATACAGAAGAAGTTGTATTAACCACAGAAGAAGCTGTGTTAAATACAGCTTCAGCATCTATAAGCACTGGTTAAGTTGTATTAACTACAGCTTCAACTTTACTTATAAAATCATGAGTATTTATAATTACTGCTTAAGTTGTATTAACTACAGCTTCCACTTTACTTATAATATTAAGAAAGTTTGTAACTACAGCTTCAACATTAATAAAAATTGCTTAATTTGTATTGAATACAACTTCAATTTTACTTATATTGAATCGCGGCGGGCTACGCTTACGCAGTTACAGAGATTTTTAGTCAAGTAGACTAGAATACGTTTACTTCGTGCCGCTACGCGAAGCTAAGGAAGGTAAGTAGTAAACTTGTCTTCTGTCAAGAGGCTTAAAGGCTTATTTTTGCATTATTCTTTCCCTTTCTTACAGGGGAGGCTAACTGTGAAAAGTCTGTACAACTCTTGTTGAAAAAGAAAAATTGTTTGGCTGTCTTGTCAGAAAACCGCAACACCTGATGAGAAAATAAGACATTCAAACAAAGCGATCGCCATTTGATTGTTAACAAGCCTCTTAATCAGACCCAATTTTTTTGAGGTCAAAGGCAACAAAAGCGTTATCGGACATGACGTAGAAGCTTAGTGTCTCAAAAGACTCCTTAAAACCAAACATTGTTCAATAAGTTTTGTGTAAAAATTGATTGTGAGGTTATTTACTTGATTCTCAATTGCAGCAATCCAGGTTTCATTTATGAGTCAGTCTTTTTCTCAAACCCAAGCAAGGCAAAATCGTCAACAAAGGCTGTGGCATCAAAAATGGAGTTTAAAGACTAAAGCAATAGTTTGGGCACTAAGCATCAGTGTCCTTCCTGTGGTTGCAATTGGAACAGCTACTTACTACTATGGGATTAATTTAATTACCAAACAAATTCCGAAAGTCAAACAAGAGAGTGGGAATTCAACAGAAACTGAACTTGCTCTACACAGACAACTGTCACTCTTGTTAACTGCTATGGGGGGAACAGCAATTTTGGCAGGTGCTAAAATCCACGACCCCTGTTTCACTCAAGGCTATGTAGAAAAGTACCAGTCTGGTCGCGTTGTTGCAATAAACAACATTCATGAGTCCGGTTTGTCTGATTGTCACATTAACCTGCTTGAATCCTTTGCTGTGAAAGCAAATTTAGTAGCACCCATTATCAAAGATGAGCAGCTATTTGGCTTGTTAATTGCACATCAGTGTTCTGAACCCCGTAATTGGCAACAGTCTGAGATTGATTTATTTTCCCAGATAGCCATGCAAGTAGGATTTACTCTCGATCATGCTAGGCTTCTGCAAGCGTATGAAGCTGCTGAAGCTAACTCTAATTAATAGTAGGGGCGCACAGCTAGCTGTGCATTGGTATCAACTTAAGCGCAAACCCTCTTACAATCTCGTTTCCAGCCTCTGGCTGGAAATGCAAGTCAAAAGCGGCTCTGCCGCAAGTTAAGAGGCGGAGCCTCATATTAGGCATTCCCAGTCGGAGACTGGGAACGAGAGAACAATAAACTATGTATTTTTACGTTAGGCTTACTGTAGCTTTTGACGAAGAAGCTGCCAGAGCGATCGCTAATGGTAAAATTCGATGTTCCTGAATTTGAATCCGGGCGTGGAGTGTTTCTGCTGTATCATCCGGCAATACTGGCACTGCGGCTTGTATCAATATTGGGCCACTGTCCATTTCTAAACAAGTTATATGCGCTGTACAACCAGTGATTTTTACCCCAGATGCCAAAGCTTGTTCTACGGCATGGATTCCCTTGAAACTAGGTAACAAACTAGGATGGATATTAATAATCCTCTCAGGAAAGGCATCAATGAAAACTGATGTTAACAATCTCATCCAACCTGCCAAAATCACCCATTCTACATCGTAGTGCCGCAATGTCTGCACAATTTTCTGATCCAACTCTTCTCGACTTTTATAGTTGCGGTGATTCAATAAAACAGCTTCTACACCTCTATTGGCTGCTCTTACGGCTGCTTTAGCCGAGGGGTTATTGTAAATTAAAACTTGAATTTGGGCATTTAGCTGTCCATCTTGGATAGCTTGGGCAACTACATCAAAATTGCTGCCATTCCCAGAAGCCATAATTCCCAGTTTTAAAGGGGCGACTTGTCGGCAATCGCTAATGCTGGGAGAAACCAAGCTAAGGGTAGAATCAGGGCGGAGGGTCATAACAGCTAAGAGGAAAAATTATAGATGCCAAAAATATATAGTAAGTCGTGGTTGGATAATGATACAGTAGCTGCCTGGATTTTTCTCACCCCAGCATTAATTTTGCTGAGTGTTTTTATCATTTGGCCGATCGCCTATTTGTTCTACCTCAGCTTCACCGCTGGTAGTTTCACCTTAAAAGGTACTTATTGGATAGGCTTAAAAAACTATTGGCGCTTGCTACTCAATCCCGACTTCTGGCAAGTTCTGGGTAACACCTTTTATTTTACTGTTGCCACCATCATTCCTAGTTTAGTTATCTCCTTGGGATTGGCAGTATTATTAAACCGCTCCATTCCCTTGCGGGGCATTCTGCGAAGTGCCTATTTTCTACCTTCAATTATCTCACTTGTGGCAGCCGGTTTGGGATTTCGCTGGCTGTTTCAAACATCAGGGCCAGTTAACGGACTGTTAGATTTTTTTGGCATTCCAGCCATACCCTGGCTAGGAGACACATTTTGGGCAATGCCGGTACTTATTTTAATGAGTATTTGGAAACAACTGGGTTTCAATATGGTGGTTTTTTTAGCAGGGTTGCAAGCAATTCCTCCCAGTCGTTATGAAGCAGCAGATTTGGATGGAGCAAATGCTTGGCAACAATTTTGGTATATTACTCTGCCAGGATTGCGCCCGACTGTGATATTTGCAATCATCACTACCGCGATTTTTACATTGCGGAGTTTTGAGCAAGTTTATGTGATGACGGGCGGTGGCCCACTGAATTCGACTAATTTGCTAGTTTACTACATTTACCAAGAGGCTTTTGGTCAGTTTGATTTTGGTTATGCAGCAGCAGCAGCGACGGTGTTACTAGCTGTGACGCTGGTACTAGTTTATTTGCAACTGCAAACTTGGGGAGAGGAGTAGGGGAGGAATTTTGAAAGTTGCTAAATCATCGCGCAAATATGCAATGCCAAAAAATGTAGTGCATTCAATTAGAAACAGCTAGAGTTTCTACTTCTTATATAGGCTGCGATATTCCCAAGGATTAATAAATTTAGCATCACTCCAAACGCCAAGCCGTTGCTCCTTCGCCTCAGCTTCGGCTTGTTGAACTAAGTTTTTACTAGGACACTTATTTAAATAGGGACGATACACTTTTGCCAATCCTTCTTGCAACAATACCTGTTGCACAAAAGTGCCGTTTTTTAAACGAACTTCGGCAATTTGGCGTCCATAGCGATCGCGATCAGTGATATTCAAAGTGACGCGATCGCCTCCTTGTTGCACCAGTTGTTGCACCCGTTCTTGGGCTTTCACACCCCAACTAAATTGATTGCGATCGCTAGTGCGTTTACTCTGCTTTTCTTTGTTAGTGTGAGCTATTTCTGGTGCGTCTACACAAGCAAAGCGCACCGTAATATTTTTGCCATCAGCATCTTTAACTACTATAGTATCCCCATCACTGACTCGCTGAACCGCGTCTCCAGAAGTACCAACAAAGCGTAGACGCGAAGCGGCTTGTCGCACGACATCGCAGCCGATCAAACCCAAAAAGATGATAGTTGCACAAAGCCAAAATCGCACTGGTTTAGTTAATTTCTCCATCCTAAATGACAAACGATTGTATATCAAGTTTTTCATATTCTATAGTCTGTTTATTACTCATTCGCTACTCAAAAGCTAATATTCTATCTTCTGTTCATAGGCATTGAATAGTAAATCTTGCTACTAAAATACTGCTAAGTCTAAAGAGCGATCGTCTAGTTTTAAAAACTTTAATATAAATTAATGCTTACGAATAACTACTTAATTCCTAAGTGATTAGTTCTGGTTTAGCCTTTGTAGAAGGTTAAATCGGTATATTTTTTATTAAGTTTTGCGTAATACTACTGTAACTCCCTTCTGGCAAGGCTCGGTTAAAGCTAAAGAATACCACTTTTACATAAAACTGGAACATTTACATATTTTTTAATTCCTCATACAACGGGTTTATCTCTTCAACAAAATCCTTTGCATGACTCAACCAATAATTACTGATCTATTTGGTGCTAACTCTACTTTTACTGGTTCACCAAAAATCTTAGAAATTCCTCTTAGTTCCTTGCCATCTCTTACGGGAGCAAATCCTACAGCCCTAGAGATTTACGCAGCGATTGTTTCCAATGCTCATGCCTGGCTCAATGCGAATACAGACACTTCTGTACTGGGCACAAGTGATCTAACTATTTCCTCGCCGATCACTCGCAACGGCATTGCAAAAACTCAATTTCAATATTCAGAACGGTTTTACGGGTTGTATTCCGCCCCAACCTTCGATCCAAACTCTATTTAATTATTAATTAATGACACGCACCTTAATAGCTTCTTCCGGGGATTTCCATACTTCCAATTGTGGTTTTTCTGGTGTCGTTCCTGCTGGTGAAGAATACTATGTAGTTAGGGACGATTCTGTATGGGGCGCTCAAGGGGAATTTTTAGTTGCAGGTGCAGGGCAAACTTCGACGGTTTCGCAATGCCATAATGCAGGGGTGGCGATTGGTTATTGTAATGGGCAAGCCTTCCATTACATGAGGATATATAAATTTGCCGATAGTCCACCCGATGACGTAAAGACTTATGATTGTTTAAATGGTGATTGTATTGTTAAAACTCAATACAATACGCCTGGAATTTACGGCTCTCTAGCTAATTGTCAAGCAGTTTGTGCCAACGGTGGCGCATGTGGTGCTGGGAAACAATGTATAGATCCGACAACATTCTGCCCAGATGGCAAGGTTTGCATTGAGCAAGATGAATTTTCTTCAATTGAAGCTTTAATCTCTAAAATTGGTAGTGAGGTTTGTTGAATGTCTGGGTCTGGTCAATCACTCATATCCTCACTTTCAAATATTAGTAATTGTGCTGGTCATCAGTGTGATTGCTGTCAGCAGTTGCAAAGTCAGATTGATGAATTAAGAAATTTAATTAATAATTCAAATAATGGGAATCTTCAGGGCGAGATTGACGCTTTAAAACATCAGTTAGCTGATGTTTATCGGCAATTAGCCCAAGACGAAATTCAAATTGGCGCACTAGAATCCGAACTCCACGATTTAGAAGCAAAGCTAATTGCTTTTGGGGCAGGAATTGCGGCATTAGTTGCGATCGTTTGTGCCCCATTGATTGCCGCAGCGCTTGAGGGCGTGTTTGCAGCGATCGCGGCAGCAGCAGCTGAAGCAGCAGCAGCTTTGGGCTTTGCTACATCTCTGGAGGCTGTGATTATATCTGTTGAAGGCACAGCCGGAACTGCCTTAGCATTAGCAGGTACAGCCGAAGGCACAGCCGGAACTGCCTTAGCATTAGCAGGTACAGCCGAAGGCACAGCCGGAACTGCCTTAGCAACAGCAGGTACAGCATTGGAACTAGGCACTGTAGCCCAGGGAGAGGCCCTCGCTGCACAAGGGACAGCAAGTTCAGCATTGGAACTAGGCACTGTAGCCCAGGGAGAGGCCCTCGCTGCACAAGGGACAGCAAGTTCAGCACTGGAACTAGGCACTGTAGCCCAGGGAGAGGCCCTCGCTGCACAAGGGACAGCAAGTTCAGCATTGGAACTAGGCACTGTAGCCCAGGGAGAGGCC
>NZ_JBALCY010000071.1:0-128559 GCF_036917655.1 Nostoc sp.
CAATGTGCCGAATCATTGAGGAGCCGTGTGAAGCGAAAGTTTCATGCACGGTTTTGAAGACCAACGGGGTTGGTGACAACCTCGTTGAGTTTACTGTAATGTTCCACAATTGTTGCAACATTCCCGCGTTTCAGGTTGTATTCTGGTAAGTCCTGTGCTAAGGCAACTTGGGAGAATAGGGGGTGCTGTACCTTCATAAGTTGGCTCCTTGAACTGGCACTAAGGTGACAAATTTGGTTGTATCGTTTGTAACAGTAGAACAGCACCTACAACTTAGTAAACTTGATCATGAGTGCCGATATCAATTAGCAAAATTTCCTCTTCACCAGATTCTATATTTTGCACAAAGTTAAAGACAATGCGACAATCATAGTCCACTGAACACGCCCAAGCTCCAGACAGTTTGCCTTTAAGCTTATGAGTCTGCAACAGTGGATCAAATGGATCGGCGGTTAGTAGTGCTAACCGCTCTTGAATTCGCTCTTCTAATTGTGGCTGTCGTCCCACCAATCGTTTAAATGCTCGTTTAAACGATGATGCTAGAACTACAGTTCTCACTTGCGTAACTCATCCATTATTTGAGTAACTGTTCCACGGAAAACTTTACCAGTTTGGTATTCTACTTGTGCTTGAGCGATATTAGCAGAAATTTCAGAACGCCGCCGTTCTGCCAACCGATGACGTATCAGATCAATTAGTGCTTCTTGTTCATCTACTGATAAGTTTTCGACGCTTTCTAGAACTTGATCTAACCTGGAGAATGAGGTCATTATTTCTTGTTACCTTGGTTGCAGTACATAACTATTACGTATACCTAAAATTGCTGCAAAAACCGCAAATCGCTAGCATACAAACGACGAATATCATCGATTTGATGTAACACCATTGCAAAGCGTTCTACACCAAAACCGGCAGCAAACCCAGTATAAATTTCTGGGTCGTAACCGACAGACTTAAGTACATTTGGATCGACCATACCGCAGCCCATCACCTCCAGCCAGCGCCCATTCCACTGCAAATCTACCTCCGCCGATGGTTCGGTAAACGGGAAATAACTAGCGCGGAAGCGAATTGGTAAATCGCCAAATATTGCTTGTAAAAATACTTTAATTGTGCCTTTGAGGTCTGTAAAAGTGAGTCCCTCATCAATGGCTAAAAGTTCTATTTGATGGAAAACTGCTGAGTGAGTCGCGTCTACATTATCTCGCCGATAAACTCGCCCTGGAGCCACAACCCGAATCGGTGGTTCCTCTCTTTCCATGTAACGAATTTGCACTGACGAGGTATGAGTGCGTAAAAGATTACCATCTGGCAGGTAGAAGGTATCCTGCATATCACGGGCGGGGTGGTCAGGCGGGGTATTGAGAGCCTCAAAATTGTAGTAATCTGTTTCCATTTCTGGCCCTTGAGCCACGGTGTAGCCCATACCAACAAAGATATCCAGCGCCCGGTCGATAATACCATTGAGGGGATGAATGCGACCTTGGGGGCTGTAAATTCCTGGCATAGTTACATCCAGAGTTTCTGCCTCTAGCAAAGCTTGAATTTGCGCGGCTTCTAAGGCAGCACGTTGCTGGTCTAGACTAGTTTGCAGGGATTCTTTGACTGTATTAGCGATCGCTCCAATTTTTGGTCGTTCCTCTGCGCTCATTTGCCCCATACTTCGCAACAGCGCCCCCAGTTCCCCTTTCTTACCCAGATAGTTAACTCTGAGTTCCTCCAGACGTTCTAGGGTGTCGGCGGCTGCGATCGCTTTTTCTCCTGACTGCCGCAGTGCTAAAAGTTGAGCTTCTAAATTGCTAGTCATTAGTTATTAGTCATTGGTCATTAGTCATTAGTCTATAGTCAAAAGCTGTGAACTGCTCGATAAATAAACTTACAGCTATGCCATTAACATCAGCCAAAGGCGTGGATCGAAACCAAACCTCTATTTATCAGTTAGAGACGATTGGGCTAGTACAGCGGGCGCATCAATCCAGCTAACATCTCAATTAACCAGACAAGTAACTAGACAAGGGGGTTAAGCTCGTTGTTAAAGGTAGGCAAACTGACGCCGCAGTGTACTAGTGAGTATGGATATTTTTTTGCTGTCTGTGACCGCCGACATTGACAAATGGCTAATAACAAATAACTAATAACTAATGACCAATGACCAATGACTATGAAATTACTAATTAGCAACGATGACGGCATTTCTGCCTTGGGGATTCGTACCTTAGCCAACTACTTGGCAGAGGCAGGTCATGATGTTAGTGTAGTTTGCCCAGATCGAGAGCGATCGGCAACTGGACATGGGTTAACTTTACACCAACCAATTCGCGCCGAAATTGTTGAAGGGATTTTTCATCCTGCTGTCAAAGCTTGGGCTTGCGATGGTACGCCTTCAGATTGCGTCAAATTGGCGCTGTGGGCTTTGCTAGATACTCCCCCCGATTTGGTT
This sequence comes from Nostoc sp., assembly GCF_036917655.1. GTDB lineage: Bacteria > Cyanobacteriota > Cyanobacteriia > Cyanobacteriales > Nostocaceae > Nostoc. The sequence continues at coordinate 2,441 of NZ_JBALCY010000071.1, forward strand.
CTCTCTGGCATTAATCAAGGTGCAAATTTGGGAACTGAAATTTTGTATTCCGGCACTGTTTCGGCGGCAATGGAAGGTCTAATTGAAGGCATTCCCAGTGTAGCCCTAAGTCTTATTAGTCATACATCTAAAGACTTTCAACCTGCTGCTAAGTTTGCCAAAATTCTCGTAGACCAGTTAGCCCAAAAACCGTTGCCAGATTTAATGTTGCTCAACGTCAATATTCCTGCTGTTCAGTGGGAAGAAATTGCCGGAGTTACTCTTACCCGTCAAGGAGTGCGGCGTTACATTGATGTGTTTGATAAACGAGTTGATCCTCGCGGAAAAACCTACTACTGGTTAACCGGAGAGGTAATTGAGGATGTGGAACCCCCAACCGGATTAAACCTGCTTCAAAATGTACCGTTAGACGTGCATGTTGTACGTAAAAACTACATCAGTGTTACTCCGTTACAATACAATCTTACCTACGCAGATGGACTAGATAAATTGTCTGGGTGGGAATTCAATTTTCCGTAAATCATTCGATTTATCAGGAAAAAACTGGGGTTATTCAAATGCATCACAGAAAAATGTAGGCTATAACGTAGGGGCAGTCTTGAAATAACTGATACACATCCACCCCAAAAACTGGAAAATTCTATTTGACAGTATTTCATCCACATTTACACAATCAGCCAGAAACAGGGTATGCTGTTTTACCAAGAAATCCTCCTTCTACCAAAATCGGTGAGACAGCATAAACTTAGACAAAATAAGTAACAATTTTTCCAATTATCGCCCGCTCAGTCCAGCAAGCAACACCCATGTCTAGGATAGAGAACCAATTTACCGTACAATTTTGGGGCGTTCGCGGCAGCATCCCCAGTCCAGGGCCACACACCGTTCGTTACGGCGGTAATACCCCTTGCATATCAATGCAAGCGGGCGATAAACGCTTAATTTTCGATGCTGGCACGGGACTACATGTTTTGGGGCAATCTTTGTTGCGCCAAATGCCCTTAGAAGCTTACATATTTTTTACCCACTCTCACTGGGATCATATGCAGGGTTTTCCCTTCTTTACCCCAGGGTTTGCGAAGGGGAATGACTTTCACATTTACGGCGCGATCGCACCTGATGGTTCTACCATAGAACAGCGGCTCAATGACCAGATGCTGCACCCCAACTTTCCCGTACCCTTGCAGATTATGCAAGCCAATTTAAATTTCTACGACATTCGACCAGGGCAACCAATCCACATCGATGACCTTACCCTGGAAACAGCACCTTTAAATCATCCAGGTGAAGCCGTAGGATACCGCGTCAACTGGCGTGGTGGCGCTGCTACTTATATTACTGATACCGAACATTTTCCCGACCGACTCGATGACAATGTGTTGTGGCTAGCTCGTAATGCCGACATTCTGATTTACGATTCTACCTACACTGATGAGGAATATCACTCTCCAAAATCCCCGAAAATTGGCTGGGGACATTCTACTTGGCAAGAAGCGGTGAAAGTGGCCCAAGCTGCTAATGTCAAAACTCTAGTGATTTATCACCACGACCCCGCACACGATGACGACTTTTTAGATCGTGTAGGGGTAGAAGCAGCAGCAAAGTTTTCTGGTGCGATAATGGCACGGGAAGGAATGGTACTTGAGGTTCCCACATCAGTTTCCTTATCAGAATCTTTTCCTGTTACGAAGTCTTCTGTCTAAAGATTGCGATCGGAGGAATTGGAGATTTTAGATTAGATTGGTGATCAGAAGCTTTCAGCGCGAGAGCGTACCTGTTGGCTGCCCAGAGTTGTCAGAGCGCCGACCACAGGATAAGGGCGACAACAGGAGGACACACTTTATAGATTCACCAACACAGCCCAGATATCCACAGATGCCCTCTCTTGCGGCTGCTCGGAGGGTAAACACCTCGTTGCAGTCTCAACTACGAAACTAGAGCCTTTTTAGCTCTGGTATTTGAGGTTATCTGGACTTAGCAATTAGCTGTCAACCAATTTTGGATTGAAACAGACCACTGTCTTCTCTGCGAGATGCTCCGCGAACGTAGCGGGGCGAAGTGCGGGTACTTGGCTCTGATAGCGCAGCGTCTCGTAGAGAGGAACAAGCGTCCGTAGGAGCGTCGGATTTTAAATTGAGGATTTTGGATTTGTTTCGCCCTAACATGGCGGGGCATGAACCAAAAAATCTAAAATCTAAAATCTAAAATCTAAAATTCGTATTAAGCTAATCGCACAAGAAACCATCTTGGGTGACTTCCCGTGGCTTAGGCTTTTGGCTGATAGCTAAAAGGGGTGGCATTAACACCCTGGCTGATAGCACAAGACCTGATGGGCAGTTGGTGGAAGTTCAGACCGTCTACAAAAGCTGTCCTCCTCAAGGCGGTTTACCATAAGGTAGCTTCCTGCTGATAGCTAAAATAAACCTAAAATCTCAGAATCCACGTGCTAAATTTGTCTAAAAATGGGTGTTCTGTGTGGGTTGCTTCTTCGAGCGAAGGGCTGCTAACGCCGACTGCTGTTGCCCTTGGCAAGTTTGATGGTGTTCATCTTGGTCATCAAAGGGTAATTCAACCGGTCTTGCACGCTGGTGGTCACTTGTCAGTAGCCAGTAGTCCACCAACTGACAACGGACAACTGACAAATAACGAATATACCTACTCAACAGTTGTCACCTTTGACCCCCATCCACAGGAGTTTTTTACGGGGCAACCCCGGACTTTGTTAACGCCACTGGATGAAAAAGTCCAACAATTGCGATCGCTTGGGGTAGAACAACTGGTACTACTACCCTTTGACAAAGAATTATCTGCTTTGACCCCCGAAGAATTCGTAGAAAAAATTCTTGTGCAACAACTGCGATGCCAGCGAATTAGCATCGGGCAGGATTTTTGTTTTGGCGAAAAGCGCAGTGGTACTGCCAAGGATTTGCAATTAATTGCCGCCAAGCATAATATCCCCGTTACCATCGTTCCCTTACAAACTTATACAGGTAATTCGCCCACCGAAAGCAGTTGCGTCAGTACTACTCCGACTCAAGATGCCCGCATTAGCACTTCATTGATCCGCCAAACCCTTGAGCACGGCGACATCGAAAACGCAAATCTACTACTAGGACGCCCCTACACTCTCCTTGGTGTTGTCGTTCAAGGTCAACAATTGGGCAGAACAATTGGCTTTCCCACCGCCAACCTCCAACTACCAAAAGAAAAGTTTTTGCCCCGCCAAGGAGTCTATGCTGTCCGCGTTTTCACTCTCAGTGAAACATCAGATGCCGCTCCAAGTGAGAGCTTGGGCGTAATGAATATCGGTAATCGTCCAACTGTAAATGGTACTTATTCATCTGCGGAAGTACATTTATTTGATTGGTCTGGTGATTTGTATGGTAAAAAATTGGCTGTGCAGCTAGTTAAATTTTTGCGCCCTGAACAAAAATTTCCTTCTCTAGAAGCCCTGAAAACACAAATTCAACTTGACTGCGTTGTTGCTAGAGAAGTTTTGAGTGCTGGAATGCAAAGTTAGGAGTTAGGAGTTAGGAGTTAGGAGTTAGGAGTTAGGAGTTAGGAGTTAGGAGTTAGGAGTTAGGAGTTAAGAGTTAGGAGTTAGGAGTGGGAACAATGTATTTAGGGAAATTGGGCATTGGGAATCATCCAGTTCCTAGTACCTAATCCCTAATCCCTAGTGCCCAATCCCTAGTCCCCACTCCCCGCACCGCATGAGAGAAAAAATTGACGCCTTAACACAAAATCTGGCTCTTACCATCGTTGGCAAAACTGAGGCAATACGCTTAGTGCTAGTAGCCTTGCTAGGTGGTGGTCATGCCCTCCTAGAAGATGTCCCTGGTGTTGGTAAAACCCTGCTCGCTAAATCCCTAGCTCGTTCACTGGATGGCAAGTTTCAACGGCTACAATGCACTCCCGATTTACTGCCAACTGACATTACTGGCACCAATATTTGGAACCCAAAAAGCGGCGAATTTACTTTTCTTCCTGGGCCAGTCTTTGCTAATGTGCTGTTAGCTGACGAAATTAACCGCGCTACACCCCGCACTCAGTCAGCTTTACTGGAAGTTATGGAAGAGCATCAGGTAACAGTCGATGGTGTCTCTCGTGCAGTTCCCCAGCCGTTTTTTGCTATTGCCACTCAAAATCCTATCGAGTATCAAGGTACTTTTCCCCTGCCGGAAGCGCAAATGGATCGGTTTATGTTATCGCTGAGTTTGGGCTATCCTTCCGAGGCAGAAGAACTCCAGATGCTGCAAAATCTCCAAAATGGGATCAAGGTTGCTGATTTGCAACCTTGTATTACTTTGGCAGAAGTACAGGAATTGCGTTACCTTTGCTCTCAAGTAAAAGTGGCAGCTTCCTTGCAACAGTACATCTTGGAATTGGTGCGGGCAACACGCCAAGATGAGGAAATCGCCCTTGGCGTCAGTCCGCGTGGCACATTAGCATTACAACGGGCTGCCAAAGCGTTAGCTTTTCTATTAGGGCGTGATTATGCCATCCCCGATGATGTGAAATTTCTCGTCCCTCACGTTCTTTGCCATCGGCTTATTCCCAGAGGAGGACGTAATGCAAGAACTGTTGTTGAGCGATTATTGCGATCGGTTTCTATTCCTTAATATGAAAAAGGTAGACAACAGTTGATTCTAAGTTTTGACCTAATTGCTTTCTCTTGAAAATGCTATTAACCCAAGCTGCGGGTTATCAAATACAAATCTATAGGATTCATATTTGATTTTTGAAATATACGTAGGGGAGCCAGCCGCGTGGGCGGGTTTCCCGACTTGAGCGGACTGGCGTTGCGTTATGCCTCTGGCTAACGCACCATCTGAAGACTTTGGTGCCGTACTCTCGGCGATAACACACCCTACACATACTTAGATTTTTTCATAAATCAAATCGTATTCCTATACTATTTCAGGCGATCGCGCATGGTAACATTTGGCTGTCTTTAACTGCTATTAGCGGTTCTAAATAATTTGTAAACTTCTTCTCTTAGCGTTCTTCTCTAATGAGACTATCCGCGTTGGCGGAGCGTCTCGCAGAGAAGGCGGTTCGATAATTTTTACAACTCAAATAGGATTGCTATATTAGCAGTTACTAATAGCTTTAATTTTCCTAATGACGGTTTTGTTTTAGCGTGGTGACAACTAGTGAGCCAATACTAACAACCAACAGTTACCACCCCATCCTTTATAATTAGTATAAGCCGTACAAGTACGGAGAAGCAAGCTATACGCAGCATCGGTCACGGAGAGAAATTTTGAACGAAAAAATTAGCTTTTTAGATTGGATTGAGAAAAATCTGCTCTGTCAAGATTAGGAAGAGGACACAGAAGCAAAAGAGGCTAAAAATTTAATTTTATTTATTTGTTAGGTAGCTTTCACCATTTCAAATGTATAATCTATGATTAATTCATATTTTCCAAATGTATCATTTATCATTCATTATTACTTATATTAACCTCTATTACTTGTTTCTTGGTTGGAATTGTGGAAGGTAGAGTATCTTCTTTGAAAACATAAGACAGTATCCACCTAGTAGTCATTTATTGATACCGCTAGTGAAGTTGCGATTGCCTGAACTTTGACTTCAAAAATGATGAGCCATTATATGAATAGTTAGCACGTTTACGGCACTATCCAATGTCTCAAGAATTATTAAACTCCTTTCAAGAAGCATACAGCAATCTCGAACTGTTTCCGTTGATGGAACAGAACGAAATGGAAAGATTTAGAGTCGAATATGGTGATGATTTGATTGCAGACCTTAACCAATTAGTGGAAGATAGTCCCAATAGAGATGGCAAAATTGTCTTTACAGGACATCGGGGATGTGGTAAGTCAACTTTGTTAGCTGAGTTTAGCAGACAAATTCAAAATAAATATTTTGTAGTTCTATTCTCTATTGCTGACAAAATTGAAATGTCGGCTGTTAATCATATTAATATACTGTTTGCGATCGCAGTTAATTTAATGACAGAGGCAGAAGCCCGCCGAGTTGATATTCCTCAATCTACTAAAGAAGCTCTTTATAAGTGGTTTGCTACCCGTACTCGCACTGAAGAATTAAATTTGCAGGCAGAGGCTGGGATAGGTTTTGACCTCCTAAAGTTGATTAGCTCTAAATTAAAAGCTGATGCTAGCGTTCGGGATGAAATTAAGCAAGAATTTGAACGCAAATTATCAGATTTAGTTGCCAGAATTAATGAAATTGCTGCTCTAATTCAAGCTGCAACTAAACAAAACGTTTTAGTAATTATTGATGATTTAGATAAACTTGACTTAGGAAGAGTTAACGAAATTTATAGAGATAACATTAAAGCTCTGTGCCAACCGAACTTTCAAATTATCTACACTATCCCGATCGCAGTGCTTCGTGAAACATTTATCAGTACAATAATTACTACTGAAACCAACGACCAGGTTGTAGCAATGCCTGTCTTAAAAATCTTTGAAAAAGGTAAAAATCGATTTCCTAACGCCCAACCTCGCCCTGAAGCAACAAAGATTCTCGGTGAAGTTTTACAAAAGCGGATTTCCAGTGAATTAATCGCGGCAGAAACTGCTGAAAAAATTGTGATTTCCAGTGGTGGCGTATTGCGAGAGTTAATTCGGATTGCTAAGGAATGTTGCCGCATTTGTTTGCGGATTATCCGGCGAAATCCCTCAGCCGAAGTTATCATTGATGATAAAATTCTTCTTCAAGCAATCAACAAAATCCGCAATGATTTTTCCATCCGTTTAGGAAAGGTTGATATAGATATTTTGCAGAGTGTTTATGAACAATTTATGCCCAATGACCCTAAACAAGCAGAGTTTTTGGATTTGTTACATGGGTTGTATGTTCTAGAATACCGCACTGATGAAACTTGGTACGATGTTCATCCAATTATTATAGAAACCTTGAGAAGACAGGGAGCCATTAATGTTAAATGAAGAATTATTAGATGATGAGGGAGAAAATCAAGATGCGTATGATGATTTAATTGTTTCTATTGAAGCTCAAAAACGGGGATTGAATTTACTGATTGCAGTTTGTGATGATGCTAGCTTTCGTGATCAGATTATTGCCCAGTATGAAGCTGAACTAAAACCTAAGTTTCGTCCATATCGAGTAACTTTAGCACGTCAGGAACCGAGCCTAAAAGCTGCTCTTAACCAACTGGTACAACAAGAAGAATATCTTCGTCAATATAACCCGGCGGTGATCACTGTGACGGGTGCTGAACAACTTTATTTTCTCAGATTGGGAAATGAGCAATCGGAACAGGAGAAATTTTTTGGTTACTTACAGTGGACAAGGGAAGGATTGCGCGAGTTTCCCTTTGCGATCGTGCTTTGGGTAACTAACCAAATTTTAGTTAACCTGATTAAAAAAGCCCCTGATTTTTGGAGTTGGCGTAATGGTGTATTTCGGTTTGAATCTAAAAAGACGAATGCTATTCCTGGTAAAGAACTAGAACATATACGCTTTGTTTTTAGAGACACAGAATTAGCTAGCACAGATACTAATGAAAATAACCTCTTTTTCTTGCCTATCCAAGATTTACAAAGGCTAATCGATAAAGTAGAGCAGGAAGGGGGAACTAAAGACCCCACCTTGGCTACCTTATATTCTAGGTTGGGTGATATTTACCGCAGTAGATTAGATAGGGGTGAATCTCAAAATTATCAAGAAGAACAGGAATTAGCAATTAAGTATTGGCGTCAGGCGAGTGAGCTACAAAATGAATTAGGTTTGCAGATAGACTTAGCTAATAGCCTCAACAATTTAGCAGGAATATATCGTGCAACAGGACACTACAGCGAAGCAGAACCCTTATATAAAGAAGCTTTAGAACTTAGGAAACGCCTGCTAGGAGACAACCATCCTTCTTTTGCTACTAGCATGAATAATTTGGCGGGACTCTACAAATCTACTGGACAATATACTAAAGCGGAACTCCTATATCAACAAGCTTTGGAACTGAGGAAACGCCTGTGGGGAGAAAACCATGCCGATATTGCCGTCAGTCTGAACAATTTGGCACTACTATATGATGAACAAGGACGTTATGAGAAAGCAGAACCTTTGTATCTGCAATCATTAGAACTCGAAAAACGTTTGTTTGGTGAAAATCATCCTTCTTTCGCTCTCATACTGAATAATTTAGCGCTACTTTATTATCATCAAGGACGTTACAGTGAAGCTGAACCGTTGTCGCAACAAGCAATAGAACTAGATAAGCGATTTTTAGGAGAAGAGAATCCCGATGTTGCAACAGATTTGCACAATTTAGGATTGATATACCGCGCCCAAGGACGCTACGATCAAGCCGAATCTTTGTTTTTACAATCATTAGAACTCAAGCAGCGTCTATTGCAAAAGGCGCATCCGCTTTTAGCAGATACTATCTACGCTCTTGGTTATATGTACAGGGAGCAGGGGCGTTACAATGAAGCGGAACCCTTATGTATAAAAGCCTTAGAACTTGATAAGCACCTATTGGGAGAAAATCATCCCAATGTTGCCGAAAGTCTCAATAATTTGGCAGAAATTTATCGTGAAACTGGACGTTACAGCGAAGCAAAACCCCTTTATCTGCAAGCTTTAGATATTTGTGAACGAGTCTGGGGCGTAAATCATCTGCGTAGTGTCACTGTTCGTGAAAATCTAGAAAAACTTGCCGCAGCGATGCAGAATTAATGGAGAGTGCGATGTCTTGTTTACGACATGCTGCGCGAACGACAACCCCTTCGCGGAATGCATTACATAGAGCAAAAATATCATTTGGGGTTAAGCTGACTCTAATCTAGAGATTGCAAAATGGCTAAAGATGTTTTCCATCAACAGGTAAAAAAAGCATTAATTAAAGATGGGTGGATAATTACTCACGACCCTTTTACAATTCGGATTAGTGAAGCAATTAAACTACAAATAGATTTAGCCGCTGAAAATGCCATTGCCGCAGAACGTAATACAGAGAAAATCGCTGTTGAAATTAAAAGTTTTATTGCAGATTCAGATATTAGTGAATTTCATACTGCACTAGGACAATATCTCAATTACTACCAAGCTATTGAAGAACAAGAAGCAGATAGAGCGCTTTACCTAGCAGTTCCTATTGAAACATATCAAGATTTTTTTCAACTTTCTTTTGTCCAACGCGCCCTTCATCGTTACCAAGTTAAGTTGATAATTTACGACCCAAAACATGAGGAGATTCGGCTATGGATAAAATAAAACGCTATCGACAACTTATCAAACAAATTTTGAGCGAACATCAAGAAATCGCATCTAATACCGATACAGTCAAATCACAATTAATTTTAGACAATGAAAATGACCATTATCAACTAGCTTACATTGGTTGGCAAGGAGATAAGCGGGTATTTGGCCCGGTCATGCATTTTGATATTCAAAATGGGAAAATATGGATTCAATATAACGGTACAGAAGAATCTGTTGCTGAACGATTGGTTGAGTTAGGTGTACCTTCTTCTGATATCGTCATTGGCTTTCACTCTGCTTTTAAACGCCAATTTACTTCTTATGCTGTCGAGTGAATGTAAATTTTTAAAGCCTTGCGGAAAAATCATTCTGCCGCAACTATTACTTTTTCAAGCCAGTTTTGAGGATTTGTAGTAAGGACTTTAGTGCTTAGAAAATAAGGACTAAAGTCCTTACTAGGAACTTGCTTACCCATCAATTTAAACTTGACAGACTACTATATGCATGGCGCGATCGCACTCAATCAATAAGCAACAACTTGAGCTATAGTACACTGTGGCGGAAATTTGTCCCTTGTTTGGTTAATTCAGATACTAGCTGGATTTACGCTGTGCTGTATTAACGAACCCCGACGAAACCAGCTTGCTCAATTGCTCTTTGCCCCTGGTCAGTTAATAAAAGTTTGCCATAGGCATCCCCAATCTGCTGTTCCCGACCTTTATTTTGCTTAATAATTACAAACAAATTAGCGATTATAGGATAGCTGCGATTTTTGATAGCCTGAGTATTTAGCTGGTTGCGCTGACGTGGACATTGCTCAGGCGATACCATCGGTTCGCGATAGGGGGGAATTAGCTGACCAGAAGTCAGACCCAATGGCAAAGCCTTCACACTACATTGAGGTACTACTGAACGAGCAGAAGCGTAATACACACCACCAGGGGTTTTACTGAGTTGGCGCACTGCCTCTGTAGTAGAGTAGACATACTGCACATTAGAGCTAAGTGCTTGCTCTTTCAAGTCGCTGTTGGTAGGAAATATTACTGTATCTGCGTCCTTTGGTTGTTGGGAGAAAGGTGTAATGGGTAGGTTTGGCCCACCTACTTGATTCCAGTTAGTAATTTGCCCCAAATAAATTTTCTGCAATTGATTAACAGTTAAACCCGACACATTGAGTGATGGGTTGACTACCACTGCTATCCCATCCATACCCACCTGACGTTGCTCAAGGGTGAAGCCTCGCTCTCTTGCCATAGCTTGTTCTTCACCTGTAAGGGGACGGGAGGACTGAACAAAGTCCAGTTTCCCATCAAGCAACATCCGAATGCCTGAGCTAGAACCAGGGCTACCATTAACAGGGTCTACGTATCGTAATTGTAGTTCAGGGCGAGCGCTCTGGATCTGAGAATCTACCAATTGCCGGATAGATGCCCAAGCTGTACTGCCTCCGTAGTTAAATGAGGCGGTGGGGACATCAGCAACTGTCTGAAAAGTTGATGCAGTACTAGAGAGGGCGTTGGAACTTTGATTAGAGGAAGAGTTGACGCTGCTGCGGGACAATAAATTTGGCTTCAATAACCACCAAAGCAATCCGCCAATAACCATAAGTGTCAGCACTTTACCAATAATCAAACCTCTAAGAAAGAGGGCGATTTCACCGTTAATTAAAGCTTTCTTTTGATTTGTATTGTCCATATCTTTAAATGTTGTTTATTATATTTATCCTACAGGAATCTATAAATATTTTAGTTTAAAATAAATCTGCAATAAACCAGTTAATAGCCAGTTTGATGATTGCTGGTAGATGATTTATTTTTTCTAATGTAGTGAAATTAAATTTGCTCTTTGGTAGTTTTTGCAATGCGGGAATTGCTTTTATAGACTCCTCTGTTAGCTGCTGATTTGGCTACTAGGCTATTCACATTAACATTAGCTAACGGTGACCCAATCAATTTTTCTATAAAATTATTTAATTGAGTAGGTTGTTTTGGATGCGATATACTTGTAGTAATAAATGCATAGATTAAAACTATTACTATCAAACTAGTGATCCCACCAAGCCCTATTCCCAGCAGCAAAAGAAAGTTTCTATAAGTTAGCAAATAGCTATCATCAGTATTTTGGTTTATGTCAGCAGATTGTGAGGACTGCGACAACACCAGATCAGAATTAAGCGCTTGCAATGCTTCTGTAGCAGATTGGTAACGCTGGTTATAGCGATCGCAAACCATCGTATCTAAAACATTTGCAAGAGCGCCACTTACCTGTGCTTTATCGCGCCAGATAACTTCTCCAGTATTGGGATCTTCTTGTAGTTGCTCAGGTAATAAACCTGTCAAAGCTTGAATGCCAATCATTCCCACTGCATAAATATCGCTGCAAAGTTTTGGCTTTCCCTTAGCCTGTTCGCTTGGCATATAGCCAGGAGTCCCAACAGCAACTGTTAAGCCTGCTCCCAAAGCACTAATTTTCTTAATACTCCCAAAGTCAATTAGCACAATCTTCTGATCGGTGTGCCGCCGCATTAAATTTTGGGGCTTAATATCTCGGTGAATAATATTATGTTGGTGGACGAAAGCGAGCACTTCCAGGATCTCTCTTAATAAATTTAAAACTGCATTCTCGCTAAGACGCTGACCTGGTACAATTTCTTGAGTCAAGGCATGACCGTCAATAAATTGCTGGACTAAATAGAAATCCCCATCTTCATTAAAATGGGCAAACAGTCTAGGGATTTGATCGTGATCGTTGCCTAGCTGATATAAAACTTCCGCTTCCCGATCAAATAGCCTTTTGGCGATCGCTACAACCGTAGGATTGGGATCTTTTGGGTGGAAATGTTTGACGACACAATGGGGTTGTCCTGGTAAATCCCGGTCTACGGCTAAGTAGGTATCACCAGATCCCCCGCTTCCTAAGTGTTTGATAATTTCAAAGCGATTCCGAAGTATTTTTATGGCGATCGAGGATTGATGTCTGTTACCTCTAGCACCTGCTAACAAGTAAGTATTACCATATCCTCCGCTTCTCACCAGTTTGACAGTCTCAAAGCGACCTCGGAGTGTTTTTCTGACTAGAGGGTTTTGGCTCATGTGGTGTCTACTACTTGTTAATTTGCTGACCATTCACAACTTGGGTGAGGTTATGAATACCTGCCGCTAGATTTGTTGGTATTTGAGACAGTCAGCTTTTCAGGCGACCTATGCTTTGGAGCAGTTTTATGGTTAGCCTCTTTATTGATTCATTTAATACCTTTATAGGTATCTTAATATAAAATTTATTTCTGGAATAATTCAATAATTTTATCACTTAAGTAAATTTAACACTAGTCCACAGTATTTAGAACTGCGGGTAGAAGACAACATTCAGGAGTCAGGAGATTTATTTATTTTAACTATTGGGTCTGATTACTGACAAAAGCTTGAATAGTGGAATTTAAAGGCACAAATATCCTTACAGTGTCCACCACAATTTTGTTACCAGATTTTAGTGATTACTAACCGCGATCGCGTCGTCATATCAACGTGATTTGCGTAAATTTGCGAACTTTATTTATTGCTTTGCTCTGTCCTTAACATATCAAGTTACAGCATATTAACCAGTTATTCAATAGTTTCTACAAAACATCCCACTTTTCCGACTTTTCCCACCTTTTACTCGCATCTCTATAACTTGCAATAACTCCAGTTGCATTTAGCAAAAGTAATAGTGGGAATAGTCTAGGCTTGTTTTAATATATTTATATATTTGCTGTAACTTTTGCTAGGTAAAGAATAAAACTGTTTTATCAGAAAAAACTGTTTAGAACACTCCCCTGATGATTTAATCTTCTAGAAACTGTCCTAATTTAGGTTTTGCTGCCAGCCGATAGACAAAATAATGTGACATCAGGGCAGCTAGCAGCAACGGCAGCATTCTGTTAATTAAAAAAGCCCCCTAGTGGGGGCCTATTAAGTTGTTCGCGTGGAATGAACAACTAATAATTAATACTCACAGTAGATACAGTAATCCGAACAAAATAATCCAAATCACGTCAACGAAGTGCCAGTAAATTTCGGCAGCTTCAATGCCAAAGTGCTTTTTGTTACTGTAGTGACCCGGAACGCGCGATCGCCACAACACGGCAACAATCGCCAAAACTCCGATGGTAACGTGTAATCCGTGGAAACCAGTCAAAACGTAAAATGAACTAGCAAATAAATTGGTAGTTAAACCAAATTCTAAATGGGTATATTCATATACTTGACCCACCAAGAAAATAGCACCCATTATAGCGGTAATTGCTAACCAGATTCGCGCACCCCGCGGATCGTTCTTTTTAATCGCAGCGTCAGCATTGTGCATGACAAAACTACTAGAAATTAGATTGATGGTGTTGACCCCAGGTAGCAATAGTTCTAATTCTGGGGTACCGGCTGGAGGCCACACAGGTAAGGTAGCACGGAAAGCCAAGTAGGCTCCGAACAGTCCCATAAAAATCATCCCTTCAGCAATTAGAAAGACAAACAGCCCAAACAGGCGATGGTCTGGATGTTCTTCATGATGACCGACGGACGCTTCCGCCGCTTGGTGATGATTTAGTTCAGTTTTAGCTGGGTCAATTATTTGACTTTGCATGAATTTTGATAAGTGGGGGGTGGGGAGTGGGGAATGGGGGAGCAAGAATTTTAGATTTTGGATTTTGGATTTTAGATTGAAATTTAATCCAAAATTTAAAATCCAAAATCCAAAATTGAATTGCCCCATGTCCTATTTATTTCCGGTCTTCGGGATTGGCGGCAACTGCTGGGTCGGGTTCTGCTCTTAATACTGAGTTTGGCCCAGCAGATAAGAATGGATTGGGATCAGATAAGGGTACACCTTCTTTAGCCCTTTCCAAACCGTAGTCATAGGGACCTGTAGCCAGTACTGGAGTTTGATCAAAATTCTCGATCGCAGGCGGTGAGGTCGTCATCCACTCTAAGGTAAGTGCCCTCCAAGGATTATTACCAGCTTTCTCGCCATACAACCAACTCCAAATGGCATTGATGATGAAGGGAAATGTCGAAATTGCCAGTATATAAGAACCATACGTGCAGATTTCGTTCAGTGTGGTGAATTTGGGATCATATTGAGCGATACGGCGATTCATGCCCATTAAACCCAGCTTGTGCATGGGTAAGAAGGTCATGTTTAGACCGACAATTGTCAAGGCAAAGTGAACCTTACCCCAAAATTCGTTCAGCATTCGTCCCGTCATTTTCGGGAACCAGTGGTAAATCGCCGCATAAATGCCGAGAACACTACCACCAAATAGGACATAGTGCAAGTGTGCAACGACAAAATAGGTATCGTGAACGTGAATATCAAAAGGCACTGCTGCCAACATCACGCCACTGATCCCGCCAATCACAAAAGTGCCAACAAAGCCGATGGCAAATAGCATCGCGCTGTTAAGCTGGATTTTTCCACCCCACATGGTTGCTAACCAGCTAAATATTTTAATTCCCGTGGGTACGGCAATGATCATGGTGGTGATCATAAAGAACATCCGCAACCAACCGGGGACACCACTGGTAAACATGTGGTGCGCCCAAACAATTAGCCCTAAAAAGCTGATGGCGAGAGAGGAATAAGCGATCGCTTTATAGCCAAAAATCGGCTTGCGGGAATGAACGGGGATAATTTCAGAAATTCCGCCAAAGAATGGCAAAATCATGATGTAAACTGCTGGGTGGGAGTAAAACCAGAACATATGCTGGTATACTACCGGGTCGCCACCGCCAGTCGGGTTAAAAAATGTTGTCCCAGCAATTAAGTCAAAGGAAAGCAGAATCAAACCTGCTGCTAGTACTGGGGTTGATACCAAAACCAGTGACGAAGTGGCGAACATCGCCCAGCAGAACAAGGGCATTTTGTGTATGTCCATGCTGGGAATACGCATCTTCAGCAATGTCACAAGGAAATTTATCGACCCCAAAATTGAGGACGTACCCAGTAGTAGGACACTCATAATCCAAATGCCTTCACCCACTTGTCCTGTTACCAAACTCAGGGGAGGGTAGGAAGTCCAACCGGCATCGGGTGCATCGCCCACTACTAAACTGGCGATCAGCAACACACCCGCAGGCGGAATCATCCAAAAGGCAACAGCATTCAGCCGAGGAAATGCCATATCTTTTGCCCCAATCATCAGGGGAATTAGATAGTTAGCAAACCCTGCCCCGGTTGGCACGATCCAAAGGAAAATCATGATCGTGGCGTGCAGCGTGAACAGACTATTGTAGACTTCTGGGGTGACAAAATCTACCTCTGGGGTTCGCAGTTCTGTACGAACCAATTCAGCCATTACGCCACCAATGCAGTAGAAAATAAACGAAGTGACTAGGTATTGAATCCCAATCACCTTATGGTCGGTGTTGAAGCCAAAGTAGTCTTGCCATTTTCTGCTCCCTGGTTCCTCAAGAAGGGCGGGGATATTGGCAGTTTCTTGCAACTGAGCTTGGGTCATAGTCATTAGTCATTAGTCATCAGTCATTAGTCATTAGTCATTGGATTTTGACTAAATAACATATTGATTAATGGTGAACTTGATGGAGGATTTCTGGCTGAATTCCCATGTCCTTGGTGTAAGGAGCGAGAAATTCATTTGGAGATAGATCGGCAGGGTTAACAGCAACGGCTTGATTTAGCATTTCTTTGCTGGCAACTAGCTGCTCCTGCATCCATTTGTCAAAGGCTTCTTCTGTCTCAACAACTACTGGCGCTCTCATTGCACCGTGGTAGGGGCCACAAAGTTCAGCGCAGATCAGAGTATAATCGCCTGCTTTTCTGGGTGTGAAGCGAATCTCGCTTTGTCTACCAGGGATTGCATCTTGTTTCAGACGGAACTCTGGCACCCAAAAGGCGTGGATGACATCGTTGGCTGTCATATTGATTTCCACTTCCCGTCCGATGGGGACGTGCATTTCACCTGTAGTTATACCAGTTTCAGGATAAGTGAAAATCCAGGCATATTGTAGACCTGTGACGTTGACCCGTAATTCTGCTGGTTTACCTGCTTTTTCAGGACTGCCGCCAATTGTCGGAGCAACACTACCTACACCTGGGGCATTCCGCAGTTGGGGAATTTGGTCAGCATTGCGGACTTCTGCGGTAGCTGGATCTTGCATTGCCTGATCAGATTTTTCTTGATTCAGGTTGGGTTCGCTGCTGGGAGGAGTATCGCTTAAAGTTGCCGCGAGTGCGGTTCCATGCCCTGGCATTTTCATCGACTGTTGATTCATCGGTGCTTCATGGATCGCATGGGGATCAAAGCCACCGATTTCGTTGTAGACATCAAAGCTGTAAACTGAAATGCCGAAAACGATAATTGCTGGGATTGCCGTCCAGAGAATTTCTAGAGGTACATTGCCCTCAACTGGTGGTCCGTCTTCATTGTCACCTGCACGCCGACGGTATTTAAATGCAGAGTAAATTAAAATACCTTCAACGAGCAGGAATATACCTGTAGAAACGACCATCATCGTGTTGAATAGACCATCCACCAAAACGGCTTCATCCGTTGCGGCTGCTGGCAACAGACCGTGATTTTGGCCGTACCAAAAGCTGGCTAGCGTTAGTACGATGCCAATCAGTAATGTCCAGATTGAACTTGGAATCTTCACGGCTTACTTAATTGAATTTACTACGTTATCTCAAAGCTGCTCACTTACTAAGGTAGTCTAGGCTGGAAGGCATAGAGTCCAAAGGTCTGAAATTTTTATTAATTTTTTTAACTATTTTACTAATTTTGGGTACAAGGTGACTATCAGATACTGCCAAAACGTAGATATGAATCAGTAGAAAAATTTAAGGAAAAATTTAGAATGCTTAAATTAATTGTCACTAATCAATTTTTCACATCTTGAAAAATACCTAAAGCTTCAGGCAAAACCTTTCTGGAGTGATTCAAAGTATAAGTGAGTGCTAATCTATAAACCTTTAGCCTATACGCTAGGGTGAAGATAGGACGCTAAAAGAAAATTGAAAATTTTAACAGATCCACCAAGAGCGGGCAGAAAGTATCCTTCATGAGCGAATTTGTCCTACAACAACAAAATGAAGCGGCAGTTGAGCAGCAAAAGCCCAAGGAAATGATTCGGCGCTTGGTGTGGAAAATTTGCATAGCCACCTTAATTTTGATGGCAATAGGCAGTGCCACCCGTGTGATGAATGCTGGACTTGCTTGCCCAGACTGGCCCTTATGCTATGGCGAACTGGTGCCAGCCAAGCAAATGAATCTCCAAGTGTTTTTGGAGTGGTTTCACAGATTGGATGCAGCTTTAATTGGTGTAAGCGCGATCGCACTCTTCGGTTTATCCTGGTGGCATCGTCGTTTCTTACCCAGATGGCTGCCTTGGGCATCCACATTCGCTCTGTTTTTAATCGTCTTCCAAGGCATTTTGGGAGGACTCACCGTTACCGAACTGTTGCGGTTTGATATCGTTACCGCTCATTTAGGCACGGCACTGTTATTTTTTAGCACCCTCCTGATTATCGGCACGGCACTCACACCCTATCAGGGGACTGGAACCGTTGGTAAGTTGCCTTGGGTAAGTTTAACTGCTGCTGTTCTGGTTTACCTGCAAAGTCTGCTTGGTGCTTTGGTAGGCTCTCGTTGGGCGGTACACCAATGCCTTGGCGGTTCTCAACTTTGTACTGTAATGTACAGCCATATTGCTGGTTTGGTGCCGCCAACAGTGACAACCTTGGCAATGGTATTTATCTGTTGGCGTACACCAGCACTACATCCAGCCTTACGGCGACTAGCAAATATGGCAGGTGGGTTGTTGACCTTACAAATCTTGTTGGGATTTGCCACTTTCAAATTACATCTCCAAGTCGAGCCTCTCACCGTCTCTCACCAAGCTATAGGAGCTACTTTGCTGGGTACTTTGGTGGTTTTCACAGTTCTTGCACTGCGTGACTCAGTTAGTGCTAAGTCACGAGTGCTGAGTGCTGAGTAGGGCATTGGGCATTGGGCATTGGGCATTGGGCATTGGTTCTTCTCCCCACTCCCTACTCCCTACTCCCCACTCAGCACTCAGCACTCCCCACTCCCCACTCCCCACTCCCCACTCCCCACTCCCCACTCAGCACTGATAATGGGGTGCAGAAAATCTGTGTTTTCATTTGCCTGAAAGAGCCAGCTTGAGCGGTGGCTACATTAAGTTTTTGAAAAATAAGGAACCAGAGCCAAAATGATTGAGACTAATGTCTCTCGCCACCACGAAACATTTTTACAGGTAATTCAAAGTTACTACCAGCTAACGAAGCCTCGGATTATTCCGTTGCTTTTGATTACCACGGCTGGGAGTATGTGGATTGCTGCTAAGGGAGAAGTAGACCCATTGCTGTTGCTAGTAACTCTTACTGGTGGCACTTTGGCGGCTGCAAGCGCCCAGACGATTAATTGTGTCTATGACCGGGATATTGATTATGACATGGAGCGGACGCGCCATCGTCCGATGCCTTCCGGGAAGGTGCAGCCACGCGATGCTCTAATTTTTGCGATCGCACTAGCGACGATTTCCTTTACACTCCTAGCAGTATTTGCCAACCTGTTAGCCGCCCTATTAGCCTTCTCTGGCATCGTCTTTTATATTTTGGTTTATACCCACTGGCTGAAACGTCACACCACCCAGAATATTGTTGTTGGTGGGGCGGCTGGGGCAATTCCGGCGTTAGTAGGTTGGGCTGCTGTCACAGGCACTTTAAGCTGGTCAGCATGGTTAATTTTTGGCATCGTCTTTTTGTGGACACCACCCCATTTCTGGGCGCTAGCTCTGATGATTAAAGATGACTACGCAAAAGTTGGGATACCAATGTTACCTGTGATTGAAGGTACTACGGCAACCGTGAAGCAGATTTGGTATTATACCCTGCTTACCGTAGTTGCAACCGTGTTATTGGTTTATCCCTTGGGCGCAAGTGGAATTCTTTATGGTGCGATCGCCATAATTCTGGGAGGATTATTTATCCACAAATCTTGGCGGTTGTTGCAAAATCCAGAGGATAGCACTGTAGCTAGAGAGTTGTTTCTCTATTCCATTTCCTACATGATGCTGTTGTGCTTGGGGATGGTAGTGGATAGCCTTCCTGTTACCCATAATCTAATTAGTGCGGTGAGCAATCATCTGCATTTTATTGGTTAGGGGAGAGAAACTTTAGCGATCGCGTTGGTAAAAGGGCGCGATCGCATCTTTAGAAATTAAAAATTATACATAATAATTAGAGTTTGGCGGATTTGCGATTAAAAGTAAAATTTCAGTTATAACCAAATTGATTAAAAATAGGACTTATAGACGAGTTACGGAATAACGAACCGCAGAGGAGCCAGTGCGCTCTTGCGGTTCCCCGACTTGTTCGCGCAGCGTCTGCCTTAGGAGAAGCAACTGGCGCGACACGGAGAAATGAGAGTTTGAGAGATATTTTGCATAAGTCCTAAAAAAGCTGAATTAAGTTGCAAAAAATATAAATGTTGACAAATTACATTCGTACAGCAATGCACAAAGCAACTTATGAGTTGCTTGAGGATGGAACTTTCTATGGCGAAATTCTAGAATGTCAAGGTGTGTGGGCAAACGCTGCAACACTAGAAGCTTGCCGGGAGGATTTGCAAGATACTCTTGAAGGATGGATTGTACTAGGATTGCGTTTGGGTCATACTCTACCAATACTTAATGGTGTTGACCTGAATTTTACCAAAGAGGTCGCCTAATGCCACCCTTTGGATCGATTAATCGGCGGGATCTGATTCGTTATCTGAAAGATACAGGTTTTGATGGGCCTTACCCAGGTGGTAAGCATCAATACATGGTAAAAGGTGAATTAAAGCTGACAATTACCAATCCACATCAGGGAGACATCAGCCCAAGCTTACTAAATAGAATATTACGTCAAGCTAATATCAGCAGAGATGAATGGGAGACGTTATGAATTATATGCGCGATCGCTCATGAAACGATAATCTCTCGTGCGATCGCATCTCTAAAACTTAAAATCCAAAACTGAAAATTTTCAATACCTTATTACAGTCATAGCAAATCTTTCTTTAACTACTAAATTTTACAATTCTCAAGCTTTGATGTAAGAGCAGATAGTCTTTTTCTTCTTCCAACTATTCTCATACTCCATACTGCTCTGGGTAATTGTCCAGCGGGAGCAGTTAATGTAAATGATAGAGAATCATAAAGCTTCCAATTATTTTTAATTCGCCAACCTAGACACTCTCCAAAATATTTCCAAGTTTTAAAATCTAAGTCAGGTTTTCCCCCAACCCTATCCCATATTCGCTTCTGGATACTCAAACCAAAGCGCCCATTACTATATTTAACCCACAAGCGATCAATAGTTAAGAGGTCTTGACAGGGAAAATTTATGATATCTTCTACTCTGAGGTAACGTTCTTTTTCTCGATGAGATATTCTAAGCATAAGCTTCCAAGTTTCTTGATCAGCTTCTCGCCATTTATCAGATGCTAGTAGCTTTTGCAAAATTGTATAATCTATGCCTACTGCTGAATTTAAATTGTCAGCATTAAGATCTTGTATTACCTCATCAACAGATTGATAGCGTTCCTTAACATAATGCTGAATTAACTTATCTAAAAGTTGCCCACATTCAGGAGTAACACTTCTACATTGTGGTAAGTATTTTCTCCATACCCAGCAACCCCTGAGCGCATCATAAAGTTCATCAGAACCATCTGGACTTGGAAAACATTGGGTTAATAGCCGAATACAAGTCACACCCAAACTATAAAGGTCACTTGCAGGGAAAACTTGACCACGTATTTGCTCTAGTGGTGTATATCCAGGTGTTCCTACTGTTGTGCCAACACCTATAAAAGTTTTTGTAATTTGTTTAGAAACACCAAAATCAATTAATATTAACTTGCCATCCAAACGACGCATGATATTTTCTGGCTTGATGTCTCGATGAATCACACCGCGTTCATGGATAAACTTCAGGATAGGCAATATATCAGCCAAAAGCTGTTTTATCTTTTCTTCGCTAAAGGCTCCCTGCTGCTGCAATTCTTGTAACAAATTCTGTCCTTCAATTAACTCTTGCACCAGATACAGCCGCTTATCCTGTTCAAAATAAGCAATCAGACGGGGAATTTGCGGGTGTTCTCCCAAGTCATAGAGCCGCTTCGCCTCTTGCTTAAATAACTCCGTAGCTTTCTCAAGTGCAGCCGTTCCTTCAAATTGAGGGACAAATTGCTTAATTACGCAAGGTTCATCTATCTTATCTGCATCCCTGGCTTCATAAGTTCTGCTAAATCCACCCTCACCCAAAAGTCGTATTACTCGGAAGCGGTTTCTGAATAATGGTGTAAGTCTTTGTCCACACTTAATGCAAAACTTATTGTCATCAGGGTTAAAGGGATTTGAGCAGTTGGAATTAGAACAGTAAAGCATATTTGGGAATATATCAGCAGATAGTGTCTATATTCAGTTTTCCCATTTTCTGCTGACTGGGTTTCACGAGTCTTTATATTTTTGAGCAAATTTATTTCTAGTAGCGTCTACAATCTCAAGTCACTTTTGCTAGCGTAGTGATATAGAGTTTATCGCTCCCCGGTAAGCGGCTGGAAGCAAAAGGATTAATATGGCTCATTTAAATCAACGTCGCTCCCAAAATGTCAACGGCGATTTTTATGTAGATACTACCTGTATTGATTGTGATACCTGTCGCTGGATGACTCCTGAAGTGTTTTCTCGTGTTGATGAACAGTCGGTGGTTTATCATCAACCAACGAATGATGCAGAAAGATTAGCAGCACTTGAAGCACTTTTGGCATGTCCTACTAGTTCTATTGGTACAGTTGAAAAACCAAAAGATATCAAAATGGCTCAACAACAGTTTCCAATATTAGTAGCAGAAAATGTTTACCACTGCGGCTATCATTCTGAAAAATCTTACGCTGCTGCTAGCTATTTAATTCAACTTGCAGAAGGTAACATATTGGTGGATTCTCCCCGCTTTACGCCGCCTTTAGTTAAGCGTTTAGAAGAGATGGGTGGAATTCGTTATATGTACCTAACTCATAAGGATGATGTGGCAGATCATCAAAAGTTTGCCGAGCATTTCCAGTGCGATCGCATCCTTCATACTGATGATATTACTGCGGATACTCGCAATGTGGAAATACAGCTAACTGGTTCTGAACCATTTACCTTGACACCAGATTTATTAATAATCCCAGTTCCCGGTCACACCAAAGGACAAACTGTTCTACTTTATAAAAATAAGTTCCTCTTCACAGGCGACCATCTCGCTTGGTCAGAAAGCTTGCACCAACTAGCTGCATTCCACGGTGCCTGTTGGTATTCTTGGTCAGAACAGACTAAATCAATGCGTAACTTGGCTAATTACTCTTTTGAGTGGGTGCTACCAGGTCATGGACGAAGGTTTCATGCTGATAGGGAAACCATGCACCAGCAGATGCACAAGTGTATTGAGTTGATGGAATCTTTGAATTGACATTAAATAACCGACTTTTTACTTGATATTGAAAAGCCCAGGAAAAACCTAACCCCCTAACCCACGCGGGAAGAGGGAAAAATCAAAGTCTCTCTCCTTTTAGGAGAGAGATTTAGAGAGAGGTCAGACTCTATTGCAAGACTTAGACACTGTACAAATTGGCTATTATGTGGATAACGATTGGTTCAAAACACGAGTTTGTTGCTTCAGAAAACAAGTCGATTGGTTCAGAAAACAAGTCTGTTGATTCAGAAAACAAGTCTGTTGATTCAGAAAACAAGTCCATTGGTTCAGAACACAAGTCTGTTGGTTCAGAAAACAAGTCTGTTGGTTCAGAAAACAAGTCCGTTGGTTCAGAACACAAGTCCGTTGGTTCAGAAAACAAGTCCGTTGGTTCAGAACACAAGTCCGTAGCGATGGCATTTGTAAAGCCATCATCACCCGGTTAAAATCGATAATACTCTGAGACAACCAAATATCCTTATTCACATTCAAGACGATTTGTACACTGCGTAAGTCCTATATTGCATACAAACCAGAAGCGCTATAACCTGGGTTTTAGCACCCTTTTAACTAGACACGGATTATGAAAAAGCTGATCAACAAGCCGGAAGACTTTGTGCGGGAAAGTCTACAAGGTATGGCGGCGGCTCATTCCGATTTAATTAAAGTAAACTATGATCCCACTTTTGTATATCGAGTCGATGCACCTATACAGGGTAAAGTAGCAATTATTTCTGGTGGTGGCAGTGGACATGAACCAATGCACGCTGGCTTCGTGGGCAGAGGAATGCTTGATGCAGCTTGTCCTGGGGAGGTTTTCACATCACCTACTCCTGACCAAATGCTAGCAGCTGCCAAGCAAGTAGATGGAGGCTCTGGTATCCTTTATATCGTCAAAAATTACAGTGGCGATGTCATGAACTTTGAGATGGCAACGGAGTTAGCCCGTGCTGAGGGTATGCGAGTGCTAAATATTTTGATTGATGACGATGTGGCTGTGAAAGATAGTCTCTATACCCAAGGACGCCGGGGTGTGGGAACAACAATACTAGCGGAAAAAATTTGTGGTGCAGCCGCAAAGATAGGCTATGATTTGCCACAAATAGCAAACTTATGTCGCCGAGTAAATCTGAATGGGCGGAGTATGGGAATTGCTCTAACATCTTGTACAGTGCCAGCTAATGGAACGCCAACATTTGAATTGAGCGATCGCGAAATTGAATTAGGTATCGGTATTCACGGTGAGCCAGGAACAGAACGTACAGCCATCAAATCAGTAGATGAGATTACCGAAATTTTGACGCGATCGCTAATTGACGATGCACCATATAGCCGCACACTGCGCGAGTGGGATGAAAACAAAGGAGAATGGGTAGATGTAGAACTCATAAATCTCCCATTTGCCAAAGGCGATCGCCTATTAGCTTTTGTCAATAGTATGGGTGGAACCCCGATTTCCGAACTGTATATTGTTTACCGCAAACTCGCCCAAATCTGCCAACAGCAAGGATTGCAAATTGTGCGAAACTTGATTGGGCCTTATATTACATCTCTGGAAATGCAAGGTTGCTCCATTACCCTGCTGAAATTAGATGATGAAATGATCCGCCTATGGGATGCACCAGTAAAAACACCAAGTTGGCGCTGGGGAATTTCATAATTACGTTAGCGTAGCGTTAGCGAGTCTTTGAGCGTCATTACGAATTACGAATTACGTTGATATGGTGAGTCAGGCGCAGATATTACAATGGTTGCAGGCTTATGCAACCGAGATAGAGCAGAACAAAGCATATTTGACAGAATTAGATGCTGCGATCGGAGATGCTGACCACGGGATTAATATGGATCGCGGCTTCAAAAAGGTAAGCGCTCAGTTACCAACTCTTACAGACAAAGACATCGGCAACATTCTCAAAACCGTGAGTATGACCTTGATTTCTTCTATTGGCGGTGCTAGTGGCCCTCTTTATGGCACATGGTTCTTAAGAGCTAGTACAGCAGTACTTGGTAAGCAAGAATTAACAGCACAAGATGTTTTAGGGCTACTCCAAGCAGGCTTAGACGGCGTGTTACAACGTGGCAAAGCGCAACTAGGAGACAAAACAATGGTGGATGTGCTATTCCCGGCTGTGGCGGCTTTTAGGCAGACTGTAGGAGAAAATAAGGGCATCGTGGAAGCTATGCAAGAATCTGTAGCAGCTGCTCAAAATGGGTTACTGAAAACTATACCAATGCAGGCAAAAAAAGGACGAGCTAGTTATTTGGGAGAGAGGAGTATTGGACATCAAGATCCAGGAGGGACTTCTGCTTATTTGATGTTGAAGAGTTTACTAGGGGTGTTAGAAAGTTCTGGTGAATAACACTGGCTGTATCAAAGGGATAAATGGCAGACTACAAACGTTTCCACAAGCTGCGTCTGAGTATCTATCTTACGTAGTCGCGGCTATCTTTATGAAGACTTTCCAAGATAACCAGACGACTTCATACATTTCAATAAAACCAACAAACTAAATGTATCATTAATGTTCGGCTTTCTCTTTAATTTTTTTAAAATTAAACTCGTGGTAAAAAAGTCGCGTTTAAATCTGAATAAGATTAATCATGGAGTGATTGGGTATCAAGGGGTTTTTGCTCAACTAAAACTGCAATATCAGCGTAATAATTTACCAAAAGTTTGGCGAAATGGACACTACCATGACTGGCGGAATCATTTTGCTGTTTACCAAAGTGCTGATGGTAATAAAACCCCGATTTATTCAGGATGGAAGTCAGGTAAGCTGAGAATTGAGGTGGGTGGGTATCAGTTTCAGAGTCAGAGCGATTGAAGAAGAATTCAGGAATGAGAATCACTCTTTTTGGGGGATTGGAACCACCCACTTCGTACTAGGCGAGCTTATCGTAAACATCGCCTCAAAATTCCAACTTATCTGATTATCTGATTGACAGCAGATATACTCTGGATGCGCCATTTACCTCGTTGTCGAATCAAATCATACCGAACTCGCAAATTATCGTTAGAAGAGTTTTGAAACTGACCATTTTCATATAACTGTGTCACTTCCTTAACCGTAGCTTTCACTGCGGCACGATCTGCAAATAAATCAATTTTCTCTACAGATTCTATCTTCAGGCTATGGTCGTATTTGTAGTAGAGGTTTTCTGACTTATACTGTTGAGCAGTCTCCCGCGATTGAGACAAAGCTGAACCAGTTAAAATCTGCTCTAAATTATTAATGTCATGATTGGGCCCGAAAGCTTCGGCTTTGTTAGATAGCCAAGTCCGAATGACTTCCTCTGCCGTTGCATTTGTTAAAGGCCCATCTGATGATTGTAGTTTAGTGTTTGGATCAGGAATAGATATTGGTGGTTGATTTATCTGTACAAACAACTGTGAACCACGCACAGATGATGTAGGGAAAAACAAATTTTTTAACCATCCAAAAGTTGTTGTGACTAACACCCAAAAAACTAATATGCTTACCAAAGAAATAAACACCCTCCATACCAGCCGTGTTTTCCCTTCTATGGTGTTAGCAAAGGTTCGCCGCCGCCGGGGACGACGAGAATGAGGACGATTATCTGGTACACGCTCTCGGCTAGCAGATGGAGTAGGTTTTCTCCGCCTACGGTTTTGGTTATGACTGGGTGCAGCAGTCTTAGCTGAACCGTTAAAATGCTGATTAGTGCCTCTGCTCATCCGTTCGGCAGTAGGAATCTCTGATTTTACACTCCCCGATGAATTCCACATGGGTGGTGAGAAGTTTGAATATTCGGGTGTTTCTTTTGTTGGTGTTTCTGGCAAATCTAGGTCAGGTGTTCTGCTGTGATTAAATTGCCCTGAAGTCCTAGTTGAATTTTTGGGGAAAGGGGGATTATTTGTCTGGCGCTGGGGAAAATACTGGGGGTTAATTACAGCCCATTCATTAGTTGTTTCTGCATCGGTTGGTAGTGTTTCTAAATAAGCTTGCACCTGTTGGTTAGCAAAGTAATCTTTTAGGAAAGCTTGCTGGTTTGCTAAATCTCGAAAATGTGGAAATACTTCGTGTTGCAACCACTGTTCTGCATATAGACACAGCCCCGGTAATAAATCTGGAGAATCTTGAGATTTTTCCCGAATAAAAGCTAAAGCTTCGTACTCCTGACTAAGCTCTAAAACACGAGTTGCTTCTTCAGTTTGTCCCAAGAGTAAGGCACATAGCGACTGTTCTAAATGTACATCTTGGCGTTTGCCCAGACGCATAAGCATTTGCCTTGCTTGACGAATTAAAGCAGGTTGCCGTTGAGCAAATCCCCGTGCTATCAAGGCATAAACAGCTAAGTAAGTGGCAACAGCAGAAGGACGTTTGCTTTGGGCTTCAAATAACTTGTGCTGCTCTGCGACTGTTAAGTGGTTGCGTAACTGCTGGATAAATCGCAGAAAGTCATCTATATTTAAACCAGATTCATCATTGCTCGTACCATCAATCCCACCACGATCTTCTAAAAGGTTTTGCAATAATTCCAAACCTTGGCGTCGTTCGGCAGTCTTGTCTTGAGGTAGTGCCAGCAACTCCAAAATTCGATATGGTCGCAATTTGTAAAGATCGACTTGAATTTCCGCCTGTACACTGGAGAACAACCCTTCGCGGGCTAGCAGTTCTTGACCAGTTTCTAGGGATATGGCGGCATTTTCATAGTGACCTTGCTGCCACTGTTCGCGACCTAATTCTAGACAAGCAAGGGCAACAGTGAGAACAACATCTGGATGTTCGGCACTTTCGTGTATTTCTTCGTCTGCTAAATTATTGCTTTTTCTTATACTTGTAGCAGCATTTTTATTTACCAGGTACGGACGACCTAGTTTCAATACAAGTTCGTATTCTCCCAACTCTTGCAAAATTAATAAAGCGCCAACTAATTCGTCTTGGGTAATTTCGATGCCCAGACTCTGGGTGGCAGTACCCCTTTTGGTGCTTTCTGTGCGATTTTCCAGTGCTACTGCGGCAGCAGCAAGGTTATCAGGGTCATAGGCGTGGGCAAGATAAAGCTGATCGTAGGTACTGCGTTGTTTTGGATCTGATAAAACCACGTAAGCTTCTTCTATGAGTTGTTTACGAGAAGAAATTGCAGCCTGAGAATACTCACGTCGTGGCAATTGGACAATGCGATCGCTATATGCCTGCCGCAATTGTTCATCACTTGCCGCCAACGGTAGTCCTAAAATTCGGTAGTAATCTAGCGGAATTCGCACAGCCTACTTCCCCTGCACCGTGATCAACATAATTCACCTAGAGCTTTCCAGGCCTGTAAAACCGTGCCATAAAAATGCAGTGTAGAATTTACTCTACAAGTGTATATTGCAACAACTTGTTTTGTACCTTCCCCAAATTTTGAGTCACATTCTAGTACTAATTTTTTGTTTTCGCCTAGAAAGCCTCAATTTTTTGTCTTAATTCTTAGTATTTTTGTTTAACACGACTATTATCAGCCTTCGATACCACAAACCACAACTACCGCTTTTAATCACGGCATAAATGTTGTGGTTGCAAGAATCTATTGATGATTGATTTTTTCGGGATTTTCCCAGTAGGTGGTAACAAAAATACTACTATTGGGGATTTACCCTGATAACTGGAGAAAAAAATCATATCATAATTAACCTTTAATTACAATTACCTATTTGGGTATATAAACTTTTGCTTCCTTTTTTTTAAATTGTTAATGGATATGCAGAAAGCAATCTATCTTGATTGCTAGTCTATGAAGAGGAATAGTGAGAGAGAAAAACCCAAAGCGGCAGATATTGTCGTTAGAGTCAAATCCTCACGGGGCATGGGCTGAAAAGTTAAAAATCAAAAATTAAAAATTCAGCTATTCCCTAAGACCCTTTTTTGGTGCATAAATAAAGTTTGATTGTTGAGTCTTGCAAACGCTAGCCTGTTAAAAGCTGAGGTGTTATCAGACCAACTTATTTAAGACCGTAACTTTAAGTTGTACAACAGGGATACTCAAAAATAATGGTTCAAGAACGTACTTTACCCACATTTAATCCTGCTACTACCCACATTACTAAGGAAGAAGGGTTACGGTTGTATGAGGACATGGTACTAGGGCGCTTGTTTGAAGACAAGTGCGCTGAAATGTACTACAGGGGCAAAATGTTTGGTTTTGTCCATTTGTACAACGGTCAAGAAGCCGTTTGCAGTGGTGTTGTGCAGTCAATGCGACCGGGTGAAGATTACGTTTGTAGTACTTACCGCGACCACGTTCATGCCCTGAGTGCGGGTGTACCAGCAAAAGAGGTAATGGCAGAATTATTTGGTAAAGCCACAGGTTGCAGCAAAGGGCGCGGTGGTTCCATGCACATGTTTTCTGCGGAACATCGCTTGCTGGGTGGCTATGCTTTTGTGGCCGAGGGAATTCCTGTGGCAGCTGGAGCGGCTTTTCAAAGCAAATACCGCCGCGAAGTGCTGGGAGATCAAAATGCTGACCAAGTGACAGCTTGCTTTTTTGGTGATGGTGCAGCTAACAACGGTCAGTTTTTCGAGACGCTAAATATGGCAGCCCTATGGAAACTGCCAATTCTGTTTGTAGTCGAAAATAATAAGTGGGCCATTGGGATGTCTCACGAGCGAGCGACTTCCCAGCCAGAGATTTATAAAAAAGCCAGTGTCTTTAACATGGTGGGCGTGGAAGTTGATGGCATGGATGTACTAGCAGTCCGAGCCGTGGCTCAAGAAGCTGTAGCCCGTGCCCGTGCTGGTGAAGGCCCAACTTTAATTGAGGCGCTTACCTACCGCTTCCGGGGTCACTCCTTGGCAGACCCAGATGAAATGCGAAGCAAAGCGGAGAAAGAATTTTGGTTCGCCCGTGACCCAATTAAGAAGTTGGCAGCTTATTTACTGGAGCAAAATCTGGCGGATGAGGGAGAAATCAAAGCCATTGACCGTAAAATTCAGGATGTAATCGACGAAGCAGTTAAATTCGCCGAAAGCAGCCCCGAACCAGACCCCAGTGAGTTATATCGTTTCGTGTTTGCAGAAGACGAATAAGTTTTGGGGACTGGGGACTGGGGACTGGGGACTGGGGACTGGGTACTGAGAAAGAGTTATTTTAATCCTAATCTTTAGTCCTTAATCCCCAATCCCTAATCCCCAATCCCTAATCCCCAATCCCTAATCCCCAATCCTTTCAGGACTAAAACTTGTGTTTACCATTGCAGTTCAACAGCAACAATATAAAACCTACATCCTTTCTGATGAAACCGCTGGTTCTCAACTGGAAGTTGTTCCAGAACGTGGTGGGATCATCACTCGTTGGCGTATACAAGGTCAAGAAATTTTCTACTTAGATACTGAACGCTTTGCTAATCCTGATTTGAGTGTCCGAGGTGGAAATCCTATTTTGTTTCCCATCTGCGGCAATATACCGGATAATACTTATACTCACAATGGGCAGCAGTATACTCTCAAGCAACACGGCTTTGCCCGTGATCTACCGTGGGAAGTAACTGACCAAGTAACTCAAGATAAAGTTAGCCTCACCCTCGTCCTCAACAGCAACGAGCAAACACGGGCTGTTTATCCTTTTGACTTTCAGCTGGTGTTCACTTACGAACTCCAAGGTAATACCTTAGAAATTCGCCAGCAGTATAAAAATCTTTCATCCACATCACTGCCCTTTTCTACAGGTTTCCATCCTTATTTTTTGACGGTTGATAAAACTGGGCTGGAGTTTGAAATTCCTTCCCAAAAGTATCAAGACCAGAGAACCAAGGAAATTCAGCCCTTCAATGGTAATTTTGACTTTAGCCGTGATGAAATTGACGTTGCCTTTAAGCAGCTAACCAGTCGATCTGCCGCAGTCATAGACAACACCCGCAAGTTAAAACTGACTCTGGATTATGGGAATGAATATCCAATTTTGGTGTTTTGGACGCTCAAAGGCAAAGATTTCTACTGTTTAGAACCGTGGAGCGCTCCCCGTAACTCCATGAATACTGGTGAAAACCTGACTGTGCTAGAACCAGGAGCCAGCTACACGACATCTGTGCGGTTAACGGCAGATTTTTTCTAAACTCCTTTACAAATCTACAGATATCTATGCTATGATGGCAAAGTTGCGAAATGCAACGAAAGGGTCGCTAACTCAACGGTAGAGTACTCGGCTTTTAACCGATTAGTTCCGGGTTCGAATCCCGGGCGACCCATATAGAAGTTTATTGAATGGTATGAAAGAGCGATCGCCTGTTGATTGAGACTGACGATGGCGATCGCTCCTCTTTTTAATTGCAAGTCAGTGCGATCGCCCCTTTATTGGTAAAATTTTACTAATTCCGTAGGCTACTCATAATCTAATCCCAAATGCAATAGTTAGGGGAAAACACGCTTACAATATTTGTCAGAAGTTAGTAGCTTTAGGTTGAAGCGATCGCTTAGTGATGACCATTTAGGATACCGGGCTACCAAAACTACTAGTTGTAGGGTAGCTAAATGTACAGCAATACACAGCAAGTATGCGGCATAGTACAGCAGTAGAGAGCAAGTATAGGGCATATTTATAGTGACTATGGCGTAAACTTTTTCAACATAGACACACCACACTAGTTATAATTTCCTATAAGTTGAAAAAACTCTTAAGATTTAGCGTAATTATTACGCTTCTTTCACACCGACTAGCTGACAACCACATTAGGAGGACTATCTATGGCGCTTGTACCACTGCGGCTGCTGTTGGATCACGCAGCTGAAAACGGTTACGGCATCCCAGCTTTCAACGTTAACAATTTGGAGCAGATTCAGGCAATCCTGAAGGCTGCTGTCGAGACAGATAGCCCCGTAATTTTGCAAGCTTCTCGCGGCGCTCGTGCTTATGCTGGAGAAAACTTCTTGCGCCACCTAATTTTGGCAGCGGTAGAAACCTATCCTCAGATTCCCATTGTCATGCACCAAGATCATGGGAATGCACCTGCTACCTGCTACTCAGCAATTAAGAACAACTTCACCAGCGTGATGATGGATGGTTCTTTAGAAGCTGATGCTAAGACCCCCGCTAGCTTCGAGTACAACGTCAATGTTACCCGCGAAGTTGTAAATGTAGCTCATGCTTTGGGCGTCAGTGTTGAAGGTGAACTCGGTTGTTTGGGTTCTCTAGAAACTGGTGCTGGTGAAGCTGAAGATGGTCACGGTTTTGAGGGTACACTCGACCACTCACAACTGTTAACTGACCCCGATGAAGCTGTTGACTTCGTAGAAGCAACCCAAGTAGATGCTTTGGCTGTTGCCATTGGCACAAGCCACGGTGCTTACAAGTTTACCCGCAAGCCGACGGGCGAAATTTTGGCCATCAGCCGCATTGAAGAAATTCACCGCCGTTTGCCCAACACCCACTTGGTAATGCACGGTTCCTCCTCTGTACCAGAAGATTTGCTTGCACTGATTAACCAGTATGGTGGTGCAATTCCTGAAACCTACGGTGTACCTGTAGAAGAAATCCAAAAAGGTATTAAGAGTGGTGTACGTAAGGTAAATATTGACACCGACAACCGTTTGGCTATTACTGCTGCTGTACGTGAAGCTTTGGCTAAAAAACCAGAGGAATTTGACCCACGTCACTTTCTGAAGCCTTCTATTACATACATGCAGAAGGTTTGTGCTGAACGCTATCAGCAATTTGGCACAGCTGGCAACGCAAGCAAGATCAAGCAAATTTCTTTGGAAGATTTTGCTGCTAAGTATGCTAAAGGTGAACTCAACGTTGTCACCAAGGCAGCTGCTAAAGTTTAATTTTGACAACAAATAAATAGGGGCACAGTGCTGCTATGCTCCTAAAAAACTGAGGATTTTAATGTTGTCAAAAACCGGGTAGTTTACCCGGTTTTTTATTTTATTCTGTAATGGGCATTGGATATTGGGAAAATTTTTACTTTGTCTTTCTATTCCCTAGTACAGCATGGCGTAAATAAACCACCCATTTGAAATGTCCAAAACCCTTACGCAATGGGAATTACGAATTACGAATTACGAGAAGCGGTACCAGTCCCCAGTCCCCAGCGCCTAGAATACCCGATGTTGTAAAGAGGGCATTTGACGGCGGACTTGTTCGAGTCTAGTGGGGTTGATTTCAGCGATCGCAATTCCCGGTTTTTCCCCAGCATCGGCTAAAATTACGCCCCAAGGGTCGATAATGACCGCGTGTCCGTGGGTTAGACGGCGGGCGTAGTTATTGCCTGTTTGGGCAGGAGCAATGACATAAGCGGTATTTTCGATGGCTCTGGCTTGTAGTAGTACTTGCCAGTGGTCTTTACCAGTAAAGGCGGTAAAGGCGGCAGGAATAAAAATAACATCAGCTCCCTTATCTGCCAGATGACGGTACAGTTCAGGGAAGCGGACATCATAACAAATAGAAAGTCCTAGATTACCGAGTTTTTCTGAGAAATAGACGGGGGGTAGTTGCGTACCAGCTACAACAGTGCTGGATTCGCGATAGGTGTTGCCGTCGGGGACATCGACATCAAATAGGTGTACTTTGTAGTAGCGGGCAAGTTCTTGACCGTTTGGGTCGATGAGTAGAGTGGTGTTATAAACTTTGCCTGTATTGTCTACAGGAAGTGGAAAGCTGCCGCCCAAGATCGTAATTTGAAAGCGTTGAGCCATTTTTTTCAGAAAATTTTCACTTTCACGAGCGATCGCATCGCCTTGGGCGAGTTTGTCTTTTTCTTCTCCCATATAGGAAAAGTTTTCTGGCAAACCTACCAATTCAGCACCTTGACGCACGGCAAGCTCTATTAATTCTTCTGCCTGTGCCAAATTTTTCTGTAAATCTGGCACACTGGTCAATTGAATAGCGGCGGCTAAATAAGACTTCATAGATTCAACAACGAACAGTTGATTTATGGAAGATAGATTATCAAAATATATCGCTAGTTAAACATCTGTGGAACTTAATTAGAAATGCGTCAGCGTTGCTTTTCTTTAACAGACTTGTTTTATTGCTGATCTTAATCTTCCTCTGGGTTCTAGCAAACTGAGCAAGATTGGGATTAGGTTGTGAGCAAACCTTGATAAAAGCTACCTGCTGTGGATATTTCTATTCTCATTCAAACATTTATCGCTGTGTTTGTCTTAGCAGATGCTGTGGGCAATATACCGATTGTTTTAGTTCTGACTAAGGGCATGATGCCAGACCAAAGAAACAAAGTCATAGATAAAGCAATTATCATTGCGATCGCAGTTCTTTTGCTATTTACCAATGCTTGGCAAGTAATTTTAAATTATTTGGAAATCAGTATCGGCTCTTTGCGAGTAGCAGGAGGATTATTGTTGCTGTTAATTGCTTTGCAAATGCTGCGGGGAGAATTAGATTAGCCGATTATTGAAGAAGGACGCGATGTCGCAATTACTCCACTAGCTTTACCACTGCTAGCGGGGCCGGGGACTTTGACAACGGTGATGTTGCTGATGTTTAAATCACAGAGTCCGCATATTGGTGTCGTGGTAGGTATCTTAGGGGCGATGTTTAGGGGCGATGTTTGTCACTTGGTTGATTTTGCGTTTAGCAATCTGATTGACCAGTGGATTAGTGCAGAAGGTAGAGTGATTGTGACTCAGCTTTTGGGTTTTCTCTTGGCGGCGCTAGCAGTGGAAATTGGTAGTGCGGGAATTAGGGAGTTGTTTTTGAAGTAGAAAACTCCTAAAAATATTCGGAATCGGAAACTGTATACAAATGTAAACAAGTTTGAGAGACCAGAAATTTGTCCCTCTCAAACTTGTTTATAAAAATTAACCTAAAGTTAGAACAACATGGATAACTCAAGAGGATTTTATTGTCGATTGAGTTTCAAAGATACTTTTCGAGAGTGGAAGCTAATGTACTTTTAGGCACAGCACCGACCACCATATCCACTTTTTGTCCACCCTTAAAAATCATTAAGGTGGGAATGCTGCGGATGCCGTACTGACTAGCAACATTAGGATTTTCATCCGTATTGACTTTTACGACCTTTATTTGACCTTTGTACTGTTCGGAGATTTCATCGACAACAGGAGCTACCATACGGCATGGTCCGCACCAGGGTGCCCAAAAGTCAACTAAAACAGGTACATCGCTGTCGAGTACTTCTTGCTTGAAACTAGAATCGGTAACTTGTGCGGCTGTTGACATGCCTAAAACCTTCGCCAATAATATCTGAACTTGGTGAAAATTCTACCATAGCAAAAACCTCAGCTTGGAAGTGCGAGGATGTACATTTGCAAAGAAGCTCTAGAATTTATTTATAAACATAAGGAACCGCCCGAACAGTAGTCCGGGCGGAGTGTGGTGTGAGGAGTGAACGGAAACATGCGTCTCCGCTATCTCTATTGTAGGCGACATATCGAATTTTTCCAGCAATTGTTTAGGGGGCTGGAAAAATTTATTAAAGAATTTGATGTTGGGCATGGGGCACTGGGCATTGGGCATTGGTTATTCTCCTTGTCCCCTTTGTGTCCCTTATGCCGATGCCCCATGCCCCATGCCCAAATTTTATTTCCCCATACCCAATTGTTGAGCTTTTTGGTAAACTTTACCCTCGGTTAATAGGGAAGGTGCAATCACAACTTCCACTTGCTGCATTTCTTTAATATTTTTGACTCCCAAGGTACCCATGCTCGTCTTTAAGGCTCCTAAAAGATTGTGAGTGCCATCATCTAATCCTGCTGGGCCAATGAGGATTTGCTCTAGGCTACCAGTGGTACCAACGCGAATCCGGGTGCCACGAGGCAAAACTGGGCTAGGAGTCGCCATACCCCAATGATAACCTCGTCCTGGGGCTTCGGCGGCTCTGGCAAAGGGGGAGCCAATCATCACACCATCAGCACCGCAGGCAATGCATTTACAAATGTCGCCACCGGTGATTAAACCGCCATCAGCAATAATGGGGATATAGTTGCCAGTTTCCTTGTAGTAATCATCTCGTGCCGCAGCACAATCTGCGATCGCAGTCGCCTGCGGCACACCCACACCCAACACCCCACGAGAAGTACAAGCGGCACCAGGCCCAATTCCCACCAGTACCCCAGCCGCCCCAGCTTTCAACAAATTCAAAGTGACTTCATAAGTCACGCAATTCCCCAACACCACGGGGATGGGCATGGAACGGCAAAATTCTGCTAAATCGAGTGGTACTAAAGACTCTGGTGACAGATGTGCAGTAGAAACCACCGTAGCCTGCACAAAAAATAAATCTGCCCCAGCTTTTGCCACAGCCTCACCGTATTTACTTGCACCGGCTGGAGTTGCACTCACCGCCGCAATGCCACCTTGTTGTTTAATTTCCTGAATACGTTGTTCAATTAATTCTGGCTTTATTGGTTCGGCATAGAGTTCTTGCATCAGGGCAACAAATTCATCTTTCCCTACAGAGGCAATCCGATCTAATATTGGCTCTGGATCAGCATAGCGAGTTTGAATCCCCTCTAAATTAAGGACACCTAATGCTCCTAACTGTGACAAACGTACAGCCATGCGAACATCTACTACGCCATCCATCGCACTGGCAATTATCGGGATTTCTCGCTCTATATTGCCAATCCGCCACTTAGTATCTGCCAAACTGGGGTCTAGTGTTCTGTTACCGGGGACTAAAGCAATTTCATCTATTCCGTAAGCTCTGCGAGCTGTTTTTCCCCGCCCAAGTTGAATTTCCACGCTTTAATTTTTCTCAAATCTGTTTAAGCTAGGGTATCAAATTGTGGAGGGAATTGGGACGTTTTTTTCCCCGAACTACACAGGTAAATTCAAGTTACCCAAGCCGTCGCTCGAAACTTTGGTGGACGCAAAGTATTCACCAAGCAAACAAATGAGCAAAAATTGTTAATTGATTTGAAGGTTAGTGTTGTTTGAAGGTTAGTGTTGCACTAGTTTTCGATAATTGTAGTTTCATGTGTCTGTTATTACTTAGTTAATACCACGATTCTTGGCATTGATTGTCTTAATTTACCTGTATTGAGTTAGGCCAAGTTCATGCAAATTCCCACTGATGATTTACCGTTTATTTTTAGCTGCATCCACACCAGTGTAACCAGTTGCTAACCAAAGTATCGCTCTAGCTCCATCGCGAATAGATTTTTCGATAGATTCAGGGGGTTTTTCTGAAGGAACTGACACTGGTTTTAAATAAATACCTCGACTACCCAAAATAATTTCGCCGATGAGACAAGCCCGGCGCATATGGAAGTCTGAAGTAATCAAATAAACGCTCTTGATGCCGCGAGCTTGCAAATCATCCACCAAGGTAGTAAAATTAGTAACTGTATCTACGGCTTCATAGTCCAAGTGTAAACGTTTGGGATCTACACCAGCTTTGGTAAACACTCGTCGGGTGAATGTAGGTGGACTACCCCCAGTTATCCAAATTGGTATATTTGGATGCTCGCGAACAAATTTTGCTGTAAACTTCTCTCGCTCTAAATGTCTCGTTGAACCACCCAACACTATAACTGCTTGCGGCTGTACAAATTGGTTTTGTACTTCTTTGTATCCCCACCAGATGATTAGCGGTAGGACAAAAGCCATAAAACGAAAAGATTTACCTGTAAAGAGTAGCTTATTCAAGGCTCGATAACTTTTTTTACTGAGTCAAAAATTTCCTCTGGCTAGAAGAAAAACAACAATTGATAGTAGAGTAGCAAACTCCTAAAAAATCTGCCCAAATACAAATTTGGGTGGTTTTCATGTAAAAGCGCGATTAAGCGTGCTTGAAGTTTTTCCTCTAATTGATGGATTATCCTAACCTGTATCGGACAATCCATCAAAGGGTTCTAGCAGCTTGCCAGGAAACCCGATTTAGAAGATGAAAATATAATTGGCATCCATCCCAATCCGGTTGGCATAAGCTCTTGAGGCAGGGGAGGAAAAAGAGTTATTGAGCAATAATTCTTTCTCCCTCTGCTCCTCCTCTCGCCCTGCTCACCTCAACAGATAACTTTATCTTTTCCGAACCGTATTGGCATCTATCCTACTCACTAGTTGCTGCTTCCAGCCAGACTTCCACATCATCTGCTAGCAACTTATGTGCTGCATCCAGCATTGATGCTGCTATGTCTTTGAGGTCTTCGCGATTGTTCAAATAAGTTTTCAAGGCGTCCATTGGGTCGATGCTGCTACTTGCACTCAATTCAGGAATCCGGGGCCTGGCTAATTGACTCACTAATTCTGCTTGAATGGTGTAGGTATGAGCGGCACTTAAAGCAGTATGTAGAGAAGAACTATCAATTAAATCCATCTGTTCAGAGCGGAGTTTGTAAATTAGCCGCACTACAGCATCTTGAATATCATACTTAGCGATCGCTTTCATTAATACCGCCTGGGGATCATCTGCTTTCGAGACATCCACTTCAATGGTGCGGAAAGTCCGAACTGTTAAGGGACAAAATTCCCATTCAGCGCTTCCCCGCTCCAGTTCCAGCATTACATAGCCTTTGTCTTCTTTTTCTTCGCTAAAATCTACCCGCTCAATACTCCCTGGATAAATCACCGGTGGGTTGTTGGATTTATTCAGATTTTGGTGGCGGTGGACGTGTCCCAACGCTACATAATCAAAACAAGGTCGCGTCAGTAAAGATAGGGGTAGAGTAAAGCCTTTACCTACTGCCAAAAAGCGTTCTGCGCCCAAGGTAGCATTGTCAGACATTAAGTGAGCCAGAAGGATAGTTGGCACATCGGGGTCAAGACGGCGAATTTCCCCTTCCAAGACAACTCGCAGACGTTCCGTTAACAATTGGTTGACTTCGGCCAAAGACAAACCTTCAGTCTCTTGGCGAGTCATCAGGGTAGAACGGGTCAGCCAAGGGAGGGTGATTACTTGCACTTTACCATTGCGGGTTTCGATGCAGTGAGTAGTTAATGTATCACCAACAACAAATCCTGGCACTCCCAAAGTCCGGTAAATATTTAAACTCGCTCCTCCCTGTCCTTGGGAGTGTTGGTCGTGGTTGCCCACCAACAGTACTGTGGGAATATTGGCATCCATGAGACGGCGAAACTGGCTAGCAAAAGCTTGTTGTACATAGGGCGGTGGTGTCGCATCCGGGAAAGCATCACCACCAAATATCACCATATCTACAGCATCTGTCAGCGCTCGGTCAATACATATAGACAAGGTGTTGACAAAATCCTCCAACCGTGTATTTAATCCAGTCGCGGGATTAATTCGTCCGTGGGAGAAGCCGCTTCCCATGTGGATGTCGGAGAGGTGGAGGATTTTAATCATATTTGTCCTTAGTCATTAGTCATTTGTCTAAATACTAATGACTAATGACCAATACGTAACGACTAAATATGAATTCCACATTCTGTTTTATCACTTCCCCGCCAGCGTCCGGCGCGTTCGTCTTCGCCTTCGCCTACTTTGGTGGTGATAGGTTCGTCGCCAATGCTGGGATAACCTTGGTCGTGCAAGGGGTTGTAGATGACTCCGTGTTCAGCCACGTAAACCCAACTGTCTTGGCGTGTCCAGGCGGCTATAGGATTTACTTTCAGCCGACCTTTACCGTCTAATTCAAATATGGGCATATTCGCACGGGTTACTGCTTGGTCACGGCGGCGTCCGGTTATCCAAGCGATGCTGTTGAGTTCGTCTAGACCCCGTAGCAGTGGTTCAATTTTTGTAATGTGGTGGAATTGGGCAATATCCTTGTCCCAGAGTTTATCGCCGTATTTGGCTTCAAAGGCTTCGCGGGTGTCTACATCGGGAGTTTTGTAAGTTTGCAAATCCAGGTTGTAGACTTGTTTGGCTTTGGCAACTAATTCTAAGCTTTGGGGGAAGTGGTGCAAGGTGTCGAGAAAGATCACAGGAACGGGATGCTTCAGTTCACTGTAAAGAATATGGGTAATTATCATGTCATCCACGTTAAAGGCGCTCGTTTGCACCAGTTCCGTTGGGATATTCTCTATAGACCATGCCAGTATTTCTTTGGGAGTGGCAGTTTCAAATTGCTGATTTAATTTTTCTAAGTCAAAAGCGATCGTTTGGTTTCTAGATGCCGTGGAAACTGTCATGATAATCTTCTGTTCAAATATTTTTACCTTGATTAAGATTTATTTTAGCCTATAAAGGCCCGTATTCCGCTCGGAGATAAGGTAATTATTCTGTTCGGGAATTACTACATTGTGGAAATGGAGAATGGGGAGTGGGAAGACTATGAAAATAACCTATGGCAAGTAAAAATGAATACATAAGTATAAATTACAGTAATTACTAAGAAAATTTACGGTAGTTTAAGTTTTACAATGCTTTTATAGATATTTATACTGATTTTGATATGGTTAAGAAACAATTAATAAATAGGATTTTACTTAAATGAACACTTCAAAATCCCCCAATCGCTTAGGCGAATCTATAATTATGGGTGCTTTAATGATCTTGACTAGCGTTAGCATTATTACAATAATGAACTTTTTCTAAGATAAAGGTTTTTAATTTTAGCAATAAAACTTCACAGAGTCCTGCTCAAAACTGAGTGGGGCTTTTACTTTTCTGCTTCACATATATCAGTGGATGTTAAGTCTCTTGTATAATTTATGGTAAATTATACTTTTAATGCGGTGTTTTTACGTAGTTTTGCGATCAGAGAATTTCAAATAGGGATGCGATCGTTATTTCCCCTTAGCCCTTTTCTACTACTCTTTCTAAGAGGATGTTTGAAAAGTCCTCTTGTCGGTATCAAAAGGTTCTAGAACCCTCTAAATCCCCCGATAAATTGGGGGACTTTGATTCCGGTTCCCCCCTTAAAAAGGCTACCGTGTATACACAAGTCCACCCAGAGCGAGTTTCCAGCCAAGAAAGATGGATTCAAATTGTCTTAAACCATGAACAAGGGTAGGGATTCCAGGAGGTCTCCCAGAGGTATAACCAGACCATCCACCAAGTCGAGCAATGATCCAAGTAGCCCAAGGCAAACAACCCCGTGGATAAGGATTGTGCAGTTTTTTGGTATCTCCTTCAACAGAAGATTTAATTTGAGATAAGCATTGCTGCTGCTCAACACAAAAGGTAAGCTCGGCAGAAAGCTGAGTATTGTCGCGCCCTTCAACCATTTGTAAGGTTCGCACGGCTACTGATAAAGCAAGGATTGTAAGGCGTTGCACAGCAATACTAGACTCTAACTGTGTTGCTTCTAAATTTAATCCAGCTTTTTTGAGGAAGATGGGATTATCCATAGTTTTTGCTTCTCAAAAATCCTCTCCACCTACTTTACTAGGACTTGTGTATACACGGTAGCTTTTTAAGGGGAGCCAGCGCTCCACTTGGGGAGACCCCAAGTGGAGCGACTGGCGTGGGTTGGGGGGATCTTCGAGAGATAAACACGTTAACCGAACCGTATTGATACAACAGCAAGCGATCGCAACTGTTGTTTTGCCAATGATAGAGGGCGAATATTTGCGATCCCATTTTTTGATAAACGATTCAATTTGACGCAAATATTATTTGGGATGAAACTAAAAAAATAATCTTGTTACTCAGTTAAATCTAAATCACTCTGAGTATTTAAATTTCTCTGAATCCGATTTGCAACAAAAGCGGGATTCTTAATGCTTCTATATTACCCTGAACAAATTACTAACGCTGAACTTGCTGAATCAGGGCTTGTGTTTGTTGATAAGCTTGGGTATCGCCTTTTTTAAGAAATAATCTTGCAGCTGACTGAAGGTCTGTGACAGCACTCTTACTATCTCCTAAAGCATATTGTGCCAGTCCTCGATTGCCGTAGGCATCAGCTAGGTTGGGATTGATTTGTAGTGCTTGGTTAAAGTCTGCAATTGCTTGTTGATGATTTCCCTGTCTAAAATGGGCTAGTCCTAGATTGTAATAAGCATCTTGTGAGGTTGGATCAATTTTCACTGTCTGATTAAAGTCGGCAATGGCTTTCTGAAAATCTCCTAGTTCTACATAAGAGATTCCCCGACCATTATAAGCATCTGTATGGTTGGGATTTATACGCAGCGCTAGGTTAAAGTCAGTAATTGCTGCACTGAAGTCTTTTAATTGAGATTTAGCCAAACCTCGAAGGCAAAAACCCTCATAAAATTGTGGATTCAGCCGCACTACAGAATCAAAATCTGCGATCGCTCCTTTGAAGTTGCCTTGCTCAAGCTTTTGCACCCCTTGGTTATAGTAATCTTGAAAGTTCGCCGCCTTCAGAGGTATTTGTGCTTCTCGTGCATAAACAGCAGGCATTACACTCAGTACACTCGTTATTCCCAAGAGGACTATTGTTCGCTTGACATGGTTCATGGCTTTACCCCTTCATAACTTGTAGCACGACATTGGATTGCCAAGGATCTGTTACTTCATCTTAACTGGGAACTTGGAACAGCCATCCCAAAATAATTTGTAATAATAACCAAACATTTAAGCCAACGATAATAATAGCAACTAACCAGGCTAAAGATTTTAACCATAAGGGATTCACAAACTCACCCATCAAGCGGCGATTACTCGTAAATATCACCAATGGAATCACTGCAAACGGTAACTGTAAGCTGAGGATAACTTGACTGAGAACTATCAGGCTACTTGTACTCTTTTCACCAAAAAGAATGATTGTAATTAACGCTGGAATGATGGCAAGCAGACGGGTTATTAAACGGCGTAACCAAGATGGAAAGCGAAATTGCAAAAAGCCTTCCATAACAATTTGTCCTGCCAGGGTTGCAGTCAGTGTTGAACTTTGCCCAGAAGCAAGTAAAGCGATGCCAAAAATAGCACTGGCAGCACTAACTCCTAATAATGGTGAAAGTAATTTATAAGCATCTTGAATTTCTGCCACATTCTGATTACCAGAAAAATGAAATGTTGCAGCAGACACAATTAAAATCGCTGAGTTGATAAACAGTGCTAATGACAAAGCAAAAGTTGAATCAATTGTGCCAAACTTAATTGCTTCCCATCTTTTTTCAGTATTAGGTTGCCAATCACGGGTTTGCACAATTGAGGAGTGTAAATATAAGTTGTGAGGCATCACTGTTGCCCCTAAAATACCGATAGCAATGTAGAGCATTTCTGGATTCTGTAAAATCTCTCTCTTGGGCAGATATCCCAACAAAATTCCCCCCATATCAGGGCGGGAAAACAGAATTTCTGCTGTAAAACAGATGCCTACTGTTGCTACCAGCATTATTACCAAGGCTTCTGTATAGCGAAAGCCTTTATGTTGCAGGAATAACAATACCAAAACATCCAGCGCAGTGATGCACACACCCCATATCAAGGGAATACCGAATAAAAGTTGCAGGGCGATCGCACTTCCCAATAGTTCTGCTAAGTCACAAGCGGCGATCGCAATCTCACACAGTACCCACAAATAAAAGCTCACCTTTCGGCTGAAATAGTCTCGACAAGCCTGCGCCAAATCTCGCCCTGTAGCAACTCCCAAACGTACAGACAAAG
This sequence comes from Nostoc sp., assembly GCF_036917655.1. Classification (GTDB taxonomy): domain Bacteria; phylum Cyanobacteriota; class Cyanobacteriia; order Cyanobacteriales; family Nostocaceae; genus Nostoc. The sequence continues at coordinate 45,580 of NZ_JBALCY010000071.1, forward strand.
ATTGCAGTAATATCGCCATCAAGTTCGAGAGCAGGATCACTGTTAACAGAGTATAACCAAACTTTGACCCGCCAGCGATGTCTGTTGCCCAGTTTCCAGGGTCCATGTATCCGACTGAAACCAGATACCCTGGCCCTGTATAAGCCAGCATCTTACGCCAAAAGCTGCTGCTGTTAGGAACTTTAATACTACGGTGAACCTCTGGTAAGCTAGGTCTGTTTTCTGGGGGAGTCATTTACTTTGCCGTTAAATATTCTCATATTCTTTTCATAATCTCAGAAAATGTAGAAGAAACATCAACCTTTAGGCGAGTATGGATCAATACGCTTGGGTTAATGATATTTTGCCTCGGTAGATTCCCTCAACCCCACTTAAAAAGGGGGGTAAAACCTCTTAAAGTCCCCCTTTTCAAGGAGGATTTAGAGGGATCACACGATATTTTGCATCGTGTATAGAGATGTGTGTACACCGTAGCTTAAAAAAGGGGACTTTGATTCCGGTTCCCCCCTTTTTAAAAAGGGGAGATCTAGGTTTTAGGTTTTCAGTCCGTAATACCAATTCTGTATGAAGATCCGCCAAACTATATAAGGAACGAACCGCATTCGCGCAGCGTCTCGCAGAGAAGAACGCATAGACACGTACTCCTGCAAAGAAGCAAGCTACGCCTCTGGTTTCCAAAAGTTGTGGCTTCCCGCAGGGTAGGACACAAAGAAAGAAAGTAAGTAAGAAGCCAATAAAATTTGGCGCAGCCTCACAAAGAAATGGTATAAATCCTGGAAGTATTAAGGGATGTTTGAAAAGTGTTTGGCTGTGCTTTTAGGCACTTAATTGATCCTCCCTACTGCCTTAAAAAGGGGGGAACCGGAATCAAAGTCCCCCAATTTATCGGGGGATTTAGAGGGATCTAGAACCTTTTGATCCCGACAAGGGGACTTTTAAAACATCCTCTTAGGTTTCAGTTGTCATTACAGGTATTTATTTTGCCATCAAGAGAGCAAAATCTTGTCATTCATTTAATTCCAGCAATTCTTTTGTTTTCAAATCATCTGCTACAGGTAGAGAACATCCTACAATCTGAGGAGAGATAGAGCAAATCGCATCTGTCGTTGTTTCAAAACAATTTGATAACCCAATTGTTTTTAACAATCCTGTGCGTTCTAATAGTTGTTTGACTTCGGGTTGTAAACCTGTGAGAATTAAGCGGCAATTGTGCCGTTCCATATCATGGTAAATATCCTCTAAGGCTACTAACCCAGTTGTGTCCATATTTGGCACAAACCGCAAGCGTAGAATTAAATACTTCACTTCCGGTTCATCGCGCAGAAAGGTAGCAAACCGTTCAGCAGCACCAAAAAATACGGGGCCATCTACCCGATAAACGGCAATTTCCTTACCTAATTCCAGAGGAGTACCAGGGGGAAATACTTCGGTTTCAGGTATTTTGACTAGGCTTAAATCGCTCATCCGTTTGATGAATAAGGCTCCGGCTGCAATCAATCCCACTTCGACAGCGAGAACTAAGTCAAACAAGATTGTCACTAGCCAGGTGAGAATCATCACCGCAAAGTCGGAGTAGGTAGCACGCATTAACAAACCAATGCCTTCCCACTCAATCATCCGCCCGCTAACCACCATCAAAATCCCAGCAAGTGCTGCTAAAGGAATCTGTGCTGCTAGGGGTGCTAAAGTTAAAACAATAATGGCTAAGGCAACGCCGTGAATTACCCCAGACAGTCGGGTTTTAGCGCCAGAACGGACATTCACAGCAGTCCGAGCGATCGCACCTGTTGCCGGAATGCCACCAAAAAATGGGACAATAATATTTGCCAATCCTTGACCAATTAATTCGCGATCGCTATTGTGTTTTTCGCTCACCGTCATCCCATCAGCCACCACCGCCGATAGCAACGATTCAATACTTCCCAATGCTGCTAAAGCCAAAGCTGGATTAATTAGTTCCCGAATCACGCTAAAATCATTCCAGTGGGGAATACCTTGGGGCATTGGTAAAGATTGCGGAATGCTGCCAATTGTGGGTACATCCAGATGGAAATAAGAAGCGATCGCTGTTGCCAACACCAATCCCATTAAAGAACCCGGAATTGTAGAATTAATCCTGGGCCACAAAACCGTGGTTGCAATCACCACCATTGCCAACCCAACAGCAGCCCAGCTTAAAGCTTCTACATGAGTTACACTTTGCCAAAGTCCCGGCAGAAAATGTTCACTACGCGGTACTTGTAAACCAAAGAAATTATTTAATTGACCACAAAATATAATTACGGCAATACCATTGGTAAAGCCTGCCGTCACTGGATAAGGAATAAACTTCACTAGCTGTCCAAGTTTGGCAACCCCCAAGGCAATCTGGATAATCCCAGCCATTACCCCAGCAATCCAAACTTTCTCAATGCCGTACTTGGCGACAATTCCCACCAAAACCACAGCCATTGCCCCTGTTGGCCCTGTAATCTGGACTGAGGAACCACCAAAAATTGCCGCTACAATTCCCGCCACAATAGCGGTGTAAAGTCCAGCTTTTGGTTCTACTCCACTTGCCACCGCAAAGGCTAAAGCCAAAGGCAAGGCAACCACTGCTGCTGTCAGTCCTCCCGTCAAATCGCCACGCAGTCCACTAAACAAGCGACTCAGACGCTGTGGTTCTTCGAGGATATCAGATATTGCCATATTCCGTTTCAACTCTCATACACAATTTGTTGATGCACAGATAGATGTCATATGATATCCGGGCAATTAAGTATAATACCCGGAACCTCAAAGAGCCTGGGGGGAAAAGCTCTTTTATTATAGACATCTCCAAAAAAAGTCAAAATTATATTGTCATTAACTTGTATAGTGCAGTCTTGAAGAATCCGCCCGTTTTGGTTTTAGATGAAGCTACCTTGGCGGTGGATAATGAAATAGAAGCGGCAATCTGGCGGTCGCTGGAACGCATTACAGTAGATCCACTGATAATGGTGGAGGAATTCCTTCTAACTGTTTTCTTCCCGATCTTAGCCTGCACCAAATTGAGCAGCGATCGCAGCCTCTTGATTTTTTTGAGTAAATTATTCTTTGGTAGATATTGAGTCGCGGATGTCGGCTCAATACTATATTCGATATCACAAAATTAGACTTATGTAATTATTATTTTGTCAATAGTAATTATAATAACTATCAATATTCCTATATTCGATATCACAAAATTAGACTTATGTAATTATTATTTTGTCAATAGTAATTATAATAACTACCAATATCATTTATGGTTAATTATTTCCCAAAATAGTATTTACTATAATTTAATACTTGCGATATAAGCTGAGGTTCTGGTAAGTCAATTCAGGAAAAAAATCCTGATATTCAAAATTTAAAGTTTATAAGATTTTTTTATAAATATACTTTAAATTTACTTATCAATCTATTTTAAAATCGCAATGAATTTTTCCACTATTTTATAGGTGTTAGGAGTTATCATGGCAAAATATCTACTAGCTTATGCTAGTGGGATGGGATTATTATGTTTAATTGCTGGGTTATCACCTGTGCAAGCCCTTCCCAGTTTAGAAATTGCAGATAAAAATGTAACTGTTAATCAAGATGATGGCAGCTATCAAAAAAATGATTCTCATCAAAGCGATTTAACAAATAATATCTCCAGTAAATTGCTGATAGCTAATGAGACTCAAAAAAACTTACCTTCAGTCAATCAACAGCAAAAAATTCAAGATATAGGAGTAGATTCTGCTGTTAACTTGTGGCAGCCAATCATACCACAACCTGCAAGTTCATCTCCAACCTCATACAAACTTGCACAAGTAACATCCGTATCCCAATTGTCTGATGTACAGCCGACTGATTGGGCTTTTCAGGCACTCCAATCTTTAGTCGAGCGCTATGGTTGTATCGCAGGTTATCCCAATCAAAGCTATCGCGGTAATCGGGCGATGACTCGCTATGAATTTGCTGCTGGCTTAAATGCTTGTTTAGAGCGAATCAACGAACTGATTGCAACTGCAACTGCTGATTTGGTCAAGAAAGAAGATTTAGCCACGTTGCAGAAACTACAAGAACAATTTGCGGCGGAATTGGCAACATTGCGGAGTCGAGTAGATGCTGTAGAAGCTCGCACAGCAGAACTAGAAGCAAATCGGTTTTCTACTACGACCAAACTCAATGGAGAGGTAATTATCGCTGGTGTTGGTGCTAGCGGCGGCGCTCCTAATAACAGCGACTCGAACATCATGCTAGTCAATAGAGTGCGGTTAAATCTCACCACTAGCTTTACTGGTAAAGATTCATTAATTACTGGATTGCAAGCCTATAACTTTTTGGGTGGAGCCGATGGACAGGGTAGCCTACAACAAAGTTTAGGATTAGCTGCGCCACTTTTAAGTGCAAGTAGCGCTCGTACCAGTTTTGAGCCGCAATTTCCGGGGTTAAATGTCAATACTTTGTCGAGTGTTGGCGCAAATAGTGTTCAGCTTTACAAATTGCTGTATGTCTTTCCCGTCGCTAATAAATTAACCTTGTTTGTGGGAACTGCGGCAGAGACATCAGATGCTTTCCCAGCAATTACGCCTTTTTATGGTGAAGGACAAGAGTCAATTTCTCGTTTTGGCGGCTTGAATCCTGTGCTACGGGTTTCTGGTGGGACTTCGGGTACTGGTTTAGCATCGGCGGCGGGATTTATTTTTAACATTTCGCCAAATTTGGATTTAAGAGCTTTATACGGCAGTGTAAATGCCAATTTGCCCGAAAAATCTGCGACTGAGGCAGTACCAGGAGTTTCTACTACACCTTTGGGAGCAGGTTTATTTAGTGGTAGTAGTATTATTGCCACACAGTTAACCTTCAAGCCAAGTTCCTCTCTGGATATTGGTTTAAACTATGCCCACAGTTATCACGAAATCAATATTTTGGCTACAGGATTAGTTAGTAGTGATATCGGTGCTTTAGCAGGAGTTGCAGTTGGAACACCGCTCACACTCAACTCTGTTGGCGGTACGGTAACATGGCGATTGTCTCCCAAAATAGCATTATCTGGCTACGGTGCAGCAATATTTGTTGATGCTGCTTCAAATAGCGTGAATGCTTCCACCACCTTTACAAGTTGGATGGCGGGAATTCACTTCAGAGATTTATTCAAGTCAGGAAACACTGCCGGGATTCTTTTTGGTCAGCCGCTTTACCGTACTGATACTGGTGGTTCTGCTCAACTTACGCCCACAGGCGACAATCGGGCGACTCCTTACCATTTAGAAGCCTATTACCGCTTTCAAGTTAGCGATAATATCAGCATTACCCCTGGTGCGTTTGTTCTCTTTAACCCAGAAGGTAACAGCAACAATGAGACTACGACTGTAGGTGTACTTCGGACTACTTTTACATTTTAAGAGATTGGAAGTAGGCAGTCAAAATCCCCCAATTTCTTGGGGGATTTTGAGATTGGATAGAACCTATCCCACTATTCTAAAAATCCCTACTTATTTTCGTAAAATATGCTTGAAAACCTGGATTTTTCGTTTTCATTTCTTAATAAGCTTAGGCTTTGTAGCACAAATATTAGGCTCTCCAACACACTGGCTCCTCAGGACTTTGTTCTGTGTTAATATCAGTTGCACAAAACCGCAAAAAGCCGTGGCTACTGGATTAAAATCTCATCGGGTATCAAGAAGGCGTAAACATTCAACGCATCCTCTCCAGCGTTTGCTTGAGTATGGACACCAGTATCGTAAACAAATTTGGCTGGCGACTACTTATTCTATCCTCAATAAGTTTTTCGACTTAGCACCACCCGGCTTAATTGGTGTGGCGGTGGATGTCGTAGTCAAGCAGCAGAATTCCATAATTGCCCAGTTAGGCGTACGCGATGTCTTTCAACAACTTTTGATTATTTCCTTCCTGACTGTGATCATTTGGATACTAGAATCTGTTTTTGAGTACGCCTATGCTCGACTTTGGCGGAATTTGGCTCAGAATATTCAGCATGACTTGCGTTTGGATGCATACAAACATTTGCAAGAGTTGGAATTGGCTTATTTTGAAGAACGCAGCACTGGCGGTTTAATGTCTATCCTCAGTGACGATATTAACCAATTAGAGCGGTTTTTGGATGGGGGAGCAAATGATATTATCCAAGTTTCCGCAACTGTTCTAATTATTGGCGCTGCTTTTTTCATTTTGGCTCCTAGTGTAGCGTGGATGGCTTTGTCACCGATGCCATTTATCCTCTGGGGTTCCTTTGCTTATCAACGATTACTTGCGCCTCGCTACGCTGATGTCCGGGAAAAGGTAGGTTTTCTCAATTCGCGTTTGTCAAACAATATTAGCGGAATTACTACTATTAAAAGTTTCACCACCGAAACTTATGAAGCATCTCGTTTAGAATTAGATAGTGATGCTTATCGCCGCAGTAACTCTAAAGCAATTACTCTTTCTGCTGCTTTTGTACCGTTAATTCGGATGCTGATTTTGGTGGGTTTCACGGCATTACTTTTATATGGCGGGATGGCTGTGGTTTCGGAAACAATGTCTGTAGGTACTTACAGCGTATTAGTGTTTTTAATCCAGCGCTTGCTGTGGCCTCTAACTAGATTAGGCGAAACTTTTGACCAATATCAACGCGCAATGGCTTCTACTAATCGAGTCATGAATTTGTTGGATACTCCTATCGCTATTCATACAGGTGATGTGTCGCTACCTGTGGATGAAGTGCGCGGTGAAGTCCAATTTAAAAATGTTTATTTTGCCTATAAAGATAGATTTCCCGTGATTAAAAATCTGTCTTTGGATATTCCGGCGGGGAAAACCATCGCAATTGTCGGTTCAACGGGTTCTGGTAAAAGCACTTTAGTCAAACTTTTGTTGCGGTTATACGAAGTGCAAACTGGAAGTATTACCGTGGATGGCATTGATTTGCAAAGTTTAAATTTGCAAGATTTACGTCGCTGTATTGGTTTGGTGAGTCAAGATGTCTTTCTATTTCATGGCACTGTAGCAGAAAATATTGCCTATGGCAGCTTTGAGACTACAGAGCAAGAAATTATCACGGCGGCGAAGGTAGCGGAGGCGCACGAATTTATTATTGAATTGCCCGAAGGTTATGAGACAATTGTGGGGGAAAGAGGACAAAAGTTATCAGGTGGACAAAGACAACGGATTGCGATCGCCCGTGCAGTTCTCAAAAATCCGCCCATTCTGATTTTAGATGAAGCGACCTCAGCAGTGGATAATGAGACAGAAGCGGCAATCCAGCGATCGCTAGAACGGATTACAGTCGATAGAACTACAATTGCGATCGCTCATCGTCTTTCCACCATCCGCAATGCCGATTGCATTTATGTCATGGAACATGGGAAATTAGTAGAGTCGGGAACCCATGAGCAATTGCTGGAGAAAGACGGAATTTATTCTAGTCTCTGGCGTGTACAGTCAGGTTTGAGATAGGTTTCGCCTATTGTCTGTGTCTTCATTACAAATTATTTATGTTTTTTGGTAATAGTCAACCAGAATCAGGTGATACTAAGTGGCGTCGCCAGTTGGATAAGTTTGTGAAAGCAAATCAGCAGGAATTAGCGGCGCTGTTTTGGGGATTGTGGTTAGCAAATGGTGACAGTCAGGGTACTGTTGGTATTGATTTGCTACCAACGCCACATTTTGTTTATTGTCCAAAAGAGCAGATAGAGAACTTAAATATTAAAGTTGAGAATCGGCTGCAAGAAATTTTGGGAATTGTCGAGAACCACAAGCCGGAAGTGGAAGTTGTGATGATTGGGATTGGGAAGGGTGAAATTAAGTTAATTCAGTTTGTACCGGAACCAGCACCACCAATTTGCTTTGAGCAAGCTGGGAAGGATGTGGATGGGTTATTGGATGTGCTGGAAGAGAGCATGAGGGAGGAGTTGAAGTTATAACTAACTAAGGCTTATTTATTTGTATAGCAGAGTTGTTTCTAATCTTCAGGCTTTTTAAAATGAGTCGTAAGATTTCAGATATTATTCTTATTGGGCCAATTAGTACAGGTAAAAGCACCCTTGGAAAACTACTTGCCCAGAAGTTAGAAATTCCACAGTGTTCTATGGACGATGTACGATTGGATTACTATAAGGAAATAAATTATGACGAGGAACTAGCACAGGAAATAAGAGAAAAAGAAGGATTTCAAGGTATTTATCGTTATTGGAAACCCTTTGAAGCCTACGCGGTTGAAAGAGTGCTTTCGGAATATATAGCAATCCGATTTGATTTCTGAAATTATTTGCGTAGGCTGGGAGTAGGGAGTAGGGAGTGGGGAGTAGGGAAGAAGCCTCTTTGAGTTGTACTGAGTTTTTTCAAAAATCAAATATGAGTCCTATAGCAGTTGTGTTATTGATTTTGGTGCAGGCCATTCTGTTTATGAAGATGACGAACTTTTCAGACGGGTGCAACAAGTTTTAGAGCCATATATAAATGTTGTGTTAATTCTTCCTTCTCCAGATTTAGAAGAATCTATCCAAATACTTAACGAACGTAATGGTGGGATTGTCAGTAATGGGTTTGATTTAAACGAATATTTTGTTAAGCATCATTCAAATTATGATTTAGCAAAGTTTGTTGTTTACACAAAGGGTAAATCAACTGAAGAAACACGGGATGAGATACTTAAAATTGTAAAACTTTAAAACTGATTACTTGTTCTCTAGTTTTAAGTGTCTTTTTTAGATGGGTTACAGCTTTAGGAAATACCTTTGATGCTATGCTATAATACCGCGATGAATATCTAATTTTATGTTTTAACGCAAAGGGACGCGGAGGGAAGCGCAGAGGAACGCGGAGGAAGATAAGAACTCTGCGCTTGTTGTTTAGTTCATTGCTTTGTGGAAGTCTGGGTAAGTTAAATTTTCGGCACAATGCCAGATCAAGTTAAACACAGCCTCGTAGCGATAAGAATTGTTTTTGTAGAACTGTTTACTTAGATAGTCTTTTAGAGTTATGACTACTTGTGGTAAATGTTCGCTTTGGAGGATTTTCGTTAAAATATCAGCTATATCCAAGAGAGAGGATTCATAGGATAGACGAATAGTGGCGTTGCTACAGCAGTTTTTATTCTCGTCATCTTGTTGAAAGTTTTGAACAAATCGAATCAGAGTAGGGATAACTTCGTTAAGCTTCTCTTTAACCAATTTGTTTTCTAGATCGAGTTGTTCTAAATTTTGAACTGCATCCATCAAGATTGATTCATATTCATACGGATTGCTTTAGCGTATTTGGCATAAAGTAGCGATCGCCTTTGGATTACCTGGATCAATTTTTACTAGGCTTTCAGCTGCATACAAACGTCCACATTCATCTTGAGATGTTTGAATCCTCTCCAATAGAGCCGGGATCGCTATTTTATTACCTGGATCAATTTTTCCTAAACTCGCAACCGCCTCGCATAATAGGTAATCATCTTTAGTGGAAGCGATTAACTCGATTAAAGTTACAATTGCACCTTCATTATCAGCACCAAAAAGACCTAAGTCCTTTACTGCTAGGGTGAGGTAAGAATGCTCATCAGCAGTCCTAATCAGATCAACTAGAGCATTAATTGCATCAGCACAGACGAAACAGCTAGCGCCAGAGGTATTGTCAATAGCGAATAATCTTGAATAACTAGCAGAGGAATCTCAAGACGAAGCAGATAAAATGAAGTAATAAATTGAAATAAATAGACGGATTTCAAAACAAGCCAGACTGAACTAGTTTTGACATCAGAGTCCAGATAAAAACTAGCTGCACCGGACAGAATCTATATCTGGGTTGGGATTTCTCCGTGATGAGAAATCTGGGATAGCTTGCTTCTTTGCAGAAGTAAGCATCTGGGCGCATTTGCATTGTTGGTGGCTTATAGAGAATAATCACAAATAAAGCAGCTTTGGCCTCTTCGTGCGAGAGAATAAATATAAAATATGGCGATCGCAATCGATTTTGGTACTAGCAACACAGTCATTGCTCGTTGGAACCCTGTAACCCAGCAGCCAGAAACCCTGAATCTACCAGGTTTATCAATTAAACAAAGTCTCAATCCGCCACTGATTCCCAGCTTGGTTTATGTTGAAGACGCAGCCCAAAATAAAGTCTTAGTTGGGCAACAAGTACGCGATCGCGGTCTTGACCTCAAAGGCGAAACGCGATTTTTCCGCAGCTTCAAGCGGGGCATCGGTGCAGATATCCAAGGTTTCTTACCCGAACTAGATGGGCAAATTGTCACCTTTGAAAAAGTAGGGCAATGGTTTCTCACCCAAGTGATTGAACAACTAGCACCTCTGCAAGGTGGGTTAGATTCTCTAATATTAACCGTACCCGTAGACAGTTTTGAAGCTTATCGTCACTGGTTGGGGAAAGTTTGTCAAGCCCTTCCCGTCGAACAGGTGCGGATGCTGGATGAACCCACAGCCGCCGCCTTGGGTTATGGCTTGGCAGATCAAGAAATTCTCTTGGTGATTGACTTTGGTGGCGGTACTTTGGATTTGTCCCTTGTCCGCTTGGATCAAGGTGTACAAGCAACCACAAAGCCTCTGGGATTTATCCTCAAGTGGGGTAATAAGTCCCTGGCTGAAGATTCAAAACAAAAAGTCAAAACAGCCCGTGTCCTGGCGAAAGCTGGGCAAAATTTGGGTGGTACTGATATTGATAATTGGTTGGTAGATTACTTTGCTAAAACTCAAGAGTTGGCGATAAGTCCCTTGACAACACGATTGGCAGAACGGGTAAAAATTCAGCTATCAACCCAAAACCAAGCTAGTGAAGTTTATTTTGATGATGAGACATTTGAAAGTTATGAACTGGAACTAAACCGCGACACTTTTGAAAATATCCTCAAAGAACACGCATTTTTTGAGTTATTGGATGAGTCGATGACGACACTGTTGCAGCAAGCAAAACGCCAAGGGATAGAACTTCCTGATATTAATGCAGTTTTGTTAGTTGGTGGGACAGTGCAATTACCAGCAGTGCAGACATGGATAAAACAGTATTTTGAGCCAAAAAAAATCCGTTGCGAACGTCCCTTTGAAGCGATCGCTCAAGGTGCATTACAGCTAGCTCAAGGTGTGCAAATCAAAGACTTTCTCTACCATAGTTATGGTATCCGCTACTGGGATCGCCGCAATCAGCGTCACAAATGGCATTCTTTAATTAAAGCTGGACAGGCATATCCAATGAGTCAGCCAGTGGAATTAGTCTTAGGCGCTTCTTTGGAAAATCAGCCCAGCATTGAATTAATTATGGGAGAATTGGGAGCAGATACAGGCAATACTGAAGTTTATTTTGATGGCGATCGCTTGATTACGCGCCGGATGGACAATACCGAAACCAGCGTCAAACCCCTCAACGATCAAGAAGGCGCGAGAACAATTGCCCAACTGACACCAGCCGGATATCCTGGAAGCGATCGCATCAAAATTCTCTTTCAAGTTGATGATCAACGCTTTTTGCGAATCACCGTTGAAGACTTGTTAACGAATGATACGCTTTTGGAAAATCAACTTGTGGCACAATTGAGCTAGATATAGCGTTTCCTAATCACATGAGCTACATCATAGCCCCCTCTCGAAGAGCGGGGAGGGGGTTGGGGTGGGGTTCTTGTACCTCACTCAACCGAGAACCGCTATATAATGCACATCATCAGTCGTAAAAAGCTGCGCGAATTTTGTCAAAAGTATGCTGACTCTTGTGATGCACTTAACAACTGGTACAAAGCTGCCAATAAAAGTGCATGGAATAATCTTGCCCAAGTGCAAGCCGTTTAGCCTGAAGCAGAAGCTGTTGGGAATTTCACTGTTTTTAATATCAAAGGCAATAAATATCGTCTGATAGTTGATTTGGTTTACAGCGACCAAATAATTTATCTTAAATACATTTTTACGCACGCAGAATCCGATAAGGATAAATGGAAAAATGACCCTTACTTTTAACCGTGAAACTTATGCTAGTTTGCTTGCTCAATATCAACCCAAGGTTATCAAAACAGATGAGGAAAACGAGCAAGCTATTACCCTAGCAGAGGAACTGTCTCATCGAATTAACCGAACTTTGGAAGAGTCGGCATTATTAGACCTCTTGATTGCTCTAATAGAAAAGTATGAGGATAAAAATTATCCAATGGGAGAATCAACCGTACACTCAATGCTCCTCCATCTGATCGATGCTCAGAGTGTTAAGGAAGCTGACTTAGTAGCAATTCTCGGTTCAAGAGAAGTTGTTTTTCAAGTTATGAGTGGAAAACAAGAAATCACTCAGGAGATGGCCAAGGTATTAGGGAACTTTTTTCACGTTGATACTAGTTTGTTTGAGAATTAGGCGTCGCACCTTCTCATTTCAGCCGAGTTATTTCTAGCCACCCATTTTTAACCATCCAAAAACTTGGTTGACGGTTAGTGCAAGTTCAATTTCTGGTAATACAGGTAAAAAATCTTCTCCCTGGAGTAGCACTGGCTGTTGCTCTGGTAGAAATACCAAAATACTGAAGTCATCAGGATCAAGAAACCATCCCAGGCGGCTACCATACTTTAGACAGTGAAGAATGTTCCCAATTACTTTGTTGGGTTTTTGTTCTGGCGAAAGAATCTCAATCGTCCAGTCTGGTGGAAGTTCAAAATTATCAGGTACTTGATAATCAACGGTGAACGGTATGCGTTTCCACTGAAATACAGCCACATCAGGTATGATTGAGCGATCGCCAAAAGTACACCGTAATTCGGGAAATGCATAGGCAATCTTCTGATTTTCCGCAACTTCATTAACAACAGCACCGAGTTTGGCTTGCAAGCGGCTGTGTCTCCCTTTCGGCATTGGCTTTTGAATAATCTCACCGTTAATATATTCGCTTGCAGGCTTTGTTTCTGGGAGCTTCAGAAATTCCTTCAGGGTAAGTCGTTGAGTAATTGTGGCGCTCATGGCTCCTGAATCCCTCGAAGATATGTTTTTAGTCTAACAGTATATATGGACAGGTGCGTTAGATTCGGTAAACGCACCTGTCCATACATCAAGGTAAGAATTCCAGCAATGATTAATTCATCCTCACGATAATTCGTAATTGAAACTCTTAATTAGGAATTATTTCCGCACCACTACTAAAGTTCCTGTTGAAGCCCAGCTGTAAAGATTACGAGCTTGCTGAACAGGTAAATTTACGCAACCGTGGCTGACTGGAGTCCCAAAACGGTGATGCCAGTAAGCGCCGTGGATAGCATAACCTCTGTAGAAATACATTGTGTAAGGAACATCAGGAATATTGTAGTCCTTGCCTCGCATCCGGTGAGTGCGATACTTAGAATTAATCCGAAATCTACCTATGGGTGTGGGAGTCGATCGCTTACCTGTGGAAATGCGGTATGAATGAATAACTTTATTACCTTCCCATGCACGTAAGCGTTGCTCTGACAGGTCAATTTCAATCCAGCGAGATTGGGATCTTTGCCTGATATTATTAAATGCAGTGATGTTGTTTTCATCAACTGACGTGGCTGTTGCTGTAGTCGAGTTGGGTGTACCTGTTAACGGTGATGACCAAGAGAATAAAGTCACCACCATCAGCGCCACGCTTGTACAAAAAGTTCCAGAGGAACGAATTCCACCACTGCGAATCCAGGTTTGCATTGTGCCTCATCTTATAAACTACGCAAAAATCATGAAGTGAAGTAATTTTCTGGAAAACTACAAATTTCCAGAGTGACTACTAGCTTCCTGTCGAGGATTTACGCAATTCATCCGCTAATGCTTCTCAAGACAAGTCCTAAGCTAATCTGCGTCCCATTTGCACATTTGTCATTTGTTATTGACTAGGGAACACAGATTTATTCGTAGGGTGTGTTACGGCTTCTGTAACGCACCAAAAATATTATGATGGTGCGTTATGCCCTTGGTTAACGCACCCTACGAAACAGAAGTTTTGCATTTTGTTTAATCCACATTCCTAATGACTAATTACAAAGGACAGCCTTTACAAAAAATCTGTCATTTAAATGCCTAAATGCAAACTTTCCCCGAATTCATATTTGCATTTGTAATTTCACACAGGAATTGTCAGGATTTACGCTTATTTCTTTGGGCAAATTGTTGAATGCCCTCTTCTATATTTTATTTTAAGTTCAGTAATTCCGACTCCGAAGATTCCCAGCATCAAATATTGCTGGGAATCACTCAATTGTCTTGATTTATTGTTATTTATGATTTTACCTAAATTGCTTTTTGGCTGCTTTACCTACTATTTCTGGATGACTACTGGTGTCCCTATTGATGCCCACTCGAATAGCCATTTAGCATGTTTAGGTGCTATATTCACACAGCCGTGGCTGACTGGAGTGCCAAATGTCTTATGCCAGTAAGCTCCGTGAATAGCGTAATTACCTTGGTAAAACATCGCATAAGGAACATTGTCAACATCGTAGTCTTCTCCCTGCATCCGCGTAGTTTTGAACTTGGATTGAATTTTAAAAGTACCAACAAGAGTAGGAGTAGCTTTTTTGCCAGAGGAAATAGCACTTCCATAAACAACTCTGTCACCTTGCCAAGCGATTAATCGTTGCTTTGAAAGATTAATTTGAATCCAGCGTTGATCCGATTGTTGTAATGTCTGGATTGTTTGTGCAATCACTTGATCTTTGGAATTCGCCCAAACTTCACTGGTTCCACTAGTAGTAAAAACACTTAAGGATAGTGCTGTACCAGTAAGGAGTATTTTTAAGTGACGCACCCAGTCAGGATAAATCAGTTTTTTCATTTTAGATACACTCACACTCAAATCATGGGGTTTTGAGAAACTTATCAGTTTTCACCTTTATTTCCCTATTTATTACTTTAATAGACGTGAACTTTTGATGATTTGATTCTAAGTTAAGCTAACTGTCGCATCAGCTTTCTTGCTCCAGATGCGATCGCTTCCCAATTTCCCTCTGTGACAAGCTTTTTGGGAAATAATTCACCGCTCAAACCGACAGCGATCGCTCCGGCTTGCAAAAATTCTTTGGCATTTTCCAGAGTGACGCCGCCCGTAGGAATTAAGGGAATCTGACCCAGTGGCCCTTGCAAACTTTTGATATAGTCAGCCCCTCCCACTGCTTGCACGGGAAACACTTTTACACAACTAGCGCCCTGACTCCAGGCGGTAACAATTTCTGTAGGAGTCAGCGCTCCTGGGATGATGGGCACATTTTTTTCTTGTGCTGCTTGAATCATTGCGGGGTCAACATGAGGTGTGAAGAGGAATTGCGCCCCAGATGCGATCGCTTCTTGTAACTGCTGCACATTGAATAGCGTACCAGTGCCAATGATACAGGCTGGTAATTCTGAGCGGAGTTGACTGATTAATTCCCCGGCGCGATCGCTATTCCAGGTAATCTCTATTAACTGCATTCCCCCAGATGCTACAGCCATTGCCATTTGCTGTCCCACTTCGATTTGAGAAGCGCGGATGACTGCGATCGCTCGGTGTTTTTGCAACTGTGATAACCAAATTTGATTAGGCATTTTGACTGGGAATTAGGGGCTGAGGACTAGAGAATAGTTTTCCTAATACCTAATTTTCAATACTAATGCCCAGTACCTAATGCCCAATGCCCTTAAAGCTTGCTTCTGACATCAAGCTATGAGATATTGCATATAAATAACAGTAAATCTATCGAGTTGCCGTAATTTAAGATTAAATATCTCAGTATTTGGGTCTAAAGGAGTTATTAAAATGACAATTGCCCGACAAAACACAGCAACATCCTTACCAATCACCATTCACGATTCCGAAAGCGTGGATATAGGCAGCCTGTGGAAGCTTGTGCAACTAGGTACATCACAACTAAAGGGATTTTGGTGGCGCACTAAGGCATATGTAACGATTCTGGGCGTTATGCTGCTAACTTTGGTAAGCCTGATTTTCCTAAGTACGCATTGGTCTTACCGCAGATTGTTCCCATTTATCAGCCATCGAGTCATGAAGAGTGATGATGGGATAACCAATTAAAAATTAAAAGCTAGACATGAAGTTGCGACGCCGATAGCGTACCCCTACGGGGAAGCAAGCTACGCGAACGCTTAGAGCTAGAGCGAGTCTTATCCCTACAGCCCTTCTCCTAAAGGAGACGCTCTTGCGTTCGGGCATCCTACGGCAGGCGCTAGCCTCTCCCAATGTGAGAAGGGGAGACGCTTTAACGCAACGAGCATCACGAGCGTCATAGCCCATCGTCTCAATCACCTGATTTTGCTTCCTTTACATTACTTTAGAGACAGTCTTTGAAAACTCAGCTTAATTCTTCTAGTAGAGGATAGAGCTAATTAAAAAGCCATATACTGCAATTACCAAGCAATAGTTTAATAAGCTCCTAGTTAAAGACCTACTAGGAGTTTTTTTTAATTGATTATTTACCTGCAATCTGATGTATATCAAAAAACCTAGTTGCAATTAAACTATTCCTTATGGCTATTAATGATTAATTCTGATGGTAGATGGGGTCAAAAGATTAAGATTGCTAATATATATTTGTGAGTAAAAAACGTTTACCGAATTAAAAACAATGAATATTGTTGCTTGGATTGTTTTAGGTCTAATTGCTGGTGCGATCGCTAAGGCTATCTACCCCGGTCATCAAGGTGGCGGAATCCTGGGAACAATCGTACTAGGAATCATCGGTGCTTTTGTTGGCGGTAGTTTAGGTGTATTCTTCAGTACAGGAACCTTAACTTTAGCAGCTCCTAGTCTTAGCATCCCTGGTATTGCGCTAGCAGTTCTTGGTGCAATTATTGCGGTTTTCCTGTGGAACTTATTAACCAACCGTAGTGCTGTATAAAAACGAATCGCGGACAATGAGCGAGGAAAACTTAGGAGATTCATTTAACTATTTTTAACTGTGCATTAAATCAAACAAAAAAATAGTGCTAACCTGTAATTAGGTTGGCGCTATTTTTTTAATTATTGATAAATAAAATAATAATTGCTGGTAATCTAATGCCGTGCGATCGCTGTTAAAGAATTTCCAATTAAAAAAATATCCATTAATTGTAGGGTGTGTTAGCGATAGCATAACGCACCGGGACAGATCAAGATGATGTATGGTGGTCGATTACGAATTTTATTAAAAGTCTTAATTAGCTCTAACAATTCCTATACCAGGTTTTCTTTCAATGTAATCTGCTAAGTTGATAAAATCTTCACGCGGGTAGCATCTTCCGCCAACCAGATCAAACGCTAATCTACTAGCAGGATTTTCTGGGTTTTCGCCCTGACTGTTTTATTGGTATATAACAAAAAATTTGAAAGCTTGAATCCTACCAAAATCGTTAGTGGATAAGCTTAAATATACTAATTAGACAGTCAGAGGGTTTTCGAGTATATATATACCCTTTCAGAGAAATGCACCATACTCTGACATAAATTAACAGCAAAGTTACATCTGAAAGTTACGTCTGATTTAAATAAGTATAAATACGTTAAAATCTATAGATTTCATAAAATTTTCAATAACTTGCACTGGTCGCTACATACAAACCAACAATGTTCAGTTAAGCTGTAAGCACTATGATTGAGCTTTATTGAACGTCTTATGCATTGGTTGTTATCTGGGCCGTTGAGTATAGAGAAATTGACGGTTAACATTGCAGGGTTGCCTGCATCGTTACAAGGTAAGAAGCTGGTGCAGTTGTCAGATTTTCACTACGATGGTTTGCGGCTGTCAGAAGATATGCTAGAAAAAGCGATCGCAGCTACTAACGAAGCTGAACCAGATTTAATTTTATTAACTGGTGACTACGTAACTGACGATCCAACGCCGATTCAGCAACTGGTACTTCGACTCAAACATCTGCAAAGTCGCAGTGGTATCTATGCTGTTCTTGGTAATCACGATGTCTATTACAAACACGCAAAATCAGAAGTTACAAATGCTCTTACTAGCATTGGAATTCACGTCCTTTGGAACGAAATTGCCTATCCACTAGGAAAAGAATTGCCACTTGTTGGACTGGCGGATAGTTGGTCAGGGGAATTCCACCCCGCACTAGTCATGAATCAACTAAACCCCGATACACCCTGCATCGTTTTATCCCACAACCCAGATACTGCGGAGATACTGCAAGCATGGCGAGTCGATTTACAATTATCGGGTCATACTCACGGTGGTCAAATCGTGATTCCCGGAATTGGGCCTGCGACGTTGTTTTACGAAAAGCTTGTAAAAAAAATACCTAGAAGAGTGCGGCGTCTAGTCCCATTTTTGCAAGTAAATGTTTCTGTAGTCAACCATTGGGAGTGGGCACAGGGTTTTCATCGGCTAGGAAAAAATCAGCTATATGTCAATCGGGGTTTGGGAACTTACCTCCCAGGACGCTTATTTTGCCGCCCAGAAGTTACTATAATCACGCTAGAAGGTGAATAAGAAGGCAGGAGGCAGAAAGAAAACCCCATAACTAAATTCAGCGATTTCAAATAAATCAATTAGTTAATTGTATCTGGAGTTTGTGACATAAATTATTGCAGTTTATCAAGTTACATTTTGATATTTGGTAAGCTATAAGCGCTGGTATGAGGAGTATCGGTTGCCTTATGCATTGGTTGTTTACGGGACATTTAAGAGTAGATAAAATAACGGTTAAGATTGCGGAACTTCCAGCATCTTTACAAGGTACAACGCTAGTGCAGTTGTCAGATTTTCACTATGATGGTTTGCGGCTGTCGGAAGACATGTTAGAAAAAGCGATCGCACTTACTAACGAAGCTGAACCGGATTTAATTCTATTAACTGGTGACTACGTAACTGACGATCCGACGCCAATTCACCAACTGGTGCTTCGACTCAAACATCTGCAAAGTCGCTGTGGTATCTACGCCGTACTTGGTAATCACGATATCTATTACAGCCACTCCAAAGCAGAAGTTACAGAGGCGTTAACTAGCATTGGGGTACATGTGCTTTGGAATGAAATCGCCTATCCACTAGGAAAAGAATTACCATTGGTAGGACTAGCTGATTATTGGTCACGGGAATTTTACCCTACACCAGTCATGAATCAACTAGACTCGGTTACACCGCGCATCGTTTTATCCCATAATCCAGATACAGCCAAGATATTGCAACAATGGCGCGTAGATTTGCAACTATCTGGTCATACCCACGGTGGTCACATCGTAATTCCCGGCATTGGGCCTGTAGTATTCTATTATAAAAAGCTACTCAAACAAATTCCCAAAAAATTACGGCGTTGGGTAACATTTTTCTTAGGAGACTGTTCTAAAGTAGTGCGATATTGGGAGTGGGCACAAGGGTTTCACAAGGTGGAAGAAAATCAACTATATGTCAATCGTGGTTTAGGAACTTATAAACCAGGACGTTTATTTTGCCCGCCAGAAGTGACTGTAATTACCTTAATTAGTCGTTAACAATTCTGAACTTTTTAGCTAGCTCAAAGCAGAAACCGCCTAAAGCCATGATCGAAAAATATCAGCAGCTTGGGGCGGTTTCTTGAAGATTAGAGAATTCAGAAGTAACTAACTTAAATTTTGGTGGACAGCATTCGCGATCGCTTTACTCAGAAATGCACATCCTTATATTCCAACTAGGCAGGCATTCTCTGGCTGTGCGTTCTAAAACCTCCAAAACAACTCATTGAACTCAACGCAAAAATACATTCAATGGATGCCACAACTTTGGAGCGATCGCAAGAACATTAGAGCAGGAGGCACAGGCTCTAACTTGAAAGTTTTATTTAACTTTTAACCTGTTTGTACCTTGCTCTTAATCTAGCATTCTGTTTGTTCAGGTACACCATATGTTTACTAAACTTGAATACCATTCATTTATCGCAACAATTCCGAAATATTGCTTAAAAATTGTCCCACTTGTATGTTGGCATTAATGCCAGCATTATCAAGTGGGCTAAAAGTTCAGAAGCCGTTATTGACCAGAACCGCCTGTAGTAGCATCACCTGTGGTAGAAGAACCGCTATTAGATTTACTATTTGATTGGTCTACCCCTTGAGGTGGAGTGGTTTTAGAGGTATCACTTTTCGTACCTGGAGCGACAGTATTAGTAGAAGTATCGCCCTTGTTCTGCGAAGTCGGAGTAATACTAGTTGGATTTGCCGTCGGACTTTGTGCCGCTTTCGGGGTTGGCTGGGTTACAGAAGGTGCTTTTTCTGCCGCAGGCTGCTGGGGTGGAATAGTAATGTTAATATCCGGTTGGCGAGGTGCAGATGGAGGTATAACCTGCTGTTGTGGAACAGGAACAGGAACAGCAACAGGAACAGGTATTTCCCTAGTTCTTTCGATTATCCTCGTTTGTGGTTGAGGAGATGCATTGGGGGTTGGACTACTCTTACTCGGTACAGGAACCACGACCGGCACAGTATTGTTAACGGCTGCGTTATTCTGCTGGTTGAAGTACCAGACCCCACCTACAACCAAACCAAGCAGGGAAGTAATGATAATACCCAACAGCAAACCACGACTAGAATTGTTATTGTCACGCTCGGCTAAATCAGCTTGCTGATTGCTACGCTCAGTATTTCGACCTTGTACGTAACCGTTACTGAAAGAGTTGGGATTAGCTGGGCTGTTCTTGACTGTTTCAGTAGTTCGCGTCAAGTCAGTGTGAGTATTACCATTAGTATCAGTGTAAAATTCTTTCTTGACTTCACTGTTTTTGCTTTCAGATTCATTGGGAATAGACATAGCTATTGATTTCACTCCTCGATATTGATATTGACAAACTAAAGCTTTGTAAGAACAAGAGGTTTTAATGAGTTGAAAAATGTATGTTGCTGATAAATATTGGGTTTTATTTGCTACCTAATCGTTGGTAATTCTCACGATAACTTATGTGATCAGCAAGTGGCTCTATCTCTAGGGACTTAATACTTAATCAAAAGAAAGAGTATCCCAAAGATGGATGTTATTACGCTGTGATCTGATGGATTGATAAAAATCTAGTAATTTACTGAAATCATCTAAATTTTTAATTTGTCTTAGACATGGCAGCGCCAAAGCTTGATTGTCATGTCTCTACTACCACTAATCAAAGTTTTGCCATCAGGACTGAAAGCGACAGAGTTAACCCAATCCGAATGGTTATCCAAAGTGTAAAGTTCTTGTCCAGTACTAACATCCCATAGCTTCACAGTATGATCTGCACTACCACTAGCGAGATGCTGACCATCGGGGCTAAAAACTACAGACCAAACATAATTATGATGTCCCGCAAGTTTTTTAATTAGCTTACCTGTACTGATGTTCCATAACTTGATAGTCTGGTCATAACTGCCACTAGCTAAAATTTGCCCATCAGGGCTAACGGCAACACAAGTCACCCAACCTGAATGCCCGTTGAGAGTTTGTAGCAGTTTTCTACTCTTCAAATTCCATAGCTTAATGGTATTGTCTGCACTACCACTGATTAAAATCTGCTGCTTTGGGCAAATGGCAAGGGAGTAAACCAAGTAAGAATGACCTTTGAGGACGTGCAACAATTGTCCCATGCCTATATGGGAAATCTTGATAGTGGTGTCTCTACCGCCACTGAGGACAGTCTGACCATCTGGACTAATGATTACAGAAAAAACTGGGGTTGAATGTACTTTGAGGATGCTGAGTAATTTACCTGTGTTGAGATCCCAAATCATCATGTTGCTGTCATCACTGCCACTAACCAGAGTTTGGCTATCTGGGCTAAAGGCAAGGCATCTTACCCATTTTGTATGACCAGTGAGAGTATGTAGCAATTTCCCTGTGTCCAGATGCCAAATCTTGATGAACCTATCCCACTATTCAAAAAACCCCTACTTCTTTTCGTAAAATGTGCTTGAAAACCTTGATTTTTCGTTTTCGGTTCTCAATAAGCTTAAGCTTTGTAGCACAAATATTATTAGTGGGATAGGTTCATAGTATTATCACTACTTCCACTAGCCAGAGTTTGCCCATCTGGACTGATTACAGTTGTAAAAACCCAGTTTAGATGACTCAGGGTGTGTACACATTTCCACGGTGAAGGTTGAGGTGTTGGTGGCGGTGTTGGTGGCTTTGGTGGTGGCGGTGTTGGTTTGGGTGCTGCTTTTTTCTGTTTCTGTTCCAGTTCTATAGAATTTTTCAAATCTGACTCGGCTCTATTTTCGTATCCTAGTTTCGAGCAAGCAAGCCCTCGATATTTATAGGCTTCAAAGTAGTTGGGATTTAGACGAATTGCTTTGCTAAAGTCTTCAATTGCTTCAGTATATTTTCCTCTTTGAGCTTTCTCCATACCAAGTTTGTAGCAACTTTCAGCATTGGATGGAGTGAAATCAATTTTGGTAGAAGTAGAAGCAGATTGATTTATATCATTTGACTGATAAGACTTTAACCTTGCATAAGCTTGATTAATTTCTTTGATTTTTTCTTCCGCTTCTAGCTTTTGCTGCGGTTGGAGAAAACAATCTGGATGCCAAGTCTTAGCCATCTGGCGATAAGCTTGCTTGACCTGATCAACAGATGCACCTGGTTTCAACCCCAGGATATCGTAAACATGATTTATATCAAAGCGATCGCTCATACTCAGAATACTAAGAACTCAGCAGCAAACAAGTTATACTTAGTATTCCCAATTATAAGTATTATCTATCTAACTCAAGGTATGGTGTCGCCATCTAAAGCGTCTTAAACTATATTCGCTTCTCATCTCCAACGCCGATTGAGCCGCAGTAACCTTTTTATCCCTTGACAAAATCTTTGGATTAGAGGTCTAGGTTTAGATACAGCATTAGGTGAGCGTGATGTCCGCGCAGCGCCCGGATTTATTAACTCTTGTTCTATTTGTGCAGCTTTATTTAAATCTGAAGCGGCTCTATATTCGTATCCTAGTTGAGAGCAAACTAGCCCACGATATTTATATGCATCAATATAGTGAGGATTGAGACGAATTGCATGGGTAAAATCTGCGATCGCATCCTCATATCTTTCTTTTGTAGCATTCTCTACTCCCAAAGTATAGAAAGTTTCTGCATCCCAACGATTGACAGATATTTTTGTGGGATTTGTAGGCGAAGATGAAGATGGATTTTCACTAATGGGAGCCTCGGATGGACTTTCAGATTTGAGCTGGTTATAAGCTGCGTTGATTAACTTGATTTTTTCCTCAGCTTCCTGTTTTTGCTTTTGGTCAAGAAAGCGATCGGGATGCCAAATTTTCACCAATTGACGGTAAGCTCGCTTCACCTGTGCTGACGACGCACCGGGTTCCAACCCAAGAATTTCATAAGCATGATTGATATCAAGGTCATCGCGCATACTGAGAAATAGGCAACTATGTAAATCTATGTTAACTATTCCCATAAATCTTCTCCAATCAACCCAAACCCCCCATTCTGGTTATCACTGGGATGGTAGTAGTCGTCGCTTCTTTGAAGGCTGGTATTACCGGGTCACTTTGCCGGAAATTGGGCAAACATTCGCTTTTATGTACTCCATCGAAGACCCCATCGGCGGTAAACCCTATAGCGGCGGTGCAGCCCAAATCCTCGGCCCGGATGATGGGTATTTATGCCGGACTTTTCCTGATGTGAAGAAATTCTGGGGTAGTCGAGATGTTCTGGGTTTAGGTCATTGGGGTAAAACGGATTTGCAAGTTTCTCCCCTATACCTGCTCCCAGCAGAGTTTAAGCATCATGTTCAAGAGGGTTATCAAGCCACAGCCACCTTGAATCAGGGAATAATTCGCGATCGCGCCACCAATAATTATTGCCGTTGGCAGTATGAAATTCAACCTGTATACGGTTGGGGCAATAAAAATAGCATTCAGCAATCAACCGCAGGCTGGGTGTCATTCTTGCAGATTTTTGAACCGGGATGGCAAATTTTGATGGCTCACGGTTTAGCCAGTGGGAAGATTGACTGGAATGGCAAAATCTACGAATTCACCAACGCCCCAGCCTACGGCGAGAAAAATTGGGGCGGTGCTTTTCCCCAAAAATGGTTTTGGATAAATTGTAATTTATTTGAGGGCGAACCTGACTTAGCATTAACTGCTGGCGGTGGACGCCGGGGTGTGCTGTGGTGGATGGAATCTGTAGCGATGATTGGGTTGCACTATCAAGGCAAGTTTTACGAATTCGTTCCTTGGAATTCACAAGTAGATTGGGAAATTCAGCCTTGGGGTAGATGGCAAATGAAAGCTAGTAACTCCAATTACGAAATTGAATTGACAGGAACTACGGATCTACCTGGTACACCTCTCCGTGCGCCCACAGCAGAAGGTCTAAGATACTGTTGCCGAGACACCATGCAAGGAAAGTTAAATTTAGAGTTACGAGAATTAAATGGCAGAAAATCTCAAATAATCTTAAAAGCAGAAAGTTTTCTTTGTGGTTTAGAAGTAGGTGGAGGCTCTTGGGAAAATTGTTGGCAGTCTCGCTAAAACTACTGCTATGATTATATATGCTTCCTAGTTGGGGTTGTAGCTCAGTTGGATAGAGCGGACGCCTCCTAAGCGTCAGGTCGTGCGTTCAAGTCGCACCAGTCCCGTAAGCAAAAAATCCCTAAGACCTTGACGAATAGGAGGTCATAGGGATTTTATTTTTTCCCATAGTCGCTGGAAAACAGTAAAAGTATCCTATATTTGAACCACAAGGGACTGACAAATAAAAAAATACTCAACTACTTCTTGTGGGGTGGGCGTCTCACCATTGGTGTCAACTTAAGCAAAAACCCCTTTAAAACCTCGTTTTCAGCCTCTGGCTGGAAATGCACCTCAATTGCGGCTCTGCCGCTAGTCTTGAGGCGGCAGCCCCCATATTAGGCATTCCCAGTCTGAGACTGGGAACGAGGGAATCTATCAAAGCTTTGTGTAGATTGGTTTTTACGTTAAGTTGACACCAATGGCGACACGAGCGCCCGTAGCCGAGGGCGGACAAGATGTTCACCCCGCAAGATTGGATAATTTAATTATTTGTTGTCACTCCACATCCCCACTAGCGTATGGTTTAATTACCTAAAAATTGCTGTAACAGAACTCTATATTCAAAAACACTCCAAAATTGTACCTAACAGTACCTTTTTTTGGATTGGATATTTTTAATATTCATAAGATAAACTTATTTTGTATCCGAAATTTTTGGAAGTATTACTTCTAGTAGTATTTCTGCTTACTTCAAATCAAATATCAGCCTTGCCTTGTGCTAGATGAAACCTAGATATGAAAAATCATCCTGAATGCTGCTAATTTAGTTAGTATTTTGAGTGAGATCTACTTAAATTAAGGCAGAAATTCCCTAAAACTAATATATTTATTCAGTAGATTTTGTCATCCCCATTCCTGAGTGAACTCGATTAGTTATGCTCCTAGATTTAGAAAGATTTTATCAGGCTTGCAATCCGAGCAGACCTCTAATCATAGGAAATGCCAGCGATCGCAGGTACTATATCGATTTTGCTGCGGTGCGGGGTGGCAAAATCATTGAGGCTTTGCAGCGCACGATCGCTCGGATATCGCCGGATGCACCAACTTGTCAGCTATTTACAGGACATCTCGGCTGTGGAAAATCAACAGAGTTGTTGCGCCTCAAAGCTGAGTTAGAGGAGCAGCAATTTCATGTAGTTTACTTTGAGTCTACCCATGTCTTAGAAATGGCAGATGTGGATGTGACTGATATTTTGTTAGCGATCGCCGGACAGGTGAGTGAAAGCCTAGAAGCGATGAAAATTAGGCTCAAACCTACCTACTTTACCAAGTTGTTTGGTGAAATTGTCGATTTTCTGCAAACGCCAATTGACCTTGGGGTAGAAGCAGAGTTGTCTGTGGGAATTGCCAAAATTACAGCTAAAACTAAAGAAAGTCCCCAATTGCGGCGGCGGTTAAGAGATTATCTAGAACCGCGAACAGCAAATATTTTACAGTCAATTAATCAAGAATTGCTAGAACGTGCCAACAAGGAACTGAAAACCAGGGGTAAAAAAGGACTGGTAGTCATTGTTGATAACTTGGATAGAGTCGCAATTCGACCTTTACCATCGGGGCGATCGCTGCCAGAATATTTATTTATTCAGCGCGGTGAACAGTTACGCCAACTGAATTGTCATGTAGTCTACACTATTCCCTTAGCCCTGACTTTCTCCAACGATAGTGCCGAACTTCAGCATCGTTTGGGGGGAGGAGTCGCACCAAAAGTCTTACCGATGATACCTGTGCGTTTGCGCTCTGGGGAAATTTTCCCTCAAGGGCTAACAATGTTGCGGCAAATGGTGCTAGCTAGAGCTTTCCCAGACATTTTGGCTAGTGATCGGTTAGGCTTAATTACAGAAGTGTTTGATAGTCTGGAAACCTTAGATCGGTTGTGCTTGATTAGTGGTGGTCATGTCCGCGATTTGCTAGGGTTACTGTTTGACTGTCTGCGAGAACAAGATCCACCCTTTAATCGGGAGTGTGTCGAACTGGTGATTCAAAGACAGCGGGATTACCGAACTAACGCCATCGACCCCCATGAGTGGGAATTAATCTTTCAGGTGGTGCAACAGCAGAGAGTCAGAGGTGATATAGAATACTACACCCTATTGCGAAGTTTATTTGTATTTGAATACCGCGATCATCAGGGAGCTTGGTTTGCCGTCAACCCAGTTTTAGCAGAGACGGAAAAATTTAAATCATGGTTGAACGACACCCACAAGCAGATATAACAGCAGCGAATGAGCGAGCTTTGCGGAGTTTGGGGAGAGCAATTGCCCTTTCTAGCGGTCAATTCTCCCTAGTTTTGGTGTGCTGCAATTATCGAGTTTTGCAAGAGCAAATGCTGCTACGACTCGAAGAACTCTCTTCAGGAGTACATCAAATTCAAAAGGTAGTTCTGCCGCATAATGCTAGAAGCCTTTACACAACTATTCATTTACAACTGCTAACCAAAGATAATCCGCCATCGGCGTTGATGATTTTGGGTTTAGAGTCAGTAGATGGACTCGATGATCTACTTAGGTCTATCAATCATATTCGGGATGAATTTCGCAAACGCCACCCATTTCCAATGATTTTGTGGGTGAATGAGGAAGTGTTGCAAAAGGTGGTGCGTTTAGCACCAGATTTCGCTAGTTGGGCAGCTACACCAATTCAGTTTGGAATGACAACTCAATCATTGCTGCAATTTTTGCAACAGGAAACTGACTCTTTGTTTGCCACGGTGTTAGCCACTGATGCTGCACAACACCAACCTCCTCAAGTTGCAAAGCATTATTCTACTGTGGAGCAAGTCTGGGAACATAGCTATGAACTCCACTTTGCCATTAGAGAGTTGCACAATCGTGGTATTACCTTAGAGCCAGAATTACACGCTAGTTTAGAATTTGTTTTTGGTCTAGATAATTATATTAGCGATCGCATTAATACAGCTTTAAGCCATTTTCAACAAAGCTTGCAAGTTTGGCAAAAGCTGGTGGAGACAGGGGATGAGGGAGCAGGGGAAGTAGGGGGAGACGAGGGGGATGAGGGAGTATTTTCTTCCTCAACGCCTCCTAATCGCCCATCTCCACTACTTCTGCGACAGGGAGTTTTACTGTTTTATATTGGGCTGTGTTATTGCCGTTTTGCAGAGCAAAATCAAACAGAAAACCGCCGCCATTGGTACACAGCTAAATCTTATTTTCAGCAGTGCTTGAATATTTTGCAGGTGGCTGGGCGTTCAGACATAGTTGCTGGATTTATTGGTCAACTCGCTGAAGTTTTGCAATATCTGCAAGAGTGGGAAGAGTTGCAGACGGTTGCTCAAAAGTCTCTGGAATTACATCAAACTTATGGTAGTCAAATCCAATTAGCTTGTGACTACGGTTTTCTGGCACAAGTGGCTGTGCAGCAGTCGCGGTGGGTACAGGCGAGTATATTAGCACACGTATCACT
Organism: Nostoc sp.; assembly: GCF_036917655.1. Classification (GTDB taxonomy): domain Bacteria; phylum Cyanobacteriota; class Cyanobacteriia; order Cyanobacteriales; family Nostocaceae; genus Nostoc. Next base: position 73,429 of record NZ_JBALCY010000071.1, read on the forward strand.
GCTGAAATTAGGTGAGGCGCAAAAGCAGAACGACCCTTATAACTGCTTATTTCCATTATTATTGGGGCAAATTTACTATTTAGTTTTAGCGAAAGCCCAGCGAAATTTAGGTGAACAAGAAGTAGCTCGTGAATACCTGGACAAGGCGACAAAAGAACTGCCAGCAGCCTTAGAAAGCAGTGCCCATCAATACGATGCCCATCGTTATATTCGCCTATTGCGGAGACTGCGATCGCTGTACTTTGAAGAAGGGCGCTATTTGGAAGCCTATTACATTCGACAGAAACGGCGTTCTGTTGAGCAGCAGTACGGTTTTCGGGCTTTTATCGGTGCAGGGCGCTTGCAACCGCAAAGACAGGCGACAAACCCAGCATTGATGTCACCTTCTGGAAGTAGTAGCGTTGCTTTAGAAATTGCGGCTTCTGGTCGAGAGCGTGATATTAATAACTTAATTGGGAGAATTAGCCGCGCCGATCAAAAATTGACAGTGATTCACGGTCAATCAGGGGTGGGTAAGAGTTCTATTGTAACTGCGGGCTTAGTTCCAGCACTGCAAAATCGAGCCATTGGCGATCAATTAGCCGTGCCTGTGGTGCTGCAAGTTTACACCGATTGGGCGCGGGAATTAGGGAAATCTTTAAGTGAGGCGATGTCTAGTGACGCATCCCTGGCCATCTACGCTGATATTAAGCCAGAAGCAGCCATTGAACCGGAGGCTTTGCCCTACTCTGGCACACCGATCACCATCGTCAGAATTTTACAACAACTAAAAGAAAATGCTGACAACCATCTGATCACAGTTTTAATTTTTGACCAATTTGAAGAATTTTTCTTTGGTTATAGCGATCGCAATCAAAAGCAAGAATTTGATAAATTTATTAGCGACTGCCTCAATATACCCTTTGTTAAAGTCATCCTTTCCTTGCGAGAAGATTATTTACATCGTTTATTAGACTTTAAACATCTTTCGGCACTGGAAGCGATTAACAACAATATTCTCGACAAGCATATTCGCTACCAGTTAAATAACTTTACGCCAGAATATGCCAAAGCAATTATCCGAAAATTGACCGAGCGATCGCAGTTTAATTTAGAACCTGCTTTAATTGATGCCTTAGTCGAAGATTTATCCACAGAATTTGGTGAAGTCCGTCCCATTGAATTGCAAGTTGTCGGAGCGCAAATTCAAGATGAGCGAATTACTACACTAGAAGAATATCAGCCATATAGACCTAACAAACTCATCGAACGATATATTAAGGAACTAATTAAAGACTGCGGCCCAGAGAATGAACGAGCCGCGTTACTCGTCTTATACTTATTAACAGATGAAAGTAACAACCGACCTTTTAAAACTCGTGCTGAATTAGCGGCGCAGCTAGCAGAGTTAGAAGATGCTGGCAAATTAGAGTTAGTCTTAGAGATTTTAGTTAGCTCCGGTTTAGTGGTACAATTCCCTGATGTACCAGAACGCTATCAACTGATTCACGATTATTTAGTAGACTTGATTCGCTACCTGCAACAACAAGAATCGAGCTTACAGGTACAACTAAATCAGTTGCGCTACAAAGTAGAACAGAGTCAAGCTGAGATTGAGCGACTTAAGAGCGAACTAAGCCAAAAGAAGCAGCGCTTCAAATTGGTAGATCCTCATCCCCAACATGGATTAGACTTATTAACAGAATTGCGAGAATTACACAAGCGGGAAGAATTGAGTCAGTTAGAAATTGAGCAATTACGAGCTGAACTCAAAGAAAAAGAGTTAACAGCTAAACTTGCAGAAAGTCAAAAGAAACAAAGGATCAGTGAAGCTCAATTAAATCGTTCGTTGAAAATTGCCCTGACTGCTTGTGTTCTCGCCATATTAGGATTAAGTGTTTCCATAGTGACAGCAGTAGATAGCGAAATTAAAACCCTGAGTGCATCTAGTGAAGCCCTCTTTGCCTCGCAAAAAGGTATTGATGCTTTAAAAGAAGGTTTAAAAGCGGCGAGAAAATTACAACAAACAGTCTGGGTAGATTCCTATACAAGAGAGGAAGTACAGACGGCACTCTATCAAGCAGTTTCTGGGGTAAGAGAGTATAACCGCTTAGAAGGGCATATATCTGGGGTAAATAGTGCTACATTCAGCCCCGATCGCTCTTTAATTGCCTCAGCTAGTGCGGATACTACAATTAAACTTTGGCGTCCTGATGGTAGCTTAGTCAAAACCTTATCGGGGCATGAAGATGTAGTTAATAGCGTCAGTTTCAGCCCAGATGGTCAAATCGTTGCTTCCGCCAGTCAAGACAAGACGGTGAAACTTTGGAGTCGAGAGGGTCAACTGCTTGCTACTCTATTAGGGCATAAAGCTGTGGTGAATAGTGCCAGTTTTAGCCCAGATGGTCAGATTATTGCTTCGGCGAGTACAGACAAGACAATAAAACTTTGGAGTCGGGATAACAAGCTACTCAAAACCTTGCAGGGACATGATGGTGCAGTTTTAAGTGTCGCTTGGTCGCCTGATGGTCAAACCATTGCTTCCGCGAGTGCTGACAAGACTGTGAAATTGTGGAGTCGGGATGGTAAGCTGCTAAAAACCTTGCAGGGACATGATGATGCAGTCAAAAGTGTAGCTTGGTCGCCCGATGGTAAAGCGATCGCTTCTGCTAGTTTAGACCAGACTATCAAACTGTGGAGTCGGGAGGGTAAACTACTGCGAACCTTATCGGGGCATAGTGCTGGAGTCACCAGCGTCAGTTTTAGCCGTGATGGTAACACGATCGCTTCCGCAAGTACCGACGAGACAATCAAACTTTGGAGTTTTGAAGGTGTGCTGCTGGGAACTCTGAAGGGACATAATAATTGGGTTAACAGTGTCACTTTCAGCCCAGACGGTCGCACCCTCGCTTCTGCCAGTCGGGATAAAACTATTAAACTTTGGCATTGGGACGATGTGCTGCTGCGAAAGCCCAAAGCTGATAATGATGACTGGGTTACTAGTATCAGTTTTAGCCCAGACGATCGCACCTTAGCAGCAGCAAGTCGAGACAAAACTATAAAACTTTTCAGTCGAGATGGGAAACTAATCCGTATTTTCACAGGGCATAAAGGTCAAGTTTGGGGAGTTAGTTTCAGTCCTGATGGTAAAGCGATCGCTTCGGCTAGCAAAGATAAAACGGTGAAGCTTTGGAGTCTCGACGGTAAACTACTCAACACCTTACAGAGTCATCATGATGCCGTCTTGGGTGTAGCTTGGTCGCCTGATGGTAAAGCGATCGCTTCGGCTAGTAAAGATAAAACGGTGAAGCTTTGGAGCCGCGACGGTAAACTGCTCAAGACTTTGCAGGGACATGAAGATGCGGTGAATTGGGTGAGCTTTAGCCCAGATGGCAAGTTGCTAGCCTCAGCCAGTGATGATAAAACCGTGAAAATCTGGAGTGTGGATGGTAAATTGCTATACACCCTAACTGGTCATAGCCGCCGGGTAAATGGGGTTGCTTGGACACCTGATAGTCAGGCGATCGCCTCAGTTAGTATTGATAGCACGGTGAAACTTTGGAGCCGGGAAGGAAATCTGCTAAATAATCTTGCGGGGGATGGCGATAGTTTCATCAGTGTGAGTTTTAGCCCCGATGGTAAGACTCTAGCAGCTAGCAGTGATGACAAAGTGAGGATTTGGAACCGAGAAGGGACATTGCTGATTGCTTTGAAAGGTGATAGGGATGAGTTAACCAGCGTCAGTTTCAGCCATGACGGCAAAACTTTGGCTGCGGGTAGTGGCAATGGCACAGTAATTTTCCGAGATTTGGCAGATATCAAACTCGAAAATTTACTGGCACGGGGTTGCTATTTGCTACACGATTATTTGAAAACTAACCAGAAAGTGATGAATAGCGATCGCGCTTTGTGTTCTGGTAGGTAATGCCGATTTTTAATGCAGTAGATAATTGGCGCAAGCGATCGCTAACTTCTAAGTTAGACTCCTGCGATCGCAATTCTGGTGGTATCTCTGCGAACAAAAGCGGATTTTCTTGCAACCATTCGTTATGGGCAATCCCCGTCCATGTGCCTTCCTTTTCCCTAAAACTATCAATCAAGCCCTTGAGTTCTTGAATGCAGTACGATTCAAAACCTGCTGCTTCAAAAATTGCAGCACGCAAGTATTCTTCAAAAGCATTGATATCATTTTCAACTTCAAATGTTACATCGTCTTTGGGAGATTGAAATTCGCTGGAAACATCTATAGTAATTTGTGTGACAACATTAATAATAGGTGCTACGATTCCTTTTATTCCTAAAATTTGTTGCCTTGTCTCAGGATTATAGAGTAATTTATAACCATATTTTGCATATCTTTTAAGAACTTGAAAAGCGGGTTCTTCTCCCATGTAATAGTTATCAACTATTTCAATGTCTACACCAAGGCTCTTAGCAATTTTATCGCGGGCATCGCTATTAAGTGGAGCGCGAATTAATACTTCTGCAACCGGACGGGCAAAACGTAAAAATAGGACACTTAAGCTATTTTCTAGCTTAGATAAAAAGTATTCTTCCGATTTATCAATTAATCTTTCTTTTACTTGCTTGCTGCCCCACAATAATGTTGTCATGTATTCAACTAATTTTAATGCCTCATCTTTCAATTCTAGAGCGAGTTGTCGGGCTATGGAAGATAAAAGCTTGCTAATGTCGCCGTATAAATCTTCACGCCAAGCGAAATTAGCTTTCATGCGGTCAAACTGTGGGAATGAGTTAGCAGCAAAGATAATATCTTTTTTTATAAATACTTCTGCTTTCAGTTTTTGAATTTCACTAGCGACAATTTGTAGATATCTCTCTTTAAATTTTGCGAGGCTGGTTGCAGAATTAGCCGTTAAATTATCAAGAGAGTTATTGGCAACAGAAGAGTCATAAAATTTTTGGAGATCAGCTTTCTTCTCTTCCCATCTATGATTCCACCATTCGCTAAACAAAACTCGTCTACGGTCTTCTTCAAATCGTTTTGCTTCTTCAGGGTTTTCAGGATAACGTGTTTTAACTAAGTTATAAATTTCTTCCGAAGTAGTTAATATTGTATTTATAGAAGCCTCGCATCTCTTTTTTAAGATAAATACACGTTCAGTATTAATATAATTAAATATTTTTTCTTTTATTTCTGGAATTCCAGTACCTTTCTTATTTAAAGTTTCCTCATCGATAATTCCAGTTAATCTTTTTAACTGGGCTTCGATATTACTTGCGTCACCAATCTCTAACCTTGTCTGTTCTCCAGCTAATCCATTCAAAACTAGATATGCTCCCGCCGAACCAGATATAATACGTTCCTGTGGAAGTTTGGCACGTCTAAACCAATCTTGAGATGCTTCTTCAATATGAGTTTGAAGTGCTTCGGGAGTAGCTAATGAGTCAATACGACTTAAAAATACAAAAAGTTTATCAGCAACGGTAATATTTTTGTCACCAAGTTCTGTGAATTTGATGATTTCTAGTTCCTTCTCTCTCAGGCTAGTAAAACGCTGTACTAATATTACAGCATCGCAATCTGACAGCATTTCCTTGGCTTCATCAACGTGCTTTGCTAAACCTGAATCTAAACCAGGAACATCATAAAAAACAATACCTTCAGCTTGGGCAAGTCTGTTGGTATAAAGTCTCGCTTCTAAAACAGCATGAGCATACTTTTCATCTGCTACATACTTCTTGAGTGATTCCCTAATATCGTCTAAACGAGTAAATGGAAAAGTCCGATTACCTTCTTTTATTACTTGCTGCAAAGTAATTTCATTTTCTCGGATAGTTTTGATATCTTCCTGGGCTTTTGCTGTTTCAAGCTCGTTTAATAAATTGATAAATTGTTCTTCTGTTTTCGCTTGTACTTCAAGCTTTTGCTCAGTGTCATTTTCAACCGAATAAATTTGCGTTGTTGTAAATGTACACCTTCCTCCCTTGGCTGGAAGTAAATCGCATTCTAACCAGGCATTAATAAAAGTACTTTTTCCTGCTTTTTCTAAACCGACAACTGCAATGCGAAACTCTCGCTTTTTCAGCCTTTCAAGTTGACGACGGGCTGGTTCTGCTTCTTGTAACAGTATTGCTTTTAATTGAGATGGAATTTCGGCTTGAGGTAAATTAGCTAAATTAACCGCGTATCGCTGTACATTTAGAGCTTCACTTAAACGAGCCTCATAGTAAGAAGATGCTGTTTTCCAATCCATTTAAAGGTTCCTTATACACGGTTAAATTTTTCTAAGCCAGATAAATCTCCAAGAGAATCTAATTTTTTAACAACTCCTTGACGGTGAGAAGGTAGATTTCTCTTTAAAATATATGGAACTGTCTTATCAAGCATTTCTTGTCCATCAGCAATATGAATTTTGACGTAAACTTCTCTTCGTTCGCCAACATTTAAAATATTTTCACCTGTCAAATCTAGATGCTGTTGTACTAATTCGGCATCAGCAACTTTTGTACAGAGAAAATACGATGCATTATCTATGAGGTTTTCAATTTCATTAGCATCTATTTGATATTGCTCTTTTAATTTATTTACTACATAGGCAGGTACAACAAGACATAAAGCTACAGTGAGTGATTCTAGAGGAGGTGCTAAAGGTTGTAAAGATACAGCTACGGGTTGTTGTACATTTTTAGTATTACCCCCTCGTTCTTTATTTTTTCGCCTTTGAATAAATTGAATACATATAAATGTTCCAACAATAAAACAAGCTATTAACACGACCCATAATAATTCGCGTTGCCTTTCATTTTCATTTGTTGCTAATATACTTCTAACAATCTCTTTTGGATTCAACTGCTCTCTTGGATTCATAATTAACCCTTCAAAAAAATTTTTATCCTCTAACAGCCTAGCATTGCTTTTTATACTAAAGATATTACAAAAAAACTCAGCTGTAATTTCTTCTTCTTGCTCAAGTATTACTTTTTCTTCAAGTAGGATGTGTATGACTTTGTACAAGACACCTACTCTATCGTTTGATATTTGAGGATGCACTTCCCTCCAAACTTGATTGTATATATTTTTTAAATTTGGGTTCATTTACTTTTCGATGTAAGTTGATTATTGGTAAAATTCCATCAAATTGTTATTTTTACATTTGCAAAGCTATTTTATATAATTATAAAAATCGGCTTTAAAAATATAATGTTTTAATATACATTAAAATAGATTAATTTTTCCATTAATTTATTATTCATTTTTTAAATTAATCCCTAAGTTATAAAATTCTTCGACAAGGCTTTTAGCTTTTTGTTGCATAGGTTGCCAGACGTTTTTTTGCATTTCATAATCTGTTGTAATTTCTTTGTTTGCAGTATTAAGTCTATCTTCATAACGATTGATAACATCATTCTGGACTTTCTCTACATTTTTTTTTAAACAATCAATTTGTTCTATTAGCCAACGCGAGATTTTTTTTACTATTTCTTTATCTTCTGCTTTAACCTGAAATTGCCAATTCTCAAGCAACTGTTCTATGCTGGGAATTTCTGCATTATCGCTAGAACGATTTTTATATTCTGTTTCGTAATACGTTTTTTTACCAAGCCACAAAGTATACCAAGTTCTTTCAGTTTTCTCTACTTGTATAGCCTCTTGCCAATTTCCTGATGTAATTGCAAAACCTGCTTTAAAAGGGAAATTAAATGTGAGTTCATTATCAACTCTGATAAGTTGAGAATCAGGAAATCTAATTGCAATATTAGGTGCAATATCATTTGTACCTTTTTCTATATGCGATAAATGACATTTAAAAAGCTCAACTACCGCCTGGTACATTCTATCTATTTCTTGTTTGCAAATTTGCTCTAATACGTCTTTCATCACGAGATTTAAATGAATTGCCAGTTCATTGAATTCTTCATTTAATTGCTTAAGTTTATTCTTTTCATCCTCTGTTCTTGCTTCCATCTTTTTACCAGATTTTGCAACTGAAGATGTGTAGCCCAAGTTAACTAGTCTTCTTAAACAGTTACCCAACAAGTTAACATTTAAAGCGTTCGCTTTTTTCAAATTTGGAGTATCTAAAATTACTCTTCCATTTTCTAAAGACTTGGCTACTGATTCTAATACGTTGTTTATTCCTTTACCTATTCCCCGTCGCCATTCATAAAGTGAACATAATTTGTCTCCCAATTCATTGTATGGTTCAACCTTATTAAGACTTTTTATAGTATTCTCTAAATACAGTACTGGGTCATCTTCTGACTCGTCTGCTAAAACTTGCTTAATTTTGTTATCTATTTTTTCAAAAGGTTCTCTTAAATTTTTGTCGCTAATTTGTAAGAAACTATCAAGTGTTGATCTAATTTGCGAGATTTTTTCACATTCTTGTTGATAGCGTTCTTCCGAACTATTAAGAATGGCTGTTGTTGTCTGTAAAGCCCACTCTGTAATAGCATTCCCAGCAGCAACATTAAAACGTTCTATAGCTTGGGGAATTACTAACCGGGGAAAATGTTGACTAATATGCTCTTTTAAGGATTGCTGAAATTCTTCTGCATAAGACTTTTGCCATAAAGCATCAGCAACCCTATTTCGGTCATGTCTAGACCATCTTTCTATTTTACGCGGTAGGTCTTCTAATATATTCTCATCAATTAAACCATTAAAATGGTTATCTGCTTTTTTACAAGCTTCTAAACTGTATATTTCATCATATTGTTTTATCTGAAGTCCTAATAAAGCAGCCCATGTACTCAGTTTTATAACCTGTAATTTATCAATGTCTTCTGTATATTCTTTTAACTGATCGGAGAGTTCTTGCTTGATACTACGTATTGCATTCTCAACAAAACGAGTCTCTGTTTCTGGCCAGTTTCTATCTGCTCTAAAAACGTCAATACGATTGAGAATAAACAGCATACGCGCAGGAGAACCACCTAAATCTTTTACCTGCTCAACTACTTCTTGCAGCAAGCTTTTAACTTTTTCTTTGTCAGTTTCTGCACTGTTATATGTTACCAAGCACAATGCCTCACGACACTGTTTAATCACATTTGCGTTACCTTCATCGCCCACATACGCCAAACCAGGCAAATCCAAAATTCTTACCTTTACACCTCTGGGTAATTCCAGTTTAGATTCCTTGATGAGTCTGAAAGGGTAAAATATGGTCGATTGGGGGCAATCTAATTTAGCTTGTTTCTCTCTGTTATCGATGTAACTTATCATGACATCGTATAAGCGTTGATAAATTCGCTCATCACTAATACCTGTCCATTCTCCACACTCCCATAATGCTCCTGTAGTTTCATGGATTATTAAAGATTTTTTTTCGCTGTATTCTATGGTTACTGATCCGGCGCTCATTTCGCTGACAGCGACAGGAACAATTTCTGCTCCACATAATAAATTGACTAAAGTGCTTTTACCACTACTGGTAGTTCCTGTTGTCGCAAGGGTAAGAGTAGGATTGCGAAGCTCATCTATTAAATTATCAATAGCTTTCTCTAACTTGTCAGAAAGTTGTTGTAGTTCGGCGTGATATGTATCTGGCAAATGCTCAGATATTTCGGTAGAAAAATTATGCCAATATTTAGAGAGAAGTTGGGCATTTTGTTCTACCTCTTCAAATACTTTGTATAACTTATTGCTCATTTTAAAACCTATTGCTAATTTTTTTAACTACAGAATTTTTAGTTTCTGTATACTTCTAATAAATTTATTTAGTTAATGTGTAGCTCGATTTGAGTATTTTCGCTATTTATTTATAATCTCAAAAAAACTTAACAGCTTACGTAATATTACGGAATTAATTGTTAAAGGGGTTAAAATTTTTATGATTGCACGTATGTTGATATCAACACGATTTATTACTTGCCACTAGTTTGATGCGCGATCGCATCCCAAAAAATCCTTAGCTGATAAATAACTCAACTTAAAAGTGATCGCTCCTGACACCAACCCAAGGTGCGATCGCTTTGTCTGCTTTGGATAAATATCAGCAGATATTAAAGGTAAATGCTTCAGCTAGTTGTCCGACAGGCTGCTAGTCACTTTATTTATGTATTTAGTCAGTTATCTAGTGGATTCGCCATTGCTCAAGTTGACACCAATTGCTGTGCGCCTACCGGATATTGCATCCAAACGAGAACCGCTAGCCGATTTCACTTGTGTAGAATACAGGTCGTAGACGCACAATGGCAATTGACCTAATCAACTTTAGTTCAGAGTTACTTTGTAATCTACAATCCCATTGAGTATAAAATTATCCGGTCATGCAGATGATCGGGCAAAATATGCTTCAGTACAGCTCCGATTTTGGCATCTTGTCCAACGAGATAGCGTGTCTTTGGCTGCTTTGCAGTGAGTGCATGGACAACAGCCTGAGCAACAATATCCGCAGAAATTCCCCCAGATGCGAGAATCTGCATTTTCTTGCGGACAATATTCATCGCCTGACCGTAGAGATTTTGTGCCGATTGTGGTAAATCCTGCTGTGCTATTTCAGATTGACTTAGGGACTTTTCCCAGATTGGGGTAGCGATCGCACCAGGTTCGATAATAGAAACGGTGATTCCCCAAGGTCGTAATTCCATCCGCATCACATCAGTGAGTGCAACGAGCGCAAATTTGGAAGCATTGTAAGCTCCCAGGAATGGCGTCGGACTTCTACCAGCAATGGAACCAATATTGATAATTCGACCCCGACTTTGGCGTAAAAGACCAAGAAATGCTTGTGTCACTGCTAATTGTCCGGTGACATTAACCTGCATCTGGTGTTGAAATTCTGCGATCGCTAATAATTCTAAGGGGCCTGGGACAGCAATTCCGGCATTATTTACTAAACCTAAAATTCCCGCATCACCGACTGCATTTGTTACCTTCTCAACCGCAGATGCGATCGATTCAGCGTCAGTAACATCTAAAAAAATCGGAATGAGCCTTTGTGACCCTTTCTGTTTAAGTGTTTGAGCATCGATATCTTGACGCACGCCAGCAAAAACAGAGAAGCCCAACTGGTCTAAAAGCAAAGCACACGCCTGACCAATTCCTGTTGATGCTCCTGTAACCACCACTATACGTTGATTTGCTGCTACCATTAACTCTCTCCGTACCATGATGCAATTGCTGTAATTACGAATTAAAAATTACAAATTTAGGATCAATCTCTGCAAGTACCAGCGCGAAGGCAATCTTCAGTTTGGTCATCTCTAGCCGATATTTGCCACGGAAAGTGTGACTGAGTATTTGTGCTATAAACGATTAGAGCAGTTATTCTGGAAAGCTGGTTTTCGACAATTGACACGTCACTACTATAAGTATTGCCTAGTTCAGCATTGTATAAATAAATAGGTAATGCCATCAGTCCAATGCAAATTGTCCGATTCATAAAACCTCAGCTAAAAATTTCCGATTGCGCTATGTATATAGGACTTACGCAAAAATTGCCAAAAAGCTTAATTTATCGAACCGCCATCTCTACGAGAGCCTTCCGCCAACGCAAAGCGTCTCGTAGAGAAGAATCCTAGAGTGTGTGTAAGTCCTAGTATAGATGCCACCTTGATGAACCGGATTTTCAAAACTGAGTATTAGTTGATGTTGTGTCAATTTACTCAGCACTACTAGCCGCAGAGACGTGATTTCTAAATTATCGGTTCCACCTTTTTTTAGGTTAGAAATTGCTTACAAGATGGCTTACTACTAACTTATCCAGATGCAACCCCGAAAAACAGGACAAAAAACCCACAGCACCCAAAAAGATATCTTGGTAGCTGCATTCCCCGGATAAAATAATGAAGAGTGCTGAGTTAAAAGTGCTGAGTCACCGAACTTCTGATGGTTGGAAACCTCCGTTCAGAGTTCTGGCTGAGTAAAAAGACCGCTCACAAAGTACAATTACTCATCACTCAGCACTCAGTTACAAATGTTGCCTACTAGCTGACTCATGACGCCTTCACAAGACGTAGATACTGTAAACGTTCCCAACATCGACCCAGAAGGATATGGCAACTCAGACACAGATCCTCTTGATGAGTTGCCAGGTGAAGTCGAAATGTCCCTTTTCGACCACCTAGAAGAGTTGCGACTGCGGATTTTCTATTCGCTGATTGCCGTAGTAGTGGGTATTATTGGCTGTTTCTTTGCCGTTAAGCCGATTGTCCAGCTACTTGAGGTTCCAGCACAAGGAGTAAAATTTCTCCAACTTGCACCCGGAGAATATTTCTTTGTCTCCCTCAAAGTTGCAGCCTACACTGGCTTTGTACTTACTAGTCCTTTGATTCTTTACCAGATTATCCAGTTTGTGCTTCCAGGATTGACTCGCCGCGAACGCCGTTTACTGGGGCCTGTGGTTTTGGGTTCGAGTGTGCTGTTTGGGGCAGGATTAGTATTTGCCTATTTACTGCTTATCCCCGCAGCTTTGAAATTTTTCATCAGCTACGGAGCAGATGTAGTCGAACAACTTTGGTCAATTGATAAATATTTTGAATTTGTGCTGCTACTGTTATTCAGCACTGGTTTAGCATTTCAAATTCCCATCATCCAACTGTTGCTCGGTAATTTAAACATTGTCTCGTCTGAGAGGATGGTTTCTGGTTGGCGTTACGTGATTATGGGTGCAGTGGTTTTAGGAGCCGTTCTTACACCTTCTACTGACCCCCTGACTCAAAGTCTCTTAGCAGGAGCCGTTTTAGGGCTTTATTTCGGTGGTGTTGGACTGGTGAAGCTCACAGGTAAATAATGCGATCGCATTGCTTCAATTTCAAATTCTCAAAAATCTCAACTTAGTTAATGAGTGCAGTTAATAAGATCCTAACCACTATTTCCAACTCTTCGGTAACACGATAAAGGTTGATTGCTTGCTCAATACACTTTGTCTGTCGATACAATCTGCCAAATTGCCAAACATTACCTGTTGTTACTGCTCCTAATATTTCTGTTTGAGTGGAATTAGTCCACCTGTCAAGAGCTATCATCTCAGTTGCCAGTTGTGTAAATCCCCTATTTATATCTGCTTGCTTGGCTTCAATCACAATTAAATTAGTTTGTGTTCTGAGGAAATAATCAAAATTACCTTGAAGTCGGTTATCAACTTTGATAGTGTATTCAATTCGTAATTTAGCGCTGGAATAGTGAATTAAATCGGTAATAATTGGCGCAATTAGCATTTACCGGCGTGTAGCTTCATTCTCCAAATCTACATACGGTAAAACTTCCTCAATTCGCTGCTTGAGATCAGCAAGTCGGTCTAATGTGCCAGAATATTGTGGTAAATCAATAAATTTCCGCTCGAACGAATAACCAAATTCAGCAACTAAATCGTCAACCGCAAACCCTAACTCAAAGTAATTACTAAAAATATATGAACGATTTGGGTCTAGCAATGGTTGGCGGCTCATTTTAGTTTCCTCTAATTTGTCGAAGCAATAGCGGGTTATAATATCCATTCCGAAGAACGTTCACCCAAATCTAGAGGAATGCTGACAGCTTTGCCGAGCCTGGGGCGATCGCGTGTTTGGGCAATAAAAGTTTGTACTTGTGTTGACCCACCCAAGCCATGAAGATAATTGGCAATGCTATCAAGATGCTCTTGGTATTCCGCCTCGCTCAAGGGAAAAGAAGCTTGTTCCAGATATTTCCACATTACTTGCAAAAATATCTTTCCCTGTGCCCGTCGCAACTGGACATCATAAGAGTATCCCCACTTATCAAGCAACATCTGACGTAATTCCTGTCCTGTCATAGCTTTCTCGATCAGATTTTACATTTAGTTATGATGTTAAGTTCCGTGACTCCAGTATGATAAGGATATAAAGAAATGTAATGCTAACAGAAAAGATGCTAAATATATCTTGGAACAGAGAAGTATGGCATCGTTGTGAGCGCTAGCATTTCGACTTAGACAAGAGTTGCTCAAGTACTAGTACTGTTGTCAAAATGCTTAACAAAATACACAAAGAGCGCGTAGATTATGGCTCAATTTTCTGAATCAGCAGACGTGCCCGATATGGGGCGTCGTCAGTTCATGAATCTTCTCACTTTTGGGACTGTCACTGGAGTGGCTCTGGGTGCATTGTATCCCGTTGTGAAGTACTTTATTCCACCCGTAACTGCTGGTGCCGGTGGTGGTGCAACAGCAAAAGACGAGTTGGGTAACGATGTTAGCGTCAGTAAATTTCTCGAAAACCGGAATGAAGGCGATCGCAACCTAGTCCAAGGACTAAAGGGAGATCCCACCTATATTGTGGTAGAAAGCAAAGAGGCGATCAAAGATTATGGCATTAACGCCATTTGCACCCACTTAGGTTGTGTCGTCCCCTGGAACATTGCTGAGAACAAATTTAAGTGTCCTTGTCATGGTTCCCAGTATGACGAAACTGGTAAGGTTATTCGGGGACCAGCACCGCTATCTTTGGCTTTAGCTCATACCAAAGTAAACGACGACAAAATTGTTTTGACCCGTTGGACTGAAACCGACTTCCGCACCGGTGATGCACCTTGGTGGAGTTAATGAGTGCTGAGTGCTGAGTGCTGAGTGAGGGAGTGAAGGAGTGAGGGAGTGAGGAAGAAATAATCATGCCCAATGCCCCATGCCCAATGCCCCATGCCCAATGCCCAATGCCCCATGCCCCATGACTAATGACTAATGACTAATTCAATCGTTGCCCTTATTAGAGATGAGAAATGCTTTCTTAAAAGCGAGGTTAACTCGCAGTGCTAGAGCGATCGTAAAAACATTGCTCATAGCGATCGCCACCGTGACATTTTACTTCACCAGCGATCTCGCCCTTCCCCAATCAGCTGCCGCCTATCCCTTTTGGGCACAGCAAACCTATCCCGAAACCCCCCGCGAACCAACTGGGCGGATTGTTTGTGCCAACTGTCACCTAGCGGCCAAGCCGACAGTTGTGGAAGTTCCCCAATCGGTGCTACCTGACACTGTATTCAAAGCTGTAGTGAAAATCCCTTATGATATCAGCGCCCAGCAAGTTGGTGCCGATGGTTCTAAGGTTGGCTTGAACGTCGGTGCAGTACTGATGCTACCTGAAGGCTTTAAGATTGCTCCTGAAGACCGTCTTTCCGAGGAACTTAAAAAAGAAGTTGGCGACACTACCTTCCAACCCTACAGTGAAGACAAAGAAAATGTCGTCATCGTCGGCCCCTTACCAGGTGAACAGTATCAGGAAATCATCTTCCCAGTTCTTTCTCCCAACCCCGCAACCGACAAAAACATCCACTTCGGTAAATATTCAGTTCACGTAGGTGGTAATCGGGGACGCGGACAAGTTTATCCTACTGGCGAAAAGAGCAACAACACTGTTTACAACGCTTCCGCTACTGGCACAATTACCAAGATTGCCAAAGAGGAAGATGGAGACGGTAACGTCAAATATCTAGTAAACATCCAGCCTGAATCTGGTGATGTTGTCGTTGATACGATTCCTGTAGGGCCAGACCTGATTGTTTCCGAAGGGCAAACAGTTAAGACTGGTGATGCTTTGACCACCAACCCGAATGTCGGTGGATTCGGTCAAATAGATGCAGAAATCGTACTGCAAGACGCCTCTAGAGTCAAATGGATGATTGCGTTCATCGCTCTTGTAATGTTGGCTCAAGTTATGTTAGTGCTGAAGAAGAAGCAGGTTGAGAAAGTTCAAGCTGCTGAGATGAATTTCTAAATTCTTTGCTAAATCATTATTTGTAGGACAGGCATCTTGCCTGTCTTTTTTAACAAGAGAGGCAGTTTAATACAGAGGAATACCGCTCTCTATTGAACTGCCGCGATCATTGGCGAAGCTCAAGGTTTAATATCATGTCCGCTTGATTGCTTATTAAACCCGAAGAACCCCAAAGAGCCAAAGCTATGCTTTGTCTCCCCTCCCCGCAAGCGAGGAGGGGATTAAGGGGAGCTAGTGCGGTCTTCTTACAGTGGGAGAGGGTCATCCCAAGTGGAGCATCTGGCGTGTGGGGTGCAATGACTGTGGGAATCGTAACTAATTATGCGGACATGATATAACCCTCTTCTGTCACTCTCCGGGAGGGCGATCGCTAGAAGCCTCATGAGGCAATCAATACAAGCTATACTATTAGAAAAAAATTGGTCTTGTATTTGTTATTAGAAAATAATCGCGCAATCGCTTGCTATACAAAAGCTCTAGAATTCAGAAATGGCAAATGTTTTCGGAGAGTGACAGAAGAGGGATAAGTCACCCACTAAAATATCCGTGAATTTTTGTAATCTAAAGGCACATAATATGTCACTAGCTGAAGTGCTTCCTATGGCGAGACGGCTTTCCGTAACAGAAAAACTCAAACTCATTCGGATTTTAGTCGAAGATTTGGAGATGGCTAAGGATATTTCGCCGTTGGAACCCTTCAAAACCTATGATTTGCCGACTCTATACAATAGCTTTGGGGCTGGCGCAGTTTTGATGAAAGCCCTCAAGCAGTCGGATGCATCATTATTAAAGTGAAATGGTATTAACTGTTAGTAAACTTTATGAACTCAATCATGGTTATTCATCCCTATAAGTTTGGCGAGATGTGGGTGTTTGACGATGACAAGGTAGGTCTAGTTCGAGAGCCTTTCGTGGCAGGGGCAGACGAAATTATCGAAAGAATGGTGGCACAGATTCCAGATGCAGAGTCAGGGTTCAGTTTGGTATTTGCTGCATCTCCATTTCCTGGCTATCAGATCAAGTTTGACTGGCGGCGTGAAGAATACGGAGGTAACTGGTATTACAGTGCAGATTTAGATCGGGAAGGATGGCTCTGCCCTGCTCTATTTAAGTATTTCGATGAAGCTCCCAAATATTTTTACGCTCAGTTCAAAGCGAAAATAATTTATTGAAGAATAAGTGTTTAAAAAAATCTGTTGATAAGTCAGCTTAAGAAATTTAAGCTTTCCCGTTACTTTTGAAATTTTCTCACCTTTCTAGAAAACTTCGCAAACTTACTTTTTCTTCACGCTGTCTACATTTAACTAGGGTGTAACCGCTTAGAAAACTTGTTTTTTGAAGTCTTATATTTCTTGTTAGGTGAAACTGTTTATTATTTTAATATATTACAAAGTAGGGGAGAATCAAGAAAAACTTAGGTGACTGAAGTCACACGAGTCGCTGATATCTCAGCGTCTTTAGACGCTGAGTTTTACGCTTACCGAGATTTTCTATAAAATTTCCGTACTGGAACTGGAGACACGACATGCATGGAACAGCCTTAGTTGTGGGCGCAAGTGGCATCATAGGCAGCTATCTTGCGCGGGAACTGATCGCGACTGGATGGACGACCTACGGGTTGGCCCGAAATCTTAGAAACGAGGTGCAAGGGTTACGCCCTGTTGCTGCCGATCTGCTCAATCTAGCTAGCCTGAAAACTGCACTGTCAGACATCGCCCCGACGCACATCTTCATCACGACCTGGATGCGTAATCCGACCGAGGCCGAGAACGTCAGGGTCAACGGCACAATGGTTCGCAATCTGCTAGATGTTCTGTCACGGAAGGACACGGTGCAGCACGTCGCCCTCGTCACCGGACTCAAGCACTATCTTGGACCATTCGATGCATACGCCAGGGGCGGATCGCTGCCAGAAACTCCATTGCGTGAGGAGCATCCGCGGCTCGATGTGGAAAATTTCTATTATGCTCAGGAAGATGAGGTCTATGCCGCCGCCGCCCGTGACGGTTTCACCTGGAGCATTCATCGCCCTCACACTATCATTGGAAAGGCGGTCGGCAATGCAATGAACCTCGGCACGACGCTGGCCGTGTATGCCGCGATCTGCAAGGAAACCGGGCGCCCGTTCCGCTGGCCAGGTTCTGAAGCGCAGTGGAAGGGCATCTCCGACATGACCGACGCGCGGGTGCTGGCGAAGCACCTAGTCTGGGCGGCGAAGACCGAAGCGGCCCACAACGAGGCGTTTAACGTCGTCAATGGCGACATCTTCCGCTGGATATGGTTGTGGGGGCGGCTGGCTGACTGGTTCGGCATCGAGCCTATCGGGTTCGACGGCACAACCCACCCGCTCGAAGCTGAAATGGCGAATGAAGATCCTCTCTGGCGCGAGATCGCAAAGCAGCATGACCTCGCCGAGCCGGATCTGAGCCGTCTGTCGTCTGCATGGCACACCGATCTTGATCTTGGGCGTCCGATTGAGGTCATGACCGACATGTCCAAGAGCCGCAAACTCGGCTTCTCCATATACCAGAAAACGGACGAGTCGTTTTTCGACCTGTTCGAGCAACTACGCGCAGATCGGTTGATCCCGTAGAACCTCCGTGGGTGGCACTGGTAGCGTTTTATGGGTGCTGAATAGCAGAGAAGAGTTACTTTTTGCGAAAGGCGATCTCATTGGCAATCCTGCACTTAGTATCGTAGAGGCTCTCAAAGGCGTTGCAGATTCACTGCCTCAAGCACAAAACAGCATCACTGTTGCATATCTCGAACTCGTAAGTAGGGCTTGCTGAATAAAAGTGAAATTTAATCCAGGCAAGGGTTTTGAGCCTTTTTTCAGCAAACAAGTGCAAGACTATAGCATCTAGAGGTTCAAAACCCTTGCACAATCGTTAGCGATCGCTGGGCAAATTGGGAGACTAAGCGACGAAACATACCATTTTGCGATCTGTGTGGCTTCTAGATTCGCTCTGGAGACTTATTCAGCAAGCCCTAAGTATCCAGGAAACACACGAATTTCTCAAAAAGATAATTCCTAAAACTAGTGTTGCTCTTGATGAAGGCGCAAAGGGTCGATCGGAGGGAATTGTTGCTAAAACAATTTCTAGAAGTGCGATCGCAAAGCTAAGATTTGAAGATTATGAACGCCATGCTGCCAAATGTCGCAGTCAGTAAAATGTCAGTTTGGCTAAAGAGTTCAGATGCTAAATTTAATCTAGCCCTAGTTGAGTTGAGGTATCCGACCATGACAGCCTCAGTAGAGTATATCCCCGTTACGCCGATTGAGTACCCAGATGAGGACGGTAAGCCGATGGCTGAAGGTGATTTACAGCGCAAGTGTCTCGTATACGCTACCACTGTGCTAGAAATTTATTTCCAAAATCACCAAGATGTATACGTCGCTGGTAATTTATTTATTTACTACGAAAAAGGTTATCCAGAATCAGTTGTAGCCCCAGATGTATTTGTGGTGTTTGGAGTGGAAAATCATGATAGACGATCTTACAAAACCTGGGAAGAAAATAATCAAACCCCAAATTTTGTTCTAGAGATTACCTCAAAAAGTACCCGCAGTAAAGACCAAGGTGCAAAGAAAGGAATTTACGCCTTTCTGGGAGTACGTGAATATTTCCAATATGACCCTACAGGCGATTATCTCAATCCCCAACTCCAGGGTTTACAATTGGTAGACGGGAATTATTTTCCAATGGCAACTAATACCCTGCCAGATGGTACAGTATCCCTACCGAGTGAAGTTTTGGGGCTAGAGTTACGCCTAGAAGCAGGAAAACTGCGTTTTTACAATCCAGCTACGGGTCAAACACTCCTAACTCATGAAGAGGAAGCAGCCGCACGACAAGCCGCAGAAGAGAAAGCGCAAAGATTAGCTGCTAAACTTCGAGAATTAAATATTGATCCAGATAGCCTTTAAGGTGGGTAAATAACACCCACCCTATTCTTGCTTACTGAAGTTAGACAATAATCTCAAAGCTCTCCGTTAATCTTACGCCTGATGATTTCCATCTGGGCTTGCATATCAGCTTCGGTAACAGGCATAGGATACTTTGGAGAGTTAGGGTCGCGTTTGCTCATCAAAAAACGTAGAGCTTCAATGTCTTCACGGTTTTCCACGACATAAGCTCTCAATTCTGTAAAATTCATTTGCTCATAATTCGGGTTCATTCACAAACTCCCATTTGTCATTGCGATAAATAATAATTTGCAGTTCATCCGCAGATAGGATGTAAACTTCTCCGGTTTTATCGTCAAATCGAAATAAGCGAAGCGGATGTCTTTATAAATATTTGATAGCATTTGACAAACCCTTACACAGGCTAAGGCTTGCTCTGTTGTTGGTAAAATAAACGCTCCTCACTACTAATATAAGGTGAGCATTGCCCACCCTAGTACTACAACGGACGGTAAACGCGATAGTTGATTTCGGGGAAGATATTATCCATTAATTCGACTTTTTCTAGCCAACCACTATCAATTTTGCCGATTTTAACGTCTTCGTAGAGCTTATTGAACCGCATCAAGTGCGATCGCGTCCGTCTGACTGCATAGGGTACCATTGTTCCTGTCCGCATAATAAAAGCCCAGTCAGAAGATTGTGCTAATAACAATTCTCGCGCTGCTTGGTTCAATGCTTTCCACCCCAACTCATCCTCTGGTTCCAGGTGCGATATTTCAATCATCCGTTCAGCAGCTTTGTGCAAATGTGGGTAAATCCACGCATTCGTTTCATTCAACCAATACTCGTGGAAACCCTTAAAACCCCAACTCGACTGCGAAGGGCGACAGACTTGTTGCGTTGGCTGATCCCGCAAATAGTCTGCTAAATGGGTCATTTGATATGTTCCTTGGTCATACCACGACTTGCGGAATAGGTAATCGAGGAACCAGGGGCCTTCATACCACCAATGTCCAAATAACTCTGCGTCATAAGGCGAAACGATAATTGGCGATCGCCCCATTAGAGCATGGAGATTCTCCGATTGCCGCTCTCGGTTATACATAAAGTTAGCAGCGTGTTCTGCTGCCTTTTCCTTAGCCCAATACGGATCGTAGAGCGCCTTATCTGAAAGTCCTAAGCCACGTCCAGTAATTTTGTGATACTTAATGCCCGTATTTTTCCGTTGACCATTGGGCATGATGTAGGGCTTGATGTACTCATATTCTGCTTCCCAGCCCAAATCTTTATAAAATTCTCGATATTCCGCCGCTCCAGGATAGCCCACCTCAGAAGACCATACCTGTTGGGAAGATTCCTGATCTCGACCAAAGACAGCAACACCAGTTTCTGTATAAATTGGGGCATAAGTGCCAAAGCGTGGACGGGGACGGGCGTAAAGGATGCCATGCCCATCGGTGAGGAAGTAGCGTAACCCAGCATCCGCTAGCATCCGGTCTAAACCTTCATAGTAGGCGCATTCCGGCAACCAAATGCCTCTGGGTGCTTGTCCAAAGGTTTGTTCGTAATGTTCGCAGGCTACCTGAATTTGCGCCCACACTGCTTCTGGATACATTTTCATCAACGGCAAATAGCCGTGGGTAGCGCCGCAAGTGATGATTTCCAGGTTATTACTGTCTTGGAACTTCTTAAAAGCTGTCACCAAGTCACCGTTATAGCTTTCCCATAGCTGACGCGCTTCCTTAAACTCAGTAGCATAATGTTCGGCTAAATAACGAAGATGCCCGTTATTGACATTATGTTCTGCTTCTAGTTGTATAAGTTCTTCTAGTTGGGCTAAGTGTGCTTCATAGCGTTCTTGAAGCAGAGGATCGCGGAGCATCGACACTAGAGGGGGTGTCATACTCATCGTGATTTTAAAGTCGATACCGTCTCGTTTTAAGCCTTCAAATACTTTCAATAAGGGGATGTAGGTTTCTGTGATGGCTTCATAAAGCCATTCTTCCTCCAGCACGTAGTCACTTTCCGGGTGACGAACGAAGGGTAGATGTGCGTGGAGTACAAGCGCGACGTAGCCGATAGCCATAGTGATTTTGGGGTGATACTTGTAAGTTGAAGGTCGAGAGGTTAGGCAGAAATCAACAATATTTTAAGACTTTATGGGGATCGGAAGAATAGTTTTCAATATGAGTTTAATACAGTGTTTGTAGAGGTACAGCCAACATTGTTTTGCCTCAACTGCGTGTTTTTGCTGTCATGTAAAAACGTAAACTCAGTATTGCCAAAAATTTTGTGATTTGAACATTACGCAGATAGTAAGCGTTCAGGGGGGCTTACCGAGATCAACCGAAGAGTACAGTACATACTGTTTGCTAAGACTGTATAATAATGGGTTGTTATTATGTCCTTCTCTAACACGATCTATCGCATAGTTGATGGCGTAACCATTCCTGGCGTATTTCTGCAAGCCTTTATCAAGAATGGAGACCACTATTTTGTCACCGAAATTAAGGTCTACAAAGACGGCAGAATTGATTGCTGGGGCATGGTTGACTTTGATGGTTTCAAAGAAAAGGTGAGCAAAGGTTGGGTTAGAACTCATCTGCCTGAAGGAGCAAGAGTCTCAATGATGGTGTCTGGTCTTTATTTCACCGCCCATCAAGTGAAGTCAAGAGTTGAGGAGCAGGAGTTTGTTAAAGAAGTTGAAGACGAGATCCGACGGCTCAATGGGCAGCTAACAACAGGAGAGATTTGCCGACAGGGATTAACACAATATAAGCATGAGCCAAACGAGGCAAATAAGGAATATTTGCGCCAAGCCTATGATGCTGTTCCTAAACACTGTCGCATATATTTAGGTGATATGGACGACAAAGATTTGGAATATCGCTCAATTCTAAACAGATACAGCGACTAGGAGGAACCAACATTGGTACAACATTTCGTTGGAACGGCGGGACAGGGGTAATCGGATACGAGGCAGAGGTTATCTCCGCTTCTCAACTGTTTCTATCCAAAAAAACGCCCAACTCGAACGCCAAAACCTGGTAAAAGTGGTGATGTGATTTCGTCATCAGCCAGCAAGGTTGCGATCAGTTTTAATTGGGCAGCTTCTCTGCGATAAACTTCTAGCTGCTGTAGTTGCCAATTTGCAATCCAATATTCTTGAACTCCTGTGGATGAGTATAGTTTCAACTTGGCTTCTCTGTCTCGACGTTCGTTGGTTGTCCCAGCAGAAAGCACTTCTGCAATGAGTTCTGGCGCTCCTCTCAAATGCCCTTCGTCATCTAGCAATTGTGTTAAACGCTCATGACTAATCCAAACTACATCGGGTATGACATTATCGGCATCTGTAAAAATTATACCGGCAGTTTGACGGGTTTCCCCCAGCCCACTAGAGCGCGACCAAACTTGTAACTCTAAGCATATATTACCCGCAGTCCCTTGATGTTTCCAGTGAGGCGCTCTAGTCACAAATAGTTCTCCGTCAATAATTTCATAGCGCTTCCATTCGTCAGTTTGGAGTAATTCTAAGTCTGAGGTCGTCCAACGGACTTGATCAGATATTGTTTGGTTCATAGCAGTATTTTTGTATGCCTAGTTTAGAGATAAAATTCTATTTTCAGAATATTTGCTCAGGATCAATACCTGCGGCTCGTAAGCGTTCTGCCAATTTTTCAGCCCGTTGGCGTTCCTGTTCTAGTTGTTGATTTGCTTGCTGTAACTGTTGGTTTGCTTGTTGCAACTGTTGGTTTGCTTCTTCTTCTGGCAATATTACCAGATGCCCATCTGGGGTAAAAAAGCGTAATTTACCAGACTCAACTCCTAAATACATATCTAACTGCTGACTCCACAACCAACCCAACTCAGTGGGAGCAAGTTCTTGATATTGCCCATCAACTATGTGAAATCCCTGTAATTCTAGGTTATTTGGATCAAACCAGAAGTAATCAGGAGTGCGAAATGTATTCTGGTATATTTGCTTTTTCAAACCTTTATCAACCGAGGCAGTGGAATCCGATAACATCTCAATAATTACATTGGGATATTTACCATTTTCTTGCCACACAACCCAGCTCTTGCGGTCTTTTTTTTCTGTATCTAAAACTACAAAGAAATGGGGGCCTCGAAATTCTTCTGATTTTTTCTGGTTGGGACTGAAATAGATCGTCAGGTTGCCGGTAGCATAAAAATCCTGACGATCGCGCCACCACCACTTAATCAGGCGGATCAGTAAATCTATTTGTTCTCTGTGCAGATCAGATTCCAACGGGGGTTCGTCACTGTAGATGTCGCCTGGTGGGAAAATTATACTCTCAGTGACAGCTTCTAAACTAGGGGTGGTGGCAAGGGGCAAAGACATAGAAGATAGTTTTTCTGTTTGTATCTATGCTATCGTGACAAACTTTTATATAGCGGTTCTCATTTGAGTGAGGTCAAGAACCCCACCCCCAACCCCCTCCCCGCTTGCAGGGAGGGGGCTATGATGTACTAGGAAACGAAACGCTATAGAGAAGTGCGACACCGAACAGCCCGTCATAGACATCGCATTGCTTATTCCTCATCCCGATATAACTCTTGCAAGTCTTGTAACTGAGTCTTTCGGGAAATTCGGCGATATTTTTTACTTTCTAACTTGGGTTCGTATTGACTCTGCCCTTTGCCTTTGCTTTTGCTTTTTAACTTCAAGCTGGATTCTGGATCAGCTTGTTGATGCAGATGAGTTTCATGAGCGATCGCAGCATCCAAAAATTCTAAATAATGTTCATATCGTTCCCAGTCTCCGCGCACCACGCATTCAGGCTCGTCTCGATGCAGACAATCACTAAACCGACAGCTAGCAACTGCTAACCGCTTTCTTGCTTCTGGGAAATAATGGATTAATTCTTCTGGGATACAATCCATGTCCGGCTGATTAAAACCGGGAGTGTCTGCCAGTAAACCACCGCTAGGCAACTCAAATAATTCTATATGGCGAGTGGTATGACGACCACGAGCTAGTTTGCCAGAAACTTCTCCGACTCGCAGCTTGGCAGAGTCAATTAGCGTATTAATCAGGCTGGATTTGCCAACGCCGGAAGGGCCAGCAATTACAGTAATTTTATTGCTCAAATATCTGGCTGCTTGGTCTGTATTTATGCCATCTTTAACGCTGATAAATATCGGTTGATAGCCCCAACCGAGGAGGCGATCGCTAATTTGCTGCTGTTCTTGCGGTGAAATTAAATCACTTTTATTCAAGCATAAAAGCACATCCAAGTCAGTAGACTCAGCCTTAATTAGAAACCGACTCAGTTGATAAGGTTCCAAAGGTGGATCAGCGACGGCAAATACCAAGAGGATTTGGTTGACATTGGCGATCGCCGGACGATCTAATTCGCTTTGACGGGGGAAAACATCAGCGATCGCACCCCGTCCCCCAGCCCAATCTGGCTCTTCTACCACAACGCGATCGCCTACCATTACCTGTTGCCCGATTTTTTTCAGGCGTGTTCTCCGGGTACAAAGTAGGAGAGGGGGATAAGAAACATGAGGAGGATCTTGCTCCCCCATCTCCCTCATCTCCCCCTGTTCTTGATCCAGCTGTACTCGGTAAAAATTAGCCTGTACAGCCAGCACCGTACCCAATAACTGTCCAGTTGCGGCAAAATTTTCCCCTGTCATTGGCCAGCAAGTGGACGGCGCACTAACAGAGAAAAATAACTAGTACAGTCTGTAATTTGTTCTACCTGATAACCTGCCATTGTCAGACTATCGGGAACCTGCTCAATCGGCTCACCGGGGTCTAGCCAGACTTCTAGCAAACCTCCCAATGGCATTTTCTCCAGACGTAATTTTGTCCGCACAAAATTAATTGGGCAAGGGGTGCCGCGTAAATCAAGTTGAGCATCGGGGGTTAAAAGAGAAGAGGGCTTGATCACTTAAATAAATTTCCCAAGAATCCTTCTAGACCGCCTTTACCAGTGCGATCTCCCTTAATTTTAGCCAGCTTCTCCAACAGTTCCCTTTCCTCTGGGGTGACTTTGTTGGGAATATCAATTAATACGTTCAGCATGTGATCCCCTCGACTGACGGGATTACCCAAACGGGGTACGCCGCGATTTTCCAACTTCATCACCGTATTGGGCTGGGTTCCAGCTGGAATAATCAATTCCACCGGGCCATCTACCGTATCTACCTCTAACCGACAACCTAAAATCGCTTGCAGGTAGCTAACTTTGATTTCCGAGAGAATATTAATGCCATCCCGTTGAAATTCTTCGTCCTCATTTACGAACAAGTAAACGTATAAATCCCCAGGAGGACCACTACGTTGACCGGCATCTCCTTCACTAGAAATCCGCAAGCGTGTGCCATTATCCACCCCAGCCGGAATGGTAATTTTGAGTTTCTTTGTGATTTGATTTGCGCCCTTACCATCACACGCATCACACTTATCTTCAATTACCATCCCTGTGCCATTACAGGTGGGACAAGTCGAGACTTGGGTGAAACTGCCAAAGGGTGTTCTGGTGACACGGCGGACTTGACCCGATCCCGTACAAGTGGAACAAGTCCGAGGGCGGGTTCCAGGTTTAGCACCAGAACCGCTACAAACTTCACAATTTTCTAGATGCGAAATGCGAATTTCTTTTTCACCGCCAAATACCGCTTCCCGAAAGTCTAACTTCAGGTCTAGCCGCAGGTCATCACCCCTCGCTGGCCCACTGCGCCGTCTTTGTTGCGTGGGACTACCCATACCGCCGGCAAAGCCACTAAAAATGCTTTCAAAGATATCGGCAAAACCACCCATATCGCCGACATCTTGAAAGCCCGCGCCAGCTGCACCTGAGACACCCTCTGGACCAAAGCGATCGTAACGAGCGCGGGTTTCTGGTTCGGAAAGTACCTCATAAGCGCGGTTAATTTCTTTAAAGCGATCCTCCGCCCCCGGTTCTTTGTTCACATCTGGGTGATACTTCCGGGCTAAACGGCGATAGGCTTGTTTGATTTCTTCTTTGTCGGTGTCACGAGAGACACCCAGGATTTCATAATAGTCGCGGGCCATATAGCAAAGGTAAAAGTTAGAAGGAAGAAAGCAGAAGTCAGTAGAACGTCACTCACGGTCACTTGCTACTTTACGGGAAGGCGTTTTGCCTTACAGATATGCAAGAGCAACACAGTATCCTTTAAAGGGCGGCTTGCCGGAGGTCAGGCAGAAGATAAAATTAATTTTTGTTAATAACTGATTTTACCCTTTACCTTTTACAAAAATCACCGACAAATCTTGAGCAACAGGTGCTTTCCTCGTGGGAGACGACAAAAGCTATAGAAGTTAGGAACAGGGGAAGCTCTGCTCAGACTTCTCACTGCCGAGTCGGCTGTCTCTTTTACAATTGTGCTACGTAGCAGAGGAAAACCCCGCCCATCAACCAGAGGGGCTAGCCGCACCATTAGGTGTGGAAAACCACCCATCTGCTTTGGATTGCATTTGAACTGGCACACTGCCTAGCCCAAAGTAATTTGCTTCTACAATCTAGCAAACGGCTGGGGTCTTGTGAAACTTCACTAAATTTATAATCAATATATTTAGATATATTAAAGTGTATTAATAAAAATCTGCAACTTAGGGGAGTGGGAAAGAGGCAGAGAGGCAAAGGAGCAGGGGAAGAATAATAATGCCTAATCCCCAATCCCCAATCCCCAATCCCTAATCTATTGCCTCATAATCAGCTTGTGCGGTACTTTCTTCGTCAAAATCAAAGTTGAATTGTGGTATTAGTGTGCCATTCATTGGTGAGTCTACTTCTGGGGTAAAAAGACTATCTGAAGCCTCCTCAATCTCATCACTTTGGGTGTTAGCTCGATTGTAGACATCAGCACCAATTGCAAACAGGGTTTGTTGGAAGTCGTCTAAGCGCTGCTTAAATTCCACTGTGGAGATGCTGGAGTCAATCATTGCAGCTTGAAGTTGTGAAACTTTTTCACTGGCCAAGGTTTTCATCTGTTCGCCAATAAAGTTGCCATTATCCTTGATGGTGGATTCGTAACTGAATAACAGACTATCTGCTTGGTTTTTGAGTTCAACCAGTTCTTTACGTCTTCTATCTTCTTCAGAAAACAGTTCGGCTTCTTGGCGCATCCGTTCGACTTCATTGTTACTCAAGCCACCTGTGTTGGTAATTCGGATACTCTGTTCTCTACCTGTACCTTTGTCTTGGGCAGAAACCTTCAGGATGCCGTTGACATCGATTTCAAAGGATACTTCAATTTGCGGCACACCACGGGGCGATGGGGGAATTCCTGCTAGCAAAAACTTGCCGAGACTCTTGTTATCTCGTGACATTGCCCGTTCACCTTGAAGGATGTGAATTTCCACTGAGGTTTGCCCATCAACTGCTGTGGAAAAAACTTGTGACCTACTCGTAGGAATTGTGGTGTTGCGTTCAATAATTTTGGTGAACACTTCACCCAAGGTTTCTATTCCCAGAGACAGGGGGGTGACATCCAATAGTAAGAGATTATCGACTTCGCCACCCAACACCCCTGCTTGGATAGCTGCTCCCAATGCTACAGCTTCGTCGGGGTTGATAGAGCGATCGGGAGCTTTGCCATTGAAAAATTTAATTAGGGCGTTTTGGACTGCGGGAATACGGGTAGAACCACCTACTAAAATAATCCGATCTATGACATCTGGTTTGAGATCCGCATCTTTGAGCGCTTGGATCATTGGTTCGATAGTCGTTTCAATTAATTTTCCTGCGAGTTCCTCAAATTTAGAGCGGCTGAGTTCCATCTCCAGATGCTTTGGCCCGGTGTCATCAGCGGTGATAAACGGCAAGTTGATGGAGGTATTCACCATGCTGGAGAGTTCAATTTTTGCCTTTTCCGCTGCTTCCCGCAGGCGTTGCAGTGCCATCTTATCTTTGGAAAGGTCGATTTTCTCCTCTTGCTGGAAGTGTTCCATCATCCAAAGCACGATCGCATTATCAAAGTCGTCTCCACCTAAGTGGTTGTTACCACAAGTCGCCTTAACTTCAAAAACGCCATCCCCAAGTTGCAGGATCGATACGTCGAAGGTACCGCCTCCTAAGTCGAATACTAAAATTAGCTGCTCTTGGTCTTGCTTTTCCAATCCGAAAGCTAAAGCCGCAGCTGTTGGTTCATTGATGATTCGCAGGACTTCTAGTCCAGCAATCGTGCCAGCATCTTTAGTTGCTTGTCTTTGGGCATCTGTGAAGTATGCGGGTACCGTGATCACTGCCTGAGTCACCTCCTCACCCAAGAAGTTTTCCGCATCCTGCTTAAGCTTTTGCAGGATCATGGCAGACAGTTCTTGTGGCGTGTAATTTTTTGAGCGAATTTGGACATCAACAGTATCGTCTCGACCTTTGACACAGTTGTAGGGAACGCGATCGCGTTCTATTTCAGTGTCTTCCCAACGCCGCCCGATGAATCGTTTAATACTGTAAATTGTGTTTTCAGCATTGGTTACGGCTTGGCGCTTTGCCAATTGACCAACCAAGCGATCGCCACTCTTCCCAAATCCCACAATACTTGGAGTAGTTCGTCCACCTTCAGAATTGGAGATCACCAGTGGTTGACCGCCCTCCAAAACTGCGACGCAACTGTTAGTAGTGCCTAAGTCGATCCCAATAACTTTTCCCATACTTGCCAGTATTTTTACTGATTTTTTCGGCTGTAATCTGTCGCGGACTAACTTTTTTTCTTACGAACCAAGGCTAGCGGATAACGTCTGTGGAATCCCTGTTGCTGGTAGCAACACCAGAAGTTGAAACACAGAGAGTTATCCAAAGCCTTGTCCAAGTTTTAGGTACGCGATGCTCGTCCCTTGCTAGAACCCAGGCACTTTTGGTCAGCGAGGCGAGCGACTACAGCTTAACTGTTGGCTGGACTCGACTGATCTTCCTCCGTAGAAGGTGTATCTTCTTTTGGAGCAGCTACTTTGACCATTGCATGGCGCAGCACGCGATCGCCCAAGTAATATCCGCGCACTAACTCTTCTAACACTGTTCCTTCAGGATGTTCATCCGTAGGTTCCCGCATTACTGCTTCATGGAGGTTAGGATCGAATTCTTGACCTTCAGGACGCATTGGTGATACACCCAAGCGCTTCAGGCTATCTACTAACTGTTTGTAAACGCCTTGGTAACTTTTGTGCATGGTCATCTCGCCATCAGATTGAGGTTTGAGGTGCGATCGCGCCCGCTCAAAATTATCGACCACTGGCAGCAATTCCAAAATCGTGTTCCGCTTCATCTGCACCTCTAGCTCTTCTTTTTCTTTGCTAGTGCGTTTCCGGTAATTCTCAAAATCAGCGGCAATCCGCATATATTGAGTACTACGTTCTTCTAGTTGCGTTTTGAGAGACTCGATTTGTTGAGTCAGTTCTGCCAAAGCTGCCCTTTCCACTTCAGTTTTCTCGGTTGCAGCGACGCTATTTTCTGGATTGAGAGTAGCCGGATCTCCCGATACATTGGTTTGGGTTGCCACTTGCTCTGTAACCTCGCTACCAGATTCATTGAAATTAATTTGGGCTGGGGAGTCACTCTTCATTGCTTGCTTTACCTCTGTTGGTTCACCCAATTGCTGGCTTGTATTGTTTATCTGTTTATTTTCATCCATTATTGTCTACTCATTCCAGATACTATTTATGGCAGTGTATCTCCACAGCTTGCAACCGTCGTCATCCACGACTTGCCACTGGGGCTGATTTTGTTGCCGACAAGTTTCTGGAAGTGATGTAACCGTCCTCTTATTGTGACAAATGGTGAACACGTTAGCGTAGACGCCGCTAAGGCGGGAACCCGAACGAGTCGTGTACCTGTAGGAGTAAGTACTTTCCAAGAGTGGGGCCGAATGTGATTCGCCCCTCGTCTTATTCAAAAATGTCTTTAATTTTGAATGCGTGAATTCGGAGCGTTCGCCCTACAGCCCTTCTCCTAAAGGAGACGCTGTTCGCGTTCGGGCATCCTCCGACGGGCGTCTCGTAGAGAAGCGACGTGACTTAGGACTTTTTTGGTAAATGAGAATTCTGTCTCACAGTAGGGGAATACTTTAAGCAGAGGTTTCCCCAAATCAATTGCTCATTTATGACTTACTCGTCAGCACAACGGCGCAGTACCGCTCTAACTACCAGAACAGAGTTTTCGCCTTTCGGTAATAAGCTAGTGCAATCTGGGTATGTCAATACCGAACAGATGAGGCAGGCACTAATTGAAAGCCGCAAATCTGGCAGACCCTTAACGGAAGTACTAGAGTCAATCACTGGGCAACAACTATCGCCTGAGTTGCTCAGGCAGTATAAAAAACAGCAGCTATTTGAACTTAAAATACTATACGGTGTTGAATTCCTCGATCCGGAAGTCAACCAGCTTGGCAACACGATGATCGGGAACCTGATTGAAACCCTGATCCCAGTGGATATCTGTCGTCGCCATCGTCTAGTACCACTATCGAAACACGAAGACCAAACCCCGCCCTCAGTTTTAGTGGCGATGGTTGCTCCAGATAATCTAGAGGCTTCCGATGATCTGAACCGCATCTTGCGCCCCCAAGGTTTGGCATTGCAGCGCATGGTGATTACACAGGAAGACTACCAACAGCTAATCAACCAATACTTGGATGAAATGGCTGTTAAGCAAAAGCACCTGGAACAAGCAAAGTTTACAGATATTAATCAGGATTTAGAAAACCTCGGAAATCTCGATATTTCGGATGCTCCTGAAGAAATGGAGGCTGATTTAGGGGCGGCGATGAAGGGTGCTGAGGATGCCCCAGTCATCAACCTAGTCAACAGAATCCTGGCTAAAGCCTTGCATGAAGGCGTTTCTGACATTCATATCGAACCCCAAGAAGAAAACTTACGCATTCGCTTTCGGAAGGATGGCATACTGGTCGAAGCTTTCGATCCCCTACCGAAAAAAATTATTCCGGCGGTGACAGCCCGATTTAAAATCATCTCCAATCTAGACATTGCGGAACGGCGTATACCCCAAGATGGACGTATCCGGCGGCTGTTTGAGGGAAGGAAAGTAGATTTCCGGGTCAGCACCTTACCCAGTCGTTACGGGGAAAAGGTGGTGCTACGGATTTTGGATAACTCCTCTACCCAACTGGGATTGGATAAGTTAATTACCGATCCGGAGACTTTACAAATTGTCCAAGAGATGGTTAGCCGTCCCTTTGGTCTAATTTTGGTGACTGGGCCAACTGGTTCTGGGAAAACAACCTCGCTGTATTCTGCATTATCAGAAAAAAATGATCCCGGTATTAATATCAGTACTGTGGAAGATCCAATTGAGTACAGCCTTCCAGGGATTACTCAAGTACAGGTGATTCGAGAAAAAGGGCTGGATTTTGCTACCGCTCTCCGGGCTTTCTTGCGGCAAGATCCAGATGTGCTGCTGGTGGGTGAAACACGGGATAAAGAAACGGCAAAAACAGCAATTGAGGCTGCTTTGACTGGTCACTTGGTATTAACTACCTTACATACCAATGATGCCCCAGGTGCGATCGCTCGTTTGGGAGAAATGGGTATTGAGCCGTTCATGGTTTCTAGTTCCCTAATTGGCGTTTTAGCTCAACGTTTGGTGCGGCGTGTATGTCCTGAATGTCGGATTCCCTACACTCCTACCGTCCAGGAATTGGGTCGTTATGGTCTATCAGCTTCCTCAGATATCGAAGTTACCTTCTATAAGGCTAATACCTTGACATTAGATGCGATCGCCGAAGCCAAAACCAAAAATCAGCTTTGCCCAAAGTGTAATGGTGTCGGCTACAAAGGGCGTTGTGGAGTCTATGAAGTCATGCGAGTTACCGAAAACCTGCAAACTCTCATCAACGAAGATGCACCCACGGAACGGATCAAGGAAGTGGCAATAGAAGAGGGCATGAAAACCTTGCTGTCTTACAGTTTGGACTTAGTGCGCGAAGGTTCCACCACCCTAGAAGAAGTAGAACGAGTGACGTTTACTGATACTGGTTTGGAAGCCGAATTAAAAGCCAAGCGCAAGATTGGTCTTACCTGCCTGACTTGCGATGCCACATTGAAACC
Organism: Nostoc sp.; assembly: GCF_036917655.1. Taxonomy (GTDB): domain Bacteria; phylum Cyanobacteriota; class Cyanobacteriia; order Cyanobacteriales; family Nostocaceae; genus Nostoc. The sequence continues at coordinate 106,017 of NZ_JBALCY010000071.1, forward strand.
AGAATGGCTGGATTGTCCCTACTGTATGACATCTCGGTTTTAAGACTAATAGTCATTGGTCGATGGTTAGTAACTTTAAACAAATGACATAGACGCGCCAGTGGCTTACCGCAGGGGTAAAACAACTGACAAAGGACAAATAACAAACATTAAAAGGAAGCAGAACTATGGAAATGATGATTGAAGACCTGATGGAGCAGTTGATTGAAATGGGTGGCTCGGATTTGCATTTATCCGCAGGTTTGGCTCCCTACTTCCGCATCAGTGGCAAACTCACCCCCATAGGTGAGCATGTGTTGACAGCTGATCAATGTCAAAGGCTGATTTTTAGTATGCTCAATAACACCCAGCGTAAAACCTTAGAGCAGAACTGGGAGTTGGATTGTTCTTATGGTGTTAAGGGTTTAGCTCGCTTCCGGGTCAATGTTTATAAAGAACGTGGTTCTTATGCTGCTTGCTTACGGGCATTAAGTTCTAAGATTCCTAACTTTGAAAAATTAGGTTTGCCAGATATCGTGCGGGAAATGACAGATAAACCCAGAGGGCTAATTCTGGTGACAGGCCCTACAGGTTCCGGCAAGACAACTACCCTAGCGGCAATGATTGACTTGATTAACCGCACCAAGGCAGAGCATATTTTAACGGTGGAAGACCCAATTGAATTTGTCTACGAACCAATTAAAAGCTTGGTTCACCAACGGCAACTGGGTGAAGATACTAAAAGCTTTGCTAATGCTTTGAAAGCAGCTTTGCGGGAAGACCCAGATATTGTTCTGGTAGGGGAAATGCGCGATTTGGAAACGATTTCTTTGGCAATTTCTGCCGCAGAAACAGGACACTTGGTATTTGGTACGCTACACACCAGTTCTGCTGCACAGACAGTTGACCGGATTATTGACGTTTTCCCCCATGAAAGACAAACCCAAGTGCGGGTGCAGTTGTCTAACTCTTTAGTGGCAGTATTTAGCCAAACCCTGGTGTCCAAGAAAAACCCTAAACCCGGTGAATATGGTCGGGTAATGGCTCAAGAAATTCTGATTGTCACTCCCGCTATTTCCAACTTGATTCGAGAAGGCAAAACAGCTCAAATTTACTCAGCTATTCAAACTGGCGGCAAGTTGGGAATGCAAACTCTGGAGAAGGTTTTAGCCGATTTTTACAAAGCAGGAACGATCTCCTTTGAAGCCGCGATGTCTAAGACTTCTAAGCCAGATGAAATCCAACGTCTCATCGGTACTGCGGCACCGCCCCAGGCAGCAGGTGCAAAACCCGGTGCAGCAGCGGCCAAAGCCCATTAGAGGAACAGGGGAGAAATCAATTCAAAATTCAAAATTAAAGAACTTCTGCCTCCTACCTCGTGCCTCTTCTTTCCCAATGCCCATTTTGAATTAATTTATGCCAAACTACGTTGCCCGTGTGCGGGATTCTCAAGGAAAATCCCGAACAGAAAAAATTGTTGCCGAATCCTTGGTACAAGCTCGGACTAATCTTAGAGATCAAGGTTTTGTAATCCAAGAACTCAAGCAATCTCAAGGATTTCAGCCAGATGTTGCCTTTAAGAAATTCCAGAATTCCTTAGTTAAGGTTTCTGTGAAAGACAAAGCCGTTTTTTCGCGTCAATTTGCCGTTTTGATGAATGCGGGAGTTGCGATCGTTAGAAGTCTGGGGGTACTTTCAGAACAGTGTAGTAACCCTAAACTGAAACAAGCTCTTGTGGAGATTAGCATTGATGTTCAAAGTGGAATGAATCTTTCAGAGTCAATGCGGAAACATCCTGACTGCTTTGATGGATTATATGTGAGTATGATTCAAGCTGGCGAAGTTGGTGGTGTTCTAGACGAAGTATTGAATCGTTTAGCCAAGTTATTAGAAGATGTTGCTCGCTTACAAAACCAAATTAAATCAGCATTATCTTATCCAGTGGTCGTGGGTTTTATCGCAGTTGCGATCTTTCTCGGCATGACTATTTTTCTTATTCCCATTTTTGCCACAATTTTTGAACAAATTGGAATTACATTACCACCTCTAACGCAATTTTTGATGGATGCTAGTAAATTTTTGAGAAGTCCGAAGGCTGTCATCCTTCTCTTTATTATTGTCGGATTGAAAATTGCCTATGGACAATTCGGTAAAACTCCTGCTGGTCGCCTAACAATTGATCGTCTTTCCCTGAAGGTGCCGTTGTTTGGCGACTTAATTCAAAAATCTTCGGTCGCCCGCTTTAGCAGAACTTTTGGGTCTTTGACTCGTTCAGGTGTGCCAATTTTAACTTGCTTAGAAATTGTCCGAGATACATCAGGAAACCAAGTGATTGCCAATGCCATAGATGCAGCCCGCCTTGAGATTCAACAAGGAGGTATGATTAGCATTGCTTTACAACAAAGTGAAAGCGTTTTTCCGGCTATGGCAATTCAGATGATTAGTATCGGAGAAGAAACTGGAGAATTAGATGCAATGTTGATGAAAGTTGCCGATTTCTATGAAGATGAAGTTGAGCAGGCAGTAAAAGCAATGACCAGTATTTTGGAACCAGTGATGATTGTAGTTCTAGGGGGAATGGTTGGAACCATTTTGCTAGCGATGTATCTGCCTATGTTTAAAGTATTTGAAACGTTGGGATAGAGGATTAAGAGCAAAGCCGGAGATGCTCCGCCTCCGGTTAGAAGTTAGGAGTTAAAACTCTTTATTCCTTATTCTTAACTTCTAACTAATTAATTTTATTATTAACTCTTCACTATTTAATAAACTATGACTGTGCAAAAATCTCAGTACGAAGCGAGTTTGGCAGAGTACAGCAATCATCTAGCTGCGATCGCCTTACTAAAGCAATATCGGCCATACTTGGAGATGATTCCCAGTTTGCGCCGTCCAGATGAAAGTGTAATTACTATTCCCTTGCCAATTGTCCGTCTTCGCAACACTGCTACAACACCCCCACAAACGATTTGCTTACCCTGTGATGTGGCAATTTTGATGTGCGATCCTGAGTGGAAAATCAAAACTGGAGCCGAAATTTTAGTCTTTATTCATCGTGCTCATGAAGACTTTTCTGATTTGTTAGGACGTTGGCGACAAACCCAAGTTTGGCTAGACAATGATTATGAGTGGTTGATGCCTCTGTGTCACAGTCATATTTTGAGTGAGGGAGCTAATACTATATATCCTCTGTTTGTCGTTTTTAGTGATACTTTAGAACGCATCCAACGAGGTCTAGTGGGAGCCGAACTTCCATTTATTATACAAATGCCAGATTTGCTGCTTGAGGAGAATTTCACAGACATTTTCTCTCCAGAAATTCCACTAGCTTAAAAAAGTTAGGAGTTAATAGTGAGGAGTTAAGAGTTTCAAATTGCAAGCCAATTTGGAGTCTTTGAATATGCTCCAAATTGGCGATTTTATATTTTTAACTCCTATAGCGGTTCTCGGCCTTTGTGAGGTACAAGAACCCCACCCCCAACCCCCTCCCCGCTCTTCGAGAGGGGGCTATGATGTACTTCATGTGATTAGGAAACGCTATAATTCCTAACTCCTAACTCCTAACTTCTAACTCCTAACTCCTAACTCCCAACTCCCAACTCCTAACTCCTAACTCCTAACTCCTAACTCCTAACTATTACCTAACAAATTGCGGCATAATTTCAGCAGCAGTGAATATTCCATACATGCCGCGTTGGTGCAATTGTTTACCAGCTTTGAGATAGCCAAAAGCAGGGCCGCAGACATTGGCTGCCATACTAGTTTCATCTCCCAGAGTAAATGTATGGGTGGAAATCTTCCCTTCAAAGGTGCGTCCTGTTACCTTAACGTTAGTGCTGAGGGGCTTTTTGGAATTGCGGGTATCGACTACACCACCAACTGTAACGCGATCGCGATCGCAAATTCCCGCTACCTCTAGCATCACATCATCAGCGTGTTCCATATTCTTCAAGGTAAGCACGCCATTAGTTTTATCTAGTAGTGCTTCTACTTCTGCGTCAGTCATCGCCCTAGCAGTTTCCACTGTATAACCAGGCATGTGTCCAATGTCTTCTCTAACGGTGGCACGGTAAGCTTCCCAGTTAGCAATTCCCACCCCGAAGGTGATTTCGACTTGATGAATTTCGGCGTAGCTTTGGGCGGCTAATGCGGCGGCGGCTGTTAACAATCCCGGTGTAGCACCACAGCCCGTCATGTACGTAATCCCGGCTGCTTGCAGTTCTTCTTTCATCGCCAGTAGTTGTTCTACAGCAGTGGTGCGCTTAATTGCATCCACTAGCACCCCACGCCAACCAGATTTAATAAACTCTTTGGCTACAGAGGGGATAAAATCATTTGGCAAGTTGGGTAAAGCCAGAAAATACCCATCCACAGGTTGAGCTATTTCAATTACATCCTGAATACTTTGATTTGTTAAAGTACCAATTGGCTCTAAATAACCTATGGAACCTTGGGACTGGTAGATTGCAATGCATTCTTGAGTATTTAAACCTTCAGCAGCGTAAGCGTAACCTTTTTGATCTGCTGCTGCGACTAAAATCATTTCCTGTTTAGCAGCAAGTACCTTGGCGGCGGCTTGTCCGAGTCCGCCGAAACCTAGTACTCCTATGCGTATCGCTGGCGAAATATTTGCTGTACTCATAGTCAATTACTTAAAGTTGAATCACAAGCCTTCAAACTTTACCATCTCAGCTTGTGGCTGATGGCTGACAGCTTTTAGCTATAAAGGTTAATTATGCTTCATTATCCTGGTTTCTTCGTCAACCAAATCAGTTTTTTCACCAGAAATTCTTGCTGAGTGATTTAGGCTTGAGCAAATTTTCACGCGAAATAGCATCAAAAATTCAAATATACCTTAAAGCGATGCCTACGGCTGGCTATGTCTTAAATCAAGCGGTAATCCTGCGACAACAGAAACGAATGACTTTAGGTGATGCAATTATTGCCAGCACTGCTTTGGTGTATGGGCTAACTTTGATAACAAGAAATACAGATTATTTCCGTTGAATTACTCAAGTGAGATTGTGGAATCCGTTTGAGTCTGATAAACCCAGTTAAGACAAAAGTGCGATCGCTTCAGGATAGTGATGAAAGCGATACTTGATCTGGTTTCATTTCTAGTGCTAGAGCGATCGCTTCAGCTTCACCAATATCCAGTTCATTGCTGAGTGCTTCAACTAGTATACGATTTTGAACTGGACGAGTTTGAATCCAGATAAAAGTTTGGACTTCAATTGCACCTGCAACTGGAAAGTTGGGATCAGTGAGTTCTCGGTAGACAGCTTCAGGAATTAGGACTGTTCCATAAAGCTGTTGTAGTAAATGAAGATGGTTAATGGCGGCGAGGTTATTAATGGGTGAAGTATCACTGACAATGATCACAGTCTACCCATCGCCCGCAAGTTTTCTATATCTTGGTCAAAATCCTCGACCCCATAATGCACTGAAATTTGACGACTTGCGAGTAGATGCTGAAATGCTATACGGTTTATCCCTGCAAATCGGCTGGCTTGGGCAAGGGTTAACTTTTCTTTTTGAAAGAGCATGACTGCAATTTCCTGCTTCATTTCGGCTTCAGTCATCCGAGTTGCGGTTAATATTTCATTAGGAATGACGACGCTCATAATTACAATCCTCTCTATCACTACTATTCTAAGCAGCTTGGCGATCGTCAAGTGATAATCAGGTAAATTTGCAGTCAGTATTTAAACCTTCAGCAGCCTAAGCGTAGCCTTTTTGATCTGCTGCTGCGACTAAAATCATTTCCCGTTTGCCAGCAAGGTTCCGGCTATTATGCTTAATTGCCGGGACATGAGATCATTCATTATCCTGAGTTCTTCCATTCCCAGAGCCGTTTTTTTACCAGAAATTCTTGGTTAATGATTTTTGCTTCAACAAAAGCATATCAGTGGGAATACCGTGGCAAGTTTATTGATAGGGTAATTACCATAAATTAAATATAGCATTCAGTATTATTTTCGCGACTAGGATTAATAGCTAATGGATATTCAGGAGTACTTTAAAGGGCTAATTAATAATCAGCAATTTAGTGAGATGCTCAATCAGCAGCACTATACCTTTGCCCATAAATTAATGCCTTCTATTGTAGATAATCACTTTCAAGAATTAGTCAATAAAGTTATCAATAAATCCGCCCAAGACTGGATTTTAAAACTTTGGAATGAATGTTCTGACATCCAAATAATTAATTATACAGCATTGGTTTATCCGATATGTAATTTTACTAGGCATTCTAAAGATATTGGATTAATTTACATTACTATGCCAGCACCTAGAGTAAGTCCAGAAGCCGTATATATAGCAGTTATATTTTTAATTGATGACGATTTACCATCTGATTGGTTACGAAGCTACTTCACTCTTGAATTAGGACTGGCTGCATCTGCATATTGGACACTTGGAGAGTGGGATAGTTCCAATCATATTAATCTAGGAGCATTTAAAGATGAACCCAGTTTAAATAATTTCCTTACAACAGTTATTGAAGAAGGTAAAAGCAGATGGTGTTAATTTGAAATATTAATATCATATAGAAGATTTTAAATAAAAAATGTGTTTAAAGATTAGGTCAGTTTTCAAGCACTTTTTCCTGAGAGTAAATTTGAATCAACTGAATTTACTTATCCTAATTTAAAAGTCTTGAGAGGAAGTATCACATCGTCCCATTTTGAGTCATTATGGCATCCAAGAAATACTACGCCGTTTTTAAAGGTCGAAAGACAGGTATATTCACAAGCTGGGAGGAATGTGATGAACATATCACAGGTTTTAGTGGTGGGTTGTACAAATCTTTTAAGACTAGAGAAGAAGCAGAAGTAGCATTGGAGCTTGCAGAACAGAATTTTATCATTACAAGTGAGCAAAAAGAAATAAAGCGGCAGGAAACAAAAACAAAAATTTTTCCTGCAAAAGAGTTAATTATGGATAGCGTTTGTGTTGATGCTTCATGTTTAGGTAATCCTGGGTATGTTGAATATAGAGGTATTGATACAGCAACACGGAAAGTAATTTTCCATAAAAGTCGAATGCCAAACGGAACAAATAATCTTGGAGAGTTTTTGGCTATTGTTCATGCTCTTGCATACCTCAATAAACAAGGTAGGGATATACCTATTTATTCTGATTCCGAGGTAGGTATTCTTTGGGTAATCAACAAGAGAGTCAGAACAAAGTTAACCCGAAGTACGGACAACGAAGAAATATTTAATTTGATAGACAGAGCATTAAAGTGGTTGGAAAATAATGAGTATACCAATCCTATTTTCAAATGGAATACTGTCTCTTGGGGCGAGATTCCAGCAGATTTTGGTCGTAAATAAGCTTGCCTCCAGGAGTGAAGCAATAACATTATAGAAAATGCATTTGAAGTTGAATTTAGCGATGCCTCCGGCGGGCTACGCCTACGCAACGGACGCACCTATGAATCTGTTGGTTTACGTTCAGAGCAAATAATGGTGTTACATTTCGAGCCAGCATCCCTTGATTCAGTCCCGGAAATGGTGATAGTGTAAGCAACAGAAAGCGGTCTATGCATAATATACATAGAATACAGCAGTTCCCGCTATTGTGAGGTACGTTCTTAGTCCTGAAAGGGTACAGGAGGTAGCGAGGAGGGGAGAAATTGTACTTCATAACAGCAGGAAGCGCTGTATCATGCGATCGCCTATTGTAGTATTGAGTGCGTAGGCGTAGCCAGCCGTAGGCATCGCTTAACTTACCACCTTGGCTCTTGGTGCAGGTGCGCCACGCAGCATTCCTTCTGTGCTAAGGTCTTCATCAATTTCTTCCCAATGAATACCGTAGCCACCCCCGCAGGTTTGCCATTTTAATCGTTGTTCAAGGGTAGCATTGAGGAGCCTGGGATACCAAACTAATGGCACTGTGATTGTTCGCCCGTCCATCAAGTCAACACTGATAGTTTCTTCAGTAAAACGTACATCTTTAACTCTCTCGTCCGCCCGAACTGCCAAAATACCCATCCCAAGCCTCCAAAAGTTTTGCTTGATTTTCTTGTACTAACTCTTCTAATTTTCGCAGTTCTTTGGGGCTGAACCCAATGCTACTTGATAAACTGACCTGCTCAAGCTAAAACTTAGCTGTTGAGTCATCCCGATCAATATGAATGTGGGGTGGCTCATTAGGTTCATGACTGTAAAAGTAGAAGCGGTAGGCACCAATTCTTAAAATTGTTGGCATACTTCAAGACTACACCAAAGCTATTTATCTAAACCTATGCATATTAAATATGTACCTGAAAGTGCGTAGTTTACCGCCGTAGGCATCGCATTAAAAATTATTGAAAAATTGAGCGCTTGTTGACAAAATCCTGATTAGTAATTACAATGTAATTACAACTAAGGACAAGTATCCTCATGGGAACAGCAATTAGAACCCGTATTGTTAAAATCGGAAACTCTCAAGGTATCCGCATTCCTAAACTTCTCTTGGAACAAAGCGGTATCGGTGAAGAGGTGGAAATTGAAATTCAAGATTGTCAGCTAATTGTCCGTGCAGCCTCTCAATCGCGTCAGGGGTGGGATGAAGCATTTGCAACTATGGCGAAGCAACACGACGATGCACTGCTCGATGATGCGGTAACTACAGAGTGGGAGCATTTAGAGTGGGAGTGGTAGTCAATCGATTTGATGTGTTTTTGGTTAACCTCGACCCGACGATTGGCAGTGAGATTCAGAAGACAAGACCCTGTGTAGTAATTTCACCAGATGAGATGAATAGATATATTGCCACGGTCATTGTTGTTCCCATGACAACTAAAGGACAATCTTATCCGACTCGTGTTGCTTGTCAGTTTCAGGGCAAGGATGGGCAAATCGTTCTGGATCAAATTTGTACAGTTAACAAAAATCGATTAGTCAAAAAGCTAGGTCAGATTGACTCTGATGAACAAAAAGCAGTTTTAGGTACTTTGGCTGAAATGTTTGCTAAATAATGTGTCTAAGAATCGCACACACCAAATGGTTATGAGATTCCAGCCGCAATGGTTAGTTATCTCAAGCAAAGTTTCTGTTTTGGAAGCGATCGCCTATGCTAGTGCAAAAAGCTTGAGTTGCGTTGTACCTTTGGTGGAGGTTCAGAAGTGCCCGACATCGCTATGTTTGTTTGGAAGATAATATTACGAAATATTCTTCATTGCTTGAAGCAAAATTAAACAGCCAAAGTGTTTAAATAGGAAGTGATGTAACTTATAGTTGAGATATGCGATTCGATGAACTAGAAAAAGAACGTCAACGCAACCGAAGTCTTGCTCAAGAAAAGTTTTCTGAACGTATATCAGTTATAAAAAACTGTATTGATACACAGCATGAATATGCTGAATTATTTTTCGGTTTGCTTGAACACCGTTACCTTACGCAGCATAGTGATGCAGAAAAACCAATATTTTCAGCAGTAATCAAAAATGAAATTGCTCTTTACTCAAGCCTAATATTAACTTTAGACGGTTTACACGGATCAGGTTTAGCTTTACTACGATCAGTCTATGAAGCTTTAATGATTGCAAAGTTTGCTTCCCTACGAAAAAACGATAATCTCATCTCAAAGTGGGTCGCTGGAGAAACGATTTATTTGTCAAATGCAATTTTGAAGAAAATTGTTAACCCAGAAATTAAACAATTAAAAAGTCTTTGGGGAACATTGTGTAACGTATCCCATGCAACTATTTATTTATATCAAGTCTTAACCAGATTTGAAGATATAGAAAAAGAAATAGCAGTTAATCTAGCTATTTTGATAATGTTATTGGGTTGCAATTTTCACTTAATTAATAAGCACTATGTTACCAAGGAAATGGCATATTTAGCAAAACAATATCACAGAAAAGAAGGTGAGTTTCAACGTTGTCGAGATGCAGCAAAAATTGCTGTCCAAACAGCTACAACATTTATTTCTGCTCCGGCTCGGCAAGTTATTAGGGAGTATTCTAGGGTTTGGCAACTAGCTCCTTCTATAAGTTCATAAATTTAAAAAAGTGTTTTCACTTATTTATTAGTGGTGACGTAGAGGTTATTTGCTACAGCCTATTTAATAAGTATGGGGTAGCCAGTGCTCTGACAGCATACACTGCGCTGCATTCAACCGAACTGGGAATCTTTGCTACAATAAGGTGAACCTAATGGTAATAATAAAGTCTTTCAATAGATTTTATATTTTTGTAACTCGCCTAGCTCCCTATACTACCTCCAATGCTTATTTTTAGGACTTTTGCAGCTTACTTAGCAAACTCAGTTGTTACCTTGACTAATCGATGAGGTTAAGAGAGACTAACTAAATACTGATGCGCTTGCTTATAAAATTAATAATTTTTGTAAAGATTCTGAGATATATATGTTTAAAGATGGAACATTAGTTAAAAAATAAATGGCAAGTTTCTATCTAAGTAAAAATGTTCCTACGGCTATATTTATAGCCTTCTGCTAAGGCAGTACAATTTAAGCGTACTTATCCTGGTTGGCCAAGAGCATGGAGACATTAGAGTTCATAATCTATCCAGACGGTCGGGTACAAGAGAAAGTCACTGGCATTGTGGGTGCTTCTTGCGCTGAAGTTACAGCAGCAATCGAGGCACAGCTGGGGCAAGTACTTAATCATGAGCCAACCTCAGAATATTTCGCCGCGAAGGTGCAGCAATCTAATGTGGCGAATACACACACCACTTACAGCGATTGGTAAGTTTTCACAGTAGTTTAGTGTTATTAATTCACAACCACCATGTCACACTTTAGCCAAATTAAGACTCAAATCCGTAACCTTGATTCTTTGAAAGATGCTTTGACTGAATTGGGCGTAGACTGGAAACCCGGCCCACGGGAAGTCCGTGGCTATCGCGGTCAAACCCATCCTGCCGAAGTTAGTATTGAGCAGGAAAATGGCTACGACATCGGCTTTAGATGGAATGGCTTGGAATATGAACTGGTGGCTGACTTGCAATATTGGCAACAAGACCTGTCTGTGGACGGATTCTTGCGCCAGGTAACACAGCGTTATGCTTATCAAACAGTTGTGAAAGAAACCGCTCGTGTTGGTTTTCAAGTCTCTGAACAACAAAAAAATGAAGATGGTTCGATTCGCCTGGTAGTACAGCGCTGGAGTGCGTAATGGCTGATTTTCTGCCGTCGCCGGAAGAACAAGAAGACAACCGTTCCGGTTTGGAACCAGAATTAGGGGGTTTTTTACGGGATGCCCCAGAACGTTCTGGTTTAGAACCGGAATTGGGCGGTGTGCTGCGCCAAAATGGTGTTTATGTTGACGAAATCACCTGTATTGGTTGTAAGCACTGCGCTCACGTTGCGCGTAACACCTTTTACATTGAACCAGATTACGGGCGATCGCGCGTGGTTCGGCAAGATGGCGACGCTGAAGAAATTATCCAAGAAGCAATTGACACTTGTCCGGTTGATTGCATTCACTGGGTTAATTACACTGAACTGAAAAATTTAGAAGAAGAGCGCAAATATCAGGTAATTCCTGTAGTGGGTTATCCGGTAGAACACGCAGTTGCTGCTAGCGAACGTCGGCGTAAAAAGCAAAGGTTAAAGACCAAAAAATCCCGCTATTAAGATAAAAACTTAAATCAATATAATAAAGGACTGGATATAACCAGTCCTTTTGTTTTTCGTCATATAGTTAATTTCTGATGTCTAGATCACATCAAATGGGAAAAGGCAGTATTGTTTAATATTCCTGAAAGGATTTTTGTTTAAGTCCCATTAATCCAAAATTGGCAATCCAAAATCCAAAATTGTTATGACTGCCTTCATTTGAAATTTAGAGGATCGTGTTGTGAAAGCAATTTTTCTACTTTCGCCTCGTCTAACCTAGCGGTTAATCTTCTAGTTTCGTGCAAGTCTCTAGTAGTTTTCGCCAAAGTAAAAGTTGAGCCAACAGAGAAAGCCATACCCATACCCATAAAGCCTTTCACCCAGCCATTTACAGGTAAGTTTACAATGCCGAAAGTGGTCATAGAAATAGAAATCACAAAAGCTGCCCAAGTTTGAATAACCCAAGCTGGACTGTCTTTTTGAGTACCAATTGTTTGCATATTTCCTCCCTTTAAACTGGATGATTTATACCAATTCGTAATTAAGAGAGATCAGATTTAATCTGGAGTTTCCAGACTTATATCTATAGTTTAATTTTGAATCATTGGTATTAACAGTGATTGTATTCATTGGTAGGTTTACTGGTATCAATAGTAAGACCAGTTTGGTAACTGGACTCCAAAAGGCAAGCTGAAGAGCAATTGGAGTAAATAGAAACTGGCACAAGGTTTGTACCAGTTTTACAAGTGGCATTTAATGGATTAGTTTACTTATTCATCTGGAAAAGTCTGTACCTTGCCATCAGGACTAAGAACAACTCGAATTCTGACATTTTGTCCGCGTTTATTGGCGGAAACAAAAGGTTTACCAACTTCAGGCATCCCAGCGCTATCAACGAATTCTCTTGCTGCCTTATTAAGGGGAAAAATTCGTTCAACAGTGCCGTCAACACTGACTATCAAACTGTACTCTAATGTTTGTGCTAGTCCAGTGGGTGGTTGCCAACGCTTTGTTAGGTATTCTCTAGCTTCTGCTACTTGAGGTGTATCAAATAATGTGCCAGTAGCCACTTCTGTGGATGTTGGGGCTTTGCGTGCGTCCCCTAATTGATCGATAAAGGGATTATTAGCAGCAGTTCTAGAGGAAGGAAGTTGTGAAACAGGTTTCTCTCCAGGAGAAGGTTGCTGTAGGGAATTGATTCTTTCGTCTAGTTGTTGTGAGTTTAGTGGGGAGGGTTGGGTAGGGGTATTGACCGGATTATTATTGGGTATGATGTCAAGAGATGGGGGGGAGATTGGTGAGATATTAGTTGGTAAACTGCCTGCGTTAGAAGATAGTCTAGGTGGCAAATTCCGTAGCTGAGGTAGAGCACCAGCTTGGGGACTTGACCCTGTAAGGTTCTGTTTTTGATTTGGTAATATGGCAATTTCCTGGCCTGGGATTTTGCTCGATGGTGCGTTAGAGAAGCTGGCCGTTCGCGTAGCGTCTCGTAGAGAAGGCATCGCTCGATTAGTCGGAAGGGTTGTAGTCGTCCCTTGAGGTATTGTCAGTGCATTATTTGGAAATATAGATAGAGGTGGCGGTGTAGAGAAACTACTAGAACTAGGCGCTGTTAGAGGTGCTTGGGGCAAAGTGGATGTGGGAAGTGGAGGGGTGGAACCTAGCAAATTATCTGATGGAGTGGTTAGCCCAGGTTCAGGCGTGGGAAAGTTTAGTGAAGATGAAGGTTCTAAAGCAGTTTTTACTGCTGCTGAATCTGCTGTTTTGGCTGTCTGCTGTTGCTTTTCCCTAATGTTGTTAGCGTATTGCCAAGTAACCGGTAAAAAACCTACACCCAATACTAATACTGCGGCAACAGGGGCCCAAGCAGGGAACCTCAGAGTCGAACTCGTGCTGTTGAGAGTTGGAAGTGCCATGACATCACTTGAGTATTCATCTAAAGCACTTGCCAAATCGAATAGTTGCAGCAGACTGAGTTGAATTACGGGGCCAGATGAATGGTTGGCGAGAGAACCGAGAAATAAGTTGTGAGTTAAATAGCTGCTTGGTTCTAAGTGAATATTTGCCCCTAGAATTTGGGTACTAAAGGAATTTAATGTTTTTGTTGAGGACTTTAATTCCGGCTCATCCAGTGCTGTGCTTGACTTCTGAGTACCGGAGAAACTGACCCAAAAGCTTTCTGGAGATTCTTGGAGGAATTGCTGTACGTAGCTTGTGACTGCATCACATAAAGCTTCGAGTTGTTCGCGATCGCCCCGAATTGGAACTCTGTTTTCTTCTGGTAGTCTGGGATCATCAAAACGTAGCTCAAAGCTTAGATGTTTGAGGACAGTTTTCCCCATCCAACGGGACAGAGGTGAGCTTTGCGCGAATACTTCTAGCGTGCAAGTCGGGGGTGTGTAGCAACGAATGACAGAATTTGATAGAGGCATGGCAGGAACTGCGAAGAAGACTATTTGGGATTTTGCAAAAAAAGAAAAGTTTAAACGGCGGATTCCTCCACTCAGAATTTTGTCAGGTTCCTTCTGTTATCCAAACTGGTGTGCAAGGAGGAAGCAGTGCTGATAGTGTATTGCCCAACAGCTAAGGACTATCAAAAGGGAATCCTTGTCCAGCAAACAAATTACAAGCGAATTTTGATTGAGGAATTTCAAATTTCAAATCTAAAATTTTGTCGAACGGTCTATAAGTGCTAGCCAGAGACGGCGATGCCCACCAGTAGCACTGTAAAAAAGTAAATCTACAAGCAGTTTGAGTGCCAGGTTGGTAAGTAAATCCGTTGAGATTTGCTCGTCCTCTTCCATCCGCTCTTGGTAAGTGTTGCAAAAAGCATCAATATAGTCTCCAAGTAAAGCAGCCTGGTGAGGTTCCCGGTTATTTTCTGCCATTTGTTCCAACAGTCCGACAGCGCGGCGAATCAATTCCTGGTGCTGTTTGGCTAAGTAGCAGATGATCAGAACAAGCGATCGCGCTTCTTCAACATCTAGCTTTTTTCGCCCTCCTTGACCTTTGCGTAGGGGATTTGATTGGCGCAGTCGCCATAAAGCTACGCGATCCGGCACTCTTGACTCTAAATTCAGATCAGTTGCCGCCGAAAGCATAGCCTCTGAACCAATCCCAGTTAAGGTTTCTAGTGCCAACAGCACCAAGTCTAATTGGGTTTTGATATTATCCCATTGGACTGTGTTTGGGGCTGGAAGCTTGATTAAATCCTCCCACTGGGAATTTGGAGTGGCTGAGTTGGTGGCCGAGTGCATAACTTTTAGCATAGGTGATCAAGCTGATAGAGGATGTTGCTGTTACCCATTTTGAAACCAGACTCTCAAGCATCAAGCTTGGTTTCCCATAGCTCTGAGCCAAAGGCTTCAGGTAGCTTTTTTCTATGTGGTAAACAGCAGGTATCTTTGTCCTACTCTAGATGAAAATTTATTTTCGACAAAGTAGAAAAGTATCAATTCTAATTTAGGTTTACCCGACTTTCGCTGCTAGCTCCGTACAATAGTATAAATAAACAATGTTTTGAATGCTAACCGCTAATTATCGCTAAGTAATTATTTAGAATACCTCCTAATTTATTTGCAGTTTTAAATTTTTAAATTTCTTGATGTTTATTACTTGGTCTTCATGTATACATAATTACTATACAAATTTTTTGCCTGTTTACTAAAAGTGCTTCTTGCTGCTTTCCATCATCCCACCCTATTTTCGCTTGTGTGTAGCCTGTTATTTCAGCAGGACTTACGCAAACAATAGCCAAAACCCTGATTTTCAGGTAGGGGTAATTCATGAATTGCCCTTGAGCGCGTTTAGTTTTGCGTAAGTCCTATTCACAACAGGCTGGGCAACATCAGGACGATTGATGCCTCCATGAAGCTGAGAACAAACTTTTAAGTTTGATCAAGTTAGCATTTGAAGATGTTGGCTTATTGATTTTTTCCAACTTAGTTGGTACTATCCGCCCTGTATATGTTGCCTTTTGTCCATAATCCATTCTGAATAAGCCTTTTGAGACTTAACGGGAAAAGTCAGATAGCTTATAAATGCTCTAAATTATCTTGTTTAAGGAATTATTTTTCTGATGAAAGTTTATATCCAAAAAGACTCTGAAGGTGAATTTGCTAGTATCAATTTTTTTCTTGCCTACGATAGCTTCAGGAAAATGGGCTGGGAAATTATTTCTTTTACTAAAGGAGAATCCTTTACGGATTTAAAACCAGAGAATGTTGTGGTTGGATATATTGATGCGTTCTATTCATCTCTCAAAAAATTAAACATCACTTGTCCAGTTGAAATTAACTATCCACAAGAACTACAGGAATTCTTAGGTAGAAAAATCTGGAAATCAAAAATTAATTACATTGCCAGTCATCCAGAAGAATGGAATATCTTTATCAAGCCTGCTTATGCTTCTAAAAAGTTTACAGGTAGATTAGTAAGAAGCACTAAGGATTTAATTAGTTGTGGCGATGAGTTTGAAGATACTGAAGTTTGGTGTTCTGAACCTGTAAATTTCCTTGCAGAGTGGCGGTGTTTTGTCAGGTATCGGAAAATTCTTGACGTGAGAATCTATAAGGGAGATTGGAGAGCCACTTTTGATTATAGAGTTATTGAAAAAGCAGTAGAGGCTTATAAATCTGCTCCAAACGGTTATGCGATTGATTTTGGTTGCACCAAGAAAGGAGAAACATTGTTAGTTGAAGTAAATGATGGATATTCTTTGGGTTCGTATGGCTTATTTCCCCTAGACTATGCAAAGTTACTATCAGCGAGATGGGCAGAGATTACAGGTACTAAAGACTATTGCGATTTTTAATTTTAGACGATTTCAACTAAATAGGGCTACTAATTTGCTGTCTGAACCACGCCCGAAATGCTTTCATTGTCGCATTTCTGCCATTGGTTTTACTCAGCATCAAATATTCGGGAATCACTTGGTAAATTGGGAGATTTGGGAAAATATAACTGGTATTTGATTCTATATTATATTTACCATTTACCAAAACGTTTATTTCCAACTTTTTCCCATTCCATCGCCATAGTTCCGGTACTCTCAAAGCTTGATAATTATTGAAACGAGTGCGGGAGGTAATATCAATTTCCAGAGCCAAATCTGGAGGCGGGTCGATTTCTAAATTGATTCTATCTTTGCCCCTAATTCTAGCTTCATTTTGGATATAGAAACAATCATCGGGTTCTACTCCAGCATCCATACTTTCTTTATCAAAAGTCGTAGAACCCAAACTCCAAAATTCCAGATCGAGTTCTTCTAATAAAACTTTTACCAAGTCGCCAATAATAACTTTAGCTACTTCATGCTCTGATAATGGAGCCATTATTTCCAGCACCCCTTGACTGTAACCTATCCGAGAACTGCGATCGCCCCCCAATTCTGCTAAAATGCGTTTGTATGCCGACCAGGAGACATCTTTAATCAACAACTGATGACCGGCTCTAACAATTAGTTGATTGAGTTCAAGTAACATAGCATTCCTGCTCTTTATTTGATGTGAGCAACCGTAACACCACTACCGCCATCTGCTTGTTCTGCTGGTTCGTAGTTGTTCACTCTGGGATGATGTTGCAAAAAGGCGTGAACCCCTTGTCGCAGTTTACCAGTGCCGTACCCGTGAATAATCCAAAGTGGGCTTGTAGCTTCCGAAATGGCTTTATCTAAAATGTATTCGGCATCAGCCACCCGTTTACCACGCAAATCGATGGTATTTTGAGAAGTGCGAATTTCTGGAACACTTTGCGGTGGTGGGGTTACTGCTGCTGGGGCTGGTTTGGCTTTGACGACTGGTTCGGGTTTTTGACCATCTAGAGATTCTACGTCTTCTAACTTCACCGTCATCTTCATTAGCCCAAAGCGAACGCTTAACTCCCCATCTTCATTAGGGGCGGCGATCACTTCTGCTACCTGTCCCAATTTGGGAACCCGGAGCCGATCGCCTATTTTGGGCATAAAGCCAGCTTTTGGTTTTGCTGGTGTTGCTGGCTGATATTGCTGGCCAATTTGATTCAAAGCATTGGTGGCTTGCTGGGCTTCTTGGGCTGTGGGCGTACCTTTCTGCAAGCGGCGGATAACTTGGGCAATTTCACCTTTTGCCTGAGCGATCGCTTGTTGGACTGCTATTTCCTGTGAAGCCCGCAAACTGCTTTCCCTTTCCTCCAAACTTGCGGCTTTTGCGGATACTTCTTTGTATAAACGTTCCGCTTGCTGCAACAAATTTTGGGCTTCGGCAGCTTTGGTTTCCTGGCGGCGGCGTTGCGCTTCTAAGCCAGCAATCACCTGGTTAACTTCATCTGTGGCCTCTCCCACTTGAGTTTTTGCCTGTTCTACCACTTCTGGTTTTAATCCCAAGCGTAGGGCAATAGTTAAGGCGTTAGAACGTCCAGGGATGCCCCACAGCAGACGGTAAGTAGGCGAGAGAGTACTTTCGTCAAATTCAACAGAGGCATTTTCAAACCGCTCATCTTCGTATTTTAGGGCTTTTAGTTCCCCGAAATGAGTGGTGGCGATCGTTAGCTGGGCATGGTTGGCTAAATATTGCAACAAGGCGATCGCTAAGGCGCTGCCTTCCACTGGATCAGTGCCGGCGCCGACTTCATCGAGTAAGACTAGGGAGTGGGGAGTAGGGAGTAGGGAGTGGGGGATAGAAGAAGAGGGGGGGAGTGGGGAAGTGGGGATTTCTAAATTCTGTTCTTCCCCATTCCCTATTCCCCACTCCCTACTCCCTCTCCCTAATGCTTCTAAAATCCGACTAATCCGGCGGATGTGTCCAGAGAATGTGGATAAACTTTGCTGTAAGGATTGTTCATCGCCAATATCTGCTAGTACTTGATCAAACCAAGGTATTTCCACTGGTTCACGGGCGGGGACAAATAAACCCACTTTGGCCATCAATGCTGCTAACCCCAAGGTTTTTAAGGTTACAGTTTTACCGCCAGTATTTGGCCCGGTAATCGTCACTACCCGAATTAGCGGGTTTATCAGCAAATCTACAGGAACTACTGGTTGCCCTTGTTCGTGCTGTTGTTGCCAAATTAACAGTGGATGTCGTAAGTTCCGCAAGGTAATGATTTCATTGTCTTCTCGCTGGATAAATCGCGGGGGATTCGCTCCTAGCCAGTAACTATATCGTGATCTAGCGGTTGCCAAATCCAAAGTAGTAGCGATCGCTAACAATCTCTCTAAATCTGGTTTGACTGCGGCTACAAGTTCGGTCAAAACACGGCGCACCGCTTCTTCTTCGGCTTGCTCTCTTCTGATGATCTGCCGCAGTTGGTTGCCCAAGGGTACTACTGAATTCGGTTCTACGTACAGGGTGGCACCACTGGTAGAAGTATCGTGGACAATACCGGGGATAGCATCTTTTTGAGGTGCTTTCACGGGGATCACAAAGCGATCGCTCCGTTGCGTAATTAGCTGTTCCTGAACTGCTCCAGATTTTGCCTGTAAGATATTTTGCAGCTTTTGAGTAATCTGAGTACGTAATCGCCGCAAATCTGTGCGAATTTCTCCCAGTTTTTGACTCGCGCGATCAGTTACCTGGGCCCGTTCATCAATACAGCGGTGAATTTCCTGTTCTAGTTCTGGATAAGTCCGCAAATCGGCAACCAACTCAGTCAGTATGGGCAAATCTTCCTGATTGTCAATGACACGGCGCAAATTTCTCGCACCAGCGAGGGTGGTGGCGATCGCTAACAGTTCATCTCCTGTCAAAACTCCGCTACGTTCTGCCCGTTCTAGGGAATCGCCAATATCTTGAATTCCCTCAAATGAGAGTCCCGTGGTGAGGCGAGTTTCCAGTTGGTAGACTTCTTTGGTTTGCTCTAACAACTGTTCGCTTTGGGTCTGAGAATCGGGTATTTTCAGATGACGCGCAGCTGTCGCCCCCAGCTTAGTTGCCGCAAAGGTGGCAAGGTGCTGGCAGAGGCGATGCCATTCTAATAATTCTAAGGTTTCAGATTGGATCAAGGTTTCAACATCTAATCTGAAATCATCGTAACAATTCTAGCTCCTAGATGGATAAATCTTAAAGGAGAAAATTTTGCTTTAGTTAAATCAGCCAGCTAGTGCGTGGTAATAACCAAGTAATAACTGGCACATCAAGCTATCTTTCTTGAGAAACTACCCCAACACCAACTGTCATCGAAAACAACACTGGAACTAATTTAAGCAGAGACTATTTCCTTCACCAAAACGTAAGGCTGAACGATGAGGGTATTAAATCGTTTACTGCGTTGACCATTCCATTCTCCCACTTGTACTGTCGTGGGTTTGGTAATTAATTGCTCATCAATCCACTGTTCCACTGATGGAATGTTATCGCTGGCGATCGCTACTCCAACATCCAGCAAGTTTAAATCAGGTGCTACCAAAATTACTGCATCTCGTTGTACATGAGGAATTAGCCACTCCCACTCTGCCTCATCCAAAATTTCTGTTAATTCTGCTCTTAAATCCGACATCATTCCTCAACATTTCTGGCTAACAACCTATTTTACATTAATTACTACTTCCAACTCCTAACTCCTAACTCCTAACTCCTAACTCCTAACTCCTAACTTCTAGCTAAACTTCAGATTTCATTTCATCAATTTCAAATAAAGATACAATTACTCCAGCGATCGGAATAGATATAAAAACACCTAATAATCCTGCTACTCTAGCACCTACTAGCAAAGCAAAAAACACCACTACAGGATTAAGATTCAGCGCATCTTGCATAATTCTAGGCGCAATCAAGTTGTCTTGTATTTGCTGAAGGACAATACAAGCGATCAAGACTTTCAATACTAACCAAACGCCTTGAGACAAGATAACTAAAGTAACTGTGCTTACTCCTAATGTTGCTCCTATACCAGGAATGATATCAAGAATTCCGACTATCACAGACAATATCAAAGCAAAAGGCACTTTTAATATTAAAAAAACGAGGAAAGTCGTACTTGTAAGAAATGCACTTAATAACAACTGACCTCTAAAAAATCCGAGAAAGGAGCGTCTGATTATATTTGTAAATCTATTGCGGCGCTTTTTTGGTACTATTTTTATGATAAAATTCCACAGCTTGTCTCCATCTAGTAACATAAAAAAAGCCACAAATGCAATCAATATAAAGGTAAGAAAATTCGTCATAAATCCTTGTAAAACAGCCAAGCTAGTAACAAGACTAGATACAGCTTTGTTTCGTAATTGTTCTTGAATAAAACTTAAATCTATCTGCAAATTACGGCTTTGCAAAAATCCTTCTAGTCGCTCTAATAGAGGTATTAAAGAATTTATAAAGCCAGTTATACTGTCAATTAATTCTTGTCCTTGAGATAAAACCGTTAAGCCTACGGTAATTATCAGACTGCCAATAATTACAATGCTGAACAAGAAAACGACACCAACAGCTACGCCGTGGGGCAAAAAATGCTGCAACCATCGTACAGGATAGCTGAGTAAAAAAGCCAAAATTGCAGCAAATGTAAAAATAACAATGACTGCTTCAAAGTAGGCTAAAAGTTGTATAATGGCCCAGCCAGAAGCAACTAAAAGCAAAAAGCGGACTAACGCCAGATTATTTAATCGCTCCCAAAAATTCTTGGCTTCAAAGCCGCTCATAATGCTATTTAGGGTGAAATTGATGGTAGATTTGCCTAAAAGTTGCATTTAAGCACAAAATTAGACTTCATTACTAGAGCGCGTTGACCTTAAACCTACAGAGGTTAAGGCGCGTAGTTTACCGCCGTAGGCATCGCTACCTCCCTAAAGCATATATCTCTTGCTTGTCTAACTCATCTTCCTAAATCATGCATCTCATTAATTACCGTTGCACACTTTTGTGTCAATGCTTCCAATTCCTGCTTATTAGTGGAACTGGGAGCATCAATCAAGTTACCAATTCTCACAGTGATGGGAACTGCGCGAGGTCGGGACGCTCCTTTTTGTAAAATCCCTTCAGTACCCCAGACACTCACCGGCAATATTGGAGCTTTTGCTTTCGCCGCCAGGAGTAATGCGCCTCTTTTGGGGTCTGTAATTCGACCATTTGGGGTGCGAGTCCCTTGCAAAAAAACACCGACAGCCCAACCGTTATTGAGATATTCTAGGGCGGAACGGATGGCATTGCGATCGGTATTTCCCCGACTCACCGGGTAAGCGCCATACAATTTAATCGCTTGCGCCAAAATGGGGATATTAAATAACTCTTCCTTAGCCATGTACGCCACTGGACGACGTACACAGTTAGAGACAATTGGCGGGTCAAAATAACTAGCGTGATTACTCACTACCAACAACGGCCCTGATTGGGGGACATTTTCCGCACCATAAATCTGGCCCCGAAAGTAAGCGTGAAGCATGGGGCTGACGACTGACCATTTAAAGGCGTGGTAAAGTGCCAGACTGATAAACGGTTCGCGGTTTTTGTCCACAGAAGATAATGCAAATAAAACTGAATTTAGCATACGCGATCGCAAGGCCCAGAGCAAACTCCAAAAAGCTGTAGAAACCCAAGGTACTGATTTCGACAATTTCTAGTGAGCTTTTTTAGTACATTCTCTACCTTTTAAAATATCCTTTTAGACGCTTCCAATTAAAAAAATATTCAATCTGTAGGATGCGTTATACGTTTGCATAGAACAAGGGGCTTAAGCCCCAAGTCTTTTTGTGCAGTCTCTTAGAGAATTGCTATTACGGCGTTTTGCCTAACCCACTATATCGGCGAATATCGGATAATTTATTTTTTGATATTCTTTTAAATTATGAATTCCTTCACTCATCTGGGAATACTAAATCTGTAAATCGTCAGGATTTAGCGTATGGTTGCCACTCTAGTCACTATTCCCGGATATCAAGTTAACGAACAACTTTATAATGGTTCGAGAACCCTAGTTTCTCGCGGTTATCGAGAAACTGACTCATTACCTGTAGTGATTAAACTGCTGAAAAATCCTTATCCCAGTTTTAGCGAACTGGTGCAGTTTCGGAATCAATA
>NZ_JBALCY010000072.1:0-53773 GCF_036917655.1 Nostoc sp.
TTAATATATATGTGCTTCTCCCGTTCGGGAATGGATTCGTCGCACTTAAACAACTTCATTGGCATGGCTGATTGCTCCTTGTGCAATAGCTGATAAGAAGAATGATTCTTCTACATCTTTATTTTTGTCAGAAACTTCTTGGAGTTCCTTGATTTCAAAATCCTATCAACCTTTTTAATTAATAATAGTCAAGCTGGTAACAAACCCGTAAATAAATATTGGATGAATCGAGATAAACCAGTTATAAATAGACAGAACTGTCTAGATTAAAACGAATCATTACTGCTAGATATATAAGACTTTCAATGATTCCAATAGACAGACTATTCTAACTATATCTGAAGAGAGAAATGATTTAATTGCTGTCCTAATTCGGGATGTCTCACAAAGGAAAAATCGGCGATAATTGCTCAAATCAAAACAATAGGAAAAGCGCAATTGTTTGCTTTGAGGCTTTCTAGCTGATGACTAATTGTAACCACGAATACTGTTTGTAAATTAATTGATCAGCGCAAGTAATTTGGCCAGATGTATGATACTCTTGATTTATAGGGAATCTAATACCAGAATAAAAACTCCTTAGATTCCTTTGAAGTGAGTATCAGACCAGCCTCATCAGTTATTGGTGACGGCATAACGTTAATCGAAATGGAGCAAAACCGCCCAAAAATCGGTTTTTCGTTTGGCGAAGCCGTTGCCATAGCGTAGGCTGGACTGATTTTTTTATGTATCTTCCTTGCAGCAAAAATAATGCTTGTCTTGCTGTGATCAAGCAGAAATGTCTCATTTACCTGTCGTAGCTGTGGAAGTGTTTTGAATTATTGGTGACAGGATTGCAACTAATTTTATCACCCTTGTTGTATCTCGCATCCCACTAATATTTAACGTGAGTTCGACAAGTCTTATTTGACCTCTCCCCCAGCCCCTCTCCGACGCACAGAGGGGAGCAAAAAGCTTAATTTTTCGTTGCTCCTCCCTTTCCGTTTCGGAAAGGGAGGCTGAGAGGAAGAGGTTCATCGAATTTACGTTAATATTTACTGCCATATCTGTAAGAAGCTGTTTAATTTCTAGCAGTTAACTGCAATATTTATAGTGCTAGATAGACAGATGATGTCCACACTCTGACTACGTTGATCCTGTCACAATCTCGACAGTGAACTCTTTCAAAAACTACAACTCCAATTTGATTCAATACTCTGCTTGATTACACCATAATCTTGGAGCCGAATCAATAAGTCTGCGCCATTACTGAGGTTTTTATGCGGAAGATTGCTATTTATGGAAGAGGGGGAGTTGGCAAATCCACAACAACTCAAAACGTAGTGGCTGGACTGACTGATATAGGTCGTAAGGTGATGGTTGTAGGGTGTGACTCGAAAGCAGACTCAACCCGGCTCCTTTTGGGGGGATTCCACCAGAAGATTGTACTCGACACGTTGCGTAAAGAAGAAGATGATGACGTGAATTTAGAAGACTTTCGCCAGGAAGGATGGGGGAAGACGCTGTGTGTGGAATCGGGTGGGCCAGAACCTGGTGTGGGATGTGCAGGTAGAGGCATTCTGACATCAATTGGGTTGCTGGAACAATTAGGTGCTTATGATGATGCAGTTAGACTTGATTATACATTTTATGATGGTCTGGGTGACGTGGTATGCGGTGGATTTGTCATGCCCATTCGTGAACGTAAAGCTCAAGAAGTTTACATTATCACTTCTGGGGAAATTATGGCAATCTATACCGTCAACAACATCTGCCGAAGTATTCAAAAGTATGCGCCCATAGGCGGTATACGTCTGGGAGGATTGATTTGCAACTCTCGCAAAGTCGATGAGGAAGATGATTTGATCAAAGCTCTGGCAGAGAAACTGGGGACTCAAATGATCTACTCTATACCCAGAGACAATATGGTGCAGCAAGCAGAGTTCCACCGCAAGACGGTGATTGAGTATGCTCCTGAGTCTGAACAGGCGCAGCACTATCGCAACCTGGCAACGGCAATTGACCAGAATACAGATTTTGTGGCTCCGAAATCTATGTCTAACGATCAGCTTGAGGAACTGCTGGTAAAGTTTGGGTTGTTCGACTAGGACGATGCGGTAGGGATCATCCCTAATACAAGATGTCTGGAGCAATTGGCAACCTCTGACTCGAAAAAGCAGAAAAAACTGCGTAAGTTTCTTACCACCATCTAAGAAATCCGGGAAAATTTGTCTACCTCATTGAAGGAGTAGAACTTATTATGTTGACCGAAGAGGTTTTAGTCCAAAAATTTATCACCATAGCTCAGGGGCGCTGTCCCAAACTCAGTGAGTTGCTCCAGTACTGTCACGTCGAACTTGTAAACTCTTACTGGGGCTACCCCCCAAAACTTATACAACATTTTGTTGTCTATTATCCTAATATGCTGTCTGCCTCAGTCAATGCCTACCAAGACATTTTCCGAGGCATTGCCCAAGATTTGGGGATATTGGACGCTGTTTGCATAAACGCTACACGCATTATCCGCGATCGCGCCTCCAAGTTGAAGGAAAAAAACCCCATCCTCTGGTTGGAACTCCAGTGGGTGGCGGTGCCCACTAGAAAAGGCAATTGGTATTTAGATCAAGACTTGCCGCACTCGGACTAAAGGTTACGTTATTTTAGCAAGATAATACACGAAAGCTGAGAGTTTGTAAATTATTGATGCCTTGGGATTTGAGCATTTTCTCTTGGTGATGACCGACTTGGCTAGCAAATGATCAAAAGGCGATCGCTAGGTTAAACTGCGCCAATGCTAAAATAGTATCCAAAGATGCAAGTATTTTAGCAAGATGTATGCTATGCTTGCAGCAAATAAGCGAAATTGTCAAAACATCAATATGTCTGACAAAAAAAACGCCAAACACTAGAAAACCTTGCTATTGCCCTAACAGATTTAAGTTTGTCCGCTGCGGCTTTTTCTAACGGAGAGATACAGCCTCATGAAACTGGATGTGAATCTTTGCAACAACCTAAAGTCAATTAGAACTCGCTTGGGCATGAGTCAGCAAGAATTAGCTAATATAGCTGGTGTAACTCGTCAGAGTATTGGTGGTGTGGAATCTGGACAATATGCTCCTTCTGTTGCTATGTCACTGCGTTTAGCCAAGGCGCTTGGTTGCCAAGTCGAGGACTTATTCTGGTTTGAGCAAGATTTACCAGAAGTTGAGGCAATTCTTACCGGATCAGCCCCTAAGGAACAGCAATTGCGAGTTAGTCTAGCGCGGGTTGGGGATCAATGGATAGCTTATCCCCTCGTTGGGAACGATGCTTTTCGGATCGAAATGATTCCAGCTGATGGTGAGACAGTTGCGGTGAGCTACCCCATTGTAGGGACTGAGGTTAGCGCAAGCGGTAGCGTTAGCGTCCGCGGAGCGTCTTGTAGAGAAGCGGTAGTGAGTCTTCTCCCCTTGGGAGAAGCCAAGGGCGAACGAGCGTCCGTAGGATTGTCATCCGTAAGAGTGAAAGGGTTCCCCAGCATAAGCAAATTGCCATTAGCGTCAGAGGTAGCGACACAGGAGCTTCTCCCGCCGGGTGAAGCACAGAACCAGATCGGTACAAATAAAGTCCAGGTTAGGCTTCTGGATGATATAGACAAACTGCACAATACAGTTGTGATTGCTGGTTGTACACCTGTGCTTTCCCTCTTGGCAAGAGCAACTGAACGTTGGCATCCAAAACTGCGAATTCATTATCGTTTCGCCCACAGCACGGCTGCATTGCGTAGTCTGTGCCAAGGTGAAGTTCACATTGCAGGGATGCACTTATACGATGCTGACACTGGGGAACATAACATCCCCTTTGTGCGGGAAGCCTTAACAGGTAAGAGTGCCGTTTTGATTACCCTTGGAGTTTGGGAAGAAGGTTTGTTAGTCCCACCAGGAAACCCAATGGGAGTTAAAACAGTTTCCGACTTAGTAGAATTTGGAGCAACTATTGTCACCCATGAAGTGGGTTCTGGCAGTCGGATGCTTTTAGAACGGAAACTCCTTGAAGAAGGAGTGCCATTGCACAAAGTTAAAGGATCTGACTGTATCGTTCACAGCCATCAAGATGTTGCCTTATCTGTAGTCTCAGGAATCGCTGATGCAGGTATTAGTACGGCATCTATAGCTGCTGTTTTTGGGTTGGGATTTATCCCCCTTCATCGGGCGCGATATGACTTGGTGATTATTAAAGAATACTTGGAAGAAGAAGCAGTAAAGCAGTTTCTCAGTATCTTGGGACATCGGCTAGTCCAATCGCAATTAGAGATTCTTGGTGGCTATGATATTAGCAATATTGGGGAAGTTGTAGCAAATATTTAATAATTCGTAATTCGTAATGGGCTGTACTTCGTCCCGCTACGCTAATGTAATTCGTGATTATTAACCCACCACTAAGAAATATGTGTTTTACTTTCCAAAACTCCAGTTAGTTGCTCTATCCTTCAATTACGAATTACTCAAGCAAATCAAAATCACCCAACAAATTAGCCGATCATGAATCATCACTTATCGATGAACAAAAATCCCATTCAAATTAACGATACAACCTTAAGAGATGGTGAACAAGCGGCAGGTGTAGCTTTTAACGTTGAAGAAAAAATTGCGATCGCCACTTTTCTTGATGCCATTGGTGTTCCAGAATTGGAAATCGGCGTTCCGGCAATGGGGCAAGAAGAAGCAGAGTCAATCAAAACCATTGCCAATCTGGGATTAAACGCCAAATTACTAGGCTGGAACCGTGCTAATTTGTCTGATATTCAGGCATCGATAGATTGTGGTTTAGAACGGGTGCATATTTCCGTTCCCGTCTCGGAAATTCAGATTGCCGCCAAGTTTGGGGGTAAGCAGCAGAAAATGCTAGATCGTTTGCGGGACGCAATAAATTTCGCTTGCGATCGCGGTTTATCTGTATCTGTTGGTGGAGAAGATTCTTCTAGAGCCGATGAATCTTTTTTGCTAGATGTGGCGTTTTATGCTCAAGAGTTGGGAGCTTTCCGGTTTCGCTTCTGTGACACTGTAGGAATTCTCGATCCTCTGACTACTTACAGCAAAGTTCGCTCTCTTGTGCATCATCTATTCATTCCCATAGAAATGCACACGCACAATGACTTTGGACTGGCAATGGCGAACTCGCTAGCTGGTCTGGAAGCAGGGGCGCTATCGGTTAACACCACGGTAAACGGGATCGGTGAACGGGCAGGGAATGCAGCGCTGGAAGAAATCGTGATGGCACTGAAACACATCTACGGTGTCCCAACGGGCATTGATACAAAACGGCTGTTGGAACTGTCACGCTTAGTTGCTAAAGCTGCCAACTGGCCAGTTCCTCCCTGGAAAGCGATCGTGGGTGAAAATACCTTCGCACACGAATCGGGCATTCATGCTCACGGTGTGTTGCAAAATCCGGGTACTTATGAACCGTTTGCGCCGGAAGATGTTGGGTGGGAACGTCGCCTTGTTGTAGGCAAACATTCCGGTCGGCATCTGATATTCAGTGTGCTGCAAGAACATGGAATCACCCTCACTCAGCCAGAAATTCAATCAGTGCTAGATGCTGTAAAGCATAAGTCAGTAAAAGTTAAGCGCAGTCTCACGGTTGAAGAACTCCTGAGTTTGGTTCCTCAAGGGTGAACGCACAACACCTACAACCTTTGAATGTTATAGGTTTTGTGCTTTTACTTATTAAAAGGTAAATACGTCAGATTGTTTGCTTTGGGTCAATTTGACCAGAGAAGACTTAAATCAAAAGTGAAGTTGGTTAAGAAGACATAACAATTCCATCTCAGGTTATTGATCGCAATTATTTTATCAACTGCTAGAATATTACCAATTATGTTGGTATGACTATGCCGAGAAAAGAGCAAGGATGGATCACTTTTCAATTGTCTCCAGAAGAACGGCAACTTCTAGAGCAGTACTGTCAAAATTTTCAACGCACTAAAACTGATGTGTTGCGCTCCTTGTTGCGTAGTCTCCAGCCAAAATTACTCAAACAGCAGGGGAAACAGTTTGATTCTGGGGAGGTTGATCTTGATCTACTTTGAGCAGTAATGAAGAATTGCTATCGGTAAAGTCAGTTGTTTTGTAACCAAATAAATTTGCAATGGGGTTAATAATCCCTTTGAAATCGTAAAAAAGCGTTCAAGTTCAGAAGTTGACTATGACAAATCCTAGAAAACTATTGCGATGCCTGCGGTGGTCACTGAGCTTTGCCGTACCCTTCGGGAAGCAAGCTACGCGCAGCGTCTCGTAGAGAAGTGCGGACAGAGCGATCGCGCCACGGTCAAATTCCTTTCAATTACGAAATTGGTTTGAACGATTTTCTAACTGTTCCGGTGATGAAACTTCTGCCGCTTGAGCAGAAGTAAATCAGATTGTTGATACTCCAATGCCACTTGATGTCCAGGGTAGTCAGGATTGGTTAATTTTAGTAAAGCATTTTTTTCTACCATGCTTAATTTTCAGTCTATTCGTGCTACAGCAATGCAAAAAGTCCCATATAACTGGGCTTTGATAAAAAACTTGCTCTCAAGCGAGGCAAGCTTAGAACTAACTGCGAGTTTTCCCCACGAAGAGTTTCGTTTGTCGGAGGGAGAGGGATACGGGTACTTCTGGGGAAAGATGCTAGCTACTAGCGAGGATATTTCCTTGATGCTCAAATCTAGCGATAATCGTTGGCGAGAGCGGATGGCACAAGGCAGACTTACTTATGACTTAAGACACCTCAGTAAAGTCTGGCAACAGTTGATAGAAGGACTGTGGACAGATTCTTACCGCGCAGCTTTAGCCGAAATGTCTGGGTTGGAACTAAAGGACTGTGTAATGGATATTGGATTTCGCCGATATCAATTAGGACAATTGCATCACCCTCATACAGATGAGCCGAACAAAGTTTTAACTCATCTACTATTTTTCAATCAACAATGGTCTGTAGACTGGGGAGGCTGTTTGCGAATTCTCAAAGACTCGCAGCCGGAATCTGCCTTTGAAGATATTCTACCTCTGAGCGATTCCTCAGTTGCGATCGCGCGTTCTGACAACTCTTGGCATATGGTAACTCCGCTTACTTGCCCTGCATCTGAATATCGGCTAGCTTTACGAGTTGCTTTTTTTCGGAATAGTCGCCTAACTTCAGATTTCGGAAAAACCCAGCTAGCTGCGTAGTAAGCTGTTACGTATACAACTTGCATTATCAGGGCGGGCAGGATGCCCACCCCACAATCATCTTGAAAAAATATTAGTGCAAATTAAAGGCGCAACAGCTTAGTCAATCAATTTTGGATTTTGGATTTTGGATTAACGCCGACCACGTTAGCGTAGTGGGACGGTTCTGAAGTAGCGGTAATTCATGAATTACCGTTACGACAAATCAGGCTTTTGAGACAATTTTGCGTAAGTTCTATCTAAAATCTAAAATTGGCACGGTCAAGGATTTTCTCTCTACTTTTGTTAGAAAATCAGCCTCCTGATTTTCTGGTTCTTCCTTATTTGTCGTTGTTGGTAATCCCTTTGAAATCGTTAAAAAGCTGACTATGACCAATCCTACAGAACTATTGCGATCGCGCTACGGTGAAGTTCCCTTCAATTACGAAATTGACTGGAACGACTCTTTAGAAACACTGGTATCTCACCGTTCAATTCGGTCTTATCTATCTGACCCCTTACCACCAGGAACCCTAGAGTGGATAGTTGCTGCGGCTCAATCTGCTGCTAGTTCAGCTAATATGCAAACTTGGAGTGTGGTAGCGGTTGAAGATCAAGAGCGCAAAGCAGAATTATGCAAGCTGGCTAATAACCAAGCATGGATTAACCAGGCTCCTGTATTTTTGGTTTGGTTAGCAGATTTAGGTCGTCTTGCTCATATTGCTGACAGTCGCGGACTACCTCATGTAGCTCTGGATTATGTAGAACTGTTAGTTAAAGCAATAGTCGATGCTTCGGTAGCAGCCCAAAATGCTGTTGTAGCCGCTGAATCTATTGGGTTGGGAACGGTATATATGGGCGCAATCCGCAAAAGCACGCAAGAGGTAGCCACATTACTAAATTTGCCACCTTTTGTGTTCCCTGTGTTTGGGTTGTGTGTGGGTTATCCAAATCCTGAGAGCCAACCTGCTATTAAGCCACGGTTGCCCCAGTCAGCTGTATTCCACCGGGAAACCTATAAATTAGCAGAGCAAGATGAAGCGATCGCTCATTACAACGATATCATGAAAGAATTCTACACTCAACAAAAGATGAATGTCGCTGTTGATTGGTCGGAACACTCCGCCGAGCGGATTGCCACGTTAGACTATTTAAAAGGGTGCAAGTACTTGCGTGAAACTCTTAACAACTTCGGTTTTAAGTTGCTATAAAAGGAGTGAACAGCCAGAAAACATAGAGACAGGACAAAGCATTCACCGTACCCCTAGTAGAGAGCAAGCTACGCGCAGTAGGGACTAAAGAGAACTCTGATAGTCTGCACCATAGCTTCTGACGCTTAAAGACTTGTTACCGCTTCACTAAAGACTCAAAGGGTGCATCCCAGTCTCAAAAGATAATTTCAGTGCGTAAGTCCTAAAATTGACCAGCTAACTTGCCAGATATAGCAATTCTACTGCTTGAAACCTTTGTAAGAATTTGGGGAATCTGAAGGCATTTAAGCAGTCAACATGCGAACGATTTAATGGGTATTCCAGCAAGCTTCATCTTTCAAAAAAGGGCTGAACTGTAAGAATCGCTCTTGTAATGAGAATTGCTGACCAAAAATATAGAATTAACCCGCGAAACAAAAAGGAGCTCCAAACAATGAATAATTTGTCTACTAAAGACCTCAACAGACTACGCTCTCAAAGCAAAATAATTATGAATCGAGTGGAGATTTTCATAGAAACTTACTTATTAGAAGCTCCCCCTGATGAAAAACTGATTAACGAAACCTTACAAGAGATCATCAAGGCTACGAATAGCTTAACAACCGCAGCATCCAAGATGAAAACCGCAGAACCCGTAGGTCAAGACGCTAACGGTTCAAAATAGTTTAATAGGGCTGAGTGGAACCCCATAGCTAAATAATGGGGATTGAATACAGTTCCGTTAGCGGTAGCGGGGCGTTTAGCCCGTGCTGAGTAATCGACGCTAGATACTCAGCACTATTTAAGTTATGGAAATAGATGAATCTAGACCGTTAGGAAATACCATGCTAAAAGGGCTAAGTTTAAATTTAAATAACTGGTTAGAAAGAAATACAATTGTACGTAACCTGGAGTTTTTTCAAGACTTTATTATTATTTCTCTCTGCCTTGGTTTATTCTGTGTGATGCTCATCCGACTGGGAGATATGTTCTTCTCCTTTTTACATCCCTTGGATTTACGGCAAGTAACATCTGATATCCTGTTCATTTTGATTTTGGTAGAGTTATTCCGCCTGTTAATTGATCATATACAACAACAACGGACATCCGTGGCAGCAGCAGTA
The DNA here is from genome assembly GCF_036917655.1 of Nostoc sp. Classification (GTDB taxonomy): domain Bacteria; phylum Cyanobacteriota; class Cyanobacteriia; order Cyanobacteriales; family Nostocaceae; genus Nostoc. The sequence continues at coordinate 9,463 of NZ_JBALCY010000072.1, forward strand.
GAGATTACTATGGTTTCTGCTTTAAGAGAAGTAATTTTACGCGGTGTTCTTGAAATTCCCCGTGACCAAATTTTTGGAATCGCAGTATTTTTAATAGTATTAGCGGGAATTCTTGTGGCTTTACCTTGGGTATCTCACTTTTTTGAGCAGGGGAGAATTCCTCACACTGAAACAAAACAAAAAACGCAATTAGTGGCTGATAATCCTCTAGTTTCTGATTAATTTTAATCAGAAATACTGTTTGAAAATTAGTTAGCGATCGCAATTAAATTTGCCAGATATATGATATTCTTTATATATGGAGATGAAAAATAAAAATCACAAAAATCTTCAAAAAATAAGGCATATTTAAAGTCCAGCAATTTTAATTATGAGCTTGAGCTATGCCAAATTTTTCTTAAAGATATGGTTTTTGTATGTCGCTAGCTCATAACCTAACCGTAAAAGTGAGGTTTATTCAGTTAAACATCTCCAATAAGCGTTCAGCTAAGAATAAACGCTTTCACATGAGCTACGCAGCGTTAAGCGCCTTTTTGGTATTTTTCACTCAAGCCCCTGTTTCTTGCCTATCAACCTTCAATGGCACTGCGACATTGGGCGTAATAATGTCCAAAGCTTATTTGCTGAGGTGCATCAGATTCCAAGGCTTCTACCTATCAAAATGAAGCTGCTTGTAGAAATAATTCTCATAATGAGAATTACTGCTGCTATTTCGATTAGATTTTCAGTACAATCTGAGTCGTTATAGAAGTCAAAGCGTTGTAACTATATAAAAGTTAGGAGTGAGTTTATTGCTACTAAATATTAACTTCTAACTAATAGATGGATGAGAACAGAATGTTTGAGTATTTTACATCTTTGAACGACCATAATTTACCCTACCCAGATACAATCCATCCCATCGTTGTCCACTTCGTAATTGCAATGGTGTTGTTTGCCTTTGCTTGCGATGTAGTTGGTTATTTCACTGGTAAAGCTCGTCTTTTTGAGGTCAGTTGGTGGAATATGTGTGTTGCCACGATCGCCATCTTTGTTGCCGTCATCTTTGGTCAGTTTGAAGCTGGCTTGGCAAGACCTTACGATGCTGTTAAAGCAGTGCTGAATTTGCATACACTGATTGGTTGGTCGCTTGCAGGAATCATCACGGCGATTACAGCTTGGCGATATGTAATTCGTACACGCAACCCTGAAAAATTACCGATTCCTTACATGGTAGCGGGGCTGTTTTTAACTCTAATAGTTGGCTTGCAAGTATATCTCGGAGATGAACTTGTTTGGGTATATGGACTGCACACAGTGCCAGTTGTTGAAGCAGTAAAAAATGCTATTTTGCCATGAACTCGGAACTAATTGACCAATTAAGTAGACAACTAGGTACTAACGGACTACCTTACAACATTCCTATTCATCCCAACTTAGTCCATCTGACAATAGGTTTGTTCATCATTGGGATTACCTTCGATATCGTTGGTGTGCTGTTTCCCTTAGAAATATGGGTCTTCAAATATTTTGCGATTACTGTCAAACGTGCCAACTTCTTTGATGTTGGCTGGTACAACATGGTCGCTTCCAGCATCATCACTTTTTTCACGGTGGCAGCAGGTTTTTACGAAATGCTTTTAGCAGCACCACCTACTGATGTCAAGAGTGCCTGGGGATTACAGGCAATGCAAACCATGATTTGGCATGGTGTAGGTGGTGTCTTTTTATTAGCGTTGATTCTTAGCATGACCATTTGGAGAGGATGGCAGCGCTACATCTGGGACAAACAAGCATATAAACAGACAGATAGAGAAGTGCAGTGGATCTATCTGTTCGCAGGCATAGGAATCATGTTCATTATGTTCATCCACGGCACACTAGGAGCGCAACTAGCCGCCGAATTTGGCGTACACAATACAGCAGATAATTTGCTGCGATCGGGTCAAGACCTCAATACAACACTCAAATAAGTCATTAGTCATTTGCCCGATGCCCAATGCCCAATAACCAAAGACCATGAAGAAGATTTTAAATATTTTAACGCCGCTTACAGGCGCGATCGCAGTGACTGCTATGAGTCTCTGGATTGGTAAACAGGCTTACTCGTGGCTTCCCCCCCAAGCAGCAGCCGAATCCCAACTAATTGATGATTTGATTAGCTTCTTAGTAACCCTCGGTGCCTTTATCTTCTTGGGAGTAACAAGTACTCTGATGTATTCTGTGATCTTCCATCGGGCAGTCAAAGATGACTTCACTGACGGCCCCCCAATTGATGGTAATGTGGCACTGGAAGTTGTCTGGACAGCCATCCCAATTCTCTTGGTGTTTTGGATTGCAGGTTATAGCTACCAAGTCTATGAACAAATGGGAATTCAAGGGCCGACGGAACTTGTCCATTTGCATAACCCGATGGGGATGGAATCGGCATTCGCAGCACCACAAGAGAACTTAGCTGAACCTGTTGAAAAGATTGATGTTCTAGCTAAACAATGGGCTTGGGTGTTCCACTATCCTGAGAAAGATATTACCAGTAGCGAGTTGCATTTGCCTAGCGATCGCCGCGTGCGTTTGGCACTGCAATCACAAGACGTTCTCCACGGCTTCTACATTCCGGCATTCCGCCTCAAGCAAGATATTATTCCCAACCACACCATCGACTTTGAATTTACCCCCATCCGTGCGGGTAAATATCGGCTTACCGATTCCCAATATAGCGGCACATACTTTGCCACTATGCAGGCGAATGTAGTCGTCGAATCACCAGAGGATTACCACCAGTGGTTAGCCAAAGCTGCAACCCAAAAACCATCTCCCGCCAATAATCAAGCAAATTCTGAGTATGCCCAAGCAGCCAGTAAATCAATCAAAACTGGTTGGGTAACAGTTGCACCTGCGGCACCTCCTTTGGTCAATTATCCCGGTTGAAAGGAAACAAATCGATGACAAATATTCCAATCGAAGGCATTTTCCCTAGTGAGAAGCCTAACCACGAATCTCCAGGTAACTGGAAGGAATACTTCAGCTTTAGCACCGACCACAAAGTTATTGGTATCCAGTATCTCGTTACCTCATTCTTCTTCCTTCTCATCGGCGGTATTTTCGCAATGGTGATTCGGGGAGAACTGCTAACACCCGAATCAGATTTAGTCGATCGCACCGTCTACAACGGTATGTTCACTATGCACGGCACTATAATGCTGTTCTTGTGGACATTTCCTTCCTTAGTTGGTTTTGCTAACTATCTCGTGCCTTTAATGATTGGGGCGCGAGATATGGCATTTCCCCGCCTCAACGCCGTTGCCTTTTGGATGGTGCCAGTAGTCGGAATTCTTTTGATGGGTAGCTTTTTGGTTCCTGGTGGCCCAGCCCAAGCGGGTTGGTGGTCTTATCCACCAGTCAGTCTCCAAAATCCCACAGGTAACTTGATTAATGGGCAAGTTGTCTGGCTGTTGGCGGTGGCAATTTCCGGTGTCTCCTCAATTATGGGCGCAGTGAATTTTGTCACCACTATCGTCAAGATGCGGGCCCCAGGCATGGGATTCTTCAGAATGCCGTTGTTTGTTTGGGCAGTATTTAGTGCCCAAATCATCCAACTTTTCGGACTACCTGCATTGACGGCAGGGGCAGTTATGCTGCTACTTGACCTCACGGTTGGTACTGCCTTTTTCGACCCCGCCAAAGGTGGTAATCCAGTTATGTTCCAGCATTACTTCTGGTTTTACTCCCACCCTGCCGTTTACGTGATTATTTTGCCGATTTTCGGAATTTTCTCGGAAATTTTCCCAGTTTATTCGCGTAAACCCCTGTTTGGCTATAAAGTAGTCGCCGTTTCATCCATCTTAATTGCGATCGTCAGTGGTATTGTTTGGGTACACCATATGTACGTCAGTGGTACACCAGGCTGGATGCGGTTGATTTTCATGCTGACAACGATGTGTGTATCTGTACCGACGGGGATTAAGGTGTTTGCTTGGGTGGCAACTATTTGGGGAGGCAAGCTGCGGCTAAATACACCGATGCTATTTGCTTTGGGTGGATTAGTCATGTTTGTGTTCGCGGGAATCACAGGTATCATGCTTTCCTCCGTGCCTGTGGATGTCCATGTTAACAATACCTACTTTGTGGTGGGTCACTTCCACTATGTCCTTTACGGCACCGTGACGATGGGCTTATTTGCTGCCATCTATCACTGGTTCCCCAAAATGACTGGGCGGATGTACTCCGAAAGCTGGGGTAAAATCCACTTCTGGTTAGCTTTCATCGGCACTAACATCAACTTTTTACCCATGCACCCTTTGGGATTACAAGGGATGTTACGCCGAGTTGCCTCCTACGCACCGGAGTATCAATTCTGGAATATTATTGCTAGCCTCGGCGGATTTTTGTTGGGAATATCAACTTTGCCCTTCATTTTCAACATGGTGATTTCTTGGATGCAAGGTGAGAAAGCACCAGACAATCCTTGGCGGGCAATTGGATTAGAGTGGTTAGTTTCTTCACCGCCCCCAGTAGAAAACTTTGAAGAAATTCCCATTATCATCTCTGAACCCTACGGCTACGGCAAATCTGAACCGTTGACAGCCAACCTACGCGAAAACAGTCACTTAACATTGACAAGCGCAGAATAACGCAGAGTATGGGGAAGACGCAGAAACCCTGTGCGTAACTCTGCGCTTCCTTCTGCTACCTGGTGCGTTTCAAATTTAACTCTCAAGGTAAAAAAGAATTCCACCAATGGATAGTTATATCAATTCAAATGAGTTGCACCACACAGGTGCGGAACATAGCCACGATGAAGAAGGCAACAAGATGTTTGGCTTCATTGTGTTCCTGATGTCTGAAAGCGTCATCTTTTTAAGTTTTTTCGCCGGATATATCATCTACAAAACAACGACTTCTAACTGGCTTCCAGCTGGTGTTTCAGGATTAGAAGTCAAAGATCCGGCAATCAACACAGTAATTCTAGTTGCCAGTAGCTTTGTGATTTACTTAGCAGAAAAAGCCCTTCAACGTCATGACTTGAAAGGGTTTCGCCTGTATCTCTTGGCAACGATCGCAATGGGAAGTTACTTTTTAGTCGGACAAGCGATTGAATGGAGCCACCTAGAGTTTGGCTTCACCTCCGGGACATTCGGTGGTACATTCTACTTGTTAACGGGCTTCCACGGTTTGCACGTTCTCACTGGCATTTTGTTGCAGATAATTGTTTTGGGTCGCTCTTTCATCCCTGGTAACTACGACACAGGTCATTTTGGTGTAAATGCCACCTCTATTTTCTGGCACTTTGTCGATGTCATCTGGATTGTTTTGTTTGTCCTTATTTATATCTGGCAATGACCAAAAATAATTCGTAATTAGTAATTCGTAATTCGTAATTAATTCAGATTTAAGAGTAACTAACTTTAGTTATAGAAAAACATTCAAGGTAAGCATCTAAGTCCTGCGCCCCTAGATTTATCTATGGGGTATCAATTACGAATTACGAATTATCAATTACGAATTATGTTGACACTTCGGGGTCTGAGGTTTTTATGCACAAAATAGCTCTATATCTGCTTCTTGAGCAATTCAATCTCTTCTTGCAAAGCTGATATGGTCTTTTGCTGGTCTTTCACAACTTTGGTCAGAACTGGTGTAATATTATCATTGCTGATGGCTTTCCTCGCATGGGATGATACTCGTTCTGGATTCTGGATTCTGAATTCTTACAGCCACTTAATTTCAAGGCTATCAATTGCATTGCGATCGCCCATAAAAATCTGATGATTAATATGTAGCACGGGTACTTAAAATCTTTCATCAATTTTACAAAAGCATAAATTGTTATGTATATATAAATACACTTTTTCTCAAAAAATACAGGGAAAAGATTTTTTATTTTAGGCAATTATTTGGGCGGCGTGTATGGTATCCTTGCTACAAGGGGATAAAAAACAGTAATAAACTAACAAAAAGCCTGAAATTACTTAGACATATCGCAAAAATAAAAATCTGGCAAGTATAGGGATATAGCCTTATGAAGCCGGATATGAATATTTGTAATAAACGTGAAATCGATTATGATGCGATGCTCTGAAGGGAGCCGCCAATGGCGATCGCAATTACAAATTCTCGGCGGTTATGACATCAGCAAGACTGGGGAAGTTGTAACAAATATTTAGAGTCATGAATCATCATTTCACTATAAACAACTATGCCATTCAGATTAACGACGCGACCTTACAATATGGCGAACAAGCCCCAAGTATAGCTTTTAACGTTGAGGAAAAAATTGCGATTGCTCTTGTGCTGTCTCAATGTGCTTTTGTGTAACAACTTATTACTCTGTCAATGCGTAAATCATATATTCCTAGAGGTTCTATGATTCGGAGAATTTTCATTGCATGTTTGGCGTGTTTTTTGGCGATTCTGAGTGCTGAAGCTAGTGATATCCTGAGCAAGCAAAAACCAGCTATTGCACAGTCCCCAACTAATAAAAATGTGATTGTGGCGATGACAACTAGCATTGAGGACAGTGGGCTGCTAGATGATTTAGTTCCGGCGATTGAAAAGAAAACAGGATATACGCTGAAAAAGGTTGCAGTCGGCACCGGACAAGCTTTGGCTCTGGCTGAAAAAGGTGAGGTTGACGCGCTATTCGTCAATTCACCTAAAGCCGAACGCAAAGTTTTGGCAGGTGGTGCGGTGATTAATCGCCACTTGGTAATGCACAATGACTTTGTGATTGTCGGCCCAGATGCTGACAAGGCAAAGATTCGAGGGAAAAAGAATGCTGTAGAAGCATTCTCCCTGATTGCTAAAAATCAAGCATTGTTTATATCGCGGGGTGATGACTCAGGTACTAATAAGCTAGAGAAAGATTTATGGAAACAGGCAAATGTCACACCCTCTGGCAGTTGGTATCAGCAAACAGGTTCAGGGATGGCGGAAACTTTGCAAGTTGCTAATCAAAAACTGGGATATACCTTAGTGGATCGAGCAACATATATATTTCAGAAGAAAAACCTGTCTTTGCCAATACTGCTGGAAGGAGACAAGAAACTGTTAAATCTTTACCATGTCATGCAGGTGAATCCTCAGAAATTCTCCAGGGTGAATAGTGCAGGAGCTAAAGCTTTTATTAATTATGTTTTATCTCCTGAAGGACAGAGACTAATTGCAGCCCACGGGAAAAAAGAGTTCAAACAACCGCTATTTTATGTTGATGCGGGTAAAACGGAGAAAGATTACGGCTTTTAAACAAACTTGAGTATCTGCCTTACCTTCGACATCATATCTCGCAGCAGATATGTAATATTTAGGCAGACAACCTCAACTAATCCCGCATATTCTGCTACTTCTGTGAGTATAGATATCTGGGCTTTGACAGCAGCAATCAGATTGTCAGGGCAATAAATTGTGAATACAATCATCGAAGGGGCTTTGAAAGCTTTTGAGCTATTAACTAATGGCGATAGTGACGTATTCCAGGTGATGACAATGACATTGTTTGTATCTGGAACAGCTACAGCCATTAGCGTTTTGCTGGGACTACCATTAGGAATGTGGTTGGCACTAGTAGATTTCGCCGGCAAGCAGACTCTAAATAGTTTGATTAACTTTGGTATGGGATTGCCACCCGTCGTCATCGGCTTAGTGGTCAGTGTATTTTTGTGGCGGTCTGGCCCATTGGGAAACCTTAATTTGATTTATACACCCACAGCTATGATCGCCGCCCAAGCAATCATTGCTTTTCCAATTGTAGCTGGCTTCAGTTTTACAGCAATTATGAGTATTAATCCGAAACTACGCTGGCGACTGTTGTCAATGGGGGCGACACAGTGGCAAGCAAATTTGTTGCTGATCAAGGAAGCACGTTTAGGGTTAATGGCTGCTGTCATCGCCGGTTTTGGTCGCGTCATCTCGGAAGTTGGTGCATCGATGATGGTGGGTGGGAATATCAAGGGGCAGACAAGAGTTTTGACAACAGCGATCGTCACGGAGGTAGGAAAAGGAAATTACGATGTTGCGATGGCGATCGCATACATTCTCTTAATCATCACATACACCGTTATCGTGTTGCTGACTATCCTACAGCATGACCGGAAAATTCTATGAGTACTAACGAGTATGTCCTAAATATGCGACAGGTTAGTGTAGACAGCAAAACACATAAAAATATCCTGTCAATTGAAAATTTTGCAGTCCGTCCAGGAGAACTGGTCGCTGTACTTGGCCCCAATGGCGCTGGTAAAAGCACTTTGTTAAGAACAATCAATCTCTTGCAACCTTACCGTGGTGAGATGCAATTATTTGGCCAGGATGTCCCCAATGCCAATAAAACATTGTTGCGTCGTCGTTCGGCTTTGGTATTTCAAGAAACATTACTACTTGATGATACTGTTTTTAATAATGTTGCCAAGGTATTAAAGTTTCGCGGAACACCAACGCACAAGATTCCGCAAAGGGTACATACTGCACTTGCAACTTTTGGCTGCGAACACTTGGCAAAACGTTCAGCTCGTTCACTGTCTGGTGGTGAAGCAAAGCGGGTTTGTATTGCCTGCGGTTTAGTTGCTGATTCCGAATTGCTGCTTTTGGATGAGCCTTCTGCTTCTTTAGATGTGGGGATACGTCCGCAGATGATCGAAAAAATTAGACAATGGGCCCAAGCTAGGGGTTCAGCAGTCATATTAGTCAGTCATAATTTTACAGATATACTACATTTTGCCCAGAGAGCGATCGCTTTATTTGACGGTTGTATTATCCAGGATGATAACTTGGAAACCATCATCCGCCGACCAGCTAACGAGCAGCTTGCCAGACTGGTAGGGATAGATAATATTATTCCGTGTTGGGTAGAACGGAGTAGCCGTGGAAGTTTTATCAAACTTGCAAACGGGATAGAGTTTTTATATCCTGGGGAAATCACAAAGCCGATTACTGTATGTTGTTTATCTGGCGATACTTTCAATGTTTACGATTCAAGTTCTTTAATGCAGCATGAACCTGGGTCGGTAATTATTGAAGGGCTAGTAGAACGGGTTTTAAATGGTATTGGGATTTGTAGTATTTGGGTTAAGGTGGGAGAACAAACTTTAATCGCCAGAATACCTCGAAATCATATATTCGGCAGTTTATATCCCCATGAAAGAATTAAGCTGGCATTCAATCCTAAAGATGCACATTTTGTTTAAAAAATAGAGGGTTTTAGACTAGAAATAGCGGCTCGTTATCTGAGCGCGGATGCAGCTATTGCGGTGCAAAGCTAGTAATTGGTGGTTTCGATGAAGTTTTGCTATCTAAATCTCTGCTGACTTTTAAACGTTCTACTTCTTGCTGTAGTTCTAAGATTGTTTTCTGTAATTCACCTATTACCTTGTTCTGCCCAATTATTATTTCTACCAGGTGTTTTTACCAACACAATTAGCGGTTCGGGTAAAATCGTAGCAGTTCCCGAATCAGATTCAATACTTGGCACATTAGCAGCTGTAAGTGTTGGTTTACTTCTGTATAAGCGAAAAAGGGTTATTGTCACGGTGCGCTAGCGCAAACATAGTTTATTGATGTGTACACCGGAGGGGTTGCTGTAGAAATCCCCTGGCGATTTTAAAATAGTTTTACCTTGAATAAATCTGTTTTGTGCTAGGCGATCGCTCTCTCTAAAGGCATTATTCAATGATGTGTGTTTTTTGACTGTAGCATCCCAATATTGGAGAAACTGACTAAATTTTTAGCGATCGCAAAAGGAGCAACACATCTTGCACCATTCATGCAAAATGTGTTTGGATTAGCGTGTAGAATTGTGCTATATCCAGTAATGGGTACACCTTGGTATGTACCTTTGAGACGACAACCTCATAAATATTCACAGGATTGAAGATTCAAAAGCAATTTAAATAATTTTTATTTAACAGTAGAATATTAAGGGAGGGGCAATTAAACTGACACTCCCTTAATAGAATGCCAACAATCACTTTAGTCTATGGCAATGATGACATCTGATGATTTGACTATAGCGTAGACTTGTTTACCTTCAGCAAGTTTCAGAGTTTCTGCCGATGCTTTGGTAATAATTGCAGTCACCTCTACTCCTGGTGCTATTTCTACCGTGACTTCAGTATTTACAGAGCCAACTACGACGTTTTTTACAGTTCCTTTGAGAGCATTACGAGCGCTAACTTGCATTTTATGATTCTTACTGATTTTTTTGTTTACTATATAAATTATAACAAGTAATTAAATTAATATGTATAGCTACAGATAGAAAATACATGAATTTTTACTATTGATTAATATAGAAAATATCTGCGAATAATTCACTAATTAATTTGGTATTTACATTTTTTACAACCAACTTATTTGGTAATCAAAGTACTACGCGCTTCTAAACCATCCACCCCTCCCCTTAGTTATACTAGTCCAATCGTTTTTACCTGGTATAGTGCAGCGATCGCAGCTACAGTCGTCTCCTTCCCAAAAACTGCACTGTGAGCCTTTGAACAGATTGATACTAATTCTATTGCGGGTAGCCAGAACCCAACGTGCTACCAGAAGTTCATTCGACAAAGGGCACTACCAGCTCCTTTCTCAACTAGCTTATCTCCCGATTGTTCTAGAACACCGATTCAGTAATCAGAAAGAAGCAGAGGTAAGCTCCGTAGGATTAGTAAAAATTTTGGCAAGGACATGAAGATTATGAACAACTTAATGTATTAACAGCGCTAATTTCTATATTCTGCTACTCTTTAATAGTTAAACATTTTGTTGGAATTTGGGATTGTACAAAAAGGTCGGCGAAGCAGCTTTTTAGTGATAATGATTTCGTTTGACTCAAACACCACGAAGTGCTTGACCAACTCGAAAAAACGCCGTTTATCAAAAATGCCTTGAATCAGCACCTCTAGTTCAGTTGCGCTCTTGGCAGGAAAGTCTTCGCCATCAATCGTGCGCCAGGGTAAAAACTCCTGCCAGTCCGAGGTTAATGTACCGATTCGGGCCCGATTTCCATAAGTAATAACTAGAAATGTATTATAGGAAAACAGCTTCGGTATTTGTTGACAGTAGGTCTGAATTCGCTGATAACCTTCTTTGAAAGTGACCTGTTCATCACTTGGCTGAATCGAGACAATAACTACCAAGGGGAAACCGTTGATAAAGACAACTACATCAGGACAATGAGCATGATTCCCCTCAACTATAGTCAAGGGATGAATAGCTAGCCAATCATTATTCAGTAGATTAGACGTATCAATGAGCCACACTTTGTCATGAACTATTTCTTCGTTATACAGGTATTCAACTTCCACACCATTGGTCAATAATTTGTGAAAGCGGTGGTTATTTTCCAGCAAGTCGGAACTCTCTGTACAAGTAACCTGATAAATAGCTGCGGCGATCGCCTCATCAGATTTTGTGGGGTTAATTTTCTGCAAAGCACTATGAAGGCGCTGATACAAAACCACATCACTATAACTACTCCGCCCTATCTGGTGCTTACCTAAAGCAATGTCTGGTTCTAACAAAACTGTGTAGCCAATAACCTCGAACCAAGTGAGCAAAGATGGTGTAACGACAGATTGTGTAAGGTCAAAACGGCGGCAAAGCTTTCTTGTAACACGACTCGCTTTGGCAGTTGTTTTTTTAAGCTGTGCTGGATTCATGAAAAAGACTTAATTTGAGTCAATGCAGAAGCTAGTGCCTAGTTACTGGCATTGGTTGGTATATTCACAGATGGAATATACGGCTTGATACTAACTATCAAAGCTAAAGTTGATCGGCAAGATTGTATCTTGCGCTACATATTACCAATATTATTGGTAATATTGTGATGAATAGTTATGAATTAGCTCTGTTTAATGCTTAATCTTTGTTTCCTGCTCTAAAAACAGGTTGCCAATATCAAATAAAAGTTGCATAGTACCTCGGTAGCCAACCTTGGTAAACTGACCGTGATCTAAGCGGTCAAAAATGGGAATCCCTTGCCGATAGAGAGGAATTTGTAAGCGTTGAGCGATCGCAACTCCATGAGAGTTGGTAATCAGCAAATCAGATCCAACCCCCAGTTGCTCAAAGTCTTCCAAATCACCGATGGTGATGCTCTTAATCGGAAGTTTTTCTAGCAGAGGAAAGCGTGTTGTTGTCACCGCTGCGTGAATCTGAACTCCTAGCGATCGCAAAAAAGAAACTGTTGACCAAAGTAAATCGGGTTCCAGCGCCAAAGAAACTCGCTTGCAACCAAAGTAAAAGTGATTTTCCAACATCACATGTTGTAGCTGACGGCGTTGACGGCGGTATTTATTTGGTACGCTGACACCACTGATATCTGCCAATGCTTGCAGGAATTTATCTACTGCTGTTAGTCCCGTCAGTTCACCAAATACCTCGTAAGGTATATTGAATCTCTTATCCAAAATTTGCGCCCCAGCCCGCATACTCTCACCTAGTGCCAAAGTGAATACAGAACTGCCAATTGAGCGCAACTGTGCCAAAGTAGTGCCGTTAGCTGTGATGGCACTAGAGGAATTTTCTATATAACCATCTAGTGAGCCAGAAAGGTCAGGTACAACAATAGGTACGAGTCCAAAGGAAGTGACAATCTCTTTGATTTCCTGCACGTCCCCTGGTGTAAAGGCAGAACTCGCCAAAATAGTGATTTGTGTGGGACAAGCGTCTTGCTTGGAGCTTTTTTGGGGGATTTCCCTAACTATACTCTCAACTGTACCAGCAAAGCCATCCTGTAATGTACCTTTGAAATCTGGTGTAGAGACAAGCACAATTGGTAAATAATCTAGTTCTGGGTGACGGTAGCGAATCTCCTTGACAAAGCGCCCCATGTCATCTCCTCTGGTTTCCACGAGTCCAGTGCTACAAAGACCGATAATTTCTGGTTTGGATCTCTGCACCAAAGTCAAGATTGCTTGTTCAACCCTTTCCTCACCACCCAAAATGGTTGCAACTTCTGTCATCGCTGTACTGGAAAGGGGAATCGTCTGACGCAAATGCTGTACTAATACAGCCTTAGTCAAAGCAGTACAGCCTTGAGAACCGTGTAATAAAGGCATCATTCCCTTCAACCCCAAAAAGGCTAAAACTGCACCCACAGTTTGGCTTTGCTTGAGGGGGTTAACTGCAACTGATGTACTCGTAACGCTAATAATCGCCATCAAATGTCCTCCTCTGGAAAATTTTCTGTTTCCCCTACTTCCCACGGGGCTGGCTGGCATACTTGCTCCCATACAGGGTTGTAAAAAGCGGCATCCAGTTCTCGTGCCACCTCTAAAATTCCCATATAGCCTGCATAGGGATGGTTGCGTTCTTGATTAATGTCTATAAATGGAATCCTAGCTGTGAGAGAGGAGTCTTGATAGCGTTTATCAGCAATTAACATATCAGCTTGATTTTCGTTAATTATCTGTAGGATTTCTTGAGGACTATTTTGTTCAAGAATTATGCCATCTTGACCCAGTAAACTTTTGACTCTAATTCTATCCTCCTCAGTATGATTCTTAGTAAGAATAGCAACAACTTCCATCCCCAATTTCTTAGCCGCAAAGATAATCAACCAACTCTTGAAACTTCCAATAGAAAGGATAATGCGCTTACCTTGCAATTGGGTGATATAAATAGCAAGTTTCTCTTCTAAAGCAGCAGTTTCTTCTGCAATTAGTTTTTCTGTACGTTCTTGCAAATCAGAATGACCCAACTTTGCGGCAATGTTCCTTAAGCACTGATTGATTTGCTCTATGCCATAAATAGACTCTTCAATATAGGGGATGCCATATTGTTTCTCCATGCTTTTTGCCATGTTGATTAGTGCTCTGGAGAAGAGGATCACGTTAAGCTTGGCACGATGGGCATAGCAAACTTCTTTGTAGACAGCATCGCCTGTAATTTTTGCCAAAACTCTGATACCTAATTTCTCCAATAATGGTAGAACGTTCCATATTGCACCTGCGATGTTATATTCACCAATCAAGTTGATGTCATAGGGTGTACTAGTATCTGGTTCAGCTGTTCCAATAACATATAAAAGCATTGCTTCACCAGCGACACGGTTGCCCAAATTTTGGTTTCCAATGAATCCAGGGCAATGTACAGGGATAGTGGGTATTCCTGTTTTCTCAGTGGCATCTTTGCAAACTCCCTCTATATCATCCCCAATTAGGGCGGTGATGCAAGTGGAGTAAACAAATACCGCCGCAGGTTTGTAGCGTCTTTGTAATTCTAAAATGCCTTTGTACAGCTTTTTGGCTCCACCGAAGATGATATCGTTCTCATCGATATCACTGCTAAAGCGTATCTTGTACAGCATCGAACCAGAGGAGAGACTGCTGTAACTTCCCCAAATACTAGCAGCACAGCCACTTGGCCCGTGAACTACATGAGCAGCATCAGTGATTGGTACTAGAGTAATCATTGCACTATCAAAAGCGCAACTCCCTTGAGTAGTGCCAGGTTGGGGTAATTGTGTGGAAGACTTTTTTTTCTTTTGCATCTGCTGCTGACGAGCATCTTCGGAATTTGACTCACTGAATGAATCGTTGATTTTTCCTGGGGTGGGATTCATTTGTTTGGTGACAATAGGTAGAAGTTGTTAGGTGTTAACTGAATTCCCAAAGGCTTTTATAGGATTTTTATTTATTTACTGTGTATCTAAAGCATGAAATAAAAAGGAATGAGAAAGAGAATTTTCCATCCCCTAAAACATCAACATCAACTAGGTTAGAGAAGGAGAAAACAAAAACACGAACTAGGGTATTAAAGTATTAATTTTGCCCTGTAAGTGTTAGTGTATTAGTGTCGTGGCTGTGAAGATAAAACACGCAGAAGTTAAGATTAGCTATTCTATTACCTCCATTTTAAATGATTGGTGAGAGAGTGGGCGAGAATCGCCCACCTAATATTTGCTTTGTCTTTAGCACCTGATTCTGAACAAGAACCTTACTTTTTCTAGCTACCGGAAACTATTTCTACATTTCCTTTTTTCAGGGCTTCTAGTGCTTCGCCTTCAGCATCTTCTAGCTTCTTCTCACCATCTGCTTGAGCGGTGGCGGCACCTATCAGTTTTGCAGCATTTTCTTCGCTTTCGAGAATACCAAATTCAATCAACAAATCTTCTAGCTCGTCCATCTCAATAGGTGTGGGAACGGCAAGATTTGTATTGTTGATAATCTTGTCCGCTAATGTCCGGTATTGATTAGCTTGATTGCTATCGGGTGCGTACTCGTTGACAGTCATCCGGCGCAATTCTGCGTGTTGCACGATGTTGTCGCGGGGAACAAAGTGAATCATCTGAGTACTCAATCTGGCCGCCAATGTGCTAATCAGTTCGTCTTCTCTATCAGTATTACGACTATTACAAATTAGACCACCTAAGCGCACGCCGCCAGTATGGGCGTACTTGAGAACACCGCGAGAGATGTTATTAGCAGCAAACATCGCCATCATTTCACCGGAGGTAACGATGTAGATTTCTTGGGCTTTACCTTCACGAATTGGCATAGCAAAACCACCACACACAACGTCGCCCAACACGTCGTAAGATACGAAATCTACGTTTGAGTAAGCGCCGTTTTCTTCCAAGAAGTTAATGGCGGTGATGATACCGCGACCGGCACAACCTACACCAGGTTCAGGGCCACCAGATTCCACGCATTTGATATCTCGGAAACCATTGATAACTACTTCTTCAAGTTCGATATCTTCTACAGCGCCCCGTTCAGCAGCAAGGTGTAACACGGTGGTTTGAGCTTTACAGTGCAGAATCAAACGAGTGGAGTCAGCTTTGGGGTCACATCCGACAATCAAGATGCGTTTACCCACTTCTGCCATTGCAGCAAGGGTGTTTTGAGAAGTGGTAGATTTACCAATACCACCTTTACCGTAAAAAGCAATCTGTCTAATTTTTTCGTCGGACATGATGATTAATCCTGTAATTGTTTGTTTGGTGGGTCTGTCGGTTTATGAGGCGTTGGCACAAAGTGCCTACCGGAGGTACTCGCGCTGTCAAGTTGCAGCAGTGACCATCTGTAGAACGTCGTTGGAGGTGCTCGCTCTACAGCAAAAAGAGTCCGAATCCAGAACATATTCAAGTTTTGGTCAGTTTTCGTTGGCCATTAATCATTGTTTTTTCTGACTAATAGCTAGAGCAATAAGACATCACTCAAAGAATATTGCAAGTATTACTAGACGCTCACTCAAATGATTTCTCTGGCAGTAGTAATACCAATAGCAAAAAAGAAAGCTACAGATGACAAACTGGAAACCCAGATTAAATCCGAATTTCTTAATTACGAATTACGTTAGCGTAGCGGTAGCGAGTCCGCGTACTCCTGCAAAGAAGCAAGCTACGCGCAGCGTCTCGTAGAGAGCGTCATTACGTAACTTGTTTCTTGCCTTTAGCGAGTATTACGAATTCAGCATTATCAGTTGTTGTAATCCGCTGAAGGTTGCTGATACCTAAAGAGTGGTTGCAGCAGGAATTTAAATTTACGTAGAGTTATTCCTTTAACCACACAACCAACCAAGCATTGCAATCCACTCTAAACAGTCGCTACAACTTCTCCGATTTTGCTGATATCGTAACCGCCGAGAATTTCAAATTGTGAGTGAACCATCCGATGTCCCAAAGTACTGAGCAACTGCTGTACAGGTGCAACTTCGAGATATTCCTTGAGAATCACCAAATCATATCGTGACTGATGTAAAGGGATAAATCCCAGCCCAAAGGCAGTAGCTACAGATGCCGTACTCATGCCAGCATCGGCAACTCCTCTGACTACAGCTTGGGCAACATCTTGGTGACTTTTGAGTATATTATCAAAGCCCTGAACAGCATCGAATGGTATCTGCTCTTTTTGGAGTGTTTGTTCCAAAAGCATCCGACTACCAGAACCTATTTCGCGGTTGACAATAGTCGCTCTCCCTGCGATTAAATCAGTAACTGTTCTAATTCCCATTGGGTTCCCTGACTTTAATAAAAGTCCCTCCTCCCAGACACCAAGGGTAATCAGAACTGCTTCCCTCCCAGCCAGAACATCTCGAACAAAGGGAGTATTATACTCACCAGTCTCAGGATCGTACAAATGCATCCCAGCAATATGCGCCTCACCTCTGCATAGACTGTGCAATGCAGCCATGCTATTGGCGAAGTTATATTGGACTCGCAGTTGTGGATGCCAGCGTTCTGTAGCTCTTGCCCATAGTGAAATCACAGGGGCACAGCCAGCTATTACAACCGTGTTGTGAAGTGTGTCGAGATTATCGTCTAGTAGCCTGACTCGAACTTTATTTGTACCTGTTTGGCTAATGCCTTCACCATCAGCCGGAATCATATCTTGGCGAAAAGCATCCTTACCAATCAAGGGATAAGCTATCCATTGTCCTCCCACACGAGCCATGCTAACTCGTAGTTGCTGACCATTAGGAACAGGTTTGGCAAGAACGGCTTCAACTTCAGGTAAATCCCGCTCTAACCAGAATAGATCCTCAACTTGACAGCCAAGCGCCTTCGCCAAACGAAGTGTTATAGCCACTGAGGGAGCATATTGTCCCGACTCTACACCACTAATAGTCTGACGAGTCACACTAGCGATATTAGCCAAATCTTGTTGACTCATGCCTAAGCGAGTTCTAATCGACTTCAAGTTATTACGGAGGTCACTATCCTGCTTCATTGGCTTTGTCTCTTAGTTTCAAAAAGCCGTAGCGGATTTAAACATTGCATCTGCCAAGGCGAAAGTGTGGTCTTTGAGTTTATATTATTTCTCTTTGACGACATGAATGTGCTTTCGCTGTCTTGATTCCCCATATAAAAAGACTATCACATCCAATTGCCAATTTGCTTGCCAAGCGCAAATTATTTTTGCGGGTGGTTGTTTTTTAGCTGCTATTATGGAGCAAAAGCCCCAAATTCCAATAAAGAGAGCATTTGTCTCTCAGGAAAATTTTACCAATTAAATTGGTAAACAGTAGTATTCAATACAGTTTTAGAGATTAGTTTCAGCTTTGATGCTTGATAGACGAGTAATACAAAGAGTAGAAAACATACCAACAAATTTCGCTTTTTTGGGTAAATTTTGCCCTGACGAAAAATTACCTATTTGACTAAAGTGAATATGCACATAGCATCAGCAAAGGATTGCTATTTTAATTTTTTGCACAATCAATTAGGTCTTTACCAAAGTATGCAACAGATGGCAACAAAGTAATGGAGAGAGTAATGATTAC
This sequence comes from Nostoc sp., assembly GCF_036917655.1. Taxonomy (GTDB): domain Bacteria; phylum Cyanobacteriota; class Cyanobacteriia; order Cyanobacteriales; family Nostocaceae; genus Nostoc. Next base: position 27,655 of record NZ_JBALCY010000072.1, read on the forward strand.
CGAAGAAGACTTAGCCCAGCAATTTAACGTAATTATTGAACACACTCACCCAAGGGCATGGAAACTGTTAAACCAATGTTATGTGAAGATAATCAATCCTCATCCTCACTTAACAAGAGTGAATAGAAAAACATGCATCCGCCATGTAAAATACATTGGTATTTATTGCCCTGACAGACTAATTAGTGCTGTAGTAGAACAAAAAACCCTACTCAAAGAAGTAGCAGAATACTTGGGGCTAGTTGAAGTTGTTTGCTTGAATGCCAATAACTTGATGCGCGATCCACTCTCAAATATCAAGCAAGCTTATCCCCAGTTGTGGTTAGACTTGTTGTGGATTGTCACTCAAGAACAATAACCTAGTAAACCTGATTTTTCTGCAATATTCAATCTGCAAAAAATCAAAAGTACCAATCTTCACCGCAGCTTCGTTACTTTTGAAGCTTGCCAAAACCTTATGAATAAACCATGCTTGCATCCAGATGATTTGCCTTCACGTCAAACAATCAAGCTGAGTGAAATACTATTTAGACAGCTTGAAGAAGCAACTAAAAAAAGCTTTTTCTTGGCGGGCAATGTCTGACTAAAAGCCGCTCTGCGTCTACGCATGACACGTATTTTAAGCTGTTGCGTATTTAATTTGTATATGCGACGCGGGCAAGATGCCCGCACTACAATAATTTTACGTTTTCGTGTTATACAATTTAGCTGCACATCAGCTTACTATCGAGTTGTCATTGGTATTTCCAAATCAATAGTGGCGTTTTGACGTTGATCCTGATTTGTAATAGTATGGAAAGTTGTCGTCAGATCATGAAAACTGCTCCCCAATTTGCCGACAACTTAAAACAGTTTACCAACAGAGCTAAAATTACTGTTAGTTCTCCACTTGACCAAGGTATACCGTCTGGATAAAGTATTTTCTTTAACTCATTCAAGAAATGCTTGTTGAAGAGTAAATTAAATAACGGTTGATTTTATCATGACTGATCTGCTCTAAATGCTCCGCCAAATTTGTCAGAGTATAATTAATTTGACTACTTAATAAGTACTGGCAATAATTAAGTTTAGTAAATCTCATAAATTACAGGATTTATTTTCTGCACCCTCAACTAATTTTCTCATCATTTGAAGAATACTTAATTAACACAGCCGATTACTGTTACTAATTTCAGCAATTTTCTTTGGGTACGCCACTTTTTATATAGTACATAAATACTATATAAATGCGATCGCGCTGTGCCAGTTGCGTAAGTCCTGAGGCTTCCCAGAGTTGTTCGCGCAGTGTCTCCCCTTCTCCCCTTGGGAGAAGCTAGCGCCCGCCGTAGGATGCCCCAAGGGCTGTAGGGAGAAGCAACTGGCGTCATGGGGGATTGAGTATGGGGTATTAGAAAATAAATTTTCATTGTTTTTTGCGCCCAATTGGGTATAAGCGCCTGTCAATACTTAAGTTCTATAATATTTGTCTGCAAGCAGAATTAAAAAGTAAAAGTACTCCGCAGAATGCCGATGGTAACTGAGTCACTATCTGGTGTGTTACCAGGCTGAATAAGATGAATTATTCCTGGTGTAATGCTGATGTTATCTGATAGCTGGAAACGATAAAATGCTTCAATTTGAGTCGTTGTCCCTGGTTGTCCACCTGCACGTCCTAAACCTGTATTGACAAAATCAGGGACATTATTCCCTACAGGTAAGTCGCTACTGGTGATTTTAGGAGGTTGACCGACATAAATTCCCCCCAAATTTCCTTTAGCAAATAAATCAGGAAAATTTAGAAACACCATATAATTGGTTGTCTCTACATTTCCCGATTGCCCAGGAATATAAGATTTAGTATAACCACCCCACGCACCTGCGCTAATGCGGGGAGAAATTTGCCAAGTTACAGTCGCACCCACGGCGTTGGTTTGCAGCGGTGCTGATTTTCCGGTAGTGGTATTAACTGTAGTTAAGCATTCATCGCCAACAAAGGTTAGTAAACAACCATCCGCAGAGTAATTGTTAACGTAATACAAACTTAAATCTAGAGTATCGGTTGGTGTCAGCAGCAATTGCACAGCTGTAGTGGTGGTTCCATCAAATAAACCGCTACCTTTACCGGGATTTCCTGGTTGATAACTAGTATAAATTGCCTGCAAACTAGCGCGTTTAGCAAATTGCCAATCAATAGCTATACCGCCGTGACCGTATCCCATATTTAAAATTGGGTTTCTTTGGGCAAAATAAGACAGGGGCCCTGTTGCAGCACTTTCTACCCGATTGGGGCCTCGGAAAGCAGCAGGCATACTTACGCCTTCTGTTCCCACCATTACAGCTAATTTATCTGTCACCAGCCAATGAAAATTGAGGTCACTTACAATCAAGCTATCTGTAGGAAATTCGTAGCCAAGTAAAACATCATTTCGGGAAACACTATTGGTAAATCTAGGCGCAGTAGTACCTTTACCATCTATAAGACCCGTAAACAAGTAACTACGGGGAGTGATTTGACTAGTTAAATATAGTTGCGCCAGGGATATAACATCAATGTTTGTCCCTGCATCATCTGTATCTTTTTGTCCATCTCTAGGATTAACATCACCACGATTCTTAGTCCGTCCTTGAATGCCAACTATCAGTAATCCGCTGAGTTTGGTTGTTGTTGAGAATTGGTTGGCTTTGATTTCGGTGGTTTTAGCTTCTAAACTATCGACACGACCCCGCAAAGTCGCTAATTCAGGGGCAAATTCTGACTGCAATTTTTGTAATATTGCTAAATCTTCGCGGGTGACTAAATCACTGGTGGCTGTAGTGATTAATTCGTTGACTCTATTTAAACAAGCATTCACACCGGCGGCAAATTCATACCGAGTTAAGGCGCGATTACCGCGATAGCTGCTATCTGGATAGCCGGCTATACAACCATAGCGTTCTACCAAAGACTGTAATGCTTGGAATGCCCAATCGTTGGGTTGTACGTCCTTGAGTTGAGAAACCGATGTAACTTGCGCCATCGGATTTTCTGGGGAGAGGGGGGGAGATGAAGGAATAATATTATCGCTCTTAACTCCTAATTCATCACTCCTGACTCCTGTCTCCTGAGTAGTTCCTGTATTTATGTACTCCTGTGCTAGTGCTTTTTGTGCAACTCCATTTACTCCCGCAATTAGTAACCATGCGAGCATCCAGGTTTTGTGATGACTGCGGCTAATAAGTCTACCTTTCAACTTTTTACACTCTGCTCACATACTTAAGTGAAGAGTGTATTCGCGATCGTCTAACGTTCACATGGGGACATTTACGGATTTTGTCCGAAATTAAACTTAATGCTTCTGGGCAACTTTCTGAAAGGGCGAGTATAACAGGGTATTGGGTATTGGGGACTGGGGACTAGGTACTGGGAACTAGGAAAGAGTTTTCTCAATCCCCAATCCTCAATCTCTAATCCCCAATCTATGGCAAATCGTTCACGCAAGCTGACACCAAAAACCTCTAAACGAAATCAACCTCATGCTGGTGCGATGAAACGTGTCGCTAAAAAACCCCAGAAAAAGCTAAAACGGGGAAGTTGGTTGTCGTCAATGCTAGCGATCGCAATTCTGTTGACTAGTGCTAGTCTAATTATGGCTTTTGCCTGGATTAGCGTTCTCTTCATCTTCAATCCAGATCAGGTAAGCTGGCTAAATAAAATTTTACCTGCATGGGCACAAATTCCCCTTGGTAAGCACGAACGCCCCCAAACTCTCAAACAAATTCAACTTGATTTGAGTAAAAAAAACCAAATATTTGGGGAAACTCTGCCTTTAAATCAGGATGCGGAAAACTCATTTTTACTGCCAGTTTTTCAACAGCGTGCTAATTGTCAATCTGATTGTAAAGAACTTGTTGAACTCAGGGTTTACGAGCGCTCAGAAGAGTTAGAGTTTAAATCTCAGTCAGAAAATTACTACTATCTAGCGACTCAATTGCCTATAACTGGGCCAGAAGCATCCTTTGTGACTTCTCCCTTGCTTGAAGAACCCCAGGATATTAACATTCCCCTACCTTTAACTGAAGTGCAACGCTTTGAAGGCGGGACACCATCACCAGGAGTTTGGTTTAATTTGCGGGGTCAACGCCAACAAGGAACTAGTGCGTTCGTCGCAGACGTTGGCGCAGCCATCGCCTATGGTCACGTCGTATACTACAATCCAGAACGCACCAATTTACTACAAATGTTGTCTTGGACTAGTCCTAACGGACAATTGCCCAAATGGCAGCAGGTAACTGGTAATAGTACAAAAGAGTTAGTTGTTGATCAAACAGTAGATTTAGAACCGCACTTAGAGGTTTACCAAGTCAAGCCTCTGAAGTTATTCCTCAAACCAATTCAATTGGAGGCGATTACCCTCAAATCACCAGCCCTCAAGGATTCTGCATACCAAAATGCCCTGTCAATTGCCCGTAGTGGACTGTGGACACCAGCCTTTGAATGGTTGAAATTTATCAAGAAACAGCACAAAGGAGTTTTGCCAGAGGCGGCGCAAGCGCAAATGGATTTGATTCGCTTGCATTCCCAACTTACTAAAACCCAAGCCGAGAAAAATTGGGCAAGTCCTAGTCAACAAGTGCTGGCAGATTTGATTGATGGTCGCTGGGAGAAAGCTTTACAGGTGTTTGAAGCGTCGCCACATAATGCCCAAGAAATTGCTACCCTACTTAAAGCTGATGAAAACCGATTGTGGAATCGCACAGCAGCGGCGTTGCGGGTGAACCCAAATAGAACAGAGGTGCAAGCTTGGTTCGCTTTGATTTTAGCAGTTCAGCGAGGAGAAGAACATGCTAATTCCTGGTTAAAGGCGCAACCAAAAATTACAAAAGATAATCTTGCCTATATTCAAGGTCTGTTAGCAAGACTCAATGGTGAGGGTACAAAGTCGCAAATATCCTCTCCTCACCCTAGTCAGATTGTTGGTACAGTGCAACCAATCACTCAAGTTACCAGCACCGAATGGCTGCAACCAAATTCCCCAGCAGACTTGAAACTCGTAGATAACCAAGTTTGGTATCAGGTGGAGGTGAGTGCATTTAATGATGGGAAACGCTGGCTAAATTCCCCTTTTGAGAATTTGAACCCACCCAAAACTGACACCGCCAAATTTTTCTGGAAAACTTTGGGAATCAGTTCTGACCCGGAAATCCAGATTGTGGTCTGGTTGCCAAATGGAGAACAAAAAATTACTATAGCCGCTATCAAAGCGGTACAACTACAGGGTAAAGTTTTACGCCTATTAGCTGCTGGCCCAAAAATCCCAGAGAATCAAAACGATGTTCTCCAACCTAAACCTTTAGCCTTGACAAATGCAGCACTGGAATGGGTACAACCATCTCCGATTACTCTACAAGAACTGCATCAACAAAATCCCCAAGGGGTCAATGTAATGTTATCGAGTGTGTGGCAATCTTTACAGCAATCTGGTGAAGTTCCGGCTGGTGCTATTCCTAGCTTTGAGCAGATGCAGGAAAAGTTGGGTGATTGGCCCGTTCAAGTGATTGATTTAACAAATAATGCTCGACCAGAAATAATACTGACTATTTCAGCAGCAGCAATAGCATCCTTGAATCAACCTACACCTAAAATTCAGGGGGAAAATACAGAGCAACACCGCGATCGGACTATAATTTTGTCTGACAGTAATAAAGTCATTTACACTGATTTTACACGAAATTACCTACAAAAACTATCTGCGATCGCCAAGCTTTCAGGCGTGCAATCCTTAGCTTTATTAGTAGAAAATGCTCACAACTACAGTTTGAGGCGCTGGTCAGAGAAAAATCAGCGCTTTGAATAGCACGCCTGTTACTCAAATCTACCCTTACTGAAATTTAGACTAGATAGGGGAAAAGCGATCGTTTTTCTACTCGACTGACTTATTCTTTTTGGTTGGTGTCGGCTAGACGTTGGTGCTTCAGGTTTTCCAACTGCTGCAACAGGGAGTCTACCTCGGCTTGTAAATGCATAAATTTAGCTTGCTGATCGTCTTGATAATAAGACTTGGTTAACTTACTGACCCAGCTAGTCTGGGACTCGCGATCGGAAACACTAGATAAACAAGTAGGCATCGCTAATTAAATCCACAACTTAACTCACACCATTAGAAATATTATAATAATGCTCTTTTAAGCTTTATCATAATCTTGTATATTTTCAATCAATTACTCTAATGGATTTTAGGTTCAATCATAAGAGACGGTGATCATAATGGCTGTGTTCCAAACAAAACATCGCCCCAAGTATGCAAAGCTTCCATCCACTCGACGGTACTTAGCAATACTTAATTGATAGCCTGTCAATTATGGTTCTATGAATTATTATCGCCGTTTTTGGGGAATTTACGCCAGAAATCACATGTAGACAATATCAAAATTAAGAATTACGCCAAATTCTGAAAAGACGTAGGGCGAAGCACTTGCCATACCCCTTCTCAAAAGCCAGCTAGGCGCAGCGTTCCTTTGGCGTACTCCTACGGAGAAGTAAGCTAGGCCTTGGTGTCGCAGACAAGCTTCTCGTACAGAAGGGAAGCAGAAGACTACCGCAAAAAAAAGGCAGCCTGTTATGTATTTTTCTTGCCAGTTGGAGCGAATAGCATGGCAAAATACACATAGGCACGTTAGCGCAGCCTCTCGCACAGAAATGGCTTTCCACAAGGTAGGAATAAGAGTTTCAGTGAGTCATAAGGTAAGTCCCATACATTTGCCGATTATTTTTCACCCCGTCAGCAGCCCCAGGTTAATTTGTTAAACCGAAGGTCGCCGTGGCGGTCTATGATAAACTGACATTCAAAATAAAATAAAAATAGCAAGTCAAAGGACTGCACCACGAAAAATAATATTCTTACATAATATTCTTTTGGAATTAGGGGACTCTTAACTGGGAACTGGCGACGAAAAATTCACTTTCTTCCTCTTCCCCATTCTGCGCTTCCCTATGCCACACTCGCTAAATATCTGATCCTTACATTAAGAAATCTAAAATCCCGTGACTTTGAGCCTGTCTGTTGCTAAATCTCATCGCCAACCCTGGCCCGGACTGATAGAAGCCTATCGCGAATACTTGCCTGTCAGCGAAAAAACACCGATTGTGACTCTGTTCGAGGGAAACACACCCCTAATACCAGTGCCAGCGATCGCAGAACGCATTGGCAGACAAGTGCGGGTTTTTGTAAAATACGACGGTCTGAATCCCACCGGCAGCTTCAAAGACCGGGGGATGACTATGGCAATTTCCAAGGCCAAGGAAGCAGGGGCAAAAGCAGTAATTTGTGCTAGCACGGGCAACACTTCAGCCGCCGCCGCCGCTTATGCAAGACGTGGGGGAATGAATGCCTTTGTACTGATTCCCGACGGTTATGTGGCGCTGGGTAAATTAGCCCAAGCATTACTTTACGGTGCAGAAGTATTGGCAATTAAAGGTAATTTTGACCAAGCGCTAGAAATTGTCCGCGAGATGGCCGAAAGCTATCCGGTCACTTTGGTAAATTCGGTCAATCCCTACCGTCTAGAAGGGCAGAAAACAGGAGCCTTTGAAATCGTTGATGCGCTGGGTGATGCTCCAGACTGGCTGTGTATCCCCGTGGGCAATGCGGGAAATATTACAGCATATTGGATGGGATTTTGTCAATATCATCAAGATGGGAAGTGCGATCGCTTACCGCGAATGATGGGATTTCAAGCCGCAGGTGCAGCCCCCTTAGTACACGGTCAACGAGTGGCGCATCCCGAAACCCTAGCGACAGCAATTCGCATTGGCAACCCTGCTAGTTGGGAATTAGCGATCGCAGCGCAAACCGCAAGTCAGGGAAATTTCCACGCCGTTACCGATGCCGAAATTCTCGACGCTTATCGACTTTTGGCAGCATCAGAAGGTATCTTCTGCGAACCTGCTAGCGCCGCTTCTGTAGCCGGTTTGTTGCAGGTGAAAGACCAAATTCCGACAGGGGCGACAGTGGTTTGTGTCCTCACAGGCAATGGTTTAAAAGACCCAGATACAGCTATTAAACACAATCACAGTCAATTTAAACAGGGTATTGCAGCAGAATTGGGCGCAGTAGCCGAGGCGATGGGATTTTAAAACTGGTTGATCATCTTGATAATGGCTGAAACCCAAAAGCATAGAGAGCGACTAAATTTATTTATGGATTTATTTATGGAGATTTTGAATTTTGAATTTTGAATTCGGAGCGAAGCGACGTGACTCATTCTACTGATATTGCCACCTTAGCCCGGTGGATGGCAGCTGACTTTAGTAATCAAGAACAAGCTTTTGAAAATCCGCCATTTTATGCCCACATTCGCGTGTGCATCCGTCCCCTTCCCTTGGAATTTTTCTCAGGGGTAAGTTTGTTTCTCGAACAAGCTTATGATTTTATGCTCAATCAACCCTACCGGATGCGGGTAATGAAGTTGATTCAGGCAGAAAACCACATTGTTATTGAACACTACACGGTTAAAGAAGAACAAAAATTTTACGGTGCATCTCGTGACCCCGAACGTTTAAAAGTTTTATCTGTTGACCAATTGGAAAAAATGTCAGGTTGCAACATGGTTGTAGAGTGGACAGGTAATAGCTTCAAAGGCAGGGTTGAACCTGGTAAAGGCTGCATTGTGGTTCGTGACGGTAAAAATACTTATCTGGATAACGAATTTGAGATTGACTCTAAAGAATTTTTCAGCCTCGACCGGGGAAGGGATTTAGACACCGATGAACGTCTCTGGGGTTCTATCGCGGGGCCATTTCACTTTGTCCGATGGAGCAGTTTTGCCGATGAAGTGAAGGTGTAACAAGTGAGGAGTGAGGAGTGAAAACTCATAACTCAGAACTCAGAATTCACTAGCGATCGCCTAAAGACTACCAGAAACATCCAGTTAACCCACTATCTCTACCTCAGAATCCTATGCTATCATGGGTTAACTAGCGCCCTATGGCTACGGAATGGCTACTAAGCATACCTTAGGGAACATTAAAGTAGTTCAGGGAACTCGGAGTGGCGGCATAGCCAAGTGGTAAGGCAGAGGTCTGCAAAACCTCCACCCCCGGTTCAAATCCGGGTGCCGCCTTCAAAGAAATACAAGCTCAATAAGCTTTGCAGGGACGGGTTTACACCCCGTCCTTAATTGTTTCTGGGGTAAAACTGGGGTAATCATTCTGCGTTTACTGACTATCACCACCCTTGCCATTCATTGCCATTTTTAGCCGTATCATGTCAAATGTGGTCACAAAACTTGCTACGTTTTTGGCATGGACGATCCAATAGACAGGAAGATTCAGCAGGCAAATGAGCGGCTGACGAAAAAAGGCAGTCGAGTCAAGATTTACAGGCGAGGCAGCCGTTTGTGGCTAAGGGGAACCCTGCCACCTAAACTACACATCACTGGGAAAGATAAAGATTATTCTCAGTTCGTTTCTTTGGGCAACAATGCGATCGCAATTAGAGATTATCTGATTGCCAATCCCCAGCAAATACTAATTATCATCGGACTTTTGTGAGTAATACTAGAGAAAAATTACTGGTGACGAAGTTCAATATGAACCTAAGTATAGTTGATGATAAATTGCAGATAGAATTTACCTTTAAAGAGCAACTGCTAGCTGTTCGCTGTAATAAACTTTGGCAAATATCACTAGCCCATATTGAACAAGTTACGACAGCCGAACCCCAAAGTAATTGGCAAGAATTGCGTGCCCCTGGTAGTTTTATTCCTGGAGTGATTAAGGCTGGAACTTATTACACTAACCGAGGTAAAGAGTTTTGGTATGTGAATCGAGAGACAAATTATTTAACCATTCAATTGCGAGATGAATCCTACAAGCGGATTATCTTAACTATTGATAACAATGAGTCTTGGCAACAAAGACTTGCTCAGATAATTGCTGCATAGTTAGCAAAGCAAAATCAGCCCCACAACATAAGTTGTGCGGCATTGCTTATTAGTGTTAATTTCAGCCAAAATACGGGAGAAAGTCTCGTTTCCAGATATAACCTGGAAATGCTGGCTGCATCGTTTCTGCCGCAAGTAAGGGAGGCGGCAGCCCACTAATAGGCATTCACAGTCTGAGACTGGGAACGAGGCAATCTCTCAAAGATTTGTCTAGTCAGACTTCTACTTTATTTGGTGTTCTCTGTATTAACCACCTGCGACAGCGGGGACAATACTTACTTCATCGCCATCCTTAAGAGTTGTGTTAATACCATCTAAATGGCGGATATCTTCGCTATCGACGTAAAAATTTACAAACCGACGAAGCTTGCCTTGTTCATCGCACAACCGGGATTTAATACCAGGAAAGCTTTTTTCTAAGGAGTCCAACAATTCAGCAATGGTGCTACCGCTAGATTCTAGAGTAGCTTGATTATTAGTAAAACTCTGAAGAGTAGTAGGAACTAAAACTTTTACAGCCATACAAGTACAAAGTGAAGAGTGAAGAGTTAGCAATAAAGTTAAGAGTAAAGAGTTATGAATAAAAAAAACTCATAACTCATAACTCCTAATTAAACGAGGACTTGTTGCCATTCCAAGCGATCCAGAGTCCGCGATCGCTCTAGGGCCCGTTCAAAACTATCGAGTTTGGCATCAATAGTCAAGGGTTCGCCAACGTAGCCTTGGATTGCTTCTTGGGTTTTCAGACCATTGCCGGTGATGTAAATCACGGTAGTTTCATCTGGATCAATTTTGCCAGCTTCTACCAATTTTTTCAGCACGGCAACGGTTGTACCACCAGCCGTTTCTGTGAAGATGCCTTCGGTTTCTGCCAGCAGCTTGATGCCATCAATAATTTCTGCATCATTGACTGATTCAATGTTACCACCAGTCTTCTGAGCTAACTCCACAGCATAAATGCCGTCTGCTGGATTGCCGATCGCCAGCGATTTAGCAATTGTATTCGGTTTAACTGGCTTAATAAAGTCGCGTCCTTCTTTGAAGGCTTGGGCAATGGGTGAACAACCTTCAGCTTGAGCGCCACTGAAACGGACGTTCTTGTTTTCTACCAAACCAACTTCTACAAATTCTTGGAACCCTTTATAAATTTTGGTAAATAGTGAACCAGAAGCTAAAGGAGCAACAACATGATCCGGTAGTTCCCAGCCTAGTTGTTCAGCAACTTCAAAGCCTAGCGTCTTAGAACCTTCAGAGTAGTAAGGGCGGAGATTAATATTGACAAAACCCCACCCGTGTGTATTAGCAACTTCCGAGCAGAGACGATTTACTTGATCGTAGTTGCCTTTGACGGCCATTAGGGTAGGACTGTAAATCAGGCTACCGATAATTTTACCGGCTTCTAAATCTGCGGGGATGAACACACAGCAGTCTAAACCGGCGTGAGCTGCGATCGCAGCTGTAGAATTTGCCAAGTTACCAGTGCTAGCACAAGAAACAGTAGTGAAACCCAACTCCCGCGCTCTGGAGAGGGCAACTGACACTACCCGATCCTTAAAGCTCAGGGTGGGCATATTAACGGCATCATTTTTTATATAAAGCTTATTTAGACCCAGGCGACGGGCAAGACGGTGGGAACGAACCAAGGGAGTCATACCAGTTCCCACATCTATAACATTGTCAGTTGCGACAGGCAAAAAGGGCCGGTAGCGCCAAATTGAATTGGGCCCGGCTTGAATTGTTTCACGAGTGACAGTTAGACGCAGGGCGTTGTAATCATACTTGACTTCTAGCGGCCCAAAGCATAACTCACAAACATTACTGGCTTTGAGTTCATATTCTGCACCACATTCCTTACATTTCAAGGCTTGAAAGTAAGCAGTGCTGGCTTTGGTTTGGGTTGTGATTGCCTGAGTCATAAACTAGCTTTCCCTGTTTGTCTGTCACTGTCGCCTGATACTAACACGAGCAAAAATCCCAGTCAAACATACCCGACAAAAATTATCGGGTATGTTTGGTAATGAAAGGAATGATTTTTGTAAAACTTTGATATCAGTAATCTCTGTATTTAGTATTTGCACGTATATTTATTGTGTATTAAATAATTAAATAGTTCCAACTTATCAGTTTTAACACGGGGAAACAATATGATTAAATTGCATTATAGTTATGATTAATTTGCATTTATTTAAATCACTATCCTATTTAAGTGATCTAGATCACTTAGTTAACCTTCTATTTTTTTATTTTAATGACTTCACAGGGTAGTATGCATTTCTGACAGCTAAGACTCAAAAGTATCTTCAGGTATAAGTTTTAGTGTTTTGAGCGTTTGATTAAATCACTAAAATTGCTATGTGTGTTGCCAAAATAAAGTTAATTTTTCAGCTTTGACGCACTCAATCATCGTTAGAGAAGTTACTTATTTATACGGAAGATTTTTTTTGCTTTAAAAGCTACATTTCTATTTACATCGACAATTTAACAGAATACAGTAATAAATTACACATATTTGCGATTGCCAGCCTTGAGTCTCAAGAGTAAGCGTAAAACAAGTAGGCAAGTTATTTCTGCTTATTGGCTCAATATAGTTTTTAAGGAGTGTCAATAATTTAACTCCTTAAATATGTACTTCCCGATATGTTGAAGTTTTGGGCAGCTATAATCGGTAATTCTTAAAGGAATTGCCGAACTTTATCGTGTCTCAAAATCCGAGATACAAGTTCAGCAAATAAACAAACTACTCCTATGGTAAATCGAAATAAATCTGTCAACAAGCAGCGTAAGCCTTACCAATGTCTAGTAGCAACAGCATTATTAACTGGTAGCCTTTTCCAATTTGTCACACCTGTATTAGCTGACGGAACTACTGCGGGTACATCTATTAGTAACACCGCGACAGCGACCTACGAAGATCCCAACAGTCCGGGGACAACAATCAACGCCACTTCTAACACTGTCGTTGTCACTGTAGCAGAGGTTGCTGGGATCACCGTCACAGCATCTGGTGTAACGGATAACACCACTAGCCCTACTAATACAACAGTTCAGGTTGGCGACTTACTAATCTACACCTACACCTTGACCAACGTAGGTAATGACCCCACTAAATTCCACATTCCCAACCAAGCAACAACAACTGGGCCGGGTACAGTTTCTGGCACATTACCAAATGGTGGTACACCTAATAGCCTGCAATATAGCACCGACGGCGGTCAAACTTGGATAAACGTCCCACAAGGCGGCGTAGATACACCCTCAGTTCCGGTTAATGGTACTGTCTTGGTGCGTGTGCCAGTCACTGTACAAGCTGGTGCCCAAACTAATGACATAATTACCGTTACCCTTGGTAACACTCCTGGTGATGCTCAAAACCAACTGCGGAATCCTGATGGTGGTGACGTGTTCAGCGTAGATAACCCCGATAATAGTGTTACTGGTGAGGTATCTGGTACACCAGTTAATGGTACACGGGAAGCTAGCGCCACCGAGCAAATTAAAGTTGGTGTAACGCTGAAGACCTACGCTTTAGCCACCATTCTCAAGGTTCGCAGTGGCTATAACAATGCTGGCACCACTGCAATTACAGATGACAAGCTGACTTATGATTTGAGTTTGCGAGTTGAGTCCAATGATCCCACAGGGCAGGGAATTACACCAGCAGCTTTGACGGGTACAAGCATCAAAGTTAATACTGTTACTGGCAACTATATTTTGGTTTCTGATGCGATTCCTGCGGGTACAGATTTGGCAGTAGCACCAACTGCACCTCCTGGTTGGCAAACTGTCTATACCACTGACCCAGTTACAACTGATGCTAATACAGCTAGTTGGACTACAACAGCACCACCCTCTCTGGCCTCAGTCACTCGCGTTGGTTTTATCAATAATCCAGCGACGATTACTTCCATCGCTCCTGGTACAACGGTGAATGGCTTCTCGATTCAGCTAGCCGTTAAATCAACTGCAATTTCACCCTTAATCGTCGCTAATATCGCTCAATTGTTTGGTCAAACGCCTACCAGCAATTTTCCAGTATACGACGAATCTGGCGACCAAAATCCCAGCAACTACGACGGGCCTCCAGGCAATATGACACCTCCTCCGGGTACAGATAGCAATGGTGATGGTGTTCCCGATACTCTACCAGCTACCAGCGTTGATGATGGCTATATTAATACTCCAGCATCTCCGGAAACTGGAACTGACACGGGTAACAACAACACTGGTAGTGGTCCTGGCGGTGAGGCGAACGTCTTCACAGTGCAAGCACCTGTTGCTTCATCGGTACTCAACGGGCCGCAGAATGCCCCAGATGCTACTGGGCCATCGGGTCTAACCAATGATGACTTCACCAACAAATCTTCTCTCGTTCCTGCTGGTACAGCACCTAATACTACACTTGACCCACAGTCAGTTGGCTTCACTAACACGATTAAGAATGGTGGTACTGACCCAGGCGTTTTAAAAATAGAGCCAACGCCACCAGCAGTTCCAGGAAATTTACCGAATGGTACGAAGGTGACTATTACCTATAATAGTCTGTCTACTGTTTATACCTACAATAATGGAGCGTTTACCACACCTGGTACAGTAATTACAATCCCCAACGTTGCTCCTGGTGCAACTATCAACTATGGTGTGGAAGTTGATTTACCTCCAGGCACGCAGTTATCCACTGATATTAACAGAGGTTTCCCAGTACCCATCATTGCTTCTATTGACAACTACACGACGGATACTAACGGTGATGGAATCAAGGATAGTGGGAATGATAATACCTTTGATTCATCCAATATCACTATCGATCGCGTGTACACTGGCTTTTTGAAACTGCTGAAAGTGTCGCGAGTCTTACAAGGAACTGGGCCAGTAGTCCAGGGGAATGATGGCACATTCAGTATAGATCCGAAGAAGCCTGCACCAGGAAACATTATTGAGTACCAAATTCAGTACACAAATATTTCTGATCCTCAAGCTGGAACCGGTAATGTGATTTTGAATGCTAACAAAGTTGTGATTATTGAAGATGGTACGCAAAGCCCCAACAACTGGGCATTAGACAATGATGCCAGGGGTCAAATTGATACTAGCAACATTGTTGGTTCAGCTAAGGATTCGGGGACTGCAACCATCCAATTCTTTAATGGTAATCCAGCCAACACCTCTGGCATCGACCAAACTGGAACTACGGTAAACACTGATATTACTAAGTATGTAGATAGTGTAACTGGCGCGATCGCACCGGGTATTCAAAGAACATTTACCTTCCAACGCAAGGTGAACTAATTTGTTGGGAATGGGGATTGGGGATTGGGCGATCGCTGCAATTAGTTTACCTCACCCCCACCCCCTGAACAGCAAGCAAATAAGAGAGTGACTATTTCTTGGCAAAAGCAGGGAAAGATAAGTCAACAATCAGCATTCTGAAAGTTTTTTGAGGTTATTTGTATGAAGCGTGTTTCTCTTGCAGGTTTAGGAGCATTCGCTCTTATTGCTACAGTTCCATTTGTCGGTCAAATTCCGGGAGTTGCAAATGTATGGCATTCAGAAAGCGCCATCGCCCAAAATGTCAAAACTCAAGGGCAAATACAATTGCGCTTAGAAGCAGAAAAGCAAGTGGTAGCTCAGGATCAGCAGGGTAAGCAAAGCCAGAAATGGGAACCTTTGAAAGGTCAAGTTGTGGTGCGACCAGGAGATGTGTTGCGATATACCTTGAGTGGCGAAAATAAGAGCGATCGCCCAGTGAATAATTTGACTCTTAATCAACCTATTCCCAAAGGAATGGTGTACGTGCTGAAATCTGCCAATGTCGCAAACAATGCCAAACTTCTTTATAGCATTGATGGCGGGCGCAGCTTTGTCGAAAATCCTACTGTTAAAGTTACTCTTCCTGGCGGCAAAGTAGAAACAAAACCAGCACCTGCCACTGCTTACACCAATATCCGTTTGCAGATTCCGTCACTTGCAGCGAAGACAACAGTCAAGGCGACTTATCAAACCCAAGTGCGTTGATTGGGGGATTGGGGATTGGGGATTGGGGATTGGGGATTGGGGATTGGGGACTGGGGATTGGGGATTGGGGACTGGGGATTGCGGCCTCCGAAATTTGCGGCTATGCCGCAATGAACAGCATTTCCAGGTTCCACCTGGAAACGAGATTTACACCATTTAAAAATTCTGGATTTCCACAAATAAATTAAGTGCTTTTATTAACAACAAGCTTGACATTCCAGAGGAGATATGTTACGTGAGCCGTCCTCAAAACCAAAAGCAAATTACTTCTAGCAGTAGCTGGTGGCGACGGTTAACAGCTACTGTTCTCCTGGCAGGTGTTTTGCATACTACTATACCTATACCAGCGATCGCGCAACAGACTAACAATCTGGCTGCGTCTTTGCCATTAATAAATCAAGCTACTTATACTTATACAGACTCTGCTAGTAATTATCAATATCAAGGAAGTTCTAGTCAGATCAATGTTACTCCTAACCCATTAGTTGATCCATTAGGGCGGATCTTAGGTTGTGCTGGCACAGTTTTACCTGACTATACAGGTTTTTCAGTTGGCGTATACGAAGTTAACCCTAGCGATCCAACGGGGACAGAATTAGGCAGCTTAGTTTCTTTGACTCGAACAGAGTTACCGGATATTCCTAATAACAATGTTCCTGGTGGTAAATCGCCAAATACCGAAAATAGTAACCCCTACTTCATTACGAATAACCCTGCGGGTGTCTACAATTTTCTATTCGATCCGAATAAGGGTCAAACTGCTCCAGGTAAAACCTATATTTTTGTAGTTAATCCACCACCGACTTCTATCTACAAACAGCGACGCATCAAGATTGAAATCCTTGCTGGCACTGGTACACAAGGTAATGGTGTCGTGCGATATGTCGCTACTTCTCTAGATGGTCAACCAATTAATCTCACAGGCGAAACCAGGGTAGAGCAAACAGTTGTCTTGGTTCCGAATGCAGATGTTGTGGGACTGGACTTATTAGCCTTTGAATTCACCACAAATATGTGTCAAGCCAATCAGTTGCAGATTATCAAAACAGGCGATCGCGCTGCTGCTGAACCTGGAGATACGGTAATCTACCGCCTCTCGGTGAAAAATCTCGCTGATGCTGGTTTGAATAATATATTTGTCACCGACAACCTACCTTTAGGATTCAACTTCTTGCCTAAATCTGTGCGAGGAGAGTTGGATGGAAAAGCAGTCACTCTCACCTCGGAACGTAATGGTAACACAGTGACATTCCGAACAGACGTAACGATTCCCACAGAGAAAGTCCTGAATATTGCCTACGCTGCTCAACTAACAGCCGATGCTCTGCGTGGTAACGGTCGTAACAGTGCGATCGTTAATGCTCAACGAGATGATAACCGTTTTAGCACCAAGGATGGCCCTGCAACGCACCAATTGAAAATTCGTGCAGGAATCGTTTCTGACTGTGGCACGATTATCGGTCGCGTATTTGTTGATAAAAACTTTGATGGTGAACAGCAGTCTGGTGAGCCTGGGGTAGCAAATGCGGTGATTTTTCTGGAGGACGGAAACCGCATCACAACAGATCCTAATGGTTTGTTCTCCTTAGCCAATGCTTTACCTGGATACCACACAGGTGTACTAGACCTCAGTAGTGTCCCCGGTTACACCTTAGCTCACAACCAAAAATTCCGCGAACGCAATAGCCAATCTCGCTTGGTGCATTTGGAGCCTGGTGGCTTAGTACGGATGAACTTCGCAGTTACCGCCGCCTTCCAGGAGCCAGTCAAGAAATGAAACCCAGATTGCACCGTGCAACGAATTTTAACTTGAGGTTGATGGGGGCGATGCCAGTAGCTCTCAGCCTTGTTTTGTATCCTGCCATAGTCAAAGCAGAAATCACGAGTGAAAACCTCCTTTTCCCCTCCCACAGGGAACTTCTAGCTTCCAACTCTCCTTTGCAAGCAAACAAGGGTGTCGAAGCTCAAACGGATCAAAAGAAAGTGGTTGAAAACAGTATAAATTCAAATTCTCCCCATCTCCTGGGAAGTTCCTCGCAGCAGTTTCCACCTCTCGAATTTCCCTCGACTTCTCCAGCACCAACTACTGATACTTCAATTCCAAATGTCCAGCCAAGTGAAACGGAAATACAACCATTTAAACCAGCAGCTTCTGTAGGTTTACTTAGAGGCTTACGCAAAATAGCAGGAATACAGGACAAAGAGAAAATTCCCCCTCCTCCACTTTCTCCCCCCATTTCTACAGCAATTAAAATCCTGACTCCGACGGCTGACAGCGTTGTAGATGTACAAGCTACCACGGTGATTGTGCAATTTCCTGTTGGAAGCCAGGTGGAATTGCGGGTAAATGGCGCGTTGGTAGACTCTTCCTTGGTGGGACGAACTCAAAGCGATGCCAATACTAAATTAGTAACGCAGACATGGTATGGTGTCTCGTTAAAAGAAGGTAATAACGCCATCTCTGCACAAGTAGTTGGAGGTACAGAACCCCCTGTAACGGTGCAAGTCGCAGTCCGGGGAGCGCCACAGCGACTAACCTTAGAAACAGTTGAGTCCCGTATCCCGGCAGATGGACGTTCTACAGCGACAATCCGGGGTCAACTCATCGATGCAAGTGGCAATCGCTCTAACCGTGATGCTGTTATCACCCTCATACCCACTGCTGGCGAGTTGGTTGGGAAAGACTTCAAACCCGATGAACCCGGATTTCAAGTGGAGGCGAAAGCGGGGCAATTTACAGCGATTTTGCGATCGCAGCTGAAGGCGCAAACAGTAAGAATTCGCGCGATCGCTAATGATTTAGAAGCCTTTACCCAACTGCAATTTGAAACTGCACTGCGTCCGAGTTTGGTAACTGGGGTAATAGATTTACGTTTGGGCGCTAGAGGTACAAATTATTACGGCAGTTTCCGTGATTTCCTCCCTCCTGACAAAGACAACAGTTCACAATTAGATTTCCATTCAGCGATATTTGCAACTGGTGCGATCGGGGAATGGTTGTTTACAGGTGCATACAACAGTTCTCGTAGCCTCAATGAAGATTGCGACTGCGATAATCGCCTATTTAGAACTTACCAATCTAGCGAGCAAAACTATCCTGTCTACGGCGATAGCTCCCAAGTTGATGTTCTTGCTCCTTCTATTGACAGCTTCTTTCTGCGTTTTGAGCGTTCAACTCGTATCCCCGGATCTGATCCTGATTATGCCATGTGGGGTGACTACAACACAGAAGAATTTGCGCGGCGATCGCAGCAATTTACTTCTATCACCCGTCAACTCCACGGCTTTAAAGCTAACTACAACTTAGGAAACTTACAAATTACAGGTTTTTATGGCAACAACTTAGAAGGATTTCAACGAGATACCATTGCTCCCGATGGTACTAGTGGTTATTACTTCCTCTCTCGCAGACTACTACAAGCAGGTAGCGAAAATGTCTTTATTGAGTTAGAAGAACTCAATCGTCCTGGGACTGTACTAGAACGCAAGTCCCTTAACCGAGGCCCAGACTACGAAATCGACTACGATCGCGGTACATTATTATTCCGCGAACCAATTCTTCGCACCGATATTGATCAAACCGGACAAGTGTTGGTACGCCGGATTGTTGTTACTTACCAATACGACGACCAAAACTCTGACAGCAATATCTATGCTGGTCGTTTGCAATATAATCTTTCCCGCAAACTCAATCAAGAAAGTTGGATAGGAGCAACTTACGTTCAAGAAAATCATGGGGTGCGTGACTTTCAACTCTACGGCGCAGATGCGCTGATTGCTTTGGGTGACAAGGGGAAGTTAATCGCAGAATATGCCCATTCCACTAATGATTCTGATGTTGTGGGAAAGGTGAGTGGTGAAGCCTACCGCTTGGAAGCTGAGGGAGAAATTGCCAATGGGATTCAAGGTCGTGCTTATTATCGCTTTGCCGATACGGGTTTTGCCAATAATGCCACTATTAGCTTTGTCCCAGGACAAACCCGTTATGGAGCGCAGGTTACAGCTAAACTCACCTCAAGTACCAACGTCAGAGCGCAATATGACCACGAAGACAATTTTGGGATTGCTCCCCAACCACTAGATACCTTTGAAGAACTGTTTGCACCCCGTTCTGAGGCCATACCTGGGAGCCAAGTTAATAATTCTCTGACGACGATTTCGGCTGGGATTCAACAACGCTTGGGTAGCGCTACCGTTGATGTGGATTGGATTCATCGTCATCGAGAAGACAGCATCCCCGACAGCGCCTTGAGTAGTAATTCCGACCAACTGCGATCGCGTTTTTCTATTCCCCTAGCTAAAAACCTGACTTTCCAAGCCCAAAATGAAATGAGCTTATCTTCCCAAAAAGATACTGTTTACCCAGACCGGACTATCTTAGGTTTGAATTGGGCAGTAATTCCTGGTGTCAGCGTCAGTCTGGCCCAACAGTTTTACACTGGCGGTCAATTTTCGGGTAATTCCATCACCAGCTTAAGTGTCAATGGTGAACACAAACTCGGTAGTGATACCACCTTGACTGGTCGTTACTCAATTTTGGGTGGTGCTAACGAAATGACTACTCAAGGAGCAATTGGTCTGAATAACCGCTGGACTATTGCTTCAGGATTGCGGCTGAACTTAGCTTACGAACACGTATTTGGCAACTTCTTCGGACATACTGCGGCGGGTCAACAATATGCTCAACCCTACGCCTATGGTCAAGCAGCATCTGCGATTGGGTTTGATGGTGGCGATAGTTATAGTGTTGGACTGGAATACTCTGATAATCCGCAGTTTCAAGCCAGCGCTCGTTATGAACATCGCTCCTCTTCTGGTGGTACTAATACAGTAATTACCGCAGGTGCCGCAGGTAAAATTTCTCCGGCTCTCACAGCTTTGGTACGCTATCAACAGGCAAACTCTTCCAATCAAAGCCTTTCAGGATTGGGAGATACTGTCAACATGAAGCTAGGTTTAGCCTACCGCGACCCCAATAGCGATAAATTTAATGCTTTATTGCGTTATGAATATCGCGAAAATCCGGCGATTATTCCTGACACCATCCTGTTAGGGAGTGGTACGGGTTCCCAAGACCATACCTTTGCTTTAGAAGCTATCTACGCCCCTAACTGGCAATGGGAATTTTACGGTAAGTATGCTTTGCGTAACAGTACTTCTTATTTAGCCAACGATTTAGTTGGTACAAGTATGGTTAATCTGGCCCAATTACGCGCTACCTATCGTTTGGGATATAGCTGGGATTTAGTTGGTGAGGTTCGGGTAATTAGTCAGTCTAGCTACAGCGAAACAGGCTTTGTGGTAGAAACAGGCTACTACCTCACTCCGAATCTGCGCCTTTCCGCTGGATATGCTTTTGGTAAAGTCGATGACCGGGATTTTTCTGGGACACGTTCCGCAGGTGGGCCATATTTGGGTTTAACGGTCAAGCTTGACGAATTGTTTGATGGCTTTGGACAACAAAAGCCTGTGGCCCGTCAGCAACCAGAATCTACGATGCAAAAAACCCTGGTAGAGAAATTACGAAATCTAAGCATTAGAAATAACTAGAAGCGACTAGAAGTCGCAGCTATACAGACAAAACCTGCCTCCGCAGGTTAATGAGTCTACGGAGGTGAATGATAGCTTGTGCAATAGCAAATTATACTGATCCAATATTTTTAAAACATTTTATTAGACAGACAAGGCTTGTTTGACTTCAACTGGTTCACCCGTCAAACTAAAAGGGCGAACTTCGGTAATTTTTACCTTTACTAACTGCCCTTTCAATTCTTTGATGTCGCCACTGAAGAATGTCAGACGATTACCGCCAGTACGTCCCATCACCTGGGTTTGATCTTTGGGGTTTTGGTCTTCTACTAAAACGGATTCAATGCGTCCAAAGTAACGTTGCGATCGCTCTGCTACTTTCAAGTTTCCTAAATGATTGAGGCGTTGGAGGCGATCGCTTTTAATTTCTTCACTCAGTTGATTATCCCACAAAGCGGCCGGTGTTCCTGGACGCGGTGAATATGCTGCTGTATTCAACATATCAAAGCCAATATCTTCCACTAGTTTCAGGGTATTTTCAAACTGTGCTTCTGTCTCCCCAGGAAAACCGACAATCGCATCAGCACTAATCGAAGCATCTGGCATATACCGCCGAATGGTATCGATAATCCGGCGATATTTTTCATGGGTATAACCCCGCGCCATCGCTTTTAAAAGTTCATTATCCCCAGATTGAAAGGGAATATGGAAGTGTTTGCAGACTTTGGGCAACTCAGCACAAGCCTTAATTAATCTCTCTGTAAAATAACGGGGATGGCTAGTAGCAAATCTTAACCTTTCAATCCCCGGCACATCATGCACATAATAAAGTAAATCTGTGAAGTTGTGCAGATGCCGACCTTCTGGTGTTGTTCCAGGCAAATCTCTACCATAAGCGTCAATATTTTGACCGAGTAGAGTAATTTCCTTGTAACCTTGCCGTCCTAATTCTGCCATTTCAGCCCGGATAGCTGACGGTGTACGAGATTGTTCGACACCGCGCACATTGGGAACCACGCAATAGGTGCAGCGTTCGTTACAGCCGTAAATTACATTTACCCAAGCTGTGACTTTACTATCCCGTCGCGGCTGGGTGATATCTTCAATAATATGAATTGACTCGGTTGCTACAACCTGGTTGCCCTCAAATACTGACTCCAGCAAATCTTTGAGACGGTTGGCGTGTTGTGGCCCCATTACCAAGTCTAATTCTGGGACTCGCCGCAAGAGCGCTTCACCTTCTTGCTGGGCGACACAACCAGCAACGATGAGGGTTAAATCAGGCTGCTCATGCTTGCGCTTCGCTTGTCTGCCAAGATAGGAATATACCTTTTGTTCAGCATTATCCCGAATTGTGCAGGTATTGTAGAGAATCACATCTGCATTATTCGGATCTTCTGACCATTCAAAGCCCATGTCTTCCAAAACGCCAGCCATGCGCTCTGAGTCAGCTTTATTCATCTGACAACCGAAGGTAGTAATGTGGTAGTGGCGTTTAGGAGTGGTCATGGGCAATTCTGCTTAATCAGCGTAATGTATGTAAGGTTTATTTTTATTCTAACCCGCGTAACTCAGTGATAAATGCTGATATTTAGGTTGTTGCTTAGTTAACTAATTAGAGTGAGGTTATTCTTTAGCCTCAAAGTCAACTTTATCATAAATATCTGATAGAGGGATTTGAAATTGAAGAGAGGATAGTATGAGGATACTATTATCTTCTTCATACTCTGAGAAAATCCATTTTTTCTCATCAGTTTTAGAATATTGTTCTACATGATTTTTGTACTGATCAATCAGAACATATTCCTGAAAACTGGGGATGGTGCGATAAGCCGCAAATTTTTCATCTCTGTCATAGCTTCTGGTAGATTTGGATAGCACTTCACAAATTACTAAGGGATTAGTAATTGTATCTGTACGTCCCTCAGAAAATTCTAATGAACCTGCAACAACCATTACATCAGGATATGTATGAATTCGCTTTTTGGGAATCCATAGACGTTGATCGGCGATGAATACTCGATAAGGTTGTCGCTTCAAAGCAAAATTGAGGGCTGCACTTAGATTACCAGCTATTTGATTGTGATTTGGTGTTCCACCTGTCAGGGGTATAATTTGACCATCTATATATTCATGACGATACTCGGAAATCACTTCTAGTTCTAGATATTCTGTGGGAGAATAGTCGCGTTGTTCTTGTAATTGCATAGGAATCTTGGGGATTTTTGATTTTGCATTGACCAGATGCGATTAATGGCGTCTGGTCAATATGTTTTCTTAACGCAAAGGAACGCTAAGGGAAACGCAGAGGGAACGCAAAGGGGTTATTAGGCTGGGTTCCAAGTGCCGTGGAAGCTGTGGGGAATGACGGTGGGTAATGCAAGTTTGCAAACGGGTTCGGCATCCAGGCGATCGCTATCAAATACCCAAACTTCGCTACTATGAGAATTACCATCGTAGACAACGGTTAACACCCAACTTTGTTCAGGGTTTTGGCTGTTTTGGGCGGGGATGGGTTCTGAAGGATAACGGTTTTCTCCTAAGTCTGCTTCAGTGAGGGTTTCGGTCTTGTAGTCGAAGCGTGCGATCGCATTTAATAATTCTTGGCTAATATCTGTTCCTGAACGGAATGTTGACATATATGTGTACCGAGAAGCTTGCCCCACATTTTGCTGTGGTACATTCGGAAATTCACAATGTCGGTTTAATAGTTGCTGAATTGACGTAACTTTACCAGTTTGGGGATGCAGATGAACTCGCGTTAGTGTACTTAGAGCTGGGGTGTGAGTCTGGCCTGTTGCTACTTCCTTGAGATATTGGTTAGTTTGAAAATCTTCATAACGGGCGATATCCACAATCACTGAACCGCTAGCATCTACATAACCGTTAGCAAAATGCCATTGATACCAAGGTTCGGTTTCTCCACGACTGACCACAGATAGGGTTTCTCGGTCAATAACTAAAATCTGAGTTCCTAATCTAGGTTGCCACTCTAGCGAATCACTATAGTTGTTTGTCCCTATTAGCACGGGTAAGACTTTCAACCGCACTGGCGGAAGGAAAAATACAATATACTGTCCTGCTAAAACAAAATCATGCACCAATGGTACACCATCTAGCGGATATACGGCTTGTTGGATAATCCGCCCAGTCGAATCGCTTTTGTAAATATTAAGCGTCGCATTTAGTCCAGGGCTGATGCCAAAGTTAAAAATCTCCCCTGTTTGCTCGTCACGCTTACAATGTGCGGAATAGCTTAATCCTTTTGTTAACCCCCCTAAATCATCTTCGCCCCAAGTTTCTAAAGTTTGTAAATCGAGGGCGTGGGGTTTACCACCTTCCCACAGTGCCAAAAGTTTATCTGGAAGTGCTAGCACTGAGGTATTGGCAGCATTCTTGATCGGCTTTTGCCATTGATTCCAAATTGGCCCTGGTGCAGTCATGCCATAATTGCCGTAGACTAGTTTACCTGCTGCGGTTTCTTCTTGATAGCCAGAGGTTTGCACGTAGCGATAAACCCCGGTTGCAACTGCATCAGTAAAATTTACAGCCAGAATTGCCCCATCTCCATCAAACCAGTGTCCCATGTGAATGCCACCGCGTTCTAGCCGTGCGGGGCCATTGCGGTAAAGAGTGCCACGCAAGCCATCTGGGATTTTGCCAGAGATAATTGGCAGTTGGGTAGAGGGAAATTCTTTTGCCGATTCTGCGTTAGCGTTCGCGCAGCGTTCCGTAGGAAAGCTCACCGTTTGCGTAGCGTCGTCTCGAAGAGAAGGTATCGCACCTGCCCAGGCTTTTATTGTTGACTTTTTGTTAATGGTATGCATACAAAATTATTGCTTGATAAATTATCGATGTACACACTTGCATTCTTACATTTTTATCTTTGTTGCAATTTTTTAACAATGCCTCTAGCTGTGGATGTATAAAGGCTTTGACATGATATTACTCGTTAACTGAGCTAGCTCATAGTCATTAATAAAAATAACCACTAGAGTGAAGTCAATCAACATTCCAAGTGGTTCAAGAAACTATGGTTAGCCAACAAACAATAGATATCGTCAAATCTACAACACCTGTCTTGAAAAAGAACGGTCAGCAAATCACAACTCGGATGTATGAAATTATGTTTCAAAATCATCCAGAAATCAAAGAACAATTTGACATGTCTGCTCAAGCAAATGGTTCGCAGCCTGCGAGGTTGGCTACAGCAGTTTATAGCTATGCTGCCCAAATTGATAATTTACCAGCTTTAAAATCGATGGTGGAAAAGATTGCCCATCGCCATGTGCAGACTCATGTTACACCAGAGCAATATCCTATTGTAGGAGAAAGTTTACTGCAAGCAATGAAAGATGTCTTGGGGGAAGCAGCTACAGAAGAAGTTATCGCAGCTTGGACAGAAGCTTATCAGGCATTGTCTGAAGTGTTCATTCACAGAGAACATGACATATATATAGATGACTTGCAAACAAAAATGCTCTAGTTTGTAAATGGAGTGGCTTCTGTCCAAGATTAAAGACGTTAGTAGATTTTGGTTGCTAGGTTTACCTATTTTTTACCTACGGCTGGCTACACCTACACATTTGTTATTTCGGAGAACCCATTTGTTATTTCGGAGAACCCATTTGTTATTTCGGAGAACCCATTTGTTATTTCGGAGAACCCATTTGTTATT
>NZ_JBALCY010000073.1:0-121756 GCF_036917655.1 Nostoc sp.
TTATTTCGGAGAACCCATTTGTTATTTCGGAGAACCCATTTGTTATTTCGGAGAACCCATTTGTTATTTCGGAGAACCCATTTGTTATTTCGGAGAACCCATTTGTTATTTCGGAGTACGCATTTGTTATTTCGGAGAACCCATTTGTTATTTCGGAGAACCCATTTGTTATTTCGGCGATGCTTACGGCTGGCTACGCCTACGCAATTACTGATTGCGTTCATTCTCAAACAACTTAAGACAAATAACAAGCGACGAGGTGCTGTCTCAGCAAGCGGGAACTCTTCTAAATACAGTTCCGTGCAATATTAGCGATCGCTTCTTCTATCGTCTCTCCTTGGCTGGCGGTTCCCACCTCTGGACATTCAGCTACATAAACATCCTCTTCCCAGTGCAGAATTGCTGTAAAGGTTCGAGTTTTTGTATTCTTAGCCTGTTGTGATGAACTCATGAAGCGTTTATCGGGCTATCTTTTCATTTTTCTATTGTTGCTTAACTATCTGGAACCAACAACATCCGCGCCTCAATTGCTTCCCAGGTTTGGGGTGACACCCGGACTGCTGCTTGTTTGCACTGGATAATGAGATAATTAGCGTAGAGATAATTTTCCCGTGCTTTTATTTCTTCCTCAGATAAATTGACCATTTTTTGGGTGAGATGGAAAGCATTAAGTAAGGTTTCTTGGAGGTGTTTAGTAAATGCCAGACGCACTTCCCTTGGCTGTTTATCATCAGGAATTGTACCTTTCAGTGCTTTTAATTTAGCGACCAGTGTAGTAAAATCAACATTATTGAAGATTTTTAATTCCTCAAGTTCACCAGTGTAGTTAATAACTTTGGCGTTGGCGTTGGCGTTGGCGTAGGCGCTGGCGTAGGCGTTGGCGCCGGCGCTGGCGATGTCGTAGGCGTTGGCGTTGGCGTAGGCGATGGCAATGGCAATGGCGTTGGCGTTGGCAATGGCGGCGTAGGCGTTGGCGTTGGCAATGGCGTAGGCGTAGGCGTAGGCGTAGGCGTAGGCGTAGGCGTAGGCGCTGGCGATCTCAATAGCAACTGCACGTTTACCCACAGGTTTAAAATCCCCTGGCGATCCAACTGTTACCTTTTCTGCCCAGTTTAATAAAGCTTGTAACTTCCGTGTATTAATATATTTTTGCGCTTCCTTTTCCATCAGCCGCAGCAAATCATCTGCACCACCGCGCATTAACCCAGCTACTAACAAAAACACTTCTTTCCAACGTTGATCTATTAGGTGTTCACTAACTAACTTCTCAACTTGGCGATGGTCATCAATATATTGTGCTGTTAAATATTCTTGTAGCGTTAGATGAGAGAACGAAAAGACATCCTCGGCTCGTTCTACCAAAATTCCTTGTTGAACAGCGATCGCATCTAAAACTGCTTCAGCGTCTAAATCCTTGGGTGCATTGTCGTTATTGTGCAGAAACTCTTTAATTTGACTCACAAGTTCTTGGTGAGACAAGAATAGCCGTTGTGATTTAAAGCTGTGATATGCAATCTCAGCTAGCATGATTTTCTCTAAATCGATGCCAAGCTGACGATAAATTGGATCAGTTTGAATCCGTTTTTCCGCAGCCCATTTTTTGAGTAATATATCAAGAGCATCACTGTAAACCGTAGCTCGGTTTTTAGGCAAGTCTTGAGATTCGTCATACACTAAACAGAGAAAAGTTAGCAATACAGGAGTTCTA
Source organism: Nostoc sp. (assembly GCF_036917655.1). Taxonomy (GTDB): domain Bacteria; phylum Cyanobacteriota; class Cyanobacteriia; order Cyanobacteriales; family Nostocaceae; genus Nostoc. The sequence goes on from NZ_JBALCY010000073.1 coordinate 1,709, forward strand.
GCTAATTCTTTAGTTGATTCTTGGTTTTTGATTAACTCCCAGCACTTGTCAGCAGTTCCGGCTTGTCTATCTACCTCTGAAGAAAACCAATTTTGAATAAACTGCTGAATTTGAGCATCATCAAAATCTGCGATGGCAATTTCCATCAAATTCCTAAACTGCGATCCATAGGCAGCAGTCCGACAAGAGATAATAAACCGATTATCTTTGTATTGCTCAACGAAGCTTTGAATTTGCCTAATTGCTAAATCTGTATTTCCCGTTGGCACTTCATCTAAACCATCCAGCAAAATTAATAACTTGCCTTGTTGTAAGGCTTTAGTAGAAAATTCTTCAGAGAATGGTAACTGACACAATCTGAATGCTTGTCTAATTACTTCTTCAATATTGATTTCGTTCTCCGTAAATAGTTTTAATTCAATAAAAACCGGAATACATTCATGTTGCAATTCACCAGCTTTGCCCTTGAGTGCTTCTAGTCCTATCTTCCGCAAAAATGTAGACTTACCTCCACCCGGTGCGCCGAGTACCATCAAATATTGCTGCTGATTGGCAACTTTAATACCCTGTTGCTTATCAGCATTTTCAACTTGAAACCCACGTTTTCCAGTTTCACGGAAAAGATTGTGTAAAGCTTCAATTGATTCAAATCGCCGGATATCATCTGGCTGCAAACATTGCACAGCTATGTAAATTGAATCCAAATCTACAGGCTGTTGCATTCCCAATATTTGCAACTTGTTATGGCGCTTGTGGTAGTTAATAATATATTGCTCAGATGCTTGATAAATTAATTTTGTGGTTTTCTCATCTAAAGGGCGGTCAAGTGTGTTTATATAAATGTCAGCAAAATGTTTAACCGCTGCATCTGGTGCCACTTCCGGCAGTGCAATCAGCTGATCTAAAGTGACATGGTTAACTCCAGACAGTGCTAATGATAGCAAAATCGCATCAGCCGAACCTTCTACAACTACAACGCGGCTGAGTCCACCTCCAACAGGTTTCAAAGAAAGTTCCTGGAGTTCTTCGATAGTATCACCCAGCACTTCGGCAAGTTGGCTTTTGCGCTGATCAATTAATGCCTGTCGATAAGCCTCAGATGATGTAAATTGCTGAGGTTTCAGCGATGAATTGCTAGCATTTAATCTGATTTGATTTTCGTCCCCCAAACTCATAATTGCCCGAATTACCTCATTCCCTTTAGCCTCCATCAAAACTTCCTGAAGCAGAGGGTCAATTTTGGCAATTTGACTTTCGTTAAGTTTCATAGGGCTGCCGTTACCTGAATTAAACCTTTACCTTGACGTTCCTTGTCATGTCCCAAATCTTGACAACTTGTAAGCAATCCGTCAATTAAATCTAAAACCGGAATTTGCTTACTATACTTCTCTAAGATTAACGCTGCTACACCAGAAACGATTGGGGTTGCCATTGAAGTTCCGTCCCAAGCTTCATAACCACCACCTTGAACTGATGAATAAACTCCTTCCCCAGGTGCAACCAAATAGGGAACATCATAAGAATGATTATTAACAGATATCCTGCCACTGCCGCTAAAACTGGCAACTTTACTATTAAAGTTTGTCGCACCTACTGAAATTGAACTCCGACAGTTTGCTGGTGTTCTAGTATTGTTACGTCCATTGTTACCAACAGCACAAACAGGGAGTATACCAACTGCCAGTAGAGTATCAATGACATCGCTCATTTCATCAGCATATGTAGGAAGACCTGCTGAAATATTAGCAATATTCACGTCTACTCGAAGTGCTAGCCAGTCCAGCCACATCACAAAGTTTGATAAGTTGCCAGTACCTCTGGGGATGAGTACGCCGTCGATTAGTTTAGTTTCTGGTGCAACGCCAACCTGTTTACCACAAATTAGTCCAGCTACGTGAGTGCCATGACCATTGGTATCTTGGGAAGATGTTGACTGGATTTGCTTACTTCTATCATTAAAACTATAAGATTCAGTTACTCTGCCTTGCAATTCTGGGTGGGTTGAGTCGATACCCGTATCGAGGACAGCAATGGTAATGTTTTTCCCAGTGCCTGTAAATCCATTTTGACGTGCTATGTTGAGAGCGATCGCATCCAAATGCCACAATTCATCTCTGGTGAGTTCATCTTTAGTATCTGTATTTCTTTGTTGTGGCTGAATCAACTCAATCAGCTGATCGCGTAAAATTAACGCATTGGGTAACTCCTCACGAATCCTCTGAGCTTCTTCATCCGGCATTTCTACAACACTTACCCCAGTAATCCCTGAGTAATCTGGGTACTTTGCCACTTGCCTTGTGTCGTTTTGTGCATCTTCCAACCAGTTTTCAATTTGTTGGTATACTGGGTTTTCATGCCAAAAATTTACAACTTCTGCAACTTGCGCCTCCCGACTTTCCGGTGTAAATTTTTTAGATGCAAGTTCTAGCGATCGCGTTACTGATGTTGCTTTGGGTCGAATAATATAAACGCTCATCAAAGACTCCTTATTATAAAATAAGCAAGATGTCTGCTTCACGAATACAGTATTACATTTTTTACAGTTTTCATAGTAGTAAATACCTGCCTTTGTGCAGTCATTTGGTATGATATGAAGTAGGTTATAGCAATAAGCTACAAAAGGTGAAACAGCTAATTCCGGGTCTATTATGACAACTACACCAAGCTTCAATTCCTGGGTTATCTGTCCCCAACCAAATCCTCAAGCAAACTTGCGTTTATTCTGCTTCCCCTACGCTGGTGGTAGCGCGGCAATTTTTCGCACATGGCCTAATAATCTATCTAGTAATGTCGAAGTCTGTGCTGTGGAATATCCGGGACGGGGAAGACAGATTAAGTCAGCACCCTTGACGCGATTAGAACCTCTTGTTGAAGCGATCGCTCCAGTTCTCATGCCATATTTAGACAAACCATTCGCCTTCTTCGGTCACAGCATGGGCGGATTAGTTAGCTTCGAGTTAACCCGTTTACTTCGCTCTCAGTATAGTCTTGCTCCCTTTCATCTCTTCATATCTGCTCGTTGCGCCCCGCAAATCCCCTTGACAAAAGCACCCCTACACGTCTTATCAGACCCTGATTTGCAAGACGAGCTACACAGTCTTAACGGTACACCCAAAGCAGTACTAGAAAGCATGGAACTGATGCAGATATTCCTCCCGATTTTGCGGGCAGATTTTGCCGTTCTGGAAACTTATATTTACACTCAAAAACAGCCACTGAAGTGTCCTATTACTGTTTTTGGTGGTTTACAAGACCAAGAAGTTAATCATGAGGATCTGCAAGCATGGCGAGAGCAGACGAGCGCTACTTTCTCATTACAAATGTTTGACGGCGACCACTTTTTTATCCATTCACACCAAAATTTATTACTTAAACTTATATCTCAAGAATTGCAGATGTGTAACCATAGTTGGTAGTAGTCATTAGATAAGAAGGAGTTAGGAGTCAGAATATAGAATTTTTCTGACTCTCTGAACTTCTGATGCATAATATATCTACTTATTATCTTTGAGTAGCGATCGCTAACTTTGCCCCCTTTACCTGACGAACTTGATCCATGATCGCCACTACCTCACCGTGCAAGACTTTTTCGTCAGCATTAATAATCACCAAGGCATCTGCGTTAGAACCAACTAAAGTTCGCACTTGCGGTGCTAAATCATTAACTGCTATTGGATTGCGGTTTAAGCTTACCTCACCTTTTTCATCTACCGTGATCGTAATTTTAGTAGGAATTTGCTGCTCTTTCGCCGTGGCTGCCTTCGGTAGATTTACTGGCAATCCTTCTGATCGTGTTAAAAACAGTGTTGACATGATGAAAAATGTCAAAAGGGCAAACATTACATCAATCAGAGGTACCACATTTATAAATGGTGCTAAATCTGGTTCATTATCATCTAGATCCATAGGTCTTCTCCTGTTTTCCGTAGTGTTCAAGTTGTTCATAGCGATCGAGGAACAGTATTTCTAGCTGTCCGCCGTACTCTTGAATCATTGTTATCTGCCTCTGGTATAGTCCCCGGAAGATGCTGGCTCCTAAAAGTACAAAGATAGCCACAATCAATCCTGTGGCGGTAGCAACTAAAGCTTCACTAATACCAGCAGTGACTACACCAGTTTTAGTACCTCCGACATCACCAATATTCAGTCCAGCAAATGAGCGAATTAATCCTAAAATTGTGCCGAGAAGTCCCAACAGAGGCGCTAAACCGATAATGGTATCAAATACAGGTTGAAACCGCTTGAGCGTAGGGATTTCTGCTTGCGCCTCGCTTTTCAAAGCCAAACGAAATTTTTCTGGAGTCGGTCTTTCTAGCTGTAATCCAGCCAGAAAAATGCGTGCTATAGGTAAATCTACATTTTTTTGCAGCTTATCCACAGCAGCAACGACATTATCAGCTCGATAAAGATTTAAAACCTCTCGCACCACCCGGTTTTGACGCTTACCAATCTGTAGCCAAAACTTCGCCCGCTCAATCATTAGTGCCCCTGCCAACACCGAAAACGCCAGCAGGGGCAACATGACCACACCGCCTGCTTCAAACAAATTCTGAATTCCCATGTAGTGCCTCTAAACGTTATCAACAATACAAAATCAGACTACCAGAATCAAGGTAAAAAATGAAACTTTTTCTCAATAGAGTTTAAGACATAATGATAATTTTTTGAAATCTAATTATCATTATTTTTATTTAATCTTTTTTTAGATTACATAAATTAATCTGATCAACACATAACACAAAAATTCATTTTATCTAGAAATCGTCATAATCAACAGTATCTTTCAAAGATATTTTTATTATTAAGTATGGTGTTCCGTAACACTGCCAGAAATAATTTTAATTTTTTACTTGATATTTGCAACCATGCATTCTAAGATAACTGGGTTAGTGAGAATAGGTAGCAATAGCTATGAGCTTTTCCGGCACTACTGTCGAGCAACGTTCCAAAGAAGTTGAGGCTCTCAAGTCTTTTCTGACTTACAGTCTAATAGGTTCACTGGCGCTGCATATTGGCGTACTGTCCTCAGGTATAGGTAATTATTTGACGAGAGTGCCCACACCAGAAGAAGAACCAATAGAGGTGGCGATCATAGATACTCCGACTGCGGAACCAGAAAAACCACTTGAAAAAATTCCAGAAGAACCCAAAAAATCACCAGAAATTGTTCAAAAACAGTCTATAGAAACTCCACCAGTACAAAAACCAGTACAAGAATTGATTGAAAGACCAAAACCAGTACAAGAATTGATTGAAAGACCAAAAATTCAGCCAGTTCAACAACAACCAAAACAAACTACTCAAATTCAGCCAGTTCAACAACAACCAAAACAAATTACTCAAAACCCACAACCAACAAATAGGGAAATTGCTCCCAAGCCAGAAGTCCCCGTGAAAACTGTTGCACCTGAGAGCGGTGGTGGCGGTGGTGGCGGTGGTAGTTCAGTCCTGACAGGTAATGGTAGCTCTGGCTCTGGCGTTGCTTTAAGTACAGGTAGAGGTGCAGGTATAGGTTCAGGTTCAGGTTCAGGAATTGGCTCTGGCTCTGGCAGTGGTATAGGCTCAGGAATTGGGTCTGGCTCTGGCAGTGGTATAGGTTCAGGAATTGGCTCTGGCTCTGGCAGTGGTATAGGCAATGGAGTCGGAAACCGTCCGACAGTAGCAACAGCGCCAACAGTGCCAACACCTCCAAAAATTAACAGTTCAGGTAATGGTAATGCTAATGGTCGTGCAGCCTGCCGCGAATGTAATGCCAAGTATCCAGAGGCAGCAAGACGGCGAGGAGTTGAAGGCAGAGTTGAAGTAGCTGTCGATACTGATGCACAAGGCAATGTGACAAATGTGCGGATTGCTCACTCCAGTGGAAACCGCGACTTAGATGAAGAAACCGCCAGACAAGCGCGTGACTGGAAATTAAAACCCGTAGAAGGAGGCAGACAAGGAGTATCGATCGCCACTGAATTTGCCATAAAAGGTTCACGGCGATCGCGCCAAGTTCAAGAACGGCAAGCACAAAGAGAAGCAGAAGAGAGAACCCAGCAGGCAGCAGCTGCTGCTAACTCCACAGAAGAACATCCAGGACGTAGACGCAGAGAGTTGACACCCTCATCTAATGAAGCTACAGCCACAAGACCAGCAATATCTGGATTGAGTAGACGGTTGGAACCTCAAAGACAGGAAAGTACTGCTACAAGCTCATCATCTGGAGCTAGGACAACTCGCACTCAAGGAAGTGCAAGAGACTCCTTACGCCGTATCCAGCGTGAACAAGCGGCTACCGATTCATCACCAAAGCCACAAGCAACCACAAATCGGCGGCGGCGAGGAGAAAACACCAGCCAGGACAAGTTGCGGGAGTCTTTGCGCCGTTTACGCCCACAACCTCAATCACAACCTGCTGCTCCCAGTCAGCAGTAGTGTGTCAAATTGAAATTGATGGGTTCGTAGTGAATGATTTATCGCTCAATTTTAAAGGCTAGAGCGGCTACGAATTTTCACAACCCATCAAAATTAATCACATGAACCACTAGTAGAGCGACAAAACTTACTGGAATCATACTTTGATTAGCGATCGCACACCGCCTTCTGTTTTCAGGAGGCGGTTGTTCTTTATACAGTAATGGCGACCTTAAGCATCACCCCTCTACCATCAGGAAGAGGGGTTAGGAGTGCGGTAATTTTATGATGGGCAATTAGACACACTAGCGATCGCGCCCTTTGCCAATCATATGGAAGTGGAAGTGAATAATCCCGTAGTTTCCCATCCCCAATTTCTCGGATTAGGGCAATGGAAATCCCCTGTGCCATTCGGAATAGTACTAGTGTTTGCTCATCACCAATTAGATGCTGAGAGGATAGTCACTGGCTAACTCTCAAGTTGCTCATCTGCACTTTATGCTAGGCGTCAAATTCACTGATTTGAATAAAACTTCTACATAAACACACACTGATGCAGTTTGATTTGCTTGAATAGCTATATTGATAAGACATTGATCCGACGGCAATTCACAATTCCTGAATTATGGCAAGTAAATTCATTGATGTTAGGGAATATACTGTCAGGGCGCACAAAAGACAGATTCATACTCGTGTTTTCCAGTTTGTCTGTAAAGAATGTAACGATCTGACAAAACGCGAGACTTTCGGACCTCGACCCTTATATTGTGAGAGATGTCGCCCTCCCCAACCGCCTAAGAAATCCCAGCCAACATCTCACAAAGCAAAACCCAGAGCAATGTCTTACAAAAGTGACATCGATTTAAATTGATTGAAACCTTATGACTCAAAATGGACAATTAGAACCACCTCCAGGCACCTTTGTGTCACCACTGTTGGAATTACGAGATTATTATGCTCGCCTTACAGAAGAGTATGAACGCCTCTTTGTGCAGGCGCGATCGCAGCTCGATCATGTAGAAGCGTTGTTGTCTAACTGGTCTTTTTCTGACGCCAACAAGCAGATATCAAGTCTGATGGCGGCTGATGAAACCTCAAATCTTTCTCAAGAAGGCTCTTTGGGGTTTTTATCACCCCTTGATGACATCGACGAAATCAACTTGGTGGAGTCTGTAGAGTCAGAACGAAAAGACAAAGACTTGGTTGAGATAGATAATTCCTTTTCTGCTGCTGTTGATACAAAAGAGAGTCAACCTCCAACTACATCGCCAGATCCAAAGATCGCCCCAGAGAACAACGATAGTTCAACAAAGGTAGCGGAAATCCCCATGCTACCCCAGTATAATCAAGCTCTCTCGCGAATGGAAGCCATAAAACAGCTATTACAAGAGCAGATAGGCACTGTCTGTCATATTGATTTTATCGTGCGATCGCTTTATGGAGAATTAGATTCCAATCTATTCAAAGTAGTTAAAGGTAGGGTTCAATCTTCCCTTACCCAAGGCAGAGAAAGAAATTACTGGGTAACTATTCCCGATGAGCCAGGTTGTTATACTCTGGATTTAAGTTTGGTAGCCCCAAATAACCGCAATGGTGCTTCTAGGAGCATCAAAAACAAAAATAAGAAGCCTTTTGTACCCCCGACAAAAACAGTACCAATGCTCAAAGCCTTTGAGGGTGAATTCTTAATTGATGCCCTCACCTCTCTGTTAGAACAAAATCCCGGTAAAGTTTTCAGCGTTGCTGAAGTCATCGCCGGAATTTATGGAGAACTAGATTCTCAGCAACTTAGAGAGATCAAAAATAAGGTGCTGAATGAATTATCTAGAGGCTATCGGACAGGCAGATTCTCTAGGGTTCCTAACCAAATCGGCTTCTATACTTGGGACTCCAATCTGATATTGGAGAAAAGTTCTCGCTAAATTGGCATTGGGCATTGGGCATGGGGCATGGGGCATGGGGCATGGGGCATGGGGCATTGTGGGGATGAGGAAGACAAGGCAGATAATTCTTCACTCCTAACTCCTAACTCCTAACTCTTGACTTCCTACTCCCCAATCCCCAGTCCCCAGCCCCAGACACACCCTATCCCAAAAACAGCTTGTATGCCGGATTCTTGTTTTCATCCCAATAGCGATAGCCCAGGTTATCGAGAAAAGCTTGCCACTCTCCCATCTCGTGGGGGGGAACCTGGATACCAACAACGATTCGCCCGTAGTCTGCGCCATTATTGCGGTAGTGAAAAAGACTAATATTCCAGGCGGGATTCATGGAAGTAACAAACTTCATCAATGCGCCGGGACGTTCGGGAAACTCAAAACGGTAGAGCAATTCATTGTGAGCCAGGGGAGAGTGCCCACCTACCATGTGCCGCAGATGTAATTTAGTTAGTTCGTCGTCCGTTAAATCAAGGGTTTCAAAGCCATGAGCTTCAAACGTTTCTACCATCTTTGCAGCATCGGCACGATTTTGAATTTGCACACCTACAAAAATATGCGCTGTTTTTTCATCGGCAATGCGATAATTAAACTCAGTAAGATTACGGTTGCCAATACATTCACAAAACTGGCGAATACTTCCCCGTTCTTCAGGAATTGTAACTGCAAAGATGGCTTCGCGGCGTTCGCCGAACTCTGCTCGTTCTGCCACAAAGCGGAGGCGATCAAAATTCATGTTTGCACCGCAGGCGACAGCAATTAAGGTTTGTCCCTCGATTTGTTCCCGTTCTACGTAGGCTTTGGCAGCTGCGATCGCTAATGCACCGGCTGGTTCTAGAATGGATCGCGTATCCTCAAACACGTCTTTAATCGCAGCACAAGTTTTGTCTGTATCCACCAGAATAATTTCATCTACATACTGCTGACATAAACGGAAGGTTTCTTCACCTACTTCCCGCACCGCCACGCCATCAGCAAATAATCCCACTTGGGACAAGCGCACCCGATGTCCGGCTTTGAGCGATTGAGACATAGCATCAGCATCTACTGGTTCAACGCCAATAATCTTGATTTCGGGACGTAATCGTTTCACATAAGCCCCAATCCCAGAAATTAATCCGCCCCCTCCAATCGCTACAAAAATCGCATGGATGGGTTGCTGATATTGCCGTAAAATTTCCATCCCGATTGTTCCCTGTCCAGCAATGACATGCGGATCATCAAAGGGATGAATAAAGGTCAACCCTTTTTCTACTTCTAATTCACGGGCATAGCTATAAGCATCGTCATAGGTATTTCCATGTAACACGACTGCTCCGCCCCTCATTCTAACCGCATCTACCTTGACTTGGGGTGTGGTTATTGGCATGACGATAATCGCTTTGGTTCCCAAGCGATTGGCTGCAAGGGCGACTCCCTGAGCATGATTCCCCGCAGAAGCTGCGATTACACCCTTTGCCAATATCTCTGGTGGCAGTTGCACCATCTTGTTATAAGCACCCCGCAGTTTAAAGGAAAATACTGACTGCATATCCTCACGTTTCAGCAGGAGTTGATTATTCAGCCGCGCAGACAAATTTGGAGCATACTCCAGTGGTGTTTCCTGGGCAACATCGTACACACGGGCAGTCAGGATTTGGATCAGGTAGTCGCAATACATGGGCGTCAAAGTGTTAGCAAATGCCGGATGAAAATTAATTTTACGTTACAAGCGATCGCACTGGTTTCATTTAATTGAACTCTCTCGAAATTTTGAGTGAATAAAATTTAAAAATTACTAATATTGTCTGAAGATAAAATATTCAGTGATTGAAATTTTTTAGTGAGTTCAAATTTAATGCGATCGCTGGTAGGTTGATTTTAAACGAGTTTCGCTAGATGTCCGAGTATTTAGATCAACAGATAAGTATAGTGTTGTTTATGAACATAACTTCTGAATTTATGTTAAAGTATGCATATAAGATTGCATTCGGCTGTGTAGTTTGTTTTTATATATACTTGTATTACAGACCTCTCCGGATATAAATCTCTACACCCCCTGATTCTGGAGACATTCTATGTCAATTTACGTCGGTAACCTATCTTATGAGGTTAAAGAAGATGACCTCCGGCAGGTCTTTGCAGAATACGGAACTGTAAAAAATGTTCAATTGCCTATCGACCGAGAAACAGGTCGGGTGAGAGGTTTCGGCTTTGTCGAAATGGAATCAGACGCACAAGAAACAGCAGCGATTGAGGCTCTTGATAATGCTGAGTGGATGGGTCGGAGCTTAAAAGTTAATAAAGCTAAACCCAAGACAGACGGAGGTTCCTCTGGTGGTAGACGAGGAAACTATGATGGTGGTGGTGGTGGCTCTCGCCGCTATTAAGTAAGGTCTAAAACCAAGAATTTAACTCTAAGGTCTTGAGGGCAGACAAGGCGTCTGCCTTTTTTTGTGCTTCGGTTGACTATCGTTTTTGTAACAGGTGTAGCAACCATGAACCCAGAAGCTAAACATATTGTTAGCGAACTAAGGCGTGAGTTCTACTCTAACTTTGCTGCTGCTATGAATATGCCGGTGATTATAACTGGTACATCTTATAGTAGTAATTCACCGATCGCATCTTGGATGGATCATAGGCAGAGACTGAACTATATAAATGTATACGCTTATACAGCACCTGATGAATTTGTCCCATTCCGCCCATTCATTCTTCGATTGGCTATTAATAAGAGTGCTGGTAGAGTCACGATGTTAAGAAAAGGACAAGTATGCCGAGGTATTAATTTGCTGTGGGACTTTGAGTTAACTGTATTACCAAAAGAAATCTTAGACTTTCTTCCCTGGATAGTTAACTTAGTTGAGGCTCAAGACAAAAGTTCGCCCTTATTACTAAAATCACCACCTCATTCATTTGAATTAAAAGCGCCAGAGGTTGGCTTCTTTAATAACGCATGGACTCAGAAAGCTTGGCTCCTTGCAAATTCGACATTATCCTAATGGTTGGTGCTAATCGCTCTTTTAGCAACCGACTAAAAATATATGTGCTTGGGCTTTGTTTGCCTAATCAGAAAGTAGCGAGCCTACTTTGGGAAACGTCCTAAATCTTTGTAAATTTTTAAAACAAAATAGGCAACGTTGCACGAGTGCTAGAAGGTTTTCCCTATTTGCCTGGTAATCATGCTATTCGCGCGTTAATAAGCTGCATATTAGCAATTGCTAAAAGACTGGCTAGGATTGCATTTCTTCTCTACCAGACGCTACGCGAATATTTTGAATGCGTGAATTTTGAATTGCTTATACCAATTCTATGTGGATCTGCACAAAATCAACTTTGATAAGACAAGGGGCTTGAGCAACTGGTTTTATGCAACCTCACAGATAATCGGTATTAAGCTAAATCACATCTAGTTTGCATAATCTGAAATTGTACATTTCTTGTGGGGTGGGCGTCTCGCCCGCCCAATATATGCAAGTTAAATGTGGAACAACTTATCTGCTATATGCCTGATAATTAATAAGGCAATCTACAGAGAGCAAAGATGCAGACTCTCCAAAAACTCTTCCTCCCAAGCATGGGCTGCGGGACTTGGGCCTGGGGCAATCAACTGCTTTGGGGATATGACGAAAGTATGGATGACCAGTTACAAGCCGTCTTTAACCTTTGTGTAAGCAACGGTGTGACTTTATTTGATACAGGTGATTCTTACGGAACTGGGAGATTAAATGGTCGGAGTGAGTTACTCCTGGGACGATTCAACCGAGAATATATAGGTTCAGGCAAAGAAAATATTTGCATTGCTACTAAGCTTGCTGCTTACCCCTGGAGATGGACACCTCAGTCAATGGTAAAAGCTTGCAAATCATCTGCCCAACGTTTGGAAAGGAACGTAGATTTGGTACAGATGCACTGGTCTACAGCAAACTATGCTCCTTGGCAAGAAGAAGGGCTGTTGGATGGTCTTGCCGATGTGTATGAGCAAGGACTGGTTAAGGGAGTGGGACTATCCAATTATGGGCCTAAACGGCTTTACAAAGTGCAGAATAAGTTTGCTGCACGAGGCGTTCCGATTACTACTCTGCAAGTTCAATACTCTTTGTTGTCTACATATCCTGTAACCCAACTAAAGCTCAAAGACCTTTGTGATGAGTTGGGAATTAAACTGATTGCCTACAGCCCTCTGGCCTTGGGACTACTGACAGGAAAATACTCTGAGCAAGGCCCTTTGCCCAAAGGTATCCGAGGTCTGCTGTTTAGGCAGATATTACCAGGAATGCGATCGCTTTTGGCATGTTTACAAGAGGTGGCACAGTCCAGAAACAAAACTATGTCACAGGTAGCAATTAACTGGTGCATCTGTAAAGGAACCATTCCCATCCCTGGAGCAAAGAGTGTCGAACAGGCAAGGGAGAATATTGGTGCATTGGGTTGGCAATTAGACGCCAGTGAGATTGCAGAGTTGGATAGGGCGGCGGCGAATACAGACAAAAAAATGGTACAAAATATCTTTCAAACTAAGTAAAATTTAAAGGTTGCTGAATATGAATCATTGCAAACACTTGGTTTAAGTCTGAGAAGAAAAATACTTGGATTTTACAGAAATCCCGACATAATCTCTTAATTATGTCTTAATACAGTTCAGTTAAGGATAATTGTAGGTTGGGTTGAACGAACGCGAACAGCGTCCCGTAGGGAAGTGAAACCCAACAAATACCCGAAAATGTTGGGTTTCGTTCCTCAACCCAACCTACGCAATATATTTTTTGGGCTGAACCCAAGCGGATTGAATTATGTCTGATTAACTAGTAATATAAATTACTATTTTTCGATTAAAATACATGGACTTCAGGTGTGCTCATTGGAGAGCAAAAGCCAAGTCACTTTCAATAAACTTGGCACCTGTTAGGTTAGCCCCACTTAAATTGCAGAAGTGAAGATTTGCACCTCTTAGGTCTGCTAGTGATAGATTAGCTCCTGTTAAATCTGCATCAGTGAGGTTAACTTCATTTAAGTTAGCGCTACTTAGGTTAGCCCCCCTCAGTGAAGCTTGTTGCAGGTCTGCCTTAGTTAGGTTTGTCCTCATTAAGTATGCCTTACTCAGGTCGGCTCCACTTAAATTAGCTTGACTTAGGTCTGCGGCTGTTAAATCAGCTTTACTTAGATTGGCTTGACTTAGGTCTGCCCAACTCAATTTTGCATAACTTAGGTTAATTTCACTCAGTTTCGCTGATGCAAGTACTGCACACCTTAAATTAGCATTAATAAAATTTCTTTCTCCCATTGCATAACGCCGTAAAATTTCATCAGCTGTTAATCTATCTAAAACAGCTTTTGATGCGCCTTGATAACACCATGTAGCTATCTTAAGTTTGGCCGCAGTATTAACAGCTACTTCATCACATTTAGCAATTATCACACCATTGCAGCCATCCCATTGACCGTTAAGCATAAGGGCAATCTCACTAGCGGCAGCAATTGAGTCAAATAGTAAAACAGATTCTTTGTGCCGTTTTAACCAGCTATTCCAACCAATCGAGATAATATTTTTCATTTCTATAAGTTTTGGCACGTTAAGTGACGATTACGGCTCTAATACCATTTCACTTTAATAATGATACAAATACGTTTGTAAGGGCATGGCAATGCCATGCACCTACGAGAAATTTATGTATATCAAGGTTTTCGTGAAATAGTATAACTTCCAGATATTAATAAACTCTGGTTATTCTACCTCTGTCTTGAGTTATTTATTCAAGGTTAGTTCCACCAGTACAAAAGACTGGACTTCGTTTTTCAAGGCTGGCTCTTTTTTGCGCTAATTTATGACAGGACGCTGCACAAAGACCTACAACACTGATGCAGCCCATTTACAGCGCCCAGTCACAAAGGAGTTACAATCGGCTTAAGTACAAATGCAAGAACTAAGTTCTAAACAGCTGAGTCTGAGCGTTCTATTTGCTGCCGAATGGTATCAATAGAAGCATTAATGCCAGCCAGTTTGGACTCTAAATCATCTCGCATCCAAATCAAGAATTTTAATTTCCGCTCTAAGCCAGCTTTGCGCGAAATGGGTTCGCTTCCATAACAGGCATTACCCCAAAAAGGAAACATAGTTGACCTCTGTATTTAGCTTTTGTAACAGTGCAATATATTGCACTACTACACTACATTCTGACTAATCACAATCAAACTGGTGTGTGTAACAACCGACCTAAATTTGACGTGCTTAACGAACTTTGCTAAAAGTTATCTCTTGAACTAGTAGAGGTATTTGACCATACTGCCATCAACTCTTTCCATTCCTCCGTTAAAAAAAGGCGAAGTAACGGCGGCACTTCAAATGAAGACAGAAAGATTCTGCCAATTTGGCATTACAAGTCTCTGTTTTGCAGTTTAAATGAGATATCAAGAGAACGGGATAGCCCAAAGACATGAGGAATGGTTTACCCTATGCCTCAGTAGCTCCACAAATCGCCAGTTGTTGACCCAACGCTGTAGAATCACTTCTCAGGCAACTTACAGCCCTCGGTCATCGCTTCTCTACGAGACGCTGTGCGAACGCTACAACTGGCAAGTAATGTACTATAAAACACATAGCAATTGATAAGTTAATCTACTGGTTAGATTTGGCAGACATCCCTGCTGGCATATTTCCTCGCTTAAATCAAGAAGATGAAAAGCGATCGCACTTCATCAAATGGGAACTCTACTATATAATAATTGCGTTCCTCACCGCCATGAAATTATTAAATTTCCTCAAATCCAAACCAGCTATTACAGCCTTAGCTATTGCAGTAAACATCACTGTCATTGTCATTGATGTACATTCTTCCAGTTCCAATCCCCCCATTGGCAGAAGTACAATTACTCAGTCCCAATCACATATTCAACTTGTTCACACACTGACTGGGCATAAAAAAGTGACTTTTGGTGTTCCAGCAGTTGTCATTAGCCCGGATGGGCAAACCCTGATTAGTGGAGGTAGAGATGATACTATTAAAATCTGGAATCTCCAGACTGGAAAATTGCTGCGTAGTTTAGATGCTCACTCAGATGGTGTTACTTCAATTGCTATTAGTCCAAATGGCAAGCTGATTGTAAGTGGTGGAATAACCACCCCAACAATGAAGGTTTGGGATTTACGCACTCAATTAATGCTTAACATCGAAAGTGGACATACCCAGCCAGTAGAAACAGTTGCTATTAGTTCAGATGGTAAATTGATTGCTAGTGGCAGTGATGATCACACAATCAAGCTTTGGGATTTACACACACTTAAACTGCTTAATACCATTGCTGCACACTCAGACTTTGTGAGTAAGGTTGCAATTAGCCCTGATATGCAAACCCTTGTGAGTACTGGGGGTGGCGATGACAGTACAATTAGGCTGATTGATCTGCAAACTAAAAAAACACGCCATGTTCTTAAAGGACACAAAACTGGAGTTGATGCTATTGCTATTACTCCCGATAGCAAAAAGCTCGTCACTGGCAGTTTTGGTCAATTAGTTTCTCGAAATCGTGCAACTAGCACCCTGAAGTTATGGAATCTTCAAACTGGAAAACTGCTACATGAGTTTCCTGACAATTTTAGTTCAGTTGAATCTCTTACCATCAGCCCCAATGGAAAAATTCTGACCTGCGGCAATTATGATGGCAGTATTAAACTGTGGAGCTTAGAGACTTTGAAATTGTTGCACACCTTTCAGGATGGTTCCAGTTCCGTTTTAGGGCTTGCTATTAGCCCAGATGGTAAAACCCTCGCTAGTAGCAATGAGGATAGCACTATCCATATTTGGCGAATTAACTAAGAAACTAAAGTGAAAAAGCAAAATTCTGGTTAGATAAGGGTTTTAGATTTTACTATGACTAGAGTGATTAAAGAGGGTTAAGGCAGAATAGGATGATGGGATAATTGCTGATTTGCCTTTACAAGGCTAGTAAACTCTTGCAAAGTTTTATGATACTTTTCTTCAGCTACCCAAAATAAATCATTAAGGTAAAGCTTTATCAAGAATAAAGGTGTCAGTCGTCAGAATTTAGTTGGCTATTGTATACGACTGATGGATGAATAAATGGGTTTAATACAGTAGATTGCAAGTTACTAAGTAACAACGTCTCGTAACTGAATGTTGCACAATCCCTGTAGACAGTTCATTGTCGTTAAGCACTGGTTTTTCTGGCGGCGGTCAAATCTTTTAAACATAGCTGCTGTTCATAAACTCTATTTTAAGATTCCAGGACTTACGCAACTGGCACAAGCAATGGTGCGCGAAGCACACCGAGCGCCCAAAAACTACACAGAAGACATAGCAATATCTGGACGTTTTAGTTGCTAAATTAAATAATTAGAAAGCAAATTGTGCTTGGAGTGGCTAAGGGGAGATGATTATATCGATGAACTGAGCATCAACAACACAGGTATCTTTTGACATATCAACGGCGAGGTGTTGCCCTTGGTAAGGACTATTTTGATTTTCGTGCCGATTTGGGCGGTGTTCGGTGTGCGCCAAAGTACTTTTCACTGCGATAACGCAGCCACACCCGCAACACTTGCGGAATCTGCTCTTTTTGTTCCTTGCTCAGTGTATTGTAAAGGGCTAATGCGCGATCGCGCTCACCCCGACAAGCAGCGTTATTGTGAGCATCCCAATAGCTGCGGGCTACCCGAATCCGCCGACAGACTTCTTTAATCAGTGCAACTCCTGTGAGTGGAGCATCCTGCTTTGCCATACTCAGATGCGATAAATTTCTAATGCCATCGTAGCGAATCAGACTCATTCTCACAATTGCAACTCAAACAAGTCAAACCCGCAAATCGATATCAAGTCGATCTCAATAAGCAAAATGCCTGATTGCTTTCTTATTTCAGTAGATTTAGCAAGCAAAAAGGCATATTGCTTTCTCAAAATGCCTGATTGCTTTCTCATTTCGGTAGATTCAGCAAGCAAAAAGGCATATTGTTTTCTCAAAATGCCTGATTGCTTTCTCATTTCGGTAGATTCAGCAAGCAAAAAGGCATATTGTTTTCTCAAAATGCCTGATTGCTTTCTCATTTCGGTAGATTTAGCAAGCAAAAAGGCATATTGCTTTCTCAAAATGCTTGATTGCTTACTCATTTCGGTATATCGCGCATTCATGACAATCATCGCTATGTAACAAAAACTATTGGAGAATTGCCGGAGTTCTCTCAAGCTGATCAATACGAAAGTTTTTTAAAGTAAAGAATATTAACTCTACTGGATTACAAGGTTCATATCATGGCTCGAAGAAAAAGAACCTCTCAGGTGTTAGAAAAAGCAGCGCGTCGTGCTGCTGGCATTAACTCAATTGATCCGAATTTAGATGTAGGTAATGGACTCAGCCTACCTGCCTTTTCCACCCTAATCGAGAAGATGCGAACTAAAGAGAATTTATACAACACTGCTCTTTCCAACCTCGATAAGTTGTACCAGGAAATGCTCCAAACAGAGCGCGAGTTGGCAGATATGGCAGAGCATATGCTGTTGGGAGTTGCTACTCAATATGGTAAAAGCAGTGTGGAGTACGGCATGGCGGGAGGTGTTCCTAAGAACCAGCGCTACAAGGGACTGCGAGGCGAGTCACCAGTTCCCAGTTTACAGCAACCATCATTCATTGCCAGTGTGAACGGCAACGGCAGCAAAAATGGCAACCAGAATGGAAACAAAGTGGCAGCGACAAGTTAGCTTGTATAAAAGGCCCCACGGATTCATCCAGGGGCTTGAATAATTAGCTTGAGCATTTTTCTTTTGATAACTGCTATAGACTAAGGCTTTATCAAAAATTATTCTCATTTATTCTTATTCATTACCAATGCCATTGCACTTATAAACAGGTTATGAGTGTTACAGGTTAGTACTTATTTGGGAATACTTTTATAGGAGTGATCAGGAAGGCGATCGCGCTAAGTAGAAGGGCTTAATTAAATCAAAGCTCGTAGTAAGCGGCTCTAGCCCCTTAAAACCTTATACCGAGCGATAAATCGCTCACTATGAACAAGAGTTTTATCTGACATTTAATTACGTCTATCTACTTAACACTTTCAATTTAAATCTACCATATCACCTTGCAATCGCTCCTATTTTGCAAAATAAGTGTATCAAAAATTACTAATACTAGGAGTAAGCAATATGGGATTCACTGAAGATATTACCAAGCTGTCTGAACAAGTGCGTAAGCGGGCTGATCAAGTTGTTGGCGAAGAAGCTACTAAGATGACACTGATTGTTCCTTTTTTGAGTGCTCTTGGCTACGATGTCTATGATCCTAGTGAAGTAATGCCGGAATACGTGGCAGATTTTGCTATTAAAAAAGCAGGGCAGTTTGAAAAGGTAGATTACGCCTTAGCTATTAACAATAATATAGTTATGCTTGTAGAGGCAAAAGCCCGTGGTCAAAAAGCTGAAGCACATGATGGGCAACTGAGCCGCTATTTTAATGGACTTTTGACAACAAAAGTAGCTATCGTCACTAATGGGGTTGAGTATCGTTTCTTTACAGACTTGCATGATAAAAATGTCATGGACAAGGAGCCATTTTTTACTTTTAACATCCTGGAATATGATACCAAAGATATTGATAACCTCAAATTTTTTCACCGTGATAATTTTGAGGTTACAGCTATTACCAATCATGCTGAGGAAATGGTTTATGTAAAAGGCATGACTCAGCTTCTAGGAAATCTTTTACGTTCTCCTTCTGAAGAATTTGTTCGCTTTTTAGTAACTGAACTCGGTACAGTTGCCCCTAGTTATGAAATTAAAGGTCGAATTACTGGGAAAGTTATTGATAAATTCAAACCAATTGTTAAAAAGTCGATTCAGGGAAGTTTAGTAGAGTTAATGACTCGCTCACTTACTCCAGTAATAGATCAGCCTATTGAACCTAAAATAGAACAAGAGATTGAAGAAGAGGATAAACAACAAGAATCTCAAGAATCAAAAGTAGTAACAACTGCTGAAGAAATCGAAGCCTTTGAAAAAATTAAAGCAATCACGCAAACTTCAAGGAGTTACAACTTTGAACTCCAATACAAGGATACTGTTTCATACTTTGGTATCAATCTTGTTGGCAAAAGTACTTGGTGGTTTTTGAGACTATATCTGTCTTCGCAGAAAAAAAGTTTTATTGCTCGGCTAAGTGTAGATGAAGTAAAGTCTCTAGCTTCAAATTTTGAAGTGCAGGAAGTAACAGCTTCTCTGGGGGATGCCGCATCAAAAGTAATTATTTCCTCTGTCAGTGATTTCGATAAGCTTACATCACTGATTATCAGATGTTACGAGGCAGAAGCAGCCAAGCATCAAGTATTCACCCCAGATGTAATCAGAATGGAAAAATCAGCTTAACTCAAGGTATCTACTGCCAAACTATCTTTGTGCTGTCTCCCATTCTGAGTTTTGAATATTTGTAGATAAAGGCAGATTGGGAATAACAGCATACTCAAAAGACAAAGTTATTAAACTAGTTTCTTGAGCAGATCCGATTTTTGCCTGACAGCAAATTAGCGATCGCAGTACTAATTGGTTGACCTGTAAACTGTTGGTAATAAGTAAAACCAGGTGAAGGATTAACCTCAAAGCAGTACCAATCACCTCCAGGTGTTTGGCGCAAATCTATGCCGCAAAGAGGTAGATTTATCGCTTTTGCTAATCCTCTGCACTGCTGTTCTACATCTTCAGAAAGATGACAAGCACGAATTTCTGTGGATTCATCATCCTCTGCTGCATAGCGATAATCATCAGCTTGGGAAATTACCTCGCTGGCGAAAACTTCTGTCCCCACGACATGAACGCGATAATCTCTGCCAGGTATATACTGCTGAAACTGAGTCGGGCACCAAGATACATTCTCAAGTCTCTCCAAATGCTCAACTCCCAGACGCGAGACTTTGCTACGGATACCACTGATTGATTTATAAATTATGTTGCCGTGGCATTCCCAAAAAGCTCGCACAGCTTCGGGGTCTGTGGTGACAAGGGTTTGGGGAACTTTGAAGCCTAGCGATCGAATTTGCTCTAGCTGGTAAGGTTTAGAGCCGTTAGCAGCCATTGCTGACGGACGGTTGAGGACTAAGGCGGGTGTAATTTCAGACCAAGACATTAAGGTATCATCAACTGCGATCGCATGTTGCCAAGCTGGACTATTTGCACCTGCTTCGGCAATTTGGGGGAGGCGGCGCGAGTCATAGGGGCGCAAGTAGGCTGCGGTAATTTCACTCAAGTCTATTTTTTGATACTTGATACGGATTTGTCCTTGAACTGGTAGTTGTAAGACATCGCCTACAGAAAGTTCGATTTCAGTATCTAAAATATCTCGTTGATCGAGGAATACTGTCGGTATGCCCAGACGGGTTAGTTCTGAGTAGACTGCTGCCAAAGGAGATTCTTCGGAAATACCCCACAACAAAATCAACATTTGGCATCACCTCTACTTAAATACTCAAATATGGCATCACCTACATCTGGTGCAGAAATATCAGTCCACAGGTCAGCGCCCAAAAACTCTGCTGAGGATTCGCTGCTGCTAAAATAAACTTTCAACAAGTCAACTTGAGCAGCATCAGCAAGGCGTCTGGCATGAGATGCCAGCGGTTTTTCAACTTCACCCAAGCAGCGATCGCCCACCACTGTCACCGTTACCAGCGGTTTTTTAGCAACCTGGGGACACACTTTTGCCGACATGGAACTGTGCCGTAGCACTGGACGTACCGGAATACCCAGTTGAGCAGCTGCATAAACCCATTGTTCGGGTCGCCAAGCAGGCCCCAACAGATATGTTGGTGTTGGTCGGTTCAAGACTGAACATTTTAAGTTGGACAACCAGGCAATTAGAAAGGCATTCATTTCCGCAGCAACATATGTCCGGTCTTCGGGGACGATGTGCAGAAGTTCCTGTTCAAAAATAGAGGGTAGACGAGTTAGGACGCCGGTGATTTGATCGAGAGCGATCGCCATCCCACCTACCACTGCTGTAGAATCCTGAGTAGCACTTAAGTAGTGTCGCCATCCAACCAGTGACAAATCTTCAGGTGTCAGCAGGCTAGCACCATGAGCCGCCCAATTAGCAACCAGCGCCTCGGCGGCTTTGTC
This sequence comes from Nostoc sp., assembly GCF_036917655.1. GTDB lineage: Bacteria > Cyanobacteriota > Cyanobacteriia > Cyanobacteriales > Nostocaceae > Nostoc. Next base: position 23,133 of record NZ_JBALCY010000073.1, read on the forward strand.
ATAGCGACTGGCGACAATAACCAACACTAGCCTTAATTCCTTGGTTGATTAACTACTTGTTGACCAACACTTGGGCGTTCTTTGGCTTGAATGAAAGACTGCCCATTTTGGCCATTAGCCGTGCGCTGTTCTATTTGATCAAGACGTTGAGCCATCAGAGCGATTAGCCGCTGTAGGTCATTAGAAGCATCTGCTGGAGCAAGATTTTCAATTTGACTTGTCTCAGCGAGTTTTTCAGCCTGAACTTTCTCAAAATCTTTATCTTTCTGAACTTTCTCGAATTCTTTAACTTCTATCTTCAGTTCTTTGCTAATTTTCAACACTGGCCCTGTAAGCGTAAACAAGCTTCCACCAGTAGATGTGGGCAGAGAATAGGCCAATTGATCGAAGTCAGGATTGGGAGCCGCCAAATTCTGAGGCAGGAATGTGCCTCTATGTTCAGGCGTCAACAGCAGGTTAACTGGAGTTGCCGCAGAGGGAGAATTTAATAAGATTTCCACATACCCGCGAATCTCTAATTTCGCTGCTTTTATAATGTCTATTTTGGTGACATCGGGCAGTAATGTAAGCAAAGCCGTGTCGTTGGCTGAAATGCCTACACTGAAAGTAAATTTGTTGGGATCGCCTGCAACAGGAGTTAAATCACTAAAATCGTTAGTTCCTTTGACATCGCTGATTATCACGGTGTCAGCTACATTTAATACTGGTGTAGTTGCAGTAAATTGCAGCGTCAACTTTATATCAGAGTTGCTAGTATTGGCAATGGTCAAAAAGTAACCTTGGATAACTGTGCGAGCAACAGCCTCAGTCCCAGGAGCGGTAACAGGTGTAATTGCTTTTACTAGCAGTTCAAAGGTTGAAACTAGAGTTGGTTTTTGTCTGATGATTCCAATTCCGTTTGATAGGTCTGTCATATGTTTGTTTACAGCGAAACTACATATCCAACCTAACTGCCTAGACCTATTGACGAATAGTACCCCTTAGGGTAATATTCTGGACAAAAAAAGTGGCTCTGCAATCAGCAGAACCACTAAAGCTTTCGCAAACCTGTTATAACTTAACGAACTGCCCCTTGAGCAGAAACAGTATCAATTGGTTTCATCAGGTACAGCCGCAATAACTGCCAGCCATTGGAGATGTAAAGCGGCAGTTTCTGGAAGAATTGCAGGAATTTGGGAGTGTTGGAGTTAGCGATCGCACTCAGCTTTTCATTATTGCTTATACAAGTATCCAAGCGCTGATAAAACTCTGGATTCTCTACATCCAACATCAGCGGGAACACCCTACCTGCGTTTTCGTTAGTCTTCTGAATAACATGGATGTCGTATTCTCGCGCATCCAGTCCAAGGGTGGCATAAAAGTCCTTGCGTTGGATGTCATTGAGATACATTGTCGCAAACACCGACAACAGGAAGAACCGACTCCACAGCCGTGCTTTCCAATCATTCAATATTTGCGGCTGAGATTTCATGATCGCATCGAAGAAATCGCCGTGACGGTTTTCATCTTGACACCAGTTCTCAAAGAACCGGAAGATTGGATAAACCCGGTCTTCGGGATGTGCTTCTAAGTGGCGATAAATGGTGATGTAGCGCCAATAACCGATCTTTTCAGAAAGATAAGTGGCGTAGAAGATGAATTTGGGTTTAAAGAAGGTATAACTGCGACTCTTAGTCAAAAACCCTAAATCTAGGGATAGATTAAAGTCCGACAAAGCTTTATTCAAAAAGCCAGCGTGACGGGCTTCATCCCGTGACATCAGGTTAAAGCACTCTGCCAAGACGGGGCTTTTACCTTTCAAGCGACGACCGAGTTCTTTATACAGCAAAAAGCCAGAAAACTCTGCCGTACAGGAACGTTCTAGAAACTCAACGAACAATCGGCGAGTTTCCCCATCAATATGATCCCAGGATTGTTCAAACTCGGCATCCCGAACAAAGTGATGGCGGTTGTAGTCAGTGCGAAACTCTTCAAGAATGGCTCTCAACTCGTCTTCGTTGACGGAAATGTCCATCCGTGCCATTTCATCAAAATCGGTAGTATAAAACCGAGGTGTTAACAGGGTTTCTTTTGCCGGGACTTTAATCCCTGGCCGGATTTCTTCAAAGCCTGGTTTTTTGAGGGAATCTACCATGTCTTGATTGCTCTTTCGTCTTTATTATCTTAAGTAGACTCTTCGGGTGACGCTACGCACAGTCGCTACCGCTACGCTAACGGCAGTTCCTCATAGGAGAAACCCCGAAGACCGGACTGCCTCACCAGAAAGCCAAGGGTAATGCTTTGGCAAGCCGTAACAGCCCACAATAATCCAATTGTATAAAGTTCAGTCTACCAAGGTGCGGGTTATAAATTTGTAAGCAAAAGATTAAGAGTTGCAACAATAATTCAATGTTTGCGGAATCAAAAATCGCAGATTAGTAGTCAAATAAACGTAGTTCAGTGATTAACACTGTTTCGATTAAGTGGAGTAGCACGCACCTTTTGTATTCTCAAAGCACTGCTATCTCAGTAATTTTCTGTGGTTGTTACTACAACATGGAAAACCCATCTCAGACAACAAGAGCAAATCCAAAGGGTTGAAAACAGTACAAATCAGGTTATGTAAAAATCGATAACGACCCCAATACTGGAGCCGTTATCTACCATTTCCATGAACTTTAAGGAGAGTGGGGAAGAAGTAGGGGTTAGGGGGCAAGGGGAAGAATAAAAAATTACCTCTTTGCTCCCTGCTCCCTGCCCCTCTGCCTCTTTTCAATGCCCAATGCCCAATGCCCAATGCCCAATAACTAATTTATACCTAACCACTTTTGACCGTCCAAGCGCTGAACTAAGCCAAATACCAACAAATCGAGTGTAATTCTGCGCTCATCGATTAAAAATGACTCAAGAGTGCTAGGTTTTTTGCCTTCATTACAGGAAAATCCCTTTTTCCCTTGAATATCTTCTTCGGGGAAATAGAGGTTAAACTGACGCAGACCTGTTTCTTTCCAACTGCCGATAATTTGCCAGCATTCTTCGGCTGATTCAAAGCCAGTGATTGGCACCTTCTGCTTGGCAAAAGACATCTGTAAATCTTGCACCCCTTGTTGAGCGATCGCTTTTTGTAAAGCTGGCAAGTAGTCTTGCTCGATGAACTCTACAAATGGCTTATCTTCAACAGCTGGGGCTTTTTCCTTTTTCGCGGCTTTAGCTGCGGCGGCTGGTTTTTCTCCTGTTGCTGCGGCGCCTGCGGGTTTTTCTCCTGTTGCGGCTTTAGCTGCGGCTGCGGGTTTTTCTCGCTTGGGTGGTACAGCAGCTGGTTTAGCAGCATTGGGGTTATCTTCGGGGTTTGCGGCTTGAGGATCTGGCGCGTTGGCACTAGGAAGGTCTGTCGGTTCGGGTGAGTCTGTGCTAGGAGCGTGTTCTTCAGCCACACTGGGAGCTTGCTTGTCAACAGTGCTGGGAGCTACTTCTCCCGCTTGATTGTGATTGGTTTGGTCTGCCATTGCTCAGGTCAATCCTTTAATCTAGCTTTCGGAGCGATCGCTCACCTTGATGTATCGGGTATTCTCATTTTGACATATTAACGGAGTTTGTAGTAAGCACTTTAGTGCTTCAATCCCAAGCTATAGGAGCAATAACCTGCGGGAAGCCGTAACTCTTGGAGACGCTTTGCGAATGCGTCTACATGAGTTGCCTTTACCTGAATAAAGCGCAATCTCACATAAAATTGCTATTAGAAAACATAATAAAGCTTTACCCGATAAATAAAAACTAATGGATAAACAGCAACTTATAAAACTGCTAATTGGTGATTTTACTTGGCAACGACTGGTTAAATCTTTAATTTTTATCTATATATTTTTTGCTGTATTTGTATATTTTCGGGCAGATAGCATGATTTTTCTGTCTCAACCTTCTAGCTATCAGGATGATGCCGGAATTATTAAGTTAAGAAGTGGGGAAAATACAAATATCTCAGCTACATACTTATTGAACAATAAAGCTAAATATACTATTCTTTATTCTCATGGTAATTCTGAAGATTTAGGAGATATAAAACAGATCCTAGAAAAATTACACGCATGGGGTTTTAGTGTCTTTGCTTATGATTATCGTGGTTATGGTACGAGTCAAGGAAAGCCTACAGAAACTCACGCATACGAAGATATTGATAGCGCTTACAATTATTTGACGCAAAATTTAAAAATACCACCTGAAAGAATTATAGTTTTAGGTCGTTCGGTTGGCGGTGGTTCTGCGGTAAATTTAGCAATGCGGAAACCAGTAGCGGGTTTAATTATTGAAAGTTCGTTTATTTCCGCTTTTCAAGTAATAGTACCTTTTCGGATTTTACCTTTTGATAAATTTCCCAATCTTGACAATATCAAAAAAGTCAAATGCCCAATATTAGTAATTCATGGAAAAGCAGATGATATCATTCCTTTTGCTCATGGAGAAAAGTTATTTAATGCTGCAATATCCCCAAAACTTTATTTGTGGGTTGAAAAGGCAAATCATAATGATTTATTCCAGGTAGCTGAAGAAAAGTATCGTCAAACTTTGCAGGAGTTTACTAACCTTGTAAAGACAAATCAGCAATTACCCCGTCCCAGTAATTCGTAATTGCTAATAGGCTAGACGCTCCCTTGCACCCTTTAAATCCCCTTGAATCCCATACCAGTTTCTACCTGTTGCTGTGCTTGAGTAGAACTCACCTTGCCAGACGCAATGCTAGAAGTCTGACGCCAAATACCAACTTGGCTTAAGAATAAGCCTACTAAAATCAAGCTACCACCAATATATTGAGGTAGGGTAGGAGCTTCACCTAAAATTAAATAGGCTGCTAGGATGCCCGCAATTGGGCTAAATGAGCTAACTAAGGAAGCCATAGATATAGTGGAAGTTTTCAAGCCTTTAATCCAAAAAGACTGACCTACTACCACAATTAACCCACCATAGAGAAACATCCATTGCCATAAGAACGGTGAGAGGAAATCAGCAAAATGATCCCTGCCATAGAGGACTAAAGCAATGAAGAAAAAGATTACGGTTCCTAGTGCAGTCCGAAAAATGCTATAGATTCCCAAAGGTATCTGCGAAAGGTATTTCTTACCAATAATCGTAGAAGCGGCTACAGCCACAGATCCTACTGCTGCCAAAATTTCCCCTATCCCTAAACCGAAACCTCCCATGTTGAGCATGGCTTCTGTTGGGGGCTGAAGGATGATAGTTAGGATAACACCGATAAAGGCTGCGATCGCTCCGATAAATTGCCAAATATTTACCCGTTCCCTCAATAACCAGACTGATAAAGCCAGAGTTAAAGGTGGTTCCAAGCGTCCCACCAAGATGACATTGTTCACCCCTGTGAGTGCGAGTGCCTGGAAAACTAAGCCAGGGGCCAAGGCTCCTGATAAAATAGCTACTGCTGTTAAACTGACCCAATCCGTCCTTGAGAGTTGCTTTAAAGTGGCTTTGTTCCACTGTCGCCCATAGATGAGAATCAGAAGTATCAAGGCGCAAAGGTTTCCCACAAATAAAACATTACACAAAGAAATCGGATTGCGATTGCCTATGAAATGTTGAGCGCCAATTTCTGTTAGCTTCCGAGTAACTGCGCCAGATGCGGCAAAAATTAGCATTGCTAGCCAGAGATATGTTTGTCCTGAAACTCTATGGATTAAGCGATGTGGTCTTTTGGGTCTAGTCACAATAACACACTGCAATGAAAGCATTGCTCATTATATTAAGTTGCCCTCACCCAGTTATAAATGAGGTTTTGTTGAGAAAATACTTAAATTATGCTGTGACTTTGAGCTACCATCATTGCCTGAGAAAGTGCTGAGAATCAACTAAATTTTCTCAAGGGATAAATTCATGAAAATAGTGGTTTAGTTTCAATAAGCTCTCACTCCCACCTGAGATGCTTGGGATGTTCAGGATAAAACAAAGAAGAGAGTAACAAATGAAACTCGCACCATTACTTACAAGTTTTGCTTTGGTTGGTTTTTTCACAGTTTGGGACGCACCATTAAAGGTGATCAATCCATCATTAGTGCAGGCATCAGCAGCCGAAGAGATGTCTGTAGCACAAAAACTAGACTTGCTTACTAAGAGTAAGGGTCAGATTGGTAGTGGTGATCAACTACGTCGTTTCTTTTTTGGTGACTTGGAACCAATTGGTATCCAGCTAGGTGGTGCAGGTCACGTAGTTAACCTTTATAATAAAGCTAATGATGTCACCTTCGCTTACTGTTCTCACTACGATGTGATTGTAGCGGTTAAGAAAGGTAAGGTAACTAAGTTTGAACCCAGCGAAGTAAAGTAATTTATTCAGGGCGTTGAGTGCAAAAACTCATTAATCATGAATATGTCCAATCTGGATGCTGAGAATTTGGAAAAGTGTAATATCGTAACTAGGAAAAAGAGTGCAGTTTTCCCTTAATGTCCCCATAAACTACTACCTTTCAAAACAGTCTTATTGAAACCGTGTGGACAAGGGGTATAAGTTCTTTTTTCCCTTGTTCCCTTGTCGATGTTGAGAGTTTTAGTGAAGAGGAAGGGTGCGATCGCACTTTTTAGAAGGTGAAGAATATCTTCACAGAGAAATAAGTGTAGTGTTTCCTAATCTGAACATTCAAGAGATTCCGTCACTAATTGTAAAGATACCGCATGGTAGGAAGACGGGTTTTTCGACAAACAATCAGGGAATGGGTAAGGGGACAGATGGGTTAGATAGGATACTTTCAATATCTAGGGGTGGTGCGATCGCACTTCATTTTTTCGGCTTTGGTGGTTTTTGTGGTCTAGCTATTGCTGGATTAAAGCTAATCCCTCCATCTGAATTTCTTCTATCTGAATTATTTTGGAATTTATCTTTGAGTTGCCCAGTTTTTTTAATTGGTTTCTCAAAATTTCTAGATATTTCAGATGATGGCGTTGATGATTCTTCAAATTTATGATTATCTGAAATATTCATCACTTGCAATGGAGTTGGTAAAATAGGGCGTTTATTATACTCATTTGTTCCTTTGCCATTTCGTTTCAATTCACTAATACAAGGTTCTTGGTTTCGCGCAATTTCCATGTAACGACCAGAGTGTTCAGAAACTCCTTTCCAAGTCAACATTGTTAGTAGAGATTTGATCCGTGGTAAATCTTTTAATTGTTTAACGCTAGGATTCATATATTCGAGAATATAGCTTTCAAAATCTTGGACACATTTTTCACGAATTTCTCTCTCAGAATCTAATCCGTTAGCTTCAGCCCAATAATTATCTGAAAATAAGCTTTGATATCGTTTTTGGCGATCGCTTAACCATAGTTTTTGATTGCTAATCTTCACCGCTCCCATTCCCAATGGCTTACCCATCCCTAGAGATAGGCGAAAATTATCATCATCAGCAATATTCAAAACCCAAAGTAAACTTCCTAATTCAACACTACTTAAATTTTCAAATCTTATAGCGAAATCAAAAGATATATCAGGCTTTATAGGTTTTATACCAGTATATTGAAGAGGAGATTTAGCAATTTTAGTTTTATCACTTTCTTCAATCTGACTGAGTTTAGTTTCTCCTTGATGCCAATAAAGTTTATGGCCGCGAATTACAGTTTCATTTGATTGGCTAGCGTAATGTTTTAAATTTCCTTCATTGTCACTATCCTGAACTAGGTAATGTTGAAATGTTGTCGGCTTTGGACTAGCTAATATTTTCGGAGTGATGGATTTTGTTTTATCGCCACTCAACCAAATATCTTCATCGGCGGTTTTTTGACATTTCGCGTCGCTAAAAAATACTCGCCCAGCTTGCTCTTTACTTTGTTTTTTGTGCCGAATAAAGCCAAAAATTGCTTCAGCGATATCTACATCTATCTGTTGAGTTTCTGAGTTATATAAATTGTTCGGTATAAATTTTTTTATTGACTGTTCATAAGGCAGACGAAACATCATGGTATGCCCGAAGAACACCAGTTTGCCGTCCTCAATTAAGTAAAATATGGGGTGCATAGGTTTTAATACACCATCTTTCCCCCCAAGTTTATCCTTTTGTTCTTTTGTTCGTTAGTAATTTGCTCTTTATACTCCTGAATCATGGAATAATCAAAATTATCAGGAATTGGTATTAGTGTTGCGTCTTCATCAGGCAAACCAAATACACATTCCATTTTTTTCTTCCCTGGTATTCCTCCAGTTTCTACTAATACTCCAGCAGATTTGTTGGCATTATTTCCTGGAGTTGCGTTCGCATAATATAACTCGATATATCCTTCTCTACATGGATGCCAAGCTAAAGACTCAACACATACATTAACTTGGTGAGCGTGTTTCATATCATGCCAAGAACGTTTTATTAATTTGGAAATATCCTTGATTTCAATCCTTGTAAAGGAAGCTCCTAAAACCAGTTCTTTCGCAGGCTGAATTGCCCATCCAGAACCTTGTTGAGATGGAATCAAATAACCAGCCTGCATTAAGAATATATATCGATGTTGACAATCTTCATTGCTTTCGGGTTCTACTTTTTGCAGAAGGCGATCGCGATAAAATTCACCTAAAGATGTAGTATCTGCAAAAGCTCTATAAATCAATTGTCTATCTGCAACTTGGTCTATTTTGCTATGACTTGCAATTTCTACTAAAGCGTGTAGCATTCCCCTAATACTACTTCCAGGGATAGTCGGATGATAATTATCTGGATGGCTATAAAACGAAGCAAGTATTTTTCGCTTTTCCTCTTCCCATTGCTTCTTTTGATCTTCCGTTAGTTTCTCTTCTGCTTTACCTTCATATTTAGCAAAATCAGAGGGAGTCCAGCCACAGCGAATATAAAGTGGTGAAGAGGTAGTCAGCGTACATTCAATTTTGCCAGTAAAACGCTGAGAATCATAAACATTGTGTCCTGGAAGTGGTAACTGTGCTGGTATGACTTTATCGGGTAATTCTACAAAATTATAAGGAGCTACAGCACAACGTTCTTTACGTACATTTGATATATGTTTTTGAGTCATGATTTTATTTACTTGGCTGTGAGATTAACCAAACGACTAAGATAAATACGCGCTACACCTGCATCGTTATAATCAATATAATGATTTACTTTTAAACGAACTGGGTTTTTAAGCTTCCCATGTTTTTCAAGCACAATATCAGTAAAGGGTACAGCGTGTTTTAAACCTTGCTTCCCATCCCAAAGTAAAGTGAAACCTTTATCTTCGCTTTTTTCCCCATGCGTTCCTAAAAGTATTTGATACTCGGTAATATATTCGTCTTGTTTCAAATGCTCATCTTTGATAATACGAGCTTTTAAACCTTCATCGGTTTGCCAAAGCATAACTTCTGCATTTTCACCAAAAGCGCGACATTGTTGTAATGTGCAAGAACGTAATTTTGTACATTGAGAAAATTCTGATGTCAGTAAACTTCCATTTAGGATGAATTTTCCCCAGATTACCCCATCTTCAGCGTGTGCTAATAGGGATTTTAATTTATAGCTTTTTGCGTGTTGTTCTAACCATTCTTGTAAATCTAAATTCACTGGAACTACTAAAGGTTGACATAATGGTTTATTCAATTTACTAACTCCTTATTTAATGCAGCAACAAATTTATCTAAAGACTCAACATCATTCACAACCAAAGCTTCATCTTTTGCAGCTTGAAAAATAGTCCACGTTGTCTTTTTCTGGAAATTATGCAAAGTAATAGTTGTGTCTTTACCGTATTTACCCTGCAATCTTCCCCGTCCGATGCCGCTAGTACCACCTACAGGTAAATCTCCAGTCCATAAATCTTTAATCAAAAGCAGAAGCAACCCAATTTCATGATTTTTTGGTTGGCGTAACTCTAGTTTTAGCTCTAAACTCGTTTCATCACCGCCAAAAATTGGCTGTTCGTTAAATAAAGCACCATGTAATGCACCACCTGTAAAGCGATCAATAGCGATACGGTTTTGTACTAAATCATTATCTTTAGTAGCACCTTTGATAATACTTTCATCCACAGTTAAGCGGCTAGCCTTTGCTCTTTTTGTCTGATCATCATTTGTTGATTCTAATTTTTGTTTTTTATCCTTGACAAAACCAAACATTTCATTAACGATTTGTTCGGTGATAAGTTGTTTTTTACCTTGTGTCAAAGTGTTAATAATTCTTTCTGCACGGTGACGCAATGCTCCTGTTAAAGCTGTACCAGATAAAATTGGTTTCAGTTCATCATTACGTCGGGATTTAAGATGAACTACATCAGGAGCTTTATTCGTAGACGCTTGACCAGAACGAATTAATAGTGGACTTGCGAGGGTGAATGTGGCATTGATGGTTAGGCGATCGCGTTTATCTCCTCCATCCACAGATACACCAAGAGCATTTTCTATTGAGTCATAGGGTTGATAATTAGGTAATAAACCTGTAGACCAATGCTCGAAGGTTAACCATGCTATACGCTCATCATATTTTTGTAAATCAAATTGCCATACTTGCCAATTTTCTACATGAGCGCGACCAAAACCCCGTCGCTTTTTCATCCCTATGGAAATTTCACCACATTCTAGTCCTTGAAGTGCGATCGCTAATTCTCTAACTAGTTGCTCCTGATTATTTTCTGCGTCAATCAACAATTCAAAATAAAGGTCGAACTTTGTTTCTGCTTCTAACAACTCCAGGTCATATTTTGCCCCAGGTTCGGCTGTTCTAGTAACGCTATTAATTTTGACACCATCTCGCAGTTCTGCTTTGATATTTTCTCTGCTGAGTGCATCATTTACTATTAAAGGACTTTGCTCACCCTCTTCATCACTACGCAGACCGCCAAATAATAAAGATTCTTCTGTAGCACTATAACCATTTTTATATTCTCGCAAATAGTTCCGTAGCGCTCCGGCAATAGATGAACCCATCAGTAAAGCTTTATCTTCTCTACTATCTCGCAACAAAATTAAATCAGTATCGCCATCAGCATCACCACTTCCCAAACAAGTTGGAGTATCTAAAACTAAAGTGCCTTTTACTATAATGCGTTCGATAATATAGCGTTGATTGCGATTTATCAGGCGATCGCTACTCATTATATTTTCTCCTTCATTGCCTTTTTAGTAATCGCCATAATTAGACGCAGAGTGTATTTTTCAGCCAGCTTATTTTTTATGGCAAATTCATCTGTGATACTTCGCTCTATCTTTGCAATACTGACTGTTAAATCCTGTGGATTGCTAATCCAAGACCAAGACATAGGATGACGCAGCCATTCATCAAGCTTTTGCTTCAGAGAATCTTTGTCTGCACCTATTTTTGCTCTTTCAAATTGACCTCTGGCATTAGCTGGTAAATTATCTAAAAGTGACAGTACTAAATCACAATCACCTATTGTTAGTGCCTGTCTTGCTACTAATAGCAAGCGCGATAGTTGACTATTCTTGATTTCACCTTGTATCCCAGGATACTTCATCTGCTTTTGCAAAGCTTGCTCTAGTTTTTGGAGCAAAAGCCTTTCAGCCATTTCTGCTGCTAAAGTACGTGATGCTTTTTGTTTTAATGTTGGCTGATTGTTTCTAGTTGTGTCAGGTTGCTTTGGCTGAAAACGGTTTTCTTCTAACCAATTCACAACAACTCTGCCAAAACCTTCTACTCTTCGTTCTCCAATGCCTTGAGTTTCCAGTTGTTGAATCTGCTCTAAATTTAAGGAAATATTCTCAAAAACAAATACACTTCCTGCTTCTAGTGCTGGGACTTGAGGTAAAGGAAGACCCCATTTACGATTAAATCCACCGACTAAAGTGTTAGTAGTAAAACTTCTTTTTGGCTGCGGTTCTACACCTAAAAACTTTTTTATTTCTTCTATTAATGGTACTGGGACTTGATGTTGTGCTGATGGAGGAATTACAGCGTATTGCCCCCATTCATCACGTAAAATCATGTCACTTAGCAGCGTAATTGTAAAAATGTCCCTATCAATACGGTCTTCAATTGGAATACTTACTTCATCCCAAGCATCATGACAATTTACATCATAAATTTTTGTATGTCCATAACCAGCACTTTGGGAACCACCCAGCCAAAAATCTTCTGATTTATAGAGCAATTTTTTCAGAAAGTCGGCATCTGCTTCTTGGCAGAGGATGACAGCTTGAAACGTTTGTCCAGCATCAATTGCTTCGTAGCGGAAAATTTCTCCTTCACCCTTGAGTTGTTTTGTTTGAGGGTCGCGTTTAATTGGAGTAGAACGTCCTTGTTTGCGATCGCGTTGATTGTGAATGTTAATCCGTCGTTTTTCCTTGTAGAATCTTACACAGCCACCCTCTTCTGTCCAAAAACCTTCACCAACAAACTTAGGATTTTCTAATTCATCTGCTTCATTCAGCAACGCCAAATCATAAACCGTTATTTCAGGTGATTCATCCCTTAATTCTGCATCCTTGTCCTTAAACCAAGAACGGGGTACAGGTAGCGTCCGTTTGTTTTTTTGACTTAGCAAATATGCATTTAGGTAGCGCGTGCTTTTAGCATCAAAAAATAGGTGTTTGACTGTATCATTGCTCAAATCAAGCTCTGATAATTGATGTTGCTTCATGTAGCGACCAATTATTGCACCCCGAATCATACTACCGGGAATAAAACTATAAGATACATCACTATTTGGGTCGCCTTGAAACGAAGTAGCAAGGAGTGGCTGTTGAGTATGCAATGAAAAAGTAATTATCTTCACGTAACTGCCTTCCGAACTTTACTAAACAGGCTTACATAATCTTGTGTAATTTCTTGTCCCACATTATTATGTAAATTATGTAGCGTACATCGCACATATCCTCTACCTCGGTTGCGTCCACTTCCTAAACGTCGAAGTGCTAGTACTCCCACTGCTAAAATTGACAGCATTTTATCACTAGGTTGAGTTTCAAACAGCAAATCAGCTTTGAATTCAAGTTGGCGTATAACTACTCTGAAAGAACGTAAACTTCCTTGATATGCCGTACCAGTTTGGGAATCAATCGCAGTTTGGCGACGGATAGTAGTTAGAGATTCTAGAACATCTTCTTTTGTCAATGTTTTATCTTGAATTTGCCAAGCAACAGCTTCGCGTAAATCATCTGGCAAGCAAGCATCCCCTACGTGCATTGCTGCTATTGTTCCCAGAGTACTGCCAGGTGTACCGAAAAGAGTACAAGCGAGATTTTCCCAATATGCGGGACTATCATTTTGTAAAACTGCAATTAAATTGTCACATTCTTCCCTCAATAACCCCTTAAGCGTGCGTCCGCGCAAGTAAGGAAATCCACAGGAATCATGCTCAACTTCCTGGTCAATTAAACCAGCTATACCATCACCTCTGCCAAAGGTCGTATCACTTAATAATTTAATTTTCAGTTGATAAATAATCACCTAATCCTCCAGTCCAATGTAAAACTCCATAGCTTCAATAGCATCAAAGTAGCCACATTTACTGCTTACCCAACCATTTTTAGCTAGTTGTTCGCTTTGACCGCTAGACTCTGGGAATAGTGGTAGCTGTGACAATTTATAAGCACATAAAAATTCTTCAGTAGCTTCAATAGATCCTTTGCGTAAAACTTCTCGCAGAGCCATAATTTTGTTGTGGCGTTCTTTCCAGTCTTTTCCTTCCTTAAACTCTTTAACAACTTGAGTGAAATTTTCCCAAGTACGCCACTCCCTGTTATTGTTTTGCAACCGTACAGGACGCATTGATAACTTCCAAGGTTTATCTCCATTATTGACTTGATATTCACGCTGGCGAATTTCGGAAATATCACCAAGTAATCCACTTGCTGCTAAATGCCAATCAATAGCAGAAAAATAATCTACTCCATATTGTTTTCGCTCATCCTTCACAAATTTCTTGGCTTCTTTACATAAATCTTCACTAATTTTATAAGCTCGTGCAAAAGGATAATGAGTTTTAACCACAGAAACACCTGCACAAGCCGTTAAAAGTTCACCATCAGCTACAGGTTGTTTTTCAAATTCTTTCAGAAATAAAGCTGCTAATTCTAGTCCTATTCTTCCTTCACAAACAAAGGTAATATCATCACCACCATAAACTAAAGGACGAAAAGGAAGATAGTATTTAGCATTTAAATTAAATTCTCCAATTTTACCAACAAGTTTTCCTTGTTGAATTGATTTAATTAAAATACCTGTAACAGCCTTTAATGCATTGATACCAGCTTTATCAACACTTTTAGAAAATTCTCGTATGTCACCAATGTAATTTCGATTTTTTTTTCCTTCTCCACATTTTTTAAACCTGTTTCCCATCCCATTACCATCAGCATGAACAATAGCAGCATAGCTAGATTCACCTTTAGAGCGACCTAAATGGTCGGTTCGATAGGGAAACTGATAAATATTTTGGTCAACTACATCAGTAAAAAAGTTTTGCAGCTTTTGATTAGCTTTGTCAACCGCTTGTAATTTTTGCTTGGTTTCCGTAGAAATCAAATAACTATCTGTTTCTTCTTCATCGCCATAATTTACATAATCATCGCTTGTATCTACAGCAGGAAGCTGAGTTGAGTTACAACTAGCAGTTACACCCAATCCCAATAGCGGAACCGAAGGAATTCGCTCATATTTTTGACGTTCTATGTCATATTTTTTCAAACTTTCAACTATTGAATGTAAATTTTCGCTCTCCCAATCAAAATCGGCATGAGCAACTAAAAGGTTAACTCCTTGCGCTTCTTCCAAAACTCGCCTACTCAATATTTGGGTAAACCTAACAGCAATTTCGCGTGATTTAAATAATATAAGTGCGTTACCACCAGCCGCGTATATTAGTTCTCCATTTAATTCACTAGTTTCTATTGCTTCTTCTTGGCATTTTATTGGAACCTTTAATTTTACTAATGTTTCTTCAACCCATTCTTTTGTAGATTGAGATAAGAGAAAAGAGGCTCCAATATTTTCGCGTAGACGGTTGCTGCTGAAGATATAATTCTGTTTACCTGTCGTATCAACTACAGTTACAGTAAATTGTGTCATTTTGCCTCCCGGTCAACTTGAGTAATCCACTTATCAATTTCTTCAGATAAGTTTGCTAGATGTTCGCGTCCAAATACAGCAATTTTTTTATCATTAATAGATGCCAAAATTTCAGCTTTCAGGGTATCTGGTTCGTTAGAGCAACAAATTAAAGCCACTCTAGCTTCATCTCCTCCCATTTGTCTTGCTCTGAGGTATGCTTCAAAAAGCTTACTTTTGCATAAGTCTCTTTTGCTGGTTGTTGTGCAAGAAATAGCAAAAAGTTGATAGCCACGGGTAAATGCAACATCAAACTGAAATCCATCTCTAGTACCTGTAAGAGGTATTGCAAAATTCATTCTATAGTCTTCTATCAATTGCTTTTTAGCAATATTTTGAACTTGCTCTAACACATAATGTTCTAGCCATAAACCATCAAGCCACTCACAAAAATGTTTAATTTTTTGGAAAACTCCTGTTTTTTGGACTTGTTGTAACGAAAGTTCATTTTCATTTATAAGAAAGTTTTCTTGTTTAAACGCTACAACAATTTCTTTTGGTAATTTCTCTAGAGATGTTGATACATCTATCAGAGATGTTTCAGATTTCCAATCTCCTCCACTGTTTGATTTTTTCCTATAAGCTTGCTCACGAAAAACGTTATAGAACCAATCAAACCACTGCTTTGATTTACTCTCTTCCTTCAAAACATTGGCAAGTTCTGTTGCTAATTTTGGTAATTGTGCTTGTTGTGTAGGCTTTTGCTTTAACTCCAACCCATGTAGCTGAAAGATTGTTACAAGTTCAACTGGTAATGTATCTGGTTTTATTTTTAAGCGGATGCGCTCGTTATCTTCTCTATCGATGCACATCTCTAATCTGCGGGGGTCGAGATAGCTAAAAATAATATCTGCACGCTGTCTGTATGTCTTATCTTGTCATCAAGGCTATATTGAGAAAATTAGTATTCATGATACATTTACTAAAATTAGCTATGATCAAACAGACAAATTAACTCAACAATATACACTTAACCTTGAACGTAGAAAGGCTATTTTAGACATTCTCAAATCTCGTCCTACCACTGATGCTTACTACAAAGTAGATTACCGAGTAACAGACTACTATGTTGTTAGATGGTTACGGGCGTTAGGGTCAAAAGTAGAAGTTTTATTACCTTGGGAATTAAGAGAAGAAATGTCCTTAGAAATCCAAAATACTTGGAATTTATATAAAACGCGATTCTAAGATTGATTGTCATTAGTTGTATTAAATTACCCATTTACGCAACATTAAAGCTAAGTTATCATTTAGTTTACTTAAGTTATGTTGCAAAATTGGATATACTTCCTGATTCTGATAAGTTGCTTTTAATAAATCTATCAGGAAGGTTTGCTCCTGGTTAGCAGCTTCGTTTGGCATAGCTAAATCCCTGACAATACACATTTAAGGTTAGTATTCCCAAGTTTTGATGCTGTCTAACAATTATAGTGGCGTAATCCAATAACTAATGCCCCGAATAGCTTGTTTTTTAAAACCAAACAGAGGTAAATTCTCTTCAGATAAACCGACATAAGTCCAATGCGGAACATCGTTTTCTACAGTTTGAAACCAACCATTTTGATTAAGAGCTTTTCTCTGTTCTTGGTTAGATACACGTAAATCAATTGCTAATCCCCAGAGATGTTGTGAAGTTCCAGGAGGTGCAACCAAACCGAGAATTTTTGTTTCTCTGCCCTGTTGAACTTTTGCTAAAACTTGATTGTCAGCATATTTGTGCCAAAATTTTAAATTCGTGTCGAAAGTGCGAGTACAATCACCAGAACCATAACCAGACTTTAGCGAGATATGTTGTTGGATTCGCGCTTTATTTAAAGCGTCAGCCGCGGATTTTTGTAAGTAACAGTCGTTAGTGCCATCAACATGAGCCATTGTTAAAGTAGCTTGAAATTCTTGAGTTTCTTGTTCATTCGCCAAGATATCTTTTTGCGGCAGTTTAATCCCAACATCTTGATTTACAAAGACTGCGCCATATGCCCTGAGCAAAATATATTCATAACTACCAGGCTGGGGAATTGTGGGTAACTTTCTAGCGATCGCAGATAAAAAACGCTGTTGCTCATTTAATTCTGGGTTGGGAAGAAATGGTTCTAATATTTTCTCTTTAGAGGCATCTGTACAAGGTAATAAATCAGTAGCCAAGCATCCGTTTAATGGTTGGGCAGTTCTAGCTAATTTGTTGTGGGAAATCTCATTACTGGCTACTAAGACAAAAATCATCAAGATAACTATACTGATGAAAGTTGCTTTTCTAATAGTTTTAGTAACATTTTTTTTCTTCTTGAGGGAGAGTTTCATTTTTAAATAATTGCTTAGTTGATTCAAGATAAAAGTAATGGGCGTTTTGGAAAAATCTGTTATTGAGGAGTTGAAACTACAGATTATAGAGATGACATAGATAATTCATCAATGTTGATTTCTGGTTCTATAAAATTTGTGCAAGATATCTAATATATACCTACGATCAATTAATTTGTGTTTATGGCTAACCATGTAAAAAATAGCTGTGATAAATAAACCGGAACATTGCCACGATTCTTAAAAAACATTATATTTTTTACTTAATACTCAAGTTTAAAAATATAAATTTGTCTTTCATTGAGTACTAGTAAATTTGATAACTTTTTTATCAGAAAGTTACATCCATGAAACCACTGGAACAGCTAAAATTGAAAAGAACTCTAAGCTTGCCGATCCTGTAAGTATGACCATGCACAATTCCGTTGAATTCCAAGACGCTTTTGATGTCATAGTCGTCGGTGCAGGTCACTCCGGTTGCGAAGCAGCTCTCGCCTCTGCACGCCTCGGTTGTCGTACCCTGTTATTGACGCTCAACTTGGATAAAATCGCTTGGCAACCTTGTAACCCAGCAGTGGGTGGCCCGGCCAAATCCCAGCTGACCCATGAGGTAGATGCACTCGGCGGAGAAATTGGTAAAGTAGCAGACCGCACCTACCTGCAAAAACGTATCCTCAACTCTTCACGGGGGCCTGCTGTTTGGGCATTACGCGCCCAGACGGACAAGCGCGAATATGCAGCGGTGATGAAAAGCATTGTCGAGAACCAAGAAAACTTGACAATCCGCGAAAGTATGGTTACAGATTTGGTGCTGGGCGCTAATGATCAAGTCATCGGCGTTGAAACTTATTTTGGTGTGGGGTTCCAATGTAAAGCGGTCATCTTGACAACTGGCACCTTCCTGGGAGGCAAAATTTGGGTTGGTAACAAATCAATGCCAGCCGGACGGGCTGGGGAATTTGCGGCTGAAGGATTGACACAAACCTTAAATCGCCTGGGATTTGAAACTGGAAGACTCAAAACTGGAACTCCAGCCAGGGTAGACAAGCGATCGGTAGATTACAGTAAAATGCTAATCCAGCCAGGGGATGAAGATGTGCGCTGGTTTAGCTTTGACCCCGATGTGTGGGTAGAACGGGAACAGATGCCTTGCTACATCACCCGCACAACCGCCGAAACCCATCGCTTAATTCAGGAAAATTTGCACCTGTCGCCAGTTTATGGCGGTTGGGTGGAAGCCAAAGGGCCGCGTTATTGTCCCAGTATTGAAGATAAAATTGTGCGCTTTGCCGATAAGGAAAGCCACCAAATCTTTATTGAACCAGAAGGAAGGAATATACCCGAACTTTATATCCAAGGGTTTTCCACAGGATTACCAGAAAATTTGCAATTGCATATGTTGCGGACTCTCCCCGGTTTGGAAAAATGTGTGATGCTGCGTCCCGCCTATGCTGTGGAATATGACTATTTACCTGCAACTCAGTGTTACCCCACATTGATGACCAAGCAGGTTGCGGGACTGTTTTGTGCTGGGCAGATTAACGGCACCACAGGTTATGAAGAAGCCGCAGCCCAAGGGCTTGTGGCGGGAATTAACGCAGCTCGATTTGTTCGCTCTCAAGAAATGATTGTCTTTGCCCGCGAGCAAAGTTACATTGGGACGCTAGTTGATGACCTGTGTACAAAAGACCTGCGGGAACCTTACCGGATGCTTACCAGTAGGTCAGAGTACCGATTGCTATTGCGTTCTGACAATGCCGACCAACGCCTGACACCCTTGGGACGAGAAATTGGTTTGATTGACGATCGCCGCTGGGATCTATTTACCCAAAAACAGGTGAATATTACCACAGAAAAACAAAGATTGCAAGTTACACGAGTCAAAGAACATGATGAAATTGGAATAGCGATCGCATCTAATACCCAGCAAGCAATTAAAGGTTCAATTACCCTCAATGACTTACTGCGGCGTCCGGGATTCCATTACGTTGACCTCGACAGGTTCGGACTGGGAAACCCCAACCTCAACCGCGCCGAGAAAGAAGGCGCAGAAATTGACATCAAGTATTCTGGCTATCTCGCTAGGCAACAAAATCAGATTGACCAAATTGCCCGCCAAGCGCACCGCCAGTTACCTGCGGATTTGGACTACACAAAAATTGATACTCTTTCCAAAGAGGCACGGGAAAAGCTGACTCACGTAAAACCACTCACTCTTGGTCAAGCTGCACGTATTGGTGGTGTAAACCCAGCCGATGTTAACGCTTTATTATTATATTTAGAATTGCGTAGAAGCAAGAGCCAGTCAGGGTTTCCAGCATTAGCTTAACACCAACTTCATAAAGACTGAGTATAGTAGTAGGGAGGGAGATTGGTATGATAGATGACATAAATATTAGTACTGCTATCATCAGCAATCCCCAGATTAAAGTTGATTTTAATACCAGCGCTCAACCAACTCGTCTCAATAAGACGGCGGATTGGATATTTCATCTGTAATCCTAACTCCCAGGCAGTAGGCGCGGCGTTTCCTCGTCCTAGCAACAACCCAGAACGTCTATGTTACAAGAAGCCAGCACCCGTCTCATAGTACCCGAACCATCAGAAGACTTAATCGCCAACGAGCCTTGGTCGATAGAAAACTATGCTGATGGCCTAATGGATGAACTCTTTGCCGATATCGACTACATTCTGGATGTTAGTGGTAATCTGCCTTCTGAAACCGTTAGGCACAGTAGTCAGAACAAATGGCAGTCTGTTGCTGGGGTTTACCCCCAAGCTCAACGCCAGTCGCCTCCAGAAAACGTGCTGCAAACAGTTACGATACCGCAGATTATCTTACCGAACACACTCAACCAACCAGTACAGTCAGTTGCTCAAGATAACCACAAGCACTTGAGTACTGTTGTGTTTGACACCGCTACCGTTAAACCAGTTAGTAAAAAGCGTCACAAAAGTAGCCGGACTTTGGGCAAACTGCTGATTGTGGGAACAACTTTAGGCGTGGCGATCGCTGGTATTATCTACCTGATACAGTCTGGAGTCATATATCTTTTAAATACCAAATTGCCTGAGTCAGCTCTTCTAATGCCGCAACCGCAGTCACAGTTGCCTGTAAAAACAGAAATTGAGGCAGAGTTAGTTGACTATATGCTCGGAGCGCTGGCAGTTATAGATAAGCAAGGAACAAAAAGTAATCAAAAATCTCTCAGCCCGCGATTCTTCAATCAGGCAAGTACTAACCAAATAGCCCTTGGTAATCAGCAAACAACTGGTAATCTACCACCACTTCCACTTTTAACTAACAATACACCACCAGCCCCTAACCGTTCTGGAAGCGTTGTTGAGCGCATCTACGTCCCCGTTTATCAAGCGCCGTCGCCAATGCGCTACGCGCTTCCGGCTATTCCTGGGACTCCCACACTTTTACCACAAGTTGCCAATGCGTTAAAGGGATATCAACCTAATGCTGTGAAAACTGCCCTGAATACAGTGCGACAAGCTGCCAAGCCTGTAAGCGTCAACATGTTAGCTGCGGCTGTACGAGCCGAACTCAAACCTGTAGCGGCAAAAACTGCACCCATTACCGTGCGGCAAACACCCAAGCCTCTGCCTGCATTACCAGTAGTTCCATTGCGTGCTGCACTCGCCCCAGAGTCAGAACCAACTATTACCCAGGAACAAGTATATCCCCCAACTGCGATCGCAGATGCTCCTAGTAATACCTTAGAGGGGTTGCTAGAGTTGGGCAACAAATCTGCCGCTTTGTTTAAAATTGATGGCGTGACTCGCCGCATCAATATGGGTGAAAGTATCGGCTCAAGCGGTTGGACACTAGTAGAGGTTAGTAATGGCGAAGCTGTCATCCGGCGTAACGGCGAAGTGCGTTCGATTTACGCAGGGCAGAAATTGTGAAAGTTCTTCTGTCAGCAACTCTTCTACGCACCAAAATATTGCAATGATAAACTCTAAATTGCACATTGCGTCATATCATATTTGCCTAATTATAAGTTTAATGAAATAGCTGATACAGATACATAGGTAGGGGTGACACCTGGACATTGGTGTCAACTTAAGGTGAAAGCCAGCCTAGAACCAGTTTTTAGAGATTATTTCGTGTCTCGTTCCCAGTCTCCGGCTGTGAATGCCTATGGGGGGCTGCCGCCTCAAGACTAGCGGCAGAGCCGCAATTAGAAGTACATTTCTAGCCTCTGGCTAGAAACGAGGTTTTAAAGGAGTTTTAGCTTAAGTTGACACCTGTACGCCCCTACAGTCATTACCATATCTATTTATCTGGTGATTAGATACATTGTTATGAATCCGATGAATCTCGGATCTTAATTTCTACATCTCCTATCATCAAGGTTCCAAGTTCATGAACAAAGGTAGCAACAATCAAGGATAAGAGTATGGACTTAATTATTGATTGAAGTTGTGCGTTCTTAATCTCAAGATAAATAAAGCATAAATTGACCACTGAATCGTCAGCATTCTATTTTTGAAAAATTTTAGATATAACAAGTTTTAGGATATTTCCTTGTTTTCTGCCCTGTCAGTGAGAAAAAGTGAGTATTTACGATAAATAAATCTAAATTTTGCCTAACTATCTTATAAAACAGTGAATTAACACAAACTTTAAGCAATATAAGCAGAAAACCAAGTTTATGGTGAAGAATTGGAAAACACTCATGAACTTCCCTACCTAAAGAGGGTTCACAGAAATAAATTTCAATGTTAAAACTAGGATTTATGTTGATTATAGTTGCACGACGGTCGCTATTTGAAAACCTACATCTTGCACCTATCTTGCTTAAGCAAGATAACTTTTGCTAAATAAAGTTAGTTAGCTAATTGATGTAATCGTCAAACCTTACCAATATGAAACGACCTAACTATTTTCAAAATAATTCCAAAAACTCTTTAATAGAAAAGTATCACCTTTACAAGGGCGAAAAATTGAACTGGCTTCAAGTAACTCTTCGGCTTGAAAGGTCAATTATTTCTATCATTCTTCCTTGGGTACTTTTTTGCACTGGATATGGTATTTTAATATCATTTCTCTATCATTTAGGTTTCCCAATAGCATTTTCCAACTCCAGCAGTATTCTTACTAATGCTGTTTTAAGTTTTAATATTGGTTTTACATTACTATTAGTTTTTCGGACGAATACAGCCCATGAGAGATTTTGGGAAGGTCGTCAACTATGGGGAGGTTTAGTTAATACATCTCGTAACTTAACTCGTGGAGTTTGGATAATAGTTAAAGAAAAGACACCGCAAGATAGAGGAGAAAAAGAGGCAATACTTCGGTTAGTAACTGCTTTTGCATTTGCAATGAAGTTGCATCTAAGATCAGTGCCTTTAGACACTCAGTTAGCATCCTTAATGTCTGAAAAACAATATTTACAACTCCAAGATACTAATCATCCTCCACTACAAATTGCTTACTGGATAGGAGATTACTTGCAGTATCAGCATGACCGGAATTCTCTAAATGTCTATCAACTAACTACTCTACATAACTGCGTAGATGATTTAGTAGATATTTTAGGTGGTTGCGAACGCATTTTAAAAACGCCACTACCTTTGATATATACTATTAAACTCAGACAACTGTTATTAATTTTTTGTCTGATATTACCTTTAGAAATTGTTAGCTTTTTGAATTGGTGGACTGGTATAATAATGGCTTTTGTAAGTTTTACATTATTAAGTATTGAACAAATTGGCTCAGAAATCGAAGAACCTTTCGGGTTTGATCCCAATGACTTACCTTTAAATGCGATTTGCAATACAATCTCAAACAATGTTGAAGAATTAATCAGACTTGCTTCTAACAATGTTCGTTCTTCCTAAAACTATAAACCAATACGCTTGGGTTAAGGATAGTTGTAGGTTGGGTTGAACATTCGTGTTACCCAACAAACCAGCGTAGGTTGGGTTGAGGAACGAAACCCAACCTACGCTGGTTTTGGTTTTTGGCTTTAACCCAAGCGTATTGAACTATAAACAAGTTTTACCAGATAAATTATTGATGATAGGAGAGAAAATTTTGTACTTTCTTAATAATAGATAATAGTTAACTTAAAAATGCACAATAAGTAGCCCACCCTGAGACATCGCTTAATAAATGTTTCGCCAAGCTTTCACCGTCTCTTTGCCAATTTCGCTATCAACAGTTTGACCTCCTTCTAAGACTAGTCTGATGTCTAAATTCTTGTCTGGAGCATTTTTCAAAGCAGTGGCTAATTCTTGACTGACAGCAAACGTGCCGGTTGAACCGTCTAATTGAAAAACCTTTTGCCTAACCTTAAGCAAAAGTTTATCGACTTTCTTAGTAGTGACAAACCTACGATAGTCAGGTCTGGGATACACACGACCTGCGGTGTAGAAAGAAGACCTTGCTTGATCTAAATTTACTGTTACGAGGACTCGAATGCTCGAAAGAGTCCACAAACTAATAACTTGCTTTGAATCCTCACGATACAAATAGCCACCTAAAGAGTTGCGGTCGAAAACCCCAAGAAACTCCCCTTCAAAAGGGTCAACGATTCTCACGGGTTTCGACCAAGGCACATCCATATCGGGGGACAGTCCTGCTGATTTGACTACTGGCAAATCGCTTAATGCTTGGGCAAGGCTAGCTACCTCTTGAACGGTGAAAGCAGCACAAACTTGAGGGGAAAGCACAGCCAAGCTAGTCCCTAAAAGAAGAACTGGAATTGTCTGCGGTAAGTTCATCATAAGTCAGGGGTACAATCTTCAAAGACAATAATCGGACAGCCTTTACTAGTCATCCCCCGCAAGACTTTTGTTTGCTATGAAGCTTTGACAATTGAGCAAATCCCTGTGTCTTGGGGCGATGTCTTTTGATTTGCCGCATTCTTTACGAGATGCTTTACGTAGCTTGCTATCAAGCATACATTAGTACTAAATATGTACGGTTACTTAAGTAATATTATTTAATATTGCTTTCATAGTTTGAGGTTTTTGTGCAAAACTTCGTGAATGCGATTTTATTTTTGGTATACAGATAAAAGCAGACATTCCCAAACTAGCCGTGGTTGAGCGTAAGCAAGTAAGTATTTACGAGCTTGTTCTAGCTGGTGAATGATGGTAGGTTGATGCCACTGCTGCCAGTAGAATTGCTGAAGATAATCAATTAACCACAGTTGTGCTTCTGTATCTAAATCTTTATCAATTTTTTTGGCTAACTCCAAGGCTTTGCGGTAGGAAGCAGGGGCTTTTTTCAAGTCTTCGAGTAACTCCGAGGGAATAGCTTGTAATTGTTCATAAGATGCGATCGCACTTCCCGCACTGCCAGCTGCTATGCTCAATACTGCCTGATTTTGCAAAATTTCTTGATGACTAGTTTGTGTGAGTACAACAGCCAAAGACTGTGCATCTAAGCGATAAAAAGGAATGCGTTGACAGCGTGACACCAAAGTTGGCAAAACAGACTCAGGCGTAGGTGCAATTAAAATTAACGTCGCCTGTCCCGGTTCTTCCAAGGTTTTAAGTAAAGCATTTGCTGCGGCTTCTGCCATTGTTTGGGCTTCTTCCAGCACTACCACATTCCTCGGTGCTTCCAAGGGTGGCCGACTGAGAAACTCGGTAATTTCCCGAATTTGCTCTAGCCGAATTACAGGTGGTGCCTTACGCTTAAGTCCTTTCTCGACCGCTTCTGCTGCTGTTAATCGTTGTCCTTGGTGTTGGTACGTTGGTTGCACCCACAACAAAGCTGGGTGGTTCCCCTGACGTAAACGGTTTTGTAAAGCCGCAGTCACTCCCATCTCACTAGAAAATAGCAATTCCACAAAACACTTGGCTGCTAAACTCCTTCCTACACCATCTGGCCCCACAAATAGATAGGCTGGAGCAATCCGGTTTTGTCTGACTGCCTGAGTGAGTAATTCTATGGCTTGCTGTTGTCCTACAATTGGTGCAAATGGGTTAATAGTTCAGTACCTTCGCCAAAACAAGAATATGAAAACAGAGGGCTGATGTAGCTTCTAAGTTGTCCAGAACGACAATTTAAAAGCTACAAAATACCAATATTTGACATACTAGCACTGTTGCAATGACTTCTACTGTGTAAGGGCCGTAGCCTTTTTAAATGCAGAGGGATGCAATGGCATTGTCAAGCGATGCAATGGCATTGTCAGCTGATGCAATAGCATTGTCAAGCGATACAATGGCATTGTCAGCCGATGCAATGGCATTGTCAGCTGATGCAATGGCATTGTCAGCCGATGCGTAGTGTTTTTAAACGCAGAGGGGGGCAAAGTAAACGCAAAGGTACGCAGAGTTTTTTTGAAGAGAATTTGTTACAACAAATTTATGCAGTGTTGTACTTAGGAAGTCTCAGATGTCGTACAAACAATTTATTTATTGCTGGCAAAAATGGTTATCTCCCATCTTGGTACGTGCTGCTGTGCGAGTAGTAGTAATAATTTGTTTAACAGTAGGGGTGTTGGGTATCTTGGGAAGCACTGCTCCTATGAGTCATGCTCAAGCTG
The DNA here is from genome assembly GCF_036917655.1 of Nostoc sp. Classification (GTDB taxonomy): domain Bacteria; phylum Cyanobacteriota; class Cyanobacteriia; order Cyanobacteriales; family Nostocaceae; genus Nostoc. Next base: position 48,967 of record NZ_JBALCY010000073.1, read on the forward strand.
TTTTTCCTGGTTCTGTTGCTAATGCTCAACTGGTAAGTACCACTAGGCGCATCCAGGATAAACAAACACCATTAAAACCAACAGTGCTAAATGCCACTGTATATCACAGTCCCGATTGTAATTGTTGTGGCGGGTGGATTGACCACTTAAAGACACAAGGTTTTCAAATCACAGACTTTCCCACGCCTGACATCGAAACAGTCAAACAAAAGTACAACGTGCCAGATAACTTGTCATCTTGTCACACAGCAATTGTTAATGGATATGTGATTGAAGGACACGTCCCAGCAGACGACATCAAACGTCTGCTTCAAGAAAAGCCAAATGTTGCTGGTTTATCTGTTCCCCAAATGCCCGTAGGCACTCCTGGGATGGAGATGGGGAATCGAAAAGACGCGTTTTCTGTGTTTTCTTTTGATCGCAAAGACTCAGTTGCGGTATTCAATAAATATCCGTCTTCTTAATGTAATCTCGCTGTATTCAGAGGATGTTTTAAAAGTGGATTTTCATGTATTTTGGCGATTAAAATTCGCCAAAAGCTTTTAAAACTTCCTCACATTACCTGAATCAGTGGTGAGAGATGTTACTGGTTAGAACCAGCTTTGATCAACTGCGACAAATGACTTAACCATCTCCCAAACCAGAAGCCAGACGCTGCGCTTGCAACATTTTGAGAAAGAAGCTCAATCGCATGATTACAATCTTGCAGGCTTGCATCGAGTCCCATTGCGTGATATATTTTGCTGGCATTGCAAAAAGCATCCATCGCTTCTGATTGTCGATTGATTTTTTCTAACACCAGACCCAAATTAAACCAGGCGTTTGCTTCCCCATTTCGGTCATCAATATCCCTTCTGATCTCTAATGAATACTGATGAAACTCAACCGCCCTTTGGTACTGTCTCAGAGCCTTATAAGCACTTCCCAACCCACTTAAGGCCATGGCTTCTCCATTGCGATCGCTAAGGAATCTTGCCAGCTGTAACCATCGCTGGTAAAACTCAATTGCCAGTTGGTACTGCCCCAATGATTCATAAGTATTGCCCAAACTTCCCAGGCAAATGCATTCCTCAGTCCAATCGCCTGTTTTCTTCGTTATAGTCAACCACTGCTGATAAAACTCAATCGCTTGCTCGTACTTGCCCAGGTATTCATAAGTATTGCCCAAACTTCCCAAGCAAATGCCTTCCCCAGTGCGTTGGCTTTGCCCGCCTTCGGCATCGCCTATTTTCCTGGTGATACTCAACCACTGGTGATAAAATTCAATCGCTCGCTGGTATTTACCCAGTGATTGGTAAGCGTTACCCAACCCAGATAAAGATTTGGCTTCCCCGAAGCGATCGCCTATTTCTCTAGCTATATCCAACCACTGCTGATAAAACTCAATTGCCAGGTGGTACTCCCCAATTGACTGGTAAGCGTTGCCCAAACTTGCTAAACAAATGACTTCGCCATTGCGATCGCCTGTTTCTCTGGCTTTGTGCAAGCACCGCTCTTCAAACTCAATGGACTCAATGTTATTTAGGCTCCCGGATCTAATTACTTCTGTCATTCTCTATAGAAAACGAAATTTTTGGTTGATGGCTGTTGATTATACAATTTTCTGTGCCTTTCGCACACCAGAAGTGTAACTTATAGCCACAACTTTTTTCAAAATCTAGAAATTGTTCTTCAATATTAAATTTTATTTTATACACAGTAATTCCTGTGTATAAAAGGCTTTTATTTATATTAGTAACAAGCGTCCGAATATAGGATGTTGAGAAATTTAGCTTTATAAAAAGATACAAGAAAAACCAAATCAATCAGCAGCCGCATAATCAGGCAATGCATTGAGTTGTAAATTAACAGCACTTAAATAATTTTGGTCGTTTAAAACTTGTGATGGTAATTTATCTGCATTAACAGCAGCCTTCACCAAATCTTTTGCAATAATATTTCTGTTCTGAGTTTCAAATACTAGCGCTTCTCCACTAGGAATCCCGTGCTGCTTAAGACCTCCCTGATAAGCAAAATTAACTAGATTGAAAGGCTGGAGGTAACTAACAGAAGTAGAGTTTCTGGATAAATTGTTAGAGTTAATAGCTATTTCACTACTTTTGGTAGTAGCTGTTTGAGCGCCAGCAATTCCAGGTACAAGAGTAATAGAAGCAACAATGAGTGCAGAATTTATTAAGGTAACAAGTTTCATAAGGTTATTTTTAGGTAAAATGCGATCGGTGTTCTTTAGTAATAGAGTCCTCTTTATTATTAATTTCAGCTTCCTTCAGTCAGGTCATCTGATCGGTTGATATATGACTCACCCAAAAGGGTGAGCTAATTGAGCGAGACAAAGAGCAATCGAGACTCCGTTAAGTCCAGACAAAGAACAGATTGGTTGATATTTTCAAGTACTTAACTGAGGCGAGTTGAACATTTATGCAATTTTCAATTCCCCTCTTGAGTTGCCCAAGCATTGCAGAAATTGCCGCGATCGCACTCTCAATTCGCCTCTCAGGATGTCGCCTCAAGACTGGGAAGCACTGAAAAACAAAGCGTCTCAACTAGGAATGACTCGAACGGAGTTTTTTACCCAGATAGCGAGGCGAGAAATCAAGCTAGAACACGGGTTACTCCTCAAGGACAAGCAACTATTGGGGGAATTTATCGGAGGCTGAAAGAATTATACGAAACTTGCTTAAGTCTGATTGAATCATCAGCAAAAGCAACTTGAAGCCAGCCTAAACAACAGCAAGGAACTAACAGTAGAGATAAATGATTTGCAGAGACTGTTAGCTGAAACTTTGGACGATATACCAGATCAAGAATAAAACCGTCCTGCCCACTGTGGCTAGGACGGTTTTGTTTTGTGCGATCGCGCCATCACAAAGACCGAAACTAGTTAGGATCTGGATTTGGCAACCTTTTACTTTACATTTCGGCAATTTTTTACTTGAAGTCACATTTGGTCAGGTTACGATTCACATTTCGGTCAATTTATCGGTAAAAGCACAGTCCTTAACACAGGAATAATTTGCAACACATCAATGATTATACGGTTTCTGATTAAAAATATTTAAAGTTATGATTTGACCCAGGTGGCACAGTGCTAGGTCTGATCGGATAACAAGCCGATTAGCAGCCCCTTATCTATTGCTTTTAGGAGCCTTGAAATGAAATCAATTCTTGAGTTGATTGAGCAGAAGAACCAAGAGTATGCTCAGTTGACGTTCTTTGAGTATATGAAAGACGAGATGATTGATCCACGGCAGAGGCTGGCATTTGCACCTGTAATTGCTCCACTGGCACTGGAGTTCAGTGAGTTGTGCAAACGAGTTCTCAGAGATGAGCCAACGACTAATTACATTCAAGAAATGGTTAATCTGCATACGCACGAAGAACATTTCCACTGGCAATGGTTACTGGAAGATATGGAGAAGATGGGGATTGACTATCCTATGCGGTTCAGTGATGCGGTGCGATTCCTTTGGAGTGAGGATACCAAGGTTTCCCGTTCTATGTTTCCTCTGTTTGAGAGGTATACTCGTGGAGCAGATCCGATCATAAAATTGGTTGCCATTGAGGTATCTGAGGTGACAGCGAATGTCTTTTTCCGTTCAACCATGTCTGCGGCCCTGCAACTGCAAGAAATGACTCAAGCAGAGTTCCGTTACTTCGGTATGCGTCATAACCATATAGAAAATACCCATACTCTCCATACTCCCGCTTCTGTGCAAATAATGAAAGAGATTGAGGTGTCGGACGAGATTCGTCAACAAGCACTTGAATTGATTGATGTGGCGTTTGAGTATTTTACAGATTTGGTCAATGAGTTTTTGGTCTATATTAAGACCCATTCTTATCAAGAACCCTTTTCTAAAGTCTATCAACTAGAGCGATCGCTAAGAACTGTCTAAGCTATCTGCTCAGTTTTCGGTCATTCTGCGATGGTAAAGGGTTCAAAACCTTCTACCGTCGCTTCTTTAACGGTGACTGCTACTGTATAAATAGCATTGCGCTCTTCCTGAATCGGTTGAATTGCTCCATCACAGTCAGTGGCTCGGCTCATCAAGCTATATTTTCCTGGCGTTGGTGGAATCCATTGAAATGTAAATCGTTGCCATGCATATTGCAACCGTGCTTCAACTTCAGCCGCTTGCCAGGTGATGCCACCATCTGTACTGACATCAACCGACCGGATGCCACTGGATGCCCATGCCCAGCCCCAATGTGTTTGAGGTTGAAGATTTAATACCTCATTTTGGTAAGGATGAACAATTACAGACTCCGGTGCAACTTCCCAAACAGGTTTTAAAGTCGCACTATCGCCTCCAACTTGATCGTTATAGAAGGTTGTTGTAAAGGTTCCTAGCGATCGCTGATCTGTGACATAAATATTCGAGAGCCACTTCACTAAGTTAGTACCATAGTAGCCGGGAACAACAAGCCGCAACGGAAAACCTCGCTCTGCTGAAAGAGGTTCACCGTTAAGCTTGTACGCCAGAAGCACATCCTGACCCAAGGCTTTTGCGATCGGAATATCTTTAATATATGAATCGCTAGAAACTCCTTCATAAACACCCTGGTCAAGTCCGACAAACCAGACATAACGAGCTTCAGGTTTGACTTGCAATTGATTAAGAATTGCTCTGAGCGAAACTCCACCCCATCTAACATTACTAATGAGTCTTGTGGGAACCTTGGGTTGAAGCGGATTGCCTGAACATTGGTGGAAAACTGTTAACTCCTGATACTCCAGACTCAGCAAATTCTCATATGACAACTCAAGACTCTGCTCTACTAATCCCGAAATTTTCAACCTCCATTGATCGATATCAATGGCTGGGATTCCCATATGGCTGAGAACGAACAGATGGTTCTCAGAAGTAATAAAAGACTTGAGATCGTGAACACCCAGTGGAAATTTTGTAATCGTTCCAACATAGCTCATGCTCTTGTCTTCTAAAGTTTTGCCGAACTCACTCATTTGAGTAACGCTCCATCAACAACTTTTCAAACATTCTCTTACTTACAGCAGTTTGCAAATAAGTGAGGTACAAAATGCAGGACTCACGCATCAGATATAAAGAGTTTCTACCTCCTGCCTCTTCGTTGAGGCTCTTGGATGGGGGCAGGGAGCAAGGGGAAATGACCCCATCCAAGATCTGTGAAGCTGTATCGGAACATGGATCTGAGTCCCCCACTTCTTATAAGTGGTTCTCGTGGCTGTGGGGTCGAATCCCAATTGTTTTCTATCCCCGCTGCTCCCTTGCCTCTTTTTCAAAACCCGCAGCTTTGTACTTCATGCAAAAGAAAACTGCTATATATTATGACTGGACTGTAGCTTACCACTATAGTCATACCCATTTGACGTATAAATTGTAATATTACCAGTGAATTAGGGAAAACTGAACTCAGGTTATCCAGTAGCAATAATTATGCTAGAGAATCGAGTTGATCTTCCCGGCTATCGGATTGGTGAAAGCATTTACACCAGCACTCGCACCCTGGTTTATCGAGGTTGGCGAGAGATTGATCAAACCCCAGTTGTCATCAAACTCCTTAAAAGTTGCTATCCCAGTCTGATTGAATTGAGCCAATTCAAAAATCAGTACACAATTGCGAAAATCTTAAATGTCTCTGGGGTTGTCCAGGTCTACAGCCTGGAGAGTTGCCAAAATCGACTTGCCCTTATTTTAGAAGACTTTGGCGGAGTTTCTTTGAACGAGTACACCGCTTTTACAAGGAAAGGACTCAGCGAGACAGGAAATCAGGAAAATTCCTTACCCCTTCATCCTTATTTATTGACTGAGTTTTTACAGATTGCGATCGCGCTTGCCGATATTCTGGGTGATCTCTATCATCACCAAATTATCCACAAGGATATCAAACCCGCCAATATCCTGATCAATCCTACCACCAAGCAAGTCAAACTCATCGACTTTAGCATTGCTTCACTGCTGCCAAGAGTTACCCAACTTTCAATCAGCCCGACTATTTTAGAAGGAACCCTCGCCTATCTCTCCCCCGAACAAACCGGGCGAATGAACCGGGGGATTGATTACCGCACTGACTTCTATTCTCTTGGAGTCACATTCTATGAGTTGTTGACGGGGCAATTGCCATTTCAATCTGATGATTTGATGGAATTGGTGCATTGCCATATCGCGAAACAACCTGCTCCTTTGGAGCAATTCCAAATTCCTAAGGCAGTTTCAGATATTGTAATTAAACTGATGGCGAAGAATGCCGAAGACCGCTATCAGAGTGCATTAGGGCTAAAGCATGATTTGGAAACCTGTTTGGAGCAATTGCAGGAAAGCAGCAATATTGTGCCGTTTGGGCTAGGACAGCGGGATGTTTGCGATCGCTTTGTGATTCCCGAAAAACTCTACGGTCGTCAAGTAGAAGTCGCAATGTTGCTAGCAAGCTTTGAGCGGGTGCGCCAGGGAACTTCTGAACTAATGCTGGTGGTGGGTTCCTCTGGCATTGGTAAAACGGCAATTGTCAACGAAGTTCACAAACCGATCACCCGTCAGCGGGGATACTTTATCAAGGGCAAATTCGATCAATTTAATCGTAATATTCCCTTTTTTGCTTTGGTGCAAGCGTTTCGGGACTTAATGGCACAACTCTTGACAGAGAGTGATACTCAAATTGAGCAGTGGAAAACCCAAATTTTATCCGCATTGGGTGAGAGTGGTCAGGTGATTATTGAGGTGATTCCAGAACTCGAACGCATCATTGGTAAACAGCCCTCCGTTCCGGAATTATCGGGCAGTGCTGTCCAAAGCCGCTTCAATTTGCTGTTTGTGAAATTCATTCAAGTATTCACAACCCAAGACCATCCCCTCGTCATTTTCCTCGATGATTTACAGTGGGCAGACTCCGCTTCATTAAATCTGATGCATCTGTTGATGAGTGAAGCAAGCAACTTTTATTTGCTAGTGATTGGAGCATATCGGGATAATGAGGTTTCATCTGCACATCCCCTGATGTTGACCATTGACGAGATGCGTCAAGAGGCAATTACAGTTAATAGTATTGTCCTTTCTGTGCTTACCCAGACTGACCTCAATCAACTGATTGCAGATACCCTCAAATATTCACCAGAACAAGCACTAGCGATCGCAAATCTGGTGTATCAAAAGACCAAAGGCAATCCATTTTTCACTAGCCAGTTTCTCAAATCGCTGCATGAAGATGGGCTGATCACGTTTGGGACTAGAATAGGCAGTTGGCAGTGTAATATTGCTCAAATCCGGGCGCTTTCTTTTACAGAAGATATTGTGGAGTTTGTGGCGCTGCAACTCCAGAAATTACTACCGCAGACTCAGGATGTTCTGAAACTGGCTGCGTGTGTCGGCAATCAATTTGATTTAGAAACCCTGGCGGTTGTCTATGAAAAATCTCCAGCACAGACGGCTGCGGATCTGTGGCCAGCTCTTAAGGATGGATTAATCTTGCCCAGTGGCGAAGGGTATAAATTCTTTCAGAATGAGTCTGCTGTCATGGGTGATTTGTCATCTGTTGAGAACAATCTGCCAATGACGAATGACCCTTACGGGTTCGGTAGTTACTACAACTTTGGGAACCAAAGCAACGCACTGCCTGACAAGGGACAACTGACAAACCCGCAAATCACAAATAGCAACGGATCAATAACTATTGCTTACAAATTTCTCCACGATCGCATTCAACAAGCCGCTTATTCACTAATTCCGGCGAATCAAAAAGCAGCAACTCACCTCAAGATTGGTCAATTGCTGTTAAGCAATACCCCGGAAACTGAGCGAGAAAAGATCATTTTTGAAATTGTCAACCAACTAAATATTGGCATAGAACTGACCGCATCCCAGGCGGATCGCGATCAACTGGTACAACTCAACCTGCTGGCAGGACGCAAAGCCAAGTCTTCCACGGCTTACCGGGTAGCAATTGAGTATTTGACCACTGGGATTCGTTTATTGAGATCCGGCTGTTGGCAAAGCCAGTATGAATTGTCTCTAGCACTGCACGAATCAGCCGCTGAGGCTGCTTACCTTTGTGATGCCTATGAAAAGATGGAAGAATTGGCTCAAACAGTGATGCAGCAAACCAAAACTCCACTGGATCAAGTCAGCATTTACGAAACCAAAATCCAGGCATATACAGCTCAAAATGATGTGCTAGGCGCGATCGCGCTCGCCCGCCAGGGAATGAGTCAGTTCGACGTGGTTTTCCCAGAAACACCCACTTTCCACGATATTCAGCAAGCCCTTCAGGAAACTGCTGCCCTAATTAATGGACGTGAGATTGCTTCCTTGGTTGACTTACCCGTGATGACAGCAAAAGACAAGCTGGCAGTTACCCGAATTGTGGCAAACGTTGCTCCAGCCGTTTACATCGCCGAGCCAAATCTGTTTCCGCTACTTATCCTGTCTCAAGTCAAAGCGTCGATTCAGTATGGCAATGCCCCATTTTCTGCCTTCTGTTATGCCTGCTATGGCATTCTTTTAAACGGAATTCTTCAAGATATTGAAACAGCCGATCAAGTGGGCAACCTTGCCTTGGCATTAACGGACAAATTTAATATTAGTGATATCAAACCCACTGTATTTTATGTTGTGGGTGCTTTCATTACCTATTTAAAGTCTCCTCTGCAAAAATCCTTACAGCTCATGCTGGAGGGCTACAAGATTGCCCTAGAAACCGGAAATGTATACTACGTAGGCTTCAATGCGAAAGACATTTGCCAGTATTCTTATTTCCTGGGTCGAGAACTGAACTCGTTAGAGGAAGACATCGGGGCTTACAGTCATATTTTGGAAAATTTTAAGCAAGGCACGACCCTCAACTACTGCCGCATCTTCTGGCAAACAGTTTTGAACTTGCTTGGCAAAGCTGAAAATCCCTGCATTTTAACAGGTGAGGCCCTTAACGAAGCCAAATTTGTGACCCAACTGGTTAATGCCAATGAGTTGACTGGGCTTCACTACTTCTGGCTCCACAAGTTGATTCTCTGTTATCTGTTTGAAAACCTCTCTCAAGCAGTGGAAACAGCCGCTCAAGCTAGAAAATATCTACTTGCAGGCATGGGCTATGCCACTGTGCCGATGTTTTATTTCTATGATTCACTGACGGCTCTGGCAGAGTATTCTACGGCTACAACTTCTTGGCGAGAAACACTGCTGGAACGGGTGACAGACAACCAGGGAAAAATGCAGATTTGGGCGCACCACGCACCCATGAATTATTTGCACAAATTTGAACTGGTAAAAGCCGAACAATGCCGAGTGTTGGGACAAATCGCGCAGGCACTGGATCTCTATGATCGCGCGATCGCTGGGGCAAAAGTAAATGGATACATTCAGGAAGAAGCCCTCGCCAATGAACTGGCTGCCCGATTTTACCTGGAATGGAATAAACAGCCAATCGCTCAAATGTACCTGGCAAATGCCTATTATAATTACCTCAACTGGGGAGCGGTAGCTAAAGTCAAGCAGTTGTCACATCAATATCCTCAATTATTGGCTACGATCCAACAGCCGCAGGAAACTGGTTCTTCAACCCTCACCCAAACTACTACAATCGGATTGGGACACACTACTTCCAGTGGATCTGAAGCGTTAGATTTAGCAACGGTGATCAAAGCCTCTCATGCACTGGCTGGAGAAATTGAATTAGAAAAGCTGTTGACGACCCTGATGCAAGTCGTAATCGAAAATGCCGGAGCTGAAAAATCCGTACTCCTGCTGCTTCAAGAGGATAACTGGGTGGTTGTGGCTCAGAGAACCAGCAACCCGACTGGCAAAATGGCGATGCCGAAGGCAGCAAGCTACACAAATCCAATTCCCCAGTCAGAAGAGCAAGCGGGTGAAAAGCTTGGGATCATGAACCATTGCCCCTTTCCTCTTTCAGCCAGCCAGAATATTCCCAAAGCGGTTGTGAACTATGTCTCACGTACCTCCGAAACTCTGGTACTAGATGATGCTCGCACAGAAACCACCTTCGCCAACGATCCCTACATCATTCAATGGCAACCCAAAAGCTTGCTATGTATGCCCATTCACAATCGTGGCCAGCTCATTGGCATCCTCTACCTGGAAAACAGTTTGACGACTGGAGCCTTCACCCAAAACCGTCTTGAGATTTTGCGGCTGCTCACAGCACAAGCTGCCATCTCCCTGCAAAATGCTATGTTGTATAGCAATCTAGCCGTGGCAAAAGTTCAATTAGAGGACTACAGCCATACCTTGGAAGACAAGGTACAGCAAAGAACTCTTGAGTTGAATGAGAAAAATCAGCATTTGTCGGAAACTTTAGAGGAACTTAAACACACGCAAACCCAACTGATTCAAACTGAAAAAATGTCTTCCTTGGGACAAATGGTGGCAGGTGTTGCCCACGAAATTAATAACCCGATTAACTTTATTTATGGCAACCTCACCTATACCAATGAGTATTGTCAAGAGTTACTGCGCTTGGTTGAGCGCTATCAGCACTACTATCCTCAACCATTCGCTGAGATTCAAGAAGAACTAGAGGCAATAGATTTCAAGTTCCTCAAGTCAGACCTACAAAAATTGCTGCAATCAATGAAAGTGGGAGCGGATCGCATCCGCCAAATTGTCCTTTCTCTCCGCAACTTCTCGCGTCTGGATGAGTCCCAAACGAAACCTGTCAATATTCACGAAGGCATCGACAGCACCTTACTAATTTTACAGCACCGCGTAGAAGAGAAAGCACACCGCCCCGTGATCGATGTGATTAAGGAATATGCACAGTTGCCAGAAGTTAACTGCTATGCCAGCCAAATCAATCAGGTGTTTATGAATATTCTCAGCAATGCTATCGATGCCTTGGATTCATCATTTACAACAAATGAAAGAGCAATCACAACTGAATATGGACAAACAGCAATTCCCACCATCCGAATTCGTACCAACATGACTGATGCCGATACAGTAACCATTCAAATTGCAGATAATGGGTCTGGGATGTCTGAGGAAGTGAAGCAGCGTCTATTTGACCCATTTTTTACAACAAAACCTGTTGGTCGAGGAACAGGCTTGGGATTATCGATTAGCTACTCTATTATGGAAAAACATGGGGGACAACTAAGTGTAATATCGTCACCAGGAAAAGGAGCGGAGTTTTTCCTTTATCTCCCCTTAAATAATACCAATTCTCTGTGAGGCTAGTATCGGCTCAATTAGTCGGCGTAGGCATTGATTCTTGTTGCCATGACCAACCAAAAAGATTGAGAGAAGATTTATCCCGAATAATAGTGGCGATTGGGATTATTCCCCTATGAGAAATCCAATCACGCACATACTCAAAAAAGCTGATTCCCAACTGACGAGTAGTGGCAAAAAGAGACTTAAAAGTATCCCTCTCTTAGCTCGACTTTATCCATTTTCTCTGAACGCGATGCCTACGGCAAGCCGCTAAAAAGCTTCTCTGCTAACGCTGAAACCTTTGTGAGACTGTCGTTTTACTTTTTCGATTTCATCGAGAATCAGTGACGGGGAAAAAGTATTTGCTAAAGTGTTGGGATTTTGATTTGTCAGCTAGTGAGACGGGTTAGCGATCGCAACGAGAACACCGCAGGCATCGCGGATGAAAAATGGTAGCGATCGCAACGAGTCAGTTTAAGTATGCTGAAATTAATAATCATGCTATTATTAGACCAATATCAACTCGGTTCTGGTGGGGGTCAGCCATCAGACGCAAGGGGGAAAGTCCGGTGTAAATCCGGCGCTGTCCCGCAGCTGTAATGAAGCTCATGCTTCAAAGTCAGAATGCCCGCCGAAAGTAACAGACAAACTCACGCCCATCTGCGAGGTACAGGTGAAAATTGCCATAAATATTTCAGCGATAGATCAGTTTCACGTTCTCATAGTGCCAGAGGGATACCCCACGGACTACTCATAGCTATGAAATTATAAGCAGTTTATTGATCATTGCAATTACGCTTTGGTGTAACTGTTATTTACGCTAGTTTTTTGCTGGCGTGAAAGCTTTCGCAACATCATTTCTGCCAAATTTACTCAATAGCTGACGTTGCAGTTGCACCACTGCAACAAAGTGTCATATCTGCGATTCGGACTTAATCCTACACCTTCAAAATTAATGCTGGACAAACAACATACTTTATTTGTTTGCACGACCTGCGCCAGCGTGTGGCAAGACGGTAAACGAGTTGGTGAAAGTAAAGGTGAACAACTACTACAACAGCTTCAACAACTTGCACAAGATTGGGAATTGCGAAATAAATTCCTCATTCAGGGAGTTGAATGCATGAGTGCTTGTAACCATTCTTGTGTTATCGCCTTTACAGCAGAAGGGAAATCAACCTATCTCTTTGGCGATTTACCAGTTGATGGCTGTGCATCTGCTGTACTGCAATGTGCAGATCAATATTATACTAAGCCTGATGGTTTACTGCCTTGGTCAGAACGACCCGAACTTTTGAAAAAGGGTATTTTAGCAAAAATTCCACCACTAAGTTAATTCCGCTATACATAGGGGTTGCTGAATTAAAAATCTGGGAGTAGAAGAAGTGCAAATGCATGAACCTGCACTTGTTTTAGGTGATGCTAATTCTAAATTGTTCGGATAATCTGTGAGAATTCTTCTATCTAAGGCTAGCGATCGCTTCTGGCGGCTCTCGGAACTCTTGAATTGCTCAAATGGTAAATATCCAACTTCTCATAGCATCTTGCCCTAGTTACTGTAAGATTATTGCTAATAACTAGCATTAATTCTACGATCAATCGCCAGCTATAAATTGAATGATCAATCTCTGCTTTTTGAGATGCTCATTGCAAATAGTGTCAATAAAGTCAGGTTTAGCAAGCTGGTGTTTGAGGAGTGATGATGAAAAGTTGGTGGTTGTATAGGGGTTTTCAGTTGTGGTTGGCACTGAGTCTGTCACGATACTTAAATGCTTTAGTGATTATGCATGCATCGGCACAGGTTAAATCAGAAAGTAATGTAGATTCCCCTGCTTCATGATTTTACAAGCTCTATTACTTCCTAGTATTATTTAATTTTGTCCCAATAATTGATTGCTCTTTATCCTTGATGAGAAATTTAGAACTATTAATTCTAACAACTTCATAATTTTCTGCCATAAACACTGAACCTAAAGTAGCTACCATATCTGCAAGAGAAATCTTAAAAGCTAGTGGAACCTGTAAATTAAAAAATGATTTTGGCATACTTCTAAGATTCAAATACAATTTTTTTTGACTTACATACCATACCCCAGTAAATTTATTACCTGTTATAAGTTCTTTAGGTTTAGAGAAAAGCAATATTTGAACCCTGGTTTGCTCAAAAGTCATATCATCTTTAAATTCAGTAGTAATTTTTTCCGAAGACGTATCAAAACGCCATTTTCCCAAAAGTAAAATTTCTATTTCTGTATCAGAATGCTTACTATTACTCATGTATATCCTCAAATTAGCTTTAACTCTAATTTTTACTATTTTTAACAAATGTGCGATTAACGCATCAGAAAGTTTCGTTACAATTTTTTGCACGAGAAAAGAATAAGTGCATCTGCCAAACTAACCAAGACCTTACCCGCCAAGCTCCCATTGAAAGGTGTTCTGTAGATGATTTTGGGGATAAGTCAAAGCTATGTTGGTCATAGTGTAACCATTTGGCTGGTAGGTGTCCCATCGGTGTCATGGGGGACAATTTAAAAGTTAGTTGTTCATAGTCTAACCAGTTTCCCTCTTTTCGCCAACCAAGGCGATCGCCAAGTCTCTTTTCTGTTTCATAGTCTACTTGACCACCCATTTCGCTCCAGATAGTTTGCTGAATACTGAAGCCAAAATAACCATAACTATATTGTTCCCAAAGTTGATCAATGGTGTGAAGGTCTTGACAAGAAAAGTTATCAATATCTTCCTTATAAACTTCATTCCAATAATTTTTACTCATGACTTTTAGCATTAATTTAGTGGTTTCAATATCAGCCTCTTTCCACTTATGCTGCGCCAGGATATCCCGCAATTGGGTATAATCAATATCTTTATTGCTAGGAAATTTTTTTGTCAACGTAACATTATTAGTTAGTCCCATCAATCCTGTTTCTTCAACAGCAGATAGAGGCGCTGTAGAGACAAAATTTACTTCTGCTATACCTAGCACTTTTATTTGATCGGTGAGTTGCTTGGATATATAGTTAGATATTAAATCAATACCCTTGTCTAAAAAGACGCCATTTTCGCTCAAATCAAAATTATGGATTTGCCAATCTAATAATTGAGATTGAATAAAAGCATCTTTTAATCTGGCTTTTTTATCATAACTTGTCACCATGAAATCGAGAAAAGTTTCAGAAATTGCCTCGGTTTCTTCAAGGTTAAATAAATTTGACTGATACTTTAAAATATTATCTCCTAGATTTTTAATATCTCCAACAGTTGCATAAAAATATTCATCTACTTTTACAACTTCATCTATTAAAGATTGAAAGGGACTAAAGTAATCTTGTAAAGAATTTTCAAAATTGATTGCAGTATGGGCAATTTTTGCTATTTCTTGACGAATTTTATAGGCTTTTTTTTGATATTCGTAAATCTCTTGATAGACTTCTAAATCTTTAACTATTTGCTGAACAATTTCTTTTTGATTTTTGGTATCTTCTGCAAGATTTTTAATTCCTTCACCAAGCAATCCTATTTTTTCTAACATTAAAAAATAAGCATTACTCAACAGCAAAACTGCTTTAAAGTTTTCTTGCTTTTCCCACCTTAACTCATCCAGTATTTTCGGATTTTTGTGATTTTTTAGCTCTAATTTTATTCTTTCATCTTCTAAACTTTTTATTTCTAAATATTTTTGTTTAAATAAATTTTTCAAGTCGTCTGTAAGGGTTAACAAAAAATTCTGATAAATATCCTTATAATTTTCTAGAAAATCAATAATGTGACTGTAGTCTTTAATGAATAATTGGATTTCGTCAAAAATTTCTCCCTGGCTAAGTTCTTCTTTTCGCTTAATTATCCCGCCAAGCTGATGATGATATCGAACACCTTCTTTAATTAATTGTTGACGTTCTCTAATTTTTTTTTGAACTGTTTTTACACCCTGATTTTTTAAGATGGGTAATTGATAGGTTCGTTCGTAAATTGAAATAGCTTCGTAAGTAATTAGTTGTCTTTGCTGTTTAGTTAGCATGACCTTGATATCCAAAAGTATAAATAGTTGTTAAGCTCTTACCCATTTCAACACCTTCGGGTCTTTGTCATAGCGGTAGGTAAAGCCATCCTTAGTAGTAATGGACTTCCCAAGGCTAGCCTTGCTTCTGATGGTGTAAATGCTAGAGTCTGTTAATGTCTGGATTTCCTTATGAGAAAGACCTACGATCGCGTCTATCTCTGGCGATATTTTTGGTTGACTTTGGGATTCATTATTGGGTAAAACATCTATTGTGATTTCAGCATTATCGGGAAGATTTGTAACAACTTCTTTTGCTTTTTGAAGTCGATAATCCTGTACGCGAAGAAGTTGCCAACTTGAATCTTGTGATAGTTCTAAAACCCATTGATGATAATTAAACAAACTTTCTCTATGCCCAACACTGATAAAAGTTGTTTTTGTCTCTTGTAGCTGTTGATATAAATTTCCTTCATTACTCAAATCTAAAGCACTTGTTGCTTCATCTAATATAGTAAAGCTAGGACGAGTAACTAATAGTCGTGCGAATGCAAGACGTTGTTGTTCTCCCAACGAGAGTATACTCTCCCAAGGAACTTCTGTGTCAAAACCATCGACGCGGGTAAGCAAGTTTTGCAAGTTAACTTGTTGCAAAATTTCTTCGAGTTCTTGATCGCTCATTTTACGAGTTGTATTAGGATATATTAACTGTTCTCGCAAAGTTCCCAAAATTATGTAAGGGCGTTGGGGCAAAAACAACACTTCTTTTAGGGGAGGTCGCACCAGACGACCAGTCCCTGCGTTCCACAAACCAGCGATCGCTCTCAATAGAGAACTTTTACCTCGACCACTTGGCCCAACAATCAATAAACCTTCTCCAGGTTGAACAGAAAGTGATAAGTCTTCGACGATTACCTGTTCATAATTCGGTGTTTGTAAGGTGACATTCTCGAAAGCTAGACGGTTTTCTTCGATTGCTTTAATAGTACTTACATTCTCTGGTTCTTTGGTAACAAATTCTAACGCATCTGAAAACTCACCCAAACGCTCAACGTAACTCGAAAATCGTCCAGAAGTTCCAAATTCATTGATTAATTCTGCCAAAGCATTAGCAAACAGATTGCAAGCTAAACTGGCTTGGCCAACTTGTCCAAAATCAATCTCACCTCTAATCTGTAAAGGCCCGAGTACTATAAATGGAAATATTTGGATAACAGCCTGATATCCTCTGCTAAAAATATCCTTATTTCTCTCCCAATTAATTTTGCGTTCAGCACTTTTTAGAAGATTACTAAATCTTCGTTGAATTATATTTAATTCTTGGTTTTCTCCCTGAAAAAAAGCTATCGATTCAGCATGATTCCGAACATGAGTTAGGGCATAACTGTAGTCGGCCTTAAATTCGAGTTCCTCTTGAGTAATTTTATTCAATTCTTGAGTCAAGTAAACAGCAATCACATTGCCTACGATCGTATAAGCAACTAGACAAATTGCAACAAATTGGGAAATTGACCAGAGAATTACCAAAAAAGTCGCCATTTCCAGCACTTTTTCTAGGAAAGTAGCTGAAAAACTGACAGCATTTCGCGTAATAGGTTCGATTTCTTGGGATAAACGTTGATCTGGGTTATCAATATCAGATTTAAAATTTATTTTATAATAAGCACGATTGCTAAAATATTTTGCTAAAACCTGATTATTTAGCCAGTTGTACCAATCAAGAGCGATCTGTTTTCTGATAAATTTAGAAAATCCTACTAAGAGCGTTACGCAAACAAGGGCAGCGCCATAAACCCATAACGTATTAAAAAATTTAGTAAAATCTTTATCTTCAATAATGATATCTAGCAAATAGCGACTTACGAAGCTATTAAAGGCAGTTACACCTACGAGTGCGAGGATTAATAATATCAGGAGAAAAAGCATTCCCCATGCACGAATCACGTCTGAAAATGCTCTACCCCATGCCTCTGTGGGATACCAGTAAGGCGCTGCGATCGCTTTGATATCCTCCCAAAATTGAGTAAAAGCCGAAGGAGTCTTTGTTATGGTTTTATTATGAACAGTTTTGGATTGCATGTTGTAAAAATCAGTTAAGGCTCTTGAGGCTGACTGAATAACTTTGGTATTTTACTATATTGACTACATCCTTTGTTTTGCAATTATTTGAGATTTTTTACAGTAATTTGCAAACAAAGCCTATATGCTTTAGCTATGAGATGTAGATTGCAGATATTTTTTTGCATCCTACGAGAGCAGCGAGCTACTACACGACAAGATGGATTATTTAAAGACCCCATTTTTCCATAACTCCAATACCTCCTTGGCTGTAAAATAGCGTTCTTGCTCAACAGAAAGAGATTTAATCACTGAGCGCATTTTTTCATATTGCTTCCTTGGTTGAGGATTTTGCAGTTGCTTTTCAAATAGATATTGGAAATTACTGACTCCACTCCATTTGCCAAAGAGAACCTCTATGGTGTTGTAAGGGAAAACAGCATAGCTTTGAGGATCGCAAAACAAAGAATTGACATGGATACCTGATTCGTGGCGTTGAGCAGTTTGAGAGTAAGGTGCGGCTGGACGAACTCCCAATTGCTCAATGTAATCAGTCACAGCGGCCAGAGCATCATAGTTAATCCCCTTGACTTCAATTCCAAAACGGACTCGCAACCCATTTAACACCTGCTCAATGGCAACATTTCCAGCTCGTTCCCCAATCCCGCAAAATGTACCCGATACGAAAGTCGCTCCGGCGATGACGGACTGGAGAGTATTTTCGAGAGCCAAGCCCATGTCATTGTGGTAGTGTACCCCGAAAGCAACCCCTGTTGTCCGTTGGAGCAGGTCGTTAATCCAGACATAGCTCTTTTCTGGACTGAGGACTCCGACTGTATCACAGAGCATAAAATGTTCAGTATAAGGGGCAAAGGAGCGGATACATTGCACTAAAAAGTCAAAATCGGCTCTTGAGGCATCCTCGGCTGCAAAGTCTACAGTGAGTCCAGCAACCGTAGTGGCATAGCGCAAATTTTCGACAATTAAATCAATGGCGTTTTGGCGAATTCTATCGATTACTTTTGCTGGGATATCGTCATCAATAGTTTTTCCTTTAAACTCGTTCAACAGACGAATCTGAGGATCTCTTAGAAACAGCAGTCGATCAGAAAGTCCGTAAAAAAGGATGATGCGCTTAACTCCGTACATTTTGGCTTGATCAATGTGCTGCTTTCCCATTAAGGTACAAGCAGTAATCAGACTATCTAATCCCTCTGATACTAATGATTTGACTAGTTCTTCTTCTTGCTCACAAACACAGGGCATGATGGCTAGTCCATCAACTTCCGTTTGGGCAATTAAATGGGCGAGTTTTTGTTTAGTTGGGTAAGAGAAGAAAATGCCCGCTTGTTGTTCTCCATCTCGCAGGGTTTCATCAGAAATTTTGATAGGAAGTGTTTCCATTAGACCTCTTGCAAAATTATTTTATCGTGGGAGAAATAAGGATTCAGAATACTCTACTCTGCTCCATCTCCCATCAAGGCTTGTAATTGTGTAGCTAATAGTTTGACATTGGGTTCATAAAGCATTTGACCGTGGTTTCCAGGTACAGAAATCACCTTGACAGGCTTTTGAGTATAAGCCTGCCATCCCCAATCAGGTAAATCGTAATCAGAAAAAGCTTGGAGTTCTTGCACAACAATCTCCTTAACTTCTTGAGCGCGGAATAAAACAATGGGTGCAGAAATTGGATGAGTAGGCTGATAATTTGCGTAATTGAGCGTTAGCACTTTCATCACTTTTAGATTGGTTTTGAGTAAGGAAATAGTTGAGTGTTCTGGGAGGATATTATATCGGTACAAATATTCTGCGGCCAGATTCCACCTGCCTTGGTCATCGCTTTGAGCGGCTAAATCATCGTATTCGAGTCCTAAAGAAACTCCCTTTAAAGCTTCAATCCGTTGAATCGATTGCCAAATCCAATCAATATCTGTTCTATTAGTTAAATACTCAGGCTTAGAAACTAGTCCAGCGTCCAAGATAGCTAGTAAATCCACCGTTTCACCTTGCTGTTCGAGTTGGGAAGCTATTTCAAAAGCAACGGCACAACCTGAAGAGTATCCTACTAATATGTATGGACTCTTGGCTTGTTGTTGACGCAATATAGAAATCAGTTGACTCGCATGATCTGCTACTGATTCAGGGAGTGGGTTAGAGCCGTCTCGCCCTGGAGTTTCCAATCCATACACGGGGCGTTTAGTTCCTAAATTGATTGCCAAATCTCGAAAATAGAAGCCGTGTCCGTTTGCGCCAGGAAGAAAAAATAGAGGGTTTGCATCTCCTTGAGGTTGGAGTGAAAGTAAATCGGGATTGGACTGTTGAACCTCAGTATTACAAAGTTGTTCCGCTAGTTGAGCAATGGTAGGATTCTGAAATAAACTACTTAAAGAAAGTTGTTGCTCAAATATCTGTTGAATATTATTGAGCAGTTTGATTGCTAATAAAGAATGTCCGCCCAAACCGAAAAAGTTATCATGAATCCCAATATCTTGACGTTCGAGTACAGCAGACCAAACTTGCGCCAATTGTTCTTCGACTTCGTTGCGTACAGGTTCATATAAGCCCTCAATTACACCATTTTGAGCAGGTAAAGCTTTCCGATCAATTTTGCCATTGGGAGTTAAAGGTAACTCATCCAATACGATGATTTGAGCAGGTATCATGTAATCGGGCAGACGGGATTTGAGGTAATTCTTCAATTGGGTAGACAAATCATTGGTGATTCCCGTTAGATAGGCAATTAAACTCTGATTGCTCTCAGTTTTATATAAGGTGACAATTGCTTCTTTAACTGATGGATGTTGCAACAAAATCGATTCAATCTCACCGAGTTCAATCCGAAAACCCCGTAATTTAATCTGATCGTCTATGCGATCGAAATACTCAAGGTTTCCATCAAACCCCCATCTTGCTAAGTCGCCAGTTTTGTAAATTCGCTCAATTTTACCGAATAACTCAATGTTGATAAATTTTTCGGCGGTTAAATCGGGACGGTTGAGATAGCCTCGTGCTAAACCAACTCCAGCGATGCACAATTCTCCAGGTATGCCAGGGGGTAAGGGTTGATTGTGAGCATCCAATATATAGATGCGGATATTAGATAATGGTTGACCAATGGGTGGCTTTTGTCCATTAGGATGACAAAGTGCGATCGCAGCATTAACTGTAGATTCCGTAGGCCCGTAGCAATTAAACAAACGCCGTCCCGTTCCCCACTGTGCCACCAATTCTGCTGGACAAGCTTCGCCACCAACGGTTAGACATTGCAAATCGGGTAAGGTCGCTTGAGGTAAAACAGATAAGGCCGAAGGAGATAAAAAGCTATGGGAAATTTTATGATGAGTTAAGAAGTCAACTAAGATTTGACTGGGTAACAAAGTTTCTTTCCTAGCAAGATACAAGCAAGCACCAGTGACGAAGGTAGTAGCAATTTCAGCAACAGATAGATCAAAACTAAAAGAACCAAACTGAAGCAAACGGCTGTGGTGTTGAACTTGAAAAGTTTCAGCCCAGGCCAAGCTGAGATTGACAATTGCGCGGTGTTCAATCATCACTCCTTTGGGTCGTCCCGTCGAACCAGAGGTATAAATCACATAAGCCAAATCATTAGGCGTACTTTGGGGACTAGGATTTTCTTTTAATCTTTCGGCAAAAGTTTCCTCATCCAAACAAATTACCTGACAGGGGTTTTTGAGGTTAGCTAGGGGTAATTGGTCTAATAGGAAACTTTGGGTCAGCAACACCGATGTCCCAGAATCTTCTAACATGAACCCAATCCGCTCTTGAGGATAATTGGGATCAATGGGCACATAAGCACCACCTGCTTTCAGGATACCGAGTAAACCAATAATCATTTCTAAAGATCGTTCAACACAGATACCAATTAAAGTGTCTGGCTTAATTTGGTGATTTTGAATTAGATAATGAGCGAGTTGATTCGCTTTTTGATTAAGTTGCTGATAAGTTAGGCTTTGGGATTCAAACACCAAAGCAAGATGATTAGGGTTTTTAGCAACTTGTTGTTCAAATATCTCAACTAGAGTTTTATCGTGGGGATAGTCACTTTGAGTTCGATTCCAGCGTTGTAGTTGCAGAAGTTCGGGCGCTGTCATCAAAGGCAGAGTATTGATAGGTTGCCCAGAGTTATCGACAATTCCCTTCAGCAAAACTTCAAACTGTTCCGCCATCCTTTGGATAGTACTTTTCTCAAAGAGATCGGTAGCGTATTCCCAAGTTAAATTTAATTGGTTATCAGATTGTATGACCAGAAGTGCTAGGTCAAACTTAGCAAACGGATAAGTTAATGGAAGCCATTCAATCTCTAGTCCTGGCAAACTTAGATCGGGACTTTCATTATTTTCCAGTGCTAACATCACCTGGAATAAGGGGTTATGACTCATACTGCGTTCTGGTTGCAACTGTTCTACCAGATACTCAAAGGGAATGTCTTGATGAGAGTATGCATCTAAACAAGTTTGGCGAGTTTGTTGCAGGAACTCAATAAAGCTTTGTTCCGGCTTGATTTGGTTACGCAATATCAAGGTATTGACAAAAAAGCCAATTAACCCTTCTGTATAGCTATGGGTGCGGTTAGCGATCGGAGAACCAATACATAAGTCGTCTTGACGACTGTAACGAGAAAGCAGAACACTGAAAGCCGCCAACAAAGTCATAAACAAACTTGCCCCTTGCTGTTGACTTAAAGTTTTAATGGCAAGAGTTAAGTCAGGCGGTAAGGAGTAGGTTGAGCGATCGCCTCGGTAGCTTTGCAATGCTGGACGGGGATAATCGGTAGGTAATTCCAGTAATGGGGGAGCATCGCTGAGTTGATTTTTCCAGTAGTTGATCTGGGTTTCTAATACTTCGCCTTGTAACCAATTTCGTTGCCAGTTTGCGTAGTCGCTGTATTGAATAGGCAATGGTGCAAGGTTTGGGGTCTGATCTTGGGCAAAGGCGGTATAAACTTGTCGTAACTCACGGACAAATACCCCCATCGACCAGCCGTCACTAATAATGTGGTGCATATTGATGAGCAGCACGTATTTTTGCTCCTTCAGTTGCAGCAGTTTTGCTTTAAACAAAGGAGCAGTATTTAAGTCAAACGGTTCTTGAACATGAGTATCGATAAAACGCCGAACGGTTGGGGACTGGGGATATTCATCAAGGTTTCGCCAGTTTTGTATCGTTAAAACTTCGATGTCATCTAAATTTTGGATCGCAATTTGAGGTTGTCCCGCCACTGTAGGAAAATACATCCTCAGACTGGCATGACGGTTAAGCAGATAAGCCAAACTAGAATGCAAAGCATCAATATTGAGGTTTCCATCCAGTTGTAAAGCCATCGGCATATTGTAACTAGCTGATGGGCCTTGGAGTTGCGCTAAAAGCCAGAGGCGTTGTTGAGCAAAGGAAAGAGGTTTAGGGGCATCATCTGGTAAGGTCGGAATTTCTTCTGCCATGACAGATATGGCTCTAGCAGAATTTAAGAATGCTAATATATCTGCTTTGTTGGTTTGAATTTCCTGCTTTAGTTCAGTTGTTAAGGCATTTTTGGTTGTACGAAGCCGTAACTTATCATCTTCAGCCCAAATTCGGCATCCTATGTTTTGCAAACGAAGCATTAAAGAAACTACTTGCTCATTTTTTTTCATAATTTAGTTGGACACAATCAAAGTTGACTGTCGATACGAGGAAGGAACTTTGAAGAGTAAACAGTAAGTGTCTGAGAGTTTTTACAATCAATAAAGGGAGATTTAGTCCAATGGTGTTATGGGTGTCAGTTGTTCCCGCAATTGCGTAAACTTGCCCATCAATATATTCGGGTTTGATGTTGCTTTTTTCTTCTATTTGCAGATATGCTTCGAGAGTGAGACAAATGGAATCAGATAAGGCAATCATAGGTTAAGTTAAAGATAAATTTTACTTGAGGACGTGTTTTAAACCGTAGTACTTTAAAATTCGATTTCCTCTTCGTTTGAGTTGAGAGGCTGTATACTTTCATCATTGGAATTAACCCAAATACAGGTGTCAAGATAATTCGCTAATTCACTGATGATAGGGAATTCAAATACCTTCCGTAGGGGCATTTCCACCTTGAATTTATCACGGATACGGGCAATCAGTTGGGTTGCTAATAATGAATGTCCCCCTAAGTTGAAGAAGTTATCATGTCGGGCAATCGCTTCATATTTAAGCAGCTTCGCCCACAATTCGACAAGCAATTTTTCTGTCGAGGTTAAAGGCAATTCAATGTCTGTTGATGAAACAATTGCATTTAATGCAGGTAAAGCTTTACGGTCTACTTTTCCATTTGGTGTTAGTGGCAGTTTTTCTAAGACAGTGAAATGGCTAGGAATCATATAATCGGGGAGAGTTTTGCCCAGAAAATCTCGCCATTCATCTAATAAGGCTGGATCAACTTGATTGGTGCGATATTGCAACGGTTGATTTGCATAATGTTGCCAGGGTTTCAGCCGCAAATTTTTACCCTGAGCAAATCTTGGCAATATTGCTTGTCCGGGGATATTCTTTTGAAAAACAACATCGTAATCGGAAAAACCTGTGGGGTTATATTGGATGAAAAGGGTATAGGGCAAATCTCGCGCTAAAGTTCGGAAGGCTTCCGGTTCTATCCCTAATTTGGCTTGGGTAACTGCCGCTTTTAAGTCTGTAACAGTACCATCTAATTGAGCAATTTGTTTTAACAGCGCTATTTCGGAACTTAAACGCGCATTCGGAATATTCTTAATGCCTAGTAAATCTGGTTCTTGAGTTGTTAAAATTTTCTCGATTGTTTGCAGATTCAGTTGCTCAGTTTGCCAATCTAACCACTCTGGTTCAGCGACGGAATTATCTATCTGATCCAAGTATAAAACAACGTCATAACGAAAACGGCTCATTTCCGTTTGAGCATAACCCTGTTTCAATTGGATTTGTACATGACTAATCCGAGGAAATCTTTGTTTTAGGACAATAAAGAAATCAGGATCAATTAGTAATTCGCCTTCGGTGTCAATGCTTTTTTTAATCTGTTGACGCAAGTCCTTAATTGACAACTCATCGGGAGCATTATAAAACTCGACTGCTGTGTGAAAAGCCTCTAGTAAATGGAGATTTCGCACATCCCCAATAAAGATCGCTCCTTGAGTTGTCACAGTTTTAACAGCCCCTTCCAATACTTGTAAAAAGTAATCCAGAGAGGGAAAATACTGGATAACAGAATTTATAATTACCAAGTCGTAAGCATTTGTCTCAATACCATCAAACTGGTTGGCTGCACTAGTTTTTAAAGTAACTCTGTCGTTGAGAGACTGCTGTTTTAGATATTGCTCAATATACTGTAATGCTTCAGATGAAAAATCTGTACCTAGATAATGCTGACAATGGGGCGCAATTTTAAACAATAACATCCCTGTCCCGCAACCGATTTCCCAGATTCGTTTGGGTTTAAGTTCTAGAATTTGGGCAACTGTTGTATCTCGCCATTCCTGCATTGCCACTTGGGGAATTGCTTCTCCTGTATAGCTATCATTCCAACCGGCTAGATTGAGAGTTGGGTCATCGGTTGAGGCTTGTTCTTGAGAGTAGCTATTATTAAAAACTTGTTCCCACAATTCTACTTGTTCACCTTGGCTTGTGTGTTCATCTGTCGCTGTGGGGACGATATAAGCTACCAGACGTTGATCGAGATCAGTTTCTTCCCGAACAATGACAACCGCTTCCTGAATTTTTGGATGTTTGACTAAAGTTGCTTCAATTTCACCTAATTCAATGCGGAAACCACGAAGTTTGACTTGGTGATCAATGCGACCCAAGTATTGTAAATTGCCGTCAGGTAGCCAACGAGCTAAATCGCCAGTTTTATAAATCCGCTCAGTTTGGTTGAACAGTTTGAGATCAATGAATTTTTCAGTACTGAGATCGGGACGATTCAAATAGCCCTGTGCTAAACCCGCACCTGCAATGCAGAGTTCCCCTGGTATTCCTGGGGGAAGAGGTTGGTTGTAGCTATCTAGAATATAGATGCGGGTATTAGCGATCGCTTTACCGATAGTTGGTTCATGCTGGGCATTTTTGGCAACTTTCGTAAAAGTCGAGTAAGTTGTGTCTTCAGAAGGGCCATAGAGGTTATAAACCCCCGTTACTGATGTGGTTTGATATAAAGCCTGTACCAGACGATTTTTTAATGGTTCGCCAGCTAAGTTGATGATTTGAACACTTGCCGGAATAGCATTCATATTGAGCAGTTCCGCAGCAGCACTCGGCACAGTATTAATCAAGGTCATCGGCAAAATACTGTTGCGTGCTTGCTCAATGTAGAGTGCATTTTCTACCACAATCACACTACCACCTTGAGTCAGTGGGACAAAAATTTCAAAAATGGAGAGATCGAAACAAATTGAGGTTGATGCTAAGACACCTGCAAGCTGTTCTGCACTGTAGACTGAATGCGCCCATTTTACCAAAGCTATCGGGCTATATTGTGCAATGGCAACACCTTTAGGTCGCCCTGTGGAACCAGAAGTATAAATCACATAAGCCAAATCATCAGGGCTACTTTGCGAGTTGGGGTTGTCCGTTGGCTGATCAGCCCATGTTTCTTTTTCCAGAAACACTACTTGACAGGGATTTTTTAGTTTTTCTAGGGGAAGTTGCTTTTGAATAAGCTTTGTTGTTAGTAATGCTTCTGTATTACTATCTTCGAGGATTAAATGAATGCGATCACGGGGATAACTCGGATCAATCGGCACATAAGCCCCACCTGCTTTGAGGATACCAAATATACCGATGAGCATTGAGAGCGATCGCTCGACGCAAATAGCTATCAATGGATTATCAGGTAATTGTTGTTCTCTTTTGAGTTCCAACAAATAATGCGCTAGCTGATTGGCTTTTTGGTTAAGTTCTTGATAACTAAGGCTGCAATCTTCAAACACTACCGCAATGTTATCGGGCGTTTTTGCTACCTGTTGTTCAAACAGAGTCGTCAGCGTCTGGTCTTGAGAATAATCGATATTGGTTTGATTCCAGGTTCGCAGTTGTTGGATTTCTGCTGTTGTCATCAGAGGCAGGTTGCTGATAGGCTGTTGGGGATTTTTTGCGATCGCTTCGAGCAAGACTTCAAAATGTCCCGCCATGCGTTGAATCGTTTCTGCTTCAAATAAATCTGTGGCATATTCCCACATACAATGCAGTTGGTCGCCCCTTTCGCAAAAATCCAGTGTTAGGTCAAACTTGGCAAACGGTAAACTTTGCTCCAAGTATTGAATATCAAGCCCTGGTAAACTAACATTTTTCCCTGCTTCTTGAGTATTTTGCAATACCATCATCACTTGGAATAAGGGATTATGGCTCAGACTGCGTTCTGGTTGTAACTGTTCTACCAAATACTCAAAGGGAATATCTTGATGAGAGTATGCATCTAAGCAAGTTTGGCGGGTTTGTTGGAGTAACTCACTAAATCCTATCTCTGGCTTAACCTTGCTCCGTAATACTAAGGTATTAACAAAAAAGCCGATTAATCCTTCTGTGTAGCTATGGGTGCGGTTAGCGATCGCAGAACCAATACATAAATCTTCTTGACGACTGTAACGAGATAGTAAGATACTAAAAGCCGTTAACAGGGTCATAAACAAACTAACTCCCTGTTGTTGACTAATAGCTTTAAGTCTCTGAGTCAGTTCATTGCTCAAACGATATTCTTCACGCCCACCTTGGTAACTTTGTTGCGCTGGACGGGGATGATCGGTAGGCAAATCCAGCAATCGAGGAGCATCGCCTAGTTGTTGTTTCCAGTAATTTTCCTGATTTTCTAAAATCTCCCCTTGTAACCAACTGCGCTGCCAAGCTGCATAATCACTATACTGAATCGGCAACGGTGACAAATTCGGAGCATATCCCGCAGCAAAAGCAGAATAAGCCTGTTCCCATTCGCGCTTAAACACTCCCATTGACCAGCCATCACTAATAATGTGGTGCATATTAATGAGCAGCACATTTTTCTGTTCGCTAAGTTGCAGCAGTTTTGCTTTGAACAAAGGGCCAGTATTTAAGTCAAAGGGTTCTTGGGCATGAGTATCGGCTAACCGTTGTATGGTTTCTGCTTGAGTTTGGGGATCAAGTTCTCGGAAGTCTGCAATCGCCAGCACTTCTATATCCTCTGGATTTTGTCCAACTACTTGCGCCTCTCCCTCCAGTGCAGGAAAGTAGGTACGTAGAATGGCATGGCGTTCGAGGAGATAATCAAAACTTGCACGCAACCCTTCTATATTCAACTTGCCGTCAAGTTGCAGGGCTGTTGACATATTGTAGGTAGCCGAGGTTCCAGTGCCTTCAAGTTGGGCTAAAAACCAGAGTCTTGATTGAGCAAAGGACAGAGTTTTGGGAGTATTTTCAGGTTGTGGTGTGATGGGTGGTAGCGCGATCGCGCCAGCGGCTTTGTCAATTTCTGTTGCCAACTCAGACAAAACACTCTGCTCAAATACCTTGCGGACAGGCATTTCTACTCTAAAAATGTCACGAATGCGGGCAACTAATTGGGTTGCTAACAGGGAATGTCCCCCCAATTCAAAGAAGTTATCTTGGCGACCAACAGACTTAGCTTTCAGGAGAGTTTGCCATAAGCTAGCCAGCAGTTCTTCAGTTGGTGTAACTGGCATTTCAAAGTTAGTGGAAGTGGCTGTATCTGGTGTTGGTAATGCTCTACGATCTAGCTTACCGTTAGAGGTAAGGGGCAACTGATCCAATACCATAATCTGGCTAGGAACCATATAATTCGGGAGGCGAATTTTCAGGTAATCTTTGAGTTTACCCCCTAAATTGACGGATTTTTCTGCCGCCGTGAGATATGCTACTAACCTGGGATTATTATCAGTTTCAGATAAAATAACAACCGCTTCTTTCACTAAAGTGTGTTGCAATAATAGCGATTCAATTTCCCCAAGTTCAATCCTAAAGCCCCGTAATTTAACTTGAGCATCAATGCGGCCCAGATACTCAAGGTTGCCATCAAAACCCCATCTTGCCAAGTCGCCAGTTTTGTAAATTCGCTCAGTTTTGCCAAATAATTCCACTTCAATAAATTTTTCGGCGGTTAAATCGGGACGGTTGAGATAGCCTCGTGCCAAACCTACTCCCGCAATGCACAATTCTCCAGTTATTCCTGGGGGTAATGGTTGATGGTGAGCATCTAAAATATAGATACGGATATTAGATAACGGTTGCCCAATGGAGGGTTTTTTCCCATTCAGTTCGCAACTAGATATACTGGCGATAACCGTCGATTCCGTTGGCCCATAGCAGTTGAAAAAACGTCGTTTTGTTCCCCACTGTGCCACCAATTCTGCTGCACAAGCTTCACCACCAACGATTACGGCTTGCAAATCAGGTAATGAGGCTTGAGGTAATACAGATAAGGCGGAAGGAGGTAACGTGAAATGGGAAATTTTGCGATCGCGCAACAAGTCCACCAAGGTTTGACTAGGTAACAAAGTTTCTTTCTTCGCTAAATACAAACAAGCACCTGTGGACAGAGCCGTGGCAATTTCACCAATAGATAAATCGAAACTAAAAGACCCAAACTGAAGCCAACGACTGTGGTTTTTAACTTCAAAAGTTTCAGCCCAAGCTAAAGCTAGATTGACAATTGCACGATGCTCAATCATTACCCCTTTGGGTCGTCCCGTTGAACCAGAGGTATAAATTATATAAGCTAAATTATCAGGTTTACTTTGAGGATTGGGATTATCTGTTAACGCCGAATTAAAAGTTTCCCGATCTAAACAAATGATCTGGTGTTTCAGTTTATTTAGGGGTAATTGCTCTTTGAGGTGACTTTGGGTTAGCAACACCGATGTCCCAGAGTCTTCTAACATGAACTCAATCCGGTCTTTGGGATAATTGGGGTCAATTGGCACATAAGCAGCACCCGCTTTCAGGATACCGAGTACACCAATAATCATTTCTAAAGACCGTTCAACGCAGATACCAATTAAAGTGTCTGGCTTAATTTGGTGATTTTGAATTAAATAATGAGCTACTTGGTTGGCTTTTTGATTAAATTGTTGGTAAGTTAAGCTTTGGGATTCAAACACCAAAGCAAGATTATCAGGGTTTTTGGCAACTTGAGTTTCAAACAATTCAACCAAAGTTTGATTGAGGGGATAAACTACTTGAGTTTGATTCCAAATTTGCAGTTGCTGACGTTCGTCCTCTGTAATCAACGGTAGAGTATAGATGCGTTGTTGCGGATTATCGACAATTCCTTGAAGTAAAACTGCAAAATGTCCCGCCATCCTTTGGATAGTTTTGGCTGCAAACAAATCGGTGGCATATTCCCATTCTCCTGTTAACCCTTGGGGCGTTTCTCGAAAAATCAGCGACAAATCAAACAGAGTTGTGGTGTTTTCCCATGTGAAACGGGTAAGGGTTAATCCATTGGTTTCTAGTTGCTGCTGAGTTTCATTTTGCAAGCTAAAAGCCACTTGAAATAGGGGATGATGAGAAAGCGATCGCTCTAATCCCAATTCATCGACTAGTTTCTCAAAGGGTAAATCTTGATGGTCATAAGCATCGAGGGTTACTTGTTTCACTCGTTCAAGTAATTCTAAGAAAGTTGAATTTCCTTGCAGATTGGTACGTAATGCTAGGGTATTGACAAAAAAGCCAATCAATGATTCTGTTTCACGACGATTGCGATTAGCGATCGCAGAACCAACTACAATATCCTCCTGTCCACTGTAGCGCGAAAGTAACAGGGTAAATGCCGTCAGTAAGGTCATAAACAGAGTAGTTCCTGACTCCTGACTCAAACGCTTCAACTTCTGTGTTAAATCCTGATTGAGTTTCCCAAACTCGCTACGCCCTCTAAAACTTTGAACTGATGGGCGGGTTCTATCTGTGGGCAATTCTAGCAGAGGCGGAACTTCAGCTAATTGTTTTTGCCAGTAATTGAGTTGAGTTTCGAGTCCTTTTCCCTGTAGCCATTGTCTTTGCCAGTGGGCGAAATCGGCATATTGCAGCGGTAATTCAGTTAAGGGAGAAAGTTCTCCGGCGCAAAATGCGGTATAAAAGCTGAACAATTCACGGCGGAATATATCCATCGACCAGCCATCACAAACGATATGATGGATGACGAGCAACAATAGATGGGATTGGTCAGTCAGTTGCAACAACTTTACCCGCAGCAAAGGTGGGTTTGATAAGTCAAAGGGCTGTTGCAATTCTTCTGTCGCTAATTGCTGCGCTTTGCTTAACTGATTTTCTTCAGTCAATTGTCGCCAGTCTACTACTTGCATTGTCAGTTGAGGATGAGCGTGGATTATCTGTATCGGTGACTCATCGACAAATGAGAAAGTGGTACGTAGCACTTCATGACGTTGAACAATTGCTGTTATGGCTTGTTCTAAGGCACTTCTATTCAGAAATCCGTTAATCTCCCAGAAAAACGGGACATTGTAGACACAATTTTCGCCTTCTAGTTGGTCGAGAAACCAGAGTCTTTGTTGGGCAAAGGAGAGGGGAAGTGGTTGCTCTCTCGATACGGGTGTTAGGGGCGGAGTTAGCCTGCCATTATTTTGTGGAGATTGCTGTTGCTTTTTCAGTTTTTGTAGAACTAATTCTCGCTTTTCTGGTGAAAGGGCTTCTAGACGTTTTAGTATATCGCTCATAATAATTGTTGTTGAAAATTAGTTTTTTTTAATCGAACCATAGAGACACAGAGAGATAAAAAGTACAAGATTTTATTAATTTGTAGTTAATTCTCTATAAAAAGACTTTGCATCCCTTTGCGCTTACTTTGCGTTTAAAAATACTCATAAAAGCAATTGTTGCGTCACTTCTGCCTCTGATAACTGATCAACTTCCCCTAAAATCTGTGATAGAGCATCATTTTCTGCTTGTTCAATTTGTTGATCAATCACTTTTTGGGCGAGTTCAGTAATGGTCGGATTTTCAAACAGATAACGCAGAGGAAAATCTAGACAAAAAGCTTCTCTTAAACGAGAAATCACTTGGGTAGCCAATAAAGAATGTCCTCCTAACTCGAAAAAGTTATCATGAATTCCAACCTGTTTTAATTTGAGAACTTCAGCCCAAATTGTGGCTAATTCTTGTTCGGTAGGTGTGCGAGGAGCAACAAAATCAACCTCTAGATTTCTTTGGAAAGCATCTAGAGTAGGCAAAACACGGCGATTGATTTTACCATTAGGTGTTAAGGGGAATGCCTCCAGAAATATGAAAGCACCGGGAATCATGTAATCAGGCAGCTTTGTCTTGAGGAAGTTTCGCAGAGTGCTAGGAGTTGGTGGATTATCTTTGGCAACAAGATAGGCAACTAAGAATTTGTTTCCTGGGGTGTCTTCCCGTGCAATGACCACGACTTGATTTATATCAGGGTGTTGATTTAAAACTGCCTCAATTTCTGCTAATTCAATGCGGAAACCACGAATTTTCACCTGTGTATCAATTCGACCCAGAAATTCCAGATTCCCATCAGGGAGACGGCGGATTAAATCTCCGGTTTTGTAAAGTGTATCGCCCTCAAAAAAAGGATTAGGAATAAATTTTTCACTAGTTAATGTTGGTTGATTTAAGTAACCTCTAGCAACACTCGCCCCACCCACATAAAGTTCCCCAGGAATGCCAATCGGAACTCTGTGTAAATCTTTATCTAGTAGGTAAACTTTTCTGTCGCCGATGGGTTTTCCAATGGGAATTGACTGTACATTTTCAGCAAGTTGTTTGGGAATCGCGTAACAACAAGTAACTACGGTACATTCTGAAGGGCCATAACCATGAATTAATTGCGTTCCCGGCAATAATTTTAAGGCGCGACGAATATGAGGTACAGAAACGGATTCTCCCCCAGTCAACAGTTGTTTAACTCCTGACAAACCTTCCGGCATAGTGTCAATCATGAGATTGAATAGGGCTGTAGTCAGAAACAGGGTGTTAACCTTTTGCTCTTGGATGATGCGGCTCAAGTCTTCAGGTGTGGGAATTTTGCCTGGGTAAAGTACACAACACCCACCATAAAGCAAGGGCGGCCAAAGTTCTAGGGTTAGTGCATCCCAAGAAATCGATGAATGTTGCAGCCAAATCTGCTTTGCATCAAGGTGAATATAATCAACCCCAAACATAAAACCAATAATGTTACGATGAGCAACTTCTGTGCCCTTTGGTGTTCCCGTCGAGCCAGAGGTATAAATAATATAAGCTAAGTTTTCTGGATTAACATCACTGAGCAAATTGTCTTCTCTGTGTTGAGCAATTATTTCCCAATCTGAGTCAAGATTCACTACAGTTTGATTATGGATTGGGAGCCGAGCGCACAAATGATTCTGCGTTAGTAAAATTGGTGTCTGTACATCTTCCACCATGAATGCTAGTCTTTCTGAAGGATAAGCTGAATCTAGCGGAACATAAGCCCCACCCGCTTTGAGAATAGCGAGTATTCCTACCACCATTAAAAGCGATCGCTCGACACAAATTCCCACCCGTATTTCGGGTTTAACTCCCAACGCTTGTAAATAATGAGCTAATTGATTGGCGCTGTTATTTAATTCCCGATAAGTTAGGTGTTGCTTTTCATATACAAGTGCTACTGCATCGGGGCTTTTTTCTACCTGTTCTTCAAATAAACTATGAATACATTTATAATGAATAGAATCTATGTTTTGACTATTCTCTTGTAGAATTAATTCTGCCTCTTCGGCTGCACTGAGCAGAGATAATTGGGAAATATGTTGTTGTAGATTGGTTGCCATTCCTGCTAGCAATGTTTGGAAATGTCCAATCATGCGGACAATTGTCTCTTGCTCAAAACGACTGGTATCATAGACAATCCTTCCAGACAATTGTGATTCAGGATTAACCACCACCGTTAGCGGGTAATTCGTGCGTTCAAAACAACGAAGATGACTAATTTCTAAAGTTTTTTTGGTATCCTGTTGATCAGAATCTAGCGGATAATTCTCAAACACTAAAAGGCTCTCGAACAAAGGCATTCCTGGGGGAACATCACTCAATTGCTGAATTTCTGCCAGGGAATAATAAGCATACTGTTCCTGTTCAAATGCTTGGCTTTGTAAATGCTTGAGCCAGGGTAATAATTCCGCTTTTCCTGTAACTTGTACTCGTCTGGGCAGGGTGTTTATCAGTAGCCCCACCATCGAATCCACTCCCACAAGCGTCGGTGGACGACCGGATACAGTTGCACCAAATACCACATCGCTTTCTCCACTGTTTATAGTGAGCGAAGTCGAACTATAGCGGGAAAGTAGCAATGCCCATGCTCCTTGCACCAAATTATTCAGAGTTAAATGGTGCTGTCGAGCCGCATATTGCAATTTCTCAGTTAGCGTTTGAGATAATTGAAAAGTTTGCTCATCGTATATTCCCTGTTCCCTGTTGCCTATAAAAGGGGTATAAAGTTCTAAACCCTGGAGGGTTTTTTGCCAGAAGTTCTTTGCTTGAGCAATATCCTGTTGCTGTAACCAATTAATATATTCTCGATAGGGGCGAGAGGGTACTAAGCGTAAATGTTCGCCTCGCTGATGTGCTTCATAGAAAGCTAAAACTTCTTTGAGGATAATCTGCATCGACCAACCATCAAAGAGAATATGATGATGACTCCAAATAAATTGGTAAGTATATTCCTCTAGCTGGATGACGGTGAAGCGCATTAGAGGAGCTTCAGCTAGATCAAACCCTTTTTGGCGATCGCCTGACAAAAAATCCCCTAGATGCTGTTGTTGTTCATCGGGAGTTAAATTCCGCCAGTCCAGTTTCTCCCACGGCAAATTCACTTGCTTACTCACCATTTGCAAGGGTTTTTCTATCTCTTCCCAATAAAAGGAACTGCGTAAAACTGGGTGTCGCGCCACAACTTGCTGCCAAGCTTGTACAAACCCAGGAAAATTTAATTCTCCTTGGAGAATGCAAAGCAACTGCTCAAAATAAACTTCTGATTCTGGCGCATAAAGGGTATGAAACAGCATCCCCTGCTGCATGGGCGAAAGTTCATAAAGATCATCGATATTGTTCATGAGAATAGGGAGTGGGGAGTGGGGATTGGGGATTGGGGATTGGGAACAAATGACTACTTGGTTTTGTCTTTATTGATTTTGGCGATGAATTTATCAAGCTGTTTTTGGCTCAATCTGGCTGCTGAGAAGTCTGAAGGTGTATGACCGATCGCATCAGGGGATTGACAGTGGGCAATGAGCGATCGCAACGCCTCCATGAACCCAAAGGCCAAACCCTCAATGGTGTCTCGTTTATGAACTTTCTCGCTATAAGCCCAAGTCATTTCCAGCCTTCCTGCACGAATGAATCCGCTTACTCCTAACAGGTGGCTGCGCTTATTAAGTAAACTCTGTTCAGCTTTGAATTCTTGAGCCAAACCCAACACAGCAGATGCCCTAAGCACCTGATCTAACTGACCAAGGTAGTTAAAACTTACTTCCGCTTGCGGGAAACTTTGTAGCTTCCTGCGTATACTGTCATCCGGCTGCAAATATCGCAACACGCCATAGCCTATCCCTCGGTTGGGGATGCGCCGCAGTTGTTCTTTAACTAACTTTAAAACCTCTCCTGGATGGTCAACTTCTTCTAGCTGTAAATGAACGGGGAATAAGGTGGTAAACCAGCCCACGGTGCGCGACAAATCCACATCCTCAAACAAGTCTTCCCGTCCATGTCCCTCTAAATCAACCAGTAGAGAACGTTCTCCCGTCCATTGGGCAAAGCTTTGCACTAAGGCAGTCAACAGCACATCATTAATTTGAGTGTTGTAGGCAGAGGGTACATCCTGCAAGAGGGCGCGGGTATGTTCTTCAGTTAAAGAAAGTGACACAGAATCGGTTGAGGCTATGGTGTTATTTTCTTTAGCTGAAGGGTTGTACTGAGCGTTCGCATAGCGTCTCGCAGAGAAGTCTAAGTAATAGTCTACGGGCAAGGCGGTAACTTTCAAACTAGACTCACTAAGCCAGTAATTCAACTCATCTGATGATTGCGCGTATCCTCTTAGGCGATCGCTCCAATACTGAAACGAAGTTGTCTTAGGTGGTAGTTTAATAGCTTCGCCACGACTGATTTGCTGATAACCAGTAGCCAAGTCTTCGAGCAAAATTCGCCACGAAATGCCATCTACTGCTAAGTGATGGATGATGAATAGTAACCGACCAGGTTGATCCTGGCCTAATTGAAACAGTGCTACTCGTGCGATTGGCCCGGTGGATAGGTTTAGACTAGCCTGGAGTTCAGCATCCGCAGCTTTTATCGCTGTTTGTTGTTCTTCTGCCGACAGGTGCGACAAATCGATGAGGCTAAATGGCACAGATTCCTGGGCGGTGGCGTTAAACTGCTGCCAGTTTTCCCCTTTTTGCACAAACCGCGATTCTCCCTTCGCGTAGCGGATCGTAGAGAAGGGGAGACGGGCAAAGCCCGATCGCAAAGCATCGTGATGCACTAACAATTGTTGCACAACTTGCTGTAATAACTCTGGTTGCAAGTCTGGCGGCACTTCCAGCAGGACTGACTGGTTAAAGTAATTAGGTTCGGGCAATTTCTGTTCAAAAAACCACTGCTGGATGGGTGTCAGCGCCACAGAGCCAGTCACTAACCCTTGTTCGGCTGTAACTTGGCGAGTGATACCTGCCACGGCAGCTAACTCAGCAATGGTTTGGTACTGAAATAGCTGTTTAGGGGCAATTTGGATACCCGCCTGATTGGCTCTTGAAATTACCTGAATGCTGAGAATGGAGTCGCCGCCCAATTCAAAGAAGTTATCGTGGATGCCGACTTGTTTTAGTCTTAAGATTTCCGACCAGATCGCCGCTAATCTCGCTTCCGTAGGGGTCTGGGGCGCAACAAAATTATCTTCTGTGGGGGAGAGGTCGGGGGCTGGTAGGGCGCGGTAATCTACCTTCTGGTTCGGAGTCATCGGCAGCGCTTTCAGCAGCGCGATCGCCGAGGGAACCATATAATTAGGCAACTTCTGTTTCAGGAAATGGCGCAGTTCATTGGTGGTAGGTTGCGGCTCCTGTGGTACAACATAAGCCACTAGGCGTTTTTGTCCGGGAATATCTTCACGAGCAATGACGACAGCTTGAAACACCTGTGGGTGTTGTCTCAGCACCGTCTCGATTTCTCCCAACTCAATGCGGAAGCCCCGAATCTTCACCTGATCGTCAACCCGACCGAGATATTCTAGCTTGCCATTTGCGCGAAATCGTGCTAAGTCTCCTGTTTTGTAGAAGCGATCGGAATCTGAGGATTGGTCTTCTTTTGCTCCCCTGCTCCCCTGCTCCCCTGCTCCCCTGCTTCTTTGGAAGGGATTGGAGATAAATTTTTCGTTGGTTAACTCTGGACGTTGCCAATACCCTCTGGCTAATCCGGCTCCGCCAATGTGCAGTTCTCCGGGAACTCCTATAGGGACAGGTTGCAGATATTGATCCAGGACATAAACCTGAGCATTGCTGATCGGTTGTCCGATCGCAACAGAGGTGGCTGTTGGAGTTAAGCGATCTAAGGTGGTTATAACTGTTGCTTCCGTTGGCCCGTAACTATTAAGTAATTGGGGTGGATGCCAGAGGTGAGCAACACTACTGTGCCAGCACTTCACTTTTTCCAGTTGAGCTTCTTCTCCGCCAATAATCACCATTCTTAAACTTTCAGGAATTCGGGAGTCTTCAGGGGTAAGTTCTGCTACTAACTGATGCCAATAGGCTGTGGGAAGATCCAAAACAGTTAACTGCCATTCTTGGCAACACCGCCAAAATTCATGGCTGGAGTGCAACATCTGTTCGGTTCGCAACACTAATGTTGCACCGACTGAAAGACAAGGTAAGATTTCTTCAACAGATGCATCAAAGCAAATTGATGCAAATTGCAGAATGCGATCGCCTGCATTAATTCCATATTCGTGGACTGCGGTGATGACAAAATTCATCAGCGATCGATGTTCAATCATCACCCCTTTGGGTTTGCCTGTGGAACCAGAGGTGTAAATAATGTAGGCGAGGTTATGGGGTTGAACTTCGCTAATTGGGTTGGCTGTACTGTGTTGAGCAATTTGTAACTTCGCTCTATCTAAACAGATCGTTTTTCCGGCATAATCTGGTAATTTGTCACGAAATCTTTCTTGAGTCAGCAGAATGCTCAGTTGCGTATCTTCGAGAATATCAGCCAGCCGCTCTTTGGGATAGGCAGGGTCAAGGGGAATGTATGCACCTCCCGCTTTGAGAATGCCGAGTAAGCCGACAATCATCTCTAGAGAACGGTCAACGCAGATACCAACTAGGGTTTCTGGTTTTACTCCTAAACTTTGCAGATAGTGGGCTAATTGATTGGCGCGATCGCTCAATTCACGATAGGTTAAGTATTGATTTTCTTGTTGAATAGCTATAGTGTCGGGCGATCGCTCCACCTGAGCCGCAAATAACTTGTGGATAGACTCTTTAGCGGGATAGTCCCTGTGAGTCTGATTCCACTCCACCAGTAATTGCTGCTGAGTCTGCGTTAACAGTGGTAATTCCGAAACTCGCTGTTCTGGATTAGCTACAATCCCCTCTAGTAAAGTTTGATACTGCTCTACCATCTGCTGGATTGTGGCAGCGTCGAATAAGTCAGTATTGTATTCCCAAATAACAGTAATTCCCTTTTCTGCGCCATGTTGCGGAATCAGAACGACATCAAGATCAAACTTTGTTGATTGGTTACTGAGGGCTAAATTCGGTCTGATCTTCAAGCCTGGGAGAGTTAAATCTGGTTGGGGAGAATCATGGAAGCTGAACATTACTTGAAACAGGGGATTATAGCTCAAGTTCCGTATTGGCTTGAGAACTTCCACAACTTTATCGAAGGGTAAATCTTCGTTAGCAAAGGCTTCTAAACTTACTTGGCGGACTCGACCCAGTAACTCTCGAAACGTGGGATTACCAGACAAATCGGTGCGTAAAACCAGGTTATTGACGATCATGCCAATTAATTGTTCTGTCTCGCGCATCCGCCGATTGGCAACAGCTGTCCCCACACAGAGATCGTCCTGTCCGGTGTATCGGTGCAAGATTACTAAAAAAGTTGCCAGCGTCGTCATGAATAAGGTGATTCCCTCTTGACGGCTCAGAACTCTCAAGGATTCACACAAGCTAATGGGCAACTCTACCCTGACTTGAGCGCCATTGTAAGTTTGTTCTGCTGGTCGCGGGCGGTCAGATGGTAATTCCAACAGGGGCGGACTGCCGGATAACTGTTGTTGCCAATAGGCTAATTGAGCTTCGGCTTCCTGGCTTTTAACCCACTCTCGCTGCCAATGGGCATAGTCTCCAAACTGGAGGGTTAATTCCGGTAGTGGGGTTCGCGTAGCGTCTGTCTGCGACACGCTGCGCGAACGCAGAGAAGGATTACCCAAACAGAAGGCTTGATAAAGTTTCACAAACTCATTCAAGAACACATTGTTGAAAGACCAGCCATCATGAACCATGTGATGTTCGATGTGGATCAAAATATGGTCTTGGTCGCTCAACCTCAACAATAACCACCTGACTAATGGCAGTTGATTTAAGTAGAAGGGCTTTTGCACTTCTGCATCAAATAGGAGCTGAATTTCTGCTTCTTGCTCAGACTCAGGAAATGTCTGGAGGTCTATCACTGTTAAGCTGATTGCTTCGGCTGGGTGGACTACCTGAAATAAGCGTCCATCTACTGCCGGAAAAGTCGTGCGGAAGATTTCATGCCGTCGGACAATCTCACTGAGGCACTGCTCTAATGCTTCTACATCAAGTTTGCCGGTGAATCGCAGAGTTACCTGAGCTTGGTAAGCAGTACTTTCAGGAGCTACTTCTTGGATGAAATATACTCGCTCTTGAGCAAAGGAAGCAGGCAAGTATCCTGACCGTGAAATTGGTTGCATAGTAGGACGTTGCAACTGCTGCTTCAGGTGGCTGTGCTGTTCAATCAACCCAGCTAGACCCGCTATGGTAGGTTTGGCAAAGATATGGTGAAAGAATAACTCAACTTGGAAACCTTCGCGGATGCGGGAAAGAATCTGAGCTGCTATTAGGGAATGACCGCCCAAATTGAAAAAATTGTCATCGATTCCTATTTGCTCAAGTCCCAGTAACTCAGTCCAGATGCTTGCTAGTGTTGCTTCAGTGGAGTTACGAGGTGTGATAAAGGTTTCTTCGAGATTCGGACGTGAGCGATCGCAAGCTGGAAGATTTTGACGATCAACTTTACCATTGGGAGTAAGGGGCAAGGAGTCGAGAATCACAAAGACTGCTGGCACCATGTAGTTAGGCAGTTTTTCTTGAAGAAAGCGCTTAAGGGTAGTGGCGCTCACATCAAGTTTTTGCTTAGGGACAATGTAGGCGACAAGACGCTTATCACCAGGGATATCTTCACGTGCGATTACCACTGCCTGCTGTACATCCGAATGTTGACTCAAAAGCGCCTCAATTTCTCCTAATTCAATACGGAAGCCGCGAATCTTCACCTGATGATCGATTCGCCCCAAAAACTCAATGTTGCCATCTGGTAAGAAACGGGCTAAGTCACCAGTCTTGTATAATCTACTTCCTTCTGCTTTTGCAAAGGGATTGGGGATAAATTTTTCCTTGGTTAACTCTGGGCGGTTTAGGTAGCCTCTGGCCAAGCCGTCGCCACCAATATACAATTCGCCAGGAGTACCAATTGGAAATGGTTGCTGATGGTTGTCGAGGATATAAACTTGTGTATTAGCGATCGCTCGACCAATCGTCAGTTGAGTGTCACCAAAGGTATATTCTGCCACAGTAGCGCAGACAGTTGATTCCGTTGGCCCGTAAGCATTAAAAAAGCGCCGCCCTTTTGACCATTCAGCTATCAGTTTCGGATTACAAGCTTCTCCACCAACAATTAAGGTTTGCAAGTTTGGCAATTCTTCTTTTGGCAACGCTGCTAGTGCTGTGGGTGGTAGCGTTACCTGAGTTATTGATTGCTCACGCAAAAATTGCATTAAATCTGTTCCTGGGCGCAAGGAATCTTGAGTTCCAATATAAAGGCTAGCTCCTGAACACAGAGTCATGAAAATTTCCCAAACTGAGGCATCAAAGCTGAAAGAAGCAAACTGAAGAACACGGCTCTTGTGGTGTATTTCAAACAGCTTTATTTGTGCCTGGATTAGATTACACAAGCCTTGATGCTGAATCAGCACACCTTTGGGTGTTCCCGTTGACCCTGATGTATAAATTACATAAGCCAGATTGTCTGGTGCAACCCTACTACTGGAATTCTGGTTGCTCTGTCGGTTTAAAGATTCCCAGTTAGTATCTAGACAAACCAACTTCGCCCCGCTTACAGTCAACTCTTCAAAGAATTTTTCTTGAGTTAACACCACCTGGACTTGTGAATCTGAGAGCATGAAGCTTAGACGCTCTTTAGGATACGTTGGATCTAGTGGTACATAAGCTCCACCGGCCTTGAGGATGCCCAACATTCCTGCAATCATTTCTAGGGAACGCTCAACGCAAATCCCTACCAACATCTCTGGTTTTACACCCAAACTTTGTAGATAATGTGCTATTTTGTTGGCTTGGTAGTTCAAGTCTTGATAAGTTAGTTGTTGCTCTTTGAAGACAACAGCGATATTGTCTGGAGTTTTTTCTACTTGTGCTTCAAATAATTGATGTATAGATAAATGCTTAGGATAATCTATCTTTGTATCATTCCACTCAAATAATATTTTGTGTAGCTCTTGCTCAGTTAAAACAGAAGAATTATCAATAGATTGAGTAGAGTTAAGTACAGTTTCTTTCATAAATTTAGTATATATAATTGCGATAGTTCACTAGTAATACATTTAAGATTTGGTTTGATTTTTGTTAATTTTTGCTATAAATTTATCAAGTTGTTTTTGATTTATTCTGGCAGCATAAAAATCAGAAGGTGTATAGCCTTGGGAATCTTTTGACTGACAATGAGTAATTAGGGTTCTTAATGCTTCCATCAATCCAAAAGCTAACTGTTCAATAGATAGATTACGTAAGCCAGATTATGGGGTTGTACTACATCAACTAAATATGAGCTAAATATTGCAGAATGCAAATTGAGATTTTTCGCAAGTGCATCAAATTTACCTTTTGAAACATCTACTTTATGGGAATTATTTTAATGATGGACTTTGAGGGTTTAATCAATGCGATCGGACTCATAGTCCATTTTTTGTTTGACATAAATTAAGCGCGATCGCGCTTAATTTAGTACCATTTTGCCTGGAATTTAAACGAATGTAATAGTGAAATTATTCTTCGACAATTTCAATTGTTTTTGGCGGTTTAACCTCTTCAGTATCAGTAATAGCTTCTGGGCTAAGGTGATTTTTCAGTTTGAGTTTTAGCTCCTCTGAAATGGGTAAATCTTTAATTTCTTTCAGGAGGAATCTCACAGATTCGGTTTTACTGCGTTCTGTATAGACGGCCTTAAGAACAGCTTCAATTCCATATCCCGCGACAGTATCACCTAAAACCGTTATTAGACCAAGTATTCCTATACCTCCGACGATGCCAAAGGGCCCTCCCAACGCTGTGATGGCAGCTGCAACAGCGGCAGAACTACCCCCTGATGTGACTGTTAGAATCACGAGAATGACGCCGGGAAGACCCAGACCAGCAAGCTTTTTAACGATTTCGTCCATTGGAATTACCTAAAATCCTTTCTTGGTTAAAACATTACTAAGGGTACGAGAATGGAGTCTTTGTAAATAAAGAAACCTTTCTCAAAATCTAGACTAAGCTAAATAAGAGTCATTCGCGCTCAGATTGGGTTAATATTTTTTGAGTTTTATCTCTAATTTACCCCGCTCTGATAGTTCGATTTGGTTGGGGTTCCAATCGCCATTCAATTCTTCCCAGTCCCCAGTCCCCAATCCCCAGTCCCCAGTTCAATCAAAGCGATCGCTAATTTTTCCATTTACAGCAGAGATAGCTACTGTTCTTGGTGAGGCCAAATAATTTTTGCCCGTTGGATCGCCGCTACGTCCTTTAAAATTGCGATTGGTTGCATAAATCCCTGTTTCTTCTTTTGCCAAAACTCCAAGTCCAGAATTGATACAAGCTCCACAACCTGTCTTGAGAATTTGCGCCCCTGCTTGTTCAAAAATGTCGAGGTAGCCTAACTCTTGGGCTTGTTCTCGAATTTCAATGGTTGCAGGTACAATAAACAAGTTTACACCATCTGCCAGTTGGCGACCGTTCAAAACTTCGGCTGCCTGAGCTAAATCGTAGAGTTTGCCCCCAGTACAAGAGCCAATAAAGGCTTTGGTAATTGGAATGTCTTCTAACTGACTAATAGCAACTACTTGATCCGGTTTCGGAGGACGTGCGACTTGCGGTTCTAAATCACTGAGGTCAAATTGATAAACCTTTTCGTACTCAGCATCAACATCGCCGCTAATCTCTACAAATTCTTCTGAAGTTCGGTTTTTTACATACTCACGGGTCACTTCATCAGGAACAATCAAACCACAGATTGCACCACACTCCACAGCCATATTGGCTAAAGTCAACCGTTCATCAAAAGGCAGTTGTGCGAGGATTGACCCTCTAAACTCCATTACTTTACTGGTAGCTCCAGCACAGCCGATTTGTCCCAGGATAAACAGGATAATATCTTTGGCACTGATTTTAGGCGGCAAGGTTCCAGACAACTCAAATACTAGAGTTGGAGGAACACGAATCCACATATCTCCTGTGGCATAAATATTAGCCATATCGGTCGTTCCTACGCCTGTGGAAAAGGCTCCCAATGCTCCGTAGGTGCAGGTATGGGAATCTGTACCGGCAATTAGCATTCCTGGTCGGACAAATCCTTTTTCTGGGAGTAAAACGTGACAGATGCCTGCTGCTTCACCTGGGGAAACCATATCAAATAAGTGGCATCCTTGGACTTTAGCAAACTCAATCATCTGTTCATACATCAG
The DNA here is from genome assembly GCF_036917655.1 of Nostoc sp. Lineage (GTDB taxonomy): Bacteria > Cyanobacteriota > Cyanobacteriia > Cyanobacteriales > Nostocaceae > Nostoc. The sequence continues at coordinate 92,117 of NZ_JBALCY010000073.1, forward strand.
ATATGCTTTGTCATCAGCCCGGATGTCGTTGACTTGGATAAAGTGATCTGCTACTAAAACCACCTTTTGGGAGTCCCATAACTTTGCCCCTTCTCCATACTGTTTATAAAATGTCTTGGCCACAGGCCCGGCCACAGCATCATGAGATAATGCTAAATCGACTTGGGCAAACACTACCTCTCCCGGCTGGACGGAGGAATTGCCAGAGGCTTTGGCCAAGAGTTTTTCCACTAAAGTCATCGGTCGTGGCGGAGTCAGGCTGCGAGGAATGGTGATCTGACCCTGACGACGCAGCTGATTAAAAGACATTAACCCACCGGCTGCTGCGATCGCATCAACTACAGGATTTTCCTGTTTTTCCCCCAGAATTTCTAAGGGCAGTCCAATATTAATGCTATTACGATAAAAAATTTCAGCAAACGATCGCGCCCGAATCTTTTCAATTCCAGCAGCTTGCAGGGCAATGGGGGCAACTTCTCGACTGGAACCACAGCCGAAATTTTCTCCTGCTTCAATCACATTGTATTTTAGCAGTTCACCTGCTCCAATAACATGTTCTAAAGCATAGTGTTTTAAGTGATCGGGGTGATCATTTGTCGCCCGATTGGCAGGAATAATATCATCGGTATTGATATCATCTCCAAGGTGCAAAACGTTATTTGCGTGACTCATGAAGCACTCCTAATTCAGAATGTTGCACAACTGAAAGTTCTTCCAGTAAAAGGTCAACTAAAGTTGCAGTGTTGACTAAAATTTCTTCTCCTTGGGTAAACAAATCAGCTGTTCGGTATCCTTTAGCTAAAATTCGGTCTTGCGCTACAATAATCCGTTGGGCAGCCTGCACTTCCCCCCATTGCTGAAGCATTAAAATACAGGCTCCGAGGGTTCCGAGGGGATTAGCAATTCCCTTGCCGGCAATATCTGGGGCTGTACCGTGAATCGCTTCGTACAGACCAAATCCATTAGCATTAAGACTCGCCGATCCTAATAAGCCAATTGAGCCAACTAATGCACCGCCAATATCGCTCAGAATATCTCCAAATAAATTCCCCGCCAAAATTACATCAAACCGCTGCGGATTGAGAACCATTTGCATAGCTAAGTTATCTACCAGTAGGGCTTCGACGACGACGCCAGGAAACTGTGTAGCTTCTTCTTGAACTAGACGAGTCCAAGGCAAATGAGGCAAGGCATTTTCTTTGTGGGCTACTGTCAGTAATCCTCGGCGGTATTGGGCTTGTTCTAGGGCCTTACGAGCGATCCGACGAATCTCCTCATCGTAATAGCGCATCGTATGGTATCCGTAATTTCCTCGTTCATCTGAGGAGCGTCCAGATGGCCCAAAATAGATTCCACTGACCAGTTCTCGAACTATGAGAATATCGAGTCCTTGAATTTTCTCTGGTCGAAGGCTAGATTTATGCAGGAGACTTTTAACGCTACGGATCGGGCGAAAATTACAAAAAAAGTCGAAGTGCTTTCGGAGTTCTAGCAGTCCGCCTTGAGTAACCGCACCAAATACAATTCCATCGGCTCCATCGCACAGTTCGATAGTTGCTTGAGGTAAATAACTACCCAGTTGCTCAAAAGCAGTTGCTCCGAGCCAGCCATAGTCCATCTGTAAGGTAAAGCCTTCAATTTTAGCAACGTGTTGCAGAATTTTTAGGGAAGCTTCCACAACTTCTGGCCCAATCCCTTCCCCAGGAATAGCGATGATCCGATAAGATGGCTTAATTAAAGACCCCATTTTGCCATAACTCCAATACCTCGTTGGCTGTAAAATAGCGTTCTTGCTCAATAGCAAGAGATTTAATCACTGAGCGCATTTTCTCGTATTGGTTTCTGGGTTGAGGATTGTGCAGTTGATTTTCAAACAGATATTGAAAATTACTGACTCCACTCCATTCTCATTCATAAAAGCTCAGATTTAGTTTGATAAAATACTACACAACTCATCGATTTCTTTACTTTTTTCTGCAATCAGTGTATTAGCTAAAGCTTGTAGCTGTCGCAGATTTTCTAGTTTGGCATTATCTATTGCTTCGAGTTCGCTTTTTAAGAATGTTTGAAATCGATAATAAGAAGTTTTATTACCTTTATTGCTAGACTCAAACAACCGTTCTAATTCTCCAGCTACTACTTCACTTCCACCGTCAAGCACAATATTTAACAGCGGTTTTGCCCATTGCAATAGTCCCCATTTTTTAACTTCGTCATAAGGGTAGACACTCGTCAAGGAACCAGTACCTAAAGATACTACCAAGACATCCTCTGTATTCAAGACTTGTCGGTTTTCTTGTCTACTAATTTGCGCTTCTAAAATAGCCAAATTAGCTGGATTATTAGCGACTACTCCGCCATCAACTAAAGTATAGAAGCCGTTGGGATTATGGGAACTCCCAACGCGATAGGGAGCAAAATAAGTTGGAGTTGCACTAGTTGCCAATGCCGCATCAGTGAGCGTAAAACCTGCACATAACTTGCGAAATTTTTTCGATTCTGTCTGTTGTTTTTCCAGTTTGTTAGTAAAGAATATCGGAATTCGCTGCTCGATATCGTAGCTAGTTACGAAAACTTCTTTGAGATTATTTTCTAGAGGAGTGTCGCCAAAATATTGCCTGATAATTTCTTCTCTCCCCTCGGAAGAATATTTTGGTTGAACGAATATATCTTCTAGCTGACCGAGTATTTGTTCCCAAAATGGCTCGTAAAATATCTCAGCCCCGTACTCAAGATATATTTGGAGGAGATCCTGAGCACTATATTGGGCGACGGGCGAACTATCAGTTGCCTCTAAATCTAATCGGGGTTTGGTTAATCCGAGTGCCAGAATTCCTCCGCTGGAAGTGCCAGAAATTAAATCGAACAAACTAAAAATCGGCTTTTGTGTCCGCCTTTCAATTTCTGCCAGGATCATTGCTGGGATAATGCCTCGAATACCCCCGCCATCAATGGCAAGTATTTTATATTTGGGATTGGCTTTCGTATTCATAGTTTTTGGCGATCGCTCCTGAGTTGATGTTTGCGGTTGTTCCTGCTGTTGTATATTGACTGGAACTTGACTTTCCCTAGTTTGGGCTGTTTCAGCTTTCTCTCCCTTTGGCTGGGGAGTTTGAATGTTCGCAGATTTTTCGCTCTGTCTTTTTGTCTCTTTTTTTCCCTTTGGGTGACGCTCGTTCCTTGCTACCGCTGGCGCTAACACAGTTGTCACCTCTGTCGGGATGCCAGTTTCTACAATAGGGGGAACCTCAACGGACATTTGCTGCAACTCGCCCTCAGCGATCGCAGTTACTTCACTTGAGAGAACTTCTGCAATCAACTGGCTTTCTTCGTCCAGCACTACAGTTTCCGCAGGTTTCTCCTCCTCGGAACTACTTGCTGTCTGGCCTTGTATCTCAGCCTCGTTCGATGATTGTGTAATTCCAAATGGAAGTTGTGCTACATCCCAACTGGGATTGCCACGCAAGTTTCCATCATGGCCATTTCCAGTCTGGTCTTTTACAGTTGCCCCTTGCCCTTCGTTTAATGGCCAGTAAGCGATTAATCCCTGTTCATTCCCAACTAGAGGCTGATAGCGATGCCTCTGGATTTCCACTGGGGGACAGGGGTAATTCCAGACGCTAATGCTAGCTAATTGACCTGTGAAATATATATTGTTGTGTAAAGTCGCGCCCAGAGTCACAGAACTAGTTGCTTTGTTTAAAGAGTCACCTGTAAAATAGCCAAAATACTCATACTCATCAAGATATATACTCAGTTGACCTTTACTAAAAACAATGGCAAAGAAGTGCCATTGTCCGACAGTTAATTCTCCATTGCCAAAAGTTTTAATTCTCTTCTCAAGATTCTCATCAATGTATACATCTAGGTTCCCTAACTCACTGATGCCGAACTCAAAATTATCACTATATCGATCTGAAGAACGGGCAAAAAAAACGTTGCGCGTCCCGTATGTAGTGGCTTTATTTGTTAGCTGATGAGGATTCACCCATCCTGAAATCGTAAAGGCTGAACTTCCCTGAGCAAAAACACCACCAAAATCATTTTTGCCAAAATCTATGTAATCATTTTGACCATCAAATGTCAGAACTGATTGGCTATATACCTGGTTTGTCACGATATTTTAATCTCCAAATAAGATCATTCGGTAAATGCAATAAATAGATCAGTTATTTCTAAATACTAGCAAGTATAGCTGATTGGTAAATATTTTAACAACCTCTAGTAAACGTACTTTTGTTTTACAAACTATCATTAGTGAACAAATTAATTGTAGAGATAAATTTTATTTTTATTAAATGCTCAGTCATTTTTAAGCAAAAAAATTTGGCCGGCATAATGTAAACTATAAATTATCAAGTGAATGAATCTGAAATTTTATTTTTGTTTTCCTGCTTAATATTAGTTACCTCTTAAGTAGATATTTCTTATTATTTCAATTTATTATATAGGACTGCGATTTAATTTTTAAAATATCTTGAGACTGAAAAGCCCGTTTAAGTAAGGTTTCATTTGAAATAGTATTCATAAATAAGACATGAATCCTATAGACAATTTTCAGTAAATTAGAATGTATTTATTAGAGCCAAAGATTAATTTTTTGATAAAATAAACTAGCTTTTTTAAAACCAAGTGCTTAACCTAGACTTTTAAATAATGTCAGCTTTTTCAAGAAAATGCAATAGCAGGTAAGACAATCCGAGTAGACAGTTAAAACAGTTAAGTAAATAATTAAGACAGTTAAGACAGTTAAGTGGACAGTTAAGACAGTTAAGACAGTTAAGCAGATAATTAAAATATTTAAAACAGTTAATAAAGAATAATTACTAACTGTAACTTCTTTGCATCTAGAGAGCCGCACAATTGACGATCTGTTTAACCTGGACGATCTCATTAGGAGATGAATCGACATGAAATACTGAAATATCCAACTCTGCCCAGGTATTATTTCATGGCCCAGTCGATAGCACAAATAATACCGCAGGAGAAATTTTCAGTTTGGCCTGGAGTTGATAGCGAACTAACTGATATACCGTTTTATACGCTATGTTGAGTCCCAATTCGGTATTGAGCCATTGTTGAATTTGACTATAGTTATGAAATCCTTGTGGCTCGGACAATCTTTGTTTTAAACGCTCCAAATTTTCTCCTTGAACAATTGACTCTTACAAGAGCGTATGTTTCACCGACAGTAAGCCTTCTCGTCCCCGATCTTTATATTTTCTCATCTAACGAGTTATGGTTGCTTTGACTTTTTCCACAGCCTAATTCTCAATAGCTCTAAGTTAATGAAAATAGCTAAGGGAAAAATTAGGGCTTGGGAAACCCTGAAAATGACCTTTTCCACATACCGTGAAAAGTCAGAATTGGTATCACTTACAAATTTTTTGTATTAATTTAGGCGTGTCACGCCACTAAGTATATTTCAAAAATCAAATATGAGTCCTAATAGTACCCTCAAGGGTACTATTATAGGCAGGCTAAACATGGCTCAATACTTTTGCGTTAAGGGGGAAAATGATTTCGGACTGCTATAACTCAAGCTGATCTTAGAAGAGAACTGGATAGATAGCTGTTTTCCCTAAGGAGAGCGATGTCTACAACGGGCTACGCCTATGCATTTTCTTGTCTCATCCAGCAGATTTCAGCTTGGTGCATTACACAAATTAGGTCTCAAAGTCAGATATAAAGCCTGTTTTACTCCTGACTCCTGAATTATGCTGTATTTACCCTAAAAATTGTTAAAGGAAAATTTGTAGTTTTACTAAATAAAATCTATGTCTGAACAAAAGCCCGCAAGTCCCTGGAATTACAAACCTTGGTGGTGTCAACCCTGGTCTATAGTTCTCACAGGTTTAACACTGATTGGTGGTAGCTGGTTACTATTTAAAACTATCTGGCTAACAGTTCTCGTCTCTATCCCTGTAGCTACGTGGATGGGATTTTTTGTGTTGTTTTGGCCGCAACTAATTATTCGCAGTGGTATTTTGGAGTCGTATAAAGATTAATTCGAGCTTGATGTGTTACTGGAAATTGCTCTAGGAGGAGAAAATTCTTCCACCGTGTTAATAGATTTAGCAACAAAGTTACGTGCAGCAGAAGAGAGGAGTGCCAACTCCCTTGAAACTATAATAGACGGGAAGGAGAAGTTCCGAGGGTTGGAAGCCGTCCCTCGGAACTTCTGTGCATCTATACAAATTAGCGGTATCAAAAATGTCAAGTTTTGACGAAGAACTCTGGCAGCTTGATAAGTTTTGATAATTTTTAGTTTACATTGATAATTTTCAACCTGCTTTGGGCAAAAGACCTTGTAAGCATCTACATACTCAGGGAATTTGCACAGTGAAAGCTAGGGTGACATGAACAACAGAGCAAACCAAAGGCATGAAAAATATCATGCAATACAATATTTCTGTATATTCAACCGAATGTTGATTTTTTTTGCAGAGATGTTTATATCGCGCAGCCTTGATGCTGGAGAGGGAACCCTGCGGTTGTTGCAAAATTTCCAGCGTACCAGACTTTCTTGGCTAAGGCTCAGATACTCATCCGTGAAAACGCCAGCTGTTCCTCTACCTGAAAATGAAGCAGAAAGGCTCAAAGCATTGGCGGACTACAATATTCTGGATACTCTACCCGAACAAGCATTTGATGACCTAACTGCTCTTGCTGCCTACATTTGTAAGACGCCAATTGCTTTAATTAGCTTAGTAGATACCGATCGCCAATGGTTTAAATCTAAGGTTGGACTAAAAGCTAGGGAAACACCCAGAGAGTTGGGTTTTTGTGCCCATGCCATTCTTCAACCAGAGGATATATTAGTGGTTCCCAACGCCATCAAAGATGATCGCTTTAATAACAATCCCCTAGTCAAAGGTAATCCGAAAATTCGTTTTTATGCTGGTGTCCCATTAGTTACGCCCAATGGGTTTTCCATCGGAACGTTGTGTGTGATCGATACCATTCCTCGTCTCCTAAGTTACCAGCAGTTGGATGCACTGCGCCGCCTAACTCGGCAAGCGATCGCTCAGATGGAACTCATTCAGGAAGTTCGCAAGCGCAAACAAGCAGAGATGGAAGGAAGGCAGTTATCGCTGACCGATGAACTAACAGGTTTGCATAACCGGCGTGGCTTCTTCCTGATGGCTGAACAACAGTTAAAAATTGCTCACCGCATGAAAGTTTTGTGCTGGGTGATCTTCATTGATTTAGATGGGCTAAAACAGATTAACGACACCCTTGGTCACGACATGGGAGATGCCTTGATTGTTGATGCTGCTCAATTACTAAAGCAAAGTTTTCGGAACTCAGATATTGTTGCCCGCTTGGGTGGAGATGAGTTCATTGTTTTCATCTCCAGCTACTTTAAGGACGCTGATAGCATCCAAGTGTGTCTGCAAGCAAATATCGCTAACTTTAATCAACAGCAAAACCGTAGTTATGAACTTTCGATGAGTATGGGAATAGAGGGTTACTCACCAGAAAGCAATATGTCACTAGAACAACTAATCGCCAAGTCTGACGAATTAATGTACGCTCATAAGCGTCTCAAGCGGGAATCTATTGCATGAAGGGGACGGGAAAACTCGGTCATTATGCAGAGGAGAGAGCTTGATTCAAAAAGAAAATAAAGACACTCTATCCCAAGGGGCATCCTTCGCTTTATCCGATTGAATAAATAACGATGAAAATGGGTAGGGTTTTATATTTTTTCTAGGCTAATTTTGTCACAATTATAGACTATAATGGCACTCTAAATTTTTTATTAAAATTATCTATAACTTGCTTTCATCCACTTCTGTCATTGAACGGTTAAATGTTGAATATACAGAAAAAATGCTTTTATAAAGCTTGTTTTATTGTCTTATGTAATACATAGTCAAACAAGCATTTTAGCCATCTATTATAGGCTGTAATTTATATGCTTACTCAATAAGTAAATTCTGATGATATTTCGCAGTTTATACCCTGATATTCATATCCCTGAACAGCCACTAAAAAAATTTGTATTGCAAAGAACAGTAGAATTAGCAGACAAACCAGCCTTCATTGAAGGAATGAGCGATCGCATAGTAACTTATGGACAATTCAAGTTGGTGTCATAACAAGTTCGCTTGATTAATTATGATTGCTGCATCTGTGCAAAAATCTGAAAACCCTCTTCCCCCTAGCCCTTACAGCCATTTTCAGACGTATAGACTATAGCTAGCTAGGGTAGGGAGTGGTGGAGTCTATTAATGTGAAAACTGCTGTCGGGTCTGAAATTGATTTTAATTTACCACTTGGCTGCCATGACTGCGGGGATCATCTTGATTAGCCGTTGGTGCTACTGGGGCTGAAAATTTGGAAACTTTCCCGCTAGCTTGGGCATAGGGGAGAGATGAACCAGTAACCAAAGCTTCTAAGTTGCTAGCCATAATCGTGCGGGGTTGATCACCGATCGCTTGGGCTATGGTTTCCCCTTGCTGAGTCAAAAATATAAAATGGGGAATCCCATCCACCCGATATTTCAACATTTCTGGTAGCCACTTGGTATTATCCACATTCAGCATGACAAAATTCATCTTGTCAGCATACTCTGTTTCTAGTTGAGCGATATCTGGTGCCATTTTCTGACAGACAGTACACCAATCAGCATAAAACTCTACTAAAGATGGTTTGCCGTTGCTGACGGCTACTTCTAGCGGTGTGGACGACTCGCTTAATTTGGCAAGAGAAGCCGAGGTTGTTTCAGTTCGCAATCCTAAGACTAGGGCAACGCTAAGGGCGATCGCTACCATTACAATTAAGAAGTTTCTCAAACGCTTCCCTAATGTAGATTCAGACTTATCGGGAGAATTAACAGGTGAATCGGTACTCATAACAGAATTATTAAAACTTATAAAGCCATTTCTTCTTCAGTTTAGCTGACTCCAACCGCTCTTTAATACTTATCACAATCTATCAAAACTGACCTTCAATGGGGACTTGGGGTGAAATAATGGAATTGTTGCGATCGCTCACTATTTCCGATTTAGAACCGTTTCTAGCTGAACCGACACAGCTTAATACTCAACCCGTCGCCTTACAACTAGCAGTGGCGAGTTATTCCCAAACGCCACGCCCCTTACTAGAAGTCTTAGTGAATAGCCCCTACGCGCCCGTTGCGGAAGCCGCACAATTACACATCAACTGGGCAGGAGAAATCAGTGAAGATGGGCAGAATGCCGTTGAGGAAGTGTTAAAATCACGCTATCTAGGGCAGAATGACAAATTAGCAGTTGAACTGCTCAAAATTGCGCCTGTTCCCCATTTCTTCCTCAGTGAGTGGGTTCCTAGTCAATATCTCATTCAAGCCCTCAGCAACCCCTATTTACCGCCACGATATCACCTCAAGTTGCTGGAACGCTTGGCACAAGAACCCAGCCTAGAACCGCGTTTACAAGTCGCAGAAAGCCCAGAAGCCCCCCTAGCAATTTTAGAATCTTTGGCGGGAGACTTGGAGTTAGCTATTCGCCTCGCTGTGCAATATAATCCTAGTTGTCCGCCGGAGTTGGTGCGCTTGGTGCAAGGACAGTATGCGATCGCGTGTGATTGCGATACAGATGCAGAACAATTAGCGAATTTAGCACAAAGTCGTTGGGATTCGATACGGTTAGCGGTGGCACAAAATCCCTCAACTTCTGAAGAAACACTGCTGGTGTTGGCAGAGGATAAAGTTTTTAAGATTCGGTTAGCTGTGGCGAAAAATTCGGTTACTTCAGCCCAGGTTTTGGCAGTATTAGCCGAATCTGATGAAGAAATTCAAGCTGTGGTGGCAGGACATGACAATGCTACTGAAGAAATTTTACATCGTTTGTTTACGACACAACAGGGAATTATTAAAAGTCGTTCCAATTTACCAGTCAGTATTTTAGAGCGGATTTTTAATAAAGTGACAACAAGTAATAATTACCGCGATTTCTTTTTCAAACAACCGAATACACCCACTTGGATTTTAGAACGATTTGCAAATGTGGATGTAGAAGCTATCAGACAAGAAAAAGCTGCACTCCGTCCTCACAAACCAGAATTAGTAGAGAGATGGACGGCAGAAGCTTTAGAATTTCTGGTAGATATTGCCAAGCATCCGCAAGTTTCTGAAGAGATTTTAGTCAGGTTAAGCTAAAACACATCTAATTTGCATATTAAAATTTTCTCAATATCTTGTGGGGTGGGCATCTTGCCCGCCCTGATTATGCAACTTGAATGCCGATTAGCTTAGTATGTCGAACATGGGCTGTGTGTGGCTTTTGAGTTGTCGTTTTGGAAGACTATAACTCTACTACATCAGCCCTATCTCTTCATACTCTTTTTTTGGCTAAGGTATTGATACTCAAAATGGGTATTACAAATAAGTACTTTAGATGAAATAGGTTTTAAAAGATGATTTTAAGCTTGAGAAATACCAGTGCTGTGTGTGGCGTATTTTTATTAGTCAGCGTTACCAGCTTTCACAAGTCAGCCATAGCCACTATAAACAACCAGTCCCAAGTGATAGCACAGCAAAATAAAATCCAGCTACACCCAGTTTTTAAATCTATTCTGCCCAAATTAAAGCAAAAGACTCAAATTAAGATTTTATTGCCGAAGTTTATTCCTGAGTCGGATGGGGAAAATCCAATTTACGCGATTGTAGAAACTGCTACGCAAAAAAAGTATGAGATTTTGCTGGGTTTCAGTCCCGACTGTTATGGTGCTTCTGCTTGTCGTTTGGGCGTTGTTTCTGCTGAAGCCGTAACCCACAAAACACCCCGCCTTAGTGGTAAACGTGTATCCTTAGCTAAGGGAATCACTGGCTATTTTGTAGATTTTACTTGTGGTGCTGGTTGCTCAGATGCTACCTTGACTTGGAGACAACAGGGTGTAGAATATGTTGTTGGAATAAAAGCAGGCGATCGCACTTCTTTGGTAAAAATGGCTAATTCTGCGATTAATCCCTAGCTAACGTCAGAGTTTGATTTTACTTCCCAGCGAAACAGCCGTGGCAATTGAGACACATCTATGGCGTAGTTAACAATCCACATCACCAATTCAAAAACCAATAAATATCGTACCCACAGCAACTCGCTTTTAGAATCCAAAAGTGTCAAACCCTCATACAACTGCCAGAATCGGTAAGGCAGGTATATATAAGGAACCATCACCCAGACTACATTTTGCAACTTCCTGAGCGTTACTGACTCAGAGATGATTTGCAACCCGAACACGATAAAATACCAACCAAGCACTGTTAACACACTGCGATCGCCCCACCACACACCCCACAATAGCATGACCACTAATGGCGGCACTATTCCAAGGAGTATCACTGAGCCAAACCAGATTTTATACCAAGGTGGAAATGGTAAAGGTAGAGTATAAGGTTTTGTGTGTTTCCACCCCCAGTTCACAACCACAATAAAAAGTGTGGCAATTAAGAAAAAGACGAGATTTTCTAGGAACAGATAGAGGTTGATGTTTAAGGAAGTCACGTCGCTTCTCTGCGAGACGCCAAGGGCGAACGCTCCGAATCCAAAATTAATAATCCCCATAAATTACGAAAAATCTTTCAACTTTTGTTTGCTCTATTTTCTTGTATTACATGAATAATCGATGGCACTAAAGAAATAACTATAATTAATCCAATAATCGGTAACAAATACTTATCTACCTGTTCAGGTGGCAGAGATTTTCCTAAGAAAAACCCTAACATGGTGATGCCGAATGTCCAAAGGAAGCCACCAATTAAGTTGTAAGAAAGAAATGTCCGATAATGCATAGCACCAATCCCAGCTACAATCGGCGCAAAAGTGCGAATAATCGGTGTAAATCTCGCCAAAACTAGCGTTTTTTTGCCATGCTTGTCATAAAAATTCTGGGTTTTTACCAGGTGTTTTTTATGAAACAACCATGAATCTTCTTTCTGAAATAACTTTCTGCCAAATCTGTATCCTGTAGTGTAGCCAACATTATCACCAAGGACTGCACAAACAAAAGAACCAAAAATCAGAACCCAAATGTTAAACACGGGTTCTGGAACAGATGCGAGAAATCCAGCAGTAAATAGCAAACTATCTCCCGGCAGAAAAAAACCAATTAGCAAGCCAGATTCAGCAAAGACAATTGTCCATACCCCAAAGTAGCCAATTTTTGTAATTAGGTCTGGTAAATTTAAATGCATAAAATCTTTTACCGTTAAAGAATAAGCCTAAAATATCTTAACGTTTAGCAATTTTCCTGAATAAAAAGTAATATTAAATTTACGTAAAGTTATTGTGTAATCTTGGGAAATGTAATGACAGATGGCAGGTTTTAGGTTATAGGTGCAAGATGCAAAGATATTTGAAAGTACTAAGACTATTTTGGGGTGCTGCGATCGCATCTGAGTTGGAATATCGGATTAACTTTTTTATAGCTACCCTCAGCAGCTTGGGAAATCTTGCAGGCAGCCTCTTTGGACTATTCTTGTTTTACCGCACTGGCTATACTTTTAGTGGCTGGTCATGGGAAGCAGCTTTAGTAGTTATAGGAATTTTTACCTTACTGCAAGGATTTTCTGCTACTTTTCTAGCGTCGAACTTGAATCGCATTGTCCGCCATGTCCAAGAAGGCACTTTGGACTTTATATTATTAAAACCTATCCGCAGTCAGTTTTGGCTTTCCACTCATACCCTTTCACCTTGGGGACTGCCGGATCTAGTTTTTGGTAGTATTATTATTGGCTATGCAGGTAAACGCCTTGGTGTAGGGATAGACGACTATCTACTTAGTGTGCTGCCGTTATTGTTCAGCTTCGTGATTTTATATAGCCTGTGGTTTATGCTGGGAGCAACGAGTATCTGGTTCGTCAAAATATACAACGTTACGGAAGTGTTGCGTGGTTTATTGGAAGCTGGACGATATCCCATCGCCGCATATCCCACTGCTTACCGCTTTTTCTTCACCTTTGTAATGCCAGTGGCTTTTTTAACTACTGTACCAGCCCAGGCGTTGCTGGGTCGCAGTGAAATTAGCTGGTTGATAGGTGCGGCAATATTAGCACTAGCGTTGTTTTTCGCTTCTACTTGGTTTTGGCGATTTGCGTTGCGGTTTTATACCAGTGCTTCGAGTTAGAGAGAGGAGCGTAAAGAAGGCAGCACCTTGCCCAGAGTTGTTGGAGTAACATGAAAAGTAATCAAATTCCTCCTGGAAGCTTTGGTATACCTGTATTAGGTGAAACACTATCCTTTGTTTTTGACCGTGACTTTGGCAAAAAGCGCTATCGCCAGTATGGGCCTATCTTCAAAACTCATCTTCTTGGCAGACCGACTGTAGTCATGGTAGGGCCGGAAGCATTAGAGTTGGTTTTGTCAAGCCAAATGGAAATGAAGATTATTGCTGCCCATCTTCTACGCAGCTATGATTGGGAAATCTTACCCAATCATAGTTTAGATACAATGGGAATTCCTAATCGCCCCAAAGATGGGTTGCGGGTTCGATTTCAACCTCTGTGAAATGTTTTATGGAATCCCAAATAGACATACATTTGCCTAACGGAGTTTTACAACGCTTGCAAAATGTGAAAGATTTTGTGGGCGGAAGCGTTAACTCTCTAAGTAACTCAGCACAACAAGTTGGGGAGTCTTTGAAGGCAACAGCCACTACAACGACTGATAAAGCAATTGATACAGTTACGACAAGCTTAGAGCAAACTTGGCAAACTGCTGATAAATTTAAGAGTACAACATCGGGAGCAGTTAAAGATGCAATGACATCTTCTGTAAGTGATTGGCTGACACAACACCCGATATTTTTTCGGTTAGTTCAAATACTAGGTTGGGCGGCTAATCACCCAATTATTAGTATAGTGATTTTGCTATTTGCACTTGCTCTCATTTGGAGCATCATCAAAGCAATTGTCCGCTTGATTGAAACAGCTAGTTGGTCAATACTCCAAGTACCGATAAAATTAATTCAAGCTTTTATTCAAGTTAGTTTTCTAACCTTAGTTAAAGTTGGCAGCTTTGGTGTTAGACGAATCACAGGTGCTAAAACAACTGATAGCCTGCATACTTTACTACCTGAAAATTTTCAACCAAATAAACAACAACGATTAGTAGAAATTTCTAGTCGCTTAGAAGCAATTCAAAAGGAACAGAATGAGCTTTTACAAGAAGCAGCAAACTTGATTGCTTCAGATACAATCGATATAGAAATATCAAAAATTAAACAGCTAAAAAGCGCTGAATCACATCTTGGCTGAGTTCAGTGGTGGAACCGGAAGCGACAATACCACCTTTTTGCATAGCGTAATAGTAATCAGCCTGACGGACAAAGTGCAAATGTTGCTCTACCAATAAAACAGAAATACCTGTGGTTTCAACGATACGACGGACTGCGGCTTCAATTTCTAGGATAATGGAGGGTTGAATACCTTCAGTGGGTTCATCTAAGACGAGTAATTGAGGTTCTCCCATTAAAGCACGGGCGATCGCTAATTGTTGCTGCTGTCCCCCACTCAAATCACCACCCATCCGCGAAAGCATCGTTTTTAACACCGGAAATAAGCTAAAAACTTCCTCTGGAATTTCTGATTTTTTTGCCTGCTTCTTTCTTGCTTCCAACCCCAACAGCAGATTTTCTTTGACTGTCAACCGGGGGATAATTTCTCGTCCTTGGGGGACATAACCAATTCCTAACTTTGCCCTTTGGTCAGGCGATTTCGAGTTGATTAATTCTCCAGCTAAGTTAATTGTACCACTGCGGGGTTTGAGTAAACCCATAATTGTTTTGAGTAATGTAGATTTACCTACACCATTGCGTCCAATCAGGCATATCATTTGCCCAGATGGTACGCTTAAATCTACATTGCGGAGAATATGGCTTTCGCCGTAATAAACGTTAAGGTTAGAGATTTTTAGCATTAGAAAACTGACTGCAAATGAATTTTACTTATGTTTCATCCACAACCCGATAACACCAGCAACTACTATATCACCGAGCGAAAGGGGTTCAGGAATAGGAATGGCAATAACAGACTTGCATGGAATCAGTGGTAATTGCTGATTGGGCGCTAACAGTAGAGCAGGTGTTTAACAGCGCAAACCGACCAGAATTACCAGATGAATAGAAAGTGCGTTAGCGTAGCGTCTCGTTGGCGCAGCCTCTCGTAGAGAAGAGAAGTTATCAAGTTTTTCATTCTTGCTGTTGTCCCAAATATACTTCAATAACACGGGAATCATTTTGAACTTCCTCAAAATTGCCTTCGCACAGCACCGAACCTTCATGTAAGACTGTCACCTTCCGAGCAATTTGACGCACAAATTCCATATCGTGTTCAATGACTAAAATTGAATGACTCTGAGCTAGTGCTAAAAGTAACTCGCCAATATTGTAAGTTTCTTCATCTGTTAAACCCGCAACTGGCTCATCAACAAGTAATAAGTCTGGTGACTGTGCTACTAACATCCCAATTTCTAAACGCTGCTTTTCTCCATGAGAAAGTAAAGCTGCTCTGAAGTCTGCTTTAGGAGTTAAACCGATAGTTTCTAATAATCCTTTAATACTATTCTTTTCGGCAGTATTAGAACGCCCAAACAAAGTAGAAAAGACATTTTTATTTTTATTACTGGTAATTTCTAGATTTTCACGGGGCGTTAAATTTAAGTAAATTCGGGGTGTTTGAAACTTGCGCCCAATTCCTAACCGCGCAATTTGATGTTCAGGTAAAGAACGTAGGTTTTTACCTTTGAATAAAACTCGCCCAACGGTTGGTTGTACTTTCCCTGTAATCACATCCAGAAATGTTGTCTTTCCCGCACCATTGGGGCCAATTACTACCCGTAATTCACCCACATCCATGCTAAAGTTTAGCTGATTTAAAGCCTTAAACCCGTCAAAACTAACAGTTACGTTTTCAGTTTCCAATATTTTCGCGTTCATGTTGCACTTCGGGGTCTTCTTCCAAGGTGGGATATGTAATAATTTCTTGACGACGGTTGAAAAGAAGGATATTATGACCGCGCAACCATCCAACTATGCCGTCAGGAAGCACTGTGACGACTATCAAAAATAGTGCGCCTTGGAAAAATAGCCAGATTTCTGCAAATTGTTCACTTAAAAAAGTGCGGGCATAATTTACTAACAAAGTTCCGACAATTGCGCCAATTAAAGTAGCGCGTCCGCCTACAGCTACCCAAATCACCATTTCAATCGAAAAGGCAATATCCATTGCTCTCGGTGAGACAGAACCACTTTGAATGGTGTAAAATGCTCCTGCTATGCCTGTGATCGCACCTGAAACTGCAAACACCAATACCTTATAATCTGTAGGGTCGTAGCCAGAAAATCTTACCCGACTTTCATCATCACGAATCGCTATCAACAATCTGCCAAAGCGTCCAGTTGTCAACCAGCGACAAATGCCGTAGGTGGCTGCGAGAAACACTACAGTCAGCGTGTAGAAAACAAATTGCGTTTTTGCATCGCTAACCGTTGCCCCAAACAAAGTTGTAAAATCTATGAGTCCGTTTGTACCGTTGAAAAGTTGTTGTTGACCGTTAAAGAAATTGAAAAATACAATAGTTCCGGCTTGAGTCAAGATAGAAAAATAAACTCCCTTGAGGCGATTTCGGAAAACCAAATATCCCAACAATCCCGCCAATAACCCTGGAATTAGTACCACAAAAGCTATTGTCAAAGGAAACGAATAAAAAGGTTTCCAAAACACGGGAAGTTCCGTGACGCCATAAAGCCCCATGAAATCAGGCAATTCACCAGTAGGGACTTGGAGTTTCAGGTACATTGCGATCGCATATCCACCCAAACCAAAGAAAATACCATGTCCCAAACTTAGTAAACCAGTATAACCCCAAATCAAATCAATACCCAAAGCCACAATCGCCAGCGACAAAAATCGCCCCAACAAATTCAGGCGAAACTCCGAAAGTACCACTGGCATAATAATTATAAGGAAGAGTGCGATCGCAAGCACCACACCCACCTCAATTAATAACCCTCCTCCCCTGTTCCTCATTCTCTGGGCCCTCCGCGCCTCTGCGGTTTAAACATCAACAGTACGTCCCTTCTGCGGAAAAATTCCCCCAGGCTTCCATTGTAAAAACACAATAATCAGCGCAAATACCATCACCTTCGCCATACTCGTCGTCGCAAAAAAAGTAAAAAAATCAGCCAAAGGTTTAACAGGAGTCAACAACAAAGCCAGAGTACCAGAACCAATTAAAAAATTAGCCGTACCAATAGCCAAAGCTGCCACAATAGTACCTGCTAAATTGCCCACACCCCCAACGACAACAACCATAAAAGTATCAATAATATAGTTTTGTCCCGTATTTGGCCCTACAGAACCAAGTAAACTAATAGCACATCCAGCCACACCAGCTAAACCAGAACCCAGTGCAAAAGTGATAGCATCAACCTTTTGAGTTGGGATACCCAAACAAGCACTCATACTCCGGTTTTGCGTCACAGCCCTAATCCTTAAACCCCAGCTAGAACGTTGTAAAAATAAATAAATTCCCGCCACACAGATTATTGTTAAAGCAATAATAAATAACCTGGCAAAGGGTAATTGTACACCACCTAAAGACATCCCCGCTTGTAACCAAGTAGGTGCAGTTACATCCACATTTTGAGCGCCAAACCAAGGTTGAGTCACTGCTAACTGATAAGTTTGACTCAATAAATTGCCCGTTGTGATTGTCACCCCTAGCGATAATAAAAATATCACCGCCACTATCCAGTTACGAACTCTTCCCAAATCTGTGCGAGAATTTAAAATCCATAAACCTCCAAAAAATAACAGAGAAAATATAGCTATGCCAATTATCAATACCCAATTCACGCTGCGAACAAACTGTTGAAAAATTAAACTTACTCCCCAAGTTGCTAGTAGGGTTTCTAAAGGGCGTCCATAGAGATAACGAATCACGCCTCTTTCTAAGATTAATCCCACAGCAGCCGTGAACATAAAAGCAATAATCAAAGCCAAAAATATATAAACTTCAAACCACATCCCGCCCAATTGTTTACAGCCATTTTGGACAACAAATGTTGTATAAGCACCGAACATCATCAATTCACCATGCGCCATATTGATGACACCCATCAATCCAAATATAATCGCCAATCCCAACGCGGCAATTAATAATACAGCGCCGATACTAATACCATTAAATACAGCTTCTAAGAATCCTGTTAACACTTATTTCTCCACAACAGCTATTAGCTAGTAGTTAGTACCTCGTTCGCAGTCTCTGACTGGGAATGCCTATTGAGAGGCTCCGCCTCCTGTAGAAATGGCAGAGCCGCAATAAGGCGCATTTCCAGGTTCTACCTGGAAACGAGAATTTCAAAGAGATTTTTACAAATTAGATTTTCTTGTACTTACCACCCTTAGCAGGGTCACTCCAATCACAAGCAAATCCCTTAGTCTCTTTTACAAATTGATTCCAAGGAACTGGCTCAACTGCTGTCGGAGTAGCATAAACAATATCAAACAAACCATCTTGCCTTACTTGACCAATCCGCACAACTTTGGATATGTGATGATTGACGTCCATTGTTACTTTACCTTCAGGTGCATCTATGGTTTGACCATACGCCGCAGCACTCACTTTAGCTATGTCTGTAGTACCAGCTTTTTCTACTGCTTGCTTCCACAAATAAACTGCAATGTAGGCTGCTTCCATTGGGTCATTTGTTACCCGATTTTCACCGTACTCTTTTTTGAAAGCTGCAACAAACTTCTTATTAGCAGGTGTGTCTACTGTTTGGAAGTAATTCCAAGCTGCGTAGTGACCTTTGAGATACTCTACACCAATTGCTTTAACTTCTTCTTCGGCAATACTGACAGACATGGAGGGATATTTTTCTGGTGTCAATCCAGCCCCTTTTAATTGTTTAAAGAAAGCAACGTTGCTATCACCATTTAGAGTATTGTAAATTACACCTCCATTAGGCAAAGCTTGCTTAATTTTAGTGATAATCGGTGTAACTTCTGTGTTACCTAGCGGTAAATAATCTTCGCCAACTGTTTTACCACCTAAAGCTTCTAGTTGGGCTTTAATAATTGTGTTAGCTGTGCGGGGGAAAACATAGTCCGAGCCAACTAAGAAGAATTCTTTTCCCTTATTTTTCAACAGCCAATCAACAGATGGTTCGATTTGTTGATTTGGCGCAGCGCCAGTGTAGAAAATATTTTTAGAACACTCTTGACCTTCGTACTGCACAGGATACCAGAGCATATGGTTTTTGCTCTCAAATACTGGCTTAACATTCTTGCGGCTAGCAGAAGTCCAACAACCAAAAACTACAGCGACTTTATCTTGATCTATTAGCTTAGTTGCCTTTTCCCTAAAAGTATCCCAGTTAGAAGCACCATCTTCAGTAATTGCTTCAATTTGTTTACCTAAGATACCACCGGCGGCGTTAATTTCTTTGATTGCTAATTTTTCAGCATCGACAACGCTTTTTTCACTAATAGCCATTGTGCCACTCAAAGAGTGCAAAATACCTACTTTGATTGTGTCACCAGCAGTAGCAGCCGCTGGGGAAGCAGTAGGAGGTGCGACTGGACTCTCTGTAGCAGTTGGGGAATTATTCGCGCAAGCTTTTAAAAAAAAGCTGCTTCCGAAAGTTAGAGAACCGTAGATCAAAAACTTACGTCGGTTAAATTGTCTTCTCATATCTTTATGAATTTTCCTCTTGATGAATCAACTAACTTAATAGAAAGCTGACAACATCAAACTTTAAAGTGTGATGATAGTGCGATAGTTTACTAGTAAAAAGTTACATCTTATACAAAATGTTTGTTTTTGTAATAAAAAAATAACTTTACAATATTAATCTTTGTTAAGCTTAGGATTGTGAAATTATTGTCAGCGATGAAGAGATAACTGGATAATAATTTCATCTTCCTTGCCAGATGCAAAATTAGCAAAGCGCTTTGCCAAAGGTGGTATAATCACCAAAGGATTGCTAAACCCAGAGAATAGATAAACACTCTCAAATCCTGGGATAGTACCAATCAAGGCCAGGCGATCGCTACTAAATGCCACCAAGCAATGATGCCAAGTTCCTGCTAAATTCTCCAAAGCTGGTAACACTTCACCGACACTTCTTCGCAACCATTTTTCACTTACCTCTGAGTTTATCTTGGCATGAGGATCTGTGAGAACGCGGCTAATTTGACCGATGCGAAAGCTACCATCTTGAAACTGAATCGCACCCGCATCTAAAATTGGCGGTACTGGCTCATTACCTGGTTGATTCCACAATTCATCAACTTGAGTAGATTCAGCTTCTAGTTTAAACCGTTGCACATTAGCTGGCATAACTAAGGTGCGTAACTGCACATCTACAGATGGAGTTTCAATTATTTCTGCGTGGGTAAAATACAGCTTGATGGGAATACTAGCAGATTTTAAAAGCTGGCGGCTGAGTCCACCCGCACAAATGACAACGTTAGCACTGTGGAAAGTTGCAGTAGTTGTTTTTACACCATCTTGCAGTACTTGTAATACTTGGGTAATCTGCATTTCACCCCCAGCCCGTTCAAAGGCTTGGATGTAAGCTTTTGCTGTTTTTTCTGGGTGAATATGACCGTGTTTAACAGTTAAAGCACCAGATATCGCCTCTCGATTTAGCTGCGGTTCCAACTCACAAGCTTCTTGGACACTCAGTAAACGGGGTGGAATGGCAAAATCATTATATGATGCAGCAGTTGCTTCTGGGTCATTGGCGGCTGAAATAGTTAGTAATAAATCTAATTCCCGAAATTCGATATCAGCGTCTAACTCTTGAGATAGGATATGGTAACGCGCGATCGCTTCTTCGCATAATTGACGAGTTAGTGGTGTATTTGCCGACCAATAAGCAAGCCCACCATAACTATAGCGAGTTGCATTTTGTGGTCTGCTGTATTGCTCCAACAAAAGTACAGAAAAGCCAGTTTTAGCAAGTTCGTAGGCGAGTGCAGCACCCGTAATTCCACCGCCAACTACAATCCAGTCGTAGGTTTTCATCTAATATGTAGCTTGTAAACGACTTAAAAGATACTCTCCCGCAAGGATAGGGGGATAAATAGGCGATTGTTCTTTTTGGCAACTTTCCAGACAAGCAATTTTTGTATCATCATTGGGATGACAGAAAAAAGCAATAGAATACCGGGACTGGTTCACCCTGTTATCACCGGGAATCATTACCCGATGCTTGGTTGAGCAAAATATATTATTTGTCCACCGTTGCATTAAATCGCCAGTATTAACTACCATAGTATCAGGAATCGCAGGTGCGGCAATCCACTCTCCAGATGCTGTCTGTACTTCCAACCCGCCAACGTCATCTTGGAAAAGTAAAGTAATACTGCCATAATCGCAATGCTCACCGGCACGCACCTGTCCGGGTTTCTGTGGTGTCTGCAATGGGGGATAATGGAGCAATCGCAAGGTATGATTTTGTTGATTGTGTCTTGTGATAAAAAAATCTTCTGGCAATTCCAATGCCAAAGGAAATGCTTGCAGTATCGTGTTAGCAAGTTCTGTGCAACTATCATAAAAGGCGAGAATAGAAGTATCTATCCCTACAACCGCTTGTTTGTTTACATTAAACGCCTCTTTCAGGTCGCCTGGTTTGTTGGGGTCAAGACGTTCTCTCTCAAGACCAACATAACCCGTGTTACTAAACTCATCACTCCAAGCTTGCTTTTGCTTAACTTCTAAGGGTAAATTGAAGAAAGATTTGCTGTGAGTGAATACTTGCCTGATTAGGTCTTTTGATATTTTTGAATTCTGTAAGTACATGAAGCCAATTTCATGGCAAGCTTGATAAATTTGTTTGATAACAGTTTGCCGAGTTATTGTGTTGCCAGTGGTAAAAGCAGTTAAATCTATTACTGGAATTGTAACCATTTATATATAATTAGAAAATTTGTGTTTTATTAACAGTATTATACTCAATACTTAGGTACGGAAGTTTACAATGTCTCTTGCTCCTTGGCGAAGCGCGATCGCTCATGCACTCGATCGCAACCGCAGCCTTGTTTATGCCCGTTACCTCCAACTAGCAACGGTGCAGGCTAACGGTCGCCCCGCTAATCGTACCCTAGTCTTTCGCGGCTTTCTGGAAGATACAAACCAGCTAAAATTTATCATAGATAGCCGTAGCGCTAAAGCCGACCAGATACAGCAACAACCTTGGGCAGAAATTTGCTGGTACTTCCCCAATACACGAGAACAATTCCGTATTAGTGGCTGTTTGACTCTGGTAGGAAATGATGATTCTCACCAAGATTTACAGCCAGCCCGCATTTCCATTTGGCAAGAACTGAGTGATGCAGCACGTTTACAGTTTGCTTGGCCTCATCCTAGCAAACCCAGAGTTGAACCTCCAGAAACCTTTGCACCACCAGCACCCGACCCCGTGCAGGCAGTGCCTAATTTTTCCCTACTGCTACTCGACCCAGTGCAGGTAGACCACTTAGAATTACGCGGCGAACCACAAAATAGAAGATTTTATGGCCGCGATGAAAATCAAGAATGGTTTTGTGAAGAAATTAATCCTTAATTTTGTCCGTTAGGAGTTATGACTTGGAAGGTGCAAAGATAATTTTTATTCCTCACTCCTCACTCCTAACTCTTAACTCCTAACTTTCTTTAAATACCTGCACCATCTAGAAACTGCTGTATTGCCTTATCTTTAAGGCTGCACACAGGAGCATCTTGTGATAAATAAGCTTGATTAGAAGCTACACAACCTACCAATACAGGAGTTTTTTCAGAAGAGTTGGTGCGCCCAAGAGTTTGTATTTGTTCTTCCAGCGCCTCAATCCGGTCTACTAAAGCACGAATCACTTCGGCTTCCGAATCTGGTAAGTTATTGTGTTCAAGAGGTGCAACCCGGACTCCAGAACGATATATAATCCGCCCAGGCACGCCTACCACAGTACAGTCAGAAGGGACATCCCTGAGAACAACAGACCCAGCGCCAATACGGACATTATTGCCAATTTGGATATTGCCCAGTACCTTCGCTCCAGCTCCAAATACGACATTTTCACCCACAGTCGGATGGCGCTTGCCACATTCTTTACCAGTACCTCCAAGGGTGACACCTTGATAAATTAGGGCATAGTCTCCCACGATCGCAGTTTCACCAATTACGACACCCATGCCGTGGTCAATAAACACACTTTGCCCAATTGCTGCACCAGGATGGATTTCAATTCCAGTCAAAAACCGAGCCAAGTGAGAAATCAGGCGGGGAATAAAGGGAAGACCAATAGTATACAGCCAGTGAGCCAGCCTATGGAATAGTAGGGCTTGCAAACCAGGGTAACAAAATAAAACTTCCAACCAGTTACGGGCAGCTGGGTCACGTTCAAATATGATACGAAAGTCAGCACGCAGTATAGATAGCACGAGATAGCACCCTCGGAAAGCACAACAAGCTACTATCCCATAGTATCCTCTCAGGTGTTACACATAAAAATTGGGAATGGGGCATTAATCACTTGACTCCTAACTCCTAACTCAGCACTCCCCATCACTGCTGCTCCACCGTCAGAGTATAGTCATGCTTGACCCCAGGATTAAATGTACCTACCCAAATCCGATATGTACCACTTTTCCAGTTGCGATCGCTAACGCTAGCATCTTTACTTTTGCCAGTGTCATCGCCGCAACGAATTGTCGTTTGATCTGGGCCTTCGATCAGTAAAGTGGTGTCGTTTCCCTTGCTATCGACTTGTATTGTCATCTGGGAAAAGTCCTTTTCCAAAACCATAATATGATCTGGCTTAGGATCGGCAAAACCAATACAGGCTTTTTGATCGCGATCGCGGTTACTTATGGCAGACAATGAGTAAGAACCACCTGTAAAGCCCTGCACTCTTCCTTGTGCTGGATCAAAGTTTGTTGATAAATTGAAAGTACCAAAATTTGCTGTCTCTGCTATTACAGGGGTAGCTGTGATGGCGGTAAGTATAGCCAACAGCCAACCGCCGCTAAACTGAAGTCGGGGGCGACAGTATTTCATAGTAGCCCTCCACCAGGCTGTTAAGTTAGTAATGATATATACACATTCTAATGAACAAATTTCAGTGAAATCCCAGTTGATTGTGCCACATTAAAATGTGCCACAAGAGATATTTTTGGAAGTAAACAGCTAATTGCTATGAGCATCTTTGCTATGCGCTTCCCAGCATGAAATACATAAAGTAATTTGATTGTCTCCTAGACGTTTCATATCTACAGGTGAAAATGACATATTACACTGCTCATCATATTCATAATACATCCACACGAATATATCATTTTTGTGAACTCCAACCATAGAAAGCTTCTGATATTTGCCTTCTATAATCTTTAAAAATCTATCTACAAAATTTACTGGAGGATCTAAAGCTTCTTCAATAAGTATTTGCTCCCAATAATTATTGGAATTGGTATCAACACCCAAAATATTACTGACTATTTTTATTTTGTCTTTTCCACAATCAACTCTTAAAATATACGTATACTTCATGGTGTAACTTCTAGTTTTATTTTTAATTTATGATAAAAAAGTGTAGAAGGTAAAGAATTGTTTTACCTTTTACACTTTGAATTTATGTGAAAATATCAGGAATTATTGAGTTTGAAGAAAACGCCACCTTTAAGCGCTCGCGTGTCAGTTCCATAACTACTAACTGTAAGCGATCGCAGATTATCAAAAAACGGTTTCCCTAAGACTTCCACTAGTTTGAGAATCGGTACTTGACGCTCTAACAAATTCTGGCTCTTTGTCCAATCAAGATATATATAGCCTTGGTTTGGTAGGGGAATCGCAGCAATACTATCTTTGAAATTGGGATTGTCAATTATGGAATTATCCTTGGTTGTAAGGATTTCATTCATAGTCTCTAAGTCAGAGGTGAAAATTTCGTAATTTCCTAAAGTTGTATGCAATCCCCGCACTTTTGTTTCAATGCTGAAAGATGCTCTTTCTTTAACATCAGTTTTTTTTGTAGCAGTGGTTAACTCTGTCCAGGCGGAGATTTTTTGCTTGTCTATAGTCAAGGGACTGATGCTGAGTCCGTTGGATGAGGCGATCGCATCCAAACGAGTAACACCTTGTTCTACATTCTCGGATTTTTCCACTACAAAAATCCAATGGGGGGTTATTTGCTCTTTCTCAGCTAACAATGCTATGGCATATTCTCCTTGTACCCAACTGAAAATATCCTCTGGGAAGTTTATACCCCAGCGTTTTTGAATATCCGCTAAGGGTTTTGCTAACCGAGAAACCACATCTTCCCCAGAACCATATATAGTAGCTGTTGTTTGTCTCCAGAGTTTGGCTAAATCACTCTCACGCAAATTACTTAAATTTGAGCCGGAAATTGCCAAACCTGCGGACGCTGGAATATACTGCAATGCTCCCACAGGTTTAGATAGTGGTGCAGATGGAGCGAGAATTTCCGATGAAGTCAAAAAGGTAGTTTCCGCCAGCAATCCTTTGGGGTTCAACGCCAAGGATATGATTTGGCTGTTATAAAGTTGTTCTGGTAACTCTAACCCTTGCCATTTTGCCACAATGGGAAGATTCAAGAAAGCTACAGCTAAACCCCCTTTGGGCAGTTCTTTGCTAGCTTTTTGGTATTCAGACGAACTGGCCAAATTCAGATCGGGCGCTTGCACGTTATTGATAGCATCTCGCAGCACCTTCGGATCGTTGGCAAATAACACAAACCCTTCACCAACAACAGCACCAGCTAGATAATTTTGGATTTTCTCTTCTGTGATTACTTCCTGATTGTCATAAATCAGCTTTATGCCTTTGTATTGTTCAACAGCTAAGTTTGCTCCAGCTAATGCTCGTTTGGAAAACAACAACTCCACAAACTCGCGGCTTTTCTCCGGTTGCTTGGTTGCTAGTGCCAACAGATACCCTGGCTGCTGTCCGTTTTCTCGATCGCGATCGATATCTAAGGTGGTGATAGCTAATGTAATTTCGTCCCCTAACCAGGGTTGAATGTCTTGTTTGTAATCTATGCCACTCTTGGCGAATAAACTGGTTTTGAGTTTAGATAGTTCTTCTTCCCGCTCCAGCGCCTGCAAACGGTCAGGATTCGCTAGCAATGAAACCATTACAGGCGAAAGTTTCGACACAAATATGGCTGCACCAGGCTGGGAGGTAGAACCAATGAGGTTAGCCGGACTTTTGGCGAAAAACCAGTAAAAGCCTGCGATCGCAATCACTAGCAGTGCGATCGCACCTGCGACGATAAAACCGATGAATGAACGTTGCCTATTCACATTAAACCTATTAAAAAAGACAATTTACAGCCATTTAAGCAGAAAGCCCAGCCCCTTGATGAAGAGGACACAGAGAGAGGGAGACGCGGTGACGCAAAGAATAAAAATATCCCCGTGTCCTATTGAGAATGGATGCTCATGCCAAGGCAAAGATTTTCTGTCACCATAAATAGTATTAGGACTGTTTACAGAAACCTCATGACAGGGAACTCTTTTAGTCAACCCATGAACCATATTAGTGTAGAAGAACTGGCACAACGTCTATCTTCTAGTGATGCAAATATTCAGCTAGTAGATGTGCGTGAACCACAAGAATTGGCGATCGCTAGCATTGAGGGCTTTGTCAACTTACCTTTAAGTCAATTTGCCGAATGGGCAGATCAAGTACCTACTCTCTTCAATCCTCAAGCTGAAACCCTAGTGCTATGCCACCACGGCATCCGTTCTGCCCAAATGTGTCAGTGGTTAATTGTTCAAGGTTTTACAAATGTTCAAAACATTTCAGGTGGTATTGATGCCTACTCCTTATTAGTTGACCCTTCAATTCCCCAGTATTAATTTCTGACTGAATCCATGACTCAGCTGGGACTTACTCTTCCAGCTGGCTTCTGCTATTCTAAAAATAGAACTGGATCAACTTAGGGTTTTGAGGGTAAAGTTTACACGTTTCGCTAGTGAGTATATATTCACGGAGCTTTTCGACCCAAACATATCAGCTATCACAGAAAAATACGTATTCAATAATACTGTTATAATTTCAAAGGTATGCAAAAATACTGTAATAACTCTAAGTAAAGGTAGCTTTCGCAGTCCAAGCCTAGCTCCTATTTCAAGCGCACTCTCAAAAAATTCTGGACGTAAACTTTCAAAATACTTATCATTATATAAGTGTATAATTTGCTATCTTAATTAATCAATTATTAATAATCTCTGTTTGCGATCAAATACAGAAATTTTTTCAGAGTTTGATTAAAATTTGCCTTCAGTAAAACATCCCATATGGAAGTCCAGTTAACAAATCGACAACAGCATATACTTTGGGCAACGGTACGTCACTATATTGCCACAGCAGAGCCTGTTGGTTCAAAAGCTTTGGTTGATGAGTACGACCTGGGTGTAAGTTCAGCCACAATTCGCAATGTGATGGGCGTTTTAGAAAAGTCTGGGTTACTTTACCAACCACATGCCTCTGCTGGACGTGTACCTTCAGACTCAGGCTATCGCATTTATGTTGACCAGCTAATTACACCTTCCGAAACTTTAGGACGAGAAGTAGAGGTGGCACTGCAAAAGCATCTCCAGTGGGAAGATTGGAGTTTAGAAACCCTACTACAAGGAGCGGCGCAGATTTTAGCAACCTTGAGTGGTTGCATTAGCTTGATCACTATGCCGCAAACAACTACAGCGCTAGTGCGACATCTGCAATTAGTGCAAATTGAAGCCGGAAGGATCATGCTGATTGTGGTAACAGATGGTTATGAGACACATTCCAAGTTGATGGATTTGTCGCCAATACCAGAGGAAACACAACGCGATCCAGAGGTAATTGATCGCGAGTTGCAGATTGTTTCTAACTTTTTGAATAGCCACTTACGGGGGCGAAGTTTGTTGGAATTAGCCTATCTTGACTGGAGCGAACTAGATCAGGAGTTCCAGCGCTACGGGGAATTCTTGAAAAATTCAGTTGCCGAATTGACCCGTCGCACTCTTGCACCGACTGCAACACAAATTATGGTTCGGGGTGTGTCAGAAGTTTTGCGCCAGCCAGAATTTTCCCAGTTACAGCAGGTACAAACGATTATCCACCTACTGGAAGAAGAACAAGACCAACTGTGGCGATTAATCTTTGAGGAACCAGAACCGGAGGATGCTGGCAAACCAAAGGTAACGGTTCGCATTGGCGCAGAAAATCCATTAGAACCGATACGCACCTGCACCTTGATTTCTTCCAACTATCGCCGAGGTTCAATACCAGTAGGAAGTGTGGGAGTTTTGGGGCCAACGCGTCTAGATTATGAAAGTGCGATCGCAGTCGTGGCATCTGCTGCTGATTACCTCTCAGAAGCTTTTAGTTATTTCAATCCTTAATAAGGATTAATCGTATTATGGTGATGTCTAGGGACAAGCCGCTACGGGTTTAGACAAGAGAATAATACCATAGCAGGCAGATAGCCCAATTTATAGCGGCAAAATCAATCATTAATACTACCTAAATCTTTCATGATTAGAAAAATTGTCTTTAGCGTCCTGTGGCTGGGATTCATTACCTATGCTTTTTTCCTCGCGCCTCCTGAGCAACCTGGTACATTCGAGTTGATTAAAAACATTTCTATTGGCCAGTGGCAAGGTATTAACCCGTTAGTCATAGCACTATTCAACCTCATGGGCATCTGGCCACTAATCTACAGCGCAGTAGTGTTTATTGATGGTAGAGGGCAAAAAATACCTGCTTGGCTATTTGCGATCGCCTCTTTCGCAGTCGGGATATTTGCCTTGTTACCCTACTTAGCCCTTAGAGAACCAAATAATAAGTTTGTCGGTAAAAAGAATGCCTTGCTCAAGCTGCTAGATTCTCGTGTGACTGGGGTTGTCTTGACGGTAGCCACGGTTATTCTAGTTACCTATGGTTTAACAGGAGGAGATTGGGGTAATTTTGTCCAACAGTGGCAAACTAACCGCTTTATTAATGTGATGAGTTTAGATTTCTGTCTACTTTGCCTATTGTTTCCCGCATTAGTAGGGGATGATATGGCGCGTCGCGGTTGGAAAAATCCGCAGTTGTTCTGGTTAATAGCGTTGATACCGCTATTCGGCCCGTTGATTTATTTATCTGTGCGTCCACCTCTACCAGAAGTGGGTGTAGAAGCAATACCCAGTCAGCAGCCAGCTGCAAATTAAAGAAGAATTACGCGATCGCCCGACGCAGGCGCACCCTGCGGGATCTTGCTACAGACTTCCCGGAAGCTGCCCCTGAAACTTATATCAGCATTTCTGCGGTTTTTTGAGCATTCGCATACCACCGAAATAGATATCAAAAGTGTTTAGTTAAGAGGTTTCTACAAAATTTCTAGAACAGAATTTACGCAAAGTCCCCTTTTTCAGTGGATTGGGGATTTTCTGTTGCGGGTGCGTAAATCCCAAGATAAAATTTTTTCTGAAAGTACTTTACAAAACGCAATAAATTATTTAAGATGTGTAACAGGTAGTCAAAGCTACCTAATTCATAAACAACCAAGCGCACTTATAAAACAATGACAGCAACCTTACAACAGCGCTCAAGCGCCAACGTATGGGAGCGGTTTTGCGAGTGGATTACCAGCACCAACAACCGTATCTATATCGGTTG
>NZ_JBALCY010000074.1:0-413796 GCF_036917655.1 Nostoc sp.
CTTGGAATCTATTACCCCAGCAGAACCCGCAATTACGTTAGATGAAGCGATCGCTGTTTCTACAGAACTGGCAATTACTACATACAGCAACCCCGCTACCACTGTTCTGCCAGATGAATGGAACTTGGAATCTATTACCCCAGCAGAACCCGCAATTACGTTAGATGAAGCGATCGCTGTTTCTACAGAACTGGCAATTACAACATATAGCAACCCTGCTACCACTGTTGTGCCAGATGAACCAGAAGAAGATGTAGTTATTGATGAGCCTGTAAGTCCTGTATGGCTCAAAGGTGAAACGGCAGAGCAGATTTTACAAAATTTAATAGATTTAGCTTTACCCGCTTCTGAACCCCTGCCAAAAGATCAAAAGGTTACAGATTTTCCAGCAACACAACCACCGCCACCATTACTGCTAACTTTAAGTCAGGATACTTACATTGCTCGTTGGGGACAAGCTCTTACAATCAATGGACACATTGAACTTAAAGAAAAGACAAATCTAGATCAGGCTGAAACATTATCTCCAAAAAGCCTGCGGGCGCTTGAACTAGGAATTGAACTGCGATCGCCTAAGAACTCGAAAATCTTAACCGAAGTACGGCAACCCTTACCAGACCAGGAGTTGCCTTTCACCATCAATACCTCAATCGATATTCCTGCTGACTTTGAATCCAAGTTAATTCTGGCAGATATCAGTTTGTATGGTACATTCGCCGATGTTGGTGAAGTCATCCGGTTAGCCAGCCAGTCCTTCACCATTACAGCAGATGTAACAGAATTACTGGCAATCACAGCCGCAGCAAAACCTAGTACATCCTTGAATGACCCCATAGCACCATCGGACTCATCTGCTGCTTTCACAGAACCAGAGTCCGCTGTGAGGATCGATTTGAAACTATTCAATCTGGTCAATATTCCAAAAACAGACCAGTCTCTGATCCTCAATCCATCCCCAAATACACCCCTACCACCGCAAATTAATCTGCAACTTCTGCGAGAAGCCACCCTGCGGACATCTAAGCTCAAGAATTCAGCCACTTCGCCTCAATTGCCGAAACTGCCTCCTGTTCAAACCGATACCAAAATTCCTACAAATGTTGTTGCAGAACCCCCTACACAGCAGGAGCTTCTAGAAAAGGATGCTACTATAGCTGCCATCAACTTAGAGCAGTTGGTCATCAAGCAACGTCGAATGCCAATACTTGACACTACTTTTCCATATTTGAGACGGTTACAAGCTTTGCCAGGTGATGCAGAAGAAGAAGTAAAAAATAATGTCCCCCCAGATGCATTGGAAGTTCAAGCGGCTGAAGACTTCTCGCAGTTGGAGGCAATTGTAGCTGAAGATGAAAATACACCTGAAGTAGAAGCCCAGCCAAATGTACAATTCCAGGAAGAATCTGTTGCTGAACTAGAAGCCCAGCCAAATGCACAATTCCAGGAGGAATCTGTTGCTGAAGTAGAAGCCCAGCCAAATGCACAATTCCAGGAGGAATCTGTTGCTGAGGTAGAAGCCCAGGCAAATGCACAATTCATTACAACAGGCAACCTTTACTCATCTCCCCTGCTCAGGAAGTGGATGGAGAGCCAAGGATACTCTTTGCCTGAATCCATTAATGATCTGCAACCTCAAGACTACGATAACTATGTTCCAACCCAGCAGACCCAGCTTTTTCTTAGTGCTGAAACTCCCAATGTTGATGTCAACTTGCCCTTAAGCCTGGATGGTGATACAGGGATATGGGAAGAAGCTCAAGAGTCGGTTTTTGATCTTGGGAACTTTGAGGAAGATGTAGACACAGCAAAGGAAACTGATCTAGAGACAGTGGAAGATCCGGTAGTAGAAAAAGTATCCGAACCAACACTCTCAATGGCTCTGGTAACACAGCTAACGCCTCCTCCTCCGATAAAAATAAATATAGCGTCAGCTTGGTTGGCGCAAGAAATCGTTGTAGATGATACATATAGTGACCTGGAAGCCGATGCAACCAAGAATTACCCTTTTGAAGAAGAGAAGCAACCACCGTTAGGTTTATCCCCTTTTCTACCCAGAATTGCCGCAGCCATTGAGCCTTTGCCAATTCCACAACTGCATGTGCCAGACGGCGAACTAATCGCTGGCAAGTTTATCATAGTGCGCGTAGTACTGCCTGAAGTACCTCCCCAAGTGGTTGTCAAGTTATGGGTTGAAGATTATCAAACTCGCTGGTTACTAGATGGGCCCCATTTATTGACAAATTTACTACCTAATGCATTGGGAGGGTTGGAAGTGATGACGCAATTAAATATTCCCTTAGGCTGTTTGGAAATTCGCTTGGAAGCGATCGCACTTGATCTAACAACCCTACAAGAGAGTCACAAAGTCACAATAGTGCGAACTGTGATTCCTCCAGACTTGCCAATCTTGCAGCTAGATGAACTCCTGGGTATGTAACTAAGGGATGAGGGGAACAAGGTAAAATTTTCTCCCTCATCTTTCCCATCTCCCAATATGGGCTGTGTTAAAAATATGAAAGAATTTCAAAAATCTGGCAGAATTTGCAGTAAGCTCATTTTGAATTGTAGTGTTATTTAACAGGAACCTTTACTATGGCAGCTTCCTTTTTGCCTTCTATCTTAGTTCCCATCATTGGTTGGGTTTTGCCAGCTGTGACGTTCGCGTTTCTATTTTTATACATTGAAAGCGACGATATCAGCTGATGTAGTCATTAGTCATTAGGAGCCGCTGCGTTGCAGTGGTTCCAAGAGTTGTTCGCGCAGCGTCTCCGACAGGAGAAGCAAGTGGCATTCATTAGTCAAGTTTCGGACAAGCGAAAGTTATCAATTCTGTCGGATACGTTTCTAGACTATTGACCAAAATTAATACCGCCTATCTCATAGAGACAGGCGGTTTTTTTAACGTTGATTTCTCAACAAATGCTAGAAAATTCTAACTTATAGTGTTCGGTTCAAACTAACTAATGTTAAATCGAAGAACCGAGTCCGGCGTAGGCACCATAAAAGAAAATGCCCAAAACTGTAATTATACCTAATCCTGCGATCGTAGCGACGACCCACAGGGGAATTCTCCCACTTCCAGACACAGCTTCTCTCCTCCCTTAACAACAAATCAACACACGTTCAATAAACAAAGATTAACAACAGTGGTTCCAGTTAGTTAAAGAAGTAACTGGAAAACAGAATCCCCAGAACGAAAACTAGTAGTAGTCCCAGGTATAGGGAAGTCCGGTTTAGTTCAACCGGCTGATTATTGGGATTGGGCGATCTTTCGACCATAATTGCTCCTAACGGTGAATAAATTGCATTGCGGCGATCGCGCCTAAAAAGAATACAGTTGGTACACCTAAAGTGTGAACCGCCAGCCATCTAACGGTAAAAATTGGATAAGTAACTGGTTGATTGATGTTATTGCCGCTAGTCATGATTTCAAACTACTTTCCAATAAATTGTTCAACTTGTTTTTTAGCTTCAAAACGGTTCTTCACAATTGGCACTTCTTGCCGCGTTGGTGTGAAATACTCGTTGGGACGAGGTGTGCCAAAAGCATCATAAGCCAGCCCAGTTTGCACAAATAGCCAACCCGCAATAAACAATGCCGGGATGGTGATGCTGTGAATTACCCAGTAACGAACGCTAGTAATGATATCCGAAAACGGACGTTCTCCAGTGGTACCTGACATTTAGATCCCTACCTTATACATAGAGTGTTATAGAGTTTATTATCCTACAAAGTTAAGAAAGAGTTACAAGTTGCAACGTTCTTCTCAGAAATTAGGTATTGGGCATGGGGCATTGGGCATTGGGCATTGGGCATGGGGCATTAATCACTTGACTCCTAACTCCTAACAGACGCGATTAATCGCGTCTCTACTCCAAACTCCAAACTCCAAACTCCAAACTCCAAACTCCTAACTCCCCACTCCCCACTCCCCACTCCCCACTCCCCACTGCCTAAGCAGCCTCTGCTGGGGAAGTTGTTTCAGGGTTTGGTAGATATTTGAGCAAAACGCCGCGATCGCCAATTATAAATCCCCGGTTTGGCTCTAAGAAAACAATTTTGTACAGATTAGCAGCAACTTCTTCCACCGCACGGTCTTTTTCCCAGGTTTTGCCACCGTCGGCACTCCGTAGTAAATTACCGCTACCGCCACCTATCCAAATTTCATTGGGTGTGCGGTATGCCAAATCCAGTAAACCCCAACTGGTGGATAACTCTGGATTTTGTGCCTTTTGCCACTCTTCAGGTTTTGTGGGGTCACTAAACTGAATTTGACCTCCCCTGGCTAGCAACCACAATTGCCCATTGTCAGCAAAGCCCATATTTTCTACCCGCCGAGAACTATTGCGGTTATGGGGTACCCAAGCATCTTGCCCTGGTTCCCAAGTTGAGTAGAAACTACCCTTAGCGGAAACGGCAACATATTTGCCATCAGCAGAACGTTCCAAATTACGCACTACACCTACTGCTGATTCCACCTGGGCTTTCCAGTTTTTGCCGCCATCTGTGGTCTTATATATGGCTCCGACATCAGTAGCCATTTCAGCTGTCTTGTCTGCCAGTGCCTTAATTGCGATCGGGCTACCTGGTAGCTTTTCGCTCAGGGGGATACGCGACCAAGAATCACCTTCATCAGTAGTGTGCAGCAACAGTCCAGGCTCTCCGGCAATCCAGCCTTCTTTACCAACAAAACTTACTGAGTCAAAGCGATACTTTTGCTCATCCAGTTGCAATGTTATTGGTTTCCAGGTATTACCACTGTCATTAGTTTCCAATAGGGTGGCATTGCTACCTACTAAATAGCCATGCTCAGGATTATCAGTAAAAGCAATATCCAATAGATTCGAGTCTGTTGGCACAGAAATGATTTTCCAGGGATTGTAGCTAACAGAGGGGATTTTGCTACAACCTATGCACATGATGACTACTATTAACAAGGCAGCTATTCGTTGCCAACTTTTCACAATTGAATGCATTAGTATTTCTTAAGTTGTTTCTAAATTTGTGTAGGTGTTCTCTAAAAAGGTTTACCTTATACCAATTTTGGATTTTAGACTTCTGCGTGAGCGCTCAGTCGAACGATTTTGGATTTTGGATTAAAAGTCCTTATTAAAAAGCGTTCCAAAAATTCCAAAAAATATTAACCCAATATGGTATTGAGGGCTATAGCCGCTCTACGGAACTGGTAACACGGCGCATTTATGTGATTTTAATTATACGCAAAACTCCCTGCTACCGAGATAAACTGTTCCACATTGAATTTGCATGGAGTCGGCAGTCAGGATGCTGGACAATCCTGGGTTTTTCATTTTGAATGCGTGAATTTTGAATTGCTTAACGGCTGTCATTGTAAGCCGTAGAGACTGATAAAAAACAAGAAGCCAAGAGCCAAAGCGCCAAAAATTAGGATATTCTTTTGAGTTGGCGTTAGGTTGTTGACACCAAAACCGTAACCGAGATTTTCTTTGAAGCCGGATGCAGTACCCGCAGGGCCAATGTTGGCAAAAGCGGTTTTTTTAGCAGCACAAACTGGACAGCGCCAATGTATGGGCAGTTCTGCAAAGAGTGTCCCTGAAGGAATATCATACTTGTCGTCTCCCTTTTCGGGTTCGTAAACATAACCGCAGGCGCGACACTCGTAGCGGTCTAACACCGGAGTCTCAACAGCTGGTTCGCTCATCGCTAAGTCCTCGCAGAGGAGAAATCTTAAATATACGTTAAAAATTATGACATAATTGTTAGACTTTTCTATCACTATCAAAAGCGAATTAAATAAGCTGTTATGCGTCTGTTTCCCAGATTTCAGAAAAACCAAACAGATATAATGTAAAAGAAAGTAACGTAATTCAAGGGATTGGGCATTGGGGATTGGGCATGGGGCATGGGGCATGGGGCATGGGAAAGAAAACTTCTTTGTCCTCCCACTCCTGAGTCCTTAATCTCTAGTCTCAGTACCAATCTTAGGTCACTACTTAAAATACTCCATAAGCGGTAGATACTCATTGTGTTTGTCCTCAGCGGTTACGAGTACCTTCTAGGCTTCTTCATCATCTGTAGCCTAGTACCTGCCTTAGCGCTCTCAGCATCCAAGCTCCTACGACCCAGTGGTTACAGCCCAGAACGGCACACCACCTATGAATCTGGCATGGAACCCATTGGGGGAGCCTGGATTCAGTTCAACATCCGCTACTACATGTTTGCTCTGGTCTTCGTCGTCTTTGATGTGGAGACTGTATTCTTGTATCCTTGGGCGGTAGCTTTCCACCGTTTGGGGCTATTGGCATTTATTGAAGCGCTAGTCTTTATTGCAATTCTTGTAGTCGCTTTAGTTTACGCATGGCGTAAAGGAGCTTTGGAATGGTCTTGAATTCTAACTTAACAACTCAGGATAAAGAGCGAATCATCAACCCCATTGAGCGGACTACAATCACTCAAGACCTTTCAGAAAACGTCATTTTGACGACGGTTGATGATCTCTACGACTGGGCGCGGCTTTCTAGTCTGTGGCCGTTGCTGTTTGGTACTGCTTGCTGCTTTATTGAGTTTGCAGCTTTAATTGGTTCACGATTTGACTTTGACCGTTTTGGACTAATTCCCCGTTCTAGCCCCCGCCAAGCCGATTTAATTATTACGGCAGGGACTATCACCATGAAGATGGCCCCCCAACTGGTACGTCTTTATGAACAAATGCCAGAGCCGAAGTATGTAATTGCGATGGGAGCTTGCACAATTACTGGCGGGATGTTCAGCGTTGATTCCCCCACAGCAGTGCGCGGAGTTGATAAACTGATTCCTGTGGATGTCTACTTGCCTGGTTGTCCTCCCCGTCCAGAAGCAATTATCGACGCAATCATTAAGCTGCGGAAGAAAATCGCCAATGAATCGATGCAAGAGCGGTATAAAATTAAGCAAACTCACCGCTACTACAGCACGACTCATAATTTGAAGCCAGTAGAAGAAATCTTAACTGGTAAGTATTTGCAGTCAGAAACTCGCTCTGTACCACCGAAGGAATTGACGGAAGCGATCGGTATGCCAATACCACCTGCACTGCTGACAGCAAAGGCGCAAAAGGAGGAACAAACCCGTGGCTGAAGAAGAATCTAAACCCGTGGCTGAAGAAGAATCTAAACCAGTAGCAGCCAAAGAAGAGTCATTGGTACAAGCCGGTAAAGTTTCCCAGTGGTTGACGGAAAATGGCTTTGACCATGAGTTTTTAGCACCAGACAAGAATGGTGTAGAGATAATTAAGGTGGAGCCAGATTTCTTGCTTCCCACTGCTACAGCCCTTTATGCCTACGGGTTTAATTATCTCCAGTTTCAAGGTGGTGTTGACCTTGGGCCAGGACAGGAATTGGTGAGTGTGTATCACTTGATTAAAGTGGGTGATAATAGCGATCGCCCTGAAGAAGTACGGGTGAAGGTGTTCTTACCACGGGAAAACCCTGTAGTCCCTTCTGTGTACTGGATTTGGAAGACGGCAGATTGGCAAGAGCGCGAGTCTTACGATATGTTGGGCATTGTCTACCAAGGACACCCAAATCTCAAGCGGATTTTGATGCCGGAAGATTGGGTAGGTTGGCCTTTACGGAAGGATTATATCTCGCCTGATTTCTACGAGTTGCAAGACGCTTATTAGAGATTGCTGAATCGAGACGCGATGAATCGCGTCTGTACAAGATAGTGCAGAGTTTCGGCAGTCATTAACCCCTTTCCGGTGGCGGAGAGGGGTTATGTTTTTGGTATTTCACATAAAGAAAATTTGTAGGTTGGGTTGAACGGAGTGAAACCCAACAAAGCCCGGAAAATGTTGGGTTTCCTTCCTCAACCCAACCTACACCTACACCCAACGTGATTTTTTAGAGGCTTAACCGAGCAGTATTGGGAAAGCAGCAATAAAGCTGACCTTCAAAAGGCAAGAGCCAAAGCGAGAGATGTTTCTCCTCCTCTTTCTCTTTAAGCCTTTGCGTCTCTGCGTGAAAACAATTATCTTGGTCTAACATCAAGAAATTTGGCACAATAAACCAAATCCCCCACTACCAAGTCAAAAACTATGCCTACGACTGGTACAGTCCTCCGTAACCATTATAAAATCATCAAAATCCTCGGAAGTGGCGGTTTTGGCGACACTTATTTAGCTGTAGACCTAGACTTACCCAACCAACCCCAGTGTGTAGTCAAACACCTCAAACCCAACTCCGACCCCGCAGTATTACAAATCGTTAGAAGATTATTTAATAGCGAAGCCCAAGTTTTATACCGCTTAGGTAATGATAGCGACCAGATACCGCAACTATTTGCCTACTTTGAAGAACAAGGCGAATTTTATTTAGTCCAAGAATTTGTAGATGGCAAAGACTTAAGCCATGAAATCATTCCCGGTCAAAAGTTAACAGAAATAGCAGTCACCAAACTATTAAAAGAAATCTTAGAAATATTAGCAGTAGTCCACAAAAAAAATATCATTCACCGCGACATCAAGCCCCAGAATTTAATGCGTCGTCGGCAAGACGATAAAATAGTGCTAATTGACTTTGGTGCAGTCAAAGAAGTAAACACCATGAGGGTGAATCCCCAAGGTCAAACTAGTGTCAGCGTTATGGTTGGTACTGGTGGTTATATGCCAAGTGAACAAGCAGCCGGACAACCAAAGTTAAGCAGCGATGTTTATGCGGTCGGGATGTTAGGGATTCAAGCTTTAACAGGGTTACAACCACACGAACTACCAAAAGACCCTACTGACGGTGAAGTGATTTGGCGCAATCGGGCAAATGTCACTGAGAAACTGGCTCTGGTGTTAAATAAGATGGTGAATTATCACTTTCGAGATAGATACCCTTCAGCAGTGGAAGCGTTAGAAGCACTCAAACCGTCAGCGCCACAACAGCGACAATCAAGTACACCAGAAATAAAACAGAAACCAAAAGACTTTATTGAAAACTTAGGAAATGGTATCACCCTGGAAATGGTGCAGATACCAGGGGGAACCTTTATGATGGGTTCACCGGAAGGAGAAGCAGAGAGATATCAAGATGAAAGTCCACAGCATCAGGTAACAGTTCCTGGGTTTTTCATGGGTAAATCTCAAGTCACCCAGGCGCAGTATCAAGCAATTATGGGTAGTAATAGTAATATTTTTCAAAAAATTATAGGTAATAACAATAATCCTTCCAATTTTAAAGGTGATAAGCGACCTGTAGAACAAGTAACTTGGGATGAGGCGGTAGAATTTTGTAAAAAACTAAGCCAGAAGACAGGACGTAAATATAGATTACCTAGCGAAGCCGAATGGGAATATGCTTGTCGGGCTGGAACGAAGACCCCATTTTATTTTGGTGAAACGATTACCACAGATTTAGTTAACTACAACGGTAACTATCCTTACGGCTCTGCACCAAAGGGCGAATATCGTCAACAAACAACAGATGTAGGAAAATTTCCGCCTAACTCTTTCGGTTTATACGATATGCATGGTAATGTATGGGAATGGTGTCAAGATGTATATAATGACACTTACCAGAGTGCGCCAAAAGATGGTAGTGCGTGGTTAACTGGTAAAGATAATGACATGAGGCTGCTGCGTGGCGGTAGTTGGTTCTACTTTGCTAGGTATTGCCGTTCTGCGAATCGCGATAGGAACGCGCGCACGGGTCGTGTCAAAATTGTGGGTTTTCGCGTGGTGGCGGTGGCTGTGGCGTGAGTCCTCCGCAAAGTCAGAGTTGATAAGTGGGAATTTATCGAGCGTACACCAGGGAGTCCAGACCTGAACCAGCGAGGAAGGCGACAACCTCCGAATATAAAACCAAGTCGGATAGCTTGGTAGGTTGCAAAACCGAACAGTTGTTCGACTCAATCATTTTACAAAGTAATTCGTAGTAATTCGTAGGTTGGGTTGAGGAACGAAACCCAACATTTCAACCGCAACATCTAACAAACGAAACCCAACATTACGCATCACAATATCCAATGCTGATGTTGGGTTTCACTTCGTTTAACCCAACCTACAATTTCAGCTACAATTTAGGCGATACCTACTCTTTACCGATATCAGAGTCAAATACAATTTCTTGCCCAGCACCCCACGTAATATCATACGTCCCCTGACGAACAGAACGATGAAAGCTGGAATATTCCCAATCTTTTGGAGCTTTCACTAAACCATGTTTGACAGGATTGTAGTGAATATATTCAAGGTGATTTTTCAAATCTACCTCGTCTCTAATCAAGTGTTCCCAAAAACGACGTTGCCAAATAGCCTGCTCTTTTTTATTTTGCCTAGAGGTAGATAGATTTTCCTGTGGTAGAGTATTACATTTGCGACTAAAATAGCTTTTGATCAAACGCCAACGGGTAGAAAAATTGTAATCGCCCTGTGGTAATGTCCAAATACAGTGCAGATGATCCGGTAATAAAACAAAGGCATCAATTATAAATGGGTGTTGTCGCATTATATACCGAAAAGTATTTCTCAATAAAGATACGTTAGTCGGTAAGCATAATAGTCTTTGTCTTTTATGTGTTATAAGTGTAAAAAAATAAGTGCCACCTTCTATTGTGGCTCGACGATATTGCATTCTGTTAATTTTATGACGGTTGGATTTCGCGGTTTATACCAAAGTATTGGTTATAAAGAATACTGTCAATTTATTTCTGTTGAGATGTGAGTTAAGAAATGAGCGAAGGGCAACCCAACAAACCAAAGTAGATGTTGGGTTTCGTCCCTCAACCCAACCTACAATTAAGTCTAATTTGGAGTTTGAAAACACTTAAGCTTTTGCAACCCTATACTAAGTAAGGGATAAAATTAAATTTCCCTATCCTGCTTGGATTTCAGATGTTAGGATATCCGACAAAATGAGATAAACAACAGATGAAAGCGATCGAAGTTACCGGCAGGATTGATCCTCAGGGAAATCTGGGAGCAATTACAACAAGGAAATATTGTCGGCGATCGCGTTGGGGCATTGGTGAGGATTATATTATTTACAAGGTGAGA
This sequence comes from Nostoc sp., assembly GCF_036917655.1. Lineage (GTDB taxonomy): Bacteria > Cyanobacteriota > Cyanobacteriia > Cyanobacteriales > Nostocaceae > Nostoc. The sequence goes on from NZ_JBALCY010000074.1 coordinate 10,998, forward strand.
GTTCGCAACAGTAGTATCCAAAAAGGTAAGAGGGCTGGATACCGATTGATTTATCAACTTGAGTCACCTACAAGTATTTTGCTACTAACGATTTATTCCAAGTCTGACCGAGAAGATATTGGTGCAAATGAAATCTTAAATATCGTCGCTGATTTTTTTAGCCAGTCAGGTTAAAACTACCAAGAGATTTTTCCTTGCACAGTCAGTGGTACGCCACTGTTATTCATGGAGATATGCGTAGACACAGAGCGCTTGCCAATAGACTCGCCACATTACTAAAAATACTTACACAAAATCTGAAACACTGCCAAGACTGCGTAAGTCCTATGATTAGCACAAGCGCCACTTCTAAATATCTGGGAATGTGAGGAATGTCAATTTTTGTTAAGCGCAAAACCCGCGATGGCGAAAAGCGATCGCCTTATAGCGATGCCGACGGCGGGCTACGCCAACGCCAAGCGCTACAGCAAAGCGCGGAACGCCAATTCAAACGCCAATTTTTCGGTTTACTTCTGGTAATTGTAACGTGGAGCCTAGCTATGGGCTGGCTTCTAGCCTTGGCAACTAACGCCCAAAGTGCTACTCCTACCGCTGAAATTGGCACTGTTGACGTAGTGCCTGCACAGTATCAACTGGGGCAAGAACTGTATTTAGAAAACTGCTCCACATGCCACATCGGCTTACCACCAGCCGTTTTACCCACTCAAACTTGGAAAAATCTCCTGCAAGACTCGCAGCACTACGGCGCACAACTAAAGCCTTTAGTCGATCCGCCGCGCATCTTAGTGTGGAAATATCTTTCAACTTTCTCCCGTGTCCAGTTAGACGACGAAGAAACACCTTATCGCGTCAACGACTCGCGTTATTTCAAAGCTTTGCATCCAGGAGTTAAGTTACCACGTCCCGTCCAGATTGGCAGCTGTGTCAGCTGTCATCCCAGTGCTAATGATTACAATTTCCGCCGCCTGACAGCAGAATGGAAGTGAGGAGTTAGGAGTGAGGAGTTGAAAAATTCATAACTTATAACTCCTAACTCATAACTCCTCACTCTATTCTCCACTCCTTCTCTGGCCTCATCTGGGGGCAAAATGATACTATGAAGAAAGAGTAAATATAAGATAAGAGTTAAAACCAATCATTTAGTAAACTGATTACGTAGTTTTTCTCCTGTTTTTGAGGTAATTCTCATTTCACACCCATCCACGACCGAGACGGTTGGGTTGGGTTAAATGTTTATAATCGATGCCGAACCTTTAATCCCCATCCCCCTTGATTCAGTTCTATAATCTGCCATGCTAAAACTTTTGTTGGGCGACCCCAACGCTCGTAAGCTTAAAAAATACCAACCTTCTGTTACTGAAATTAACCTTTTAGAGGAAGAAATTAAAGTTCTTTCCGATGAGGAGCTAAAAGGTAAAACCGCCGAATTTAAACAACGGCTTGCCAAAGGCGAACCTTTGGATGACCTATTGCCAGAAGCTTACGCCGTTGTCCGGGAAGCAGGACGACGCGTCTTAGGCTTGCGGCACTTTGATGTCCAACTCCTTGGCGGGATCATTTTGCATATAGGGCAAATTGCCGAAATGAAAACCGGCGAGGGTAAAACATTGGTCGCCACCTTGCCGAGTTATTTGAATGCCCTCACTGGTAAAGGTGTACACGTCATCACCGTGAACGATTACCTGGCTCGTCGGGATGCGGAATGGATGGGACAGGTGCATCGATTCTTGGGGCTGAGTGTGGGGTTAATCCAGGCAAGCATGACTCCCAGCGAACGCCAGAAAAATTACGACTGCGATATTACCTATGTCACTAACAGTGAGATCGGGTTTGACTACCTGCGGGATAACATGGCGACATCAATGGCAGATGTGGTGCAACGCCCGTTCAATTATTGTGTAATTGACGAGGTAGACTCGATTTTAGTTGATGAAGCGCGGACACCACTGATTATTTCTGGGCAGGTGGAAAGACCTACAGAAAAGTATCTGCAAGCGGCTGAAATTGCATTCACACTCAAGAAAGACGAGCATTACGATGTGGATGAAAAAGCTCGTAACGTGCTATTGACAGATGAAGGCTTTGCTGAAGCCGAAAATCTTTTGGGAGTCACAGATTTATTTGACCCAGATGATCCTTGGGCGCACTTTGTTTTCAATGCGATTAAAGCCAAAGAACTTTTTCTCAAGGACGTAAATTACATAGTCCGCAATGGAGAAGTGGTAATTGTGGATGAATTTACCGGTCGGGTGCTACCCGGACGGCGTTGGAGTGATGGACTACACCAGGCTATTGAAGCCAAAGAACACGAAGAAATTCAGCCAGAAACTCAAACTCTAGCGACAATTACTTATCAAAATATGTTTTTGCTGTATCCAAAACTCGGTGGAATGACCGGAACGGCAAAAACAGAAGAACCAGAATTTGAAAAAATTTACAAACTGGAAGTCGCGGTAATTCCCACCAATCAAGCCAGAAGACGCGAAGACTTGTCTGATATGGTCTTTAAGACAGAACCGGGCAAGTGGGGGGCGATCGCTAAAGAATGTGCCGAAATGCACGAACTAGGCAGACCTGTATTAGTGGGAACCACTAGTGTAGAAAAATCCGAACTTCTCAGCCGACTGCTGAAGCAACTGGAGATTCCCCACGAACTACTCAACGCCCGACCGGAAAACGTGGAGCGTGAAGCGGAAATCGTTGCCCAAGCCGGACGCAAAGGTGCTGTTACCATTGCTACTAACATGGCTGGTAGAGGTACAGACATCATTCTCGGTGGTAACTCCGAATATATGGCGCGTCTGAAGCTGCGGGAATACTTCATGCCCCGGATTGTCATGCCAGAAGATGAAGACAGCTTTAGCGTTCAAAGACCAGCCGGATTACCAACAGGACACGGCAGTGGTCAAGGTTTTGCCCCCGGCAAAAAAGTCAAAACTTGGCGGGCTTCGCCAGAAATTTTCCCCACCCAGTTGACAAAAGAAACAGAAAAACTAATCAAAGAAGCAGTAGAAATTGCGGTGCGTGAGTATGGCGATCGCAGTTTACCGGAACTGGAAGCAGAAGACAAGGTAGCGATCGCCGCAGAAAAAGCTCCCATTGACGATCGCGTGATTCTGAAATTGCGGGAAGCTTACAATCGCGTTAAGCAGGAATACGAACAATTTACTACCCGCGAACATAATGAGGTAGTGGAAATCGGCGGTTTGCACGTAATTGGTACAGAACGCCATGAATCGCGGCGGATTGACAACCAGCTGCGCGGACGTGCAGGAAGACAAGGCGACCCTGGAACCACAAGATTCTTCCTAAGTTTAGAGGATAATCTACTGCGGATTTTTGGTGGCGAACGTGTTGCTGGGTTAATGAATGCTTTCCAAGTGGAAGAAGATATGCCCATCGAATCTGGGATGCTTACCCGCAGTTTGGAAGGCGCTCAGAAAAAAGTCGAAACCTATTACTACGACATTCGTAAGCAGGTGTTTGAGTATGACGAGGTGATGAATAATCAACGTCGTGCTATTTATGCCGAACGCCGCCGAGTGTTAGAAGGCCAAGATTTGAAAGAACAGGTAATCAAGTACGCTGAAAAAACGATGGATGACATCGTTGACTACTATATCAACGTAGACTTACCCTCGGAAGAGTGGGAGTTAGAAAAGTTGGTTGAGAAAGTCAAAGAATTCGTCTATCTGCTAGCGGATTTGCAGCCAAATCAATTAGAGGATATGTCTGTTAGTGAGATTAAAGCCTTCCTCCACGAACAGGTGCGAATTGCTTACGACCTCAAAGAAGCGCAGATTGACCAAGTTCAACCCGGACTGATGCGCCAAGCTGAACGCTTTTTTATCTTGCAACGCATTGATACATTGTGGCGGGAACACTTGCAACAAATGGATGCTTTGCGCGAATCGGTGGGATTACGTGGTTATGGGCAAAAAGACCCGCTAATTGAGTATAAGAGCGAGGGTTACGAACTCTTCTTGGATATGATGGTTAACATTCGCCGAGATGTGGTGTATTCGTTGTTCATGTTCCAGCCGCAGCCGCAGCAGATGATGCAGCCTTCGTCTGAGATGGTGTAGGTAGTCCCATATCTGATGCAGAGACGCAGAGGCGCAGAGGCGTTTTTGCGTCTTTGTTTTATGCTAGTAGTGCATTCGTTTGGCAGAAGAATCATTTGAGTATTGTTACTGAAAGAGCAAATCCCTTGCTTTTATCAAAGAAAAAGCATTTCTTTTCCAGTTTGTTCACCAGTAATCAGCGTTCTTGATTGAGGATGCTGTATATTGCAGTATCTTGTAAGTTAATCAAAAAGGATGAGGTCGAGCCTATATGCTAGAGTCCTTCCAAATACATAATTTCAGACTTTTTGATCATCTTGAGGTTAAAAGATTAGGTAATGTTAACCTCATTGTGGGCAGGAATAATGCTGGTAAAAGTACATTTCTCGAAGCAGTAGAACTTTATGCCAGCAACGCCTCACCTATAAGTCTCCTTGAGCTTGTAGATTCGAGACAAGAATCTTGGGTTAGTGAGGCACAACCACATACCCAAACTTTTCTTGGTAATCCCATACGCCATCTCTTTTTTGGTCATAAATTACCCGACATAGGAAAAGAAGGCATCATTCTGGGAGAAGTTTCCTCAAACGCAAAGATTTATATTAGTGTTGCTGCATATCAGATTAAATCTGATGATGAAGGGATTATAAAAAGAATCCGCATTACTGATAAGCAGTTTCATGAGGATTTATCAGATATTGAAGTTGTTCTCGTAGCAGAAGAAAGTGAAAGAGTTCGGAGACTTTTTGGATTAAATCGTGATTTTAGAAATACGAGGATCACATCTAGAGATGCTGAATTTAAATACACATGGCAATTTGTTTCGACAGAAAATATGCCTAATCGGAAATTAGCCGCTCTTTGGGATTTGACAAGTTTAACTAATTTGGAATCAGAGGTTATTTCTGCTCTTAAACTTATTGAACCTAAAGTATCTGGAATTGCTTTTGTAGAGGATATTAGTAAAGGACGCGGAGGTAATAATCGTGGACAGGGAGGCGATAATCGTATTCCATTAGTAAAAATTGAAGGTATAGATGAGCCATTACCTCTAAAAAGTATGGGTGATGGAATGACTCGTTTATTACATATAATTTTAGCCCTCGTAAATGCTCGAAATGGCATTTTTTTAATTGATGAATTTGAAAATGGATTGCATTGGACAGTACAGCCTAAAGTTTGGGATATAGTTTTTAATTTATCAGAAAGATTGAATGTTCAAGTATTTGCAACAACACATAGTCGAGATTGTGTAAATGGTTTTGACAGCGCATGGAATAAGTATCCTTCACTTGGTGCTTTCTTCAGATTTGAAGCTAAAGATAATCTCATTAAGGTAACAGAATACACTTGCGAGACGCTTACTGATTCTCTTGAAACGGACGTAGAAATACGCTGAATAATATGAGTGATATCTGTAAGAAAGATTCCGATAAAATATTACTTGTTGAAGGGATAGATGATTGCCATGTCGTAATGGCTTTGTGTGCTGCTCACCAAGTTCCTGAAACTTTTGGAATATATGAGTGTGGTGGAGATACAAAAGTTTTAAAACGTTTGAATGCTTTGATTGTACGTCCTGAATATCCTCAAGTGATAGGAGTAATGCTTGATGCTGATACTTCTATCGAAGACAGATGGGCAAATATCAAAGGTAAATTAAGTCACTATAGCTATAAATTACCAGATATCCCTGATATTTATGGAACAATAGTTGAGAGTCTTCCAGATAAACCTAAACTTGGATTTTGGCTGATGCCAAATAATCAAAATTCTGGTAAGTTAGAAGATTTCTGTGCCGAACTAGCAGAACCAACAGCTTTAGCATTTGCAAGAGAATGTATTGCAGAAGCACAAGCAAAGAACTTAACAACTTTCAAACCATTAGATATTAGTAAAGCAGTTATTCACACATATCTTGCTTGGCAAGATGAACCTGGTCGCCCTATGGGGCAAGCGATTACTAAGCAAGCTTTACGCCCAAATACAGATATCGCTAGAAGATTTACCAATTGGTTAACACGTCTTTTTACGTAAAACTATTTCTTCGTTTTATACCTCAACTAGAATAAATTTTAAATCCTAACTAGGAGTTTGCTGAAATGGGTAAGCTGGTACTGCCAAATCTTCAAGGTAAGCAAATGGGGCAAGTAATAGTTACCCTCACTGTCACGAATCGAATTGATCAAGTTTTGGCTCAACGAGGCTTTATTTCTCCAGAGGAAGTTCGCTCTTATATTCTGGATAATGTTTTAGTTGATACGATCGCAACTTTGCTGTGTTTACCTGCTAGCATTATTAGTCAACTAGGTTTAGTCCAAGGTGGAGAAGCCCAGGTAGAGACTGCGGCTGGAGTGCAGCAGGGGCGAATTTTCCGAGATGTTGAACTTAGTATTGGAGAACGCCAAGGAACCTTTGATTGTCTGGAACTCACAGAAGTACCCTATGCCCTTTTGGGCTTAACGCCAATGGAAGTTTTAGGGTTAGAATCCAGACCTTAAAAATCGTAAGTTGCGGGTTTTGCCGATGAATTCGGAGCCAAGTTATCTGAGTGTATTGTAAGCGATCGGATGTTTTATGCTGAAAGTAGGTACTCAGTTTTTTAGGTAGGAGTCAATTTATGAGTTCAATTAACCTGCAATTATCTCCAGATTCCATAAGTCAAGGTGAACAGGCTATTCGTCAAGAAATTGCCTTGCAGTTATACGACCAAAATATTTTTACTTTTGGTCAAGCACGCCGCTTGGCTAATGTATCTGTATGGAAATTTCAGCAACTTTTAGGGCAACAAAAAATTACTCGCCATTATACTGAAATGGATTTAGCAGATGATATTGAATCAATTAAAACAGGTTCTTGGTAGTTGTGACAGTTATTTGCAACGCCACGCCTTTGATTAACTTTGCTGCTATCAATCGTCTTGATATTTTACAGGCAGTGTTTGGGACAGTTGTTATACCCCAAACTGATTTTTATTGTCTAAAAATTTGATTCTGAAGGCGGTTATAGTTCATGGATTACACATACAGCAATAAAATTTTATTTGTCTAACACCACACTCTAATGCAACTTTCTCAAGCTGAACAGGATGCGATCGCTTATACTTGGCATAGTTTTGGGATTGTCTGTGGTGCGATCGCAAAGTAAAATACTTTATCTGAACTGTTAAACTGTAGAGCTACGCTAACCCTAAGCGCAATTAGAATAAGTTTAGGATGCTGCACAGGAGAGCAAAATGGATACATCTAATGAAAAAGCTCTTATTTATCTGTAGCCAGAATAAACTACGAAGTCCCACCGCCGAGGCTGTATTTTCTGAATATGAAGGACTTGAAACAGACTCCGCAGGTTTAGATCGCTATGCTGAAGTACCATTATCAACAGAGGCGATCGCATGGGCTGATATGATCTTTGTGATGGAAAAATCCCATAAAAATAAGCTATCAAAAAATTTTCAGCCCTTTCTTAAAGATAAAAAAATTATCTGTTTAGATATACCAGACGAATATGAGTATATGGAACCAGCTTTAATTGAGTTGTTAAAACAGAAAGTTTTACCTATATTAAAAATTAAGAAATGAATATTCAAGAAGCTTTTAATTCTGCCGCAGGAGATTACGATAACTTACGTCGCATTCTAATTCCCTGTTTTGATGACTTTTACAAAACAGCCGTTGAAATTATACCAGGCAATGGCACTGCACTGCTGAAGGTTCTAGATTTGGGTGCTGGTACTGGACTTTACTCAGGTATGGTGCAATCCGTCTTCCCCAATGCAGAGTTCACCCTGCTGGATTTAGCCCCTGAGATGTTAGAGAAAGCTAAGTTTAGATTTAGCAAGATGGGTAAATCTCCCAAAATCTTAATTGGTGACTACGTTAAGACTGATTTAGCTGGTTCCTATGACCTGATAATCTCTGCTTTATCGATTCATCATCTGTCAGATTTTGACAAAGAACTTCTTTATCAACGGATTTATGATGCCCTAAATCCTGGAGGGATATTTGTCAACGCCGATCAAGTTCTCGGCAAAACCCCTGATTTAGAACAACTTTATCGCCAACACTGGTTAGATTCTATCCGTGCTAAGGGTATCTCAGAAGAGGATCTCAAAGCTGCACAAAAACGCATGGAATACGATCGCATGGCAACCCTTGATATTCAACTTCGCTGGTTAGAAGCGGCGGGGTTTCAAAATGTGGATTGCTGGTACAAAAATTTTAGCTTTGCTGTTTTTGGTGGTTATCGACCAACTATTTAACTAATTATATCATGTCCGCTTGATTGCTTATTAAACCCGAAGAACCCCACCCCTTAATCCCCTCCCCGCTCTTCGGGAGGGGAGAAAAAGCATAGCTTTGGCGGGGTGGGGTGCAATGACTGTGGGAATCGTAACTAATTATGCGGACATGATATTACTAATTTGTAATTCATAATTGTTGGGTTTAAGTCCCCACTAAATTATAAAATTGGTGATCTTGAATTAGTTGTGGTATAAATCTCCAACTAATTCAATTACAAATTACGAATTATTTTAACCGCTATATTTGTTACAATAATTCGTTGCAGAGTTGATTATTTACCAGAGCAGTAGCTATTAATTTCGTTGACTATTGAACTTTCTTCAGTACTACTTTTTTTCAGAGATACCAAAAAGCCCTTTGCTGCTGGTAGATTCTTTTTATCTATAGCTGTTGCTGCATTATTCAACTCCTTGCTGATGTCCTGATAGAGTGTGAGAAAGCGTCCTTGAAAACCTTGCAACTTTTCATCCTTTATTTCTAGTGCTTTCATCTCTTTGACGAGTGAGTCTATTTTAGAAGCAAGTTCAGTTAAAGCTTTAGAACCTTTTGCTGGATTGGGATTTTTACCGAATTCCTGACCGAGAGTAGATGTCTGATTGGCAACCTTTATGACTTTGTTACATTGGGCAACTTTACTTTCTCCACAACCTGCAAATAATAATGCGATCGCAGTAGTTGCTGAAAGCATAAAACTTTGTTTAAACACGCATTGCATAGGTTCTATTATCTCCAATGATGTTTCGCTCAAGTTGGGCAGAGGAAACGGATGGTCAGCAAAAATACGTTTTTCTCAAAAGAATCTTTATTTCTGTTTCTAACTTTCTTTCTGCCCTGTTACTTTATACTTCATTTTTCCGAAAGCGTGTATGTAATTACACTTAATTAGCTAAATTTAAAATTGCATAGTCAGCTTGCTCTCTACTCTTGCAATTTTGGAACTAACTTCAATGTCGTAGCAGTATTATTTGCAACAGTCTTCTGTTCCCAAAGCATCTGGTGATATTCAATCTTGCGCCAGGAGTCAACCATATCGTTGTAGTGCTGATGAAAAGCATGGCCTGATTGTCCAGGAGTATGAATCGCTACTGAGTTCTCCAAATTTCCCAAATCTACAATCATCCGCAGTGAAGGAATATCAGTCACCTCAAAGGATTTGTTTGCTCTCCATCGATTAGCATTCACTGTTTCGCCATTACCAGCCGTAGTAAATGCACCACGATTAAATAAAGCTTCAATCGGTGCAACCCCAGATTTACCCAAGGTGGCATTGCGAAAAGTAACAGTATGTAGTTTGCCCCAATTCCAGTTTTTCGGGTCTTTGCTTTGAATACGTTCTAGTTCATCCACGGCTTCTGTAAAAGATTGCCGCAAAATTTGGTCGCGGTTCTCAACTTTTGGGGTGTTGCGATTATCCCACCAAGAACTATTAGGCTGTTTTACCAGATTTGCTACCACAGCATACCAGCGATCGCCTCCATCAGGAAAGTACTTTTCAGGCAATTGATCGTGAAACGTATCTGCTAGCAAGTGTTTCCAGAATACTTCAAACAAGGCAGCAGCAGGCGATGTCATTCCCAACTGCAAATTCCAATCTCGTAAAAGTTTTTGGGCTGCTTGCAAGCGGGGAGTCTCAACAGTGATAGATTGCAGTAGCGGTACTAATGTTTGGGCATTGAGATTGCGATCGTCACCCTGTATCTGCTGCACATCTTCCAGGGAAATCGGTTCGCTTTGTTGTGAAATCATCTCAACGATGCGCTTTGCCCGATAGCCATAAACCCAGTCTGTGGTAATTAAGTAAGGAAATTTACGCATAACTAAATTATTGGCAGTAGCAATATAGCCTTGAGATGGATTGAAACTTTTGGGTAACTGCTCAAAGTCAATATAGCCTTCCCACTCATATTCATCCGTCCAACCAGGAACGGGGTAACGCCCATTTCCCTTGGCTCGGATGGGGAATTTACCAGGCATTTGGTAGCCAATATTGCCATCAACATCAGCGTAGACCAAATTTTGAGCCGGGACATCATAATTAATAGCAGCAGTGCGGAATTCCTGCCAGTTTTGGGCGCGATTTATCTGGGGAATGGCATCCGCTAGTTTGGAAGGTTCTAGGGCTGTCCAGCGCAGGGCTACAGCGTAGTTTTGCGGTACTTCTAATGGCTGACTTGGTTGGAACTCCTTCAGATTGGGCGAAACATCAGAGAGAATCGGCCCGTGTCGGGTATAGCGAACCGTTTGTACAATCGGCTGACTTCCCACAACTTGAATCGTCTCTTGCACGAGTTTCATATCAACCCATTTGCCATTTACCTCATACTGATTGGGATTATTGGGATTGATTTTCTCGATGTATAAATCCATCACATCAGATTGTACATTGGTAACACCCCAGGCAATGCGATCGCTATGACCGATAATTACCCCAATCATTCCCGCAAAAGAAAAGCCAGTAACGTTGTATGGACATTCTGCACTCTTAGATGTACAGTGCAAACCAACCTCATACCAAATAGAAGGTATTTGCACACCTAAGTGGGGGTCATTTGCCAAAATTGGCTTACCTGTATCTGTACGCTCACCGGATATTACCCAGTTATTGGAACCAATACCGATTCCCGTGGGCCCGATTATTTGTTCCAAAGCCATCATTGGCTTAGTAATTGACTCTATTACCTCCTCGATACCAAAGGCGGTGAATGGCGTATCGTCGGAATTTTCATCCTCTCCTGTTTTCCCTTGCTGCAACTCAGGCAAAATCACTGGCAAGTCTTTAGGGTATGGTGGAAAAAGTTCCTCTACTTGGGTGGGAGTAAGAGTTTTGAGCAGGATGGCACGTTCAATTTCGCTCTCGAAATTTCTACCCAAATCGTAAGCCATCACCTTACCCCAAGTCAGGGAATGCAGTATTTGCCAAGGTTCTGGCTTATACCCAGGATTGAGAAATTTTAGCACAGCGTATTCTAGACTGAGAGCGCTGCCTTGATGCTCTGCCAGATAAGCATTGACACCATCTGCATAAGCTTCCAGGTATGCCTTCATCTCTGCATTAATTTCCTGAACTTCTTGCTGCGCCACCCTTGCCCAACCCATTGTTCGCAGATATCTGTCAGTCTCAACCTGAGAGGAACCAAACATTTCTGAGAGTCGCCCAGAACCGATGTGTCGCCAAAAATCCATTTGCCAAAAACGATCTTGGGCGTGGATATAACCTTGCGCCATAAATAAATCGTGGGAGTTGGCAGCATAAATGTGAGGAATTCCCCATTTGTCATGCTGGACAGTAACTTCAGCCTTTAGTCCAAGTAGTTGAATTGTCCCTTTCTCTTGCGGAAAGGACTGACGTATAGTGTAGGTAGCAAACCCCAGCAACAACGAACCTAGCACTAACAGCACAATCAGAGTTCTTTTGAGCATCTTCGGAAACCAACATTTCCTGGAGCTTTTTATTTTGGCTTGTTGTGGCATTCTTTAGTGAAATCACGCTATGTTACAAGGCTGATATTACAGTAGAGCAAACAGCATTGATTTGATCGCATTCAATCTGACTTGATCGAATGGCACTCTTACACCATCTCATCCAATTATCTTAAGGGTTTGCACTTATTAAGCAGGCCATTTAGTTTACAAAGTTTTATCCGATTATTGACCGATCATTTCGCCTGTAATTTATATCAAATCTAACTTCTGGCTTTTATTCGCTCTAAATGGAGAATTTATTGATTGTGTAAATCCACGTATAGACTCTAGCCAGTTAATAAATTAAACATTAATCTAAATAGATATACGGACAAGTAAAAGACGGTTTAAAAATTCGCCCATAACTAGAAGACAAAAGCATAATTAAAGGCTTTAGTCATTTTCATCATTGCTAGATATTTGCAAGCACAGCGAAAAGCTGGGCTGAATTTCAACTGTCGCACTTGAGACGTATAGCTTGCACTATCACTAAGTTTCCCAGTTTTTCGAGATCCTTTATACCGCTCTTGACAAAACCTAAAAAACTTTATTTAATTTGTCACAAATCCCCCCTGTGCAATAATCTAAAACGTTACAAATTCAAGTGCGGAATGTGAGTACGAGCTTTTTTTAATGTTTTTAATCTGTCTTGAAATTAGATGTTTAAGCAACCTGTCATTATCACCTGTGCAATCAATGGACATCGTACTACTAGGGCAATAGCTCCTGTTCCGTTCACGCCAGAGGAGCAAGCAAAATCTGCAGAAGAAGCAGTTAGAAATGGAGCGTCCATTATACACCTGCACGTTCGCGGCAATAATGGCGAAGAATGTTTCGAGCCAGAGCGATATTGCGAAACAATTTCTCAGATCAAACAGATTGTTCCTACTCCCATTATCGAAATCACCCCGCGTGGAACAGATAGCTTAATGCCAAGACCTGTAAAATTTGAACGGGGTAATCTGGTAAAAATATCTGCTGCAATGTGGGGCAATAAGCCAGAACTCAAGCCTGAAATGTGCGCGCTCAACCTGTCAACACGGAATATTGACGAACAAACAGTTCTCCTAAACCCGCCATCTGAGGTCAGAGATCAAATTGAGCGTATTTACAGTTTAGGGCTTATTCCTAGATGTGATATTTACGATATAGGAGACAGCCGAGTAGCTTTAGGATTACTGGAAAAAGGCATTTTAAGAGAGCCGCTTCATTTACTGCTCATTCTAGGAAGTTATTCAGGGATTGGAGCTACCTCTGAAGATTTGGAGTACATGGTTAAACAATTGCCAGAAACTTCTCACTGGACAGCATTGGGAACTGGCAGTCGATATAACTCTTTTATAGCAGAGCAAGCCACTTTACTTGGTGGGCATATTCGCACAGGATTTGAAGACGAAACCTATGTCAGTAAGGGACAAAAAGCGAAATCAAATGCAGAATTAGTGGCTAAATTAAGAGGTCTTTGCGAAAAAGTAGGACGTCCAATCGCAACACCCGATCTAGCTCGCCAAATCCTCGGGCTGCAACAGTCGCCACAGCGACAATTAGTTTCTATTTAAGTAAGTCGGCGCTAATATTTCAAACTATGTTAAGAAATTTAAATGTATGGGAGCCAGAGCGTTGCCAAGGTTGCCGACGCTCTAAGCGTAGCCTTGTCGCCAAGCACCGCACCATGAAGAGTGCTGAGTGCTGAGTGCTGAGTTAAAAGACCACCCGCAAGGGCTGGGGTATCAACCTACCTCTTGAGTCAAGAAGATTCCGCCACGCCACTTGCTCCTCTTGGCTACAAGCCAAGACCGCAGTGGCTCCACAAGGGGCGGGGCTTGTACCAAGTACATAAGTGCTGAGTAGTTTTTTTACTTACTCAGCACTCAGCACTCAGCACTCAGCACTCAGCACTCAGGACTGAGTGTTGTCAACAATTCAAGCTGCCTTAGCCTACGGCATAACACACCCTACGAACAATTTATATTTCTTCATATACATGGAATTTTTCTCGCCGACTTACTTATAGCAATCATTGTGAACTGTAAATTGTCAATTGCAGATTCAGATCCCCCATACTCCTCTTTTTTTAAAGATTTTTACCATGACACAAGTAAGTGTTAGCAGTATTTTCAGCGTGTTATATTTGTTTCCGATTGGCATAGTTGTTGGAATAATTTCTGGCCTCCTGGGTATTGGAGGCGGGTTACTTTATGTTCCAGCCCTTGCAGCAGTTGGAGCGTCACCAATTCAGTCTGTTGCAACTAGCTTAGTTGCAATTACCCTTGGCGCAATTTCTGGGACAATCCAGAATTGGCAAATGAAGTCACTTCAACTTGAAACAGTTTTTTTATTAACATTCCCTGCTATGCTCACAACTGAAATAGGAGTCAGCATAGCTAGCGTTTTACCTAGTAAATGGCTATTGTTGAGTTTTTCCGCTCTTCAGATAACTGCAATCTGGCTGATTAACTTAAAAAACAAACTTCAAAAAGATGATAAAAAAGCCAACTTAATTGAATTATCTCAATCCCCGGTAAATTTAAAAACGCCTATTTTCAAAACTCAAGGCATTGGACTGATAGCTGGAGCTTTATCTGGTTTGTTTGGAGTAGGTGGGGGTATTGTCATGGTTCCCCTACAAGTTCTGCTTCTTAAAATGCCAATCAAACAATCTGTACAAACCAGCTACGGAGCGATTATATTAATTTCTTTATGGGCAGTTAGTCGTTATGTAATCGCAGATTCTACTAATGTATTGATAGTGCCAGGATTGATGTTGGGGGTAGGATCGTTATTGGGTGCAAATTACGGTGCTAGACTACTGCCCAAATTGTCAGATAATTTAGTTAGATATTTATTTACATGTTTGTTGGTTATTTTAGCTGGTTATATGTGGTTAAAAGCTTTGAGAATGTAAAGTTTCGCACTTGAAGATGATTAGAAGTGGATCTGGTAGGATTAATTCCTACGGGACGTACAACAATTAAATTGCTACAAATCAATAGCGACGAACGACTAGCTCAAAGGCAGAGATTGCGCTGAACTGTTCAGACCTGACACAGCTAAAATGATTTCAAGGAAACTTTTCAGCAGAACCACAATGCTGAAAAGTTTCCTTGAAATATCTTATGGTGCGATCGCAGGAGGCAAAAAATGGGCTTGGGTGGATTAAGAATTGTGTTGGTAGAACCAGCTGGGCCGATAAATATCGGAGCGATCGCCAGGGTAATGAAAAATTTCGGGCTAGATCATTTAGTATTAGTAAATCCCCAATGCGATCCGCTATCGTCGGAAGCTTTGATGATGGCTGTTCATGCTACGGAAATTTTAGAATCTGCGGTATTAGTGCCGACCTTACCAGAAGCATTGCATGGATGTGTCAGAGCGATCGCTACCACTGGTCGCTTTCGGAGTTTGCAAACACCTTTAGAAAACCCCCGGACTGCACTACCCTGGTTAGTGGAGGAACCAGAAAAACCCACAGCACTTATTTTTGGCAGAGAAGACCGGGGATTAAGCAATGAAGAATTAAATTATGCTCAGAGGTTTGTTTGCATTCCCACAAGTCAAGATTATCTAATCCTGAATTTGGCTACTGCTGTGGCAATCTGTTGTTATGAATTGTCACAATCTGTAAAAGAACTTAATACTCAGACCCAACCCCAAACTGAACTTGCACCAATAGATGTTGTGGAAGCATATTACCAGCAATTAGAATCACTATTATTGAAAATTGGTTATGTGTATCCGCATACGGCAGCTAGTCGCATGGAAAAATTTCGCCAACTGTATAATCGCGCCCACTTGAAAACAGGGGAAGTAGCCATGTTGAGAGGGATTTTGCAGCAGGTAGAATGGGCGATTAAAAACCAGAGGGATGGTGAAAACTTGTAATTATTCGTTTAATATATACGCAATCATCCTCCCAAAATAATTACGCTTAAACTAAACAGAAAAATGCTACATAGCGGCAAAGTAGAATTTAAGTATTAATATTCCTTAAAGATTAAGTTTTGGGTCAGGAGTCTGCAAGAAAAAAGCCAAGTGGGTCACAAGGAGTAACGGTGTCAGAGTCAAGTGACGAACTAACAGCTTTCTCGCGGCGTCAACCCTTAAATCGCCGCCAGCGTCCACAAAAAGTTCAAAAAGTGGTAAAGAAGAAAGTTAAAGCTAACAGCCAGCAGCAAGGTGCCAATGGACGGCAAGCGGCGCTAACACGCCCAAAAAATCAAATCAGTCCTCCCCCAATCCCCGGTGCTACACGTCGGGTAAAATCGGGGTTAGTCATGCCATCGGCTGTAAAACCAATACCTAGTGTGAAGGAGAAAATTCCTCCCTTTCGACCAGGTGCTGTGATGGTCAAATCAGTACGGATGGAAAAGCCAAAAAGAGTCCGGCGATCATCGCACAAAACGCGGTTAAAGCCAATGGCCAAAACTATACTATATATTGTGCGGTTGTTGATTGTGGGTGTTGGAATGGGTGCAATCGTGGGCACGGTGTTGTCAGTATTAGACCCGGCTAATCGCATCAGCACAAATTCGACGCCGCAATCTAATAGTAATGTGGTGCGATCGCAGCCACAACCTACTCAAACTCCCCCAGCCGCAGTTTCTAGCCTATACCTATCCCAGGAAATTATCCCTTTGAAAAATGCCGTGCAAAATTTGGCGGACAGCAACCCAAATCTTACAACCGGAGTTTTCTTAGTAGATTTAGATACTGGTAATTATGTAGATGTCAATGGCTCAACCAGTTTTCCGGCAGCTAGCACAATTAAAGTGCCAATTCTAATTGCCTTTTTCCAGGATGTGGATGCAGGGAAAATTCGCCTGGATGAAATGCTGACCATGCAACAAGATATGGTAGCTGGCGGTTCGGGAACTCTGCAATACAAACCAGCTGGAACCAAGTACGCTGCTTTGGAAGTCGCCACTCAAATGATTACTATCAGCGACAACACAGCGACAAATATGTTGATTGCCCGATTGGGAGGAATGGATGCTTTAAACCAGCGTTTCCGCACTTGGGGATTGACAAACACAACAATTCGTAATCAACTCCCAGATTTGCAAGGGACAAACACCACTAGTTCGAGGGAATTGGGGAATTTGATGGCGATTGTGAGTCAGGGAAATTTGGTGAGTATGCCATCACGCGATCTCATGCTCGATATCTTGCGTCGCACTCAGAGAGACACTCTGCTACCATCGGGTTTGGGAACAGGCGCAAGAGTATACCACAAAACGGGTGATATTGGCACAATGTTGGCAGATGCAGGTTTAATAGTTGTTCCAACTGGCAAGCGCTACATAGCTGCTGTCATGGTACAACGCCCTAATAACGACCCTCGCGCCGAAAAACTGATTAGCTCAATTTCTCGTGCTGCCTACCAAGAGTTTAGCCAAAATGCTGTTACACCCAACAGTACCACAAGCACTATACCCGCAAATGGTTATCAGCCCCCTGTTGTGAGTCCTGCACCCAACAGTACGACAGGCACTGTACCGATGAATGGTTATCAGCCCCCTGTTGTGAATCCTGCAACCAACAGTATGGGAGGTACAGTACCGGCAAACGGTTATCAATCTCCAGTTATGAATCCGCAATATTACCCCCCAAGATAATTTGGGATTTTTGAATTTTGCATTTTTGCATTAGACATTTGCAGAAATTAATTAACATACAATTTATGTTCCTGGCTTACCTCACCCTCAATCCCTCTCCTTATAAAGGAGAGGGATCGTGAGACAGGATGAAGTTTTGCATTTTATTTAATCCACGATCCTTAGTATGATTTGGATATTCATTCATTAAATCTTTGTCTGATTCTTTAACTATTCTGAGTTCTCAATTCTGACTCCTGAATTCTTATTATTAAAGAATTTTTTAATTGTCAATTAGACCATGCTCTTAACTTTTTTGATACCGCATTCCTGGCAGTTGTGAAACTAAACCCATAAGTTCCAACTGTAACAAGGCACCGGAAACTAAGCCAGCAGCCTGGCCGGTTTGTTGGACAATAAAATCGAAGGATAAAGCCTCACAAGAAAACGCATTCATTACCGTTTGCAATTCTGGCGACAAAGTTGGTAAACTTAACTGTTCTGGTACTGTGGAAGCCTCGACTCCATCAATTTGTGGTATTGCTCCTAACATTGTTAACAGTTCATCTAGTTCTTTAACAATGAAAGAAGCTCCTTGACTGAGTAACTTTAAACACCCTTGGGATGGATGATCGTCCAGTCTCCCAGGCAGTGCATAGACATCTCTGCCAAATTCATTGGCGTAGGTAGCTGTTATTAAAGCACCAGATTTTAACGGCGCTTCCATTACCAGGATGGCGCGGCTTAAACCTGCAATAATTCGGTTGCGACGGGGAAAGTGGGTGCGATCGGGTGGGGTTTTCGTGGGGTACTCACTCATGACTAACCCAGCCGTCAAAATCTGCTTGTACAAATCCCGATTTTTATGTGGATAGATGACATCTATACCAGTCCCCAAAACTGCGATCGTGCGTCCACCTGCTTTTATGGCGGCGATGTGGCTTTCTGTGTCAATTCCCTCTGCCATCCCAGAAACAACTGTAAAGCCATTTTTAGCCAAAGCTGTACTAATTTGGCGAGTCCAACGGATACCGTATTCTGAGGGTTGGCGTGTTCCGACAATCCCAACCATCGGTCTTTGTCCGAGATTTTCTTGGAGTTCGACTTCACCACGATAGTATAAAATCGGCGGCGGACTCGGAGTTTCCAGCAGTAAGCGCGGATAATCTGCATCTGCTGGTGTCCAGAAATGGGAATTTTCCTGCTGGTGTTTGATGAATAGTTGTTCTGGGTGCAAACGCGATCGCTGTTGTACTACTTTTTCTAGTGTTTGAAAACCAAAACCCTCTACTTCTCCTAACTGTACCTTGGTAGCGTTCCAAGCTGTTGCCAGCGTGCCAAAATGCTGTTGCAGCCGTCGCAGTAATACGGGGCCAATTCCAGAAATTTGCGTCCAAGCTAGCCAATATGCACCTTCTTCTACCACAGTTCCATCCTCACGCCTACTGGATTGAGTATTCCCAAATTAGGTTTGGCTGTTGATATAAAAGGGGAGTGGGGGAGATGGGAAAGTTTCTTAAAACATAGAAGTTGAGCCTTTGAGGATGGAAGTTGAGCCTTTGAAGGTGGAAGTTGAGCCTTTGAGGGTGAAGGTTGAGCCTTTGAAGGTGGAAGTTGAGCCTTTGAGGGTGAAGGTTGAGCCTTTGAGGGTGGAAGTTGAGCCTTTGAGGGTGAAGGTTGAGCCTTTGAGGGTGAAGGTTGAGCCTTTGAGGGTGGAAGTTGAGCCTTTGAAGGTAGAAATTGAGCCTTTGAGGGTGGAAGTTGAGCCTTTGAAGGTAGAAATTGAGTCTTTGACCTTTGACCCTTGACTTTTGACTCTTGACTTTTGACTCTTGACTCTTGACTATTAACTATTGAGTATCTATCTTTTTATCTTCTGCGATGCAATATTTCTACCGTCTTTTAATATGCCTATCTGGGTGCTTAATATTTTTACTGCTGCATAGTGGCTTTGGTTTGTTGCCCAGTTTCGCCGCCGAAAAGATTGTTGCCAGGTACGGATTGTTTGAGCAATCGCTCCCGGTGGCAGATATACGCAAGTATGCCGAGACACAAAAGGTTTCTGCCGATTTACAATCTTTCTTAGGTTATCTCAGCGCTAAAGATAAACAGAAGTTCCAAGATGCACTTCAGGTGAAAATGTCTCTTGATATTGCGGCTTTAGATAAGCTGATAAATACAGGAATGGGCAAGCAAATTTTATCTTTTGCTTCCCAAGCGACTGTCTTTCCGACACGCTCTGCGATCGCCCGTCGCGATCAAGGCAGTATACAAGCCCTACGATCTGCTATTATCTTAGGAGCAAAATCACCAGAAGGTTTAGGAATAACCAGCTTTCTAGAAGCCTATCCCAGTAATCAACTAGTTCTTGACGTGTCAAAATTTTCCCAGCTAGTTGGCATGGCAAATTCATCTTCTAGTTCTGCTGATGCACCTCCCAAGGACAATGTAAGTTCTTCACCTTTAGGGCAAATTGCACTACAATATCAGATATTTGCCGCCCAAGATAAACAATTCTCAGGTTGCTTATTTGGCGATTCTATTTCGGCTGAACTTGGTAATACTCTTGGGGATGGTACTTTTAATTTTGGATTAAATGGTCTAAGTACAATCTCATTACTGGAACAACTCAAAAGTTTAATTCCTACC
Source organism: Nostoc sp. (assembly GCF_036917655.1). Classification (GTDB taxonomy): domain Bacteria; phylum Cyanobacteriota; class Cyanobacteriia; order Cyanobacteriales; family Nostocaceae; genus Nostoc. The sequence goes on from NZ_JBALCY010000074.1 coordinate 31,071, forward strand.
AAGGTGAAATGCGAAAAAGCGATTATTGCCATAGGTGGAAATGATGCTTGGTATGGAATTAGCGATCAGTTGTTTAGCAAAAATCTGCAAGAGGCGATCGCACTTGTCCGCACAATGGGAAATAAAGAGATTTTTCTGATTCCGGCTTTTTATTCAACAGTTGCAGCAAGCTTAGATCCAACTGTATCAGCTCCACTTCCTAAAGTTGAGCAAATTAATGCTCTGATTAATCAAGTTGCTGAAACAGAAAAAGTGCCAGTTGCAGCCGCAGGACTAGCACCATTGTATGAAAATAATGTTCTTAAACAGAATTTGACGAGTGATGGCGACCATTTAAATGCAGAGGGTCTAAAAATTTATCGACAAGCATTATTACAAATCTTGGGTAAGTAATATGATGTCCGCTTGATTGCTTATTAAACCCCAAGAACCCCACCCCGCCAAAGCGACGCTTTGTCTCCCTGCCCCTAATCCCCAGAGGGGGCCCCGAAGGGGATTAAGGGGTGGGGTTCAGGAGAATTATGGTTAATTTAGTGGACATAATAACGCTGCCAAATTACGAATTACGAATTATCACTTTTAGGCTTTCCAATTCAAAAACCGCGCATAAATATAAGCGATACCTTCATCAAGAATTGTGCGTACTCCTTGGCTAGAATCCCACCATTTGGTTGGATCATAATCTTGTGTTTTAGCAGCGATCGCACCAACTTTGACGTTAGGGTTAAGTAGTTTTCTGAACAGCAACCAACTTCTACGGGTGTGAACGTCCAAGGAAAAAAGATTAATTGATTGTAGCTTTAAATTTGAATTAGATAGCCAGCGCTTAAATTCGGCAGCAGATGCATAACTACGATCCTTAATTACCATAGGTGTCGGAACAGCTACCACCTTCTCTGATTCTAAACCGAGTTTCTTGAAGGTGGCGGCTGATACTTCTGCAAAGTTCTTGTATTCGCTAAGATAATTTCCTTTTTCTATTGTGCCTCCCGTGGTAATTACAAGACGATAAGAACCGTTTTCAAATTCAGCCAAAGCTTGTTGTATGGCATAATCTGGTAGCCATCCTTCGACAACCAATACTTCTGCTGATTTGACCGGGGAAGTTACGGCGAGAAATGAGTGCACATGAGTAATAGTGAAAAATATTAAATAAGCAATCAAAGCGATCGCAATCGCCCACCCCGGAGCCGTAAGTGTCCACATTTCTTGGCGTTTTATTAGTTTGATTTTTGGAAATTTTTGACGCCGACGATTTTTGGTCTGCATTAAATCTTAGCTAAACGTTGCTCTTTCAAGTAGGTAAAGACAGATTTATCTCCAATATCAGCAGGAATTGCTTGTACTGTCTTTCGCAGCGCAAACACCAAAAACAACGTTGCCCAAATTCCTAATAAAACATTTTCCCCCTGAGTTGGTAGAATTCCCACCAAATGTCCTAACAACAGTAGCGGGACTATTAGGGTTAATACTTTGGTTTCCAAGCGATTGAAGCAAAAAGCCTCTTTAAAAAAAATACCTGTCAAAGCAACGAAGATCAAACCAACTCCAAATAAGGTAATAGGGTGATTGTAAACAGTGAGAGCCAAAGGTTCACTATTAGAGATTGCCAGAATAACTGATGCTATACTACCGATCGCCCAAAAAATTTGCAATATTCGGTGCAGTGATGCCATGTAGATATGAATGGTAAATAAACTTACACCGAGAGCGAGACTAAAACAAGCATATAGAGGTGTAAGTGCGGTAAAAACAGTCTGGTTATTGTTGAGCAAAACCAAAGCGCTGCCGATGGCAAAGCTCAGTGCTGCTACCATTAACCCAGCCCGGTAGATAATTACGCCAGTGCGATCGCTCTGAGTAATTGTAAATTCCCCAAACTGACCTTGATAAACTTCTGGTGGAGGCAGTGTTTGCGTAGTCATAGTTAAAAATATAGTTACGATTTACTAATAGAGTACAACGGGAAATTGTTGAAGGGTTACTTTTATTATTATGGGCAATGAGACGAACTTAGTGTCATAATCCCTAAACTCTTTTGTCGGGTGGGCACTGCCAACCGTGCGCTCAAACCCTTATGTCGTCAAAGATGGCTCTTTGTCGAGGATGTGCGATCGCTTGACAAAATAATTTCCACTTAAGTCGATAGCGATCGCAATTAGACAAACTGTATAATCTGTTTCAAAAATCCCCTTTTTGATCAAGGTAGGGTGAGATGAGCGATGTCCAAATACAAGCTGCTTTGCGTCTACGCACCGTTCAAGGCCAGAAATCAGCCGCATTAAGTTTTACGAATTCGTCGCTTGTCTCACCAACAACTCCGACGCTTGCAAATCCAATCCGCGGCTTTGGTTCACAAATCAATACTGCCCCGCCCCAAACAGTAACTGAGGTAGCACCAGACCTTCAAGAAGCCCAATTTGCTGATGAGCAATTATTGGAACCAGAAGTTATCCAAGAAAAGCCCCTTACTCACGACATTAGTCGCATATCCTTGCGTCGTCCACAGGCAAAACTCACAGTTGGAGAACCGGATGACCAGTATGAGCAGGAAGCAGATCGGGTGGCTAATCAGGTGATGCGAATGGTTATAGCTGATAAACTTAAGGTTCCTAGCGTACAGCCTGTACAAGATTCCTTGCAGCGAAAATGTGCAGCGTGTGAGCAGGAAGAAGAAAAACTGCAAGCTAAACCATCGCTGCAACGTTATACCGATGGCAGCTTGCAGGCTGGGGATAATATTGAGAGTCGGTTGAATAGTAGTAAAGGTGGCGGTAGTTCTTTGCCAGGTGACGTGCGCTTCTTTATGGAACCCCGCTTTGGTTATGATTTTAGTCAGGTGCGGGTGCATACGGGTACTGAAGCGGTGCAGATGAACCAGGAGTTGGGCGCACAGGCGTTTACACATGGTAGTGATGTTTACTTTGGAGCAGGGAAATCGCCAGGTAATAATGAGTTGACTGCCCATGAATTGACCCATGTAGTGCAGCAAACAGTAGCCCTACAACGAAAATGCACTACCTGCCAAGAAGAAGATGATCAAATTAGAAGAAAAGAAAATGAGGAAATTTTAACTGGTACTCCTTCCAATGGTGATGCATCACAGTCCTCCAACAGCACCGCAAAACTTCTAGATTTAATTGCCCGTTTAGAACAACTGCATACTCATTCGGACAAACAAATAGTGTCACAGGCAAGTACTGAGTCTAGTGACAATCCACCTTTGCAAAAAGAAGGTCAGCAGCATTTGGGCACTTTGTCTAATGGTTTGGAGCAACTACGAGCAGTTGCCCGTAGCGATGACGAAACTTTGAAGCAACAGGTTCTAGGAGCGTTTACCCCATCTGCTATGCAAACAGCCCAGGTAGAGGCGTCGAATCGAGTCCAAGCAGTGTCTGGGTCTTCCTTCCAGTCAAGTGCAACTGCAAGCATACAGCGAGCGCCAATCAGTATTGCAACCAAATCTCTGACAATTAGTTCACAGCAGAATGCCGCAGAAATCGAAGCAGACCAAGTTGCTGAAGTAGTAACTTCTGGCAAATCAGTTGCAGTCAGCCAACATTCTCCAAAGGGTAGTATTAATCGCTTTTCAGGAGGAGAAGAACTCATTGCCTTGGGAACTGCGTTACTTGTCGCAGATGCCGAAGCTGCACCCGTCGAAGCAGTAACGGGCCCTCCTGGTTGGGCTATCGGATTAGGTATTGCTGTTGCTGCTGTAGTCATTATTGGTGTTGGTGCTGTTATCTCTTCTGATACCCCAGCAACCCCAGAACCTGAAGTTAAACCAGTTCCACAACCTATCCCTGTGCCTGTGCCTGTTCCTGTGCCTCGACGTTATCCAAACCAGACGTGTGAGGATTCGGTGCTTGATACATTGCAAGAAAAGATGCACGATTTTTGCGATACGATTGGGGGTGAAAGCTGTAGCCCCAGCAAAGTAAGTCGAAAAAAACTCGCGCGGCGACCCTGCTCAGAGATTCGTAAACGCATTCAGGCAGTGCAGGAATGTATGCGTCTCAGACAAGATATCCAGGATCAGTGTTTTGATAATAAACCCGATCAAACCCATAAAGACGTTATGGAACAACTTAGAAGTGGACTTCAACATTGTTTGGATCTTGAAAAGGTCAACTGTGCACCAGGTCACCCAATGGCAAATCTTTGAATTATGTTAATGGATCTCTTTGAAGCGATCGAAAATCAGAATTTAGACTCCATCGCACAATTACTGTCACACGGAGCTGATCCAAACAGTCTTCGCCCGGAATCTCCAGGATGGACACCGCTACATGAGGCAATTGAGCAACTTGAAGATGGTGGTGAGATGGAACCCTTAGTTTTGTTACTTCGGCATGATGCATCCGTTGATACTTGGGATGCTAATCATGATTCTACACCACTCTTGATGGCACTTTTCCGTGGGCAAATAGAAGCTGTTCGCTTGTTGCTTGCTGCTGGTGCAGATCCGAACGTTGTTGGCAGCGAGGGTGACTCACCATTACGCTGGTGCGTTGAACAAGGGGACTACGGCACAGCAGCAATGTTACTTCGTTGTGGAGCGACCAAAACGCTCAATGATGCTGGCGGGGCGAGTGGAATGACAGCACTTGGGCAAGCCGCAAAACGACTTGATTTAAAAATGATTGAACTTCTCTTACAAGCAGGAGCAGACCCAGAAGTTTATGATGCTGATAAGTTCACTGCATATCGACGGTTGCCGCCACGAAACGAAGCAAAAGATGATGCTGTGTGGCTTGCAGCAAAGGCACTGTTAATGCGCTCACCGATGTTGTAGTGCGATCGCTCTTTGTCGAGAATGGGCGATCGCTTTATATCATGTCCGCCTGATTACTTATTAAACCCCAAGAACCCCACCCCGCCAAAGCTGTGCTTTGTCTCCCCTCCCGAAAAGCGGGGAGGGGTGGGGTGCAATGACTGTGGGAATTGTAACTAATTATGCAAAGATGATATTACAGTGAACGATTCAAGGTGCGTTAGCCTACGGCGTAACACACCCTACTTCAAATTTATATTTCTTCATATACATTGAATTTTTCTCGCCGACTTACTTAGCTATAAATCAATACGCTTGGTTAAGGCTAAAAACTAAAACTGATGTAGGTTGGGTTGAGGAACGAAACCCAACAAAGTCCTAAGGATGTTGGGTTTCGCTGTTGCTCAACCCAACCTACTTTTCTTCTTAACCCAAGCGTATTGAGCTATAAATGAAGGAAGGCTTGATCAGCAATGATGGACGACAAGCTCTTGGGCGTCTACGCATAGTTCAGCGCAGGTTGAAATTTTTTCAACTTGCTTCGGAGCTTTTATTTCAGTAAATAGCTGAATCGCTTGATTAAAATTCATTTGGCTTTCATCACGCTTTACCATCTTTTGATAAGTTAAACCCAATTGAAAATAAGCTTCAGCTAGGTCACACTTAGCACCTATTTTATCCAAAAGTTCGATGGCTTCTGTATGATTAGCCAGGGCTAATGCAAAATCTGCTTGTTGTCGATAGATTTCTGCTAAACCATTCAGTGTTTTTGCTTTTACCTGCATATAGTGACTTTCTTCAGCAAAGGTCAAAGCTTGGTGTAATATTTGATTTGCCTGGGAAAATTCTCCTAAATTGACGTAGGTTTGACCCAAAATTTGCATGAAATAGACAAATCTCCCAGTCTGTTTCACCAGTTTTTCGTTCTTAATATTTTGATAAGCTACATCTGCTAATGCATAGGAGACATCACACAAACCTAAATAAGAGTATACCAAGGCTAAACAGACAGAAGCTTTCTCTGCCCAGCGATGATGCTCGGTATTTTGAGCCAGATAAATTACTTGTTGAAATAACTTTGCGGCTGCCTCTAGTTCCCACAAATCTATTTTGTAAAGACCAATACTTAATAAAGAATCTACTTCTAGCATCCTCAAATAGTAAACTGGATGTTTATTTTCTGGCTGAGGTACAAGTGATTTGAGTGCTTGCGTTGCCAGAGTAATAGTCTTTTCCTGACAGGCGATCGCTTGATTAATCTTACCTGTTATCCAATATAAATCACCCAGTATATTGTAAAGTTCGCTGAGATTTTGGTCATTTTTCAGATTGTTAACAACTTGATTAATTGCCGCAAGTATCGGTTGAATTAAACCCATACGATACAACGTACTACCAAGAGGCAAAAACTGCTGCCATTGATTATTTCGGCTTTTTAAAATGACCTTTCCAGCCAGCTCAAAATCATTAATTTCTATATAATGATAATACGCTTCCAGAGCTTGCAAAGCATCTTTAAAGGTTTCAATTTGTTTAACACTAGTTGTCCAAAATTCTGCGGCTTTGTGGTTGGCAATTTCCCATTCATCGCTGGGGCGTAAACGCGCGATCGCCTCTGCGCGAATCACCGGATGCAGCCAATATTCACCTTTATCGCACTCCACCAAAGACCGATTTCTTAGGGAAGCGATGATTTGGCGATGTTGAGCAGGTGGAACATCCCAAAGTAAACAAAACAACCCTTGTGATGGAATGGTGGGTATATCTTGGTAACGATAACATCCTAAACGGCAAAGCAGGCGATAGGCTTGCGGGTCGAGGGTTTGCAGACGATTGATTTGACTAACCGCTAAATTTTTTAAGTCGGTTGCTGCTAGCGGATCGGCATGATTTTCTTGCCAATAAAGAACCATGTCACCGTCAAAATCTTCCTGAATCGAACCACAAAGAATTCCCATTGCTTTAGCATTACCGCCATAAGTGCGATGCATGATTTGCAAAGTTGGCGAGTTGATGGCTAATCCCCGGTTGCTAAAAAACTGTTGCCATGCGCTTTGATCCAAACCAGGAAGCCGATAGTGATTCACATTTAGCCCAGGTTCACAAAGGCGATCGCGACTAGTAATCAGAGTAACAGATTGCACCCTAGCATCAGCCAACACCCGCAATAGTTCCACATAGTTGCGGTGAGAAGCAATCAAGCCGCCTTGTTGATCTAATGCAGGTTCGAGATTGTCAATTAATACCCCAATTCGCCGATTGTGCAGTTGGCGCTTGAGTCGTCCCAAAGTTACGCCAAATTCTACCCCAGGTTCTTGATCAAAGTCTTGTTTGAGCCATTCTTCTACTACCCGTTCCGCAGGGGTAATATTTTGTGTTTCCTTCGCCATCAGCAGTTCTAAAACCAAGTCAAACCCCTGAGTTTGGAGATATTGCTGGGCTAAAGTGGTTTTGCCTAAACCGCCTTCACCTTGGATAACAATGACTTTCGATCCCTGATTTACCAAAGTATTCAGGTGAGCGATCGCTTCTGTTCGTCCAATAAAATTGGTATCATCTAATTTTGGGATGGGATTTTGGGGCGATCGCGAGTAATCAATCAGGCTGGATATCGCTGTAGTTTTTCTCAGAACTCGCTCCAAAGCAGCGCGACAATTACTTTTGGTAATCTTTTCTCGCAATACTTTAGAAAGCAGCTTCCATAAATGAGAGCCAGCATCCTTGGCGTGTCCTTCCGTACAACCGTAAGAATGAGCGATATCTAAGTATTTTCTACCCAACCAAACTTGCACAAGAATCACTTTTTGCAAATCGCTCAACCGTTCCCCAGTCTGAGGGGGAATTATGGCATCTAACCATGCTAATGCTGCTTGGGCGTCCATTGTGTAACGACGAGGATAGTTCAGATTTTAGGGACAACTATAAATGACTCTACAGTTATATTGCTAGAGTTTTCGGATAAGATTCTGTAAATCCGACTTTTTTCCCGACTTTTCCAAATAAAGCCTTCTCGTCTAATAAAATAAAAATCATTAGGTCATCTCAGCACCATCATTACTTATGGTGAAATCAGATCCCCGTCAATTGCCTAGTAGTGCTGAACTTCCTTGTTCAGACGATACCCCTGTGGATAATGAAGACCAGAATTTTATTCCTAACCTGCTTCTTTTCTTGCTGCAATATATTTGGGCAAACCGTAATGACTGGTTTTTCAGCGTGGATATGGGCGTTTACCATACCACAGGGGTTAGTCCACTTGTGCCAATTGTTCCAGACGGATTTTTGAGCTTGGGTGTAGAACGGCGCAAGGCAGGGAAATCTCGTAAAAGTTATGTCCTCTGGGAAGAAGACTACATTGTACCTATCTTGGCTTTGGAAATTGTCTCTTTAACTCCGGGTGGAGAATACGACAAGAAATTAGACATTTATGCCAAGTTAGGTGTACTTTACTACATTATTTACAATCCAGAGTATTGGCAAAGAGATCGCCACCAACCTTTTGAAATTTATCGCTTAGTAGATGGTAGCTATCAATTGCAAATTGGTGAACCCTTTTGGATGCCAGAAATTGGTTTGGGAATTGGGCGATCTCAATACGTATCTGGTAATATCCAGCGTCAGGTTTTGTATTGGTATGACCAACAAGGGAAGCGCTATCAAACTCCAGAAGAACAGCTTGAATTAGCGCAAAAACAACTTGAGCGTTATCGTCAGCAATTTGGTGAACTGCCAGAGGGTTGAGCAGTGCGAGCGCTATATAAGTTGGCTATCTATTAAAAAATATTAAGATTGATTGTAATTTATATTATATGTAATTTATATGTTCGATAAAAAGTTAATTTCAACCATAAAATATACATTTGTCGAAGTGAAAATCATATCAATATGAACGATTATCAATGGAAAAAAGAAGTCAAAGAATGGTTATCTAAACATAAAAAAAATATTCAATCAGATTTAGAACAAGATTTTATTACTTTCTTTGAATATGCTTTTATTAATACATGTTATCCAGAGCAAGCATGGTTTGGTATTCATAAAGAAGTTATCAGTCTTGTTATAGGTGGAATTTTTTTGGCAGCAGTTCATTTAAGAGAAGGTATATGGCTCTTAGTAGATCAATACCCACCAAAAGTCTATGGATTAGACTATCGACCTGTTAAATCAACTCTAAAGTATGAAGCTTCACTAATTTGGGCATACGCTGATTCTTTCGACATAGTTTCAATAATCATTGAGAATAGTGATATATGGAAATCTTACGCTAAGGCCTCAGAAAAAATTCTGAACTATGGAATTTCTAGCCCTCGTGATTCAATTCAGAAAAGCCGGGTCAAAAAAAGATTGAGTGATTTCTGGATTGCTAATTCCAGGAAAGAGAAAAATGGATATTTACAAGAATTAGAAGAAAAGGTTAGACATTCTCAAAAAATTAGTAAGTCAGAAAGAAGAGAACGACTTGAAAAAGCTCATAAAATACCTGAAAGTATTCAAATTAATCAAATAGTATTTAAGAGAAATACTGATGTTATTGCTGAAGTTTTAGATAGAGCAAATGGAATCTGTGAAGCCTGTAGAAGTCCAGCGCCTTTTATTCGCGCTTCTGATGGTACGCCTTACTTGGAGGTTCATCATAAAAAGCTCTTAGCCCAAGGAGGGGACGATACGGTGGATAATGCTATTGCTGTATGTCCTAATTGCCATAGAAAAGCACACTATGGTTAACTTTTAGATTGCGCTAAATTTGTTTTCAAGCGCGATCACCTTTTCTCTACGAAGCTTCAATTTCTGCTGCTATCTGTTCATCAGTTAAGGGATTATCTGCGTGTATCGCTTGTATTTCTTTGAATAACTTTTTTAATTCTTCTGCTAAAGTAACCCTTTGATTATCCTCTGTCAAAATAATCACCTCAACTCTCTGTCCTGCTTTAAATGGTAAATCAGATAATACTAACTGCTTTGGATCTGCAATGGTGATATATCTTTTATAAACGTTCATGATTTATCCTGTTACTCAACTTTTATCTACCCTTGTTCTAACAATTTCGCCACATTCTCTGCAATTCTCTCTTCTAACTTTGTAAAGTAGCCCTAGAAAAGCGAGTTTTTAAACCCAAATTTTCTATAACCAACTTTTTCCCCGACTTTTGCAACCACATCACATAAAACTGCCGACTTCAGCCGACTGACAAAACAAAGTGCGATCGCTTAGGCTATTGGGCATAGAGATAAAAATTAAAGTATAAAAATATGCTTAATACTCTCAGCCCCGTCGCAGAAGAATTAGCAGTCAAAAGCTATCCCAGCCGTCATTACCTTCAAACACAACATCGTATTCGTTCCCTCATAGACAGATATATTACAGTCGAAAAACTACATGAACATCTGCAAGATTTACCGATACAGTTTGCCAATCCCCAACCGCGTGCCTGGAAACTTATCGACTGGCAAACAATTAACCGCAATCAAATTATCGGCTTAGACGCAGAGGTATTTCTATCTCTATTGATAGGTGCGATGGATACAGAAGCTCCCATTCGTGGCTATACCCAAACAAGTCGGCAGTATTTGGAAAAATTGCATCCTCAGATGGCTAGGTTTGTTGGTGGAACAGTCCGTGAAGATGGCGAATTGCTGGAACTTGGTTTGTGGGAAAAGGAAGAACGTCAGCACACACCCGCATTAATCAAAATCTACACCCAATTAACAGGCAAGAAAATTACCCCAAAACTTCGGACTGTTAGAAGCTATCTCCCCACAGATGATCCTGACGAAGACCTATATCGCCACGGCTTACACCGCATAGCCACAGAATACAGTGCAACCTGTCTTTATATTTGGTTGATGGCTCACACTACTGGCGCACTCCAAGATGTTTTAGAGGAACTAGCACAGGATGAAATCAACCACATGACCAAATTCTGGGGGTTTGGAGTCTGGACTTTCCCTGATACTGGGTTGATGCGAATTGGACGCACGCTGATCAAAACGCGATCGCCAAACTATCAGCGTAACAACCTCATGCGTACCCTCCGCCGCATGATGGCTACCCTTAACTGGAATGCTTGGTCATTGACCAACAAAACAACTCTCCTCTTTACCTTCACCTACACAATGCGTCGTCTGTGGAGTTGGAACAATAGCCTAACACCAGACTATTTACAAGATTTATTTGGAATTACTGAATAAACCTTTTGCACTCTCCTGTGCGCCTCAAGGAGGGAATTAGAGCAAGCCTTTTTAAGGGGGTTGGGGAGATCAAAATATCACAAACCCAAGCGTATTGCTCTAAAAACCCCCTTTTTTAAGGGTGGGGTTGGGGGGATCTCTTGTGCGTAAATCTTATTCATCAAAGCAAAAAATCCATGACTTCCAAACTTTCCTCAAAATTACCCACCGATTTAAATCCCGAAAAAATACCCCAACATATCGCCGTCATCATGGATGGTAACGGACGATGGGCAACCAGTCGAGGATTACCGCGCATCGCCGGACATCGCCAAGGAGCAAAAACACTCAAAGAACTATTGCGTTGCTGCAAGGATTGGGGAATCAAAGCCTTGACAGCATACGCTTTCTCAACAGAAAATTGGCAGCGTCCGGTTGAAGAAGTAGATTTTCTGATGCTGTTGTTTGAGCGATTACTACACCGCGAGTTGGCTCAGATGCATCGGGAAGGAGTGCGAATCTCGTTTATTGGAGATTTATCAGCTTTACCCAAGTCTCTACAGACGGAAATGGAACGTTCAATGAGAGAGACGTTGAACAATCAAGCAATTCACTTTACTGTTGCAGTCAACTACGGTAGCCGCAATGAAATTACCAGAGTTTGTCGTCAAGTAGCTCAACTCGTAGAACAGGGCGAACTCAGTGCCGAAGAAGTTAATGAAAGTCTTGTAGAACAACATCTTTACACAGCAGATACTCCAGAACCTGATTTGCTGATTCGTACCAGCGGTGAGATGCGGTTGAGTAATTTTCTCTTGTGGCAAATGGCATATACAGAGATGTATTTTACCGATATCCTTTGGCCAGATTTTAATAGAGAAGCATTTTTTCAGGCTTTGTTGAGCTACCAAAGTCGCGATCGCCGTTTTGGTCAAGTTAAAGCTTCAGTGTCAGCTTAGTGTACCAAACACCAGACATCGCCTCAAAATTGAACCGGACAGTTTTATGCCATCAGGGGATAAAGTAAAAGCACCCACATGACCACGATGGTATATGAGCGCTAATAAATAAAAACATTATCGAGGATAATCTATCTGCTATGACAGACCGAAGTAGCTATAAGAATAACAGCCGCTGAGTAAATAAACTGCAAGGGTAGTTACAAATGTTTTGTTAAAAATACTACTTATCGTAAATGCGATGCTTGACTTAGCCAAAATCCAATCGATTGCTCAATCCTATTCTCCTCAAGAACTCTTTGCTGCCTTGGTTTGGCAGCGTCGGTTCAATGAGTTTGATGGCGAAGAAGTGATTACTGACCTTTCCAACCACACGAATTTATGGGCAAGCTTTCTGTTTACAAAACCAATCTTTGCACCAGACGAAAACGGTTTAAGCTTCGGTGGCATGGTTGATACCCTCCTTGCAATGGCAAACTATCGTCCCATGCCTGAAACAAGCATCATCCATTTCATTGCTTATCCTGCTGATACGCTATACATCCTTGCAGAGAACCAAGACACAAAAGTGTCAGAGCTTTTAGACTTGGGCAAAAAGTGGCGAGCCGACTCAGTATTTTTTTAATTCATTGCGAATTAGTTCAAGTTTGCCATCCATCAGTTCAGAGATTTTATCAACTACTTGATTAGTATCTTGAAATAACTTATTTTCCAAATATTCGATTCTTTCCAAACTCTGCTCAATGCTGTTTTGAGACAAGCTAATTGCCTGCATTACAGCTAGCGACATTTGATTAATTCTGTTTTCTAGATAAAAATTAGTTTTACTAATAGTCTCTGTGAGGGCTTTTTCACGAATCTTATCTATTTTATAAAGGTGATGTTTAACTTTTTCATCTGCTGTATTTAGCAGATGTTCAATGTCAGCTTTAACCTTACTTTCTAATTGCTCAGTTTTTTCTATTGCATGACTAATGCTTTCTTGAGCTATATAATCAAGCTTATCGGCTAAAGGGTAAAGTTTGTCATCAAACAAGTCAGCTATTTCTTTGCTAGTCTCTCTGACGACCTCCTTGGCTGCACCCTCAAATTGTTTAACAAGACCTCCAAATAACCATCCCATCATTTCTTCACACCCTTTCACAGCATAACTAGCAAGCAGATATCCTCCCAAAAATAACACTCCTTTTCAGGAGTGTCGAGGATAAAATAATGACTAATAAATAAGTAGAAACTTGGTGGACGATTATCAAAGAATATTGTTTGGTGTTTTCCAAAAATATAGTCGCTTTGCCCAAAATGTGTTGTGCAAAACTGGTGCGATGTCTAGGTTGGGCTACGCCTACGCTAAACTAAAAATAAAGTGCATAGGCATAAGCTTATCTTAGACATTACCCCACAGATAACTTAATTGTTTCTTTTGCCTGAGTTACGAGCTTGATTTGAAAGTTGGTGCTTTTGTATAACCCGCTCAATCTGGCAAGTCACCGCATTTATTCTGTGTTTAACCTTATCAAAATCAATATTCACCCAAATATCGGCTTTGTTAGGTCTTTCCTGTTTATTATCCATATATTGCTTCGCTTGTCTAAATATTTTGTTATATCCATACGATATAGCCGTCTCAATTTCTAAACTACTTTCTCTAGACGTATAAGTAAATATGCTTAATATTTACTTAAGGTTTTATCTGCTAGAAGTTTAATCACTATTTACTGAAAGAGACGCGATATTTCGCGCCTCTAAAAACCAAAACCCAAATTCTAAGTGTTAGCTTAAACCTTTGTTTGTAGATATTGCACTAACTGCGGTGCTTGCATCACTCCCTCTATCCGATCCACAGGCTGACCCTGCTTAAATAGTACTAAGGTTGGGAGAGAGGCAATTTTGTACTGAGTGGCCAAATCTGTGTATTTTTCTGTATCAATTTTGACAATCCGTAGGCGATCCTTAAGTTGGGCATTGACTTGCTCTAAAATTGGCACCATCATTTGACAGGGACCACACCAGTCAGCGTAAAAATCTACTAATACAGGTACATCAGAAGCAGACAGCATCTCTTCAAAGCTGTTAAATTGCTTTTTAGTTGCCATATGACACACACCGATTTTCAATTGTTTGTTTCAATAGTAATTCTTAGAAAATAAAATCGGTATAGGTTTATGGGTTTTTCTTGGGAAAGGACTATATTAATCAATAGACATATCCGCGAATTAACCTCAAAGCCTTATCAATCAAGGGTCAAAATCTAATTTTCGGATAAATCTAATATAGACTGATTTGCCATGAAGAAAATATTAAAAAATTATAATAAAATACACATATAGTTTTCGTTTGTGTATAGCCATTAGAGACCATTTATAAAATAAATCTTAAACTGACTATTTGTTATCTATTTAGATATCTCGATTGCATCATGCTAGCAAGATTGTCACCCTCCAAGAGTTAGATTTTATCCAGACAATATTCAGATGTTCCCTAAATCACCATAAGATAATTAGCGCGGTATTTCTAAGATTGAGGAACATTAAATGACACTATTACAAGATAAAGTCGCAATTGTCACAGGTGGATCACGAGGAATTGGCCGAGCGATCGCAATTGAATTAGCTACACAGGGAGCGATCGCAGTTGTTAATTATGCCAGTTCGAGTGCAGCAGCTGAGGCAGTTGTTGCAGAAATTACAGCAGCCGGAGGTCAGGCGATCGCTATCCAAGCTGATGTTTCTAAAATCGATCAAGTAGACGCACTAGTTAACGCTGTCATCGAAAAGTTCAGCCGCGTGGATATCTTAGTCAACAACGCAGGTATTACTCGCGACACACTGCTTTTGCGTTTGAAGCCAGAAGATTGGCAAGCTGTGATAGACCTTAATCTTACTGGTGTTTACTTATGTACACGCGCCGTCAGTAAAATCATGCTCAAGCAGCGATCGGGGCGGATTATCAACATTACCTCTGTTGCTGGGCAAATGGGCAACCCAGGTCAGTCCAACTACAGCGCCGCCAAAGCAGGTGTAATCGGCTTCACCAAAAGCGTTGCCAAAGAACTTGCTTCTCGCGGCATCACCGTTAACGCCGTCGCCCCTGGCTTTATTGCCACCGACATGACCAGCAATCTCAACAACCTCGAAGATATCCTCAAATACATCCCACTCGGTCGCTTTGGTCAGCCTGAAGAAGTCGCTGGCATGGTACGCTTCCTCGCCGCCGATCCCGCCGCCGCCTACGTCACTGGACAAGTTTTTAACGTCGATGGCGGTATGGTAATGGCGTAAATAGTGCTGAGTTAGGAGTTAGTAATTTTGCTAGGTGCGTTACACCGTAGGCTAACGCACCGATTTTATCTGGCGATCGCTACTAGCTAAGGGTTATAAAATGTGTTCCTTAATAATCAATAAATAATTGAGGGTTAGGGATTGTTCTTAGTTGGCGCTTTAGCGAAGACAGCGCCAACTAAGAACTTATTAAATCAAACTTGACAAACTAATTATGAAAACAGACTCCATTTTTTATCGTTTATTTCAAACTTTTCCCAGTGCTTTTTTTGAATTAATTAATCTGGAAGCATCAGCAGCAAATGCATATAATTTCGCTTCAGTAGAATTGAAGCAAACAGCATTTCGTATCGATGGAGTCTTTCTTCCTGTTGCTGATCCTAGCAGTCACGCGATTTATTTTGTGGAGGTTCAATTTCAAAAAGATAACGAATTTTATGCTCGTTTATTTTCAGAACTTTTTCTGTATTTACGACTTTACGCACCTACTAAAGATTGGCGAACAGTAGTTATATTTCCTCGCCGCAGCTTTGAACCAACCCAAGTGCAACCGTATCGAGTCTTACTCGAAAGCCAACTAGTCACGCGATTATATCTAAATGAGCTTGGAGAAGTAACTGAACATTCTTTGGGAGTTGGTATCATCAAATTAGTAGTTGTGAATAAAAAACAAACTCCCCTATTAGCCAAAAATTTGATTACAAAGACACGTTCAGAAGTGCTGGATAAAGCACTTCAACAAAAAGTGCTAGATTTAATAGAAACAATTGTAGTCTACAAACTACCGCTTATCAGTCGTCAGGAGTTGATAAAAATGTTTGGACTCGGTGATTTTGATATCAAAACTACCAGAATTTATGAGGAAGTCCGTGATGAAGTCAGGCAAGAACAGACTCTAGAAGTGGTCATGCGTCAGTTGAGACGACGCATTGGCAATTTGACTCAGCAATTGCAAGACAGCATCAGTCAGCTATCTATCGAACAGCTTGAGAATCTAGCTGAGGCACTGTTGGATTTTTCCACAGAAGGAGATTTAGTCGCTTGGTTGCAAGACAATTTAACTCAAGCTTGAATTTTTGATGGACTGGTCAAGGTATAATTCCATATCACCGACTAGCCCGTTGTAGACATCGTTTTCCATTGGTAAAATATCTTGGTCATGCAGAGAATAAAGCATAGTAGGGCTAGCATTGCAATGCCCACCCTACAAGCAACTAGGGCTGTTGGCGTATCCTTTGCCAGACAGTAAAGCCCAAAAGAATGATAATGCTACTGGCGGTAGTCACTATTACAGCCAAACTCATACCTTGTATTCTCATCGCCAGCAAGTTGAAAACTAAGGTAATTGACCAAAGCGTGAATGCAGCATGGCGCTGGGAGAGTCCCCAAGCAAGCAAGCTGTGGTGCAGGTGGTCTTTGCCAGGAGTACTGAGAGGGTTATTTCCTGCTAGTAGCCGCCGCACAAATACTTGAGTGGTGTCTAGCACTGGTAACAACAGAAATAAAACCGTAGGAATTAGTGCATAAACTGTGTTTTGTTGCAGTTTGCCTAAAATACTAGTTGCTGCCAGCACATAGCCGAAAAAGTATGCTCCGGCATCACCCATAATAATTCGTGACGGATGGAAATTATGGCGCAAAAAGCCCAGTGCAGCACCTGCCAAGGCTGCGAGTACCAAGATTGCGGCTGCACGATTGTTAAATTGGGCTGCAACGGCCAACAAACTCATGGCGGTAATAAAGCTGATTCCTCCTGCCAAGCCATCCATACCATCCATCAAGTTGATGGCGTTGGTAATCCCTACTACCCATAGTACTGTTAGCAACATGGACAGGAACGAGTCTATGGGGGTACCAAACATCACTTTGACGCTGATGCCATTAGCGACCAGCAACAGTGCCGTGACAATTTGCGCCCACAATCGAACAGAGGGCGGTAAGCCGAACTGATCATCGATAAAGCCCACAAGGACTAATATCGAACCCCCCAACAGAATAGTGAGCACCTGAGCCAATACGTTTTGGAGTTCGATCGGTCGTAAAAGGCTAGCTAATACGAGCGCGGCAATCACACCCGCATAGATAGCCAGCCCCCCTGCATTGGGTAAAGGTTCTCGGTTTAGTCGCCGGGCGTTGGGTTGGTCAGCCCAACCTACCCGCAAGGCGAATTTGCGGACTGTCGGAATTAAACGCCAAGTTACAACCCAAGCCAAGAGGAATGTAAATACTACTGCCAACCAGCCGGTGCCGCCAGGGTCGGCAATACCAAGGGACTTAAGGGAGTTCTCTAGATTCATCTCCCAATTCATGCATTACTGCCAGTATCTAATATGAGCATCACCTGTATATTAATCAATTTTTTTATTTCCATTTATAAATTGAGCGGCTTGGGAGATTAGCACTCTTGCTCTGTGAGTGCTAAATTGTCTAATGGAAGCGCTAGAGAAATAAAACATGGCGAAAATTATTGCATTTAACGAGGAATCGCGGCGAGCTCTGGAAAGGGGTGTTAACGCCCTTGCCGATGCCGTAAAAATCACCTTGGGGCCCAAAGGTCGCAATGTCCTTTTAGAGAAAAAATTTGGCGCACCTCAAATTGTCAACGATGGTATCACTGTTGCCAAGGAAATTGAATTAGAAGATCCTTTGGAAAATACTGGTGCAAGACTCATGCAAGAAGTAGCATCAAAAACTAAAGATGTTGCTGGAGATGGCACCACCACCGCCACAGTTTTAGCACAAGCCTTGATTCGGGAAGGTTTGAAGAACGTCGCGGCGGGTAGTAACCCAGTTAGTTTGAAGCGCGGGATCGACAAAACCATTGAGGCACTGGTACAAGAAATTGCCAGGGTAGCCAAGCCAGTAGAAGGAAGTGCGATCGCTCAAGTTGCCACTGTCTCAGCTGGTAATGATGAAGAAGTTGGCCAAATGTTAGCCGAAGCAATGGAAAAAGTCACCAAAGATGGTGTAATTACCGTTGAAGAATCCAAATCCCTAACCACCGAACTAGAAGTGGTTGAGGGGATGCAGATTGACAGGGGTTATATTTCTCCTTACTTCGTCACCAACAACGAGCGGCAAATTGTGGAATTTGAAAACGCCCGGATCTTGGTGACAGATAAAAAAATCAGCAGCATCCAAGATTTAGTGCCAATTTTGGAAAAAGTCGCCCGTTCTGGTCAGCCCTTGCTGATTATCGCTGAAGATGTCGAAGGTGATGCTTTGGCAACTTTGGTGGTGAACAAAGCGCGAGGTGTACTAGCTGTGGCTGCGATTAAAGCGCCTGGGTTTGGCGATCGCCGCAAAGCTTTGTTAGAAGATATTGCTATTCTCACCGATGGACAGTTGATTTCTGAAGAAATCGGCTTAAGTTTGGATACAGCTGCTCTAGAAGCGCTGGGAACTGCCCGCAAAATCACCATTGACAAAGAAACCACCACAATTGTAGCTGGCAGTGTCACTAAGCCAGAGGTGCAAAAGCGGATTGCTCAAATTCGCAAACAGTTGGAAGAAACCGATTCTGACTACGATCAAGAAAAACTGCAAGAACGCATCGCCAAGCTTGCTGGCGGTGTGGCAGTGATTAAAGTGGGTGCGCCAACCGAAACCGAACTCAAAGACCGCAAACTGCGGATTGAAGACGCGCTGAACGCCACTAAAGCTGCTGTGGAAGAAGGTATTGTTCCTGGTGGTGGGACGACCCTAATTCACTTGGCTAAAACCGTAGAAGCGATTAAAAACAGCCTACAAAATGAAGAAGAAAGAATTGGGGCTGATATTGTCGGACGAGCGCTAGAAGCTCCCTTGCGCCAAATAGCAGACAATGCCGGTGCTGAAGGCTCTGTGATCGTCTCTAAAGTCCGGGATAGCGACTTCAACATTGGCTACAACGCTGCTACCGGGGAATTTGAAGACTTGATCGCTGCTGGTATTATCGACCCTGCCAAAGTCGTGCGTTCAGCTTTGCAAAACGCTGGTTCCATTGCTGGTTTAGTTTTAACCACCGAAGCGATCATTGTTGAAAAGCCGGAGAAAAAATCGGCTGCTCCTGCCCCTGATATGGGCGGCATGGGCGGCATGGGCGGCATGGGCGGCATGGGCGGCATGGGCGGCATGGGCATGTTCTAACTTCTGCTCACCCAGATAAATATTTTTTAAGCAGTTTGTCTTGCCAAGGCAAACTGTTTTTTATAGCATTGCTGATTCAGAAGCAATATGTTATCTGTATTGCTGGTAACTCACTGAACGTAAATAAACTTACATCAGTTTTGATCTATTTGAACCACACGTGTTGTACGGAACATTGCTCATTGATGTCAACTTAAGGTAAAACCCTTTTCAAACCTCGTTTCCAGTCTGAGGCTGGAAATGCTTTTTCATTGCGGCTTTGTCGTCACTAAGGGAGGCGGAGCCTCAACGACGGGCATTCCCAGTCTCAGACTGGGAACGAGATCAGAGATCATCTCTGAAAGCTTGTTATAGACTAGCTTTCACCTTAACTTGATCCGTATGAACAATGTTCTCTACCGCGCTTTTCAATGATTAATTATGAGTATAACTGATTACCAACAAAATGCTGATGATCAAATTAGCCACCTAAATAATTGCTTAATCTAGAAATTAACGTCTTTATATTATTAAATTTTGTAAACTTACCTGTAAGTTGTCAGTTGTTTTTACGACTGACAAATCACAAATAACTATTAGGTAATATTTAATGGCACGAAAACTGCGCCGCCTCCCCAAAATAGTAACTAGACCATATGAAAATGAGTTCTATCACGAACCAGGGACTCTACCAGGAACCATTATTATTGATGCAGATGCTCCGCCACCGATAATTTTCTTGATTGACTATAACCAAACTAATTTCACCCGTGAACAAATAGCAACTCCAGAGGAGTGTGTTCCATATCTGGAGATGGAATCGGTTTCTTGGGTAGACGTACAAGGTTTAGGCAGTCAAGACATATTACAACGATTGGGTAAAGTTTTTGATTTACATCCTCTAGTTTTAGAAGATGTAGTTAATGTACCGGAGCGTCCCAAAACAGAGGATTATGAAGACCAATTGCTATTCATTAGCCGCATGGTAGTAGCAAAGGAAAGAACATGTGGTTTTTATAGTGAGCAGGTGAGTTTAATATTAGGGAAAAATTATTTGCTGACAGTACAAGAGGAACCAGAGCATGATTGTTTTGAAGCGGTGCGATCGCGAATTGAAAAAAATAAAGGTACTATCCGTAAACAGGGAGCGGATTATTTAGCTTACGCTGTGTTAGATGCGATTATTGATGGCTTTTTCCCAGTGCTAGAGCTATATGGGGAGCGAATCGAAGAGTTAGAAGAGGAGGTAATAGTCAAACCAACCCCACAAACACTACAAAATATTTATCAAATTAGGCGAGAATTACTGCAACTACGTCGTGCTATCTGGCCACAGAGGGATGCAATTAATTCCTTAATTCGAGATGGCAGTGATTTGATTAGTGAAGAAGTGCGAATCTACCTGCGAGATTGTTATGACCATACGGTACAAGTGATGGATATGGTGGAAACTTATCGAGAACTAGCATCTGGATTAATGGATGTGTACCTTTCGGCAGTGAGCAACAAAATGAATGAAATTATGAAGGTACTAACGATAGTTTCAACAATTTTTATTCCACTGACTTTTGTAGCCGGAATATATGGGATGAATTTCAGTACTGAAAAATCGCCATATAATATGCCTGAATTGAATTGGTATTGGGGCTACCCAGTTTGCTTGGTAGTAATGGCTGCGATCGCACTTGGTTTGCTATTCTTTTTTTGGCGCCGAGGCTGGCTGCAAAATTCTGTAATAATTAAGCGTAATTAATAATTGCAGATACACAATGATTGAATGGGGAGTGGGGAGTGGGGAATGGGGAATGGGGAATGGGGAATGGGGAACCCCATAAATAAATTTAAGGGATGAGGATCAGGATGTCTTCTTTTTTCGGGCAATAGTCTCAAAACAAATATCTTTTTGTTTTCCATGAATAAATTCAGTTCCTTTGTACCAAGTTGGAGTAGCACTCATTCCCATATTACCCCACTCCCTACTCCCTACTCCCTACTCCCCACTCCCTCTTTTTTTCAAATATACATTCATTAGCACCGGGAGTTGAGATTCTGAGTTATGAGGAGTAGCGACCAGAATTTAGTAGTTTTGACGATTTATATTATCGGTGTTTCCTATGTTTTTAACCGCATGGTTGAATCCATCGATGACCAAGTTAAATTTGAGTTTAAAAAAGGAACCGTTGACGAACAATTGAAAGAACAAAATCTCGACGATAAAATTGGAATTTCCTTTAAACTCAAACCCTCATACCCAATTGACGATTTGAAAGATTTAGGAATTGGCATTGAAAATAAATCTGAAAATATTGCCGTATACGTTGATTGGGACAACAGCTCTTTAGTAGTTGAACATAGCAAGCAATCGCGCCGCGTGATTCGGAAATCACCAGACTTAACCCGCGACTTAGCAGTCCCCCAAAGTCCTAGCCTGATTGCCCCCAAGAAAACACTTTCTGAGACGGTGACAGCAGAAGATGTTTTCGAGCGCGATCAAGTAACTGGAACCTATTTAGCGAAAAAACCACTAATTGATATCAACGGGCTGCAAAAAGGGCAAAAAAAGTTGTACAACGACTTTATTAACAGAAGAAAGGAGTTGGATTTTTCTCTACAACTGGTGCTTAGGATATCTGAGGTGCGTTTAGGTCTAGCCCCAGGTCGTGATTTTCCTGCCATTAGTATTATCAATTGTCCTTTCACAGTCAGGAAACTACCTTGGACTTACGCTCTACCTTGGAATAAAAAAAAGCAATAGCAACCAGACATACTATGCCATCGAAGATTACACTGGATCTAAGGAGAGAGTAGGCGCAGGCGGTTGCAGATCAGTCATAGTAACTGGTTTGAGGAAAGTCCGGACTCCCGAAAGACCAAACTTGCTGGATAACGTCCAGTGCGAGCGATCGTGAGGATAGTGCCACAGAAAGATACCGCCAAAACAGTTAGGAGTTAGAAGTTAGGAGTTAGGAATTATTAACTTTTAACTCATCACTCATAACTCCTAACTAAATTTGGTAAGGGTGCAAAGGTGCGGTAAGAGCGCACCAGCAGTATCGAGAGGTACTGGCTCGGTAAACCCCGGTTGGGAGCAAGGCGATAGGAACTACGGTTGGTCTTTTACCAGTTCCGCTCAACGAGAGCCGCTAGAGGCGTTTGGTAACAAGCGTCCCAGATAGATAACTGCCCTCGCAAGAGAACAGAACCCGGCTTACTACCTAGTCTTTCCCCTGCAATGGAGTATGAACCTTTAACGGTTTGTACTCCATTCTTTTTTGGACGATGTTTAATTCATAATTTAAAGCATTCCCAGTATCTCTAATGCTGTATCCAGATGCCATTTCACCCGATATAGTCCAAACAGCTTCTCTTGACTGTACCGGGCTGGGTATTCTAGCTTCCTTTCCTCCATCGATCACCCTGAGCAATGCTGACTGTTCTGGTGTAGGTGTTCCCATAGCCTCTAGCGTTGCTTCTAGCGCTTGTACTTGAGAGAGCATAGGAGTCTTCAATCCTTTATTCTCTGATACTTGCTTACAGGCTATAACAGGGAAGGTCAGGAGTGCGTTAATATAGGATGCCTTATCAGCAGGGTTCCCTATTGCTTGGATGCTGTACTGTATCAGGCATAAATCGCGTAATGCTCTCAAGCTTTTCACTTCTGATTCTGTGCGTGTAAACATAAAATAGAGTTACCTCTTGTAAAAGTGGGAATCGGTGGATGCATACCCTCAGAAAGTTTCATCCACCAATTAATCATTATTCAATGGGCTTCCACATTAGTACAGCTTTGTTAAGTAACGTAAAGTGTCTAAAGATAATCGCGGTAATCCAGATATTAAAAATTATGGTTTCAAAACTGACAGGGAAGAACCTCTGACTGAGAAGATGAACTTACGTATGACAAAATCCATGAAAGAGGAAGTGCAGCAACAAGATAACCCTCCTGAATTCTGTAGAGAAGCTATCCAAGAGAAGCTAGATAGAAATAAAAGGAAGTAAGTAGGTCGGCACGATAAAAGCCATGTATATTTAGTTATAAAAAAATGTATAATTACTGATACAGAAGCTAAATGTCTAAAAATAAAGGTAATCCAGATAACTTAAAACCATTCACCACGCACAGAGAGCGACCACTAACTGAATATCTACATTTGCGTGTCACCAAGGAAATGAAGGAAGAGGTAAAAGCTAAGGACGATCCTCCTGAGTTTTGCCGTCAAGCTATCCAAGAGAAGCTAGATAGAGAGAAGTAGCGAAAAGTTGCTAGAGTAATACTCCAAGAACTTTAGAGATATAAGTAAGATAGATAGCTAGTAGCCTTCCCCTACTCCCCCTGCCCCTTTCCCCTTGTCATGTAATGCCCCTTGCTTATCCACGCCGTCAACGGCAACTCGAAAGTTTAATCCAAAAATTAGGTTTGTCGCTAGAAGCACCTATAAAGTGGGAGCTGTTGGATTTAGCGCTAACTCATCCCACTGTCTCTGATTCGGCAAATTATGAACAGCTAGAGTTTGTTGGCGATGCAGTGGTGCGGCTGGTGTCGGCTGTTGTGTTATGGGAAAATTATCCTGATTGTCCAGTAGGGGATTTTGCGGCAATTCGTTCGGTGTTGGTGAGCGATCGCATCCTCGCCCAATTGGCAAGAGTTTATGGTTTGGAGTTATACTTACTAGTCGCTGGCAGTGCTACCGCTGATAAAGTTGGTCAAGAGTCACGACTGGCAGATGCTTTTGAAGCAGTTCTGGGTGCGCTTTACTTAAGTACTCAAAATCTGGAACTAATCCGCTCTTGGCTAGATCCCCACTTCCAACAACTAACCACAGAAATTCGCCTCGATCCTGCCAGACTTAATTACAAAGCTGCTCTCCAAGAATGGACTCAGGCGCAATTTAAAGTTTTACCAGAATATCGAGTTGTGGAACTCACTCAACCGCACCGCAATCAAGAACGTTTCGTCGCTGAAGTGTGGCTGCACGACAACAAGCTAGGAGTTGGTAAGGGACGCTCGATCAAAACCGCTGAACAAGCCGCAGCTAAGGTAGCTTTTTTAGCAATTCTTAATCCGGAAAAACCCTGAGCTTAAAAGACGGGTGATTAGCCGATAATCAGTTGATTGTCATTTGTGCCTCGTCCTTTCTATACAAATGACAAATAACTAATGACAAACCAAATTAAAATTGCTGTCATCGGAGTTGGGCGTTGGGGAGTGCATCTACTGCGGAATTTTTTAGCACATCCCCAAGTAAATGTAGTTGCTGTAGTAGACCCCCATCCAGAACGATTGGCGGCGATAAAGCAGCAGTTTGACTTGGATGAAAATGTAGTCTTAACAACTCAGTGGGAAGATTTAAAGAAAGTACCAGGGTTGAAAGGAGTGGCGATCGCAACTCCAGCTACCACCCACTATGCTTTAATTAAAGACGCTCTCCAACTGGGATACCATGTTTTAGCTGAAAAACCCCTAACTCTCAACCTAGCAGAATGTCGGGAACTTTGCTATTTAGCAGAGCAACATCATTTGATACTCATGGTTGACCATACTTATTTATTTCATCCAGCAGTTGAGCGAGGCAAAACTGTAGTACAAGCGGGGAAATTAGGTGATTTACGTTATGGCTACGCGACGCGCACCCATTTGGGGCCTGTCCGGCAAGATGTTGATGCGCTGTGGGACTTAGCGATTCACGATATTGCTATTTTTAACGCTTGGCTGGGTAAGATTCCTGTGAAAGTACAAGCAACGGGTACGGTATGGCTACAGGGATGCGGGGAGAAGGGATTAGCTGATCTAGTATGGTTAACACTGACATACCCAGATGGCTTTCAAGCTTATATTCACTTGTGCTGGCTGAATCCTGATAAGCAGCGACGCCTGGGGATTGTGGGTAGCCTTGGTAGTTTGATTTTTGATGAAATGTCGCGATCGTTACCTCTAACGCTGCTACATGGGGAGTTTGAACAGCAGGGCAATCAATTTATTCCTGTAAATCAAAGGCAGGTAGTGCTGGAATTAGAGCCAGGGGAACCATTGGGGCGAGTTTGCTCCGGCTTTGTTGTCTCTATTCTCAACAATACTCCCTCAGAGGTTTCGTCTGGCTGGGTAGGCACACAGTTAGTAGAAATTCTTGCTGCACTAACAGTATCTCTTGAGCAAGGCGGCAAACCTGTTTTTCTGAATGATGTCAAGGATCAACAGTAATAACTAGTGACTCTTGAATATGGACTTTTGACTAAATTATCTCTTGAAAGTCCCATTAGCACAAACTCCTCCTTTTGGAAGACTTACTAGGATAGTTTGCAGCGGCGAAAGACGAATCTCGCAAGTATCCTTCCCAAGTAGCAGCAGAGACTTGGGGAACATCTCTTTATCTACCTCTACTTTCACAGACTTATTGATCCCCAAAGAGGTACTTCCCCCAGACTCCTGTAGGCTAGGGTAGTGGCTTGCTTTTCCCCCGTCATTCCCAGAGGAAAATCCAAGATCCCCTACATTTCCTTCTTTCTTTGGAACAGCTAACAGCGAGATATCAATCAAAGGTATGGTAATTTTCAGTGTCGTACCTTGATGAAGTCCCGCACTCTCAAGAGTAATGCTGCCTCCCATAAGTTCGATTAAGTTTCGTGAAATTGCTAGTCCCAGTCCAGTACCTTCAAACTGGCGCGTGGTTGTGCCATTCACCATCACAAAGGGGCGAAATAGTTTGTGCTGTTGAGTTGGATCAATGCCTATACCTGTATCTGTGACAGCGACTACCACCTGAGATTTACCACTACCAGATTGAATTTCTGTAGCAATAGTGATGCTTCCTGTGTCGGTGAACTTAGTGGCGTTGCCGATAACATTAATCAGCACCTGCTTCAGTTTTGCCGCGTCTGCCTTAATTGGTATTGCTTGGGGATCTAACTCACATTTCAATTGCAAGCCCTTTTGTTGAACATTAACTGATTGTAAATTAATCACCTCTAACAATACTTGTCGGAGGTCAATAGGTGTAGATACGACTGAAAGCTTACCTGCTTCGATTTTAGAAATGTCGAGTAAATCATTAATAATACCTAGCAAGTGAATCGTTGTTTCATCGGCACGTTTGAGGAACTCCATTTCTTCTTCCCGGTCATCACATAAGCCATCTTCAACCAGGCGAATACAGTTAATAATAATATTTAATGGGTTTCTCAATTCATGGGAAGTCGTAGCCAAAAACTGGCTTTTAATTTGGTTAGCGGTTTTTGCTTCTTTCCAAGCTATTTCCAGTTCTTCTGCCCCAGCTTTTAGCCGTTCTACCATTTGGTCTAATGCTTGGGCCAGTTGATTGAATTCCCGAATTTGAAAATTGTGTGGAACTGGTTGTGCGGCGTGGTGAGAGTGAATATTGAGAGCGTAGTCTCGCAATTCTTCTACAGGACGTGCCAAGTAAGGAGCTAGATATAGGGATGCTAACAAACTTGCACCAATCAAACCAACTGTCAAAACGATGAGGATTAATTTGATTTCCTCTAAACCAAAAAGCGCATTATCGACACTAGTAACAGCTAAGACTATCCATTTTTGCTGCGGCTGTTGGGTAAGTGGATTTACAATAGCTGTATAGCCAGCTACTGATTCTTTATCCTGTGTAAAATACAAATTTATCGAATCGTTTCGTCCCGCAATTGCATTTTTAATTATGTTCTTGAGTTGGGAAACATTTGGATGCTGATTAATATTAGTTCCCACCCAGTCTGTGAATGGGTGCGCTAAAATTGTGCCATCTTCAGCAATCACTACCATAGCGCCTGTGAGCGATCCCGGCGGATTTCTGGTTTGTTGGTACAATGCAGACTGAATACTTAAGCTGTAAACTAAATTTCTTCGGCTATCGGAGACTGGTGCAGATAACACTATTTGCAGTTGATTTTGGGTGTTTCTTTTTCCAGTTATTCCTGCTTTTGGCGGCAAGATTGCTTTGATATCAATTCCGTCACTAGGCAAAGGTAATCTCAATTCTCCAATTGCTCGATCTCCACAGCTACTGGCAATTATTTTCTGGTTTAGGAGATTCGTTAATTGGATGCACTCAATACTGGCTGGAAGTTGTTGCCTTAACTGCGTGAGAATTTCTTGCTCTTGTATAGGCGAACCCGACGGAATCACCGTTGTTTTACTTACACTCAGCAAATTAGCTTTTAAGATAGCGATCGCATCTCCAATTCTCTCGCCTTTAGTGATGGCGCTTTCTGTTAAATTTTGACGTGCAGTTCCCAATATGCTAGAACGTGCCTTATTCAAGGCAACAATCTCGCCTATAAGTAAAACGGGGACGAACAGAAGCAATATTCTCGTTACTAAAATTCGACGAAAGGAAGATTGACGGGAATTAGTCATCGAGTGTCTCACTTTGCATCTGCAAACCACAACAGCAAAGATATGCAATTAGACGAGCTAGATGAGACATTTTATTAAATTATCAGAATTTTATTTTCAATGTTTAAAAATAACAAATTGCTATAATTTAAAAAGAAACGTGGTATACCAAAACTCATATATGGTAGATGTAAAAGCGATTTGTGTTGCATATGAATCCAGTGGTGAAATCGTGAAAGAGTAGCTTGCAATCATGGATTTTTTGGAGAATCTCCACACTAGCAAAGAAAATATTCAAACTATCAAATCAATTTAAATGTTGCAACATCGTCCTCATACTACAGTTGTTTTAGCAATGAGTGCAGATGGCAAAATAGCAGATTTTAAGCGATCGCCTGCTAGGTTTGGCTCAAGGGTTGATAAAGCACACTTAGAAAAACAAATCGCTGCCTCTGATGCCGTTTTATTCGGTGCTGGCACTCTGGCCGCCTACGGAACAACACTTACTGTAACAGATCCAACTCTAGTGCAATATCGGGTGCAAGGAGAGAAGCCTCCGCAGCCAGTTCATATAGTGACTACACACTCTGCAAACCTCAATCCGGAAATTCACTTTTTTAAGCAACCAGTTAGACGCTGGTTACTCACGACAACAGCGGGAGCACTTTCATGGAAAGGACGCTTACAGACGCTTCTTTCAACTCTGGGAACCGCAGCACAGGAGTACCCTCCAGAATTTGAGCAGATTCTGGTTTTTGAAACACCAACGCGAGAAATTGACATTTCCGCAGCTTTGAAGCATCTAGCCACTCTACATATAACACGCTTGGTGGTCTTGGGTGGAGGTGAATTAGTCGCTTCCTTGCTGGGATTAGATTTAATCGATGAATTATGGCTGACTGTCTGTCCACTGATTTTAGGTGGTAATACCGCACCCACACCCGTAGAAGGGAAAGGATTTTTATCCGATTTAGCTCCTAAGTTACAACTTCTAGAAGTTCATACAGTTGAGCAAGAAGTGTTTTTGCACTATCGCCTGCAACGACCAGCAGATTAGATTACGCTAAGTAAGGGATTGGGGACTGGGGATTGGGGATTGGATATTGGGCATGGGTTATTATCCTTGTCCCCCTTGTCCCCCTAATCCCCAATCCCTAATCCTAATCCCTACTCCCTACTCCCTAATCCCTACTCCCCTAAAAAAAACCACACGATGGTGGAACAACTTAAGCCTCGCTATTCTGTCGTTTGGACGAACAAAATCGCTGAAGTACCCCAAAATGCCTGGAATGCTTTGGCAATGCCACTCAAAACGCCGTTTTTAGAATGGGAGTGGCTAAACAATCTCGAAACCTCCCAGAGTGCTACGGCTAAAGCTGGTTGGTTGCCAAATCACTTGACATTGTGGCGAGATAGAACGCTGATTGCAGCTGCGCCACTTTATCTCAAAGGGCATAGTTCTGGTGAATTTGTTTTTGATCACCAATGGGCAGAGTTAGCCGATCGCATTGGAGTCCAATATTACCCAAAATTGCTGGGAATGACACCATTTACTCCGGCTGAAGGCTATCGGTTCTTAATTGCCCCAGGAGAAGATGAGGATGAAATCACCGCGATGATGGTGCATGAAATTGACACTTTTTGCTCCAAAAATCGGATTTCTGGGTGTCATTTTCTCTACGTCGATCCCCAATGGCGTCCGATGCTGGAACGGCATGGCTTTACAACTTGGCTGCACCACAGCTACGTCTGGGAAAATGCTGGCTTTAAAACTTTTGATGACTACTTGAAAGTGTTTAACGCCAATCAGCGTCGTAATATTAAACGGGAACGCAAAGCTGTGGAGAAAGCAGGTTTACGATTGCAACCGCTAAGTGGTGATCAAATTCCTCAGTCTTTGTTTCCCTTAATGCACCAATTCTATGCTGACACCTGTGATAAGTTTGGCTGGTGGGGTAGCAAGTATCTCACACAGAGGTTTTTTGAGCAGCTACACGCCGATTATCGCCATCGAGTCTTGTTTGTCGCTGCATATAGCGAGGAAGATAACTCTCATCCTTTAGGAATGTCCTTTTGTTTATATAAAGGTGAGAAACTCTATGGGCGCTATTGGGGGAGTTTTCAAGAAATAGATTGCTTACATTTTGATGCTTGCTATTATGCGCCGATTGAGTGGGCGATCGCTAATGGCATCCAAATTTTTGACCCTGGCGCGGGCGGGCGTCACAAAAAACGGCGCGGTTTCCCTGCTATGCCCAATCACAGTCTGCACCGCTTTTACAATAATCGTTTAGGACAAATTATCCGTCCTTATATTAAGGAAGTGAATCAACTCGAACAACAGGAGATTGAGGCGATTAATGCAGAGTTGCCGTTTAGTGAGAAAAATGCTTGAGGAAAAGGAACTAGTTTCGTAGCAGAGTTTGCCGAATGATTAAGCTTTACTCGGCAAACAAATACATATTTCCTTCTTTTCAAAATCGTGAAATTAAACAGTTGGCGATCGAGTGTAGCTCCTACCCCAATGAACAGCGCTATTTTTCATATGTAATTCATGATTAGAAACTGAAGTAAGTAAGCCTTTACCAGAGCTTTTAAATTTCATTCAAAGGCGAGTAAATAGTTTTTTTTATAACTATGGCTTCAGTAAATTCATGCACTAATATGGTTACAAAATATTTGATGAGCAAAGTATAATTTATAGCAAAGTCTATAATTAACTTTTAAGTAAAAGGAATCACAAATATCTTAAAGATATAAAGAATGCTAAGTAATATAGGAATTACACTTGATATAGAGTGTAAAAAGCCTCAAGAAAGAAATTTCCTTTTTAGAATGCTTATGGATTTGATGGTTGAAAATTTAACGGCAATTGATGATAAACTTTCCCAGCGTCATATTGACCTTGATCCCGGTGGATATTTCATTATTTACTTGGATAAAGACGCAGGGTTAATTTATGCCAAGCATTTTACAAATGTGATTGACGATCGCGGTTTAGCTGTCGATCCAGAAACAGGAAAGGTAATTCCGGCGCGAGAAAAGGTGGAACGAACTTACACAACGGTTTTTAGCGCGAGGACGGCGAAAGAACTTTGCGTCAAGATTTTTGAAGAAACTCAGCCCCCTCCTGTAACTCAATTAGATCATGCAGCTTATTTGGGTCGAGAATTTGTCCGGGCTGAGGTGGCTTTAGTGACAGGGCAAGAGTATGTTCAGGATTAAAGTTAAAAGTGAGGAGTTAAAAGTTAAGAGTTTGAAATTCATAACTCCTAACTCCTGTACAGACGCGATTAATCGCGTCTCTCCTAACTCTCCCATCACCCATTAGATGATGGCTGATTTATCTGATAGATGTAGTAAGTCGCCATTGGGATAACGGTGGCGGCAATTAACAATCCTACTACCCAAGCAGTAGCGTTACCTTGGTCGGTTTCTTCTGCTTTCTTGAAGGTGCCTTCTACTTGCACATTGTCAATTATTTTGGGTGGTCCTGGATCGGCTTTGCCAGAGAGAACGGCGACAAGGCGATCGCTTGCATCTAGAAATGCCTGATTGTATTTGTTACCATTGCGTAACGGCACACTTACTGTTTCAGTAGCTACACTCTCGGCAATAGAGTCAGTCAGTAAAGGCTTGACTTGATCCCCAGTAATAATCGCAGTACCGTTGGTAACGGTATCAATAACCAATAAAGTTTGATTAGCTTGGGCTTCTTTTGTAGGAAACCATTTTTCAAACAGTCCTTTGGTGAAGCTTTGCGGTGTTTCTCCGTAGTCGAGGCGGCGAATAGTAACAATTCTGACTTCCTTATCAGTTTGCTTTGCCAAATCCTTGAAAGCGCTGCTAATCTTGCCTTCATTCAGACGGCTGATGACTTCACTTTGATCTAAAACCCAGGTGTCATTACCTGCTGCGAGGTTGGGTATTTGATCCACACCTGTGGCACAAGCCGGTGCGGCAAACAGCGAAGCTGCTAAAATAACCGTCACTAAAGGTAAAATTAGCCGGATGAGGTGTTTCTGACTGCTAAATACTTGTTTGAGGAGCTGTTTCATCGTGTGATCCCTAAGACAGACTTGCACCAAAAATACTACAGAACCACTGCAAAAATCACCTCGTTCCCGGTTTTCTCCAGTATGAAGTTTCTGCTACTGCCAGTAGATATATTATATTTTACGGGATTTTTTGATTGCACAAACTTGTTCTGAGGGCTGTTGCAAGCATTAACCTGACAAAAAATACCGCCCATTTTGGGAATTAACCCAAATGCTTAGGGCGGAATTTGCAAACCATCTAGAAATCATATCGGATGATCAATATTTTTGGCAGAATCAAGCATATTTTTTCATATCTGCAAGTAGCTTTTCTTGCTGTACTCATTAATGAGTGACATCTGCATTTTTCTGAGATTTTAGCTAAATCTATATCAATATAATATAAACATGACCATAATTTTAACTAACGACGACGGCATTGACGCCCCCGGTATGAAAGCGCTAATCAAAGCTGTAAACGGCAAAGATGTTATTATCGCTGCCCCTGCTGATCATCAGTCTGGCTGTGGACATCAAGTTACTACTACTCGTGCCATCAACCTCCAGCGACGTTCTGAGAATGAGTATGCGATCGCAGGTACTCCCGCCGATTGTGTGAGAATTGCAATAACACAAATTAGCGCAGATGTCAAATTTGTCCTTTCAGGTATCAACGCTGGGGGCAACTTGGGAGTCGATGTCTACATTTCTGGCACAGTTGCCGCCGTGCGGGAAGCTGCAATGCACGGTATTCCCGGAATTGCCATTTCCCACTATCGCAAAGCCAACCAAAATTTTAATTGGGATCTGGCCGCCAAATTCACAGCTCAAGTTTTAGCGGACTTACTCAAGCGTCCCCTAGAGGCGGGAAGCTTTTGGAATGTGAACTTGCCGCATCTGCAACCAGGAGAATCGTGCGATTCGTTGCTTAGTGAATCACGGTAATCAGCCCGTACATAACTAAGCCAGCCCGACAGCAGATTACTGTCATTAAGGGCTGAACTCTCGGTCAGATGCAAGTGCAAGTCTTGCCATTCAGACTCAGAATTGACTCCTTATCTGCCCACACCGAACAAGCTCGGTTCTTGTAGAGTGAAGCTGGGAACAGGGCGCAATCAGACAGCCGTTGCGGGTTGACACTGGCGCTAACAGGGAGTTCCTACGGTGAAACCGGGTCTAAAAAAGCAACTTACTGGTAAGCAGGGCGCAACATTAAAAACCCCTAACTTCATTGGAGCTTATTCCCGCCGCTTACTGACTCTATAAACGGCAAGAGTCTTGGGAATCCAATAGTTGAATTGACCACACCTAACGGAACAATCAATCTCTCCGAGGGAACGAATAAAAACGAATTGTGGGTCTGAGGGCAGTCGAACCCTATGTAGACCAGACGAGCGGATTAATCCCCACAATTCGGGTAGGACAGACCGTAATTGGTCTGAGGTGTTCAGAATACACTAACTAAAGAAGAGAAAATGATTAGACACAGTTACAAAACTAGTGAATCTTGGAAAGCCCTACCGTGGAAGAAATTCCGCCGAAATCTTTTCCGCCTTCAGAAGCGCGTGTACAAAGCTGTTCAAGTTGGAAACAAGCGGAAAGCTCGGTTACTCCAAAAGCTTATTCTAAAATCTACCTCGGCTCGATTTCTTGCAATAAGACAAGTATCTCAGCTAAACGCTGGTAAAAAGACGGCTGGTATCGACGGAAAGAAATCCCTTTCATTTGAAGAACGCTTCAACCTTGAAGAACTACTAAAAATGAATAATGGAAATTGGAAACATCAAGGACTACGGGAAATCCCCATTCCTAAAAAGGACGGGACTACCAGAATGCTTAAGATACCAACCATCGCGGATAGAGCTTGGCAATGCCTCGCAAAATATGCACTTGAGCCAGCACATGAAGCCACTTTCCACGCGAGGAGTTACGGGTTCAGAACTGGGCGCTCCGCCCACGATGCACAAAAATACATCTTTGATAACCTACGCTCACAAAGTAATGGAATAGATAAAAGAGTTATAGAACTCGATATCGAAAAATGCTTCGACAGGATTAACCACTCAGCAATAATGGACGAACTCATCGCCCCCAAAGGCTTAAAACTCGGTATTTTCCGATGCCTCAAGGCAGGAGTTAACCCTGAATTTCCTGAACAAGGAACCCCACAAGGGGGAGTGGTCAGTCCACTGTTAGCAAACATCGCACTCAATGGAATTGAAAGCTTCCTCAAATATAAGTCAACAAACGGGAAAGTTAATGAGCCATCAATCCGATACGCGGATGACATGGTTATTATACTTCGACCCAAAGACAACGCGATAGAGATACTTGAGAGAATCAGCGAGTTCCTCCGCAAACGCGGAATGAATGTAAGCCAAAAGAAAACCAAAGTTACCGCCGCGACAGATGGGTTTGATTTCCTCGGCTGGAACTTCAAAGTTCAGAGCAATGGAAAGTTTAGAAGCACTCCCTCAGTGAGTAACTTCAAAGCATTTCGTAAGAAAGTAAAACACATAGTCAACAACTCAAACTATGGTGCTACCGCAAAGGCTGAGAAATTAGCCCCGGTAGTTAGAGGTTGGAGAAATTACCATAAATTCTGCAAGATGGACGATGCCAGGAATTCCCTGTATCACATCAAAGCAAAAACCCACAAGGTATTCAACAAGGAAACCAAACAAAACCACGACTCTAGCAAGAAATTACTAGACAAGGCATTCCCAGCAGTTTCCTACTCCGAAAATAAACACGTCATGGTTCAAGGAATAAAATCTCCTTATGACGGAAATACAGCCTACTGGAGCGAACGTAACAGTAAACTCTATGACGGTGAAACCTCTAAAGCTCTGAAAAAGCAAAGCCATAAATGTGCTTCCTGCGGTTTGAAATTTATCGATGAAGAACGGGTAAACCTGCATCACATCGATGGAAATCACGCCAACTGGAAGAAAAATAATCTTGAAGCAATTCATGAGAGTTGCCACGATTACAAACACATGAGCAAAAGCGCAAGCTGAGAACATCGGAAGCTGGGTGCGGTGAAAGTCGCACGCCCAGATTTAACTGAGAGGTGCGGGGAATAATATCCCCCATCGACTCAACCAGATCCTGATATGGTGTTTTGCCAACCCTGTATCAAACCTTTGCCCGTCAACTATCGTATTGAAGGCGATGATTTTTATTATGTAGGGGAATATGGCAAACGCGATCGCACTCCTGGTAGCGATGTGGATGTATGTTTTTCGGGCAATATCGCGGTAACTCAGTTAAGGGTTTGACATTCAGCTAACAGTGATAATTGAATCCAAAATTGCTATTAGTCATCTAATGCTTGAATTAAGGACAAAAACTGATCTATAGTTTGTGTCAGTTGGTTGAGTTTTTGCAGTGAATCATGCTGAGATTCAGCAAGAGTCTGTACAGCATCACACAACGCGACAATTTGATAGCCTTGCTGTTGCACCTGGTTTCCCTGTGCTTCGACTTGGATGCTGAGAGTGTCCAATCTTTCTGCAAGACGTTCAATTGTCTCAGTCGTAGAGAGTATTGCTTCTCCAATTTGCTCAACAATAGATTCCAAGCTATTTATTTTTACTTCGACTTCTGCTGAAATCATTTCTTTATACCCTAATTTTGAGACAGCATCTTAGTAAAATTCCTAATACCAATTGAGATAATTAATCCCAGTACAAACATTAGATAACACTGTCATTCCGATAATATGTATGATTTTGTTCTTTGATGCTTCTACCCAATGTTGTGTTTAGCTACTTATAGGTAATTAATTGATTACAATTTTTAATCACATTCTTGACCACGTATCACATATCTAAAATGATTAGTCACCCCTCCCAAGATATAGTTAAGGAAAATTAGCTTCAATTTATACAAAGTTGTGTTTACCAAAAACTTAACTAAGATTAAGTAAATGGATGGTTAAATTCGATACTTTTAATTAAGCCAAGTTTCTAGTCTAATTAAGTCCCAGCAATTATACCGTTGTTGCTTAACATTTGGCTCAACAATTCACCAAACACTAGTAACAAAGATGTCCCTAAGTGCAATTTCTCAAAATCAGGAATTGCAACTTACCATTTGCACTTCAGTACAACCTAAATTTAAGCGTTATTTGGACATTGGGGAGAAGTTGTAGGACTATTAATTTTATAGTTATTGTTTGTGGCGATCGCGATCGCTATCAAAATTGCTGATCAAGTCAAGATTTTCAAGGATTTAAAATCTGGTAAAGTTTCAGTGATACTGAACACTAATTTCAAAAAAAGGAGAACAATATGCAGTTTCTCAAAATTGTTCTTGTCGCTCTCGTGTTAATGGTGAACCTGGTAATTGCTCAACCCTCTTGGGCCGGCAAGGATTTTACCAAGGGGGCTGACTATGCTGAAGTAACTCAGGCGCTCAATCAACTTCTAACTGTAAAGGATACACCTGAGCAAGCTGGCTATACACCTGAGCAGTTCCAGCAGCGACTGGCACAATTGCAGTTTCAGAAAAATGTCATAGAAACAGCTAGAAAGCGGGCGCAGTGCCGCAATGAAACTGGAAAGACGTTGGCTGTCTATGCCAATAAACCAAAAAAATCTCCAACCCAACTCTACTTCCTGGGTGCAGGAACAATCACGGATGATGATTGGGATTGCGATGGCATTTACTTACCCGCAGGTTCTCAAGTGGTTTTAGGCCCCAATGCTAAACCACAAGAACTGACTGAACCAATCGCCGTCAAGTTTGTCGATGGTACACAGTCTATTGCTAGAACCAATCTAGCCACTGGTGTAATTGAATTGAGTGTTGAACCTGCCAAAGTATTCAAAGCGGGTGAAAGCAGCTGGTTGCTGCCCACTTTCTCCCAAGCAGATATTGATACGCAAATTCCCACCCCACAACTCATTGACTAATCTCATCTAGATAATTCAACTTTTATGCACTTACTGCATAAAAGTTGAACTAAAGCAATAGGATATGTAAAGGAAAATCTTCAACCATTGAACAATCAATTTTTAATTAAGGAAAAATTACAAGCCAAGCTTGAAAAGATTCAAACCAAAAGCGATGGCTCTCCCATTACCGATTTGAAGTTAGACAAAACCTTAGCCGAAGAAATTGAACAATTGACGACGCAATTAGAGAGTGTCAATCCCAATCTCAATCCTCTTCTCTACGCTACTTCTTTGCTGGAGGGAGCTTGGCAATTGCAATACTCCACTGCGAGAGAAATCCGTTCTTTAGTTTCTCTCCCATTGGGATTAAAGCTGGGTAAAGTCTATCAAGTGATTGATGTTGCAAATAAATTGTTTTTCAATCTAGCTAAAGTCAAACATTCTCTGGGGCTAGTATCGGGATATGTCAAAGTGACAGCTAGCTTTGAACCAGCCAAAGAAGATTTAGAGCCTCTACCAAACAAACGCCTCAATGTTTATTTTGACAAACGCTACCTATCGATTCAGAAGATTGTTGGCATAAATACCCCTCAACTCAACCCATTTAAGGTTGTCCCAGCTAATAATCATACTGGTAGAACTGCCACACTAGACATTACTTATTTAGATGAAACCTTAAGAATTGGACGTGGAGGAGATGGAAGTTTATTCATTCTTAGTAAATCCAATGATTTGCCTGACTTCACCTCCTCAATTTTAAATTGAGCGTGCCACAGAATGAATATGGCTCTCTCAATAATGCATCTTTTCACTAAGGTAAAACCAGGTTCTGCAATGGTAGAGCTTAAAACATTAAATTTAAAGGTAGGTCATGGTATAAAAGGAGATATTAATGCCGATCCTATAAGTCCCAGGCAAGTTTTAATTGTTAGATATGAAGATATTTTAGACTTATCAATTCAACCAGGAGAATTACGAGAAAATATTATGGTTACAGGTATAGAATTTGATAATTTTATCCCTGGATCTCTGCTAACCTTTGAAAGTGGTGCGGCAATTCGTCTAACTTTTCACTGCGAACCGTGTAAGCGAATAGCACACTTAGTAGAATTATTAAAAAGCATCCAAGGTAAAAGAGGAATTTTAGGCGTAGTAATTAAATCGGGTAAAATCCAGGTTGGTAGTAATTTTCAGGTTCAAGCTAATAAATTTCCCGCATTATCTGAAAATCCCTATGAACGATTCCTAAGTTTTATCATCAAAATTCCAATTGGGAAAGTAGTTACATATAAACAGATAATCAAAGGCATGGGAGTAGATAATAGCTATTTAAGAGCTATTCCTACATACCTGAAAAAAACCTCGGCTGCTGATTATCCGCTACATAGAATATTAGACTCTAAAGGTTATTTGATAATTTATGTGAACGAACAAAAAAATAAGTTGGAAACTGAAGGAATTAGGGTTTTAACTGAGCAAGATTTCTTAAACAATTTAAATAAAAGTTTTGTAAATATTAAAAACTATCTATGGGAAGATGACACCATATATTTAAAATAGATATTACTAATATAATTTTCATAGAGTTTTGCAATATTATCCTGTATTGTAAAAGGTAAAATCCTTCGTTTAATCAAGATAATCCCTGATTTTTGATTTGTTTAGATGTAGCTTCCATAAAGTCGAGAAAAACTTTTATAAGCTTATGAATTCCCTCGCTACCTCCTGCAATTAAACCTCCTGTCAGCAATGCATCTAAACAACGGAAAATAACTACTTGGATTGGATTATCTAAATCAATAACTACAAGTGGCTCGATTGAACGAATACCTATTGCGCTCATTAAAAGACCGAATAGAAGGGATGTCCATAAAGCAATTATTCGTGTATCAGATTTATAGGCTACTTTTTGGCGTTCCTTTTCATTTATATCATCAAATTGTGGCTGGAAAACTTTTAATGATTCTTGTTGACTTTGTGTAAAATTTTGGATAATTTGTTGTTCTAAACTCATTCCTTCAGGCGGTAATCCACTGATTTGATTTGATTCCAAAGAAGGAAACTGTTTCTGTTGGACTTCCATAAGTCTCATCTTCTCAGATATTAGAGCCTTTTCTTGCTGAATACTAATATCTAATTGTTCGACGAATGGGCCCCGCCAAGTAGTTATAAAAACTTCTAAAGAACGCTCTAATAATAAAGAAATAAATAACTGTAATGTGAGTAATTGGATAATATCATTAACCCCAAATGGTTTGAGAACGAATGGTTTAGATGATAACCAAGTTGACAAAGTTACTACTAAAAAACTAATAATGATTAACACAATAAATAGAGGAGATTCTGGAGAAAGCTTTAGCAACGTATCTATACTCCTGTTTAGCGTCACAATATTTAACCCAGTCTGGAGGTGAAAAGTACACCTGCTGAGTTACTTAACAACGTTAATTTGATAGAACAGTAAATAATTTATTACCTGACCCTTTTTTTCAAGAGTGTGATAGCCTACGCCATTGTGGAAGCCATGTCTTCTCTGCCAGACGCTACGCATAGCAAGATCGCCGTAAGGGTACGACGGGCTATTTATTCGGCGTCGCACCTTGGTGGTAGCAGGGTAATCTGATGGTTCGTTACACCAAAGCCATACTAGCTAAAAGTATTGCTATACAAGCATTCCAGAAGTAAATACTAGGCTTTAATTGAAAAAAACAAGGCGATCGCGCTTTCCTCTAAGAGAAATATGAAAAGGTGATTGAGATACCAAAGCACTACCACTAGGAATACCCTGTGTTTTCCATTTATTAAATTAGTTAATATAAATAGTCAATATATAACCTATATGATAACATTATTTTAGGCAAAAAAATATTAAAACTGAGTAAGGTAAACACTCAGATGGGTATGCAAACTACCACAACAAATAATTAGCATCACTAGTAAACAAATCAACCCTTTACATGGGATGCTAGTTGATGATTAGTGAGTTTTGCCAATGTCTGTTGTTTCTGCTATCACTGTTACCGTTCCCGCCACAACTGCTAATTTGGGGCCTGGTTTTGATTGCATCGGTGCAGCTTTAAAGCTGTACAACGAGTTCAAGTTCACTCGCCTAGAAGAGGGTGGGCTAACTATTCATGTCACTGGTACGGAAGCTGAACGAGTCCAAACTGATGAGAACAATCTCCTCTATCAAGCGTTTGTCAAGTTCTATCAACATATAGAGCAAACGCCGCCGGGTGTGAAAATAGAGATTAAGTTAAGTGTCCCCTTGGCGCGGGGTTTGGGTAGTTCAGCGACAGCAATTGTTGGTGGCTTGGTTGCTGCTAATCAACTTGAGGGTGCAACTCTGTCTCAGTCGCAGGTGATGGAGTTAGCGATCGCAATAGAAGGACATCCTGATAATGTAGTTCCAGCCTTGTTGGGAGGATGTCGTCTCGCTGCTACCAGTGGCGCAGGTTGGGAAATTTGTGATGTTCCCTGGCATAAAGATGTTGTACCAGTTGTAGCTATTCCTAATTTTGAACTTTCCACTTCAGAGGCGCGGGGCGTTCTCCCAACTGAGGTGAGTCGCGCTGATGCGATTTTCAATACCGCACATTTGGGGTTACTGTTGCGCGGCTTGGAAACTGGTAACGGACAATGGTTAAAGACAGCTTTGCAAGATAAGTTGCATCAGCCCTATCGCAAAGCTTTGATTCCTGGTTACGATGCTCTGAACATCGCAGCCGTTAGTGCTGGTGCTTATGGTATGGTGATTAGTGGTGCGGGGCCGACACTTTTAGCTTTGGCAGATAAGTTACACTCAGAGGCTGTGGAGGCGGCGATGTTAGCTGCTTGGCAAGAAGAAGGAATTACAGCCGAGGTGCGATCGCTTTCTCTCGATACCCAAGGCGCAAAAAGCTTTTAAAAAATCAGATGACTATTTTACTCAGCACTTAAAACTCGATTTATGGAGCAAATTCAGGCTGAAATGGCGGCGCTTAAATCTCAAATTCAGATTCTCCTAGAAGAACGCGCTGCACTCACTATTAATAATGTAATCTCTGCCGAGAATGATTCACCCCAGGCAATGGTTGAAGCGTATCGCCGTCAAGCCAGGGAAAATGCCCAATTATCAGTTGAACTCCAGGGCATAGATGCAGCGATCGCAGCTTTGGAAGGGCAGATAAAACAAAAACAAGGTAAATTAGTGCGATCGCAAGTTAAATCAAAAGAACTTATCCAACAGCAACAGCTAGAGTCAGCTAAAGAAGTCGCTCAAGTTCATGCTCAACGCATTAATGAACTAGCTGGGGAACTGGCCGCAGAAGTCCGTTTTCTGAAGGCTTGTGCCAATGAACTGAGTCCAATGTATTGGCAGATTTATTATAAGCCCTTCATTACTGGGTTCAAGACAATCTCCGTTCCTTATGTCCGCTCTGATGGAGAAGTGTGGACAATTGTCAACCGCATTGTTTAATACTTGGGGCTAAAACATTAAGCTAAAACACATCTAATTTGCATAACCAAATTTCATCAAACTCTTGTAGGGTAGGCATCTTGCCCATTGATGTTAACTTAAGCCCAAACCCCTTTAAAACCTCGTTTACAGCCTCCGGCTGGAAATGCAAGTGCAAAAAGGCGGCTCTGCCGCGAGTCAGGGAGGCGGCAGCCCCCATTAGGCATTCCCAGTCGGAGACTTAGAACGAGACAAAAACGAGACAAAATACAGACGACTGGTAGGGGCACAGCAATGCTGTGCCCCTACCTTATCTTGCATCCAAACGAGAACTGCCATAGCCCTGATGATTGGGCTTAACCATAATATGTAACGGTGGCTTTAGCTGCCGTTTTTTGTTGACGTTGCAAAAGTTTACATTTAAAATGGAAAGCGGCAAAATCCCATAAGTATTTATTCTTAATTTATCCTGAAAAATTGACATTCGATGAGTATATATTCATGTCAAAAGAAAAAATTTAATCTTCTGGAGTTCAATATAGGTTACAAAAGTATAAATTACTTAATATAATGTAATTAAAAGCGAGAAGGCAAATGATTGTCAGAAGTGATGAATGCTATTGAATTTCCCTGGCTAACAGCCATAATCCTCTTACCCTTGGTGGCTGCCTTAGCCATCCCCCTAATCCCAGACAAAGAAGGTACAACTGTCCGGTGGTATGCTTTGGGAGTTGCGATCGCCGACTTTGCACTGATGATTTATGCTTTTTGGTATAAGTACGACTTCCAGAGTTCAGCACTCCAACTTGTAGAAAACTATCCTTGGATACCGCAGTTGGGTTTGCATTGGGCTGTGGGGGTTGATGGTTTATCGATGCCCTTACTGCTTCTGACAGGCTTAATAAATACCCTCGCAATATTCGCGGCTTGGAAAATTACCACCAAGCCGCGATTATTTTATGGTTTGATGTTAGCGATGTACAGCGCCCAGCTTGGCGTATTTGTCGCCCAGGATTTGCTGCTGTTCTTCCTGATGTGGGAAATCGAGTTAGTGCCGGTTTACCTGCTGATTTCCATCTGGGGAGGACAAAACCGCCGTTATGCAGCTACCAAGTTCATTCTTTACACCGCCGCTGCATCAATATTTATTTTGGTAGCAGGTTTTGCAATGGCATTCTCTGGAGATACCGTCACCTTCGACATGGCGACTCTGGGAATGAAAGAATACCCCAAAACCTTGGAATTGTTGGTTTATGCAGGTTTCTTGATTGCTTTCGGTGTAAAGTTGCCGATTTTCCCCTTACACACTTGGCTACCTGATGCCCACGGTGAAGCATCAGCACCCGGTTCGATGATTTTGGCTGGTGTGTTGTTAAAAATGGGTGGTTATGCCCTCATCCGCTTCAATGTGGAAATGTTGCCCAATGCCCATGTGACTTTTGCGCCAGTGTTAGCGATTTTGGGTGTAGTGAACATTGTCTACGGTGCTTGCTGTGCCTTTGCCCAAACCAATCTCAAACGCCGCTTGGCTTACTCTTCAATTGCCCACATGGGGTTTGTGCTGATTGGGATTGCCTCCTACACAGAACTAGGTATCAGCGGTGCAGTGTTACAGATGGTTTCCCACGGCTTGATTGCTGCTAGCTTATTCTTCCTGTCTGGCGTGACTTACGATCGCACCCACACCTTGATGATGGATAAAATGGGCGGGATGGCCAAAGTAATGCCCAAAACCTTTGCTCTGTTTACCATTGGTTCAATGGCTTCTCTCGCCTTACCCGGAATGAGTGGTTTTGTGGGTGAGTTGATGGTGTTTCTCGGTATCGCCACCAGTGATGTTTACAGTTCCAGCTTCAAAGTTGTAGTCGTGCTGCTGTCAGCAGTTGGCGTGATTTTGACACCGATTTATTTACTATCGATGCTGCGTCAAGTATTCTACGGTGAACAAAATCAAGAGTTGCACTTGGATGCTGTAATATCTGATGTCAAACCCCGCGAAATATTTATTACCGCTTGTTTGCTGCTGCCAATCATCGGTATCGGTTTCTATCCCAAATTGGCAACGCAGACTTATGATGTGAAGGCAGTAGAATTAGCCGCCCATGCTCGTCAAGTTCTACCAATTGTTGCTGATGAGCAACCATCAAGTCTGTACTCGCGGATTTTCTCTGCACCAACATTGGCTAATTCTCAAGTTGAAAGTTTGATTGATATTTCTGAGTAAATTAACTTCCCATTAACGGGGCTGCAAGTAAATTCTAATTATTAGGGGAATAAAGGGGTGGTTACGAAACCACCCCTAAAATTTTGGCAAAATATATCCTGAAGACAGGTGAAGTCCCAAAAATCAATTATGAATACCAACTTACCTATAGCTACACAAATTATACCAATGGTCTTGCAATTGCAACCTGCGATGTCTACGACGGGCTACGCCTACGCAATTACCAATGACCAGTTTTATGAATTTTGTCAGCTAAACCGCGATTTTCGCATCGAACGCAATGCTGTGGGAGAATTAGTCATTATGCCCCCTGTCGGTTCCGAAACTGATCAACATAACTTTGATATTATTGTTCAGTTGGGTATTTGGACAAAGCAAGATGGTACAGGTGTAGGGTTTGGTTCCAGTGGTGGGTTTACTTTGCCCAATGGTGCGGTGCGTAGGCGTAGCCCGTCGTAGACATCGCCAGATGCAGCGTGGATAAAACGCGATCGCTGGGAAGCCATACCACTGGAACTGCGAAAAAAATTTGCACCGATTTGTCCTGAGTTTGTGATTGAATTGCGTTCTGAGAGCGTAGTTTACCGCCGTAGGCATCGCTTGCAAGTTTTGCAAGACAAGATGTAAGATGCAAGAGTATATCGATAATGGCACGCAACTTGGTTGGTTAATTGATAGAAAACAACGCCAAGTTTTTATTTATCGTCCTAATATTGCGGTTGAGGTATTAGACAACCTTAAAAGACTTTGCGGTGAACCGTTCGAGGTTCCTAACTAAAACTCAAAAATTTATTCATCATCTTCAAACAAAGATTCTAAATCTCTATAACCACTTGCAACACGAGTAACAAGAATTCCATCCTTGCTGGGATAGTAAAATATAATGTAATCATCCACAACAAACCCGCGCAGATTCGTTACAAGTCTTCTGTAACTTTTCCCCATACTGGGAAAATATGCTACTAACTTACACTTCTTACGAATATCATCAAAAAGCTTACTAGCTGCTTTTGGGTTACTGTGAGCAATATATTCACAAATTTGATCTAAATCTTGAATTGCTTCATCTGAAAATGAATAACTACTCATTCTTCAGACTCCTCAGCAATTTTCCGAATTTTTTCTTGAAATCTAGCGAAAACAACTTCGCCGTCAGTTACTTGTCCTTTAGCGATTTGTTCAGTTCCTACAGCAATTTTTTGGCGTAATTCTTCAATTCGCCGTTCTCTTTCTTGAAGCAACTTAAAAGCTTCATTGATGACATCCTCTACACTAGCAAATCTACCACTTGCAATTTGCGCTTGAATAAATTGCTCTATTTCTGACTTTAGTGTGATATTCATAACTTGTACCTCAGCTAAAAAATGGATGCAT
The DNA here is from genome assembly GCF_036917655.1 of Nostoc sp. GTDB lineage: Bacteria > Cyanobacteriota > Cyanobacteriia > Cyanobacteriales > Nostocaceae > Nostoc. Next base: position 75,675 of record NZ_JBALCY010000074.1, read on the forward strand.
TAACTCGAACTGCGAAAAAAGTTTGTACTAGTTTGTGATTGAATTCCTAGAACATACTTTTGGAGACTACGGCAATAACCACATTGATTATTTGCCTGTATTCGTATTCGCGCCCAGACTTCTTCAGGAATCTGACTCACTAGCTTAAGGGTTCATTAAGTGTTACTACCTTGGTTTATCTGAGATTTAAGTCAGGCTTGGTAAAGAATAAATTTCAAGGCATGATAGTTTGAAGCATACATTATGGGCAAACTAACCTAGAGGTCAAATTTCATCTGCATCACTAGGAAAATACTCTAATGTCCGAATCCATCAAATACAAATCTATCAAACTTGATCAATTAAGAGATCAATCTGCTAACCACCACTCTAAAACACCCTTCCCGCATCAAATTCAGGCATTTGAAGCCCTGAGCAAAACATTTAAATTTGGCAGTGAAAAACCTGGTAGTGGAATTTTAGTACTTCCTACAGGTGCTGGCAAGACATTTACGGCTGTCAGATGGTTATGTGACCATGTAATCCCTAAAAATATTAAAATCCTTTGGTTAGCTCCTTCATTTTACCTCTTGGATCAAGCATACGATACCTTTGAAAAAGGTGCTAAGGACATTCCAGAGCCGAAGAAAACGTTAAATATTCGGTGCGTTTCTAGTAATCCTTCTCATGCAGAAGCCTCATCTATACAACTGAATGATGATATTGTCATTATGACAATACAAACAGCTATCAATAATTTACATCCTAATCATGTAGACAACTCTGGTAAAAAGTTTGAGACAGCTTTCAGAAAATTTATTGATAGTTGTAAAAAAACAGGGCTTTTTGTAGTAGTTGATGAAGCTCACCATTCACCAGCTTATGGTTGCAGAAACTTATTAATTGGTGAAAACGATTCTGCTTTAGGATTTCGAGGGTTATTTCCAGAATTAAATCTAAATCTGCTGGGTCTAACAGCTACACCAACTTATAATGATAAGGCTAAAAAGGGTTGGCTTTGGAAAATATTTGAAAATGGAATTATTTATGAAGCTAAAAAAGAAAGTTTAATATTACAAGGAGTTTTGGCAAGACCTAACTATATTGAAGTGTCAACGGGGAAAAAATGGGAAGTGGATGACGGATTATACGACCGACTAGTTAAGCAACATAAAGACCTCCCAGAATCGATTATTGAGAAACTTGCAACTGATAAAGATAGAAACAATTTTATAGTAGACACTTATATATCAAATAAAGATGCTTATGGCAAAACTATTATCTTTGCTGACCGTTGGTTTCAATGCGTCTATATAAAAGAAAAGCTTCTCGAAAAGGGTCAGCTTCTTAAAAAGGACATTAAAGTAGACGCAATTTATTCACATATAGATGCTGATCCAGGTTCTGCGGAGGCAAGAAAGAAACGTACTCAAACTGATAATCAAAGGATTATGGAGGAATTTAGAGATGGTAAGCTTGATGTTTTAATCAATGTACGAATGCTAACAGAGGGTGTTGATGTTCCTAATGTTCAGACCGTATTTATTACTCGCCAAACAACAAGCTCTATCTTAATGACTCAAATGATTGGTAGAGCATTAAGGGGTGAAAAAGTAAGAGGTAGCAGTGAGGCAAATATTGTTTTATTCTTCGATGAATGGAAACGTTTAATTGATTGGGCAGAACCAGAACCTGGTGAAACAAGAGATGATCCAAAACCTGTTGTAATAGGACATTATCCACTGGAATATATATCAATTCGTCTAATCGAAGAATTATCGAAGTCAATTGAGAGTGGTGGGGAGTATAAAATAGAATACAAAAAAATATGTCCTATTGGATGGTATAAAACTGAAATTGTATATGCTGACGCTGATAATAAGCATGAATCAATAGAAGCATCTACTGAATTTGTCATGGTATATGAACATACGAAAGACAAATTTAAGGCTTTTATTAAATCCATTCCTTCTGCAAACTTACTAGATGAATGGTCTAAAGAATATCTTGATGATGAATTGATGCAGCCTAAAATTAAAAAATGGATAAATGAATATTTTGACCGCAAAACTGATGATATTGGACAAAAGCTTGAGTCAGATTTAATTAAGATTGTTCGCCATATTGCTCAAGATCCATATCAATCTGCACCAGAATACCATTCATTTGAGCAAAGAGAAACCTATGACTTAGATAAAATTGCTTATAAAGTAATTGATTTTTCATCTCCCTTAAAATACGAATATTTAGACAAGGAGTTTTCTCAGCCCGAAACATTGTGGAAAGTTTTTTACAAAAGCTTGATTCGATTTGAAACAGCTGTTGATGCAGCAATTAGAAACATTATTAATCCTAAGTCTGAAATTATTAATCTTAAGTCTGAAGGTGAAACTACTCGACTTGTGATTATTCGATCAGAAGAAGACGATAGAGAACCAACCGAAGCAAAAAAAGAAGAAGTTAAAAAACGAGACGGGTATGCTTGCCTATGTTGTGGAGTCAATACCAAAGGTAAATTACAAATAGATCATATTAAACCGTTTTCTATGGGTGGTAAAACATCTATAGAAAACTTACAAACCTTGTGTATTACTTGCAATAGATGTAAAGGCCAGAATGAAATTGATTTTCGGTGTAATACAACAAAATTGAGTATTCCAAAAAATCTTGATTTATCATTTACATCAGAAGGCGAAAAGGCTATAAAGGCTCTAACAAGAGTAGTTAACTTCTTTTATCATTGTAAAGCAGTTTCCAAAATTGATTGGGAGGTATACACTTACACTTACAACATATATTTATACCCTAGTAACAATCCTGAATGGTTGCTTGAACATAAAGCAGAACTTCTTAAGTTAATTAAAAATAAGCTTGGTTGTCATGCTGAATACATCAATGTTACTACGATGAAATAAAATTACTAATTTGAAATTAGTATTGACTAGACTCATCAAAAATCGTGACTGAGAAATAAATCTCAGTCCCGATAAAAAAGCGGGTTAACCGCTATTTATATGGTTAACCCGTGCAGCTTTGGGAACGCGCAGAGAAATTGTTATTGCAATACCAACTTCACGTTAGCGTTTTGCAGACCGCGTTGTTTTACTTCAGCCAAAGTTTTGTTAACTGCATACTTTTGGTTGATAGAGTTGATCAACTCGGTTTGGTTGTGCTTCTTAGCAACTCCCCACAAGTCAGCGATTAGGTCAAAAGAACCATCGCTGTTGCGAGACCAGCCGAGGTCATATTCGCCATCCAACATAGCAACGATGTCAGAACGGACACGCTGACCGTTATAACCACGGACATCAGCTTCAGTCTTTACGCTGATACCTAAGTCGCGCAAGGAAGCCTTGAGGATTTCGGCATCGGTGATCTTGGTACGCAGGGTGCTAAAGTGAGACATTTGGGTTTCCTCCAATTAGAAGATTGAGAAAAACGACAACGGTTTGTTTTCGGCGAAGCCGCGCTTATCAGGATGCGGCTTTTCTTATAACTGCTAGCATTCAGAGCTAGCCTTTCCCCCTGGGATGGCAGAGGAAAGCTTTTAAAACTCCATTCGCTGATATTCAGCTACGGAGGATGCTGCGGGGCGGGCGCGCTGTCTGGCCCAATCTCTCAGAGCCGTTACTTGTTCTTGCATCGTTCGAGACAGCGGCAAGGTTGCCTTCAGTGCAGCAATAATATCTAGTTGGGTGAACTCCCGATCTTGGGCAAAAGCTTCATACATTGCCGCAACGATCGCTTGCTCAACTTCTGCCCCAGAAAAGCCATCAGACATCTTGGCTAGTTGCTCAAGATCAAATCGAGAGATGTCTTCACGGCGTTTCGTCAGGTGAATATTGAAAATCTGCTGCCGTTCTTCCGGTGTTGGCAGATCCACAAAGAAAATCTCATCAAAGCGTCCTTTCCTCAAGAATTCGCCAGGTAAGCGTTCTACTCTGTTGGCAGTTGCCATCACAAACACTGGTGACTTCTTATCTTGCATCCATGTGAGGAAAGAGCCGAAGATTCTACTTGAAGTCCCCCCATCAGAATCAGAGGAACCTCCACTACCAGCAAAGGATTTATCCAATTCATCGATAAACAAAATCGCTGGGGAAATAGATTCTGCTGTTTTCAGGGCGTTCCGCAGATTTGCTTCACTTCGTCCCACCATTGAGCCGTCGTAGACTCGCCCCATATCCAACCGCAACAGTGGTAAACCCCACAGTCGGGAAGTAGTTTTGGCAATTAAGGATTTACCGCAACCGGGAACTCCGAGAATTAACATCCCCTTTGGTTGAGGCAAACCATACTCTCTCGCTCTTTCGGTAAAAGCGTTAGAGCGTTGCTTGAGCCATCTTTTTAACTCGTCTAAGCCACCTACAGCATCAATGGTTTCATCTTCTTCAATGTATTCTAAGATCCCATTGCGCCGAATTAGTTGCTTTTTCTCAGATAAAACGATATCTACTTCATCTTCCGTCAAACGCCCTTTAGTTACCTGTGCCTTTCGGTAGACTTTCTCAGCTTCATCTTTAGTTAGACCCAAAGCTGCTCTGAGAAGTTTTTCTCGCGCTTCTGTTGTCAACCGCCGACCACGATTTTGGTCTATATGATCTGTCAGTACTTTATTCAAGTCAGCCATATCTGGCAGTGTAAAGTCGATAACAACAACTTCCTTCTCCAGTTCTATAGGTACTTGTTGCATCGGCGACATCAAAATGATGTTCTTTTGCATACCTTTGAAACTAGCGATCGCATCACGTAGCGATCTATTTGTTGCAGGCGCATCAATAAAGGGATGTAAATCTTTAAGAATAAATATACTTGGTTCTTTCTGCCGGATTATCCACTCAATCGCCGCCTCTGGAGACACCGTATTATGTTGGGTGACATTCCGGGGTTGACCATACTCCACAATCCCGTGCGTTACTGTCCAAATAAATACTCGGCGCTGGGGCTTTAACAACTGGGCGATTGTGGAAACTGCTTGCTCGGCCCGCTCTTCCTCGGAGGTCACAAGGTAGATTAAAGGGTATTGAGCTTGAATTAGGATCTTGAGCTCTTCATCTTTCATACTTCGACCTACTTGAGACCTTATAGAGACAGTAGAGACATTGCTTCTGGTAAAGACAACCGAATCATGAATGAATAATTCATAATTCCTATCTATTTAGCAAGGAACTAACTCTTCCTCACCCTTGGGATTGGTTTCATCTTCATCCATCTCATCAATAGAAAGATGCTCTTGACCAACTACTCCTGGTTGATTGCCCAAAGTAACCAGTTCCCCATCACGCAAGACTAGTGAGCTATCACAAGTTGGGCATGAATAAACTCTATGAGTCCGCCCATAAGAAGAATCTTCTAACTCATCAACTACTTCTGAATTAGACAGGTAAAAACCAAGGGCACGTTCGGCAAGTTCTGACATTGGTTCGGAATCGACTGCTGAACGAATCTTCAGTTTTCTGTGCAACTCTGGCGATAAATACAAAGTGACCTTTTGCTTAGTTTGCGTTTGCATATAACTCTTTAACGGTCTTACCCGGGTATGTATATAAGTTATCGGTTCTTTTCTTGCTTGTCAAGACGGCAAAACGTTTTAACGCCATTTTTGTTACATTTGTTTACAATAACCTAAAAATGCTGTTTATAAACTGTGTGGGACGATAAATTATTAGATAAGCTATTTGTAAAGCTGTATGTGTAAGGAAATAAGTCCAACTGAACAAAATAGAGATATCGTTCTTCAGTTCTATGGAGCTTTCGACAGGCGGAATATTAGCCAAGCCTTGGCACTTCTCGCCCCTAATTTTGTCGCTCACATGGCTGGGACACCTGCCCCTCTTGACAGTGAAGGTTTTAAACAGTTCGGTATGGCTTTTTACTTAGCCTTTACGAACGGTCAACATACATTTGACCAAGTGCTTGTTGAAGGAGATAGAGTCGTTACTTGTGGAACATTTACAGCTACGCATCTTGGTGACTTCCAAGGTCTTCCTTCAACAGGTAAGCAAATTAAGTTATCAATCATGCATATTGATCGCGTTGAAAAGGGCAAAATTGTAGAGCATTGGGGGCAAGGCGATGCACTTGGATTGATGCAACAGTTGGGTATTGTCTTTTTACCAGGGCCCGCGCTTTTTCCACATATTCTTAAAAGTCTTTTATCAAAACTGTTTAAAAAGCGAACAGAAATTAATAACTTGGGTGTATAACCTTCTGAACAAGGAGGGGCAGCCGAGATTTTTCTTAAATCGCCAATTAACGATGAAGCAATGATTGCCTGACTTGGCTTATTTTTTAATTATTTGGAGCGTAAGCGGATTAAAGTTAAACACCTTTCCGGTTGTAAACAACTGATATCCACACGAGATGCCAGCGAATGACACTAGCATAGAAAAAAGAGAAACTGAGCCGATTACAACACCACTGGCGATGAATAGAGCAATTCCGATGCCAATCAACACCCATCCCAGTTTCCGATGATCGCGCCCACCCCAATTTAGAGCTACTACACCTCCCATACACAGCAAAATTCCAGGTGTGCTGCGTAAATAAACACTGATATAAATGCTTGTACTTAAAAATGCAATCCCTGCTAGGATTAGCCCTAAACCAATAAGCTTAATGGCAAGGACTACTTGATCTTCCTGTTCTTTAGCGATCGCAGGTGCTGTAATTTTTGTTGGCGCGGAGTTTGGCGTAGGATTTTTTGTGGCAGATTGCAGAGTGCTGCTGCACCCTAAACATGAAAGTTATTTTATCTCCCTGCCCCAGCGAAACTCTGTCTCCTGGTTGCAGGGGAGAAAAAATTTGAGGTTGAAGTTTTACACTGTCTGGTAGTACATCCAAGGCGTTTAACTCCACTATTCAAGCGTGACCATGCTAAAAGTCGAGTTGCTTAAACCTAAGTCTTAAAGGTCTGACTATAAGATTTGGAACTATTGATCTGAGTTTCTGGTATTTCTATAAAATCAGTAACTTTGGCAAAATGTGTAATGTAAATGGCTACTGCTAATAAAATCTGTAGTTTGGGGCGAAGAATTTATCGGTTTGCCGCCAGCGTTAGCGGAGTCATTGCCCTGTTTATAATTCTGTGGGGTTGTACTGCAAATGATTTTAACGCCGGAGCGATCGCCTGGAAAACTTATAGCAACTCCCGTTATGGCTTTGAATTTCCATATCCGAGTAACTGGACTTGTTTAGCAGCACCAGCAAATGGTGATGGAATTGCGTTTATTTCACAACAGCATAACTCAGTGGAAATTCGGGGGTGGGCAAGTCAGCAGCTACCAAATTCGATTGTTACAGACCAAGAGTCGGTGAAAAAGATAAAACCCAACTTTCAGACCGCTCAAGGATTATCTGGAGTATTGGTTGTAGAAGTTAATCAACAAGTAGGTTCGATGACACTGACACTAACTCAGAGTCAAGTGAAATACTATTGGCAAGGACGAAGCAAGAGCCAAGAATTTCAAAATTATTATCGTTTATTTTATTACATTGCCCAGCAGTATCGGATTTCAAAGTCTTAATGGGGCATGGGGCATCGGTTATTAATTCTTCTCCCTCATCTCCCCACTCCCCCAAAATCCACAATTTCCCTCAGAATAATGATTAAGAGGGTACAGAAACCTGGTAGATTTAGCTATCAGCGAGTAAAAACTGGTGAAGGTCAGGAACCTCAGCCTAAAGGCATGAGGCAAGAAAAGAGAAATCCTTCTTGCCGTTCTGACCAGACCACCTAGTAATAGGTAAACGTTATTTGAGTCACGACACCCAGCAGATGCGTAGCTAGTCTCCGGCTCTGTCGCTTGCAGTTAAACAGTTTTAAGGTCACTGAAGCAGTGCTGCAAGCCGAACAAGCTCTTATAACAGGTCGAAGCTAACTTAACCCCGCAAGGGAGGCTCGAAAGAGCAAACCATTATGCGTACAGGGTTGTCAAATTTGAAACGGTGAGTCACTGAGTTGCGGGGGTTCTCCCCGTTGAAGGAAGTGACGAACCCGTAAGGGTAATTGTCCCGTTGAAAGTACAAAACAAAAGTACACCGAATACAACAACCCCAAGGCGGTAATGCTCAAAATTAATATAAAGCCGTCCTATAAGGACGGGGTTTCTACCCATTTTTCTGATGAAAGTCCTGGTTATTGGTGGTGATGGATATTGCGGTTGGGCAACTGCTCTTTACCTTTCCAATCGAGGTTATGAAGTTGGAATTTTAGATAGTTTGGTGCGGCGGCATTGGGATAATGAACTTGGTGTTGAAACTCTCACTCCGATCGCACTAATTCAGCAACGTCTCCAGCGCTGGCAAGATTTGACGGGTAAATCTATCGATCTGTTCATCGGCGATATTACTAATTACGAATTTCTCAACAAAACGTTACATCAATTTCAGCCTAATGCCCTAGTGCATTTTGGTGAACAGCGTTCGTCTCCATTTTCCATGATTGACCGCGAACACGCAGTTCTCACCCAGGTCAATAATGTAGTTGGGACGTTGAACTTACTGTACGCCATGCGGGAAGATTTCCCCGACTGTCATTTGGTGAAGTTGGGAACGATGGGTGAATATGGTACACCCAACATCGACATCGAGGAAGGGTACATCACCATTGAACACAATGGACGCAAGGATACCCTACCTTATCCCAAGCAGCCCGGTTCAATGTACCATTTAAGCAAAGTCCATGACAGTCATAACATCCACTTTGCTTGCCGGATTTGGGGATTACGGGCAACGGATTTAAATCAGGGTGTAGTCTATGGCGTCTTAACCGAAGAAACGGGGATGGACGAACTATTGATTAATCGGCTGGATTACGATGGTGTGTTTGGTACAGCACTGAACCGCTTTTGTATTCAAGCAGCGATCGCACACCCTCTAACCGTCTATGGTAAAGGTGGGCAAACTCGCGGATTTTTGGATATTCGGGATACAGTCCGATGTGTGGAATTAGCGATCGCTAACCCTGCCGAGGCTGGTGAATTCCGTGTATTTAACCAATTTACCGAACAATACAGCGTCGGCGACTTAGCATTGATGGTGAAAAAAGCTGGTAACGCTATGGGATTGAACGTAGAAATCAATCACCTAGATAATCCCAGAGTTGAGAAAGAAGAACATTACTTCAACGCTAAAAACACCAAATTGCTCGATTTAGGTTTACAGCCTCACTTACTCTCTGATTCTCTACTCGATTCTCTGTTAAACTTTGCCATCAAGTATCAGGAACGAGTTGATCACAAACAAATTATGCCTAAAGTCTCTTGGCACAGAAATTAGGGTAAACCCCAGTAAATCGCGGGTTTAAAACTGGTCGTCATTTTTTAGCACAATATGACGACCAATCAATTATTATTTATCAGGCGTATCATCCAGCTATTAAACTGTTCCACATTTCAATTGCATAAGCTGGGCAGGTAAGATGCCATTGGTGTCAACTTAAGGTAAAAGCCTTCTTAGAACAAGCTTTTAGAGATTAGACCTCTTGCATAAATCAATAAATTTGAACCCCACCCCGCCAAAGCTACGCTTTGTCTCCCTGCCCCTAATCCCCAGATGGGCCCCCAGTTCCCCATAAGCGATGAGGGGTTGGGAGTGGGGTGTTAGGGACTTTTGCAAGAGGTCTATTGTCTCGTCAAGAGTCTCCGACTGGGAATGCCTAATGGGGGCTGCCGCCTCAAGACTTGCGGCAGAGCCGCAATGAGGAGCATTTACAGCCTCTTGCTGGAAACGAGGTTTTAAAGGGGTTTGCGCTTAAGTTGACACCTATGGTAAGATGCCTACCCCACAAGAATTGTGTTTAATTCGATTATGCAAATTAGATGTTTTTTAGCTTACTAAATTTGCCGTTTACTACAGTTATTTTGACTGTGCAGAATTGATTACAGCACACGAGACAGTTTACTCTGTGTTTATCTGTGTTTAATAGCAACCAAAATGCACTCTTAAGCTGAGATTATCTGCCTGTACTGAATAGTTTTTTATGAGAATTGCTCTATTTACCGAAACCTTTTTACCCAAGGTTGACGGCATTGTAACGCGTCTGCGCCATACTGTTGACCATCTACAGCGCAGTGGTAATCAAGTGCTGGTGATTGCCCCTTATGGAGGCATCACTGAACACAAAGGCGCTAAAGTTTACGGCGTTAGTGGCTTTCCTCTGCCATTGTATCCAGAATTGCAAATGGCATTACCCCGCCCAGCCATTGGTTATGTTTTAGAAGAGTTTAGGCCAGATGTGATTCATGTCGTGAATCCAGCAGTTTTGGGTTTAGCAGGCATATTTTACAGCAAAATCCTCAAAATACCTTTAGTGGCGTCCTACCATACGCATTTACCTCAATATCTCCAGCATTATGGCTTGGCGATGCTGGAAGGCTTTCTTTGGGAACTGCTGAAAGGCGCTCATAATCAAGCAGCTTTAAATTTGTGTACCTCAACAGCAATGATTGAGGAACTGACAGCACACGGTATTGAACGTGTAGATTTGTGGCAGCGCGGAGTGGATACGGAATTATTTCATCCCGATTTGGCTAATGTAGAGATGCGATCGCGCCTATCGCAAAATCATCCAGAAAGCCCCTTGCTACTTTATGTTGGGCGGCTTTCCGCTGAAAAAGAAATTGAGCGCATCAAACCAATTTTAGAGGCAATTCCGGCAGCGCGGTTAGCATTGGTTGGGGATGGTCCACACCGTCAAGCACTGGAAAAACACTTTGCTGGCACAAATACTTATTTTGTTGGGTATCTCATGGGCAAAGAGTTAGGTTCTGCTTTTGCTAGTGCTGATGCCTTTATCTTTCCTTCCCGGACAGAAACACTAGGCTTAGTACTACTAGAAGCGATGGCATCTGGCTGTCCAGTGGTAGCAGCCCGTTCGGGGGGAATTCCCGATATTGTGACAGATGGAGTAAATGGATATCTTTTTGAGCCAACAGCAGATGTTCAAGGAGCCATCGCCGCTACTATTCGCCTCTTAGAACAAAAACAACAGCGAGATATCATCCGTCAAAATGCTCGCCGGGAAGCAGAAAGTTGGGGTTGGGCAGCTGCCACTAGGCAGCTACAAGATTACTACCAAAAGGTGATATTTTCTGAACAGTTGACAAAATAGGGGAGTGGGAGAGCAAGAATTTTAGATTTTAGATTTTGGATTTTAGATTGAAATTTAATCCAAAATTTAAAATCCAAAATTGAATTGCCCCATGCCCAGTGCCCAAAATCTAAAATCTAAAATCCAAAATCTAAAATTCCCATGACACTCCCCAACCCTGGCAGCGTCTTGGCTACATTAACTGAACTGACTCAAGTTAATCGTACTCACGCCCTATTGAGTCGCGTAAAAGACTTATCTGTTAATGAATTTGTTTGTTTACTTGACTTCATAACTGCTGAGTTCCAGCAATTTATTAGAGCCATTGAACTGATCAATAATGAAGCTCTAGAAACTATGTTGGAGAAGGTGCTAGAAGCTATCACACTTAAAATTGGTCAAATCCTGCAAGCAGAACACACAGCTATTTTTTTAGTTGACTATGACAAAGGTCAACTGTGGTCAAAAGTTCCCCAAGATAATACCCAAAAATTCTTAGAAATTCGTACTCCCATTACAGTGGGTATTCCCGGTCATGTTGCCAGTACAGGCCAATATCTAAATATATCTGAAACTTATACTCACCCCCTATTTAGCCCAGAACTTGAAAAACAAATGGGCTACAAAATCCATAATCTTTTATGTATGCCTGTTATCAGTAGCAAAAACCAGACTGTAGCGGTAGTTCAACTAGCTAATAAAACCGGGAATATTCCGTTTAATTCTGATGATGAAGAACGTTTTCGAGACTTCGCCGCTTCTATTGGTATTATTCTGGAAAGCTGCCAATCTTTTTATGTAGCGGCTCGCAATCAACGAGGCGCAACAGCTTTATTGCGGGCAACTCAGACACTGGGGCAAAGTCTGGATTTAGAAGCAACTTTGCAGATAGTCATGGAGCAAGCTCGAATTTTAATGCAAGCAGACCGCAGCACGCTGTTTTTATATCGTAAAGAGATGAGCGAACTCTGGACGAAAGTTGCAGCCGCAGCAGATGGCACAAAGTTGATAGAAATTCACATTCCTGCTAACCGTGGCATTGCTGGCTATGTGGCCTCCACTGGTGAAGCCTTAAATATCTCCGATGCCTACAAAGACCCCCGCTTTGACCCGACTACAGATAGAAAAACTGGGTATGTAACTCGCAATATCCTGTGTTTGCCAGTATTTAATTCTGCAAATGAATTGATTGGCGTAACCCAATTAATTAATAAGCAGCAAAACAGCTTTACTCCTTCTGATGAAGAGTTTATGCGGGCTTTTAATATTCAGGCGGGAATTGCTTTAGAAAATGATCGCCTGTTTGAAAATGTGCTGTTAGAAAAACAGTATCAAAAAGACATTTTGCAAAGTCTGTCAGATGCGGTAATTTCTACAGATATGGCAGGACGGATTGTGACGATTAATGATGCAGCACTGGAGTTACTTGGTTGTCCGATAGGAGACGCTAATACTAAGAACAATAAGCTTTTGTGGGAACAAAATTTGATTGGTCGCCTAGTTTGGGAAGTTGTGCCAATTGAAAATCTCCAAATGCGACTAGAAGATAGTTTAAAAACTGGAGCTAAACATTATGTGCCAGAGCAAAGTTTGATGGTGGGACTTTATCAAGTTATGAGTGAGGAGTTAGGAGTTAAAAGTGAGACTCAAGACGGGCTAAACACCTCGCTACCGCTAACAGGACTTAGGACTCAGCATTCAATTTTAGCAGTACGCGATCGCACTAACGCCGATGTTTTCATTCCCTGGAATCTACCCCTGACTCCCCAATCTGAGTTTCTCTCCTCTAATCAGGTGCAAAAATTAGAACGCAGCACGAATCTCACTGTTAATCCTCTAACTAACCCAGAAGGCGGTGTCCGGGGTGGTTTGGTCGTTTTGGAAGACATCAGTCAGGAAAAACGGATGAAAACTACCATGTCTCGCTACCTAACGCCTCATGTCGCCGAACAAGTTATGGCTCTGGGGGAAGATGCTTTAATGGTGGGTGAGCGCAAGGAAGTAACCATCTTGTTTTCTGATATCCGAGGCTACACAACACTTACGGAAAATCTCGGTGCAGCTGAGGTGGTATTGCTGCTCAATCAGTATTTTGAAACGATGGTGGAGGCGGTTTTTAACTACGAAGGCACTCTCGATAAATTTATTGGTGATGCCTTAATGGCGGTATTTGGTGCGCCGCTACCACTTACAGAAAATCATGCTTGGAGGGCTGTGCAGTCAGCGTTAGATATGCGACGCCGCCTAGAGGAATTTAACCAACGACGAATTATCCAGGCGCAGCCACAAATTCGTATTGGCATTGGGATTAGTTCTGGGGATGTGGTTTCGGGTAATATTGGTTCCCGCAAACGAATGGATTACACCGTAATTGGGGATGGTGTAAATTTGAGTTCACGCTTGGAAGCGGTAACTAAAGATTATGGTTGTGATATCCTTTTGAGTGAATTTACTTACCAGCTTTGCAGCGATCGCATTTGGGTGCGCCAGTTAGATAAAATTCGCGTCAAAGGGAAACACCAGGCGGTGAATATCTACGAGTTAATTGGCGATCGCACTACTCCCTTAGATGCCAATACTCAAGAGTTTTTGTTTCATTATCATACTGGACGCTCGGCTTATTTATCGCGCAACTTCTCACAAGCGATCGCCTGTTTTGAAGCCGCCAAATGCATCCAATCCCAAGACCAAGCTGTTGATATCCACCTAGAACGGGCGCGTAATTATCAACAAACCCCGCCCCCAGAGTCTTGGGATGGTGTTTGGACAATGCTTACTAATGTAGTTAGGAGTTAGGAGTTTGGAGTTAGGAGTTTGGAGTTTGGAGTTTGGAGTTCCCGCCTTTCTCCTTCAACCTTGAACCTCTCCCTGGTCATCCTGAAACGGGTCTTCGCCAATTCTTAGCTCTTTTTTTGAGCGTTTCAACTGTTTCCATAGATCCTTTATTTGTTCGTAAGCTTGACCTGGAGGCAGTTTTCCACCTGTTTCTAAGTTGCAAATGTAGCTTACTCGTTGAGCAAATTCCTGTAAATTCGCATTGAAAACCAAGTTTTCTGGCTTTACTTGACCGTAGTAGCGACCACGAGGGTAGAGAAAATCATCCTTGTTCACTATTTTGTTATCCAATTTATCCAACTCCCCTTCTGTTTGAATCTTTAAAGCTGAATCACTAACTACCCTAATGCTTTCTTTTGTTAGACTGCGGGAAATCAAATCATTCAATTCCTTTTTCAACGGATGATGCGGGAATTGCTTGATTCAGATTTTGAGATTAGAGGATAAAGCTTGAAATACTTTTGTTATAAATTTTACAAAAAAACTTTCTGCTAAAGTAACTGAGACAATATTTGCTTTTCCTCCCTATTGTCAATTTATCTCATCTTAATTTATGAAGTTCCGATTGTAATTAACTTCAGTCGAAACCCTGATTTACAAACTATTAAAGCATACCTGTATGTGCTATTATTTTTTTGCAAAAATAATTACAACCTTTTCAGGTGAAACTACTTAGGAAAATATACTATACACAAAGCCAATTGTCCTCTGTTAAAAGTTAGAGATTTAGTTGTGAATTTTTAGCAACTTGCTGCTAACAAGTGACTAAGAAGAGGGTATTGGGCACTTGTACTGAGCGAACGCGAGTGCCTCTCGTAGAGAAGCCGTAAAGCCTGCGGCATAGCTTCGCTTAAGGCGCAGCCTCTCCAAGAGTTGTATTGGGAACTTATACTGAGCGTTGTCGTTGGCGCAGCCTCTCCAAGAGTTGTATTGATTAGTTCTCCCTCATTTCCCTTATCCTCCTCTGCCGCTTTGCCCAATTATCGGCATCCCCACATCCTCTTCATAATCACCAATGGCTAATAGTTAATAACTAAAGATAAAATGGTGAAGCCTCAAAGGACAACTTTTGTCCATCGCCTAGAACTTTACCTGCCACCATGTCTGTTAATTCCAAGTTATACGAAGGCAAAGCGAAAATTCTTTATACAACGGACGATCCGGAAGTCTTGTTGGCTGATTTTAAGGACGATGCCACGGCGTTTAACGCCCAAAAACGTGGCAGTATCCAAGGAAAAGGAAAAATTAATTGTAGCATTTCCAGCCAGCTTTTTAAACAGTTGGAGGCAAATGGTATAAAGACTCACTTTATCGATAGCCCCGCCCCGAATCAAATGCGGGTGAAGGCAGTAAAGATTTTACCCTTGGAAGTAGTTGTCAGAAATATTGCTGCTGGCAGTCTGTGTCAGCAAACAGGATTACCACTGGGTACAATTCTGAAACAGCCTTTGGTTGAGTTTTATTACAAAAATGATCAATTAGGAGATCCTTTATTGACACGCGATCGCCTGTACCTGCTAGAACTAGCTACTGCGGAACAAGTAGACGCAATTACACATCTAGCATTGGAAATCAACGAATTTCTCCGTAACTTTTGGCAACTGTGCGGCATTACCCTAGTAGATTTCAAACTAGAGTTTGGTTTGGACTCACAACAGCAGTTGCTCTTGGCAGACGAAATTAGCCCCGACACCTGCCGTTTGTGGGATACCAGAGAAGAGGACTCAAACCGCCGGGTAATGGACAAAGACCGCTTTCGCCGGGACTTAGGGAATGTAGAGGATGCCTACCAGGAGGTTTTACAAAGAGTGCTAAAAGCAGTAGAAACTACAAGTTAGAACAGGTAAAAACCAAAGGGTAAGAAGGAATTATATTTGACTTTTGCCTTTTGCCTTTTGCCTTGTAAAGTAAAAAAGCAAAAGAAAAAAATTATGTTTTGAGTTTTACCTTTAGGATGAGGGCATTATTGCCTTGTGATGGTGTGTGTGTGGTCGTGAAGAGGAATCATAAGTAAAATGCGTTTATCTCCCGTATTGCTGGCAGCAGTAGCAATTGCAGTCCCTTTGGGCGGCTCATTGAGTGCAAATGCAGAAACCGCCAACAGTTCAAAACAGACAACAGAAGTTTTGACACTAGAAACAAATCAGCAGCCAGAAAAGGACACTGGTCAGGGTAACTCTAGTAAAAGTCTAGAATCTCGACCTAAACCCACAGGCGTTATAGAGGCGGAGCATCTTCAATCGCGCGTTGTCGCAATTTACCCTGCCAATCCAGCAGCGATGCCTGCGGCGGGCTACGGCTACCCAACCCCAGAGGTAATAGTGCCAACCTCCACAACGCCAAGAACTGCACAAACTCCTCCAATCAATCCCAACCCTACTCAACAGCCATCTCCTGCTCCAGACATTCCACCCCCAGCTAGTCAACAACCAACACCTTCTCCAACTCCTGAGACTACTCCAGTCCCAGAAAATGTCAATCCACCGACAACGGAACCTTTATTACCCACAACTCCAGAACCATCTACCGCGCCAGACATTCCACCCCCAGCTAGTCAACAACGAACACTTACCCCAAGCCCAGGCGCTACTCCCAGTCCGCAGAATGTTAACCCACCGACAACTCCGGAAAATACTCAACCCAACGCAGCCCCAGAAGCCAATGACCCCCGCGTACTGGTGTCGGAAGTAGTAATTAGATCACAGGCTGGACAACTATCACCAGAACTGGAAGACCAAGTTTACAAAGTAATTCGTACCCAACCAGGACGAACGACAACTCGCAGCCAACTGCAAGAAGATATTAACGCCATCTTTGGTACTGGCTTCTTCTCCAACGTCCAAGCAGCGCCAGAAGATACGCCCTTGGGAGTGCGAGTGAGCTTTGTTGTCCAGCCTAACCCCATCCTAAGCAAGGTACAAGTGCAAGCCAATCCTGGCACTGGTGTTGCTTCCGTACTACCAGCTAATACTGTAGATGAAGTCTTTCGCGAACAGTATGGCAAAATCCTCAACTTACGTGACTTGCAAGAAGGCATCAAGCAGTTAAACAAGCGGTATCAAGACCAAGGTTACGTGCTAGCCAACGTGATTGGAGCGCCACAAGTCTCTGAAAACGGAGTTGTTACCTTGCAAGTAGCAGAAGGGGTAGTAGAAAATATTAGAGTCCGGTTCCGCAATAAAGATGGTCAAGAGACAGACGAAAAGGGACAACCGATTCGCGGACGGACACAGGATTACATCATTACACGAGAATTAGAGTTGAAGCCAGGACAAATATTCAATCGCAACACAGTGCAAAAAGACCTACAGCGCGTGTATGGACTGGGACTGTTTGAAGATGTAAATGTGTCCCTTGACCCGGGTACTGACCCCAGCAAGGTGGATGTAGTAGTAAATGTAGCTGAACGCAGCAGCGGTTCTATTGCGGCTGGGGCAGGGATTAGTTCTGCTAGCGGACTTTTTGGAACAGTTAGCTATCAACAGCAAAACCTGAATGGTAGGAATCAAAAACTGGGGGCAGAAGTACAGGTGGGAGAACGGGAAGTGCTGTTTGACCTGCGGTTTACAGACCCCTGGATCGCAGGAGATCCTTACCGGACTTCCTATACAACTAATATTTTTCGCCGCAGTTCCATTTCGTTGATTTTTGATGGCAAAGATCGGGATATTAGGACGTTTGATCCAAATAATCCCACTAATACAAATTCTCAGGATCGCCCCCGTATTCTCCGTGTAGGTGGTGGTGTCACTTTTACCCGTCCCCTGTCCTCTAATCCTTACAAAACTTCCGTCTGGACTGCCTCAGCGGGTTTACAGTATCAACGAGTTTCTGCCCGTGATGCTGATGGCAATCTCAAAACAACAGGAGGGGTATTCGATAATGATGGAAATCCTATCGACCAGAATGGAAATCGCGTCATACAACCAATCACCACTCAATTGACCGAGTCTCCAAGAGGTCAAGACGATTTACTACTGTTGCAACTCGGCGTACAGCGCGATCTCCGTAATAACCCTTTGCAACCCACCAAGGGTTCTTATCTGCGCTTCGGGATTGATCAGTCAGTCCCTATAGGACTAGGCAACATTTTACTCACCAGATTACGGGGTAGCTACAGCCAATATTTACCCATCAAGTTGATTAGCCTCTCGAAAGGGGCACAAACTCTAGCATTTAACTTGCAAGCAGGAACAGTTCTGGGTGACTTGCCTCCCTACGAAGCTTTTACCCTTGGGGGTAGTAACTCCGTCCGGGGTTATGACGAAGGAACATTAGGTAGTGGACGCAGTTATGTGCAAGCATCAGTTGAGTATCGGTTCCCAGTTTTTTCAGTCGTCAGCGGCGCACTATTTTTTGATGTCGGTAGTGACCTGGGAACTAGTACTCAAGCAGCTGAATTGTTGAACAAAAATGGCAGTGGCTACGGCTATGGTCTCGGCGTTCGCGTCCAGTCTCCACTGGGGCCAATTCGGATTGACTATGGTATCAACGATGACGGTGATAGCCGGATTAATTTTGGTATTGGCGAAAGGTTTTAACCAGGTAGGAGTTAAAAGTTAGAAGTTAGGAGTTTTAATTCCTCACTCCTCACTCTTAACTCATAACTTTTTTGGATTAGCTTGCTAATTTTTACATTTACCTTAATACTGTTGCGATAAAGGGATTAATGACATTTTTAGGGGAATATCAGGGATTTTACCAAAACAGACAATGAACAATACTAAACAAAATATATTGACTTTTCGGCTATGCAGCAGCACACTCTAGCGGCTCAAATCACTCAAACTGGAGTGGGACTGCATAGCGGTGTGAATACCCAGGTGCGGATATTACCAGCTGAGGCAGGAAGTGGACGCTACTTTGTGCGGGTGGATTTACCGGATTTGCCGATCATTCCAGCCCAAGTTGCGGCAGTTAGTCACACTGTTCTCTCAACTCAGTTGGGTAAGGGGGAGGTATATGTTCGCACGGTAGAGCATTTGTTGGCAGCGCTTTCGGGTATGGGTGTGGATAATGCCCGGATTGAAATTGATGGTTCAGAAGTTCCACTTTTGGATGGTTCGGCAAGTGTGTGGACAGCCAATATTGTCCAAGTTGGCTTAATATCACAACCTGTTAACAACCAAGTTCCCTTAGCTGTTACAGAACCAATATGGGTCTATCAAGGGGATGCCTTTGTATGTGCCCTCCCAGCACCCCAAACCCGCTTTAGTTACGGTATTGATTTTGACCTACCCGCCATTGGTAATCAATGGCACAGTTGGTCACCAACCGCTGAACTAGGAAAAGCTTCTGCTAGCTTTGCTGCGGAAATTGCTCCTGCCCGTACTTTTGGATTACTGGATCAAATTGAACACTTACAAAAAACAGGGTTAATTAAAGGTGGCAGTTTGGATAATGCACTCGTTTGTGGGCCAGAAGGCTGGCTAAATCCACCATTGAGATTTGCAAATGAGCCAGTCCGTCATAAAATCTTGGATTTAGTAGGAGATTTAAGTTTACTAGGAACTTTTCCTAATGCTCATTTCTTAGCGTATAAAGCAAGCCACAATTTACACATTCAACTGGCTCAAAGAATTTTAGATTTGGGATTGGAGCTAAAGCCTAAAATCCAGGATCATTAAGGCTTTCGATATCCGCCTGCCTACTCAATTTTCAGATGAAAAATTAACCACACGGCCAATGTCAATCCTCACTGAAGTAAATACCATCGATCCGACTACACCTACATCTACCAAACCACAGGCTATAAATGAGACTAAAATCAGCTTTGAGATTAAAACAACTTTCACATCTGAAGAAATTCAGAAATTGCTACCCCACCGCTACCCATTTTTACTTGTAGACAAAATAATTGACTACGTTCCAGGTAAAAAAGCTGTTGGGGTTAAAAATGTCACTATCAACGAACCCTATTTCCAAGGACATTTCCCTGGACGTCCACTGATGCCAGGGGTGCTAATTGTGGAAGCAATGGCACAAGTCGGGGGCATTGTCCTGACTCAAATGGCTCCGCAAGAAGACAGACTGTTCGTCTTCGCTGGTATCGATAAAGTCCGCTTTCGCCGCCAGGTCGTACCGGGGGATCAACTAGTAATGACGTTGGAACTGTTATGGGTAAAACAACGTCGTTTCGGTAAGATGCAAGGTCGTGCCGAAGTTGATGGTCAACTTGCTTCTGAAGGGGAATTAATGTTTTCTCTAGTTAACTAAAAGTTTGCTTTCGTGGTACGGGCATAGCCGTGAAATGCCCCTACTGAATCTTGAAAAAGGATAACAGTTAAAAAAAAATCCACAACAGCATCTGATAATTTCTTGATTTTCGACCTCCTCTCTACGAGACGCACTCGCGAACACACTTAACTTGCTTTGCCCGACACTTTCGTTCACTGAAATACTTCACGCTCAACAATGCCAGTCGCCTCGATGGGACGGCAGTCGGTATAACTCTCTTAACCAGAGTAGCGCACTGCCTTAAAAACCCCGTCCGGCGCTGGCTTATCAAGACAGTTCTGGAGATTCACCCTTGAAAACGCTAATTCATCCAACTGCTGTAATTCATCCGAAATCGGAACTCCACCATACAGTGCAAGTCGGTGCCTATGCTGTGATTGGAGCACACGTCAAAGTGGGCCCTGAAACAATAATCGGCGCTCATGCAGTGTTAGAGGGGCCTTGTGAAATTGGGGCGCAAAATCAGATTTTTACAGGTGCAGCCATCGGCATGGAACCCCAGGATCTTAAGTTTGTGGGAGAACCAACCTGGGTCAAAATTGGTGATAACAACTTGATTCGTGAGTACGTTACCATTAACCGCGCTACTGGTGCTGGTGAAGCAACGGTAATTGGTGATGGGAACCTGCTGATGGCTTATGTCCATGTGGCTCATAACTGCGTGATTGAAGACCAAGTAGTGATTGCTAACTCTGTGGCGTTGGCAGGTCATGTCCATATAGAATCACGCGCTAGGTTGAGTGGGGTTTTAGGTGTCCATCAATTTGTGCATATTGGTAGACAGGCAATGGTGGGAGGCATGGCACGTATTGACCGGGATGTGGCCCCATATATGCTAGTGGAGGGAAATCCGGCGCGGGTACGAACCCTCAACCTTGTCGGACTTAAACGGTCTGGTATGGATTCAGCAGATTTGCAAATGCTGAAAAAAGCCTTCCGCATTCTCTACCGTTCTGATTTGTTATTTAAGGATGCCTTGGAACAACTGGAACTGTTAGGGGATAGCGAAGAATTGCAGCATCTGCGCCGCTTCCTGCTACTTTCTCAGATGCCAGGAAGGCGTGGCTTGATTCCCGGTAAGGGGAAAAAAGGCGCAAGTGATGAATCGTGAAATGTGAGATATATCATGTCCGTCGAATTACTCATAATCAAAGCACCCCACCCCCAACCCCTCCCCGCAAGCGAGGAGGGGAGCAGGAGGGGTTCGGAGGAATTGTGGTTAATTGGACAGACATCATAATTTATGAGTTATGAGTTGATGAATTAAATTTTTAACTCCTCACTCTTAACTCCTAACTCTTAATTTTAATAATTACCAATTATCAAATGCGGATATTTATCAGCACTGGGGAAGTATCTGGTGATTTGCAAGGGTCGCTGCTAATTACATCTCTGAAGCGTCAAGCTGTGGCGATTGGATTGGAATTAGAGATTGTGGCGCTGGGTGGCGAAAAAATGGTAGAGGCTGGGGCAATTCTGCTGGGAAATACCAGTAGTATTGGCTCAATGGGTATTCTAGAAGGGCTGCCTTACGTTTTACCGACTCTCCAGGTGCAACGACGGGCGATCGCTTCCCTAAAGCAAAATCCACCTGACTTGGTGGTGCTGATCGATTATATGACTCCGAATCTTGAGATTGGGACTTACATGAAACAGCATCTGCCAGATGTGCCTGTGGTATATTACATCGCTCCCCAAGAGTGGGCTTGGTCAGTCAATTTGCGTCGGACTAACAGGATTGTTGGCTTTACAGACAAGCTGTTGGCAATCTTTCCACAAGAAGCCCGTTACTTTCGGGAGAAAGGGGCAAAAGTTATTTGGGTAGGGCATCCTTTGGTTGACCGAATGCAAGACGCTCCCAGTCGCCAAGTAGCTCGTGCAACATTGGGGATTGCACCAGAACAAATTGCGATCGCCCTCCTCCCCGCCTCTCGCCACCAAGAACTAAAATATCTTTTACCAATTATTTTTCAAGCTGCCCAAACTCTTCAAGATAAATTACCTGAAATTCATTTTTGGATTCCCCTATCTCTGGAAGTCTATAGACAGCCAATTGAGGAAGCAGTTAAGCGTTACGGTTTGCGGGCTACAGTTGTATTAGGTCAACAAAAGGAAGTTTTTGCAGCTGCTGATTTAGCCATTAGCAAATCTGGTACTGTCAATCTGGAACTTGCTTTGTTAAATGTGCCGCAAGTTGTAGTTTACCGTCTAAGTGCCCTGACTGCTTGGATAGCTCGTAAAATCCTCAAAGGTTCTATAACCTTTGCGTCGCCACCCAATTTAGTAGTGATGAAGCCGATTGTGCCAGAATTTTTACAAGAGCAAGCCACAGCAGAGAATATTATCCAAGCAGCGATGGAACTGCTACTCAATCCTGGTCGCAGAGAGCAAACTTTGCTAGATTATGAAGAAATGCGGCAAAGTTTAGGAGAAGTTGGGGTGTGCGATCGCGCTGCTCAAGAAATTTTGCAAATGCTGGCACAGTCCTGAGTCCTGAGTCCAAGCAAACAGACTTTGTAGATGGTGTTGTGAATATAGTTTATAAGCATTTATGGCAAAAATATTTTTGTGATACTATAAATTGTTTTGAACTTTTATTTGAATAGTTCTAGTAATCGCTAGTACACTGTGGCGGGACTTTGCCTAACTTAAACAAGTTGCTCTAAGCAACTTGTTTAAGTTAGCTCATAAGTAATTTTACGCACCATCTGTACTAATTCAAATACATTCATTAGAATCCATCGGTCAACGTCTGAATTACAAATGAGACTCAGCACTCAGCACGGGCTAAACCAAAGCTATCCGCTAACAGCACGGGCTAAACCAAAGCTATCCGCTAATAACACTCTTCGTCAACGAGCGATCGCAGTTGACTTATTCGCTGGTGCGGGCGGTATGACTCTTGGCTTTGAACAAGCTGGCTTTGATGTGCTGGCGTCCGTGGAAATCGACCCGATCCACTGTGCAACACATGAGTTTAACTTCCCTTTTTGCTCAGTGTTATGTAAAAGTGTTGTGGATACAACCGGGGAAGAAATTAGGAATCGGTCTGAGATTGGCGATCGGGAAATTGATGTGGTAATTTGTGGCTCACCATGTCAAGGATTTTCCCTAATTGGTAAACGGGCTGTTGATGATCCACGAAACTCTTTGGTATTTCACTTTCATCGGCTGGTTTTTGAGCTAAAACCAAAATTCTTTGTGATGGAAAATGTTCGGGGGATCACAGTTGGCGAACATAAAGAAATCCTCCAAAACTTAATTAGCGAGTTTAAAATTTACGGCTATAAAGTAGAAGAAAATTACCAAATTCTCAACGCTGCAAATTACGGAGTACCACAGTCCCGTGAGAGATTATTTCTTATAGGTGCAAGGGAGGATGTCGAGTTACCAAAATATCCTCAGCCGATTACTAAACAAGCGTTGTCAAATAATTTAACTTCTAAAAAAATATCTGATATCCCATTGAGTCCTACAGTATGGGATGCAATTGGAGATTTACCTGAAATAGAAAAATATCCTGAGTTACTAACGATAAATTGGGTGGTAGCAGAATACGGAAAGCCTAGTAACTATGCTCGTGTACTTCGCGGGATCAAATGCCTAGACGATGATTATTCTTACAAACGTGAATATGATTTGCGAATACTTTCTTCAAGTTTAAGAACAAAACATTCTGCGGAAACTATTCAACGTTTTCAGGAGACTCAACAAGGCGAGAGAGAAAAAATTAGTCGTTTTTATAAGCTGCATCCTGCTGGTGTCTGCAATACTTTAAGAGCCGGAACAGACAAGTATAGGGGTTCTTTCACATCTCCTAGACCGATTCATCCATTTACGCCCCGTTGTATCACAGTCAGGGAAGCAGCGAGATTGCATTCTTACCCCGATTGGTTTAGATTTCATGTAACTAAATGGCACGGATTTCGACAAGTCGGTAACTCTGTACCACCGCTACTAGCAAAGGCTGTGGCGGCAGAAATTATTCGCAGTTTGAATATTTCGCCTTTTAAGCCGAGTTTGGGATATAAGTTGGGAGAGGAGAAACTACTACAATTTAATATGTCACAAGCGGCACAACATTATCAGCGAGACTGATAAGAATACACTCTGTAATATGTGCAAGGTTGGGCTAAGTCCAGGTACGGAAGAATGTACTATCTTGCCAAATATTAGCAGTCCGTTGAGCGATCGCTGTCAATTCTTGCTTTTTAAAAGGCACAAAAGCCCGCGCTATCTTGACATTATCCTCCAATTGTGCAACAGTCTCTGCCGCAATTACACAACAATGAACTCCAGGCTGAGACATTGTGTATCCCAAAGCTTGCTGCATACCTGTCAACCCACCTGATTTAAACAGCCGACCATAAGCCGGGACTTTCATCGCAATCACACCGACATTTTTTTCTTGAGCAATTGGTAGAACTACCGGGATAAATGGATGTGGGTGGTGTTTGTCGGCAGCATTCACAGGAATCAGTGTAGTGTGGAAAGGATAGCGACGCAAGCCTTCAGCAATCACTTGAGGGTCGTGATGTCCGGTAATACCAGAAAACCGCACCAATTTTTGTTGTATGGCTTCTTCTAAAGCTTTAATTGCACCAGATGGACTAAAGATGGTGTCCAGTTCTTCAGAAAAAGAAACGTGATGCAACTGCCACAAATCGAGATAATCTGTATTCAGACGTTTAAGCGATCGCTCCAATTCTCGCCATGCACCATCCCGATCTCTTTTATCAGTCTTGCTTGCTAGAAAGAGCTTTGAGCGATGGGGTGGTAGCACTTTGCCTAAATAATCTTCACTCGGCCCATAACTAGCCGCTGTATCAAAGTAGCGAATGCCAAGTTCCAACGCTCTTTGAATAATTGCCGCAGCATCATCCTCTTTTCCTTCCCAGGATAGCGGCGTTTGTCCTGCTCCTCCTAACCCGAAGATAGGGAGTTTGACTTCCGTGCGTCCCAGCACCCGTTCTGGCATAGTTGTTGGGGGTGTTGCGGTGTTGGTAGTATTTTGCTGTAAAGCATTAGTTGCCACAATACCTCCTGTCACAGCAATGCTGGTAATTAGGAAATTACGCCGCGTCTTTCCTTCTGTCATGATTGGCTTCGGGGGCGAAATTACTTTTATTGTAATATCTTAACTAGGGATAATTAATCTGAGAAAGCAAAATTACTGATAGATCAGGAACACTCCCAAATCGCTGATCATTGGTTAGAAAAGTAGAGCATTGAGTCAAGAGTGCTGTTGCTGCATGGATAGCATCTGGTAATTTGATGTTAATACTGGCACGGAGTTGAGCGGCTTCAATTAAAACCTGATGACTGACATAAATCACTGTTAAATTCTCTGAATTGCTAATCAGTTGTTTGTAAGTTATCTGTTGAGCTAATTGCTGATTTTGCAAAGGTATTAAGTTAAAAGAGTATTGCTAGTCTCCTTTTGTATTTGCTTAAATCTGCTCAAATTAATGCCCAAATAATAGCCTGGTTGAAACTAAAAACTTCGATTCAGGTAGCTATTTAACGTTAAGGTATAGTCGGTATAATACATGATTTAATTAATTGCTTACCTGTTGTTAGCCACCGTCCCCTGATAAATTTAGCTGCCCATAAACATTGATATCAAATGTAAATTGAATATGAATGTAGTTACTGGTATATCCTGTGGGCAAAGGTGCAAAGGGTGCAGATCGCTGTATAGCGTTGAGCGCCGCTTGATCAGTGACGCTGAATCCAGAGGTTTGTGCGAGCTGGAGATTGCTTAGTTGCCCGGAACGGTTAACAGTGAAGTTAAGCACTGTTCGCCGGGAAGACTGGCTCACTTCTGGTAGCCACTGCTGCTTGACTTGTTGCTGTAGTTGGTTTAAGTAAGAGGTGATATCTATATCTTGACTGCTGGCATCAATACCAGAAGTCGCTTGGTTATTTCGGTTGGAATTAGGTAAGGCTGCCAGATAATTACCGCTAAAATTCCGACTAGATACACCCACAGTACCACCCAGCAAGCTTGCTGCACCTGTTTTCTGAGATGACTGAGCTATAGGTGTTCGCCCACTTAAGAGTCTTCCCGACTGGCCTAAGTTCTTAGGATTGGGTACTGGTGATGTAATAGCAGGTGCAAGCGCTGTTTTTCGGGGTAGGGGTGACGGTGGTGTAGTATTAGGTGCTACTGCTATTTTTTTAGGTTTGGGTGCTGGTGGTATAGTTGCTTTTGCGATCGCAGTTGGCTGAACTTTTGGTGCTAGTGGTATAGTTTTTGCGATCGCTGTTGGCTGAACTTTCGGTGCTAGTGGTATAGTTTTTGCGATCGCAGTTGGCTGAACTTTTGGTGCTAGTGGTATAGTTTTTGCGATCGCTGTTGGCTGTGGTTTTGGTGTTAGTGGTATAGTTTTTGCGATCGCAGTTGGCTGAACTTTCGGTGCTAGTGGTATTGCTCTTGCGATCGCAGTTGGCTGAACTTTCGGTGCTAGTGGTATTGCTCTTGCGATCGCAGTTGGCTGAACTTTTGGTGCTAGTGGTATTGCTTTTGCGATCGCTGTTGGCTGAACTTTCGGTGCTAGTGGTATAGTTTTTGCGATCGCTGTTGGCTGAACTTTGGGTGCTAGTGGTATAGTTTTTGCGATCGCAGTTGGCTGAACTTTCGGTGCTAGTGGTATTGCTTTTGCGATCGCAGTTGGCTGAACTTTTGGTGCTAGTGGTATAGTTTTTGCGATCGCTGTTGGCTGTGCTTTGGGTTGTTGAGGAGATGGATTTGGTGATTCTGCTTTCTGCTGCCTTGGTTTTGGCTGGAATACCTCTGCTGGAGATAAGGCTGTTAAGTCAGAAGGATTCTTGCTAGAGGCTTTATGTGCATCTGAATTAGCTGACTTCACAGCAGAAAGAGGTATTTTCGGTAAAGCTTTACCACCTGCAATTGAATCTTTAGTAGCCCGGAATGAGGTTTTTTTGGGTATGTGTGTTTCATTGGGATAAACTTCAACTACCTCAATTGGAATCTCTTGCTTAGGCTCAGGCATAAAAGTTATGAGCCAATACTTGCTCCCCATCAGTAAAATAAAGTGTAGGAGGATGGAACTAACTAAACCTGGGAGTATATCGAGGGCGCGTACGCTCCGATAGCGCTGAAATTCATAAGAAAAAGCCATGTTATTGTGCTTTTGCGTGATAGATAACAGCCTCAACAGTCTATTTACTGTCTTCTAATTTAGAGGATATCGCATCTGATTCAAGCAAAACAACGAGATATTGGATGATATCTTCTTTGAACTGGATCAAGCTGAAAATTCTCTGGATAACATCATTCACGATGAGCCGGAAGATAGCTTAATTCCTGTTATTTCCGCCACACTATACTAGTTACTACACTCAAGTTACTTTGATCAATACTTTAGAATAACTGAGTTAAATTTTGGACGAATGCTGAATCTGCTTCTAAAGCATAGATCCAAATGTTGGTATCGAGGTAGACCCGTGTGCCTTGAATAGCATCTATAATTCCCATGCATCTCGTTCTTGGCGAATAAACTTATCCACTTCTTCCGGTGTGGTAAAACTGCCTTTAGCAGATCCGATAAAGCTAGTTAGAGGTTTTTCAGAATGCTCTGGGGGTAACTCCAGAAGTACTATCACTTCGACAGTTGCACCTATTGGAAGTTCTGGAGAACAGATTTATACTACACCACCAGGTTTAACGATCGCCTTTTGCCTGAATTCATTAAGCATAATCATTTATCCTCATTAGTGTCGGAATACCGCATTTCATCAGGATCGGTGAAAATAAGAGCGATGTCTACGACGGGCTATTCGGTGACGCACTGCTTTTTCTAGTTTAAGTTTGAGGGGCGATGCCTTCTCTGCGAGACGCTACGCGAACGCGCTCACAAATTTTCTATAAACTCTTCTGGCGTAACCTTTGCTTGCTTAAGAACACCACTAAGAGTGCCAACTTTTCACTCGCGGTGGACTGGTACAACACAAACAATTTCTCCGTCGAGAGTTGTTTTTTTAAGTACAACATGACTACCAGTTTGTCTAGTTTCAATAAATCCTAAGCGCTCTAATACACGAATTGCCTCATTGCCTGATATCCTTGGCAATCTAGGCATAGCTGACCTCTATACTAGTTACAAACCTGGGGCTAGTATCAGTGTCTGTTAAAGGACATTCTTCTAGATATAACCTTGTAGCTTCTTTTAGATTAGCAAGAGCTTCTTCAATTGTTTCACCTTGGTCAACTGTTCCGACTTCAGGACATTCAGCAACATACATTTCTTCTTCTTTGTGAATAATGGCAGTTAATATTTTGGTCTTCATACTCTTTTATTCTGATACGGACAATGGAGCAATCATACTACTTTTTATAGTTTAACAACGTTCTTTTGTAATCACAGAAGTACCATTACTAATACTGACTTTTTGAATAAAAAGGTCAGTACAAGATGATAAGATATCAGTGCTTATTTGGTTAGCAATAAATTCAAAATCTTGGTTTGTTAATCCCTGTGCAGTATCGCCACTGAAGTTAATACAAATAGTTAGGATTTGAGGATTGCTGGAAGACTGTTCCTTATCTACTACTTCTATTTCAGCTTCTGCTATGCCCAAATCAAACTCTTGACTCCAAGCTGAAAACTTCTTATCCGTTTGTTGTCCATAAACTTTTACTCTTTCAACAGATGCAGCGCCTAAAGCCGTTAACCCTTTACGGACAAATGCAACTAAAATTTGCTGATTTGGTACTTGGGCAGATTCTAGCATTACCTCTAAGCAAGTATCTTTGAAGGCAACTTTTGCAGTAATGCCTTTGGGGTGTAGGTGGCGGTTCATCAGAGATGCGATCGCCTGGGTATCTCCCTGTTTTGCAAGTTTTAGAATATTCGGCTGTGTCATAACCAGTAAAAGAGAAAATCTAGGAAAATAAACTTATATTCTTAGGATTCCCTCTTGACAGCCTTAAGTAACATTATGATGCAAGATATGAGCTAACCTGGGTTAAAATATTTAGTATAAAGATAGTCTTTCACGAACTTTTGTGAAAAATATATTTTCCGTGGATCATCATTTGTTTTTGCCCTTGCCTAATTAACAGATTAATATTAATCAGTTTAATTCAAATTTTCAATATGAAATTTTATCGAGATCATGCTTGGCCCTCAACGATCGAAGAAGCCATAGTTATCCAAGAAAAGCTGCGAGATCAAGTAATTACTGAGGATCAACTGCAAGAACCTATCCAGTACGTTGCTGGAGTGGATATGGGTTTTGAAGCTGATGGAACAATTAGCCGTGCAGCTGTCGCAGTTCTGAGTTTTCCTGATTTGCAAGTAATTGAGACAAGCCTAGCACACCGTCCTACGACCTTTCCTTATATTCCTGGGTTCCTTTCATTTCGGGAAATTCCAGCTGTCCTTGATGCCCTGGAGAAGATTAAAACAACACCAAATATCATCCTGTGTGATGGTCAGGGAATTGCTCATCCCCGCAGATTAGGTATAGCTAGCCACTTAGGGTTACTTATAGATATGCCGACAATTGGTGTAGCTAAGTCCAGGTTGATAGGTAAGCACGAAGAATTGGCAGAAACCAAAGGCAGCACACAACCACTAATATATAACGGGGAAACCATTGGGGCAGTTTTGCGATCGCGCACAGGAGTAAAACCTCTGTACATCTCCAGTGGCCATCGAATTAGTTTAGCTACGGCAATTGACTATGTATTACGCTGCACGCCAAAATATCGGCTGCCAGAAACTACACGTATTGCTGATAAATTAGCGTCGGCAAAATAAAGCTTGTTGAAGTTTTTTCTAAATACTTGCTTGCACCGACTCAATCGTGTTAGGAATCGCACAGAAAGAAGTTGAAGTAGCTAAATACGAGTTATGAAGTTAGAACAATGAACGCACTAACTTTAAAGTGGCACGATGCAGGTGAAGATAAAACTCAGAACATTTACGAACAACAGCCAAGTCAAAATCCTGGCACTGTCCGCATCGGCCGCGACCCACTCCGGTGCGATATTGTTCTGAGTCATCCTACTGTCTCTGGTCTGCACGTTGAAATCTTTTTTCATCACCAGCAACAGCGCTTTTATATCAGAAATTTGCGATCGCAAAATCCCCCCATTGTCGATGGACGGCAATTAGTTCAAGGTGAAATACCTTTAACTGAAGGCACTAATATCTCTTTGGGACAAATAAAACTCAATGTTACTAGCATTTCCACGGGTAGCATTCCAGCAACAATTTTGCTGTCACCGCATCCACCAGTACACGGACATCACCACCATCTACCGATACCCTCCGCACCACCGCCAGGAGTTTATGGCTTAGAATGCCCCAAATGTCATAAAGTTTCCCCAGGAGAGAATCTACAAATTGGCTGTCGTTGGTGTGGGACATCTTTAGCTGCGGCTGTCAGTGTGTTAGTAGGAGGTAATTAGGAGAGACGCGATTAATCGCGTCTGTACAAGAGTTAGGAGTTAGGAGTAAACCAATATTTACTCTTGACTGTTTACTAATGCCCAATGCCCAATGCCCCATAACCAATGACTAATGATTTACAAATCCAATTGAGTTGGGAAGATCCAGCGACGGGAGAACGACGAGAACCACTGTTGAGTATGCCGATCGCTTTTGGTCGAGAATTCGCTCGCTTACCTGCTGAACTCAGGGGAGGGCGCGTTTCTAGGATGCTGCTTAACAGTAATGAAGTTTCTCGCTACCATGCCCTAATTGACTGGGAACAAGACCATCTGGTGGTGATTGACCAAGGTAGCGTTAACGGTGTGTATGTCAATGGTCAACCACAAACGCGCAGTGTTCTGGTTAATGGCGATGCGTTGCAAATTGGCCCTTATGTGATCACAGTGACATTTGCTGCTAGCGCCTCTGCACCAGATACCACCCCCCCTTCAACGATTCACTTCAACGCAAATACCAATCTCCCAGACCCCACATTGCCTGTAGTCCAGCCCCTAACGCCCTTGGCAAGTAATTTTCCGCCATTAGCGTTTCAGGCACAAAATGTCACTGTGCAAGCACTTCATGCTACGGGATTGCCAGTAGATGAATCTGATTATCTAGCGATCGGGGCGGGACTGGGTAGCTTTTTTTGGGCTGATTTGCTGCGAATTAGTGGTGTACGGGCTGACAAAATTGTGGCTTTGGGATTAGAAGGGGAGCCTTATGCTCGTTACAAGCGCCTGTGTCTGAATTCGCAAATTCCCTTACATGAAAGACTGCGATCGAATTCTGACTCTTGTCCTGATAATATTTGGGGCTGGCCTAGTTATGCCTTGCGTGAGGCTTGGCACGATTTTACCAAGGGACAGATGAAATCAGCATTCAAGTATTTGTGGCAAGTATTTGCTGAACCCACATTTGCGGAAACTTATACTCCGCGTGCGGGTAATGTCTTTGATTCCATAGACCGGGAGGCGAAGCGCATTGGCTGGAATCAAATTTATCGCTATGGGCGAGTTAGGGTAATTCGCAAAACTGATGATGGCAGGTATTGCGTAGCCTATTCTCGCGGCCCAGGAAATTATGCTTTTTTAGTTACTCGTTATTTACATTTAGCTACTGGTTATCCAGCAATTCAGTTTCTCCCAGATTTGCAAGCTTATAGAGAAAAATATCAAGACTTTAAATCGGTCGTCAATGCTTATGAAGCCCACGATCATGTTTATCAGCAACTAGAGCAACAAGGTGGTACGGTGTTGATTCGGGGGCGAGGAATTGTGGCTTCGCGGATTGTTCAACGCATTTATGAAGCCAGAAAGCGAAATCAGAATATTTCAGTTTTGCATTTAATGCGATCGCCTAAACCCCAAGGCAACAAATTTCAAAATGCCCAGCGCTTAGTTAAAAATCATTACGAATTTCAACCCTTTAACTGGCCGAAAGCTTGTTGGGGCGGCGAACTCCGGGCAATATTAGAAAAAGCTAGTCCCGATGAACGCAAGCGTTTACTAGCAGACTGGGGCGGAACTACCACCGCCGACCGCCACGACTGGCAGCAAATTATTGCCCAAGGGATCAGCGAAGGCTGGTATCAAATTACCTTTGGTGAGGTGCTGGATGTGGAACGAGATGTCCAAAACCGGACTATTACTCGTATCCGAGAACAAAGCTTTGGGGAAATGAAATTGCTAGCTGACTTTATTATTGATGCTACTGGACTGGATGCCAAGGTAGATGCTAATCCTCTCTTAGCAGATTTGGTGAAACATTACAACCTCCCAGTGAATCACCTGGGACGATTGGCTGTAGCGAACAATTTTGACTTAGTAGAAATGCGTAGTGATAGAGGTCAAATGTATGCTGCTGGGGCTATTACTTTAGGTGGGCCTTATGCAGCAGTTGATAGTTTTTTGGGCTTGCAATATGCTGCATTAGTCGCCGTTGATGGACTCGCCGCCACCCGTGCGCCTGGAGTTCAAAGGTTAAATGTTGTAAGTTCCTCTGGGCAGTGGTTGAAGTGGGTGTTAAATCAGTCACCTTAGTTTAAGAAGGCAGGAGGAATACAGTAGACTTCTTGCATAAATCAAAAAAAGAACCCCACCCCGCCTTTGACTTACATCAAAGTCTCCCCTCCCCGCAGGCGGGGAGGGGTTGGGGGTGGGGTGTTAGAGGACTTTTGCAAGAGGTCTAGTATTTATCTGGCTGTTTTGAGTACCAAACTTAAAATTTGAGGTTCAAAAGTGCAACTTCGAGGTTAAAAGGCTCAACGTTGAAGTTCAAAGGTGCAACTTCGAGGCTAAAAGGTGCAACTTCGATGTTCAGAGGGTCAACGTCGAGGTTCAGAGGGTCAACGTCGAGGTTCAGAAGGTCAACGTCGATGTTCAGAGGGTCAACGTTGATGTTCAGAAGGTCAAGGTTGAGGTTCAGAGGGTCAACGTTGATGTCTACGACGGGCTACGCCTACGCAAAACTCTTGCTTTCCGATATGGTGATATTAAATCGGCGGTTAGAAACCAATACACTTGGGTTAAGATCCCCCCGCCTCCGGCGACCCCCTTAAAAAGGGGGTAAAAGAGATGTTAGCTCCCCTTTTTTAAGGGGGGTTGGGGGGATCTCCGAAGACCAAATATCACTAACTCAAGCGTATTGGGTTAGCTGCGTAGGTTGGGTTGAGGAACGAAACCCAACATTTCCGGGGCTTTGTTGGGTTGCGCTTTGCTTAACCCAACCTACAATATTTCTACTTCTTTTTTTCCCTTGTCGAGCTTACCATTACAGGCACTAAAGTTTTAACTAAACCCGTAATCGCCACAATCACAGAGGCAATTCCCCCAATCGACAATGAAGTTAAAATTGCCGCCGCCAGAATAATTTCAGTGGGGCTGTATCCATCTCGCATCCAAGTAGATGGATTCTCTACCGATGTTGGCGAGGCGGGGATTAATTGCGAAGTTTGGGTGATTTGATTGGAGTTGACTGGAGTTGTTAAGGCAGTTTTCATGGCTGAACCTCTTCTAAATGTTTATATACAAATCGTATTTCTGCCAGAAGAAGAGGAGATTCCCTAGACATGGAGACAAAGTAGAAAGAAGGTAGAAATTAAGTAGAATCGAGAAGAAATCTCACAAGCTGTCTATGCTATCGGCTGATTTTTTAGCCAATGAAGCTGCTACTCATAGCTTATCCCCAGAGCAAACCGCAGCTTTTGTAGAGCGGTTGAAGACTGAAAACTCAGGGAAGAGTGAGGCAAAACTTGCCAGCGAGTTGAACATCGGTGCGGCTGCTTTCAAAAAGCGGATGACTGAGGTTTATGACAAGTTCGTCCAGAGTTATCCTGAGTTAGCCAATTCTGAAAGCCGGGGTAAGCTAGAAAAGTTACGGGCTTGCTTGACAGTCAAATATAATGGCGGGCAAGATGCCCACCCCACAACTAAAGAAATTCATCAAAATATTCCCCCTGCTGTTCCATTTGAAAAATTTGTGGGACGTGAGGCGGAACTACAAAACCTGCACCAGCAATTACAAACATCTCGGCAAGTTGCGATTGTAGCTGTGGCGGGTATGGGTGGAGTTGGCAAAACTGAACTCGCTACCCAATACGCCAAACAGCATTTGCAGAATTATCAAGGTGGGGTTTGCTGGTTATCTGCACAGGGTATTAATGTCATAATTCAGATTTTCAGATTTGCCCAATTGAAATTTAAACTCATTCCACCGGACGACTGGGAATTCGCAGATAGGCTGAGATACTGCTGGGAAAATTGGCAAAAAGGTGAAGTGCTACTGGTGTTTGATAATGTCACTGACTACAAAACACAAGTTCAGCCTTATTTACCCCCAGAATCACCCCGGTTTAAAGTATTGCTGACAACGCGAGAGAAATTTGATAGAACTTTGCCGCAATTACGTTTGGGTGTTCTCAAACCATTGGCGGCGATGAAATTATTAAAATCGCTGGTTGATAGAGAGCGGCTTAAAAGCGAACCTTGGGCTGCGAGAAAAATTTGTAAATTCTTGGGATATTTGCCTTTGGCGTTAGAGTTAGTGGGGCGATATCTGGATACAATGCCAGATTTGTCTCTGGAAACACTGCTGAAGCGGCTAAAGAAAAAGCAACTGGAACATGAAGCAATAGCCAAGGCTAACCCATTGATGCGTTATCAATATGGTGTAACTGAAGCTTTTGCATTGAGTTGGGAACAATTGGATGAGAAAGCACAAGGCTTAGGCTGTTGGCTGAGTTTGTATGCCTTGGCTGATATTCCTTTTTCTGTTGAGTGGATAAAAGATGACGATGAACAAGAACTCTGGGAGAAAGCTATAGCCCAGTTGCCGAAACTGCATTTAATACAATGGCAAAGTAAAGGAATTTATCGTCTACATCCACTGATTCGGCAATTTTTCCAAATGAAGTTGGATGAGTCAAGTGAGGCAGATAAGCTAAAAACAATCTTTGCAGCGCTTATGCTAGAGGTCGCAAAGCAAATTCCTCCACAGCCTAACCGTGAAGATATTTTCAACCTCACTCCTTTTATCTCCCACCTTGCAGAAGTTGCAACCCACCTATCCCAATATCTCAGCGACGAGGATTTAATTGGGCTTTTCAGAGGTTTAGGCTGGTTTTATTACGGTCAAGGACTTTATCAGCAAGCAGAACCTTGGTACAAACTATGTAAAGATATAGCTAAAAATCGTCTTGGTTTAGAACATCTCGCTGTCGCCGCTAGCCTGAACAATCTCGCAGAACTCTACCGTTCTACAGGACGCTACGGCGAATCTGAACCCCTGTATCAGCAAGCTTTGGAACTGACTAAACGTTTACTGGGAGACGACCATCCCGATGTTGCCATTAGCCTGAACAATCTCGCATTACTCTACGAGTCTACAGGACGCTACAGCGAAGCTGAACCCTTGTATCAGCAAGCTTTAGAACTGTACAAACGCTTACCGGGAGACAACAATCCCGATGTCGCTACTAGCCTGAACAATCTCGCATTACTCTACGAGTCTACAGGACGCTACAGCGAAGCTGAATCCTTTTATCAGCAAGCTTTGGAACTGAGAAAACGCTTACTGGGAGACAACCATCCCCATGTCGCCAATACCCAGGACAATATTGCAGGACTCTACGTTTATACAAAACGCTACAACGAAGCCGAACCCCTATATCAGCAAGCTTTGGAACTGAGAAAACGCTTACTGGGAAACAAGCATCCCGATGTCGCCACTAGCCTGAACAATCTCGGAGAACTCTACGCTTCTACGGGACGCTACAGCGAAGCCAAACCCCTGTATCAGCAAGCTTTGAAACTGAAAAAACGCTTACTAGGAGACAAGCATCCCAATGTCGCTATTATCTTGAACAATCTCGCAGCACTCTACAGTTCTACCGGACGCTAGAGCGAAGCCGAACCCCTGTATCAGCAAGCTTTGACAATTTGTGAGCAGACTTTAGGTGTAGGTCATCCCGATACAATAAGGGTTCGGGGAAATTATGCAAGATTTTTAAGAGAAGCATATCGCTAACGATCGCACCTTTCAAACAAATCACACCAAATTGATGCTACACAACAGTTGTAGTTTAAATTTTAGCAGCGATCGCACATTAATTGTAACTTCAAATGGCGATCGCACCCTCTTAATCTCTTTCTCCGTATCCTCTGCGCCTCTGCGGTTCGATTTTCATGCTAATTGACAACGTGCAATTACCCCCTTATATCTAAGGTACAGTGAAAAATAGAGCGTAGGCGTAGCCCGTCGTAGACATCGCATAACTCTTTCAAGTTCCAAACTCAAAATGTTGAGGTTCAGAGGCTCAACATCCACCCTCAGAAGCTCAACTGGCGATGCCTGCAAGTCACTGCTTTTAAATCTTTCTATACAAATGGTATTTCTACCCCAAAGACAGGTGATTTCCAAATGGAGACAAAGTAGAATAAAAAATAAGTAGGTTGGCACAATAAAATAAACATGTATAGAAAGATACATTATACTAAAACCCTCTTTACTCTTGCCTTTTACCTGTTGCCAGCTGCTTTATTACAACTATAAATTTTGACGCCCACCTACTTAAATTTCACAAGCCGTTTATGCAATGGGCTAATTTTCTAGCCAAAGAAGCTGCTACTAATGGCTTATCTCTAGAGCAAACAGCAGCTTTTATACAGTATTTTAAAACAGAAAACTTAGGTAAAAATGAAGCTAAACTTGTCAGCGAATTAAACGTTGATATTGCTGCTTTCAGAAAGTGGATTGGTGAGGTATATGACAAGTTTGCCCAGAATTATCCTGAGTTAGCGATTTTTAACAGTCAAGACAAACTAGAAAAGTTACAAGCTTACCTGAGCGCAAAATATAATAGCGAATTGGATGTGCTTAAACCATTGGCAGCGATGAAATTATTAAAATCGCTGGTGGTTCGGGAACGACTGCAACAAGAAGCTTGGATTGCGAGAAGAATTTGTAAATTTTTGGGATATTTGCCTTTAGCGTTAGAGTTAGTCGGGCAATATCTGGATAAGATGCCAGATTTGTCTCTGGAAGCACTGCTGAAGCAGCTAGAGAAAAAACGAGTAGAACATGAACCAGTAGTCAATGCTAATTCATTGATGCATTATGAATCCGGTTTAGCTGAAGCTTTTGAATTGAGTTGGGAACAGTTGGATGAGAATGCACAAAGCTTTGGCTGTTTGCTAAGTTTGTGTGCCTTAGCTGATATTCCCTTATCTGTTAAGACGATAGAAGATGACAAAAAACAAGAACTCAATGAGAAAGCCATAGCCGATTTACTCCAATTGCATTTGCTACAACAGGAAAGTAAAGAAATTTATCGTCTAAATCCACTGATTCGGCAACTTTTGCGAATGAAGTTGGATAAGTCAAGTGAGGCGGATGAAGCAAAAACTAAATTTGCAGCGATGATGTTAGAGGTAGCAAAGCTAATTCCTCAACAGCCTAACCCTGAAGATATTCTCAACCTCACTCCACATATCCCGCACATTACAGAAGTTGCAACCCACCTATCCCAATATCTGGGCGCTGAAAATCTAATCACTCTGTTTACTAAATTAGCCTGGTTTTATCAAGGTCAAAAACTTTATCGGCAGGCAGAACCTTGGTTACAAAAGTGTGTACAACTGACTCAAAATACTCTTGGCTTAGAACATTCCTATTTCGCTGCTAGTCTGAACAATTTAGCATTCCTCTACGAATCTACAGGACGCTACAGCGAAGCTGAACCCTTATATCAGCAAGCTTTAGAACTAAGAAAACGTTTGCTGGGAGGCAACCATCTCGATGTTGCCACTAGCCTAAATAATTTAGCATTGCTCTACAAATCTACAGGACGCTACAGCGAAGCTGAACCTTTGTATCAGCAAGCTTTAAAACTGAGAAAAGGCCTGCTGGGAGGCAACCATCTCGATGTCGCTGCTAGTCTAAATAATTTAGCATTACTCTACGAATCTACAGGACGCTACAGCGAAGCCGAACCCTTGCTTGAGGAAGCTTTAAAACTGAGAAAACGCCTGTTGGGACAAGAACATACCGATGTCGCCACTAGCCTGAGCTATTTAGCATTAGTCTACGAATCTACAGGACGCTATAGCAAAGCCGAACGGTTGTATCAGCAAGCTTTAAAACTGTGGAAACGCCTAGTGGGAGAAGAACATCCCCATGTCGCCACTAGCTTGAACAATTTAGCAGCATTGTACTGTTATACAAAACGCTACAGCGAAGCCGAACCCTTGCTTAAGCAAGCTTTAGAACTAAGAAAACGTTTGCTGGGAGAAGAACATACCGATGTTGCCACTAGCCTGAATAATTTAGCACAACTCTACGAATCTACAGGACGCTACAACGAAGCCGAAACCTTGTATCAGCAAGCTTTAAAACTGAGTAAACGCCTGCTGGGAGACAACCATCCCGATGTCGCTATTAGCCTGAACAATCTAGCAGCACTCTACCGTCATACACGACGCTACACGAAAGCCAAATCCTTATTTGAGCAAGCTTTGACAGTTTGTGAACAGACTTTAGGTGTAAGTCATCCAACTACTATGACCGTTCGGGCAAACTATGCAAGCTTTTTAAGAGAAGCATATCACTAGCGATCGCTGCGTGTAATTCGTAATTCGTAATTAGTTAAAAAAATATCCCCCTCTCCACCAACGAAGAAGGGGTGAGAGTCTACTTACATCCTAAAGACTTGCGAGTATCCACACCAGTTTTAGAATTTACACCACTTGCCTTAACACAAAGCTTTTTCACTTGCGTCCCATCTAAAATTGCATTCGTAAAATCAGTACCTGTGACATTTACATCATCAAAAGTAGAACGCAGCATCATTGCATCGGTCAACACAGCATCACTTAAATCAGCATCCTTAAACCTTGTGAGATAGGCTATGCCTTCACTAAAATCAGCCCCATGCAGATTTACTCCCTCCAATACGCTACCGTTAAACACGCCACCACGTAAGTCAGCATTGCTAAAATTAGCATTCTCTAATTTGAGATTGGTAAACTCAGTGCCAATTAAACTTTGACCAGAGTAATCCTTGCCCTTAAATTCATTATTACCCACAGAACGGGTAATACTCGAAGAACTTGCAGCTTGCGCCGATAGGGGAAACAAAAAAAGAACCATAGCTAAGACAAAGCTAGCTAACAGTTGCCAATATTTCATAATGTCTTCTTAATAAATCTCAACACTTTCACCATTAACTATTAAAGCTTACAGAAGAGGACAAAGGGACAAGGGAGTGGGGGAGCAAGAATTTTAGATTTTAGATTTGGGATTTTAGATTGAAATTTAATCCAAAATTTAAAATCCAAAATCCAAAATTGAATTGCCCAATGCCCAAATTTAATACACAAGACTGTAAAACCAGAAAGCATCTCTTAGGATGATAGATGTTGAGGTGCGATCGCATAATAATTATCTGTGGCTAATCAAGAAGAAAACGCCCAATCTCTGGCGCGAACCCCTTTATATCAACTGGGTGTAGAACTCAAAGCCCGCCTTACCAGCTTTGGCGGCTGGGAAATGCCTGTGCAATTTAGTGGCATTAGCCGCGAACACGAGGCTGTAAGAAATACAGCCGGAATGTTCGATATTTCCCACATGGGCAAATTTACCCTCCAAGGTAAAAATCTCATTTCCCAACTCCAGCCTCTAGTGCCTTCAGACTTGAGTCGTTTGCAAGTTGGTCAAGCACAATACACCGTATTGTTAAATCCCCAAGCCGGAATTATTGACGACATCATTGTTTATTATCAAGGTGAAGACGCCACTGGGACACAGAGGGCATTCATCATAGTCAATGCGGCAACATCCAGTAAAGATAAAGCATGGCTATTGCAACATCTTGACTTAGATAAAGTGCAATTCCAAGACCTTTCACCAGATAAAGTCTTAATTGCCGTGCAAGGGCCAAAAGCGATTAAATATCTCCAGCCACTAGTGCAAGAAGACTTACAACCAATCAAAGCCTTCGGACATTTAGAAGCAACGCTACTAGGCAAACCTGCCTTCCTGACCCGCACAGGTTACACCGGAGAAGATGGCTTTGAGGTGATGGTAGATCCCGATGTGGGAGTAGAATTGTGGCGAAGTCTCCATAAGGCTGGTGTTATCTCCTGTGGACTCGGTGCGAGAGATACCCTGCGGCTAGAAGCGGCGATGGCACTTTACGGACAAGATATCGATGATACCACCACACCCTTAGAAGCAGGATTGGGGTGGCTAGTTCACTTAGATACCAAAGGGGATTTTATTGGTCGGGAAGTTTTAGCACAGCAAAAAGCCGCTGGAGTAGAGCGCCGATTGGTAGGTTTACAAACCCAAGGACGCAACATTGCCCGTCACGGCTATCAAGTGTTATCCGCAGGTAAAATTGTGGGAGAAGTTACCAGTGGCACTCTATCGCCCACACTTGGTTATCCCATTGCCTTAGCCTACGTTCCCACCCAGCTAGCAACCGTCACTCAGCAGCTAGAAGTTGAAATTCGCGGCAAAGCTTATCCAGCAGTTGTAGTTAAACGTCCCTTTTATCGGTCAAAAAATCGTGCCGCCAACTGATAAGCGCCGAGGTTTTTGAGGAATAATGTGTTGTGAGTTACTCAATCTACAGTAAGGTTCATTACCAGATATGGCTTGGATGACTGTTGGGGCAATAATTTTGATAAGGGAGAGGAAGTGATATGTCTTTTGAATATCCTCAAGATTTCAGATACCTGGATTCTCATGAATACGTGCGGCTAGACGGCGAAATTGCCACCATTGGCATTACTGAGTTTGCCGTACATGAATTGGGTGATATCGTCTTTTTGGAACTACCAGAAATTGGTGACGCTCTTACCAGGGGAGAAAACTTTGGCACAATTGAA
Source organism: Nostoc sp. (assembly GCF_036917655.1). Classification (GTDB taxonomy): domain Bacteria; phylum Cyanobacteriota; class Cyanobacteriia; order Cyanobacteriales; family Nostocaceae; genus Nostoc. The sequence goes on from NZ_JBALCY010000074.1 coordinate 116,669, forward strand.
TCAGTGAAAGCCGTTGAAGAACTGAATTCACCAGTAACAGGCACAGTTATAGAACGCAATGAAGCTTTAATTAATTCTCCCGAAGAAGTGTCAGAAGACCCCTACGGGGAAGGGTGGTTTTTGAAAGTGCGCGTCAATGACCCTGCTGAAGTTGAGGATGCCTTGACAGCAGATGAGTATCGTGCACAGGTGGAAGGGGAATAGGGAGTGGGAGTGGAGAATGAGGGGGACAAAGTAAAATTTTCTTCCTTATCTCTCCCATGTCCCACTCCACTCAAAGATAAGTCATGAAATTTAGATGAACTGAAAAGTTACATCTACTTCTCATGAGTATTTGTTGCAAAATATTAAATAGTACCATCTGGAGAGTAATTTGTGGTATCACACGCCCCTATTCTCAAGTCTAATGAGCAGCAAGTGCTGGACGAAAAAAGTCAAAAGTTAAGTAGTTTTGCGCCAAGACACATTGGCCCTAACTCCGATGACATCCAGCAAATGCTTAAGGTTTTGGGGTTTCCCAGCCTGGATGCCTTAATCGATAAAACAGTTCCACAGGCAATCCGACTGAAGCAACCGCTAAAGTTACCAGAAGCAGAAAGTGAGTATGCAGCACTAACATCCTTAAAAAAAGTTGCTGCTAAAAATCAGGTTTTCCGCTCATACATCGGTATGGGATATTACGACACTATTACCCCACCGGTGATTGGGCGCAACATCCTAGAAAACCCCGGTTGGTATACTGCTTACACTCCTTATCAGCCAGAGATTGCCCAAGGGCGCTTGGAAGCGCTGCTAAATTTCCAAACCTTGATTATCGACCTCACAGGTTTGGAAATCGCCAATGCTTCGTTACTTGATGAAGCCACAGCCGCAGCTGAAGCAATGAGTTTAAGCTACGGTGTTTGTAAAAATCAGACAAATGCCTATTTTGTCTCTCATGACTGCCATCCCCAAACTATTGACGTGTTACAAACACGGGCTAAACCATTGGGGATTAAGATCATTGTCGGCGATCATCAAACATTTGATTTTGATCAACCAATTTTTGGGGCTGTTCTGCAATATCCTGCAAGTGATGGCACCATTTACGACTACCGCGCTTTTATAGAAAAAGCCCATGCTAAGGGTGCATTGGTAACGGTAGCAGCAGATCCTTTAAGTTTAACTTTGCTTACCCCTCCTGGGGAATTTGGCGCTGATATTGCTGTTGGTAGCACCCAGCGCTTCGGTATTCCCTTGGGGTTTGGGGGGCCTCACGCGGCATACTTTGCTACGAAGGAAGAGTATAAGCGACTGGTTCCAGGGCGAATTGTGGGAGTATCAAAAGATGCCCAAGGTAAGCCTGCATTACGTCTGGCTTTGCAAACCCGCGAACAGCACATCCGCCGCGAAAAAGCTACTAGTAATATCTGTACTGCACAGGTGCTGCTGGCGGTAATGGCGAGTATGTACGCGGTCTATCATGGCCCTGTTGGACTCAAGCAAATTGCGGAGAATATCCACTCTTTGACGGTGTTGCTGGCACAAGGACTGAAGCGTTTGGGTTACAGCATCAGTTCCAAAGATTTCTTTGATACGTTGCGAGTAGAACTGGGAAGACGCAATTTAGAAGATATTCTGGCAGCTAGCGAACAACTTCAAATTAACCTGCGGGTTTTTGATACAACTGCTGTTGGTATCTCACTGCATGAAACAACTACACCAGAAGACTTAATCGACCTCTGGCAGATTTTCGCTGGTACAGATGATTTACCCTTCACTTTAGAAGAATTAACTTCTTCCTCATCCTCCCATCTCCCCCTCCCCCGCACTAGCACTTATCTCACCCATCCTGTATTTAACCGCTATCACTCAGAAACTGAATTGTTGCGCTATCTGCACAAGCTGGAAAGCAAGGATTTGTCGCTAACAACATCGATGATTCCTTTGGGTTCTTGCACAATGAAGTTGAATGCGACAGCAGAGATGATTCCGGTAACTTGGGAAGAATTTGGCAAGATTCACCCATTTGCCCCTGCGTCGCAAACGCAGGGTTATCAAATCCTGTTTGAGCAACTTGAGGCATGGTTAGCTGAAATTACCGGGTTTGCCGGAATTTCTCTGCAACCAAATGCTGGCTCTCAAGGCGAATACGCCGGACTTTTAGTGATTCGTCAATATCACGAAAATCGTGGAGAAGGACACCGCAATGTTTGTTTGATTCCCACCTCGGCACACGGGACAAACCCAGCAAGTGCGGTGATGTGCGGGATGAAGGTGGTGGCAGTTGCTTGTGACTCACAAGGTAATATTGACGTTGATGACCTGAAGGCTAAGGCTGAAAAACACAGCAATGAACTCGCCGCCTTGATGGTGACATATCCCTCAACTCACGGTGTCTTTGAGGAGCCAATTCAGGAAATCTGCGCTGTTGTCCATAGTCACGGTGGACAAGTTTACATGGATGGGGCAAATATGAACGCCCAAGTGGGAATTTGCCGTCCTGGAGATATTGGCGCGGATGTCTGCCATTTAAACTTGCACAAAACCTTCTGTATTCCTCATGGTGGCGGTGGGCCTGGTATGGGGCCGATTGGGGTAGCCTCTCATCTCGTGCCATTTTTGCCCGGACACCCTGTTGTCACTATCGACACCTCAACTCAACACTCACAAATTGGTGCGGTTGCTGCCGCGCCTTGGGGTAGTGCTAGCATCTTGGTGATTTCTTGGATGTACATCGCCATGATGGGTACAGCTGGTTTAACCCAAGCAACAAAAGTGGCGATTCTCAACGCTAACTACATCGCCAAGAGACTGGAATCGTACTATCCAGTTTTGTATCAGGGGAAAAATGGTCTAGTTGCCCATGAATGTATTTTAGATTTGCGATCGCTCAAAAAATCGGCTGCGATCGAAATCGATGATGTAGCCAAGCGTCTCATGGATTATGGTTTCCATGCACCGACTGTCTCCTGGCCTGTAGGGGGTACAATCATGGTGGAACCTACAGAAAGTGAATCTAAACAAGAGTTGGATCGTTTCTGTGATGCGTTGATTTCTATTCGCCAAGAAATCGCTGAAATAGAATCAGGTAAGGTGGATGCTCAAGATAATGTTTTGAAGAACGCACCCCACACCGCCGAAAGTCTCATCACCGGAGAATGGCATCATCCCTATTCTCGTGAACAAGCTGCTTATCCTGCACCTTGGACTCGTGAATATAAATTCTGGCCTGCTGTTGGCCGCATTGATTCAGCTTTTGGCGACAGAAATTTTGTTTGTTCTTGTCTGCCAATGGATGCTTATTAAGAGACGCGATTAATCGCGTCTGTACAAGAGTTAGGAGTATTTAATTCCTAACTCTTCTAATTCTTCCTTTACAGATAAAGGCTGATACCCCAATGCAAAAGCTTTGGAACTATCCAAAGAAACGTCTGCTGGTCTGGGTGCTGCCATTTTCACATCTTGTTGTTGGCAGGCTTTTAGTCCAGTGGCGGGAAGTTGAAATACTTCCACTAATAGCTGTCCAAAATCATAGCGAGAAATTCGCTCTTTGCCACCTAAGTGAATTATGCCGTTAACTTTTTCCAATGCTAATAAAAGTCCTTTAGCGGCAGTTGTTCCACTTACTGGGGTACGAAATTCATCTATAAATAAACTGAGTTCTTTTTCGGCTTGTAAGGTTTCAATGAATGGCTGAATAAAGCTTTTGGCTGTGGGTGTCTCTGCACCAAACATCAACGGCATTCGACACACTGCTGTTATGGGATATCTTTCTAGCATATCTGCTTCTGCGATCGCTTTTTGCTCACCGTAAAGATTAACAGGACACACGGCATCAGTTTCTCCATAGGGAGCATTTAAACCATCAAAAACTAAGTCGGTTGAGGTAAAAGCACAAGGAATAGAATTATCCGCACAAAGTCCGGCAATATTGCAGGATGCGATGACGTTAATTGCGTGCGATTCTTTGGGGTGGGTTTGACAAAAATTTGGTTGCGAATGTGCAGCAGTATGAATTACTGCTGTTGGCTTGACATCATTAAATATCCGTTTCAATTCCTGAAAATTTGTTAAGTTAGCTTTTAACATTTTCATGCCAGGAATCTCTAAAGGATGGGATAAATAAGTACCATAAATCTCCCATTCTGGTTTGGCAAGTTGGCAAAGATGCCATCCTAAAAAACCACTTGCTCCGGTGATTAACAATTTTTTCATGTCTAATCGTAAACCGCTCAAGAAAAAATCCTTGTTATAGCAGGCTTATATTCTACACTGAGTAGTGGTTACAAAATACTATTGAAGTAAGTTTTGAAACTGCTTTTCACTCCGCACTTTGCTAAAGTCGGGGTCAGTTTTTGCTAACTTCTTGTATTTATCAGGAACAAGCTCGATTGCTTTATTTAAATTCTCAATTGCTAATTCGAGATTGCTTTGTAAAGCATAAGAGCAAGCTTTGTTGTAATATGCTTGGTGCAAATCTTGCTTGATGGCGATCGCTCTATCATAAGATGCAATAGCATCTTTGTAGCGGTGCAGCTTTGTCAGAGCAATGCCTCGGTTAATTAAGGCTTCATATTTGTCGGGTTTGATGGCGATCGCTTTGTCGTAAGATGCAATAGCGTCTTTGTAGCGTTGCAACGATGTTAAGGCTATGCCACGATTATACCAAGCTTCATATTTGTCGGGTTTGATGGCGATCGCTTTGTCGTAAGATGCGATCGCATCTTCGTAACGTTGCAACGATGTTAAGGCTATACCACGGTTAATCCAAGCTTCAGGACTCTCAGCTTTGATAGCGATCGCTTTGTCGTATGCTTTTATGGCATCTTCATAACGTTGTCCATCTAATAAATGATTGCCTTGATGAAAAAAATCTTCTGCTTTTTGCGTAGCCTTCGCTTCTATGAAAAGCTGGGTTACATTACTTTCTTGCACAACTTGTGTAGTATTTTCTGTCGATGGGTTTGCCCCACCACTACAGCCAAATGCGAAGAAAGCTATCAAGCCAGATGCAACGAAGCAGCGCTGAAAAACCATGCTGTACCTACAAAACTTATAAGATGATGTTAAAAGTGTTCGTTTTTTGAGTATTATCAAAATACACTAGTTTTTACCCATTAATTTGCTTATATTTTGTGAAATAACTTTGTTGATGATGCGTAAAAGCTTCTTCAAATCATGCGTATGTTACATTATCATATTAAATACACATAAAGCAATTGCTTAGAGATTATCTAAATCATAAAACGATTATTTGTGTTGCTGTATATCTTGCGAGCGCACGGGTTTGGTAATTTCTCTGTTCATTAACAAGGGTGCGATCGCACTAGTACAGCACGGCGGAAATCCAGCTATATATCTAGATGGGCTATATAAAGATTTATAACTGATTCTCAGAATTATCTAGAAGTAAGTATAATATTTTATTAATTCGTAGCGAATTAAATTATGTAAAAGTCTGCGTAACTTCGCGTTTACTTGGCGCTTCTCTGCGTTTAGAAACGTTACGATTTTACGCAAAGGGGTACTTGATACTAAGACTCAATTGCAAATAAGAGCATTGTTGCAAATTGTATCTAAAGGATTGTAACCATGAAAAAAAGCTTCTTTGCACTAGCACTAATCCTCTCGGTGCTTCCTAATTCTACGTCAATTAATCCTGCGGCTGCACAATCAACTCCTGCTGAACCAACTGTTTCAATACAAACATTTAATATTCCTAACTTCTATATTCGTCATCGCAATTTTCTTGGCGAAATTAGCTCTATTTCAAGTTCTCTAGACAGAGCAGATGCCAGATTTAGAGTAAGGTCGGGATTAGCATCTTCTAACTGTGTTTCATTTGAATCCTCCAATTTTCCAGGATACTACTTAAGACATCAGAATTTTAGAATTAGATTAGCTATTAATGACAATACTGATCTGTTCAGAAATGATGCAACATTTTGTATAGAACCAGGTTTAGCAAGTTTAACAAATGTTTCTTTTAGGTCATATAATTTTCCTACTTACTATATACGCCACAAAAACTTCGAGCTATATATTGACCCGTACAGCACTAATAGTTTGTTTTTAAACGATGCCACTTTTACACTAGTAGCACCGTTCATTCCATAGCTAGAGTAGCTTTTAACATGATTGTGGTAAATATCGCGTGAAGGCATACATTTAATAGACTTTTGCAAAAATTTTAATAAATGTTATGCCTTGGCGATAATAATAGGCTCTATCTTTGCAATGCTTAACTAATTCCAAAGACTGACTCTACAGTTGACTTAATCGAATCGCGTGCATCCTTTAAAGTTTGGCTAATAGGATGTTTTGCCTGCAAAAATGCGCGGGCACAATTGCGTCCCGGCATTCCCGAAATCGAACCGCCTGGATGAGTTCCTGCACCAGTCAAAAATAGATTATCAATTGGCGTTTTGTAGTTCGCTATTTCTGGCAAGGGACGGAAAAATATCATCTGATCTAAAGTCATGTCAATATGGTAATAATTACCTTTGTATGCACCTAATCTTTCTCCTAGTTCTGCTGGACTTTCTACACGACGGGCGATAGTTGCATTCTTGACATTTGGTGCATAGTCTGCCAACTTATCAACTACCCTATCTGCAACTTTGTTTTTCAATTCATCTGTCCAACCAGTACCTTTTAAACCAGTGCCTTCTGCACCAGCAATTTGATAAGGGGCAAAAAACTCAATCCATACGGTGTGCTTACCTGGGGGTGCTAATGTGGGGTCTAAATAACTAGGCATCACCAAATACATTGATGGGTCAGCATCAGGAATCTCTCCCAAGGTACATTTACTATGAGCCTGTTCTACATGAGCTACAGAATCGGCAATTAAGATAGAACCAACGAGATATTCGTCTTTGTGGGCGTGGTATGGAAAGCGCAGTGGTTCATCTAAAGCCAAGTCTATCTTGAGGATGGTTTCATTGTTGTTAACGATGCGGCGTTCTAACCTTTCCCATAAATCTGGATCGGCTGCATTAACATCGCTTTTATCAGTCATTTGTAAGAATAACCGCTTGGCATCAATATTAGAAATAACCCCATGTTTAGCGCGATATTCTTTACCACCAGCAACTCGCACACCCACCGCTTTTCCATCATCAATTAAAACTTTTTCAACATGCTGATCTGTGAGAATAACCCCACCTTTACTTGTGACTAAATTCACCAAAGCTTGCACAAGTGCGCCAGTTCCGCCGCGAGGTCTGGCCATTCCCGGATTGTGACGCATTGCCATCATAATTGCCCCAATGGCAAGGGTTTTTTGTGATGGCGGCGCACCAAGTTCTGCTGCTAGTCTGGCTAGTGGCGCTTTCAAAAATTCTTCATCAAACCACTCGTTAAGTAAATCCTCGGCGCTGGTTAACATGGTGCGAATAAAGTCCAGCGTTTTGTTTGGAGAACCAATAACCGAAAATAAATCTTTCAGTTTGGTGATGTCGTAGTTACCAAGGATATCTATAATTGACTTGGGCGGTGCATTAAACATCGGAATCATTGCACCCAATGCCCTCTGCCAAAAGTCTACAAATTCCGCGTATTTTTTGGCATCACGTTCACTGTAACGAGCAATTTCTGCACAAGTCTTTTCCACCGACTTATGCCCTAAGAAATACTTGCCATCAGGATGAGGACAGAAAACAACCGGATCGCACTCTAGATAATGCAAGCCGTATTTTTCTAATTCTAATTCTTCAACAACTGGCCCCAAGTGAATAAATTCATGGTCAATAGCACATAAATTGAATTTAAACCCAGGAGCTTCTTGGGGTAAACATTCTTCAGTTGTTGCTGCACCACCTGGAACAGAACGCTTTTCCAATAAAAGGACACTATAACCAGCTTTCAGCAAATAAGCTGCACAAACTAGCCCATTGTGCCCAGCACCGATCAGCACAACATCATACTCTTGCATAGTTATTATTTTGAAATTAAGTAGCTTTCAAAAGCTTATTAAACTTTTAATAAATTTACATCACTCCTGAGTTACAAAAATTATCTTTAACTGGTGTCAATCCTACTAAGGAGATAGTTCAGTTAGTGATGATGGTATTTGCTTCAGTTGAGTTTCTACCAGAAGTATTAAACTCCCCTTTTCTACTTTTATCTCTTTAATATTGAACGCCATATCTTCCCATTTTAAATATGGCATATTCATCAATTCTTTGGCTTTCTGCATGAACGCTGTAATTAATTCTATTGAAATCCCGCCTCCCTCAGTACAGTTAAAACTCTCCAGCATCGCGGGTTTTGAATGAGTGCGCGGACGCCCGATCGCAGTGTAAGCTAAAAGGCGAGTATTTCCCATTTCCTTTAACAGCACTCTTCCCCTACATTCTATTTTGCCATCAGCAGGTAAAAATACCTGAATTTCTTCCGCCTCAAAACTCACAATCTCGCCATCTACATCCAAATCAAAGTTTTGCATTCGGCTGCGAACAAAGTCTGATGCCAAGGCGCGGTTAATATCTACTTCTGTAAGTATAATCCGAGCGATCGCATTTACTGGCTCATTGAGTTCTATTTGACCAAAAATAGCGCTGAAAGGATTGATGGCAATACTATCTGTTTGCAGTTTTATTTCCTGTACGCGAATGTCTTCTTTGATCACTAATCCTTGGCCAGCAACCGAAACACCATCCGCCTGTCCCTGAACTATTTTCAACAGATCGGTTTGTACATCTATTTCTATTTTTTCTGCTTCATCTAGCTTTTCGGATATTCTCCTTTCAGCTTCCTGGGATAGAAATTTTTCTTCCAACCGATGCTCATCAGGCATGAATTAGTAATCTCATAAATGTCCTCTTACTCTTTACTGTAAAGGCTAGTTCTGAAGAGTGAATCTATATTGGGGTATATGTAAGTTGGAGGATTGAACTAATTCGTAATTTGTCAACAGGACTGCGATCGTTAATTACTGATTACAAACCCTTTTAATTAATTAAGAATTACTTTGAAAATCTATCTAAATATATATAGGGTCAATACGGTTCGGTTAACGTATTTATTCCTCGAAGATCCCCCCAACCCACGCCAGTCGCTCCACTTAAAAAGGGGGGCTTTTAAACCTCTTTTACCCCCTTTTTAAGGGGGTCGGCGCAGTCGGGGGTATCTTAACCGAACCGTATTGGGTTGGGGGTTAGTTTTCGATTGGACTCAACTGAGAAACGTTATAGATGGGAGTTGAAAATTTGCTGAACGCAACCATCAACTCTCGTAACATTAAATAGTGGTTGTCTGTAGGATGGGAGACTTCACCTGACGTTTACTCGTGACAACCATCTGAATAGGACGATCTGGCCCTGTCACCAAACCACGGCGTTTAGGTCGCACTTCACCATTGTCAACTAGTTCTAATTCAATGCTGGAAAGGATTTTGGCAAGTGCTAGCTTCATTTCCAACTGGGCAAATGCTAGACCAATACAACGCCTTGCACCACCACCAAAGGGCAAATATTCATAGGCAGAAAATTGGCGTTCTAAAAAGCGTTCTGGCTTAAACTGCTTAGGTTGTGGGTAAATATCTTCCCGTTGGTGGGTTAAATAAATAGAACCAAGTAGGACTGTACCCGGCTCTAGTTCGTAACCGCCTAACGTTATCGGTGTTCTTACTACCCTTGGAAAAGTTAGCATAGCTACTGGGTAAATCCGCAATGTTTCGGAGCAAACAGCATTGAGATAAGGTAATTTGAAAACCGTGCTGGGGTCTGGGTTATCGCCCAAGCTATCTAATTCTTGCAGTAGCTTTTGGCGCACTGATGGTATTTTGTGAATCCAGTAAAATGCCCATGCTAAAGCTGTCGCTGTGGTTTCATGACCAGCAATTAACAGAGTCATCAATTCATCGCGCAACTCTTCATCAGTCATGGGTTGACCGGCTTCATCCCTAGCAGCCATGAGTAAGCTAAGAATATCCGTGCCTGATGAATCTCCTTGTTCTCGACGTTCCTGAATTTCCTCATAGATGAGTTGGTCAGCTTCTTGCTGAAGACGCATCTGTTTTCCCCAGAAGTTAATCGGGCCAAAATCCCTTTGCAAAGCTGGAAAATAAAGCAAAGCCACACTTAACCGAGAACTAGTTTTTTCTAAAAGATCGCGCAAAAAGTTCTGTAGTTTTTCGGCGCGAGGCCCTTCATGTAGCCCAAACACAGCTTGCATAATCACCCGCAGGGTAATGGCTTGGGTAGCAGACCGAATATTAAAGGGTTTGCCTATCTGGTATTGGCTAATGACTTTTTGGGTGACATCGGTAATCACTTCGCTATAATTCCGCATTCTTTCGCCGTGAAAGGGAGGCATTAACAACTGGCGTTGACGCTGGTGTTCTGCACCGCTAATGCTAATCACAGAATGCTTGCCTAGCAAAGGTTCAAACACCTGATTCAAATCACCAGGCGCTTCTAATTCCTTGGTATCATTTGTCAAAATTTGCTGTTGCGCTTGGGGATTGCTGACAATCACCAAAGGAGGAAGATTTTTGTTTAATCTGAGAGTAAAAATCTCGCCATAGCTTTTGGTACAAGCCTCCATAAATGACATGGGGGTGGTAATCCAGCGCAGCATCAGTAAAAGGGCTGGAGTTTGCGGGCCATTTGGGAGTTTCATAAATTTTTTTGCTCCTTAAACTAACTGAAATTTTGGTTGCGTAACCATTTAAAGTTCTTATTCTAACGTTGCAAAAAAGCAATAAACTGTTACAACCTGAAAGATGTAAAATTTTTGTTAAATTCAACGAGCATCTACAGTTTCATTTGACTTTTCACGTTGTATGGAAAAACCCACGAAAAACCTAACCCCCTAACCCCCTTCCAGTGTCGGGAAGGGGGAAAATTTGAAGTCTCTCTCCTTTTAGAGAGAGAAATAGAAGTGAGGTTTTTCAGATGACCTGAATTGTCAGATAGTTTCATCTAATCGTTATAAGGTACTCAGCATGACTGCAATCTCCCCAAAGGCATCTTCAGCGCTTCCTGATTTTTCTAAAGGTATTCAATATTTTGGTGAAGCGTTACCAGATTTTGAAACTTATGGTGCAACACCTGCTATTGAGTCGGGCAAAATAGCGATCGCAGATCCCACAGAACCGAATGCTGTATATCAAACTTTACTAGCTGCCGATGCCCTCCGCTACCTAATTTTACAAGTTACCGCTAGTAAAGCTTCTGGGCATCCCGGCGGATTCGCCAGCCAAGCAGAAGCTTACGCATCTCTTGTCATGCTGGGATACAAGAACATTATCACTGAAGTCGGACACCACGCCCCTGGATTTTATAGTGCCATGTTCTTGGATCGATCGCTAGAGGATATGGGAATTTTTACAGTCCAACAATTGCGCGATCGCTTCCGAGAAAAGCATGGACTCTTAGGACATCTTTCTGGTTTCATTCCCGGTATTCTCGCACCTGCGGGGCCTTTGGGACAAGGGCAACACTTTGCAATGGCGGCTGCATTGTTACACAAAGATAAGTTGTTCCCTTTTACAGTTGGTGATGGTGGATTGGGTGAACCATATATTGTAAGTGCGATCGCGCATTTCCATACTGCTTATCCTGCTGTCACCAACTTCTTACCGATACTGGTGTGGAACGGTTACAGCCAAGAACATCACAGTATGGTTTCCCTGAAAACCAATGAACAGATGCAAGCATATTGGCAAGGTAACGGTTTTGATGAAGTCGTGTTAGTTGATGCCAAAGATTTCGACGATCAAAACCAACCAGGGGATTACGTTGATAGCACTGCCTTTTCCTTCCAGAAACGGCTAGCATTCACTCAAGCAGTACTTTCCGGTGTAGATAAAGCAGCGCGATCGGCACTGGGCGGAAAACTTACCGTCTTCATTATTAAACAACTTAAAGGTGCAGGAGTCCACGCGCGGGGTGCAAAATCTCACAACCTTTATCCTAAAGATACGCTGAATGCACCTCATATTGTTAGTGCATTGCAAACCCGTGCTTTGTCTGCGGAAGCTTGGCAATTAGTCAGGACAAATGCAGAACGTGCTGGCGGTGGCCCTGCGGCGAAAACTGTAGTGACAGAATTTGAATTCTCATTACCAGAATTAGGCGAATTACCTTTAGAAGAATATGCGGTAGGTGGTGAACCGAAAGTTTCCACAACAGCGATGGGACGATTAGTAGGAATAGTTGGAAAGAAAGATCAGAATTTCCTTGTCACCAACGCCGATGGTAACGAAGCATCAGGAATTGCCAACATCAACCAAGCATTAAAGATTATCCACCCCACAACCGACGATTTATATTACCAAGCACCAAATGGACAAGTTTATGAACCATTGAGTGAAGATGCTTGTGCCGGTTTGGCTGCGGGTTTGGCGTTAATGGGTGCGAGAACTTTGTGGTGTTCTTACGAATCTTTTGCCATCAACGGATTACCAATTTGGCAAACTGTAACCCAAGCAATGGCAGAATTGCGTCGTCAAACTCCCTCGACTATTACTTTATTCACAGCAGGCGCATTAGAGCAAGGGCGCAATGGTTGGACTCACCAACGTCCAGAAATTGAAGCTTACTTTGCTTCGTTGATGCGAAATGGAAATGTTTTCCCATTATTTCCGCCTGATGCTAATAGTATTCAAGCCTGTTATGATTGGGCATTGAAAACTAAGAATAAGGGAATTGTGATTACTGCAAGTAAATCGCCGTTGCCAATTCGCACAACTTTAGAACAAACTCGTCAAGGGTTGCGTGATGGTGCGGTGCTATTACATGAAGTCGCTGGTGATAAGCAAGTTGTATTTGCTGTAATTGGCGATTTAACATTAATACCAGTATTTGAAGCTGCGGCTTTCTTGGAAACTGAAGGTATTGGTGCGAAGATAGTTTCTGTGATCAATCCTCGGCAATTGTACCGTAGCCATGATACTGCGTGGGAAACTTGTTCCCAAGCCGAAGGCGGTTTCTTAGATGATGCGAAATTTGCCGAATTATTTGATGGTGATGCGCTAATTGCTGTGACTGGTGGCGCGGCGGCGATGCTAGAACCAGTTTTGTTAAGGAGTACAGCGAAGCGCGATACTTTCGCTTGGAAGCGTGGGGAGACTACAGCTAGTGCTGGCGAGTTGATGGCATTTAATGGATTGACTGCTGAAGCATTGACGAAACGTGCGATCGCATTAGTGCATTAAAGGTAAAATTGTTTCTACTTTAATCGCATTTATACGTATACAAACGCTGAAAGATTGCGTTGCAATGCGTATATTTGCGTTTTTTTATTTAAGAGAACTTAGCAGACAGAAACAATGGGGGTAAATTTGCTGAAATCCGTTAACAAAAGTTAGTTTACGAGTTGCAAAAGCTGCTTTACAAGTCACAAAAGTTAGTTTACGAGTTGCAAAAGCTGCTTTACAAGTCACAAAAGTTAGTTTACGAGTTCAAAACTTGATTTATTTACAAGCCAGGACAAAGCGCGATACATTTTATTATGGAAAATATGGCGTTTAATGGATTGACTGTGGAGGATTGAGGAAAGGTGCGATCGTTTTAGTGCATTAAGATTAGTATTTAATAATTAGGAAAATCTCAACTTTTAACCGCAGATGTACGCAGATAGATGCCGATAAATTGGTATTTTAATGCGTGTATATGCGCTTCTTATTATAATTATTTTTTTGTATATTTTTAATATAAATAATCTCCAAAGTATTTTATGTATAAGATAGAAGTCAAGATTGATGGGCAATTTGTAAATAATTTTTATAATGGTTCTATCTATGATTTGGTTTTTCTTGACTTAGAATTTTGGCCGGATTATTTACAGGTACAGGGAAAAGCAGTACAAAGAATATATGGATACACCATTACTCGGCTTCTCAAAACAACTAATCAGCAATATATCAAAGTTAAATTTTTAGAGTTTGAAGTTGAGGAAGAGCAACTTGTTAAGGAAATAATGCAAGATATTTCTAGGCTGAAAAACAAAACTTTTATCGGCTTCGAGATAAAACATAGTGATCTAAAAACGTTGAGAAACAGATTTAAAGCTCTATCAATATACCCAAATATTAATGAAATAAAACTATTTGATTTTAGAGATTACTCGCAAGAATATGGCTATAAAGGATTAAATGGTTTGTTTGAACAACTTGAAATTAAAGTAAATAAAAAGATTGGCGGTAGTTATTTTCGTCAGAATCCCAAAAAAGTATTTTTACGAAAAACCGGCTGGATAGATATTTTATTAAATATGTTTGAGTATTGTTTAGAAGATGCCGCAGGTTACTTTGAAATTGTGTCAAATTGGAATAAAAAAAATCCCAGAATAACTAAATATATGATTACAAGTGAATCATTAAATTACTCTGAAGTAGAGAAAGAATCATCACTCACACTAATACATCAGGATGCAGAAATATTTTCTATGCAAAACTTCCAACCTACATCAGACCAGCTTCTAAGTAATCTCACAATAGCAGATTTGGAAGCTTTAATCGTCAAAATAGTTCAAAAAACTCTTAAAGAAGAGATGCAGAAGCTAAAGCATGAGCATTTGTTAAATCAAACAACACACATCAATCATCCACTAAAAATTTTTGTATAATTCCAACAAAATAATACATATTTACCACAGTCTATAGGTAAGCAATACACATTATCTCATCACAAATCAGAACCATTCATATAATCTTTATTAGTAGACAAATCAGTTGATGCTTCCACACAACCAATGTATTCTTGAGCCAGAGTCAAAGCTGAAACCCCTAAATTTTTATCTTGAGAAGATAACTCTTGCTTTTGCATTTTTGCAAGTAAAAATTCTACAAAATCTAACGCCTCTTGTTGCTTATCAGGAGGTAATATTCTTACCTTGTCTATAATAATTTCTTCAATGTTCATTTTCTCTAGCGTCTCGCGTAAACTAAATATATTTTAAACTTTAAAGCATTATTTGGCTGTATACCTTTCGCCGTGACTTCAATTGTTAGGCACTCAAGAGGATAAATTTAGGAAGTATACATCCCATTGTTTACATTAATTTATCAGGCGCGATCGCGTCACCTAACCCAAGTTTAAAATTCGTCTATAATAGGGTAATGCCGAAAATTTTCCTCAATCTAGAAGTTAATTATGCTGATAAAATTTGAAGAAATGTATAGAGATATTGATACTTTACCAGAAGAAGCTCAAATCCTACTACTTGATTTTATTCAGTTACTCAAAAAGCGTTATGCTCAACCAGAATCAGAAAATCATGGTCAAGAAAAAAGTCTAAAGATTGAGCATTTTTTAGCCCAAGTCAATAACTACTCTTTCCTACTTCCTCCAGATTATAAATTTAATCGAGAAGAAATATATGAGCAATAATATTTTTCTCGATACCAATCTCTGGATTTATCTCTACGCCAAAAACCCACCTGAAAAATACCAGCAAGTTGCAGAAATTATTAAAAATAATTCATCATTGCTTTTAATTAGCACTCAAGTTTTGGGTGAATTATTTCATGTTTTAACTAGAAAAAAATTACATCAAAAATAGATGCGATCGCAATTATATCAGATATAGTCAACACGTTTCCTGTTCAAGCTATTAGCACAACACAAGTTATACAAGCATTGGAAATTAATGCACAATATAACTACTCTTATTGGGATAGTCTAATTATAGCTACAGCTTTACTAGGTAAATGTTCTATAATTTACTCTGAAGATATGCAACACAATCAGTTAATAGATAACAAAGTAATAATTCTCAATCCATTTGTTTGATTTACGTTTGCATTCCCCTCATATCCATAAACAATGTGACACAAGATATTAATGGAAATCATGGTGAGGTGTTGCGAAAAGGGATGCCTACGGCTGTCTACGCCTATGCCCTATTGTCTGAGAGTGAATAGATTGCAATTATTGCATTAATTTATCAGGCGCGATCGCGCAATTTCTCTTCTACCAATGGGACGCACTTGTATGCTGTGAAGTGAAACAATTGCCACAGTCTCACCATCCAATGTGACAAATTCAACCTCATATCCTTTGCCACCCTGATGTACTAAAACGACTGTACCTATATCACCTTCTTATAAACTATATTCTGGCAGATCGCTAGTCAGAATAACTCTATCAAGTTCTTGAATCATTCTTCTCTCCGTTTCAGTGGATATGAAATAATAAACTTAAGATTTGAAGGTTATATTTATTCTAGACCTCGACTATACAAGATTAATTTATTATGAAATTTCAAGTAATTTTTACTTTTGATTCAGAATATGAAGGCTATGTTGCTGAGGTTCCTGAGCTTCCAGGCTGCGTGAGTCAAGGTAAAACACTAGATGAGGCAATTGAAAATATTAAAGATGCCATTACGGGATATCTCCATGTCCAAGCTAAACATGGCAAACCTTATATTGTTAAGGAATCGCAAGTGTTTATCGGAGAAGTTGTAGTATAAATGGGACGTTTATCAAATATCTCTGGTAAGGAAGCTATCAAGATTTTTGAAAAGTTTGGTTATGTATTAGATCACCAAACGGGAAGCCACATGATACTTTGGTGTGAATCAAAACCAACTTTATCAATTCCCAATCATCCGGAATTAGCACCTGGTTTACTTAGAAGTTTGATTCGACAGGCAGGAATTACAGTTGATGAATTCCTCGGAAACAAATGAGATCAGATACAAGCATCACTATATTAGTCAGAATAACCCTATCAAGTTCTTGAATCATCCCTGTCAATCTTACAGCCTCAGTCAACTATATGGTGAATCTTCAATTATTGACGGTGCGGCGCTTGGCGATAATACACCCTACATTTAAATTTCTTAACGTAGTTTGAAATATTAGCGCCCACTTACTTAGTCCATCATAGACATTGCACTGTTTACATTAATTTATCACGCGCGATCGCGTCACCTCACTCAGGTTTAAAAGTAGGCTGCTGAAAATTTGCGTGGACATGCGTATATTTGCGTTTTTTATTTAAGATAACTTTTAGCGAAGGTATTGCTCTGACAACTGATATTCACATCAGTTTTAAGGTAGAATCCACGGTGTAAAAGCTTTTATGGACTTCTCAAACACCACCGTGAATTCATCCTAGTACAGCTTGGCTCAAATCCACCTACCACCTCAATTAACAAGACAAGTTGCTCAGAGCAACTTGTTAAAGGTACACAAACTTCCGCCACAGTGTACTATACAATTTATAATTGCCATCACTTGGTGCAAAATATTTGTGAGACTTAATTTATTTAAAAACTTTGACTCCCGACCCCGACTCATTATTGCTGTCGGACTCGCTGTATTAGTTTCAGTAATCCTTCCGCCTTGGCTGCACTTACCCACTCGCATTCTCTGCGCTTGGAACTCCGGTATAGACTTTTTCTTAGCCGTAACGTGGTGGAAAATGATTAAGGCTACCCCAGAAAAAATTCGCCGTTATGCTGAGAGTGAATATGAAGGACATTTGGCTATATTCATGCTGGTGATAGCTGCGGCTTGTGCTAGTGTTTTAGCGATTGTGTTTTTACTAACTGATAAAAAAGGGTTGTCACCAATTCTGCTTAAGCTACATGTCATACTTTCAATTATGACCATTGTCGGTTCCTGGCTACTGGTGCATACGATGTTTGCAGTGCAATATGCACACAGCTATTACAAATACATTAATCGTAATAATAGTGAAGAAATCACCAGAGGGTTAGATTTTCCTCATAACGACTGTCCAGACTATTGGGAATTTTTATATTATTCTTTTGTCGTTGGCATGACTAGTCAAGTTTCAGATGTGGAGACGACATCACCCAATATGAGGCGCCTGACTCTGTTACATAGCATATTATCCTTCTTTTTCAATACCACCATTTTAGCTATGACTATTAATATCGTTGCATCGCTGATTTAAAAGGGGAATTTCATTCTCACGAAACAGAGATAGAATTTTCCTTCCCTTTTTCACAACTAATGCCAGAGCATAGATATTTTGAACAAGCTATATTTAGTATTTAAATTATTGCTATAGAAAATATAAATACACAAGATATGCTGATTCAAAAAGGCGAAATAGCTATTCGTCTAATGCAAGATGAAATGTATGATTATGAGTTGATGGCAAAAGGGTTAACTGATGCACAAGTTTTTGAATTTTATGAAGGAAGAGATAATCCTTTTCCTTTAGAAAGAATCATAGAAACATCCAAACCTCTAATTAGGGGAGATGAATCGATTGTTGCGTGTCTGTTCTACTATCAAAATATTCCTATTGGTTATTTGCAGTATTGTGCACTCAATGACTTATCCCAAACCGATAGACAATTGTATCATCTCGACCCAACTCATCATGTCTATGCGATTGACTTGTTTATAGGCGAAACCAACTATTGGAACAAGGGAATTGGTATAAAAATGCTGTCAGCAGTTATCAACTATCTTTTTGAACAGCGGCAAGCTGATAAAATTGTCATCGACCCGCACGTTGATAATCCTCGCGCTATCTACTGCTATGAGAAATGTGGTTTTGTGAAGGTAAAGCTATTGCCCGCGCATGAACTGCATGAAGGGAAATACTCAGATTGTTGGCTCATGCCAATAAACCGAAAGAAACCATTGCACCCCTAATTTACAATGGTTCCTCAGTTAATATCCGACCGAATACCGGGAGTCACACAGAAGCCTACACATACTAGAAGTTTGTGTAGGAGTATGTCACTAAATTAACTCGCGTGTTCCCAGTCACTGAGTAACTCATGCTGTTGTACTGTTTTTTTGTATTTGCAGAATGGTACTTTAGGAGTACCAATATTCATGCCAGGAAAAGACTGTTTTCTCGTCTTGCTGGGTCTATTTTCTTGTGTCGTTGAACTGAACTGTTGGGTTTCCATTGGTAAATAAATTTCTGATTAAAACCTGAGCACCAATCTATAACATCAATTTTAAAATGGCAAATTTCACTTTAGATAGCTTATTTCCTACAAATATTCTGGGACAATCTGATCGCTAATAACTGTGGCGAAAGTTTGCCTACCTTTAACAAGGGGCTTAAGCCCTTGTTAAGCCCCAAATCTTGTTAATTGAGATGGTAACTAAATTTACGCCGTGTTGTACTAGTAACTGTGGATTCCATTCAATTTCTTAAGAGTTTTGCTCACGCTTGTTTGGTCATTACTGCTAAATTCGCCACACATTCAGGAAACTGACGCTTTAATGCTGGAAAAACCGGACAAGGCGCTTGTTCTTGTAAATTGTCCGGCTTACTCCAAGTAAAGGGGGCTTTCTGCGCTGCTGACATCCACACCAGACGCTTTGCTCGTGTCATCGCAACGTAGAGTAAACGGTATTCCTCAGATATTTTCAAGTGCTTTGCTTGTTCCCATGCTTGTGTAACATCTGGTATGGTAGATTCTCCGTGGAGAGCAGCACGAATTTGGGCGCGGGCTACTTCTGATAAAGTAAAATCCCCTAAGAACTGGCTTTGGGGAGGAACCCAAAATCTCCCAGGAATCAAGTTTTCATGGAGAAAGGGAAGAAACACATAGTCCCAATCCAGCCCTTTGGCTTTGTGCATGGTAATAATGGTCAGTTGACCACGACGAGTGTAACGTTCTTCCGAATCCTCGGTTTCCACTGGTTCAAACCGTTCGGAACTGACGATTTCACTTAAAGCTGACAGCATTCCCCCCATCGAACTATTACCGGCTATCTGCTGGTTTACCCGTTCTGCGAGTTTGTCAGCAGTTGCCAATTCTGCCTGGTCGTAATTTAAGGTCAAGGCGAGAAAGGAAATTAGCTGGTATAGGGGCAATTCCAAGCGAGCGCGAAGTAAGCTGCGACACAAGCGAGCGGCTTTTTGGACTGTTTCTGGCTGGGGTGCTGCTAGGGGGCCAGGATACAAAAATTCTTCTGGGAGACTAGCAAGGGCATTGAGGTCTTGGGTAGGAATTAATTGGCGCTGTACTAATGCTTCTAGTGCAGCTTTGAGGTAATCGGGGGAGTGGGGGCGATCGCAAAATTGCAGTAATGCTAAAATTTCTTGGGGAACATGAGAACGGCGATCGCGTTCTCCCACATCGTAAAGTATAATATTATGCTCTTTGCACACAAATGTCAGAGCCTCTGCTAACCATCGTCCTTGGCGATTTTCTCGCACTAAAATCGCTGCACTAGTTTGTGTTGGATCTTCGCCAAATAACTCAATCACTCTTTGAGATAACAATTCAACGGTGTGATGAATATCACGCGGGGTATAAAGTTCCAGTCCTTGTCCTACTGGTGCTGGGTTGGCGTTAGTTTGTGGATCACCAGCTTCAACAGGGCGAATTGTCTGCAAGCGAAATGGTACTTGTCGGTTGTCAGGAGTCTGCTGTTTGTTGTTGGTTGTTGCTAACCACTGATTATTGATCCATTTGAGGGCAAAGTTAGCAGCTTCAATGATAATTCTAGTACTGCGTCCAGCTTGATCCATCGTTGCTAATCGTTTGATGCGATCGCACTCTTCGCAAAATTGCCGAAAATAAATCGGATCGGCTGGGGTGAAGGTGGAGTTAATCGCCTGGTTGGGGTCGCCAACGCGCACTAGATTTAGAGACGCGATTAATCGCGTCTGTACAGGAGTGGGGAGTAGAGACGCGATTAATCGCGTCTGTGAGGAGTTATCCCCCTTGTCCCCATCACTTGCCAAAATTTCTAACAGCTGCGTCTGAAGGGGGCTAGAATCTTGGGCTTCGTCTTCAAAGACGGCGAAAACTTGATTTTGCTCAATGCGACGGGCACTGTCGTTTTTTAAAACGCGCAGTGCGGCTAAAATCATATCGTCGTAGTCGATGAAATCACGCGATCGCATTAAGTTTTGATATTGCTCATACAATCCCGCCGCTACGCTCAAAATTGCATATTCGTCTGTGGTTTGTTTACTCCACTCCCGTAATTTTTCTGGCGATATCCCAGAACTTTTTGCTTCATGAATTACCGTATTAGCCAATTCCGGTAATACTTCTGTTCGTAGCACCGATTGGCGACGCAACCTTTCTGTCTCTTCTCCGTCAAATTGATGACCTTCTAATAACCGCAAATATATTCCGGGATTATTCGCAATCCATTGCTCTACGGCTGTTCGGATAAAGCGATGACTTTGAGTTGGTGTAATTAATGTGACATTTTCTAACTGCAAACCCGATAAATCAGGATGGCGACTGGCAATATTCAACGCTAGACCATGTAGGGTATAGACAAAAAAACCAGTCTGAGGTAGAGATAATTTCTTTAAGTCTTTGCGGATCTTCGCTTTAATGTTGGCAGCAGCTGAGCGAGTGAAGGTGACAACTACCAAGTGACGGCGCGAAGATGAACGTTCATATTGACGTGCGATCGCGATCGCCGCCGCCGCCGCCATCCCAGTAGATTTGCCTGCGCCAGGAACGGCAGAAATAGCTAGGGGGCCAGATTGCCAGTCAGCCATTTGCTGTTGTCCAGGGCGGAGACTGTTGCGGATTGCGAGAATCTTGTCTTGCAGAGAAAGAATAGGCGATCGCTCAGACAATTCTGAGTCTAGTAATTCTTGAATAACAGGAGCAGTAAATTTAAAGTCTGACATATCAAATTTTATATTTTGAAGAAGAATTCTCTCAGCCATAATTCAGAATTCAGCAATTTTTCTCTAGGCAATCAGCGTTGCTGATATCGAGATTACACACATTTTTTATATCTATAATGGTAGATTACATTATCCTAATTTGATATCTTTATTAGTGCCAATTAACCACAATAATAAATAAACGATAAAGATAAAAATACCACATTTTTTTAATTAGGCACGAATTTTAATAACGCTTGCAAATGATTCAAATGGATTAATATTTGATGATTTTTTGGCGAAATCAACAAAGGTTTTAAAATTGTTGATTGCCTGATTTACCTCTTGATTATTATTGAACTTTTATACAGCAGTCAGCAATTCACCGCAAAAAATAATCGTGGTTTCAATAATAGGCTTCCAATCTTCTTGTGCAGTTTTTGGTGATGTATTATCAGCAAAGTAGACTCGAAATTTATTAGGTACTGCTTGATTTAGAAAACTTTCTAAACATTTTGCAATTGCTGCTGTAAATAATAATTCTTAGAGGAAAAGGTAATCAAGAATGCGATCGCCTTTTGAAGAGTTTGATATCTTCTTTGAACCCTATTGGCTCTTGCTACGCGCAGTGTCTTGTAGAGAGTGTCAACATTACTGATTCCTGGATTCTGAATTCTGAATTATTCTTCAATCCAAAATCCAAAATCCAAAGTTTAATTATTCGTCAATCTGCCAGGAATCCTTAGTTAATTCTTCATCCAGAATTTTCTTAGGACGCACAATGATAATAATTTGTCCTAATAGAGGAATTTCTGGCTCAGTTTCAAACCATTGAAACTCTAATTCACCACCATTTTCAACGACAAAATAGCTGGAGACATCCCATTCTCGTTTGGCCCGATCTACCACAACTACAACGGGCCCTATTTGGCTTTGGGTTTGGATGGGGAAGCGATCGCTATTCGCTAAAATCACTACTGGATCTTCTGCCGCCAACAGCACTTGCCAACCTGGTAATGGCACCCAAGCTTGCTCTCCAGAAAACTTGACTAGGCGAAATGGTTCAATTTCTGTGACTATCGGCACAGCTTGCAAGTCTTGCCGTGACAATGGCAACTCGCCTACCACCGGCAAGATTCGGGGTAATTGTTCTTCAAATTCCAGGCGGTAAAAGGGTAAAATTGGAGCCGGACGCTGGGGAACGGTAGTAAAATCAGTCAGTAGCTGTTCGATTTGTTTCCTGGCTGCTGGCGTGTGAGCAAAGCGTAAACCTTTGGCAATCAGGCGCGATCGCTGTTGTAAATCTGTATTTTGGCGTGCCAGTTTCCAAACTTGGTGAGCAACAGCATCCCCAGGATGGCCAGAAAACCCTTCTGGCAAAGTCCGGTAATAGGAGAACTCTTTAATTGCTTTTGCTACTTCCTTCACCTCATCAGCGTCGATTTTGTGGACGAAGATCAGTTCGGCTGCGGCGGCGCGTTCTTCTTGGGTGAGCAAACGCAGTTCGTATAAAACATCACTGCCGCGTGTGGCATAGTGCGATCGCGTTTCTTCCGAAACTCCAGAGTTTTCCAAAGAATTGTAAACTTGGGAACCAACAACCACCTGATTTTGTTGAATCGGCTCAAATCCAGTCGCCTCAAAAATTTCTTGGGGGTTGTAACCGGTTTTTAGCAACGAGGCGATCGCTGTTCCCCATTCCACCCAGTTGCCTTGTTTTTGCCTCAGCCTTCGCAGTAACTCTTGTGCTACATCGTTGGTAGCATTTTCTTCGGGATTCTGAGCGTTGGGTGGTAGATCAGTCATAATCGGAGTGCGAGCTTCAACTTGAGAGGTTGATTAACACCTCATGAGCAAGTCTTATTCTAATCTATGAACTACCCAGACCTACTGCCTTGAGTTCATCTGGAGAAACTTATCTCGACTTTAATTTTGTTGTCTTGTTCCCAGTCTCTGACTAGGAATGCCTAATGGGGGGCTGCCGCCTCAAGACTTGCAGCAGAGCCACAATGAGGAGCATTTCCAGCCTCTGCACTGGAAACGAGGTTTTAAAGGAGTTTTAGCTTAAATTGACACGGATGACAGATGTGCGCCCCTACTGCGCGTTGCATCCAAAGGAGGCTAACTTACCTCATCTA
The DNA here is from genome assembly GCF_036917655.1 of Nostoc sp. Taxonomy (GTDB): domain Bacteria; phylum Cyanobacteriota; class Cyanobacteriia; order Cyanobacteriales; family Nostocaceae; genus Nostoc. The sequence continues at coordinate 140,331 of NZ_JBALCY010000074.1, forward strand.
TGATGAAAATCGCCATATTTACGCTGATTTAGTTGGTTTTTCTAGTGCAATTTTTTCTCATATTCAGATGTTTGAGCAGGCAAATATCCTCTGTAGCCCTCATAGTTGCCGTATTTAAACATGACAATACAATTAAGTCCGTAAAAACCCTTGATAAATTGAGCTATTCGTCAACTGAGCTTGGTATGGAATATAACAAGATAATGAATATTTAAAGGAAATATCTTATGGATAAGCCCAGTCTCGAAATTGATAAACTCCAATATCAAGTCATGACTCTAGAACGACCAAAAAAGCTCAAAATCCTGGTAGTTGACGATGAGCCAGATAATCTCGATCTGCTTTATCGCACCTTTCGACGCGACTTTAATGTTCTGAAAGCTGATAGTGGGGTGAACGCCCTACAAGTTTTGGCAGCAGAAGGAGAGGTAGCGGTGATTATCTCCGATCAACGGATGCCAGAAATGAAAGGAACTGAGTTTCTCAGCAAGACTGTACCTCAGTTTCCCGATACAGTAAGAATAATTCTCACCGGATTTACTGATATTGAAGACTTGGTAGAGGCGATTAATGCGGGGCAAGTCTACAAATATATTACCAAGCCTTGGGACCCAGGCGAACTGAAGGCAGTGGTGCAAAGAGCAGCAGAAACCTACGACTTGCTCAAGCAACGTACAGAAGAATTACGCCGTGCTCATGCTCAAATGGCGCTGCTGAGTGTTTTGGTACAGGTAACTCAAGCAGCTTCTAGCTTAGAGGAAACTCTCGCTCCAATTGCTAGGGCTGTGAGTGAGACTTTTGGAGCAGAAGGCTGTATATTACAACTTACAGATGGAAATACTCTGGTTGCGACTCAAGGAACTTACAGCGATACAGGTACAATAGAGAATTGGCTATCTCTTGACCCACTAACAACAGAAGCGATCGCCACCGGGCAAGTGCAAGTTTCCTTAAATGTACTTAAAGACACTAAATTAGTTGATGCTATTCACTACCAAAATACGGGTGTGCAAGCACATTTAGTTATACCGATTAGCTACCGCAATCAACTTTTGGGCGTATTGTCGCTACAGTGGAAACAACCCTGCATTTTGCGGGAAGATGAATTAATGCTAATTAATTTATTAGCGCAACTGGTGGCGATCGCTCTTACTAGTAGTAGTCGCTCCCATCTAACCATTTTGTAGTTGTCATTAGTCATTGGTCATTTGTCAAAAACCAATGCCCAATACAACTCTTGGAGAGGCTGCGCCTTAAGCGAAGCTATGCCGCAGGCTTTACGGCTTCTCTACGAGACGCACTCGCGTTCGCTCAGTACAAGTGCCCAATGCCCAATGCCCCATACCCAATGACTAACGAAATTCAGTCCATTTTTAACCGTATTGCTCCAGTTTATGACCAGTTGAACGACTGGTTAAGTCTGGGACAGCATCGAATCTGGAAGGAAATGGCAGTTAAATGGAGTGCAGCTAAATCGGGTGATACTGCACTAGATTTGTGTTGCGGTAGTGGTGATTTAGCCTTTCGTTTGGCACGGCGTGTAGGAGCAACAGGACAGGTGTACGGAGTGGATTTTTCCCCAAACCTGCTAGAAACTGCTAAAGAACGTTCCCGAAGGCACTACCCTCAACCTGCTATTACCTGGGTAGAAGCCGATGTACTTAATTTACCCTTTAACGACAACCAATTTGATGCCGCAACAATGGGCTATGGTTTAAGAAATGTTAAAGATATTCCTCGCAGTCTTCAAGAGTTATACCGTGTTTTAAAGCCGGGTGCTAAAGCCGCAATTTTAGACTTTCATCGACCGAGTAATCTTCAGCTACGTACCTTTCAGCAGTGGTATCTGGACGGTTTCGTGGTGCCGGTTGCCAATTATTTAGGTTTAAAAGAAGAATATGCTTACATCAGTCCCAGCTTAGACCGTTTTCCCATCGGGAAGGAGCAAATAGAGTTAGCGCGTCAAGTTGGTTTTGCTGTTGCCACACACTACCCCATCGCGAACGGTATGATGGGAGTGCTGGTAGTCAGCAAATTTTAGATTTTAGATTTGGGATTTTGGATTGGGGACTGCGGAATAGGTAATGGCTAATGGAAAATCGTTAGTAGTTAGTGGAAAAATAACTCATAACTAATAACCGCCAATTACCAATCCCCAATCCCTAATTTCTAATCTAGAATCCAAAATCCAAAATCCAAAATCCAAAACCCTGTGGACTGGTCTCATCTTTGGCTTTATGTGTCTCCCCCGGTACTGGGTGGAATTATTGGCTATTTCACAAATGATATAGCCATCAAAATGTTGTTCCGTCCTTACCGAGCAATTTACATTGCTGGACGAAGAGTACCCTTCACCCCTGGATTGATTCCCCGCAACCAGGAACGTCTGGCTAAGAACATTTCCAATACAATCATGGGGTCACTGCTAACGCCAGAAGAATTACAAAATCTGGCGCGGCGTTTGTTGCAAACAGAACGCGTGCAAGCAGCAATTCTCTGGTTGTTGCGATTGGCGATTGAACAAATTAAAACAGATCAAAACCAGAAAAGTGCCAAAATTGTAGCGGGAATTTTGCGGGATCTACTAGGGGAATCCTTGCCACGTTTACTTAAGGTTTTGGCACGACGTGAAGATTTTTTGGAAGCGCAGATAAATCAAATTTTTGACCAGATATTGCTGGAATTTCAACTGAGTGAAGAACAAGCTACGCGGCTTGCTGATTGGTTGTTGCAAGTAGTTTTACCGCCGGATCTGCTCCGCCAAGCGATAGTTGATTTTTTGACCGATCGCACGATTCAAATTATCGATGAAGGCTTCCGCGAAAAAACCAGTGGGACTTATTGGGTAGTAGCAAATTTGTTTGGCTTACGTAATACTCTTACACGGTTACGGACTTTTTGCTTGGATGAGAAGGAGGCTACCAATACTCGCTTGCTGGAATTGACTCAAGATTTGCAAATGCGCGATCGCATTAGGAAATTACTGCAAAATTTATCATTACAAAACTTGCCAATGGGTACGGTGCGTCAACTGCGAAAGACCACCCGCGAAAGTGTCCGCCATTACCTGCAAAACAGTGGCAGCGATTTTTTACAAGGATTAACTGATTCTGTTGATTGGGAAAATATTGCTGGAGTGCTGCTGAATCGTCTTAGTACTTCACCTGTTGTAAGTACTTCTTTAGAAGTCATGAGTCAAGAGTTGGCTCTAATTTTTGATAAGTATTTAGAAAAAGATTTAGAAGTAATTGTGACGCAGGCGATTCCGATTTTGTCGATAGATGAAGTGATAGTTGACCGTGTGAAATCAACTTCACCGGCTGATTTAGAAGCTGCAATTGAGGGAATTGTCAAAAATGAATTGCAAGCGATTGTGACTTTAGGTGGTGTTTTGGGTTTGGTTATAGGGTTATTGCAGACAGTGTTTTTAATATTAAGTCAATATTAATTTTTTGTTCTTGTCTGTAAATTTTTATCAAGTTATAGTTGCAGCTTGCCCATATTCTGAAGCAAGTGAAATTGAGCGATCTCTACGACGGGCTACGCCTACGCCTTTTGATAAGAGGTGTGAGTAACAAGCGATCGCTCTCGTTTTTATTCAGAGTCACTCGGATTAATCTACAGGCTAATAATTACGAATTATGTTGACTCACCTTCTAACTCTGTTTGCAACAATTGCACATCTTCAATTAATAACCCAGTCAATTTTGCCACTTGCTCCAAAGGCATTTGGCTTTTGAGCAGATTCACTGCAACCTGCCGAATCCCCTCTTGTAAGCCTTCGGCTCTACCTTGTGCTATACCTTGTGCTATACCTTTTGCCTGAGCTTCAGCCTCAATCTCTTGATAAATTACAGATTCGCGCATATTGTCTCTCCGTAATACTCTTTGAATTAACCCTTTCTCTAATACTAGACCAGCTAGAATTGCTGTGGCAGCTGCGACATTATTCTGCAACCGTTGGTCAGGAATCCTGATAATTTCCTGTGCTACTTGCTGTAATGTACTTGCACGATCATCTGTCCTACCCAACACCGCAAATGGAAATAAACCTGGATAGTGCAAAAATACTTCTGTCGGCTGTTCCCACAGTCGAAGCACCTCAAACTCGTGGCGAGTACCAGCAATGGTAAAAGTATTTTGTTGCACGAGTTCTGAGCTTGTTTCTTTGAGATAGATCACCACTTGACGCATCTGCTTTTGGGGAAAGCGGCGATACACTCGCAAGCGATAGTCAATCATGCGAAATGGGATATTAGCATCGGGTTGAGTCTGAAACTCTAGGTGAAGCACTATCTCTGCTGATTCTAGTAAAATTAGCGCATCGGCTCGAATAGGTTCTAGCGAGAGTTCAGAAGGACTTAACTCAGTCAGGGAAATGGGTTCTCCTAACAGCCAGGTAGCAAAGTCGGTGGAAAAATTTTCGGCGAGGAATTTGCAGATGTTATCAAACATCCAAAAATACTACCACTCCAAAGCTTTCAACTGGGTCGTAGTCAGTAAAAAACCATTTTTAATGACGCAAGAATTGGAATTTTGAAAGAGCGATCGCCTAACTCAAAATCTGTGCTAAATCCAGTATAAATCCAGGCAATACATCCTCGCCTGATAAGCTAGTGGGCGATTGCAAAACCTCTACTTCCTGTCCTGGGCGGTAAATTTCCACCTGTTGGTTCTGGGGGTTAATCAGCCAGCCTAAACGCACACCGTTATCGATATACTCCTGCATTTTTTGCTGCACAGTCTTTAAGCTATCTGAAGCAGAGCGCAATTCTACCGCAAAATCGGGAGCGAGTGGTAGGAATTTTGCAGGGTCTGGATTCAGGGCTTCTAATCGCTCCCGGCTGACCCAGGATGCATCAGGAGAACGATTTGCACCATTGGGGAGCTTGAAACCCGTTGAAGAATCAAAAGCCAAACCTGTGCCATCGACATCAGCCCAATTACCTAAGCGCTGTGTCAGTCTACTATTTCGATTTCCGCTTTCCCATCCAGTTGGTGGCATGATAATTAATTCTCCCTCTGCCGTGCGCTCAAGTCTCAAATCTCGATTATTTTGACACAGTTGGAAGAACTGCTCATCTGTTAGTTCAATGGTAGGGCTAAGGTTCAGAATCAGGGCAGTCATAGTTGCCTCTCAATCTTGGTAACTGTAGCGTAGCACTTGGTTGACATAGTAGGTTGACCATCTAATAATTACCAGTGCTTAGTAGAGAGCTATTTTCAGTCATATAAAAATTTGTTTTACTGTTATCTGTCTGATAACAGCAGATGAGAGGTGATGTTTTTTCTCTCAGCTTATACTAACAGAATGATGTATTCAATGACACTATATTATTGTTCTATTCACTTGGAGAATTAAGTCTAAGTTTCAGAACCTGCCCTCGCCCAAAAGTAAAACAGAGACAGCATTATAGCTCTTGTTCAATGCTTATGGGCTTATGGCATGATTTTGCTATGCTATTACTCTTTTAGTATTAAATTTTACATATAGTTTAGAATTATCTTATTTCAAGGCTTATATTGTAAATCTGACTAATATTAGAGAGTATATTAAATGAAAGAAAGACAAAAAATCACTAGGTTTGACGGAATATCAAAGTGGTTATCTAACTCAGTTAGTGAATCTGAAGATAAGCGGTACACACATCGTCTGCTCACAGAAGATAAAAGCCAACGAGATATAATTATCAATGAATTAATATTAATCGTTCAAAAAGCCCATGAAGATGCTCGATATCGTCTTCGTAAATTAGCAGGAAATTCTCTCAATCCATTTGGGGATTTTTCAGAAAGCGATCCAAGCTATGGCTATCCTGAACGTCTTAATATTATATCCCGTCAGAGTTATTTTGGAGATATATTTTCAGGAATTATTGCCGAAAATTTTGCTCATTTTGGACAGGATGATTGGGAAGTTCCTGCTTTTCTTTTCCGATTTCATCTAGTTGAGTTTCAACATTTAGAATTTCTAAATCAAACTGAAGAGATTGCAAAAAAGCGCCCTGGACGTACAGGTGATGATTGTCTTGCTTTTTTACGCAACAGCGAAGGAGTAATTATTGCTTCTCTATTTTGTGAAGCTAAATGCACAACTAATCATTACACAATAATGATAGCTGAAGCACACAAAAAGGTAAGTGAACCACATATAAAGCCTGTTGATATCCCACAAATAATTGAGATTTTGGGGGATTACAATGATCCTTATTCATCTGAATGGGTTGATTCTCTAAGAGTTTTATGGCTAGGAAAAGTTGATACAAATTATGAACGCTGCGATTTAATTAGTTATATTTGTGGTAAGCATCCTGTCGAAAATCCCACCTGGATATCTCCCGAAAAACCACACGAACAATATACAGCAGGAAGAAGACTCGAAGCAGTTGAGATTCATCTTCATGAAGTTAAAAATCTTGTTATAACTGTCTATAGTCAGCTAGCAAGTGCAACACCTTCAGTACATATTTCTACCCAGACAGTTCAACAACCAGATGATTCAGAGGTTGCAAAAGCAAACTCTGATGTCATAGTAGAGGGTGAAGTTCTGCAAAATGAGATGACTCAACCAAGTAACGAAGTCATTGCTTTAGCGAAAGAACTACAAAATAGTCTGGCAGGTAGCAGACTAACACCAGCAATTGCAAAACTTTATAGCCAACATACCAGGCTTCGCGCAGGAGGAAAGGGATTAACTGGGTGGCGAGAAGATGAAGCAGGTGAAAGATTAAATGATGCTATGCGCCTTATTGAGACTGCATTTATCGAGCGAGAAGCTGGAGATGCTAACTGGCGTAATGGAATGCTACGGGCTGGTGAGTTATTTGAATGGCTATCTCATCCCCAACTAAACCCGGATATTTTACCAATTCGTTTACTTGCAGCAGCTGTGTATGAACTTGCTGGTTATCCTGCTAGGGCTGCGGGTTTACTCAATGAAGATATAAGTGAGGGAGTAGAGTCAGAAATTCTACGTTCTTTGCTAAAAGCTGATTTTCCTAGTTTATTGCAACGGTTGACAGAATATTGGGCAACAGCAACATCATCAAATTTCCAAAGTGAAACAAGTCTTCTTTGGGATAATACTGATACAGATGCTGACAGATTTAACAAGTTGATTGTTAAAGAAACAGCTAGTTCTTTAGGAATTTTATGTGCAAAAATGCGCTGGGGAAATGAACCAAGATTAGAAAAAGCTATTGAAAAACTTTCTGATATTGCTAAGGTGCTTCTTCATGGACATGATACTTATTCTTGGCTTTTAGGTAAGTTATGTGCTGAAGTTGCCTCTGTATATATAGAAACTTCTCTACGACATCATTTAGAAGCACTTTCTCAGATGATTACCCAAAGTGGTAAAACTTTCTTAGAGCGTTATTTACGCCAAAGTTATCAAAACCGTAAAGCTTTAGCATGGCGTTCTCAAATTTGTGGAATTGAACGACTAGCAACAATAGAATCATTTGCGCTCTGTACCCCTACAGGTTCAGGAAAAACAACAATAGCTGAAATTGCAATTCTGCAAAGCTTGTTCTTGGAAACAACAAATTACAACAATTTTAGTAGCTCGGCTCCTTTAGTAATGTACTTAGTGCCAAGCAGAGCGCTTGCCACAGAAGTTGAATCAAATTTATCTCGTGTTTTAAAGCGTTCTACTAGTAACAATGTAATAGTTACAGGTTTATATGGAGGTACTGACTGGGGCCCAACAGATGTATGGCTGACATCAGAAAAGCCAACAGTTTTAATTTGCACTTATGAAAAAGCAGAAGCTTTGATCAAATTTTTAGGATCTCTATTTATTCGTAGAGTATCGCTTATTGTACTTGATGAAGTCCATGCAGTTCAATTTGATGGTAATAAAAATTCTTTGCAGAAAGCTGAAAATAGATCCTTACGCTTGGAATCTTTAGGTGCAAGACTGTTTACCTATATAGAACAAAATCACAGCCGAATTATTGCGCTATCCGCTGTTGCTTCAGAAACAGAAGTAGCATTAGCAAACTGGATAGAGAATCAAACCAACGCTAGCCCAGCAAAGACGTATTACAGAAGTACACGCCAATTAATAGGGCGGCTTGAATGCTTGCCAGGAAGAAGATTTGAAATACGTTATGACTTACTTGATGGCAGAAAATTAGAATTTCAAGAAGGTGGTCAAGCTGACACACCTTTTATTCCAAATCCTTTTCCGATATATCATCCTGTGCCAAAAGGGAAAAAAGAAGGAGTTGAAAAGAGGTTACGCCCTTATCTTTTCTGGGCAGCTATGCACTTAGCTGCACCAGATGAAAAAGGACAAAGACGTGCTGTTCTTATTTCAGTCACACAGCAGCCTGGCGGTTATGCTGACGACTTTCTGAATTTTTTGAAAATCTGGTCGCAAATAGAAATACCTTCATTTTTTCAAGAACCTATAGAGCCAGAAAAACTTGAGATTTGGCAAAAGTGTTTACGTTCATGTGAAGATTATTTCGGTATTAAATCTCGCGAGTATAAGCTGTTAGAGAAAGGAATCATAGTACATCATGGAAAAATGCCAGGTTTGATGGCTCGATTACTTATCGATGTAATAGATGAAAAAATTTTACATTTAGTTTTAGCAACGTCAACTCTTTCTGAAGGAGTTAATCTTCCTTTTGAAACAGTATTAATTCCAAGTTTAAGACGTGGTACGGGAGAACTAAATATTCGTGAATTTGGTAATTTAGTTGGCCGTTCTGGAAGACCTGGATTTGGCACAGAAGGACGTAGTTTAGTATTACTTAGTAATGCATCAACAGATTGGAGTGACAAAGAAGCACGTAAAAGATACTTATCTTTGATAGGAGAATTAGAGAATCAAACACAGGCAATTAACCCAAATGCAAATCCTCTAAGTCCTCTAGCAGAATTACTGCTACGTTTGGAAGAACAATGGCAGCTAATTTCTAGTTCTAATAGACAGGATAATTTTTTAACCTGGCTGGAAAAAACTGCACCGATTGACTGTGGCAATAATCTTTCTGATGCACAATTATCAGCTATTGAAACTTTAGATTCGCTGGATAGTATTTTACTGTCTGCAATTGTTGAAATTGAACAGCTAGCAGCTAAAGATTTAAGCCCTAATGAATTGGAGGAGCAACTGCAAAAAATTTGGCAACGAAGCTTTGCTCATTACGCCAGCCGTGAACAAGAAAGATTAGAAAATTTATTTATCAGGCGAGGTATGGCACTGAAAACAGAAATTTATAAAGATTTGTCACAGCGTCGGCGCTTGTATCGCACTAGTTTACCACCACGTGATGGAAATCAGCTTTTAGCTCTCTATCCTAGACTTAAAGAACAATTAGCAGTGGGTGGAGATTATGCTATTTGGACAGTAGAAGAACGCTTTAATTATATTCAAAATATAGTTAGTATTTTAACCAGTTTATCGAAGTTTAAACTGGATGACACGTCAGTAAATGTTACTTGGAATGAAATATTACGCTGGTGGCTTGACCCTACTAAAGCAATTAAAAAACCGAAACCGACTCAAATTTCAAAATGGCATTCATATATTAGTAAAAATTTTGGATATAGATTCAACTGGGGCTTAGGAAGTGTTATTGCACTAGCAATAGATGAAGCTTTTGGTGGCGAGTTAGTTGAATCATCCCTCGAAAACTGGTCACAAACTGGGCTACCTTGGATTGTTTTCTGGATGAAAGAACTTATTGTATGGGGAACTTTAGATCCTGTAGCTGCATATTTGCTTGCTAAAGGAGAAGATGTAATAACTCGTAAACAAGCTGAAGAATTAGCACAAACTTACTATCAGTATATTAGCGAAAGAGAAACAGAAGCCAATGAACATCTTAATGCAATGAATATCAAAAATTGGGTAGAGCAATCATTTTCTAATGTTGAACGACATTTACCAACTCCCAAACCTCCTAATCAAATTAACGTCAATCTGCTGAAAGATTTCAGTAAGGCTCCAAGTAAAAATTGGAGAGTAGTACCAGTAGAAATTGGAGATGATATTCAATGGTTTGATTTAGCAGGATTTCCGCTTGCAATTTGCCAAAAGCCTGAAAAGTGGCAGTCTGATTTTCTAAATACTTATGACTTCATACTAGATGCGGAAAATCGATTTGTTTCATCAAAGATTTATGTTTGACTCCTCAAGGGATGCTTTATCACTAAAGGCTCAATATATGCTTGTAGAGTATCTTTAACTTTAGAAGGCTGACGAACTGGAGCGATCGCAGAATAATCCGGTTTTACTGTCCAGTCATAATGGCGAAGCAGTGTGGAAAGCACAATTTTCATTTCCATCTGGGCAAATTCCATGCCTAAACAACTATGCGAACCATAACCAAAACCTACTAGTGCTAAGGGATGTTTCTTATTTTCTTCACGAGGTGGTGCAAAGCGATCGGGGTCGAAGCGATCGGGATCAGTGTACAGTTCTGGTAAGCGGTGAGTCAACATCGGCGAAATAGTCACAAACCAACCGGCTGGGATGCGATAGCCTGCATACTCAATATCCTTGAGGACGCCACGATTATAGGCATACACTGGGGGATACAGCCTTTCTGCTTCTTTTAGCACATTGGTTAACTGTGGAAGTTGTTTGAGATGGGACAGGCTAAGGGGATTATTTCCCACAACTGCTAATTGTTCTTCACGCAGTCGCTCTCGCCACTCTGGGTGATTACCTAATTCAAATATTACCCAAGTCAGCAAGGAGGCTGTCGTCTCATGTCCAGCAAACAGCAGTAGTAATGTTTCGTTGATTATCTGTGTTTCGCTCAACTTGTTACCGTCTTCATCAACAGCCGCTAGCAGCAATCCCAAAACATCTTTTGATTCTTCTAAGTTACCCTGCTCGATACGCTGTGCGATCGCTTGATTCAAGAAAGCCACTAACTTACCCCTAGCATTTTGACCACGACCATATAAAGTAAAAGGGACATTCCATTTGAATATTGCCAGACTGCTATCTATCAGTTGTGTAAACCACTGACTGGTTTGCTCAACTTCGCTCTTGTTTTGACTTCCCAAAAAGAGCCGAGTTGCAACCATCAAGGTAAGCTGGCGGAAACTAGAATTTAAGGGAATCGTTTCCTGTCCCCAATCTTTGAGGAAGTCTTGCACAATATTTTGAATCGTGTCGAAGTATGTCGCGATCGCTTTTCCGTGAAATGCTGGATACATCAAGCGACGAGTTAGCCGATGTTCTTCCCCGTCTTGTAATAAAATATTGTTGCCAAATGTTGGTTCTAGGAAATACCACCCCATCCGCGACGACATATTTTCCGCTTGTTCCACCAGCACCAGCCGATTAGCATCAGGGCCAATTAAATAAGCACGTTTACGTCCCATGACGCTTGTTTTAAAAACTGAACCATGCTGCTGGAATCGTCGCCATATATACAGTTCTAAATCCCGGAATATTTCTAAAGTCTCCCCCAAGATGGGCAAGCCATAGCTACCAGGCATTGACTCGGCGGATTTTAGTTGCCGCATATTTAACTACCTCCAACAGGAATTAGCTACAGTATCTACTTAATTGTAAAGCGCAGTTAGGCTTTGTTAATCCAAATTACCAATCGCGGTACAGTTTTTCTGCGTAGAACATAATCTCTTCATTTGGCAATCTAATTTTTGATTTTTGCCGAGGATACAAACTTTCAACTGCACCTGTATCCTGTTGAATGACTGTGGCTGCTACTTGTAAAACTGAATTTTTAAACATAAATTTCATTAAAGGATTCACGACTTTGGCATACATCAAAATAAACGTCTTGGTGATTTTTTCTGTTTCAGGGTAGAGAATATGAATTTGAGCAATATCACCAATCGGTGTTTTAGCAAAAAAAGCTGTAGTTGAAGGAAAAGCGTATTCGAGTGTGTTACTGAGATTTTTGGGAAAAATGCCTAAAACGGGGTTTTTGAGAATTTCCCCTAGTGTATTATCATCTCTCCTCAAATCTTGTTTGACTGTGGCATAGTATCCTTTCTCTTCAAAAGAACTGACATGGCAATATGTAATTTTAAATAGTTCTTTATGAGTCCCATTTTGGTGGTTATAGTCATAGTTAACCATCAGGTTACTCAAAAATTCACCCTGAATACTTTTGTCTCCAGTTACTCCGATGAATTGGTATTCATCGACAATTCTGCGATGCAAATCTGGGATGGGTAATCTTGGTTCAAATCCAGCATACGTCCAAATACAATCATTGCTAATAATTAGCTCTAATGGTTTGGTAATTGGCTGAGTGTCCTTTTTTTCTTTTTCCTGTAGTCTGCCTTGTCCATCAAATTCTAGTGCATGAAAAGGGCAAGTAATAGTATCTCTCTCTTGACAAATCCAACCGTTTGATAATGGTGCTTGCATGTGTGGACAGATGTTATCAAGGGCAAACACTTCACCTTTTTGGTTTTGCCAAATGACATAATCCTGTCCGTTTAAAGTTATTTTATTGGGTTGATTCAATCCTAATGTAGATTTGTGCGCGATTAACCAAGGCGCACCTGGTAAAATTGGTTCCATTTTTCCTCCGAAATATTGAGAAGTTATTTGTTGAAAGTTCGCTAGATGTGTTAGCAAAATGTCACGAAATCTTGAAATTTAAAAGTTGTAGATAAGCTGGTGTCGCCTGTCCTACATTGCTCTTTTGAATGTCAATTGGGATAATTAAAGTCTTGTCTGCAATGGACGAACTAATACTACCGGGCATTTGCTCGGCTAACTTTGGTTACTGCATTGCTGAATTATGCGATTAACTAACTAATTTTTTAGTTAGTATAAATGTAATAAATTTCATCTTCTATGTCAACTACTAACCAATTTTTTAGTTAATATATTTTGGTTATGATGATGGAGCAACGTGAGTCGTTCAACGCAGTCAAAATTTTCATCTAAAAAGCCGCGTCAGGTGCGCGATGCAGAGGCGACGAAAAAGCAGATTCTCGATGCGGCGGAAGCGGAGTTTTCTAGAAATGGACTCAGTGGAGCGCGGACAGAGGCGATCGCTAGAGGTGCAGGTGTTACCACAGCAATGATTTACTACTACTTCCAGAGCAAGGAAGGACTATATCAAGCTGTTCTGCAACGTCCGGCGGTGGAGATGCACGAAGGGTTTGGGCAGCTAAATTTGGATCAGTTCCCACCAGGGGAAGCTTTGAAGTTGCTTATCAAGGAAGCGATCGCGTATGAAGCTGCTCACCCGCACCGGGGGATGCTTTGGTTTCAAGAAGCAAACCAAAATCAGGGAAAGTATTTCAAACAGGGGAATTGGCAAGAAAATTTTAGCTATCTCATCAAGATTTTAGAGCGGGGGATGGCGGAAGGTTGTTTCCGTCAACTCGATCCATTTCTCACCACCCTGCATATTATTGGGGTTTGTAATTTATACTTCAACGCTTACGAAAACATCAAACATACTAGACCCGATTTGCAACTGCTGAGTCCAGAAATGATTGAGCAGCATACTCAAGCAGCAGTTAATTTTATTTTGGCTGGTGTGCGACGGACTGGGGATTAGGGATTTATTGGGAAACTGCGATCGCGGTTTGTAGCATTTCAGCGTCGTGCAAGAAAGGTTTTTAAGGAGTTGTCTTAATGTTTAACTGGCTATACTGCTGAATCAGGTTCTGACATCTCCTCCCGGCCTCTACTGCTTTTTTCATCAATGCTTTACCTTGAGTAAAGTTTTTAGCAGCAAAGGCAGTCAGTGCTTCTTGGCTTAGTTGGGCAGCTTGTTGTGATTCAAGTCTAATTTGGGATTGTAGGTCACTCATGTTTATTCCTCATTCTCTGCAATCACTGTTTCCAAGTTTTCTGCTACCTGGTAAAGCCTATCTGCTTGGCTAGTAAGCAGGCTAGCATCATTATAATTTCCCTCTGCAACGGCGTTGTCTGCTTCTGTATACAACTGACCAATAATTTGCTGGAGAGATAAGTAGGCGTGTACTAATGCATCAGTGGTTTTACTTTCTATTCTAATTACCTCTAGTTAAAATCTAACCCTTTGTATTGTTAATATTACTCCTTGGTGTTACCTAGAAGAAACTTGAGTGTCACTTGATAAACCCAAGCGCTTAGGTTATATCTTATAAATTAAGATATCAAATGCCAACAATCTTAAGAAAAGGCGGTTTTGAGGTTCGTATCTACTCTTAACGATCATATTCCTGCTGATCTCCATGTTTTTAAGAGGGGCGGAGAAGCAAAAATCAATATAGGAGATGAAAACCTAGCTCCAGAGTGGGTTTGGGTATCCCCAGGAATGAGTGATAAAGATGCAGTGAAAGCTTTACAGTTAGTCGTGGATCACCAATTGGAACTACTAAAAAAGTGGCGAGAATATCATGGTTAAAAAAATTGCGGCTACAGAAGAATTAAAAGAAAAGCTAGCCAATGCGAGAGCAAAGTCAGATGCGATCGCCACATCTGAACCAGGGGCTACTCGTGCTTTTTATGACGCTTATTTAGGAATGATTATAGTTTTCTTGTCCAACAAATGTATGTTTGGGTTCCCTTCAGAGGTAGGACAAGGACTGGCGGGTGCTTCGGTCAAGGACTTAGCAGAAATAGAGGTAACACCTTCGGGTGAAGGATTACACTGGAAAACTCTTGATGTAGATTTGAGTATTCCTGCTTTGATGAACGGAATATTTGGAACCGAAAAATGGATGGCTGAACTTGCCAGAAAGGGTGGAAGTTCCACTTCTTTGGCAAAATCTGATGCGTCTCGACTGAATGGGACAAAGCGCGGTCGTCCCCGAAAAGAAATTGTAATGGCTACTGATGAAGATGAAGCTTGACTTACTAAAACTAAATCTGGCGATCGCTTACGAATGGTAAAACTCTTACACAAAAAAGAGCAACGGGGACATTAAGCGATCGCAGGTTGGGGTGTAGAGTCAGCCAAATTTAAAAAAGCCTTGAGATTATCGGTAGTCGAAGCAGTAGATGCAATCGAGTGCGAGAAAGGTATTTGTAAAAATACCGATTCTAAAGGTTAATTTTGTGTTAAATGACTGAAATTAATCATACCACACAATATTTATGCAAGAGTTCTTTTATTGAGCAGCATACTCAAGCAGCAGTTAATTTTATTTTGGCTGGCGTGCGACGTAGTGAGGATTAGGGATTGAATATCGGGAAATGCGTAGGCGTAGCCCAACCTAGGCATCGCGTGCCAAAGCGTCATAATAAAAAAACTAGAGAAAGTAACTAACTTTCTTTTTCTCTCTCCATTAAAAAATAGGAGTAGCAAGATGAATGCTCATAAAGTAGAAGCTGTTTTAACTGAAGATGGAACTTTAATACTGCGGGGCTTACCTTTTCATGCAGGGGATGCCGTGGAGGTAATTATTCTCGAAGCTAAAACTCCACAGCCTCAAGAAGTACCACCTAGCCAGTTAGAAACCAATCTTTATCCAATGCGCGGGAAACTACTCCGTTATGATGACCCAACAGAACCCGTCGCTTTGTCAGATTGGGAAGTTTTGCAATGATTATACTTGATACACATATATGGGTTTGGTGGGTTGACGATAACGAGCGGTTAACTAAAAAACATCGGGAATATATAGAAGAATATCAATATCAGGGTTTAGGAGTAAGTATTGTTTCTTGTTGGGAGGTCGCCAAATTAGTCGAGAAAAATAGACTGGTTTTTTCTTGTTCAGTTAATCAATGGCTGGAAACAGCTTTGGCTTATCCCGGAATACAGCTATTAAATTTGACGCTGCCAATAGTGGTTGATTCAACTCAATTAAGCGGCTTTCATAGCGACCCTTTTGACCAAATTATTGTAGCTACAGCTATAAATTATGGGTGTCCTTTGTTAACTGTTGACGCGAAAATCATTAACTATTCTGGTGTGGTAACGCTTTCATAAATACTTCTACCTTGCACTGGCTATTGATGAAGATGAAGCTTAACTTACTAAAAGGGCATTGAGTTCAACTAATTTGCCCCCTAGCGATATATTCGCTATTTCTTCTCGAGTTAACGAAAAGTAGAGTAAGAATACTGTTGAATATCAAACCTAGTGCTAGATACAATTAGTACGTTAACATCAAGGTATTACTAATGAGTAATAATAATGACAAGAATCCAGCAGAAGCAGCAGGTTATGCAGCAGCAGGCGCAGCAGCAGGCGCAGGTATTGCAGCGACAGTAGGAGGCATGGGTTTAGCCGTAGGTGGTACAGCCGTAGCTATTGGTGCTGCTCCTGTTATAGCCGCAGGTGCAGTTGTAGGACTAGCAGCTTATGGGTTGAAAAAAATCTTCGGTTAGTAAGTATTGAAAAGTAGTTAAAAGTAAAAGCGCCCAGAGTCCTCTGGGCGCTTTTGTTTTTGCTATTGTATACAAGATTATCAACAGATATGCGACGCCGAATAGCCCGTCGTAGACATCGCAATTGGGGGAGATTAAGCCACACCTCGCAACACTTTTGCTTAGTTGTATTTTTTTCTCCACTGTCTGCTGCACCAAGATTGTTAGACCGCCGTCTCACCATTATTGCCTGCTGCTTGCATCTGTTTTAGAATTGCTGCTTGGATTTTGGCATCAAAGTCGGGATCATCTACAGTTGTGATCATATCGCGGGGGCGATCGCCAAGTCTATCGAGATATGCTCGAAGAGCTATTTTGTCCTCACGATGTAGGAGAAAATATTGCCTCAATTCCCCATCAGACATAGTTGCATAATTGACTTGACTCATTAGAACACCTCTCCATCCGGCGTAATTTAGAACTCAAGATTCTCAGTGCTTCCAGCCAAAACATAAAGATTGCTAGTTCGATCATCTATGCATACAAGATGTATGGGCTGAAGCGTAATAAATATAATGTGAGTTCGATGAACCTCTCCCTCCCAACCTCCCTCTGGGAAACGGAAAGGGAGGAGCAATGAAAGAATTAGGCTTTTGGCTCCCCTTTCCGCGTCGGAGAGGGGCTGGGGGAGAGGTCAAAAAAGATTTGTCGAACTCACGTTAATATACGTTAGGCAGTAGCTAAGACGATATAGACCTCTATTTTGGAAATCTTTAAATTAAAAATTCCGCGCAGCACCACTAGCCTTCAACTTCGGATAAGCAATCCGTTTGTGATGAAATTGCTGCCAAACATCCACAAATATCTGGGCAACTTGTGACATTTCTTCTCGTGTTAGTCCTGAATCTACGAGTTGATTGTCTTGCCATTTGGCACGCAGAATATTATTCAGCATTGTTAAAGCTTGTTCAGTCGAGACATCTTTGAGCGATCGCTTCTCTCCCACATGCTTTGCCGATGCTTGCAGCGATCGCAGTGCTGCTTCACAAGAATCTGCTAACATGACAATTCCGGTTTCCCGTGATTGGGGAATCGGGCCATCGTAGCGAAAATCTGCATCGTCTACCGTTAAACTTGGATCTGACTGAGCCATTTGCTGCGCTTGGTGATGGAAATAGGCAATCAGCATCGTTCCTTGATGCTCTGGAATAAAATCTTGAATCGCCGTGGGCAAAAGGTGTTTACGCGCCATCACCAACCCTTCAGTTACGTGCTTTTTAATAATTTCTGCACTCTTCCAAGGGTCTTTAATCTCAGTATCATGTTTATTCGCCCCCCCCATTTGATTTTCAATAAAGCCAAGGGGGTCGTGCATTTTGCCAATATCGTGATATAATGTTCCAGCCCTGACTAGTTCAACATTGCATCCTAGTTCTTTGGCAGCAGCTTCGGCAAGGGTAGCCACAAGCAGCGTATGTTGAAAAGTTCCCGGAGTTTCGGTAGCGAGTCGTTTTAATAAGGGGCGGTTAGGGTTTGCCAGCTCTGCTAGGCGGATGGGAGTAACTAAATCAAAAAGTTTTTCCAAATAAGGACTCAAGCCTAAAGCTACAACACTCCAGCCTAAGCCGGATAAAGCAAACAATCCGGCTTCTCGGAGAACTATATACCAGGTTGAACCAAATGCTTGACCAATTAAGATTTTAACAACCAGATAAATGCCGCCTTGAGTTAAGGCGATCGCAACACCTAATAATGCTAATTCTTCACGCGATCGCAGTCGTTGGGCTATGTAACTACCTAATATTCCTCCCCCGGCACCAGCTAAAAGCGCAGCCTTGCTCATATCCAAGCTAATTCCTAATATCGGCAACAAAAGGCCGACAACTGTCAACCCCAAAGTGGGCCCGTAGAAGCTACCCAACAATAAACCAAGGGCACTCCAGGTGGTATAAGGCAATCCCATCGCGATCGCTCCTGGCACACTCAGAGTCAGCAGTAACACCAACAGGCGATCGCGTTGTCGCAATTCGCAATCGAGATGCCGTTCTATCCAGACAAAAATCCCAATGGCGATCGCAATAATGCCTGCTAACTTCACCAACTCCTGCCACTTTACCTCCCGACGAATCAGGTGATAATGCTCCAGCACCTCAAAGTTCCACGCAGTAATCTGCTCTCCTTTTTTGACTATCACCTCACCATGCCGTATCTTCACCATCACGGGTAGCACACCAGCAGCAGCCTTTTGAGCATTTTCTCTGGTTTGTTCTTCATCTTTTTGCAGATTTGGCTTGAGTACAGCTAACAACAGGTTCTTTGCCAAAGGTTCGGCAGATTCTGGTACAAAGGTCTGCAATTGTAAACTCACCGCATCCTGTAAAATATTTTTTGGCAGTCCCTGTGGGATGCCTTGGGTGAGAATCCGCTCTGTACTCTGATGGATTCCCATTTGTGTTTTTTCCCACTCCACATCTGACAAATCTAAAAGGAGAGATGCCTCATATACTGCTTCTGGGGTAGCAGTTTTTAACTGTAAAAGTTTGGCAATGGCTTGGGTGTATTTTTGGCGTGTTTGGGAAATTTGGGCAATCAGTAAGGACAAGTTTTTCTCAGAAGTTGTGACACGGTAAGATTCTAGTTCTGCTTCTGCTTGAGTAAAGTCAGTGTTTTGAGAAAAATCAACTGGCTCTGTCTTCTCTGGCTTTAGTTGTGGACTTTGGGAATCAGATTTGGATGGTGTTGTGCGTGGCTGACGTTCCTGATTGGGTGCAGCTATAGATGATGAACGGGATGAGGCGGCGGTTCGTCCTGTTTCTTTCTTCTGCTGTTTTTTACTATTTTCTATAGCCAATAGCAATGCTTGCCATTCCGAGTCAGGACAAGAGCGGAGGTAACGCTGGGTAGAAATGGACAAAACTACAGGATCAAAAAAAGGAAAAGCTCCAGCAACAGTGCGTATTTTGTTGCCATCATCCAGAAGTTGTTGCAAATTTTCGTTGATTTGTTCGTTCATTCGCGCATCAACCATCAACATTTGTAAGGAGCTTTTACTGACGGCTTTGCGCTCGGCTTCTGTTTTTTTCTGATCTTCGATGCTAGCTGTGTAAGGGGCTGTAATTGTCTGGGGCGCGGGATTTCCTACTTGGATTTGAGTTTGGTTGTATAATTTATGGCCAATAATGCCTGTGAGGGACACTACAGCGATCGCTAAAATTACCGAGGAACGCTGTTCATGTACCCAATCTAAACCGACTGCATAAATACTACTCTTAGTTTTGACCGATTTTACCTTTGACTTGAGCGCTCTTTCTTGTTTTCGGCGATGCTTACGGCGGGCTACGCCTACGCTTTTTTCATTGGTTTTTGATAAAAACAGAAGTACATTCTTGAGCATAGTCCTTAGAAGTTCTCTTCTATGGCTTTTACCTTTGGGACTTCTGATTAACTTTCCCTTACGGCGTAGTCCTTTATACTGTCGCCGCCAGTGAGTCAATTGCTGGGTCAAGAACTGCAAAAATTGCTGCATTTTCATTATCTCTGCCTGCAATTGCCGACTTTGATAGCTCAAAAAAGGACAATCATCAGGGAAGTTTAATCTGCGGCTGCTGCAACTACGGTGGCGGGGGCTTTTTTATTGCCGATTTGC
Organism: Nostoc sp.; assembly: GCF_036917655.1. Classification (GTDB taxonomy): domain Bacteria; phylum Cyanobacteriota; class Cyanobacteriia; order Cyanobacteriales; family Nostocaceae; genus Nostoc. The sequence goes on from NZ_JBALCY010000074.1 coordinate 160,244, forward strand.
CACAATAGCTACCTACAGCATCAGTCCGAGGGTTTGCTGAAAAATTCTAGTATCCGAGACTAGTACACTGTGACGGAAGTTTGCCTAAGTAAGTGGGCGTGAATAATTAAAGGTTTGTGGTAAGTGACTCCAGACCTATTTTAAAGGCTGAAGCCCTTACTACGAGGTAATTTAATTAACTTTACATTGCGTAACATAGTTTGATTTATTCTTGCCCACTTATTTACCTTTAACAAGAACCTTAAGCCCCAAATCTTGTTTGAGATGGTAGCTGGATTTTTGCCAAGCTGTATTAGTAAGTTTTGTAGTTTTTGGCTAGATTGTGTAGTCTTCAGCGTTTGGCACCTGCACCGTTGTTCAGTGAAAATAGGATTAACGCCACCGAATAACGCGAGGAGCTGCGTAAACTGAAAGCAAATCCACCTCAGATCCCTCCTCTGTTAACTCCCTTGGATGCAGGGCAAGATTATACACTCCTGACCACACCGCCACAAATGCATCGGTTAATTTTAACATTTGGGAAAAGCTAGTTAATCCCCATACTGGAGAATTCTTCTGCAAGAGTAAGACTTGCCAATTTACGGGAATTCCACCTGTACCGTTATATGCTCCTGATAAAGCACCAGTAATTGCACCTGTAGCCTGTGAGCATAGAGGCGTAGCATCTTCCACTTTAAAATTGCCATTGTGAGTAGCCTGTAAAACTGCAAGGCGAAAATCTTCTAAGGTACTCAAAAAGCAGTAAAATGCCATAGCAATAGTGTTACTGAGTTTTTCTTCCCTAGCAAACTCAGCTTGCGCCCTTGACAATCCAGCCCCTTGCTCTAATAAATTCTGGACTCTTAATAAATTTTTTGGTATTGATGTCGGTGTTTCTCCGAGAAAAGAAATTGTTTGCGGGATGAGGGTTAGGGGGTCGAGTTTTTCAGTTAGGGCAAGAGATATCGCATATCCAACTGCTAATGTTCCATCCCGTACTAATAGGTCATCCTCCCAGATTTTGAGGACATGCAGCAAGTTTTGTCGCAGCTTAATTGGATTTTCGTGAAAAAAAAGTGCTACTGGTAGTGTGGCAATAATTATTTTGATCGATATGTCATCAGTTGCTACTAAATGAAGAGATTCTTGTTGCTGACGCCCTATCCAATCATCTAAATCTAATCTACCTAACGCAATCAAACTCTCAGTACCCAAAACCGCCATTCTGCCCAAATCCAGGTAACTCTGAGACTGTATTTCACCACCAGAGGCTAAATTTTCCCCCAGGAATGCTCCAATTAAAGTACCTTTAAACCGACTTATAGGAGAGTAACGCATGAATTATATAGTTAAAAGTGAGGAGTGAGGAGTTAATTAAAGATTGCTAATTCCTAACTTTACTACCAACTACCAATTCCTAATTCCTAATTCCTAATTCCTAATTCCTAACTCCTAACTCCTAACTCCTAACTCCTAACTCCTAACTCCTAACTCTTAAATGATTCACCAAAGCTTGTAAGCCCAACAAGTAACTTTGTCCGCCAAAACCACTTATTTGCCCGATCGCTACCGGAGCAATGTACGAATGATGGCGAAAATCTTCCCGGCGGTAAATATTACTCAGATGTACTTCTACTGTGGGCAGGTTAACAGCCGCGATCGCATCTCGCAATGCCACACTTGTGTGGGTATATGCTCCTGCATTAATCAAAATTCCCTGATGTTGTCCTAATGCGCCATGAATAGTATCTACCAAAATTCCTTCATGATTTGACTGCAAAGGAAAAATTTTCGCCTGTAACTTGAATCCTTCTTCTTCTAACAGGCGGTTAATTTCAGCTAGTGTCAACGAACCATAAATTCCTGGTTCTCGCTGTCCTAGCAAATTTAAGTTTGGCCCATGCAGTGCCAGAATGCTTAAGGGTTGCAACGTCGAGTTCAGCATTTCGGGGCTAGTGGCGACGGCGCGAGCGATCGTTCACAGGAATCGGAATCAGTTCCGGTTCCGCTTGTGCGTCTGGCCCTAACAGGCTCTCAATTAGCCTCCGCGCTAATTCCTTAAGCTTTTCCAGCACCTTTTCTATATAGTCCATGAACTGACCGCTCCTGAGATACTACCTCAATTTTTGATTAACAGGTACGCAGAAAATGGCATATTTTGGCACCTCTGAGTTCCAACCGGGCACAGACACAATCCCGTATTTGGGACATAAGCCACTTCTCAAATTTGGCGTTGTGTTCTCCCTTACTTTTTAGAGTATCACACTTGCAACCTACCGAACTGCATCCTATCAAGGATGAATATCAGGGGTCAAGAGCTAAGGATCGGACTTTGGACTCTTGACTTGCAATTAACCTTCTGTTACCTTTTTTTTCGCCGCGGTTGTTGACTTAGCAGTTGACTTAGATTTGGAACTCGTTGATTTAGTCGTTTTGCGAGTCGATTTCGCTGTCGATGCTTTAGCTGTCAATAAGTTCAGCGCCTCAGCTAGGGTTATATCTTCTACAGTTTGACCTTCTGGGATACTCACATTAGTTTTGCCATGTTTAATGTAAGGGCCATAGGGGCCATCGTAGATGTTAATTGTTTCTCCGTCTTCTGGATGTGTACCCAATTCGCGTAAGGCTGCCTTAGACTTGCTGTTGGTAGAACTGCGTCCCTTTTTTGGCTCGGACAATAATTCCAATGCACGTTCTAGGGTAATTGTCAATACATTATCAGCAGCTTTCAGGGAACGGTAGTCTTTCCCTTCCTTACCCTGGTCATGAACAACATAAGGGCCAAAGCGCCCCAAACTTGCTTGGATTTTGCCGCCAGTGACTGGATGAACTCCCAATGTCCGGGGTAGTGCCAATAGACCAACAGCCATTTCCAGGGTAACGGTTTCTGGGGTGACACCCTTGAGTAGGGAGGCTTGTTTAGGTTTGGGATTTTCGTCGGTTTTGTCACCTAATTGGACATAAGGCCCATAAGCACCAATTTTCACATAAATCGGTTCGCCAGTTTCGGGATGCCGGCCTACCTGGTCAGGGCCTGTGATTTTTTGTCGCAGCAATACTTCTACTTGCTTGGGGTCGAGGTCGGCTGGTGTTAGGTCTTTGGGAATTGAGGCAGTGATAACCCCCTCACCATTTTCGACTTCAATATAGGGGCCATATTTACCAATTCGGACTTTGGCATCTAGATTCTCTAGTTCTACAGTCCTAGCTTTGGTGGCATCAATTTGACTTTCCCGTTCTTTTACGAGGGTTTCCAGCCCTTTTTCTCCGAGATAGAATTGTTGCAAGTATGGTAGCCATTTCGCTTCACCTGTGGCAATGTCATCGAGGGTTTGCTCCATCTTCGAGGTAAAACTGGGATCAACGATGTCTGGGAAATGTTTTTCCAGTAAATCGGTGACGGCGAAAGCGGTGAAGGTGGGGATAAGAGCGTTACTCACCAAATGGGCATAACCTTTGTCGATGATGGTGCCAATGATACTAGCGTAGGTACTGGGACGACCAATACCTTCGCTTTCTAAGGTTTTTACCAAAGTCGCTTCAGTGTATCTAGCTGGCGGTTGAGTTTCATGACCAACTGCTTCCAGTTCTGTACAATTCGGATGATCTCCGACTTTCAGATTGGGCAAAATTACTTCCTGGTCTTCCAGTGCTGCTTCCGGGTCATCTGAACCTTCGACGTAGGCACGTAAATATCCTGGAAATTCAATCCGTTTGCCAGAAGAACGGAATCCAGCATCCTCAACTTGCAATTGCACGGTAATTTGAGTTTGGCGGGAATCAGCCATTTGACAGGCGACAGTCCGCTTCCAAATCAAATCGTAAACGGCAAGTTCTCGACCGCCCAAAGCCGTTTCTTGGGGGGTGCGGAAACTGCTACCTGCTGGACGAATTGCTTCGTGCGCCTCTTGTGCGCCTTTGGATTTGGTGGTGTATTGCCGAGGTTGGGGACTGAGGTATTGTTTACCGTAGAGCTTTTCTACACAACTTCGAGCTGCTGCGATCGCTTGATCTGACAAATGCACCGAATCTGTCCGCATATAGGTAATATACCCTTGTTCGTACAAATTCTGGGCAACCCGCATCGTATCGCGGGCTGAGAGGCGCAGTTTCCGGTTAGATTCTTGTTGCAGCGTCGAAGTGGTGAACGGTGGCGACGGCTTGCGCGTCACAGGGCGTTCTTCCATCTCGGTAACACTCCAAGTTTTCCCAGTCAGGCGTTCCTTGAGGGCGATCGCTTGGTCAACGTTTAGCAACAAGACATTGCGACCTGCGGTAATTTGTCCAGTCGTTGCATCAAAATCGCTGCCGTTAGCTATTTTGCTTCCTGCCAATGTTACCAACTGGGCAGCAAAGGGGGTTTTTTCCTTTGACAAACTGGCTTTCAAATCCCAGTACGTACCCTCATGGAAAGCGCGGCGTTGGCGTTCCCTAGTGACTAAAAGTCGTACGGCTACAGATTGCACCCGCCCAGCAGATAATCCCCAGGCGATTTTTTTCCATAGCAGGGGAGACAGGGTATAGCCCACGAGTCGATCTAAAATCCGCCGCGTTTCTTGGGCGCGAACCAACTGCTCATCGATATTGCGGCAGTTTTTCAGAGCTTTTTTGATCGCCTCTTGGGTAATTTCGTGAAACACCATCCGCTTAGTCGGAACTTTCGGCTTCAGCAATTGGTATAAATGCCAACTAATGCTTTCACCTTCCCGGTCTTCGTCCGTTGCCAGAATCAGTTCATCTACATCTTTGAGGGCTTCTTTAAGCTGGGTGACAATTTTCTTTTTGTCTTTCGGGACAACATATACCGGTTCAAAGTCGGCGTCCACATTTACCCCTAGCTGCGCCCATGTTTCCCCTTTGATAGCGGCGGGAATTTCACTAGCCGACTGGGGTAGGTCACGCACATGACCCATAGACGCCTCCACCCGATAGCCTGCTGGCAGGTAGTTGCGAATGGTACGAGCTTTGGTTGGAGATTCGACGATGACGAGAGTTGACATGGAAATTTCAATAAAAAGAATAGCTACTAAGCTAAACAGTCAAATTGAGGTAATTTTTGCAAATTGTCAAGATAAAAGGTCACGCTTAGGGCGGTGATTTAATCCTCACATAAACTGCCTGCTTGGGAGAAAAACCGCTGAACTTATGGCCCAGTCTGTCCCACAGGATAAGGGAGGGGAACGCTGGGTGTGAATTTCCAGCTATTTCAATCTTTAACTTATCTAACGCATAATTGGCGACTACAGTTTTAAAAATACCCGGCAAGTGTAATAGACGATATCTTTTTGAACGAGGGAGCAGAGGGGAAAGAGGTAAAATTTTTCATTCTGCCCAATGCCCAACTTTCATAAAGCTTGTGCCAAAATTAAACCAAACTTGAGAGCAAAAGCGAAGTGGGGTTTGTACCCATGTCAGGAAAGCAAAACTATGCAACCGATTCGTCAAGGTGATGTAATTTTACTGCCTGTGCAGCAAATCTAAGGACAAAAAATACCTCACTTAACTTTGGCAGAAGGCGAAGTTACGGGGCATAAACATCGCATTACTGAAGGAAGCGCAGAATTATACGAAAAAGATAGCACACTTTATTTACGTGTGTTTTCAGTGTCGGCATTGCTAGCTCATGAGGAGCATAAAGCTATTTCTATTCCCCAAGGTGATTGGATGGTGAAAATTCAGAGAGAATACGAGCCTGAAGGTTGGCGTTATGTCGCTGATTGAAAAGTTAACACCTGAGCAAGAGGCTTTGATTCCAGTTTATCGGGATAAGTGGAGAGCGATCGCGCTTTCAACTGAGAGGATTGATCGTGAAAAAGCGGCGAAAGCGGTCAAAGCTACTTATGTTTTGATTGGTATGGAAGAACCTGAGATAGTTTTTTATGATAGCCCGAATGCTGCTTTGATAACTACTTTAAGCAAATTATCACAAGAACTTGGTAGCGATTGGGATAGTGGTTCGGAACTGTGGGGGGAATTATGTATTTATGAACAACCGCCTGCAAACGTATGTAACGACCTAGAGGATGAATTATATAAACAAATTGATGGCGAACTTCATACTCTACTGTGGTTTGAATTAAAAATGAAACTAGACAATAGTATGAATAATTGTAACCATTGCTGGGAATTGTGGAGCGAATTAGATAAACAACTGGAAAGTCAACTACAACTTGAAGTGGAAAATGCCAAGGAGGACTGCATTCACTATGAAATATTAGCTCTTGGTGCAAGTTTCAATGATTTTTGTATTTCGGTTTTGAATTGTGTGCATGATCAAGTTACATGGAATTCATTTGAGTCAGTAGTCAAAGAGTGCGGCTGGATTTTCGCAGGTAAATATACTTGTATAGTATGCGATCGCCCCACAAAATTATCTTTTGACAATCAAAATCGCCTCCATGCTGAAGGCGAACCCGCCATTGAATTTATTGATGGATATAGCCTGTACTCATATCACAATGTAACTTTGCCTGAAAAATATGGTAAAATCCACCCGCAGCAATGGCAAGCTGAATGGCTTTTATCAGAGGAAAACGCCGAACTACGGCGAGTACTAATTGAGGGTATCGGTTACGCCAGAATTTGCGAAGAATTACAAGCTATTGAATTAGATAATTGGCAAGAATATACACTATTAAAAATTGATAATAATGTGGATATCGAACCGATTTATTTATTAAAAATGACTTGCCCTAGCACAAGCTTTATTCATGCCTTGCGAGTTCCACCTAATATGAACTCAGCGCGTGAGGCGATTTGCTGGGTAAATTGGGGTGTAGATGCAGAGGCATTTGGTGTGCAAACATAACTGCTTCAGTGAATTTCCATATTTAGAAGCATACTAAAAAAGCGTAAGACTTTTATCTCTCTTTATGGCAGAGGGCTAGGAGGTTGTTTGAAAAGTAGTTGGCTGCGATCTTAATTCCGTTATTACCCCCCTTAATCCCCCCGATGTAGGGGAAACAAGAAAAATCCGGTTCCCTCCCCAATGCATCCTACCGTATATATACAAGCCGTATTACCCCCCTTAATCCCCCCTTATCAAGGGGGGAAATAATATTTCCGGTTCCCTCCCCTTTATAAGGGGAGGGTTAGGGTGGGGTAAAAAATATTTAATACATCAATCATGACTTTTCAAACATCCTCTAAATGAGAATGAAATAGTCCTAGAATCGCTATATTGTTTGGAAATATCAAGCCCAGCAACAATACTGATTTTTGTTTTTTAAACCACACACAAAACATAAGACGCAAAGGATAATTTTGCGTCTTATTTTAATATTTAAAAATGAGAAAGTGAATGTGATTCTCACTGTATCAATGACGATATCATCATTTTGATTATTATGATCTCGCGCTGTTAGCCAGATAACTCCTGGGGTGATACTGATATTGTCACTCAGCTTATATAGCAATCCGATTTGATTTCTGAAATTATTTGCGTAGGCTGGGAGTGGGGAGTGGGGAGTAGGGAGTAGGGAAGAAGCCTCTTTGAGTTGTACTGAGTTTTTTCAAAAATCAAACATGAGTCCTATATTGATAGAAACCTTTAATGTGATATGAAGTGTCTGGATTTTTGTTGATACCTGCATTGCTGAGAGAATTACTCACACTGGTAACTTTAGGTTCCATACCCACAACAATGCCTGCAATGTTACCTTTTTTACCAAGAACCGGGAAAGCCAGTGTGACGGCAGAGTTCCAGATGTTAGCTCAAATAATAATACAGGTTTTATCTTCGCATACGTATATATATATAGATATTTTAGTCTGTGATTGTCTTCATATCCACTATTCTAAATAACTTTTTGCCATCTTCAGATTTATTGGTTCAATAAATAGTTTTGGTAAAAATGATTCTTACCTACTACACAAATACTCGGATGATATGCCAAGGTATGGGTATCAAATGTTTAAGGAATTAAATCAATGTCTACTGTACAAAAACTATCATTAGCCTTAATTGGAACAGCGGTTGTTTTAATGAGTGCTAACCCAGCTGGCGCTGTTAGCCTGACTCAAGGAGGTTCCATACCGGTTGCAGGAGAAGGTCAATATACTAATATTCAAGGAGCTACAACGATCAACTTCAATGACGGGACAGCAACCGATCCAAACGGATTTGTTACTTACTCCACAACCAATGGAATTGTCCAAGGGAATGTAGATAGTCAATATGCTACCCCCTTCGGTGATACCACCAAATACTTAACGGTTGCGCCACAAGGTGCCCAAGCTAACGGTCAGAATATTGCAGGAAACACTGGTAATGAAACTATTACCTTTGCTAAGGCTGTTGATTACTTTGGCCTCTACTGGGGGTCAATAGATGCATATAACTTTGTGGATGTCTATAGTGGAGGTAATCTACTCGCAACATTTAATGGCGCAAATGTTCCAGGCGCTCCAGCTAATGGTGAACAGAGTGGTAGTGCAAATAATGTCTATGTTAATTTGTTAGCAAATAGTAGTATAGGAGAGACTTTTGATAAAGTAGTTTTGAGATCAACTGGTCTTGCATTTGAAACTGATAACCATAGCTACAGACTAGCTAGTGTTCCTGAACCTACTGCAACATTGGGCTTGCTAGCGTTCGGTGTTATAAGTGCTGGTTCATTTGTAAAACGGAAATTAAAGTTAGTTTAAAATAATGTATTTATACGGTCTGAAAAACTAACAATGTCGTTCTCGTTTTAAAAATTAAAACCCAGCAAAAATGCTGGGTTTTAATTTTTAAATTATCTAAAAAAGCGAAGATACAAAGAATTAATCTGTGTCTTCAGCTAAGATTGTGAAAATTAGAAAGTGAATGTGGTTCTCACTGTACCAATCACGATATCATCGTTTTGATTATTATGATCTGGCGCTGTTAGCCAGATAACTCCTGGGGTAATGCTGATATTGTCACTCAGTTGATATTGATAAAAACCTTCAATGTGATATGAAGTGTCTGGATCTTTGTTGATACCTGCATTGCTGAGAGAACCGCTCACGCTGGTAACTTTAGGTTCCATACCCACAACAATGCCTGCAATGTTACCTTTTTTACCAAGATCCGGGAAAGCCAGTGTGACGGCATAGTTCCAGATGTCAGCATCACCAGGAGTAACCGAAAGGACGCGAGCTTTGGTTAAGCCAGCCCAACCGCCAATCACGAATTTTGAGCTAGGTTGAAAGGATGCTTCTATACCGTAGGAGTTACTAGAAGCATTCTGCAATATGTTATTAGCGTTATTGCTACCACCACTACCATTGGCAGAAAAATTAGTGTTGTAGGCGTTAAGGTAGGTCAAACCAAAGGTAATTTGATTGCTAGGCTTAACAGTTAACTGCGCTATAGCACCATAAGCACCATTGAACAGACCAGAGCCTAGTTGAGGGTTAGCAGCATCATTCGCTAAATACCCCAAGCTTAGTTCCAGCTTATCACTGAATTCGTGTTTGATTCCGATACCAGTACCATTGGCTAAATAATAAATTGGGTTGCGAGTTCCAAAATTGGAAAGGGCACCGCTACCACCGTCCCCATCTAGGTACGGGTTGACTGTGTTAGTGAAATCATCAATTGCACCTGCATTTGCTTCCAGAGTGATGCCTGTTTTACTACTGAGAGGGAACTGATACAACAATGCGTCTATCACAACTCCATTACTTTTGTTACCACCAGCAAATCGGAAGTCACCTTCTGGTGTAAAGGTAGCAGTCTGAGAGAAGGGGTCTAGGTTTGTTGCCTGAAGTCGTGTTCTAAGTAAATCTTTACCAGTGAAACTGGTGTCGAGGTTCAGACGCACTCGGTCTGCAAGGACAGCATTTTGGTTGACTTTTTGAGCATTACCATTAACATTAACTGTATTTCCACTTACGACACTTGCGATCGCTATTACCACTTCCCCATTCAGTTTGGTTGTGGTTGAGAACTGATTCGCCTCCAATTCAGCACTTTTCGTTTCTACTGCATCTACACGACCTCGGAGTGTCGCCAGTTCTGCTGAAAAATCTTCTTGCAGCTTTTGTAATGTGGCTAAATCTTCTTTCTTAACTAAATCGCCAGTCGCTGTAGCAATAAGTTCGTTAACCCGATCAAGACAAGCATTCAAACCAGCAGCAAACTCATATCGCGTTAATGCCCGATTACCGCGATAAGTGCTATTTGGGTATCCTGCAATACAGCCATAGCGCTCAACCAAGGACTGCAATGCTTGGAATGCCCAGTCGGTGGGTTGTACATCGGAAAATTGAGACACGGAGGTAACTTGCGCCATTGTCTGATCTGGCGCTGTGTTCGTAGCTCTTATGTCTGGATTAGCTAAAACTTGCGGTTGATTGATTTCAGACGTGTTGGATATTTCACCTGCAAATGTAGCAGTATTCACAAATAGCATTACACCGCAGACTGCTGGGCTAACTAGCAGATATTTACAGAATTTTTGCATTTTTCTCCTCACACTGATCTCCAATTCACACCCAAACCACGTTTTTTTCAACGTGTATTTTATGAGAATATTTGTCAGCAATCTTATCAGAAGTAAGCAAACTTTTTAACAAGAAAAGTCAAGAAATCCTAATTATTCAGGGAAAACTAAATTGCAGAGGGCTGTACCGTCTGGAAAAGTTTTGTTGTTACTCATTACACAAGAAACTCAGAATGATATTATGTGGATTGAATGAGAATGAGAATTATTATAGTATAAAATTTAGAATAGGTCTCATTGTCAATAAGAATTGTGACAGAGGCAGACTTGCATCGGTTTTGAGGAGAAAACACCGTGATTGTGAATTGCACAGGACTTAGAACAGGCAGACAAAGAAGCGGCATTTTGCCCATAATTGCTCTGCTGATGTTGTCAATGGCTACTGGCTGTAGTCAATCGAATCCAAATCGGGGAATAACTTCGGAACAGTCGCCGCCAGCACAGAAAGCTGCCTCTACCCCACGGGCGCAGTCGGGAAAAACTAAAGTAGTGACGACATTTTTGCCGATATATTTGTTTACTAAGGCAGTGGCTGGAAATGTGGCAGATGTAGAAATTCTAGTGCCACCTGGTACGGAGGTACATGAATACCAAGCAACACCAGAAAATGTCAAAGCGATCGCTACTGCGAATGTGTTAGTAAAAAATGGGTTAGGTTTGGAGGAATTTTTGGAAAATACTGTCAAAAATGCCCAAAATACCAAATTAGTTGAAATTGATGCCAGTAAAGGTATTAAACCCTTAAATGAAATTTCACCCGTTGTAAAAACAGCGAAAAAGGAAGAAGATCACGAACACGCCCAAGGTAATCCTCATGTTTGGTTAGATCCAGTTTTGGCAAAACAACAAGTAACTAATATTAGGGATGGATTAATTGCTACCGATCCAGCGAATAAAGCTACTTATGAGGCCAATGCTGCGGCTTATATTAAAGAATTAGAAAGTTTAAACAGCGAATTTCAGCAGACTTTACAGAAAACTCCTAGTTGCACCTTTATTACCTTTCATGATGCGTTTCCATATTTAGCTAAACGCTATAACCTCAAGCAAGTTGCTGTGGTGCAAATTCCCGAAGATCAACTTTCCCCAACGGATGTGCAAAATGCAGTCAATGCTGTAAAACAGTACAAAGTTAAAGCTTTATTTAGTGAACCAGGAGTAGATAACAAACTACTAACTAGCCTCTCGAAAGACTTGAAGTTAACTTTGCGTCCTCTGGATTCTCTGGAAACTGGTGCAACAGATCCACAGCATTATTTCGAGGCTATGAAAGCTAACTTGCAAACTTTAGAAACGGCGTGTAAATGAGTTAGAAGTTAGGAGTTAGGAGTTAGGAGTTAGGAGTTAGAAATCCTAATTTATAAACAATCACTTTTTTAAATGTTAATCAATAATGAATAATGACATTGCTATTTTGAAAGTAGAAGGACTAACTGTCTATCAAGGCAGCTATCTAGCTGTTCGAGATGTATCCTTTGAATTGTTTCCAGGAACAGATACAGCCATTGTTGGCCCCAATGGTGCTGGTAAAAGTACTCTGGTAAAAGCGGTTTTAGATTTGATACCTCGAAGTGCTGGGACGATTGAAATATTAGGTCGCCCAATTGCAAGGCTGGGGCGTTTACGTCACATGTTGGGCTATATGCCGCAAAATTTCATCTTTGACCGCAGCTTTCCCATTTCTGTCAGCGAATTGGTGGGACTGGGATGGGCTAAGGAAGGAAAAAGAGGGGATTTATTTTTCTCCAAGCTGTGGAGACAAGACCGAGAAAAATCGGCAGCAGTAGTAAAAGCTTTACGGCGAACCGATGCTTATCATTTACAGCATCAAGCTATTGGTACTCTTAGTGGTGGTCAACTGAAGCGGGTTTTATTGGCTTATTGTTTGGTAATGCCTCGGAAACTGTTGGTACTCGATGAAGCCTTTGCTGGTGTTGATGTGCAAGGTACAGCAGATTTTTACGCTTTGCTAAATGAATTAAAGCGGGAGGAGGGTTGGACGGTATTGCAAGTTTCTCATGATATTGATATGGTAAATCACCATTGCGATCGCGTGCTTTGCCTGAACCAAAGCATTGTTTGTACTGGTAAGCCGGAAATAGCCCTTTCACCGCAAAACCTGTTAGCAACCTACGGCCCAGGTTTCAGTCGCTACCAGCACCAACATTAATGCCCATAAGTATGAATTTCTTCAATGATTGTCAGATAGCTTGGTTAGCGATCGCCAATAGTAATGACTTGGTAAGCTTGTTACAATTCCCCTTTATGCAACGGGCGATCGTCGGTGCTGTATTGATGGGAATACTTGGCGGGATGTTGGGCAGTTTTGTCACCTTGCGCCAGTTATCTTTTTTTAGCCATGCGGTTGGTCATGCAGCATTAGTAGGTGTGGCGTTAGGCGTGCTGCTACAAATAAATCCTACTTGGATGCTGTTACCTTTTACTTTGGTTTTTGGTGTTATTGTCCTCTACTTTATCGACAAAACCGACTTAGCTAGCGATAGCGTCCTTAGCATAGTGCTATCTGGGGCATTAGCGATCGGTGTGATTCTCACTAGCCTGATTAAAGGATATCGTGGCAACTTGATGGCGGTGCTATTCGGCGATATTCTGGCGATCGACACCACAGATTTGATTTTGACGCTGCTAGTACTTGTAGGAGGTAGCATATTTTTACTATCAACCCTGCGGCAGCAAATTTTATTGACCCTTAACCCCGATGTCGCCCAAGTTCAAGGTATTCCCGTCCAATTGTACCGCTATGTGTTTGTGGTCTTGCTTTCACTCGCCGTTGCTGTAGCGATTAAAGCTGTCGGCGTTTTACTGGTGAACGCTTTTTTGGTTATTCCCGCCTCTACCGCCAAACTGATGAGTCATCACTTTAGCCGCTTTCTAGTCATGTCGGTGATAGTTGGTTCCATCAGCAGCATTGCTGGCATCATGGTGTCAGGTATTTTCAACTTTGCTTCTGGGCCAAGTATTGTTCTTGTCCAGTTTCTGCTATTTGTAGCCGTTTTCATCTGGTTCAAGTTGAGATTGAAAGCTGCATAAATATTTTTCTCCAAGGACTTGCTATATTCTTTGATGTTTGCTACATTGATTAATCGTGGCTCACAAAAGCCCCAGCCGGGATAGCTCAGTTGGTAGAGCAGAGGACTGAAAATCCTCGTGTCACCGGTTCAAGTCCGGTTCCTGGCATACTATACAGCAAAGAAGCCTTCTGGCATAAGACATAAACTGGCATAAAACTGACATAAAGGTAGAAACACTTTACCAGCTTTGTTGGGCATGTCTGTTTTAAGTCGCACGCTTTTTAGACTCTGAGGACTTCAAAGCATTACTCAGTAGTGACTTTAAGCCACATAATATTTTCTTTCAACACAAGCATCTCTAATTTATTCATGTGGACGGAAGCCATATCAGTACTACTGTCGTGAGTAATATCACCTTGCTACCTAAAATATTTATGCCAGTTTATGTCAGATGCAAGAGTGATAAGTAATCTGTAGGGACATCTACAATATATAAGTAAAACTTATCTTCTTCCCACGATAAGCAAAACTTACAGCATTTTGGCGTTCACCGATATTTTACTTATACGCTGGTGAATGATAAGCAAGGCAACTTTTCCATGTAATCTAGATTCACTTTTGGCAAGACAACATTTTGTATCACTCTTCTGTCACTCTCCGAAAACATTTGCCATTTCTGAATTCTAGAGCTTTTGTATAGCAAGCGATTGCGCGATTATTTTCTAATAACAAATACAAGACCAATTTTTTTCTAATAGTATATATAGCTTGTATTGATTGCCTCATGAGGCTTCTAGCGATCGCCCTCCCGGAGAGTGACAGAAGAGGGATATGTTAATAAATTTAAATTGTCGGGTGCGCTAGCAGAAAAAACGATACTATCAGTAATTCAAGCTGCCGTACTTTCTATTAATACAACCGACGTTAATTATACATTCTTTACAGGGATTAAATTTTTCTTGCCCACTTAGTTATAGAAATAAAATTTTAACCCTTGATTACATAGAAATAAAATTTTAACCCTTGATTACTTTTATAATGGGCAATAAAATTATCAACCTAAAAAATCCTTGTTTTGCCCAAAAGCATTAGCAAGAGCAAGTAAATATACACCAGAAGCGTTTTGTTCAGAGACAATAGAAAAAACCCACATAATACTAACGCAGTTATGACGACTACACTTGCCTCTGCTGTTAAACCAAGAGCCGAAGATAGTTTTGCCATTAGCTTTGCACCATTGTCTCTTGAAGAAATCTATGCCAAGTCTAACGATCCAGCCAACGGTGCTGTGGTTATGATGAGTGGCATGGTTCGCAATCAAACCGATGGGAAACCTGTAATTGCTCTAGAATATCAAGCTTACGAACCGATGGCATTGCGGATATTTTATCAAATTGCTGCTGATATTCGCTTATCTACGTCTGATGTGAATCGGGTAGTAATTCATCATCGCACCGGACGTTTGCAAGTTGGAGAAATTAGCGTTTTAGTAGCAGTGGGTTGTCCTCATCGGAGTGAGGCGTTTGAAGCTTGTCAGTATGCTATTGATACTCTCAAACACAATGCCCCCATTTGGAAAAAAGAACATTGGGAAGATGGTTCTAGCCGCTGGGTAAGCATTGGTGCTTGTGAAACATCAGAAGAAAATTGTTAAGATTTCTCAGCTATTGTCTTCAAACAAGTGCAATCTCTCTAAAATGCAGCAATTTATCCAGCAATTAGCAAACCATGATGTGTGCTGCGCTAGTTGTTGGATCTTCGTTATTGAATCTACATTTATAGCTAGAGTAGCATCTGAAGTAATTTGAGCGATCACACAATTCCCCAGTCAAGTCCTAACGCTAGCGTTAGCAATACCTAACAGAGCGCCCTAATACAATCAAACCCAAACCTGAACATTGCACTCCTCCACTAACAGCACCCCCATTAGAGTTTAGTTAAGCACAAATCAGGTTAGTAATCTCTAATTCCCAAAGGCTTGCTTAACAAAAATATTTAACTTTCATTAAAAATATCTAGATTTGCAAAACAACAATTTTTGTTGCATTTGTTTACATCAACCGCATGACTCTATTGAGGTTTGTAAATATTTTGTATTTCTGCAAGGAATATTCCTTTAGACTTAATTTCAACTGGAAAATGTGGGGATAAACACAAATGCATTCGTTAAATATATTTTGTCACGAATTTGTAGTTGCTGTTTCCTTTGTAGCTTGCATTATTGGACTGATGTTACTGTGGGACGGCAAGCAGCAAAAAAATGATGTGGAAGAAACAGAGCGGATTCTGTTTAGAATGAGCTTTACTTATTGGCTAGTTTACTGTGTAGCGTTTGGTATAGAGAAAATAGTTTTACCCGACTGGGAATCTGTAGTCATGACTTTGAGAATAACTACGGCTCTGTCATATTTCTTAACTTTTTCTTGTATTGTTAGTTTGCCACTACACAAATTTGCAGTCCACCGGGTTGAGGAATAGTCACGGGGCATAGGGCATGATTAAGATTTCATCGCGATCGCTAATGCCGTTTCCAGTTCTGACTGCGCCAAAGGGGTTAAAATAAACACCTCTTGTACCGTCTTCCCCTGCCGTGCAATTACTTTATAGCCGCCGCGAATTGGTACTGAGACACGCAGTTGCATTTTTGGACAATGACCCTTTGCCCGTCCAATCACTCCCGGCGTCACGGTTTGGATGCCATCCTGCTGACAAAGACGTTCTAAAATTGGGATGAGACCAGAAAGGTGTGTCGAGTGATTCCAAACCAGTCTGGCAGCTTTTTGCGAAGCTGCTCGGAGGGGATCTACGGTGGGTTTGCCCATGATGATTAAGCTGCTTCTAGAGGTGCCATTGTCAAACCTGCTCGGCGCAGCTGCTGATGATAAAGTTCCGCAGGTTCTTGGGGACCGACCCAGACGATCGCTTGACCTTCATAGTGTACCTGATTAGTCAGATCCCACGCGCGATCGCCAGTCATCCCCGGAATATATTTCATCAAACATTCAGTTACATGTTGGAATGTATTAAAATCATCATTTAATACAATCACTTTGTAATTCGGATATGGCTTGTGGGTAACTTGATTAGACCGTTCAGGAGCTATAGTTGGTGCTGTGGCCATCCCGTAAACATCTGCTGAAAGTGTCGTAACCATAGAACAATTGGGCAAGATAATTTTACAAAACTACACTACAAGTAAATAGTTTAGTCTATTGTCTGGGGAGTGGGGAGTGCTGAATTAGGAGTTAGGAGTTAGGAGTTAGCGAGTTAGGTATTGTGTATTGGGAAGAATTCAGTCCCCATGCCCAATGCCCTGTTTGACCAATGCCCAACGCCCAACGTCCTGTTTGGCCAATTCCTTATCGCCAATTATCCCAGTTTTCGTTAAAAATAGATGTATCTGGGAAAGCCGTAGGGTTGCCATTTTGTTGCAAAAGCCGTTTGAGTGCTTCCAGTTGTGGCTCTTGTTTGGGTAAGTCATCGACTAGTTGGTAAGGTGCGATCGCATTTTTGATGGCAAAACTAGCAACAGTTCCCGCAGCTGCGCCAGACGACCATTCAAAGGAATGTACCCGATAGGCAGCAGCGGCAATATGACTAGTGGCAATGCTTTTGCCTCCTACCAGCAAATTGTCAATTTTCTGGGGAATCATCGCCCTCAGAGCAATTTGGAAGGGATAAGCTTGACCAGCACCACGTCTTTCGCCTGGACGTTCTGTGTTACCAGGAGCTTCTGGGGGACTATTCACCATGCAAGGATGGAAATCTATAGCGTAGTGACCAATACCCACAGCATCGGGAAAGATGGTAGAACGAGTCCGTCGCATTGCTTTGTCTGGTGAAACTTTACCGTCAATTACTGATACTGCTTCCAAACCTGCAAGTGCGGCTCGGAGCCGACGATACATATCTGCTGGCAGAGTTTTGGGGTAATACTGATCATTGTAATCTCGGCGAGAAATATCAATTTCCCAAATACCAAAGCCTCCGGGTTGTCCCCAACTGGGGCGGCCAATGATGCGCCGTCCTTCGCGCATATAGGGATATTTCGATAAGCCATGCACTGTCCCCATCGGGGAATTTAGCCCTGACAACAAGCGGTTATTGCTTTGCAGCTGCTTTACACCCTCCCCCAGTTGAGAATCTGTAGTTCCAGCTACCAACCAGTAATAGAAAGATAGGGCATTTTCCTCAGCATTGCGGAGGGTTTCTGTCCGCAGTCCTCCCATCCAGCCACCTGGGTTTAATTGCCCAGTAGCTTGTAACTGTTGGCGAGTGTAAATCAGGTTATCCTTGGCTGTTCCGGGGCGGTAGTCGTTACCCCAAGTCCAGTTTTGCATGGAGATATCCCCTGGTGTAGGAGCAGTAAAACTTACACCACCGAATTTTGCTGGTTTCCCTTTGTTTGGACTCCAAATGCGCCGATAGGTGAAAACCAAATCAAAGTTAGCCAGTCGCGTTAATTCATAGCTGAAATATGGCGCGTATTGTGAATAAAATGGGGGCATCGTCTGCGGTTGCGATTCCTTGGTTGCCTCCATTGCAAAGGTGTAGGTAAAGCCTTGAGGGCAATATGGGTCGTCGTTGGTGCTGGAAGCAGAGGGTTCTAGGTAGGAACGGGCATCAATGCCTAATCGGTAGGGGACATCAGCAAGGGCGATAATTTCCCCAGTTTCGCTGGCGTCAACGACATACCATTTAGGAGCATCCCCTTTACTTTCCTTGGGGAGAAAACGGAGAATAGTTTTAGTAAACCGAGATGAGTTTTCGTAGTTATAAGAATCTTCAATACTTTGAGATAAAGTAAAAGTATTGAGAGGTGGTGCGCCTTTTGCTGGTTGATGTTGGATAGCGATCGCACTATTAATTATTTTACCATCAGCAGCGATTTCCAAATCCTTAATTACTGTGTTGGGAAACCATTGCAACTTCCCTTTGCCCTGCTTTTCGGCATCTTTAAGCATCTGGGTCAAAATAGTGTGAGCATCGCGGGGAAGAAAACAAGATTCACTTACCCAACAGTCACCGGGGTTCAGCTTACCGTATTTGCGCCCAATCCGGTTTCGCAATTCCAGGTAGCCGCGAGAATAGAATTTGAGAGCTCGCTGGGTTGGGCGTTCGTCTAACGCAGATGTCCCTTGAGCAGAAATTTGTCCTCCCAGCCAGTCAGTAATTTCCGTGAGGCAAACCGTTCGTCCTGCTAGCAACCCCTCGTAAGCTGTGGCGACACCGGATAGTCCACCACCGACAACTAAAATCTCGCAGTTGACACTTTTATCTGGGGTTCTCGGTACTGTGGCGTTCGCCTTTGGCGTTGGCGCTGCGTTCGCCCAATCAAATGCAAGTAAGGTAGATATTAAATTGAGACTAATCAGCGATGTTAAGCTATAAGCTACTTTGTGTCTGCGCTTCATGGTTAAAAAAACCGCTCCAAATCCTGTGTCACCTTGTAGAAGGTAGCATCCAGGAAATGATCATCACAAGTTTATCAGAGTAAATATATTTAAATACAATTTTTACACTTAAAATACTGAGTATGTAGGCTAAATTTACGCCCTAAAAGCCCTGTACCGTTACTGCCAACGAGCGATCGCGCTATTTCCTGAAACAAGCTCATTTTGCGTCGTTCGGACATACCAGAAATGCGGAGAGGTTGGTTGTTTTGGTTGAATTGGGGAAGAAACTTGAAGTGGCTTTGAGCGATCGCATTTCCCACCCCTTGTTCTGGCATCAAAACACCCTGGGGATTGCCAACGTGGAAACAGGCGAATCTCAAAAGTAGAGCTTCCCAGAAATAGTCTGCAAATTAGAACCACTTTGACCACTTAAGTTCGTTAAATAAGTGGCAAAAAGTAACATAATTAACCAAATTTAGTTCAAATGTATTATTGTTTATAGTTTAAACGTACTATTCACTAACCTGGCTTCAATCTAAGCCTTGCTTATATAAGCACCGAGTTATGACTGATTCTCCGCCAAAATCCTGGTTTGCTCCCAAAACAATCTATGAACAAATCCAATACTATAGGACTCATGTTTGATTTTTGAAAAAACTCAGTACAACTCAAAGAGGCTTCTTCCCTACTCCCTACTCCCCACTCCCCACTCCCAGCCTACGCAAATAATTTCAGAAATCAAATCGGATTGCTATACTTCCCATCGTGTCAGACAAATCGCCACAGCCAATCCCAAGAAATTCTGGATCTTCCTGTTCTATCTATAAATGAAAAAGAAGAAGTTAATTTTTTCAACAATGCATCCAAAGTAACAATTCAATCAGGTGTACTGGATTTAGAGGCTTTAGTTGATGACAACGTATCACCATTTTATCATCATGCATCTAAGCTATATAATAACCGCGACTACGCCCGTAATATTGGTGACGATATTATTAGTGCAAAAACTTATTCGGGTCGAACAATTTTGATTTACGTTTTATTTAAATACAAGGATGAATACAAATGGACTCTTTACGACCCTAAATCAAAAAGCTTGCGGAATATATTGCGTAATCAATTACTTGATTTGCTTCAATGTGAGGAAAATACTGAGCTTGCCCTCGTCAATGCTGATGAAATTGAAGAACTTAGCTATGCCTGTATAAAAGAGTGGTGTAAACAAAATGATGCTAATTTAGATGATGTTATCAGAGAATGTGCAATGGATCTTAAGCCAGCACGTAAGTCTAATGATTATGATGATTTTGAAAGTTTAGCTAGATACTAGTGCATTATATCTACTGGCTAGAAGTGCCACCTGCTGAGTTGTTTAGAACATCAGAGGAGACTCAACTATGTACTGAAACAGTTCAGTTAAGCATTTCTTCCTTCTCTTCCTTTGCATTCTTGGCGTCCTTGACGGTACCCTGCGGGAAGCCGCTCCGCGTCTACGTTAAAAAATTGAATTTGACAAAGACTTAAGCCTTAACTGAACTGTATTCAACTATGTACTGAAATGCCTTGGTCAATCGATAAATAATAACTAATAATCTTTAGCTGAAACTGTGGTGATTTCATCTCTTTTTCTGAAATTAAAAACTGCTCTTGCTGAAAGCATACAAGAGCAGTTTTTAATCGCAAAGCTCAACATAAGAATTTAGGCATCTTCAAGTTCAAATTGAGCCACCGTAACCGCGTTAAAAGCGAAAGCCAAAACTAATGGCATCGGCGACTGAAACCAAAAGGTAAAAAGAACAGCTAAGATTGTGCCAATTACTGCCGACATCGACCACAATCGTTCTTCAAAAGTTAATCCCTTTTCAGCTTTAATTAATCTGAGAACATGAACTGGGATTGGTTCTGGCATTACCCCACCCGGAGGGAAAGCCCAGAAGTTATTACGTCGCTCGACAAATAAATCTGTCCAGCCATTCTCTTGGCACCATGCCTCAATCCATTGAAGTGAGTAGTGATTCATCATCGGGTTTGGGAGTTCGGTTTGTGGAAGTTGTGTACTTGGTGAATGTAAACTCTTAGAGATTCCTCAAGAACTAATTAATCGCTATAAAATTAACGCTAATTATCGAACTTTTAAGCTTTGTTAAGCACTTGAGACGCTTATAATGTCCGCTCAAACCCTGCTTTCATTAATTAAAAGATTAGCAGTCGATAGGGACTGTTTACTTTAAAAAGACAATAAACTTTACTTGAAAAATTGAAAGTCAAGAATTGTAAATAGCTCGGTGAGTATTACTGCTCAATAAAACTCTTTATATCCTGAAAGTCAAATCTAAAAATGAAGAATTGTTAACAAATCAATCAGCGTAGGCATAGCCCGTCCTAGACATTGCTTTATCCGGCTAAACTATTCCTTTAGAATTGGGAATTTCAAGTTTTACCTTCATCAAGAGCGATAGGTTCTGCTAACGCTTGCCTGGTGTCAAAAATAACTTTTAATTAGTCAAATGATTTCACGTAATTTCAAAACCCTTGTAGAGACGCGAAATGGGACTTCGTCCCACTTTGCTAATGCGTCTCTACTAATCTCCAATATTGCCGCTCTCTACCTAAAGTCGCAGGAATAATTTTGCTCAAACTAAAAAGCGTTTACCCTTTTTGCGTTACAAAATATTAAGCAAGGGAAATACACATCCCCCAAGTCCAGTAGCAAGGCTGCGAGTCTCAATTAGGATAAGCCAGTCTTGCTAATATTCAAATGCGGTAAGCTTAAATGCAGCGATTAGACACAAAATTGGCTCTCGATATGTTTTGGCGGCAAGGGTTGGCGTTCCTTCTAGGAATTATTATATGGTGCGTAGCTGATCCCGCACTGGCAGTAGACTGGACTCATCCACTGTCATTTAGCAATGCAGAGTTGTCAAGACGTGATTTTTCTGGTGACAGTTTGCAAGCTGCGGAGTTTTCTAACGCCAATATGGAAATGGCTAACTTTACAAACGCTGACTTGCGAGGAGCAGTCATGAGTGCTTCAGTGATGACAAAAGCAAATCTCCACGGAGCGGATTTAACGAATGCAATGGTTGATCAGGTAAACTTGACTAAGGCAGATTTGAGCGATGCAGTTTTCAAAGAAGCTCTTTTGCTCCGCGCTATCTTTAATGATGTAAATATAGACGGTGCAGATTTTACAGATGCAATTTTGGATCGGGCACAAATCAAAGAACTGTGCGAAAAAGCCAGTGGTGTGAATTCCAAAACAGGCGTGCAAACTCGTGATTCTTTAGGATGTCAATGAAGCGTGTTGGTGTAATTGGTGGTGGACAACTTGCCTGGATGATGGCAGATGCAGCACAGAAGCTAGGCGTAGAATTGGTAATACAAACTCCTAGTGAACACGACCCGGCCGTGTCAATCGCTCAGGAAATCGTTTTCGCCCCGGTAGATGACGCCAGTGCTACAGAGATATTAGCTAAAAAATGCGATGTCATCACCTTTGAAAACGAATTTGTTAACCTGCAAGCTTTATCTCTTTTAGCACAGGAAGGCGTTTGTTTCCGCCCCAAATTAGAAGCTTTAGCTCCTCTTTTAGATAAATATCATCAACGCTGCTATTTAAGCGATTTGGGTTTACCAGTTCCTCAATTTTTCGCCCTTGACCAGACGGAAAATCTCAAATCAAAAATAGAATATCTAGGTTTTCCAGCAGTCCTCAAATCCCGACGCCACGGTTATGATGGTCAAGGTACTTTCATAATTCAGGATTTTGCTACTTTAGAGCAAAAGCTAACTTTAAATCAATCACTTTTCTTGTTAGAAGAATTTGTCCCTTTTGAACGAGAACTAGCAATAATTGCAGCGCGTTCTGTGGAAGGAGAAATTGTCACTTACCCAGTGGTGGAAACCCAACAAGAACAACAAGTGTGTCGGCGGGTGATTGCGCCAGCCCAGATTACGCCCAATCAAGTAGCAGAAATCCAAGCGATCGCACATACTCTATTAAATAGCCTAGAAGTAGTGGGAATTTTTGGAATTGAGCTATTTATCCGTGCTGATGGCAAAGTCTTGGTAAATGAAATTGCGCCCCGTACCCACAATTCTGGGCATTTTTCTCTTGATGCCTGTGAAACTTCTCAGTTTGAGCAACACCTGAGAGCCGTTTGTGGTTTACCTTTAGGGAATCCGGCTTTGCAGTGTGCTGGCGCTGTGATGGTGAACCTACTGGGGTATGAAAATTCTCACAGCGACTACCAAAGCCAGCGTCAAAAAATAGCAGAGATTCCCCAGGCGCATGTTCACTGGTATGGGAAGACAGAATCACGGACTGGGCGAAAGTTGGGACATGTTACCGTTTTGCTGGATAATCAGAATCAAGAGTTGGGAAGTGCGATCACCCTTGGCGTCGGCGCAGCCATCGCCAACGACATCGCCCACAGCATAGAATCTATCTGGTATCCCAGGTAAATATTTCAGAAACTTTCGATGTTGAACACACAACATCTTTTGAAAAGCTATAATGAGTGAGTTGCACTACGACGTTGGTGACTGCCATCAAGTTTTTTGATCTATGCCTTTAATGACAAGGGAGTCAACTGTTCTCGTGGCAGTATACCGGGCATGTACCCGGAAACTTTAAACGAGGAATTTAGGTTCCCACCTGGATAAACCCAGGTCATAAACTTAGGTAAAACGGCGTCGCGGTGAACTTAAAATTATTAGCTCCCAAAGTCAATTAGAACTTGGGAGCTTTAATTATTTCGATTAGTTTCAAATAAGCGAACTGACAGTAAAGATTGCCATGTTTTTGGGAAACCTAGATACTGAGGTCTCAAGAATTAAGCCCTATGGTCAGCATTCCCGGATATCACGTTAGCAAAGAACTCTATAACGGTTCTCGAACCTTAGTGTATCGCGCTAATCGAGAAACTGACCAAAAATCTGTGGTGATTAAGCTGATGAAAACTGCTTTTCCCAGCTTCAATGAATTGGTACAGTTTCGCAACCAGTTCACCATCGCCAAAAATTTGAATCTGCCTGGAATCATCCAAACCTACAGCCTGGAACCCTATCAGAATGGCTATGTGTTAGTGATGGAAGACTTTGGGGGAATTTCTCTAAAGCAGTGGCAAGACAGAGGAGAGAATAGGAGAATAGGGGAAACACCACAAGCTCTCATTGAGTTTTTACAAGTAGCGATCGCTCTGTGCAATACATTAGATATTCTAATTCGTCATCGGGTCATTCACAAAGATATTAAACCTGCCAATATTTTAATTCATCCAAAAACTAAAGAAGTTAAGTTAATTGACTTTAGTATTGCATCTCTGTTACCACGAGAAACTCAAAGCCTCATGAGTCCTAATGTTTTAGAAGGGACACTCGGCTATTTGTCTCCAGAGCAAACTGGACGGATGAATCGGGGGATTGATTACCGGACTGATTTTTATTCTTTGGGTGTAACTTTTTACGAATTACTAACAGGGCAATTACCATTTCAATCGCACGATCCGATGGAATTGGTACATTGTCATATTGCTAAACTTCCGCCTTTAGTAGATGAGATTAATCCGCAAATTGCGCCTCTACTCTCATCTATTGTCAGCAAATTGATGGCGAAAAATGCCGAAGACCGCTATCAGAGTGCATTAGGGCTGAGATATGATTTAGAAAATTGTTTAGCTCAACTCAAGCAAACGGATAAGATTGAAAGCTTCCCAATTGCCCAACAGGATGTGTGCGATCGCTTTATTATCCCAGAAAAACTCTATGGCCGTGAGCATGAAGTTGAAACCCTGCTAAAAGCCTTTGAGCGCGTTACCAACCCCCCTGAATCCCCCCTTGGTAAGGGAGGATTCAGGGGGGTAGAACTAATGCTGGTGGCTGGTTTTTCTGGTATTGGTAAAACTGCTTTGGTCAACGAAGTTCATAAACCCATTGTCCGGCAGAGGGGCTACTTCATCAAAGGCAAATTTGACCAATTTAATCGGAATATTCCCTTCTCCGCTTTTGTCCAGGCGTTTCGAGACTTAATGGGGCAATTGCTGAGTGAATCAGATGAACAATTGTCAACTTGGAAAAATAAAATTTTACAAGTGCTGGGCGAGCAGGGTAAAGTCATTCTGGAGGTAATTCCCGAACTAGAACAAATTATTGGTCAACAACCACCTGCAACGGAACTTTCACCGAGTGCAGCCCAGAATCGCTTCAATTTACTCTTACAAAAGTTCATTCAGGTATTCACCACAAAAGAACATCCATTAGTAATTTTCCTCGATGATTTACAGTGGAGCGATTCTGCATCACTCAAATTGATGCAGTTATTGATCAGCGAGTCAGGAAGTGGATATTTACTTTTAATTGGAGCTTATCGAGATAATGAAGTCTCGAATGGGCATCCGTTGATGTTAACTTTAACGGAGATTTGCAAGGCTAATGCCACGATTCATAGCATTACTTTAGCTCCGTTAACTAAAGCCAGTTTAAATCAATTGGTGGTTGATACCTTGAGTTGTTCAGGTGAAATTGCCCAACCTCTAACGCAACTGGTCTATCAAAAAACTCAGGGAAATCCATTTTTTGCAACGCAATTTATCAAAGCATTATATGAAGATGGATTGATTACTTTTAATTTGGAGCAAGGGTACTGGCAATGTGATATTGCTGCTGTGAAAACACTCGCTCTCACCGATGATGTGGTAGAGTTCGTAGCGCTACAGTTGCAGAAATTGCCAGCAGCAACGCAAAATGTGTTGAAATTAGCCGCGTGTATTGGCAACCAGTTTGATTTGCTAACCTTAGCAATTGTTTCTGAACAATCGGAAACCGAAACGGCAGCATCTTTATGGAAAGCTTTGCAAGAAGGGTTAATTTTACCGACTAATGAAGTTTATAAATTCTTTCAAGATAGTGGGCATGATTTAGACTCAAAACCCTTCAATTCCCATTTCCAAGTTCCCACCTATAAATTTTTACATGACCGAGTGCAGCAAGCAGCTTACTCTCTGATTCCAGGTGAGCAGAAACAATTTACCCATCTTAAAATTGGTCAATTACTCTTGCAAAATACCTCTGAGTCTCAGCTAGAGGAGCGAATTTTTGAAATTGTCAGTCAGTTAAATCGGGGAATATTGCTAATCACCCAGCCGACTGAACGTCAACAATTAGCTCAGTTAAATCTGAATGCTGGTCGAAAAGCGAAAGAAGCTACCGCTTATGGTGCAGCAATTCATTACTTCTATTCTGGAATGCAGTTGCTGACAATTAATAGTTGGGAAATCGCCTATGAATTGACTCGAAGTTTATACGAAGAAGCTGCCGAAGCTGCTTTTCTCAATCATGAATTTGAGCAGATGGAATCTCTTATCCAGGTCGTCATCCAACAAACAACCACCTTATTGGATAGAGTGAAAGTTTATGAAGTTCAACTCCAAGCTTATCAGGTTCAGGGTCAACCATTCCAAGCGATCGCAACTGGGCGTGAACTTCTCGCTCAACTTGGGGTAACATTACCTGAATCAGTCACACCTCCAGACATTCAGCAATATGTAGTAAACACGCTCTCTACCTTGGCAGACAAAAGTATTGAGGGCTTAATTGATTTGCCATTGATGGATGATCCCAAAGCTTTGGTTGCTTTGCGGATTATGGCTAGCATTGCTCCCGCCATCCATCAAGCTGCGCCTTATCTGTTCCCAATTATTGCCTGCGAAGAGGTGAATTTATTTCTTAAATACGGCAATGCACCACTCTCTGCACCAGGGTATGCAGATTTTGGAATTGTACTTAATACTTGTAACCAATTAGAGTCAGGCTACGAATTTGGCAAGCTAGCTTTAATGCTTGTGGATAGATTTAAAGCAAAATCTGTTCAAAGTATGACTATATTTAAGGTGGCTGCATTGAATCAATGTAATAAACTACATGTTCGCACCTCAATTAGTTTATTACAGGAATCTCATAGTATTGGATTAGAGACAGGCGATTTTTTTCATGTGCTGGCATCGATGATTTTCAAGTTATTCTATGTCTATTTAAGTGGCACAGAAGTTTTGGAAATCCTGCGAGCAGATTTCAAAGCCTACGATTCTAATTTTGCCAAAAATCAGCGTTTATTAAATTGGTCTAGTATAGTCTGTCAAAGCATTAAAAATCTAACCGAATATAGCGATAATCCAGAGTGCCTCATTGGTGAAAATTGTCAAGAAGAACAACTCTTATCTTTGCTTATCAAAGAGAACGACGAATTAACACTCCATATATTTTTCTTAAATAAGTTAACACTCAGTTATCTTTTTGAGAATTTTCCTGCGGCTGTTGAAAATGCAAATCAGGGAGAGCAATACGTCAATAGTGCCGCAGGAATGTTATCTGTGCCTGTTTTCTACTATTACGATTCTTTATCTCGACTTGCTGTCTATCGAACGGCTGAAGCATCTCAACAAGAGAAATTACTTTTAAAGGTTGGCGAAAACCAGGAAAAATTGCAGTTTCGAGCCAAATTTGCACCGATGAATTTCCAGCACAAATTTGATTTGGTGGAAGCAGAACGGCATCGAGTTTTGGGCGAAAAAATAGCAGCAATAGAATTATACGATCGCGCCATTTATCTGGCGAAAGAAAACGAATATATCCAAGAAGAAGCCTTGAGCAATGAACTAGCTGCCAAGTTCTACCTCGACTGGGGAAAAGAAAAAATCGCCCAAGTTTATATGCAAGAAGCTTATTACTGCTATGCTCGTTGGGGCGCTAAAGCTAAAACTGAGTATTTAGAAAAACGCTATCCTCAACTCCTGGCTCCCATCTTACAAGGGCAGCATCATCGCTTGCAACTGAGTTCAACCCTCGATGGCTCCTCATTTCCCCATCAAACCATTCACACAAACCTTTCTAGCAGCAGTATTTCTGAAGCCCTCGATTTTGCCACCATCTTTAAAGCCTCACAAGCTTTCTCCAGCGAAATTCAATTAGAGCAATTACTCACTACACTTTTGCAAGTGGTGATGGAAAATGCTGGGGCACAAAAAGCTGCATTGATTGTACTCCAACAGGACAACTTAGTGGTTGAAGCTGTAGCCAGCATCAATCAAGGAGTCACTCTGGTATCTGTACCATTGTCAACCAGCGAAGGCATTCCGATTACACTGATCAACTCAGTCAAACGCAGCTTAAAAACTGTTGTGCTGGATGATGCAACAGCACAAACTGATTTTATCGCCGATCCATATTTCATGCAGCAACAAGCTAAGAGTGTGTTGTGTACGCCGATGTTAAATCAGGGTAAACTCATCGGGCTGCTATATTTAGAAAATCCGCTGACAATTGGTGCATTTACTCGCGATCGCATCGAACTTATCCAACTGCTATGCGCTCAAGCTGCCATCTCTCTAGAAAATGCCCGTCTTTATCAAGAATCTCAAAATTATGCCCAACAGTTAGAGCGATCGCTACAAGAACTTGAGCATACCCAATTACAAATGGTGCAAAACGAAAAAATGGCAACCTTGGGCAATTTGGTTGCTGGGGTGGCACATGAAATTAATAATCCGATTGGATTTCTCAAAGGGAGTCTCAATAATGCCGAAGAGTATATCCAAGACTTACTCGCTCATATCCAACACTATCAACAACATCATTCCACTCCTGCTTTGGCAGTCATTGAGCATGGCCAAGAAATTGACCTAGAATTCCTGACTGAAGACTTACCAAAGCTTATAAGTTCGATGAAGGTGGCTTCAGAACGGATTAAAGACATTAGCATCAGCCTCCGTACCTTCTCCAGAGCCGATACAGCCGAGAAAGTTGCTTGTAATCTCCATGAAGGGATTGAGAGTACGCTGTTAATTTTGAAGTATCGCCTCAAAGCTAACGAAAAACGTCCAGCAATTGAAGTCATCACTGAATACGGAAAATTACCACCTGTAAAGTGCTTTTTAGGACAGTTAAATCAAGTATTTATGAACATCCTCGCGAATGCAATTGATGCCTTAGATACTTCCAGTGAAGGGCTTTCTTTTGCCCAAGCGCAAGCTAACCATCACCAAATACTGATTCACACCGAAGTATCCAGTGACCAAAACACGGTGGCAATTCGGATCAAAGATAATGGTCAGGGAATGCCAGAGGGGGTTAGAACAAGGATCTTTGACCACCTATTTACCACTAAAGAGGTTGGGAAAGGAACAGGATTAGGATTAGCGATCGCTCGTCAAATTGTCGAGCAAACCCATGATGGGCGGTTGAGTTGCAATTCTGTGCTTGGCGATGGAACAGAATTTGTCATTGAGATTCCAGTATTTTAAGTAATTTGCGATTTTCCTCTCAATGCATAATGCGTCCAATTTCTCGGTAGTGTGGACAACAGCGATCGCACAATTCTACAAAATCTGTATAACTTGATTCTAAATTAGGTATCGTTCAGAGTTAAGATAACAAAATTATCTGAAATTGTGGTTAAAGCTACAAAAAATTGTTACAACAACTAACTAATACCGTGTTTCCAGCCTCGGTCGTCCGACTAGAGAGTGGTTTAACGTTTATTCATCAAGAAATTCCCACTACCCCTGTAGTTGTAGCGGATGTTTGGGTGCGTGCTGGAGCAAGCCTAGAGCCAGAACCGTGGTTTGGCATGGCGCACTTTTTAGAACATATGATTTTTAAAGGTACGGCGACGCTACCTCCTGGCATGTTCGATTACAAAGTTGAAAACCGGGGTGGCGTGAGTAATGCGGCGACAAGCTATGATTATGCTAATTATTCCCTCACCACAGCTGCCCCTTATTTAAAAGATACTCTGCCCTACTTGGGAGAACTACTGCTCAATGCGGCAATTCCAGAAGATGAATTTAGCCGCGAACGGGACGTGGTGCTAGAGGAAATTCGCTCTTGTCATGACGATTCCGACTGGATAGGATTCCAAACTCTGATTCAAAGCATCTATCAGCATCACCCTTACGGACGTTCGGTGCTGGGTACTGAGCAAGAACTGATGCAGCAGTCACCAGAAGCAATGCGCTGTTTTCACCGCACTCACTATCAGCCGGAAAACATGACGGTGGTAATTGCCGGGGGTATAGCCCAGGAACCAGCTTGGGAAATGGTAAATCATTCATTTGCTGATTTTGCCGAACGCTCTAATTGTCCGCAGTTTGAGAAAGTGGCAAAGCCAGTAATAACAGGAATTTGCCGTCAAGAACTGTGTTTACCACGCATAGAACAAGCGCGATTGTTGATGGCGTGGCTGGTACCCGGAGTAGAAGAAATCCGCACTGGCTATGGTTTAGATTTGTTGTCGGTATTATTGGCAGAAGGGCGGACTTCACGTTTAGTGCGTGATTTGCGAGAAGATTTGCAGTTGGTACAGGGAATTTGCAGTAGTTTTTCTCTACAACGGGAATCAAGTTTATTTACAATTACTGCCTGGTTGGAACCAGAGAATCTGGAGGAAGTTGAGTCCTTAATTTGCGCTCATTTAGATGATTTGCAGACTTTAGGAATTAGTGAACAAGAACTTGCTCGTACACGCAGGTTGCTGTGTAATGAGTATGCGTTTTCTACCGAAACGCCAAATCAGCTTACGGGGCTTTATGGGTATTACAATACCATCGCCCAAGCTGAATTAGCTGTGACATATCCCCAGCAGATTCAGTCTTTTGATGCCCAAGAATTGCAAAAATTAGCTAAACAGTATCTCTCGCCGCATAATTATGCGGTTACTGTACTTAAACCCTCTTAGTCATTGGGCATTGGGCACTTGTACTGAGCGGCTTGTGCCGACTTGTACTGAGCATCTCGGCTTCTCTACGAGACGCTACGCGAACGCTCGATGGAGCCGGCGTCGAAGTAGCAAAGCCGAGGTAAGCCGTAAAGCCTGCGGCATAGCTTCGCTTAAGGCGCAGCCTCTCCAAGAGTTGTATTGGGCATGGGGCATGGGGCATTAGTTTTTGACAAATGACTATTGACAAATGACAAAGGACAAATAATAAATGACAACCTTGCTGCAAAAATCGCCTATCCATCGCACCGTATTGAACAATGGCATTGTAGTGTTGGTGGCAGAAAACCCTGCTGCGGACATTATTGCGGCGCGAATCTTTGTGCGTGCCGGTAGTTGTCACGAAAACCGGGAGCAAGCAGGGTTGGCACATTTACTGTCAGCAGTGATGACAAAGGGATGCGATGGTCTTTCTAGTTTGGAAATTGCCGAAATTGTCGAGTCTGTAGGGGCGAGTTTGAGTGCAGATGCCAGTACTGATTATTTTTTGCTATCTTTCAAAACGGTAACATCCGATTTTGGGGAAATTTTAACATTGGCAGGGCGGATTTTGCGATCGCCGACTTTTCCCGAAACTCAAGTGGAACTAGAACGGCGTTTAGCACTCCAAGATATTCGTTCCCAAAAAGAGCAACCGTTCAATGTCGCCTTTGAACAAATGCGACAAGTAATGTACCAAAATCATCCCTACTCTATGTCAGTGCTGGGGGATGAAACCACCATGAGCCGTTTAACTCGTGCGGATTTAGTGGAGTATCACCAAACTTATTTCCGTCCAGATAATGTAGTAATTAGTATTGCGGGGAGAATCACACCCACAGATGCAGCAGCGTTGGTGGAGGAAGTTTTTGGTGATTGGCAAGCGCCAGCCCAAGCAGTGCCAGGACTGAATTTACCTGAGATTAAAGTGGAACCACAGGTAAGGCTGAAGCCCGTACAAACACAACAATCAATCGTGATGCTTGGTTATTTGGGAACATCGGTGAGTTCTGTTGACTACGCCCCACTGAAGTTGCTGTGTACCTACTTGGGAAATGGGCTTTCTAGCCGCTTGTTTGTCGAATTGCGGGAAAAGCGTGGTTTAGCTTATGAAGTATCCGCCTTTTACTCCACAAGGCTATTTCCAGCCTCATTTGTGGTTTACATGGGTACAGCCCCAGAAAATACCAGCATTGCCTTAGAAGGATTGCGGACAGAAGTAGATTTATTATCTACCGCCGAAGTATCGGAAAGCGCCCTCCAAGCTGCTAAAAATAAGATATTGGGACAGTATGCTTTGGGTAAACAAACGAACGGGCAAATTGCTCAGATATACGGCTGGTATGAAATTTTGGGCTTAGGAATTGATTTTGACACAAAGTTCCAAGAATTGATTGCGGCAGTGAGTGCCAAAGATGCGATCGCCGCAGCTTGTAAGTATTTAAAATCACCTTACTTGTCTTTAGTAGGTCAAGAAGAAGCAATTAATCGAGCGATCGCATAGGCTGATTCTAATTTACTCCTTTTTGAGAAGGGTTAGGTTAGGGAGGAGCAAGTCTGAACCCAAGGATATTGGATTATGTGCGACGCCGAATAGCCCATCGAAGATATCATAAATGCAGCAGCTGTTTTTTAGACCAAGCGGCTGTACTATTAGCATGAGAATATTCTGGGAGTAAATTCCATGCAAAGCAGCCTGACAGCAAGTATTTTGAGTTACTTAAAATTACTAGACCCAACTGTAAATCGCTGTAGAATGGAAAAACGGCAAAAGGATTGGTGGCCAAAGAGGTCTAAATCTTTATCAGCTATTGAAATACTCTTGTTCTCCACTACACCTCTGCTTATTGCCTCAACGGCAGTAGTATCAATAGCAGCACCACAAAAAATTGCCCAAGTAAATCCTGGAGATAGCATCAACCGCCCTATCCTCAAAGTTGGTAGCCAAGGCGAACGCGTATCTGAACTTCAGGCAGCTCTGAAACTTTTGGGTTTTTACTCTGGTGCCGTAGATGGTACATATAGTGAGAATACGGCCAGTGCTGTTGCCCGATTTAAACAAGCAGCTGGCTTGAATCCAGATGGCATTGTTGATGCCAGCACTTGGCAACGACTTTTCCCTAATCAACCGGTAGCAGCATCAACCGTCCCTTCATCCCAGCCAAGATTTAACTCAGCTACGAATTTTCCTGTTCCAAGCCAGGCTAGCAACCTTACCAACGTTGCAAATCCTAACCCCAACCCCCCAAAAAAAGCTGTAACACAAGTTGCAACCAGCCCTAAGCCAAGACCTGCTACCCCAAAAAAAGCTGTAACACAAGCGACCAGCCCTGAGCCAAGACCTGCTACTCCAAGAAAAGCTACGACTTCAAGGACACAGAAAACACCGAATCGTACTAGATCAACTACTCGAACTCAGTCAACCACACGGACTGGGCAAACTAGTCGAACTGAGTCAAACACAACTACTAAGCAAACCCCTGGTATTCAATATACCTCAGAAGGATTGCCAATTTTGCGTATAGGATTACGTGGTTCTGAAGTTGTTAAGTTGCAACAACAACTGAAAAAGCTTGGTTTCTTGCAAGGCGATGCCGATGGAGACTTTGGCGTGACAACCGATACAGCTGTGAAAGCTGCACAAAAGCGCTATGGTTTAGAAGCTGACGGTGTAGTTGGTGGCTCTACATGGGAGGTTCTTTTGCGGCGATCGCCCCAACAGCGTTAGGCTGATGCTAAAGTTGCCATCCACTATAGTGCAATTTTGGCAGTTCCCTTAATGACTGATACCCTCTTTTAGATACAGAGGTTTCTCGACCGAGAGAAACCTCTGTAGAAGTTTTGCTGGTCATATCATTTTTGATGAATTTAATTCGTGGTACATCCTGCAATACGATAAAGATACACCGATTAGAAGTATGTCTCTATGCCAGCACTGAAAAATTACATTGCTTTTGGGCTGATAAAAGAGTACAGCAACTTTAGGAGTCAAGCACAACGACACCTGATAGTGTTAAAGATCACAACTGGCAATAGTCAAATTAATTAAACTTACTGCTAATTCCTCTAAAAAAAACTTATGCAACACTTTTTATTAACTTGGCTCGGTACTGCGGTGGCGTTATTTCTGACTGCTAATATCGTTCCGGGATTCTTTATCAAGAATTTTTTGACTGCCTTGGTCGCTGCTCTTGTTATTGGTCTGGTTAATGCATTTATTAGACCAATTTTGCAGATTTTGACGTTTCCGATTACCTTACTCACCTTTGGTTTATTTACATTAGTGATCAACGCCTTAACCCTTTGGCTGGCAAGTGCCCTAACTCCTGGTTATGGTTTTGAGATTCAGGGCTTTTTACCTGCTTTGTTAGGTTCAATTGTGCTAGCAATTGTTTCTAGCATAATTAACTATTTGTTGAGAGTTGTTGACTAGAAAAATTAGTGAAGTTTGCTAATACTCATCAGGACTTACGCATGGAAAACCTGAAACCTCGATCCCCCCTAACCCACGCCAGTCGCTCCACTTGGGGAAACCCCAGACGCTCTCTACGAGACGCTGCGCGAACGCGGACTCGCTAACGCTGCGCTATGCGCGGCATGGTCTCCCCTTCTCACATTGGGAGAGGCTAGCGCCCGCCGTAGGATGCCCGAACGCAAGAGCGTCTCCTTTAGGAGAAGGGCTGTAGGGAGAAGACCGCGCTGGCTCCCCTTAATAAAGGGGGGAACCGGAATCAAAGCCCCCTTTTTAAGGGGGTTGGGGGATCTCTTTTGCGTAAGTCCTAACTCATATTTGAGCTTCGGCAACAGCTAGTGTTACCGCTCCTGGTTGCTCTTGTAACTGGAAAATTCGTTTAGGAACTAAGAACCTCACTCCCAATACTTCTGTGTTGGGAAAAGGGGAAGCAGTCAACAATGGAGTGGGTTGAGTAGCTGCAAGAATAGCAGCTGCCTCTGCTACGCTAGGTGTACCTACTTTGTGGTCGGTAATTGTGGTAGGGTTGGGGACACAGACAGAGCGAAGGATTTGGGCAGAAAAGGTTTTTAGGGGCAAATTGCGTAGGCGACAAAGTTCTACTAAACCTACTTCCGAGGCTTTAGTGTCAATGGTAGCAATCCCTGCGATCGCACTTTGAAAAAGTTGATTTTCTCGAAAGACTTGCTCAATTGCCCGATCAATCAACTGCCATGAGGTTCCTCGTTTACAACCGATTCCTACCCAGAAAACCTGTTGCACTTGGTCTATTTTCTTATTCAATTCGTCAGGGTTTGACATGCTTGGGTTTACTCTAACAGCCAACCAAATAAATCTCCTAGCGTCAGCCTCAACTCACTTGCAAAATCTGGCACAGGAAGTAAAGCTTCTAGTTCATCCAACATGATTGGCTGTTGATTGCGGATGTACACAAATACAGTTTGTTCTTCTGGATCAATCAGCCAACCCATTTGTGTTTCATAATTCAGGCAATGCAGAATATTTTTTGTAACTTTCGTTTGTCTTTGGTCAGGCGATAGAATCTCAATAGTCCAATCGGGAGCTGCTTTGAAGACGTTGGCAACTTCGCCATTTTCATCACGGGGAATTCTTTGCCAAGTAAACACAGAAATATCTGGTACTATTGACCTTCCACCAAAAGTACACCGCA
The DNA here is from genome assembly GCF_036917655.1 of Nostoc sp. Classification (GTDB taxonomy): domain Bacteria; phylum Cyanobacteriota; class Cyanobacteriia; order Cyanobacteriales; family Nostocaceae; genus Nostoc. The sequence continues at coordinate 195,515 of NZ_JBALCY010000074.1, forward strand.
ACTCTGGAAAAGCACGAGCAATTCGCTTGGGCTTCACCGTTGAGTTGATATTACTAACCATTTCACCTTGAATTGTACTGTGCTTTCCCTGTGGCATAGGTTTCTCAATAATTTGGCCATCGATGTATTCACTAGCGGGTTTTGTTTCTGGTAACATGAGAAACTCTGCCAAAGTTATATTTTTTGATGGTGTCCGTACCATTTGCGATCGCCTCCAAGTCCAACAATTCTGATTAACGAACCGCAAAGGCACAAAGAAAAAATTAGCTTAACTCTTACTCTGCATACCTTTGCTTTACCTCAGCGTACCTACCCTGCGGGAAGGCGAAGCGCCTATGCGTTAAAAAAAATAAATATATTACATCCTCTCTAACACTTGAATTCCCAACAAAGATAGTCCCAACTTCAGGGTTCTAGCAGTTAAATCACATAAAATCAGGCGAGAAGTTCGCTGCGGTTCCTGTGCATCCAACACCTGAACTCCCTGATTGCGGTCATAAAACTGATTAAACTTTTTACTCAGTTCGTACAAATACTCACATAAACGATTGGGCAGCAAGTCTTGCTCTACACTATTAATAACTTCATCTAGTTGAAGTAAATATTTTGCCAGCGCTAATTCTGTTTCATGCTGCAACAGAACGGCATTGTTTCCCAACTCCTTAAAGTTAATATCACCCTTGCGGCTAATCCCCTGAATTCGCGCATAAACATACAGCATATAGGGCGCAGTATTACCTTTAAGATCCAGCATTTTGTCATAGCTGAAGATGTAGTTACTGGTGCGATTTTGGCTTAAGTCTGCATACTTAACTGCACTGATCCCAACTATCCTAGCAACTTCATTAATGAATTCTTCAGTTTCTTGGCGTTCTTCTTCTTGTAATCTAGTTTTTAGGTCAGTATGGGCATGAGCGATCGCTTCATCTAATAAATCCCGCAACCGCACAGTATCCCCAGAACGAGTTTTGAATTTCTTCCCATCTTCTCCTAACACCAACCCAAAGGGAACATGCACTAATTCCACATCATCGGGAATCCATCCAGCTTTGCGTGCTACCTGGAAAAATTGGGCAAAGTGGTTTCCTTGTCCAGCATCTGTTACATAAATTAGCCGCTTTCCTTCATCCTGCTGAATTCGGTAGCGGAGAGATGCTAAATCTGTAGTGGCGTAGTTATAACCGCCATCTGATTTCTGCACAATTAAGGGCAAAGGTTCACCTTCTCTATTTGTAAATCCTTCCAGAAAAACGCATTTTGCCCCTTGATTTTCTACCAGTAATCCAGATTTTTCTAAATCTTCTACAACGCCAGATAGTAAAGGGTTATAAAAAGATTCCCCGCGTTCAATTACTTGGACATCCAGCAAGTCATAAATTATTTGAAACTCCCGCCGCGACTGTTCACACAGTAGTTTCCAAGCATGGATTGTATCCTCTGCACCAGCTTGTAATCTGACGACTTCTTGCCGTGCTGTTTGTTGAAAAGCCTCATCTGTATCAAACCGCAGTTTGGCTTTGCGGTAAAAAGAAACTAAATCACCAATATCTAAAGCATTAGCAGTGGTAAGGGCTTCTGGGTAGACTTCCCGCAGATAGGAGATTAACATGCCAAACTGCGTACCCCAATCACCTATATGATTTAACCGCAAGACATCGTGTCCTTGAAATTCTAAAATCCGGGCGATGGAATCACCAATAATCGTAGAACGCAAGTGTCCGACGTGCATTTCTTTGGCAATATTCGGACTGGAAAAATCCACAATTTCTTTTCTTGGCGTTTTCGCGGCTGGAACTCCCAACCGGGGATCAGCTTGTATCTCGTTCAGTTGTGCTTCCAGGTATACCGTTTTCAGTTTTAAATTGATAAATCCTGGCCCAGCGATTTGGGGCGGTTCGCAGATTTCGGATACATCTAGTTTCTCAACGATCGCACCTGCGATCGCTCTTGGTTGCAATCCTTTCTTTTTACTCAGGGATAAAGCCACATTCGCCTGATAATCACCAAATTTAGGATTGCTAGCAGTAACCAAAATTGGATCTACTCCAGCGAAGTCAGCGCCAAAAGCCGCGACTAAAGCCTGCTCAAGCTGAACTTTTAGTTTTTCTTGTGTAGCGTTCATATATAAATTTTATCTGTGAGAGAGGGAATGTAGCTCTGGAAAAGCTTGATTATTCACTTTAGAAATCTGGAGATTCTGAAGAGGGATAAAAAATCAACACGCAGCTTGCAAAAGTATCTTTTTTGCAAAACTGCGCCTAGCTCACCATATTTTGCACTGGTTGAGTCTTCATCCGCCACAAAGTCGCTAGACATCAATAATAACCTTGCTGTTTTTACAACAAAGTCTTTACACTGGCGACTTACCTTGAGGCGTTTTCGAGCCAATTTATTTCTAAACTATCACAGGCATCGCTAAAAACTCAACTTGACTTTTGACTTCTCAATTAGCGACTCTATCTGTAACAGAAATTTAAACTCTACAAATAGGTATTACCATGAAAGTACGTGAAGTCATTAAACGACTAGAAGCTGATGGTTGGTATCTTGCTAGAACCAAAGCTAGTCATCGACAGTTCAAACATCCTGATAAACCTGGTACTGTAACAGTGGCTGGTAAGCCAAATGTGGATGTGCCAATTGGTACTCTTAAAAATATTTGGAGACAAGCTCAATTGGAGGAAGACTAATGCGTTATACAGTTGTGATTGAAAAGGGAGAAACTAGCTACGGCGCTTATGTCCCTGATTTGCCAGGTTGTGTTGCTGTGGGTGAAACTTTAGAAGAAGTCAAGCAAATGATTGCAGAAGCTATTGAATTTCATCTAGAAGGAATGCTAGAAGATGGTTTACCTATTCCTAAGCCTACAAGCATCGCTCATGAGGTTGAAGTTGCAAACTACATCAAAACATAATTATAGTAAACCACTAAATTAGCTCTAAACAATCCTTCTAGTACAGATTGGCGGAAGTTCGCACCGCACTTTTCGCTTACAATTTCACACCGGATACACAGCAGCTATCTGGTGTTGATGCTGGTGCTACAGATTTTAAATAACAATTAGCACTAGCACCTTGTACTCCTGGTCGAACATAGGTATAAGCACTACACCTATTATCATTAATACAAAACTGCTGGCAATCTGAAGCGGATGCTGAAGTCGGAAAACCTGTGTAATCGCTACCTGCTCTATTTCTACCAAATTCAGCGGTTACGACATAACGTGGAATAGTGGTTGAGAGTGGAGCAACTTGAGCTGTGGCAGGTTGAGCCAATGGTATGAAGTTTACGGCCGTACTAAAACCTAAAATTAACAAAAGTGCCAACCCAAAAAATATAATACTTCTTGGGAAAACAAAATTTTTTTTTGCATATTGCCAAGCTGCAACCATTTGTAATTTCATAAATCTCTCCTTGCTACATAGTAGATTTGTCCAGAAATTAAATATGCGTCACACAAAATCCTTGTAGGGTCATTACATGGAACGTCTCTACACTCTTTTTCACCAAATGTCTACTATTAAACCAATTCGTAATGACGCTTTTACGTCGCTAATGCAATTACGTTTTGTAACCGGGATTTTAATTGGGCATCAAAAAGTGCTGCCTCTAAAGGTAGGGAATTAACCTCCTGACCTTTGTTAATATATGCTGGCTAGAATATAGTGATTTGCTACCAAATACAAAAATTGTTAATAATTTTACATAATTCATTCACTGTATGCCTTGTAGTTACACAGTGAATGAATTATAGGGAGGATGAAAGAATCGAGTTGTATTGCAGTTTCTCTCCTCCCGCCCAATTAAGGCACAACTGACGGAAATGATCACCCCGCACCTCAAAATTCGGGTACTGGTCGAAACTCGCACAAGCTGGAGATAGCAACACCACAGGTGTTTGATACTTCTTAGCTAATTCTGCTGCTCTCGGAACTGCCATCTCCATAGTTTCAACAATATGGCATGTATAATACCCTACCTCTTGGAGGCGTTGGGCAAATGCGGGTGCAGCAGATCCAATCAATAACACAGCAGCAGCTTTGGTTTGAATTTTTGCTAGCCAGCCAGTATCATCACCTGCTTTGGCTTCTCCACCAGCAATTAAAATCGCTGGACTTTTCACAGATGCTAAACCAACTTCGGCAGCATCGTAGTTGGTGGCTTTGCTGTCGTTAATGAAATCAATACCTTCCCAAGTGCAGATATGCTCCAAACGATGAGCAACGCCGGGGAATTCCTGAATCGCACGTGCGATCGCATCACGATTAATTCCCGCTAATCTTGCCGTTGCTACTGCCATCAAGAGATTTTGCTGATTATGTTCTCCCACCATCCGCAAAGTCGATACTTTCACAATCTGTTCTGGCGCAGAGGTTGCACTCAACTTTTCCACAACCCAGTCGTCCTCAATGTAAAAGCCTTTTTCGCTAATCAGGAAATCTTTTCCTCTCACACTTGTCCAATAAGCATCAGGCCAATTACTTAAACCTTGCTGCCTCAAGTAGGCATCATCGCCATTGAACACTTGCAACTCGGACTGACGTAATAACTTGGCTTTGATATTGTAATAGTTCTCTAAAGTCTGATGGCGACTAAGATGATCTGGCGTGAAAGTCGTCCAAACACCGATACGGGGTGCAAGAGAATTTGAAGACTCCACTTGATAGCTACTAACTTCTGCAATCACCCAATCAATATGATTTTGGATTTTAGATTTTGGATTTTGGATTGGAGTTTCCTTATCTCTTTCCTTATCCCCCTGTCCCCTGTAAGATAGGGCAACTTCACAAGCGGCGTAGCCAATGTTACCGCAGGCGGGTGCGTCTAATTCTGCTGCTTGGAAAATGGCAGCAATTAAAGCTGTGGTAGTTGTTTTGCCGTTAGTGCCGGTAATTCCTACCCAAGGTAGCGATCGCAAATTTCGCCAAGCGAGTTCCATTTCCCCAATGGTTTCAATACCTAATTGGCGTGCCTCAAGTAATACGGGAATATCCCAAGGCACGCCAGGACTAACGACTATTAATTGGGGTAAATTAGCACCATTCAATTCTAGGGATTGGCCTAGTTTAACGGTTATTTGCTCGGCAACGAGTTCTTGTTGTTGTTGTAGGAGGGTTTCGGAGGTGTTGCCATCACTCAGCTCTACCTCCCAACCTTCCCGTTTCAACAATCTCGCCGCAGCAACACCGGACTTTCCCAATCCAATTACAGAAGCTCTAGGCATAGATTGCAGCAGAGTGTCCCTGGTTAAGCAGTCCCTATATTAGCGTTTATTGGCAAAAATTACACAGGTTTTTGTTAGCCTACGCTACAGATTTTTGACGATCGCACCAAAATCAGCTAGAACACGGGCATGATTGCGAACTAATCCAAGTAAGTGTAATCTATTCCGCTTCACTTCTGGATCGGAGTCCATAACTAAAACGCTATCTGGGCCATCAAAGAAGTTACTAACTGTCGGAGCAATTTTTGCTAGTGCTGCTACTAACAGTTGATAATTTCGTGTCTGCTGTGCTGCTTGAGTTTGGGGTACTGATTCGATTAGGGCATTATACAAAGCTGTTTCAGAAGGCTTCTGGAATAATTCTTGACGAACTACGGTTGTTGGTTCTAGCTGTTTTGTATCCAAATCACCTTGGGCGGCTAATCGTGTAGAACGGTTAACAGTTTCGTAGATGTTATCTAAGGTACTGTCGTTGCGAATTTGTTGTAAGTATAAGGCGCGATCGCGTACATCCAATAAATCCTTTAACGTCCGTTCTGTGTATTCTGGATCATTTTCTCCCAAAACAGCATTTACTAAGTCGTAATCAATCTGCTTTTCTTCTTGCAGTAAAGTGCGGATGCGTTGTAAGAAAAAGTCTTGTAATGCTGCGGTTAATGATGCCTGATCTTTATGATATGTCGCTGAAAAATCTGTGGCTATTTGCGCCAATAAATCATCTAAATTTATCGACAAATTATAAAACCAAACAATTTTAACTACAGCATTAGCAGCACGTCGTAAGGCAAAAGGATCAGAGGAACCAGAGGGAATTAAACCTAAACCAAAGATACTCACTAAAGTATCTAATCTATCGGCCAAACCGACAATTTGACCCGTGAGTGTTCCAGGTAAATTGTCACCAGCTCCCGTTGGCAAATAATGTTGATAAATTGCCTTTGCTACTTCGGCATCTTCACCACTGGCTAAGGCATATTTTTCTCCCATAATGCCTTGCAATTCCGGGAATTCATACACCATTTGAGTAACCAAATCTGCTTTACATAATAAAGCAGCACGTTGGATTCTTTGGCTTTGATTTTCCGCTAATTCTAATTGACTGCTAATTTGCTCGGCAATCTTGACTACTCTATCTATTTTAGTACGCACCGAACCCAATTCTTCTTGGAAAGTGACTTTTTCTAACTGGGGTAAAAAGCTTTCTAAAGGCTTAGTTAAATCAGCTTCGTAGAAAAATCTCCCATCAGCTAATCTGGCACGAATTACCCTTTCATTCCCGACAGCAACAATAGATGATTTTTTGGGATCACCGTTAGAAATAGTGATGAAATTAGGCAACAATTCTTGCTCAAAACTACCTGGTTTGAATACAGGGAAATAACGCTGATGAGTAACCATGACTTCAGTAATTACCTCAGTTGGTAATTCCAAAAACTCTGGTTCAAATTTACCAACAACTGTAGAAGGATATTCTACAAGGTTGGTTACTTCCGCTAACAAATCGGGGTAAATTACTGTATACCCGTCTAAATTCTCTGCTACTGCCTTTACTTGCTCTTTGATCAGATTTGCCCGTTCTTCTGGGTCAACTGTGACATAGGCAGACTTGAGGGCGGTAACATAATCAGTAGCTTGGGCAATTGTCACAGGTTCAGGATGCAAGACCCGATGACCTTGGGAAATGCGATCGCTCTGAATCGTTTTAGAACCATTTACTAATTCTAGAGGTAGCACCGTTGCATCTAACAAAGCTACCAGCCAGCGAATTGGTCGGGAAAACCTCGCATCCCCATTTCCCCAACGCATTAACCGCTTACCTTCTAAACCCCAAATCCACTGGGGAACAAGTTCTGTCAAAATTTCCGCCACCGGACGGCCGGGAATTCTTTTTTGGACAAAAACAAATTCCCCTTTCTCCGTGGGGCGAACAAACAGCGCATCCATTTCCACGCCTTGCTTTTTGGCAAAGCCTGCTGCTGCTGCTGTCGGCTGACCATCTTTAAAGGCGGCTTGGGCGGGGGGCCCTTTAATTTCTTCTTCTCGGTCTGGTTGCTGAGATGGTAGACCTTTAATCACTACCGCCAGCCGCCGGGGAGTACCGTACACCTGGACACTTTCGCCCTTGAGGCTGTTTGCTTCCAGGCTTTGGGGAATGCGTTCCTGCCATTGCACTAAAGCATCACTGAGAAAACTTGCAGGTAGTTCTTCTGTACCAACTTCTAATAGAAACCCAGGCATATAACACTGTTTTCAACTTTGCGTAGCTCAACTTTATCAGTTATTATCTAGCGATCGCTCGTGATTTTTAGGTAACTAGAGTTTGGATGCTTCTTGTGAGCCTATAACTATATATGATCTTTGCTCTACATCCAGAAATAACCGTAAACAGCTGACCAAGCTGGAAAATCACTTAATAAACCTTGCTACGGACATCAAAATCGATAAAGTCGAGCTTAGGTTTGTTAGATGACTTGGCATTTTATGCAAAACTTTACAAAAGAAGTATTTCTCTTCATTAATTCATTACATTTGCTACCGTAGTTTCATGCAGTATTTACTTATACATATTTATATCGTAAAGTTAGTGTTGTTTATGGATTGATATCTGCATGATGTCAATAAATTTTGGAGTTATGACAATGAAAAATATTTTCGCCAAAATGGCCACGATCACAGCAACTAGTGTTGCTCTTAGTGTAGCGTAGGCGTAGCCCGCCGTAGGCATCGCTGCTGGTGCTAACAACCCAGCTCAAGCTATTGATTTAAACTTTAACTGGAAAGGTGATGCTGGTTATTCAGCAATAGGTTCATTCAGCTACGACAAGGCTACAGCACCGACAATTATTTCCGAAAGCGGTAGTGGAGCGACCAAATTTTTACAATCCTTGAATGTCTCCTTCTTAGACCCATCTAAAAATCTTTTGGGAACTTATAACACCGTTAATGGTGGGGTATCACAATCTAGCTTCTTCGCTTTCAATTTTGATACTTCCACTCACACATTGTTTGGCCCCTTTGATATAGGAGGAGGAACGGGTGTAATTGGAGAATATTTCTTCCAGGGAACGGTTGGCGACTCCTTAGCATTACGTAAGGATGTCAATCAACAGGGAACGTCAACACTAGTAGATCAAAATTCTGGCTCTATTCAGGTATCCAAAGTCCCTGAACCTGCTTCTATCTTGGGTTTACTAACATTGGCTACCTTGGGTGTAGGTTCAACTCTGAAGAAAAAGCAAGCCTCTTGCTAGAAAGTAGGGCTTCCTAGTCAGAGGTTGCCAAATTGAGTTTAATGAATCTCTATTCTAGCCTCAATAGTTCAATGAACTGGTGAGTTGATCATTCAACCTTATCGGTTCGCGATTACTCGAATACTTATGTGAATAAGTATTCGAGTAATCACAAAGAAAAAGATTTTCGTCAAAATGGCCTTTACCACAGCAATCGGTGCTACTTTTACTGTTGCGACGCCGAATAGCCCACCGCAGGCATCGCTCCTGGTGACTACAGCCCAGTGAAAACTGTTGATTTTAAGTTTAACTGGCAAGGTAATGTTGCGATGCATCGCAGTTTTTTTTGTGCTAACAGCTTCAAATATGAAGCTACGCAGGACGCTAGGGTTGAAAAGTTAGTGCCTTTGAACTACTCAAAAAAGTGGGATGCTGACTAATGAATCCAATACTTATGACTTGGTTAAAAATACTTCATGTGCCACTTTACAAGCTGGAATGTGGGTTTCATGCACGAGATTAAATATAATGCTACAATCCCCTAAGTGTAAATTTAAGCATTAAATTCACTTTTAACAAAACAAAATTCAGGAGTCAGTAGCCAGAATTCTCCAATTGAATTCTGTGTGACTGGCGAATGAATAAACGGGTTTAAGTCCCCCACTATATTGATTCTGAATTCTGTATTATTCTTCAAATTAGTGAAAAATTCTCATGCGTATGGTAAGAAACTTAAATCAGTCAACAGTGATCAGTGAACACCAGTAATTGGTAACTGATAACTAATAATTAATAACAGATAACTATTAAAATCCACCTTAAAAGTCTGTCTTAAATAGTCTTGATTGCAATTGTGATTTCAAAAAATCATCACCTGCTCAAAACCTAAATTAAATAATAAAAGTAGCAGCGCCTACTGAAATTAGCAATAAATCCGCTCATCTCAGGCTGTCTTCACGAAATTCACAAATAGCTCATGCATATTTTGATCTATTCCTACAACTATCATCCAGAGCCGATTGGAATTGCTCCCTTAATGACTGAATTGGCAGAAGGACTAGCAAAGCGAGGTCACCAAGTGCGGGTGATTACCGGAATGCCCAACTATCCTCAGCGTGAGATTTACGATGGGTATCGGGGTAAATGGTACGTTACTGAACAAAAAAATGGTGTCACCATTCAACGAAGTTACCTCCGAATTAAGTCTAGACCTAACCTCGTAGATCGGCTGTTGCTGGAGTTGAGCTTTGTTTTCACGAGCTTACCCCAAGCTTTTAAAGGTGGACGTCCCGATGTGATTATCTTAACAGTTCCGCCTTTACTAGGTACGTTACCAGCAACAATATTTGGTTGGTTATACAACTGCCCAGTAGTTCTGAATGTGCAAGATATTCTACCAGAAGCTGCCGTGCGGATTGGGCTATTAAAAAATAAGTGGATGATCCGAACTCTTGCAGTTCTAGAGAAATTTGCATATCGAACTGCACACACTATTAGTGTCATCGCCGATGGGTTTCGTGAGAATTTAGTGAATAAAGGAGTACCTGTTAATAAAATCGTTTGTATTCCCAATTGGGTGAATGTAAATTTTATCCACCCCTTACCGAAAGAGAACAACTCCTGGATATTTAGCCATCAACTGGATGGGAAATTTGTAGTACTTTATTCGGGCAACATTGCTCTAACGCAAGGTTTAGAAACTGTAATAGAAGCAGCAGTTTGCTTGCGTCATATCAGGGAGATTGTCTTTGTGATTGTTGGTGAATCCAGAGCATTGCAAAGGTTGCAGGAATATTGTCTATTAAATGGAGCAGATAATGTTTTGCTGCTACCGTTGCAGTCGCGAGAAAAACTACCCGAAATGCTAGCAGCATCTGATGTAGGGCTGATTGTGCAAAAGCGCAATGTGATTTCGTTCAATATGCCTTCAAAAATACCACTACTGTTGGCGAGTGGTCGGCCGATTGTGGGTTCAGTTCCCGCCACTGGTACTGCTGCTAAAGCAATCCAACTCAGTGGTGGTGGGATAATTGTTGAGCCAGAATCACCCGATGCAATAGCTGCTGCGGTGCATGATTTGTATGCTAATCCGGCTCTAGGAGCGAGGCTAGGTAACACAGGAAGAAAGTTTGCCGAAGAAAACTATTCGTTAGAGCAAGCACTTGATCGGTATGAGTGGCTTTTTTCTCATATTGTTGCTAACCGAAAATCAACTGTGGGGATCTTGCCGAAATTGAATTCTAAAAAATCAGTTGTGGATGGTTGAAGGGGATTGGGGATTGGGGATTGGGGATTGGGGATTGGGGATTGCTGGCTCGGACATATAACAAAACCCTAATTAGGGAAAATTAAATCACCCATTTGGGTGAGTTAAAAATCAACCGATCGGGTGACCTAAGTGTAGGAAGTTGAGATTGATCAAAAAGAGGAATCTATATTAGAGAACACTGATCGCGCGTCTTTCTTGGTGAGAATAACTTGATGAAACTCGCAAACTTGCTTAATAAAGCTGAATTAATCAGCGTAGGCGTAGCCCGCCGTACCCCTATGGAGAAGCAAGCTATGGGTAGCGTCTCCAACAGTTGGCATCGCTCTACACCCTTTTCTTCCCTAAGATCAGTATTCACTACGACTTAAGAGCGATAAACTCATTTGTACCTTATACCAATATTTTCCCCTATGTGGTTATAATGCAAGCAAGCACTTACATGTGCAAGCGCTTGCTTGCAAAGGCTCATGGAAAACTTAGCATCAAGGACGGCACAAACTCATGCACACTTGATAAACTCAGCAACTAAGGTGTTTGCAATAGCAGGTTTAACCAAAGCCACAACGCGAGAAATTCCTCGTGTTACTGCGGTCAATCAGGTAACTTTAATAATACCAAGACTTTATACTTAGTAACAAAATTTCATGAATTACACATATAAATAATTTATAGGAGTTAGGCATGTACAAATTAACCATAGTGTGGTGAACGATATTTATTGGTTTAAGGCGGTGGATTTCATGAGCGATCGCCCAAATATCCAAACAATATATTTGTCACCAACATAGAGAAAAAAGGGCTAACAAACTATTCAATTAATGCTTTTTTAGTGAAGAGTAGACTGCTCCAAATTTAAATCCATAAGACGAGAAAATAAAGATGTCCCATTCTGAGTTCCCTGACTCTCACCTTCCCGTTGAAATAGAACAGCCTGCTGTTACTGATTCTAGTCAAGAATCGCAACCATTGCCAGAGCGATCGCCTAAGCCACCTCGAAAGCGGCGTTGGCCTTTGCTGTTGGGAATTATTCTGTTAATTGCAGGTGTTGGTTTTGGTTGGCGTTGGTGGCAAACTAGTAATGCTAGCAATGCACCAGGGGGTGCTGAAGCAGGTGCTCCCCAACCGGCAATTCCCGTCAAGCTAGCAACTGTGGAAACTGAAACTGTGCAGGATAGTTCGGAGTTTATTGGCTCCTTAGAGGCTCCACTCTCTGTACCAATCAAACCACAGGTTGGAGGGCGAATTAGCCAGATTTTCATCAAAGAGGGCAACCGTGTTCAACAAGGGCAAGTAATTATTAGCCTAGAAATTGATGATGCCCAAGCCCAGCTACGACAAAAACAAGCAGCACTAGAGCAAGCACAGGCAAATCTTGCCGAACTCAAAGCCGGGACTCGAAAAGAAGTAGTTTTGCAAGCCAAAGCCCAGCTAGATGAGGCGCAAGCAAAATATCAAGATGCCGTATCTGGATCGCTACCACAGCAAATTCAGCAGGCTGAAGCTCAAGTTAATTCCGCCAAATCCGATCTAGTACTAGCACAAGCACGAGCAACGCGATACGAACAATTAACAAAAGAAGGGGCAACTTCCCAAGATAGCCTAGATGAATACGTCAAAAACAAAGGTAGTGCTGAAGCGGCGCTGGTTGCAGCCCAGAAAAACTTAGAGCAACTCCGCAAAAGCAGAACTGCTAATATCCAGCAGCTAAGTGCTGCCTTAGAACAACAGAAACAAAACTATAGGCAGCAGGTGAACGGCAACCGCCCAGAAGATATTGCCCAAGGGCGATCGCAAGTAAGCCAAGCAGCGGCTCAAGTCCAGTCGGCTCAAGTCCAAGTGCAATACACAAAAGTCCTAGCTCCTTTCACAGGTATTGTTGGTAATATCCCAGTCAAGCTAGGACAGTATGTAGGACAAGGGGATCAACTCACCACATTGACCAAAAACGACTCTTTAGACCTGAATATATCCATTCCGCTAAATCAAGCCAAAAAGTTGCGCTTGGGTTTACCTGTGCAAATGCTGGATGCCCAAGGCCAACCCACAGCAACGGGTAAGATCAGTTTTATCTCCCCAAATGCCAGTTTAGATTCGCAGACAGTTTTGGTAAAAGCCAACTTTGGCAATTTGAGAAATCGACTGCTTAATCTTCAGACAGTGCAAACCAGAGTGATCTGGAACAAACGTCCAGGAATTTTAATTCCAGTCACAGCAATATCTCGCTTGGGTGGAGAGACTTTTGTGTTTGTGGCTCAAGCGCCAGAACAAAAGCCTAAAGCTGAAGCATCTGTACAAAATTCTCAAGCTGAAGCATCTGCACAAAATCCTCAAGCTGGAGCGCCATCTTTAGTGGCTCAACAAAAGCCCGTGAAATTGGGAGTTATTGAGGGCAATAATTATCAAGTTATCGAAGGACTAAAAGCTGGGGACAAAATTGTTGTTTCCGGTATTCTCAGCCTAACCAATGGCGTTCCCATCACTCCTGCACCGGCAGAAGTGGGTAGTCGGAGTTTTTAATATTTGTACCAATCGATAACCACTAATGCTCAATTTATATCTACCCCTTTTCTAATCATGTTTACTGTCAAATTGATTTAGTAATATTGATTTGTTTGGCTAGTAAGAATGCTATATTGCTGGACTCGGTGTTGGAGACATCAGCGTTTTCCTACTGTCGGAATATAGACTATACGTCTCCTTTTCTGATAAGGTAATTTGGTCAAAAAAACCAATCCAGTAAGCAATTATTGACATGAATAGTTGTCCAAAAATTTTAGCTGCTATAGCTGGTAGTTTACTAAGTTTAGTAACAATAGACGTTAACTTAGCACAAGCTGGCAACTTTACCTTTACATCAATCGTTAACAATAGGGATAATAAGGACTTCTTCAATATCGGTGGTGGTCCGATCAACGATAATGGCATAGTAGCTTTTGTTGCTACGACATCTTCAGGTCAAGGCATCTTTACTAGCAACGGCGGCGGAGCGTTTACCACTGTCCTCAACTCGTACCCACAAGACCCATATACAATCAATGGTCTTGCAATTAACAATAGTGATACAGTAGCCTTCGGAAATATTAGTAGTTATCCTCCAGAAGGACTCTTTATAAGTAACGGTGGTAATCCTACCACAGTTGTTACACCAAGCGATGGTTTATTTGTCACTAGTGTATCACCTGGCACGTTAAACGATAGTGGCACATTAGTTTTCGGTCTTTCAAAGGACTTTGATAATGGCGCTACTATTGCTACTGGCAATGGTGGCCCTTTGACAACTGTAGTGGACACTAACGGACTATTTAAGTTTTTCGACCAACCCCCTGCAATTAATGATGCTAATGTAGTGGTTTCTCAAGCTACATTAAAAGATGGAAGACAAGGTGTATTCACGATCAAAGATGGGACAATTACAACGATCGCTGATAATACTAGTCTCTTTTTGGGTGGATTTGTTGAGGTTGGCATTAACAATACAGGAACAGTAATATTTGACGCTTTTCGAGAGGACGGGAAAGAAGGAATATTTACAGGCAATGGTAAAACAATTACCACTATTGCCGACACCAGTAGCTCCTTTAGTAGATTTATTCGTAACGCAATTAATGACAACAATCAAGTAGCTTTCGGTGCAACATGACGTGATGGGGCAGAAAATGTTTTTACCGACGGCATCTTCACAGGGCCAGACCCCATTGCAGATAAGGTGATTGGCATCGGAGACTCTCTTTTAGGCGGCACTGTGACGAATATTTTTTTCAGTGGTGGTATTAATAATTCCGGTCAAATCCCCTTCTTTGCAGAGCTTGTAGATGAGAGTGGTAAGACGATCACGGGTGTTTTCCGTGCCGATCCAGTTTCTAAATCAATTCCCGAATCTACTTCCACATTAGGCCTACTAGCTTTTGGCGCTTTAGGCACGGGTTTAACTCTCAAAGGAAAACTAAAACAGAAGTCAACAGTTAGAAGAAGTAGCCTAACTTATACCATTTAGATTAGCAGATATTGATTTTAAGGATCAATCCTCAAACATAAATCCCTATTTTGAATAAATTTACATTTTTAAAGGGAAAAGCGTGAACAGTTATGAAAATCGCTATTGGCAGTGATGAACGCACCAACCTTACTGATAGGATAGTGGAAGAACTTAAGCAGCGTGGGCATGAAGTTATACCCTTCGGTTCCCTAGCCGAGAATGATCTAGAAGTTGATTGGCCTCTCAGCTGTAGTAAAGTTGCTTTGGCAGTGGCAAGCCAGAAAGCAGATGAGGGCATTGTCTTTTGTTGGACTGGTACTGGCGCATCTATTGCCGCCAACAAAGTCTCAGGGATACGTGCAGCATTGTGCCATGACGCTGAAACTGCACGCGGGGCCCGCATCTGGAATCATGCGAATGTGCTTGTATTAAGTTTACGTGCTACTACAGAAGCGATCGCTAAAGAAATATTAGATGCCTGGTTTAGCACACCCTATTCTGAAGATGAGTGGAACCTCCTGCAAATGGAGCGGATTAGACAGTTAGAGAAAAGTGCTTTATTTCAGTAATCTTAGACCACTCAGGGTAACTAACACTGTGGAACCTTCATGCCCAATCACGCCAATGGGTAGGTTAATATTTCCCAGAAAGTTGCCCACCAAAAGCAACATTATAAAACCCAACGCTACGAATATATTCTGTTTGACTATGGCTTGCGATCGCCTACCCAAATGCATCGCCACAGCAATTTTTTCTAACCTGTCTGCCATCAGTACTATATCTGCGGTTTCCAATGCCACATCGCTACCAGATATTCCCATCGCTATACCTACAGATGCTTGCGCTAAAGCTGGTGCATCATTGATTCCATCGCCCACCATTGCTACAGTTTGATATTGTTGCTGTAGACGGCGGATAACATCCAGCTTATCTTCTGGTAGAAGTTGAGCATATACCCGATCAATTCCGACTGCTTTGGCGACACTGTGAGCAGTTTCTTCATTATCCCCAGTTAACATGACAATTTGCTCAATTCCCAGCTTCTTTAACCGGGTAATGGTTGCGGCTGCTTGCGATCTTACTTCATCTGCGATCGCAATTACACCCATCACCTCCCCGGCTCCCCTCCTCGCAAGCGGGGTGGGGTTCTTCGCTACCCAAACCACAGTTTTACCTTCTTGCTCCAAAGACTGAGCCATTTCTCGCAATTCTTCAGGTAAATTTGTCACATACTGTTGCACAAAAACGGCATTGCCGACAATTATCTGTTGTTCTTGGGCGATTCCGACAATTCCCTGTCCCGGTATGGCTTGCACTTGAACTGCACCAACCCAATCCAAATCACCAGCCGCCTGCACAATTGCCTTACCGATGGGATGTTCGGAAGATGATTCCACACTAGCAGCGGCTTTTAATACATTTCCTTGAGTGTATTCACTAACTGGAATTACCTGGAATACCTGCACCTGTCCTGTTGTTAGAGTACCAGTTTTATCAAATGCGATCGCTCGGACTTTGCCAATCTTCTCCAACTGCGCCCCATTTTTAAACAAAATCCCCTGTCTAGCACCATTGGCGATTCCTGAAAGCAGGGTGGGCATAATTGCAGCCATCAACGCACAGGGAGAAGCCACCACCAGAAAGGTAAGCGCCCGATAAATCGTTGTTTCCCAATCCCAACCCCAAAGAAATGGCGGTAAAGTTGCCAGTAATATCCCGGCTACTACAATGACTTTGGCATATCCTTTCTCAAAGCGATCGATAAACTCTTGCGAAGGTGGTGCTTCAGTCTGCGCTTGTTCTACCAAGCGAATCACCCGCTGAATCAAACTGCTTTGGGCTGGTTTGTGTACCTTAATTTGCAATGCACCATAGCCGTTGAGTGTGCCGGCAAATACTTCTGCGCCCACTGTTTTCTCTACAGGTAAAGACTCGCCTGTAATTGCAGCTTGATTGAGGGTGCTGTAACCAGATAAAATTATCCCATCAGTAGGAATTAGCTCTCCGGGTTTGACGACAATCTCATCACCCACTTTTAACTGACTGATCGAAACTTCCGCTTCCCTTCCCTGATGCAAAACCCTTGCTGTATCTGGTGTCAAACTCATCAAACTGCGGATACTCCGCTCAGTTCGCTGCATTGCATATCCTTCCAGTGCGCCACTGATGGCAAAGATCAGAATCAAAATTGCCCCATCAATAATTAGATGATATTCTCTTCGCCATAAGCCGAGGCTAGCAGCACCAATCGCCGCCACAATCATCAGCAAATCTACATCGAGTTCTTTTTCTTTGAAGAGAGTAGTCAATCCCTCCCGCGCACTTTCGTAACCACCAATTAGATAAGCAGCGGGTAGCAGCAGCAATGCTAATCCCAACCAACCGAGATGTAAGGCGAACCATCCGAGAAATAGCAGCAAGCCACACAAAAGGGCGGCTAAGGTATCTGCGTGTTCTCTGGTGAATTGGGTGAAACGCTGGGGGTAGAGCATGAGAGGTGAATTAACAGGGACTCTCTCAGGCTAAACCTTGACATTAATGTTAATGTCAAGGTTTATAATGATTTTGAAACGCAGAGGGGCGCTGAGGGAAGCGCAGAGGTACGCAAAGTTAAATATTTATCTGTGTTTTTGAAGCGTTTTTCAAAAGTGGGATGTGGATAAATGAGACGATTTAACTGTTACGTTTAAAATTGCACTAGGATGAAAAAATCTATGCTCAAGCGAATATATATTGATAACTTTCGCGGCTTGGTAAATTTTGAGATGAATTTTGACTCGATTAACCTGTTTCTTGGTGGGAATGGAACAGGTAAATCAACTGTTTTTGAAGCCTTGCGGAGAATTCAACTTTTTATAAGTGGTGTTGCTAAGGTAGAAGGAATTTTCCCATTTTTTGACTGTACTCGCTGGCAAACTTTACCAATTCAGCGTTTTGAAATAGAAATTGACGGAAATGATGGTAACTATAAATATGAACTTGCTATTGAACACAATCGAGAAAATAGCCAGGTACAATATGAGCGTTTGTGGTTTGATAACCAACCTTTATTAAAGTTCGAGATGGGCGAAGTTCAAATTTTTTATGACAATCATTTAGTCAGTCCGACGAAATATCCTCCTTTTAATTGGTTTCAGTCCATACTACCTTTATTGCCGGCAAATAATGACATCAAAAAACTGACCTGGTTCAAACAGCGCATGGAGCGATTTATTATTGTACAAATTATTCCTAACCTGATAATTAATAGTAGTGAAAAAGAAGAAGCACAATTGACTCCTAGAATGGAGAATTTTGTTTCTTGGTATCGCTATATTTCACAAGATCAAGGCAAAGTTGCTGAACTAATGAATATTTTGAAAGATGTATTAGACGGTTTTGTAAGTTTTAAATTTGACCAGTTTAGAGAAGGCTATCGAACTTTAAAATTACGATTTACAACAGATGCAGATCGGACAAATATTATTGATTATTACTTTAATGAACTATCTGATGGACAAAAAGTGCTGATTGCACTATATACGCTTTTATATTGTACCGAATCTGAAGACTATACATTGTGTATAGATGAACCCGATAATTTTTTAGCACTACCGGAAATTCAACCTTGGCTAATTCAACTTTATGATTTCTGTATTGACAGAAAAATACAAGCTTTACTAATCTCCCATCATCCTGTATCAATTAATTATCTTTTAGCTTCACCTATAGGTTATTGGTTTGAGCGTCAAAGTAATGCACCTGTACGAGTAAAACCAATTAGTAATCAAGAAGCTGAAAATTCGGGATTACCAATTTCAGAACTGATTGCACGGGGCTGGCTGTATGACCCAGAATAGAGTACAGATAGTAATTTTGTGTGAGGATCTACAACAGCAAGTTTTTGCATATCATTTTTTGAAAAAACGAGGCTTTAACATAAATCCAAAAAATCTTACAATTAGGACTTCTCCAAAAGGTAAAGGTGCAGGAGAGCAGTTTGTTAGAAAGCGTTATGCAGCAGAGGTTAAAGAATACCGGAGAAAAAACTATCGTTCAGGAATGCTAGTAGTGTTGATTGATGCAGATACTGAAACAGTAAAGGCAACACTAGAAGATTTAGATAATGCACTGATAGAAAATTCACAGGAACTTCGTAAGCCTGACGAGAAAATAGCAATCTTCGTGCCAAAAAGAAATATCGAAACTTGGATACATTATTTACGAACAGGAGAAGTTGTTGAAGAAGAAGCAGAAAAATCTTATCCAAAATTCCTCAAAAATGAGGCAATTTGTAAACCCGGTGTTGAACACTTAGCAAACCAGTGTTCTCAAGGGAGTTTAGATGAAAATGCACCGCCATCTCTCCAGGCTGCTTGTGGAGAATTACAAAGACTTTTACCATTATTAAATAACTTATGAACGCTAGTTGCTTAACTATAAAAGAACTCACTGATGCAGTTGGCGGCGGTTTAACTCCGCGCATGGTCAGACATTACCATCAATTGGGACTACTACCGCAACCAGTGCGATCGCGTAGCAATTACCGCCTCTACACCAAAAAAGATGTCCTCCGGTTGCAACGGATTGTCGCACTGAAGCAGCAAGGGTTTCAGCTAAACCACATCCGTCAAATTTTGGAGGTGGAACCAGAAGCCGACACAACTGTTAACCTGATGGGACAACTCCAGCAGCAATATCGGGCGGTGATGCAACAAATTTCCCAACTGCGGCAAACTGCATCAGCATTAGAAGGATTATTAGGGCGCGATCGCCATTGTCAAATTATCCAGGCGGAAGTCTTGGCACAACTCAAGTTACTCGATGTCGAAACTCAAGCTGGATTGGGGGGATTGGAAAACCTCTGGAGTGGCTTGGATGCCGAAATTCATACACATTCGGAAGCTTTTACAGAATCGCTACAACGTTTATTACCTGATTTGTCTCAGCGTTCGGAAATTGAACAACACTTAATTTCTCAGTTGGTTTTGGCTTCTGGCGATGTCAGTTTGGTGTCCTTTATCAAATTGAGTCGAGATGCGATCGCTGCTAGTCGAGAAGCCCTATCTTCAAGCTGTCAAATTGTTGTCGATACCCAAACTGTTGCTGCTGCTTTGGATCAAACCCGATTACTTCACTTGGGATGCCACATTGAAACCTTGATTGATAATCCCCATATTACCACTGCCACAGAGGCAGAACTCGCCTTTTGGCAACATCGAGAATGGCGAGAAAAATTGCTGCAAGTAAGTCAGGGTTGCGTGCTGGTAGTTGGTTATGCTCCCTCAGTCCTTCTAGAAGCTTGTGAGGCGATGTCTACGACGGGCTACGCCAACGCTAACCAGAAAATTCAGCCTGCATTGGTAATTGGAATGCCCATAGGCTTTAGCCATGCTCCCGCAGCCAAGCGACAACTGATGCAACAAGGGATACCCTATATTACAGTTGAAGGGACTTTAGGAGGTGGCGCTTTAGCTGCGACTGCCCTAAATGCCTTGGTGGAGTCACTGATTGATAAACCAGATTGTCATTGTTATCTCAAAGATGTAGAACCCTTGTAGAGACGTAGCACTGTTACGTCTGTGAAAATAATATTGTTAAATAATATTGAATTTGCTACACTTTACCAGTTTTAGTAATTCAATAATTCATAATTGTGGCCATAAGCTACCAACTTGGTATAAGTTGCAATAAAAATTAGAACATTTTATAGTAAACAGACTCTGGCAATTAGAGTATAAATTATCATGCTATACAAGTTACGGCGAAGTATAAATCAATATAAGTGCGCTGAAGTAACTTAGAAGTAAAGATAACTCAGATGTATAATTAGCGCGTCTCCTCCATAATCCCTAACAAGATTGTGATTTAGGTCTGGTAGGCTTTCTATTTTTTACTTTAATAAGGGGCATATGTGGCAACAAGAAAAAAAAGATACTTTGATAGTCAAGCTGGTATTATGGGTTGCCTTAGCTACGACCCCGATGGCAGTAATGGTGGTATCTGCACCGATACTGGCACAATCTACACCTAAAGCTCCCTCTTTTCCACTGCCGCAAACAGTGCAGAATGGGACGACAGTGCGGATTGACGGTTCAAGTAGCTTGGGTGCAATCAACCAAAGCCTGAAAGAAAGTTTTGAAAAACAATTTTCCGGCACAAAAGTTGAAGTTGCTACTAACGGCACTGGTACGGCACTGAAAGAATTGCTGGATGGCAAAGCCGACATAGTAGCAATGGGGCGTGGGTTGACGCCAGCAGAAAAAGCCCAAGGACTAGAGCAAGTTCGCTTGCGCCGTGAGAAGATTGCGATCGTGGTTGGTGCAGATAATCCTTTCAAAGGAAGCTTAACCAGTAGGCAATTCGCCCGCATTTTTCGGGGAACAATTACAAATTGGTCACAACTGGGAGGGCCTCCAGGGAAGATTCGGTTAATCGATCGCCCTAACACGAGTGAGACTCGCGATACTTTTCGTACTTATCCAGCCTTCAAGACTGCTGAATTTGCTACAGGCTCTAATGCTACCCAACTAAGTGAGGATAATACCGCAGAAATTATCAAACAACTGGGCAAAGACGGCATCAGTTATGTCTTAGCTAATCAGGTGTCCAAGTTAAAAGGTGTGCGAGTTCTGCAATTACATCAAGCCTTGCCAGATGATGCTAAATATCCCTTCTCGCAACCTTTAGTTTACGTTTACAAAAAAAATCCCAGCTTAACCACAGGAGATTTTCTCGGCTTTACCCTTGCACCCCCAGGACAGCAAGCTATAGAACGAGCTAGAACTACTGAAGCAGAGGCGATCGCAGCTAGCGTATCACAACCTGCTCTCACGCCTTCCCCCAGTGCCCAGACGACACCTGCTGCTACGCCTTCCCCTAGTGCCACTCCTTCTGTATTTGCCGAACAGCCGTTTGTGGCTGCTCCAGCACAAAACAGTCCAATTGTAAATAGGGAAACACCATTATGGTTGCTGCTACCTGTCTTTTTTATTACTCTAGCTGGAGGGTTATTATGGAGGGTTCTGGGAAAACGCCCATTGCCCACTGAGAAAACAGACAACTTACCAGAATCAAATTCTTATCCACCCAGCACAGAAGATGGAGAAATGGCAGTGCTCAATGCCAGCACAGTTTCTTCCGTTAACGGAGCGATGCTTGAGGAGCAGCCAGTGCCGCACTTCCAAGAGCAAGAAACCCCTGATCGCACTCCTTTCAACATCTATGCTCAAACACAATCTGACCTGACCCAGAATGCTACTCAGGGGACATCTAATTTAGTACAAGAGGCAACTAATGGTACCTCTAACCTCTATGAAGGTGTAGCTAATGGCTCAGAAAATAACAACTTGGGAGCCGCAGCTTTAACCGGTGGTGCGGCTCTAGCAACGGGAATCGGGGCGGCTACCTGGTCTGCCTTTACCAACAAAGAAACAGAAACAGACGCCATTGATGAGACAGTCGAACTGGATAACTATCCAAAGACAAACACTCCTGATTCTGATGAAATTGCATGGGACATAG
Source organism: Nostoc sp. (assembly GCF_036917655.1). Classification (GTDB taxonomy): domain Bacteria; phylum Cyanobacteriota; class Cyanobacteriia; order Cyanobacteriales; family Nostocaceae; genus Nostoc. The sequence goes on from NZ_JBALCY010000074.1 coordinate 217,717, forward strand.
AAGCCCCAGCGGCTGTAGTAAATACTTCATATCCTCACCTGGCTAATATTCCAGAAGAGACATCTGATGTGGAACTGCCTTCATCTGAGGTGACAGCCCCACTCCCAAAATCAGATGTGCCAGAAGTCACATCTGATTTTGGATATTGGGACACAGAAGTTAGTGAAGATCAGATAGATACAGAAGTTAGTGAAGATCAGATAGATGAGGAACTTCAGGCAGAATTGAACTGGCTAGAGAGTATCACCTCAACTGAAGATACAGCCCCAGTGGATGAATTGCCCTTACCAGAGTCTGACGAAGTGGCAACGGATATAGAACCCTCAGCGGCACAAACATCCTCACTGCTCGATTTCCCAGAATTTCCAGAAGATATATTGAATCTGGTAGCAGACGCATCTGAACCCACTGCCGATTTGCTAGAGTCAGAATCTCCAGCAGAGCCGACTGTTGAGGAAGATATTGCTGAAACTGACTCCACAGATTTTGCCGCTGCTCTAGCAGCAGGCGCAGGGATTGGAGCCTGGGCTACCATTGCATCAGATACCCAAGGACAAACTGATACTACGGTTGACAATGCACCGATGTCTACGACGGGCGTAGCAGCAGCCGAAACAGCTATTGGTTTGGTAGATGCAGATGAAGAGAGCAGTATTTTGCTCACACCGCATACTTATACATTAGCTCATGTCTCTTGGGAGATTTCCGAAACCAAGAAAGCAGCGATGCGCCAACAGGGCGGCTCTCAATTGGTAGTACGGCTCTACGATGTGACTGGGATAGACTTGAGTTATCAAACTCCTCAGATTGTCCAGCAGTATGAATCTGAGGAGACAGCACACGCTGGCTTTGTGGAAATTCCTGTCAGCGATCGCGACTACATAGCTGAAATTGGCTATATCGCTGATGGCGATGCCTACGGCGGTAAACTACGCTGGTTATTCATCGCCCGTTCAGCAGTTGTTCGGATCTTCAGTCCTGTGCATCCAGATCCCATAGTTGATGATGCGCCGATGTCTACGACGGGCGTAGCAGCAGCCGAAACAGCTATTGGTTTGGTAGATGCAGATGAAGAGAGCAGTATTTTGCTCACACCGCATACTTATACATCGGCTCATGTCTCTTGGGAGATTTCGGAAACCAAGAAAGCAGCGATGCGCCAACAGGGCGGCTCCCAATTGGTGGTGCGGCTCTATGATGTGACTGGGATTGACTTGAGTTATCAAACTCCCCAGTTTGTCCAGCAGGATGAATGTGAAGAGACAGCACACGATCGCTTTGTGGATATTCCCGTCAGCGATCGCGACTACATAGCTGAAATTGGCTATGTCGCTGATGGCGATGCCTACGGCGGTAAACTACGCTGGTTATTCATCGCCCGTTCAGCAGTTGTTCGGATCTTCAGTCCTGTGCATCCAGATCCCATAGTTGATGATGCGCCGATGTCTACGACGGGCGTAGCAGCAGCCGAAACAGCTATTGGTTTGGTAGATGCAGATGAACAGAGCAGTATTTTGCTCACACCGCATAGTTATACATCGGCTCATGTCTCTTGGGAGATTTCCGAAACCAAGAAAGCAGCGATGCGCCAACAGGGCGGCTCCCAATTGGTAGTGCGGCTCTATGATGTGACTGGGATAGACTTGAGTTATCAAACTCCCCAGCTTGTCCAGCAGGATGAATCTGAGGAGACAGCACACGATCGCCTAGTGGAAATTCCGGTCAGCGATCGCGACTACATAGCTGAAATTGGCTATATCGCTGATGGCGATGCCTACGGCGGTAAACTACGCTGGTTATTCATCGCCCGTTCAGCAGTTGTTCGTGTCTTCAGTCCTGTGCATCCAGATCCCATAGTTGATCATGTGGCGATTGCGGATGAAACAGATATTGACTTGGTGGATGTAGAAGAAGAGAGCAGTATTGTCCTCACAGCCCGCACTTCCCAGTGGGCTGATATCTCTTGGGAGATATCCGAAACCAAGAAAGCAGCGATGCGCCAACAGGGCGGCTCTCAATTGGTAGTGCGACTCTATGATGTGACTGGGATTGACTTGAGTTATCAAACTCCTCAGTTTGTCCAGCAGTCTGAATGTGAAGAGACAGCACACGATCGCTTTGTGGAAATTCCCATCAGCGATCGCGATTACATAGCTGAAATTGGCTATGTCGCTGATGGCGATGCCTACGGCGGTAAACTACGCTGGTTATTCATCGCTCGTTCCCCGATCGTTCGTGTCTTCAGTGGTGTCCATACAGATCCCACAACAGATCCCCCAGTTGAAAATGTAGCGTTAACAAACGAAACAGCTATTGGCTTGGTAGATACCCAAGAAGAGATCAGTGAAGAAGAGAGCAGTATTGTGGTTACACCCCGCACTCCCAAGTGGGCTTATGTCTCTTGGTACATTTCCAAGACTCAGAACGCAGCGCTGCAACAACAGGGCGGCTCTCAATTGGTAGTGCGACTCTATGATGTGACTGGGATTGACTTGAGTTATCAAAGTCCCCAGCTTATACAGCAGTATGAATGTGAAGAGGTAGCACGCGATCGCTTTGTGGCTATTCCCGTCAGCGATCGCGACTACATGGTTGAAATTGGCTATATCGCTGATAGCGATCGATGGTTACTCATAGCCCGTTCACCTAATGTTCGGGTTTTCAGTCGTTCCCACGAAGATTTCTGGTTTGTGGCAGATGCTGAGTTGATTATTCACGGAGCAACCCAACCAAATACAAGTGTAAACATTGGTGGACATACCATCAAAATCAAACCCGATGGTACTTTCCACTTACGTCTTCCCTTTTCAGATGGTTTAATGGACTATTTGATCACGGTAGCTGCTCATGGGGAATCCACTAGAACTATCCACAAGAAGTTCTCCCAGGAAACCTCAGAAAGGTAGTAATTACCTTGAGTTATCCCCTCTAACCCTATTCTCCCCTTTTAGGGGGAAATGGGGAGAGGGTTAATTTAGTGAAAGCCTTGCTGTATATAAGTGGGCGATACTGGATTTGAACCAGTGACCCCATCCGTGTGAAGGATGTGCGCTACCCCTGTGCTAATCGCCCAAGACTCCTTATGTTATCATAACTTACTCAGATTGACGCTTGCAAAAGTTCATTAGATAATTTACTCAGTAGATTTAAGTAAAAATTCAAGCTCTTCTTTATTTTTGGATTTTGAAACTGAGCCATCCTCACTACTATTGTTTATCCTTTATCTCATATAAGCATTAAGTGTTTTACCCCTTGCCTCTTCATACTGATTTTTTTCTGGTTTATATGACAATACGGTTCAGTTAAAGCCAAAAACCAAAACTAGCGTAGGTTGGGTTGAGGGACGAAACCCAACATTTTCAGGATTTTGTTGGGTTTCGCTACGTTCAACCCAACCTACAATTATCCTTAAGCGAACCGTATTGGTTTATATGATTCATATAGACTAAATAATCGCAAAATTAACTCAACATTAAGCATTCTGTTTTTGTCTGGCTTTCCCTCTTTTACCTGGTGGACTTTTGAGAAAAGCTCTAATCTTTTTCTATAGTTTGGAATCCGACTGCACTCGAACAAGAAATCATTAAATTCTCCATGAAACATACAGTTTCTTAATTCTTGAGCATTAAGAGAAACTGACCCTTGATTGGGCTAATATATACATTGGTTTCATTTAAAGCAAAGCTATCATTGGTATAATACTTAAAGCACCTAAAATAAGTGGGCGATACTGGATTTGAAGCAGTGACCCCATCCGCGTGAAGGATGTGCCCTACCCCTGTCTTAATCGCCCAATGTTGACTCGCGGCAGCAGCCCAATAAGGAGTATTTCCAGCCTCTGGCTAGAAACGAGATTTTTCCTTAGTCCGTCGAGGCGGACTTTGCCTGTATAGCCGCAAATAATCTTCGCCCCGCCTTTCACTTGCGGAAAACACCGAAATTAGAAAGTAAACTGGGGTTTGAATAAGTAAAACGTCATTTTACTTGCGGAAAACACCAAAATGAGTAAGCAAACTGGAGTTTGAGTAAGTAAAACGTCATTTGGCTTGCGGAAAACACCAAAATGAGAAAGCAAACTGGGGTTTGAGTAAGTAAAACGTCATTTGGCTTGGGGAAAACACCAAAATGAATAAGTCAAATGGCATTTTGAGAAAGCATTTCAGTATTTTGAGAAAGTAAACAGACATTTTGATAAAGAAATTAGGCATTTTGATAAAGGAATCAGCAAATATACCTGCCCAAAAAAGTTAAATGCCTGAATGGTGGACTATTTAACAAGCATCATATTGAAGATAAATATCAGATTTTTATAGCTGATGAGCCGTTTGAGAAAATTCTATATTTAAATTGCCCCTACAGCCTGTAGTTTTGCGTAAGTCTTATATAAAAATTCTGAAAGACTTTACAGAATGGCATTAGGACTTGCATTAACAATCAAAATAACGATTCATCTACGCAAAAATTGGCTGTAAATTTAAAATAAAACTAGGGAGAACATCTTCACCAAATAAACTTGTAGGAGATTGTAAAACTTCTGGTGCAAGATTAGGGCGATAAATGATTACTTGTTTATCTTTGGGATTAATTAACCAACCAAGTTGTAAACCATTTGCTAAGTATTCCCGCACCTTGGCTTGAGTGTCCTCGACATCATCAGTTTCAGAAACCAATTCTACTGCAAAGTCTGGGCACAAAGGGAGATATTTTTTTCTTTGTTGTGGTGTGAGAGCATCCCACCGTTCCATCTTTACCCAAGAAGCATCAGGAGAACGAGTTGCACCATTAGAAAGTTTAAAACCAGTAGAAGAATTAAAAGCTTTTCCTAAATTATTTTGACTGTTCCAAAACCATAGTTGACCTAACAAATCAAAATTACGGTTTCCCGTTTCTCCTCCAGTGGGTGAGATGATTACCAATTCTCCTTCAGCAGTTAATTCCAAACGCAACTCTTTATTCACAGCAACAATCTATTCAAATTCCTCATCCGTAAATTTGAGATTAGGAGGTAATTGTAAAGTTAAAGCAGTCATAATTAATTCCGCTCCACAAAATCCTAGTTGCGTTACACCCATGCGCTGCCAATAGAGAAGACTAAACCTCTACCTCTACTTTATAATTTCCCCTCCCCTAATAAGGGGTAGTGTTACAGAAAGTGTCACCAGGGGCAAAGTAATGAATAAAGTACTGAATTTTATTGGGGAGTTGGAACTTTATCCACTTTGATTTTGGTTTGTTAAGTAAAAAGGGTTGAACAGCAAAAATCTCTCTTTAGCAATAGTAAGCGTAGGCGCAGCCCGCCGTAGGCATCGCTAGACCAAATATCTCATAAAAGTAACGTTAGATCTTACCGAAGAAGAATAGAGACTTCAGTCGCCAGAATGGGCTAAACGCCTCGCTATCGCTAACAGAATTGAATTCCGAACGTAAAAGGGGATAGCGACGCGGAAAACTCATCCTGGAGCGTCTGAATCATGGTTTAGAGCAAGCGATTTTAATCGTAGAGAAACAGGCTTCTTCCCTACTCCCCACTCCCTACTCCCCACTCCCAGCCTACGCAAATAATTTCAGAAATCAAATCGGATTACTATAGTTACCTTTATTACCTTCTGTAGTCTATTGATTTAGGTAAATTACTGACTGTAATCTTGGTGATGTCTTAGACAAATTACTACGTATCTAGGTTCTGAGTGCAGGAATGACTGAAGATTGATTTCTTTAGTTTATCTAAAGTCGCATCTAAGTTATCAAATTACCTTCCTAAGATAGAAGCAGCAACCATAAGTTGCCATACACGACTAAAACCCAACTAACAGCTAGTGGCTGCGGAGAACATAAAAATGGCTAAAGCGCCAGAATCTTTAGACTTATCTACTTACGACGCTACGGACAAATCCCTAGATCGTGATTGTACAACCTTATCCCGTCACGTCCTCCAGCAACTTCAGAGTTTTTCGCCAGATGCACAGGATTTAAGTGCGCTGATGAATCGCATCGCGCTGGCCGGCAAACTGGTTGCTCGCCGCATGAGTCGCGCTGGTTTAATGGAAGGCGTTCTCGGATTTACTGGAGAAGTTAATGTGCAAGGAGAATCCGTCAAAAAGATGGATGTCTATGCTAATGATGTGTTTATCTCAGTGTTTAAGCAAAGCGGCTTAGTCTGTCGCCTCGCTTCTGAGGAAATGGAAAATCCCTACTACATCCCAGAAAACTGCCCCATTGGGCGCTATACCTTGCTGTATGACCCAATTGATGGCTCATCTAACACTGATAACAATCTCAGCTTAGGTTCCATTTTCGCCATTCGCCAACAAGAAGGAACTGATAGCGATCATAAGGCAACTGACCTCCTCACCAATGGACATAAGCAACTCGCTGCTGGATATATCTTGTATGGACCTTGCACAATGCTGGTTTATACTATAGGTAAGGGGGTTCATTCCTTTGTCCTTGATCCCAGCTTAGGAGAGTTTATTCTCACAGAAGAAAATATTCGGATTCCTACCCACGGTTCCGTTTACAGCGTGAATGAAGGCAACTTCTGGCAGTGGGAAGAATCGATTCGAGAATACATCCGCTACGTTCATCGCACAGAAGGCTACAGCGCTCGTTATAGCGGCGCAATGGTGAGCGACATCCATAGAATTTTGGTTCAAGGCGGCGTGTTTCTCTACCCAGGCACAATTCAAAACCCAGAAGGAAAATTGCGCTTGCTTTATGAAACCGCTCCTCTAGCCTTTTTGATTGAGCAAGCAGGCGGTCGTGCTACTACAGGACTGGTAAATATCTTGGATGTAGTGCCGAAAAAACTGCATCAGCGCACACCTTTAATTATTGGTAGCAAAGAGGATGTAGCAAAAGTAGAGTCTTTTATTCAAAACGGACACTAGTGTCAGAAGGCAGAAGACAGGAGAAAATAAAGCTTGTAAATAAAGCTTTTTAACTTTTTTCAACTGGATAGTTATTTTTGCCATACTGCACTAGAGGACGGTGACAAAAGCATCAAGGATGCGTCTAGCCTATGGCATTAATTAAACGTTAATCATGGTGATTTAGGATTGGGAATGCAGAGTAGCACTTTTTGAAGATCAATTAAGGATTATCTCAGCTGGCCGATGCGATAAGTGATTGGCAACGCCACAATTCAAAAGTAACCATCAACATTTGATGCGTTTTGCCAACTTCACTAGGAAACATCACTATACAGGAGTGAAACAAATTACAGCTATGGCTACCAATCATCTACTAGAAATTAAGCAATACGGTCAAAGTATCTGGATGGATAATTTGAGCCGTGACATTATTCAATCTGGGGAACTCAAAGACCTGGTTGAAAATCAAGGTATCTCTGGGATTACCTCTAACCCAGCTATCTTTGAAAAAGCGATCGCTGGTAACGTTATTTATGATGCCGATATCGAAGCCGGAGTTCGGGCTGGACTACCGATATACAAAATTTACGAATCGCTAGTTTTTGCAGATATCCGTAATGGCTGTGATATTTTACGCCCTGTTTATGAAGCCTCGAATAGACTAGATGGTTATGTGAGTATCGAAGTCCCACCAACCATCGCCCATGATACTGAAGCAACAATAACCGAAGCTCGGCGCTATTTCCAAGAAGTTGGTCGGGAAAATTTGATGATTAAAATTCCCGGTACAGAACCTGGTTTACCAGCAGTGGAACAGGTAATAGCCGAAGGGATGAATGTCAATATTACGCTACTGTTTTCTGTAGAAAGCTACATCAACACAGCTTGGGCATATATTCGGGGCTTAGAAAAACGGGTGGCTGAGGGTAAAGATATCAGTAGAATTGCTTCAGTCGCTAGCTTCTTCCTCAGTCGGATCGATAGCAACGTTGACGGCAAAATTGATGCTAAGTTGAAAAAAGGCGTTGATGATATTGCCGTGGAAGCAAAGCTCTTGGCTGTGAAAGGGAAAGTAGCGATCGCTAACGCCAAGGTTGCGTACCAAGAATACAAGAAAATCATCGAGAGCGATCGTTGGCAAGCCTTGGCAGCAAAAGGGGCCACAGTACAACGGCTACTTTGGGCTAGCACTAGCACCAAAGATCCCAACTACAGAGACGTGATGTATATTGAAGAGTTGGTTGGCCGTGATACCGTCAACACCGTACCACCAGCGACGATTAAAGCTTGTGCTGATCATTGTAACGTCAGCGATCGCTTAGAAACGGATGTAGAAAACGCTTACACATTGATCGAAAACCTCAAAGATCCCGACATCAACATCGATCTCGATACCGTAATGGATGAACTGTTAGTTGAAGGTATTGACAAGTTCATTCAGCCCTTCCAGTCCTTGATGAACTCTTTAGAAGAAAAGATCAAGGTATTGTCGCCAGTGTAGGGACTAGGGACTGGGAATTTTGGATTTTGGATTTGCGATTTTAGATTGAAGTCCAATTCAAAATTGCAAATCTAAAATCGTTTCCCAATCCCAATCCCTAATCCAAAATCCAAAATCCAAAATCCAAAATTCCTATGGTTAGTCTGCTAGAAAATCCCTTGCGCGTTGGTCTGCAACAACAAGGGATGCCCGAACCCCAGATTATAGTCATTTTTGGCGCTTCTGGTGATCTCACCTGGCGCAAACTAGTGCCAGCACTTTACAAATTGCGGCGAGAACGGCGTATTCCACCAGAAACTACCATTGTCGGTGTGGCACGTCGAGAATGGAGCCACGATTACTTCCGTGAACAGATGCAAAAAGGCATGGAAGAGGCACATCCTGATGTCGATTTAGGGGAACTCTGGCAAGACTTCTCTCAAGGTCTGTTCTACAGTCCTGGGGATATAGACAACCCCGAAGGCTACCAGAAACTCAAAAGCTTATTGACTGAATTAGACGAAAAACGGGGCACGCGAGGGAATCGCATGTTCTACCTCTCAGTTGCCCCCTCATTCTTTCCTGAAGCGATTAAGCAGCTAGGAACCGCCGGGATGCTAGAAGATCCCTACAAACATCGTCTAGTAGTTGAAAAACCCTTTGGTCGGGACTTAGCTTCTGCCCAAAGTCTTAACCAAGTAGTACAGAAATTTTGCAAAGAAAACCAAGTTTACCGCATTGACCACTACTTGGGTAAAGAAACAGTCCAGAATTTGCTGGTGTTTCGCTTTGCCAATGCGATTTTTGAGCCGTTGTGGAATCGTCAATTTGTTGACCACGTGCAAATTACCGTGGCAGAAACCGTGGGAGTGGAAGACCGGGCTGGTTACTATGAAAGTGCCGGCGCACTACGGGATATGTTGCAAAATCACCTCATGCAACTTTACTGCTTAACGGCGATGGAAGCGCCCAACGCAATGGATGCCGACAGCATCCGCACAGAAAAAGTGAAGGCACTCCGAGCTACTCGTTTAGCGGATGTTCACAATCTATCACGTTCAGCAGTCCGCGGTCAGTACAGTGCTGGCTGGATGAAGGGTCAAGCAGTGCCAGGGTATCGGACAGAACCAGGCGTTGATCCTAACTCCACCACACCCACCTACGTAGCAATGAAATTTTTGGTGGACAACTGGCGTTGGAAAGGTGTTCCTTTCTACTTGCGTACCGGAAAGCGGATGCCGAAAAAAGTCAGTGAAATTTCGATTCACTTCCGCGAAGTTCCGTCTCGGATGTTCCAATCTGCCGCCCAACAGGTAAACGCCAACATTTTGACGATGCGGATTCAGCCAAATGAAGGAATTTCTCTGCGTTTTGATGTCAAAATGCCGGGGGCAGAATTCCGTACCCGTTCCGTTGACATGGACTTTAGTTATGGTTCCTTTGGCATCCAAGCAACTTCCGATGCCTACGATCGCCTATTCCTTGATTGTATGATGGGCGATCAAACATTATTCACACGGGCGGACGAAGTAGAAGCAGCTTGGCAGCTAGTAACGCCAGCCCTTTCTGTTTGGGATGCACCCGCCGATGCAACTACTATTCCCCAGTATGAAGCTGGTACCTGGGAACCAGCAGAAGCAGAATTCTTAATTAACCAGGATGGCCGTCGCTGGCGCAGACTCTAAAATTTTAGATTTTAGATTTTAGATTTTAGATTGGGGACGGCGAAATTGGGAATAGGTAATAGGAAATATGAAAAACTATTACCTATTACTAATTACCAAATTACCAGTTTTTAATCTAAAATCTCGAATTCAAAATCCAAAATCCAAAATCCAAAATCCAAAATCCAAAATTTCCTATGGCTCCCCAAGCTTCTACAATTTTTTCACTTCAGGCACCAAAAGATATTTCGCTTAACGAATTAGATGCGGAACTAAATCAAATTTGGCAAAGCTACGGCATTTCTGGCGAGAGCGGTGGGCTTCCTGCTGCTACTCGGGCCACTACATTTACCTTAGTGGTCTACGAACCGGAAGAAACCCAATATCTTTTGGCCACTTTGGGATTTTACAACGGCCCGCTTGACGGAATTTTAGGGCCTCAGATGGAAGCTGCGCTGCGGCAAGTGCAGAAAAAATATACACTGCCAGATACTGGAAAAGCAACACCTGAAACCCTGGCTATCTTGAGAGAAGAATTGCTTAAACGTCAAGGAATCGAGGCTACGGGAGATAATGCTTCTGTTGGTATTCCCAGCTTAAATGCCCCAAGCCCCAGAATTGCCGATGAAATCGCCCTCCGCAATCCCTGCCGCATCATTGCGCTATTTCCCATTGCTGGCGAAGATAAAGGGGTCAAGGCTCAAGTTTCTGCATATTGCCCCATCCAAAAGCAATCGTCAAGCACACTAATTTGCTGCGAATATATAACTCTCAGTGGAACTGCTGCTGCCTTGGAACGGGTAGGGGGGATGATTCCAGCATTGTTAATTGGCGGCTTACCAAAGTTTCTCTGGTGGAAAGCAACACCAGACCCCAATAACACTCTATTCAAGCGGCTGGCAGCAGTCTCCAACAATGTTATTGTGGATTCTTGCCGCTTTAACGAGCCAGAAAGTGATTTACTTCGCCTACAAGAATTAGTGGAAAGTGGTGTTCCCTTAGCTGACCTCAACTGGCGTCGCCTCTCAGCATGGCAAGAATTAGCAGCTGAAGCCTACGACTCTCCTCACCGTCGGGCTGCTATTAGGGAAATTGACCGAGTAACGATTGATTACGAAAAAGGCAACCCCGCACAGGCATTGCTGTTTTTGGGTTGGCTGGCAAGTCGTCTACAATGGCAGCCAGTTTCCTATCAAAAGGAAACCGGAGATTACGACATCACTCGCATTTGCTTCGTTACCCAAGACCAAGGGCAAGTGGAAGCCGAATTAGCGGGTGTCCCCCTTGCAGATGTGGGTGAGATTGCCGGCGACTTGATTGCCCTGCGCCTCAGCTCGACAAATCCGCAGGCGGACTGTGGTACTGTCATCTGCTCGGAAACTGGCGGGTGTATGCGGATGGAAACACACGGCGGCGCTCAATCCGCAGGTCTATTTCAACAGGTAACTTCACTTTCGGAACAAAAGGCGGAAGCATTGCTGAGTCAGCAGGTGCTACGTTGGGGTCGCGAGTCACTTTTTGAAGAAAGTCTGGCAGTGACAGCGAATATTTTCAAATTGGAAACAAAAAGTTAGCTTCGTCTGGAAAGAATAAAAGTTACCAAAATTGCGAAAATCAAACACAAGCTCTTCAGATTTTGGGATATTCCAATAATCTGGAGGGTTTTTCTATTTTCCTTAGTTTTAGCAGAGAAGCTTTCAACTTAACAAGTCAGTAGTTTGGACAAGTAATGTGGTATAGGTACAGTTGCCCTGTTGAAGGCGATCGCTTCTTGAGAGTTTGGATCTGTAATTCCTCATCTGATCATTAAGCAAAAAGCAATTATAGCGATTCTTGTTTGGATGCAGTGTACATCTGTACTGCCCTACAAACGGCCTGTATTTAACCCAATTGCGAACCGCTATAGTTCACCCACTAGGGTGTAATCGAATACTTTGTTATTGCTTTCCCCAAATTATTGAAAGGATAGGTCGTATGTGCCTCCACGCTCAAGCGCACGTTTGTAAGCAGGTCGCGCATGAATGCGTAGGGTAAATTCTTTGAGCTTTGGCCGGCTCTCGACCTCTTCGGGAATCGTGGCGGCTATTTCCAGGGGAAAGCTCATTTGGATATCGGCGGCGGTAAATTCCTCACCCGCAAACCACGTACTTTTACGGAGTTCGCTTTCTATGTAGTCAAAGTGAAGTTTGATCTGAGGCGCGACAAATCCGCTAACGACGCTGCTGTCCCCTGCCCCGAAATTGTTCAAGACTACTCGCATCACCAGGGGTGGCATTGCAGAGCCTTCGGCGTAATGCAGCCAATACGTATAGCGCAGATGTTCTGGCGTATCGGATGCCGGGACTAGCCGACCATTGCCGTAGCGATTAACTAGGTATTCAATGATCGCGCCCGACTCAGCGACCGTGACGTCTGCATCTGTGATCACTGGTGACTTGCCGAGCGGATGGACTTGGCGCAGCGACTCTGGTGCCTGCATCGTCTTTGGATCGCGTTCATAGAATTTGATTTCGTATTCGATACCTAATTCCTCAAGCAGCCACAGCACACGCTGCGATCGCGAGTTGTTAAGATGATGCACAACGATCATAAAACGTTCCTCTTCTGGTGACTTATTGCTATCGGATCTCGGCTAATCTTTAACTATATTATTAGACAGACTTTTTATGCGTAACTCCCCTAATTGGCTGGTTTTCTTGTTTCTAATTGGTATAAGTTTGAGTTAGTTGGTTTTAGATAAATCACAAGCTGGCGCATCTGCTTTTGCAAAAAGCGACGATAGACGCACAGGCAATAGTTAATTATCCGTTTTGTTTCATTTATGGCTTTAGTCATTGCCGGGGAACGTAGTGGAGTGGGTAAGACAACAGTCACGCTCACCCTTTTAGCATCTTTACGCCGTCGCGATCGCCTGGTGCAATCTTTCAAAGTAGGCCCAGACTACATTGATCCGATGTTTCATCAACACGTAACTGGTCGTGCTTGTCGCAATTTAGACCCAGTACTGACTTCGGAAGTCTACGTTCAGCAATGTTTTGCCCGTCATAGCCAACTGAGTGAATATGCCTTAGTGGAAGGGGTAATGGGATTATTTGATGGAATTGGGCATGGGCAAGAAAAGCCAAAATCAACTGACTTTGCGAGTACGGCACACATCGCGCGGCTTTTAGATTTACCTGTGGTGTTGGTGATTGATTGCAGTCGTTTATCTGGTTCTGTAGCTGCGATCGCTCACGGCTATCAGTCTTTTGATCCCCGAATTAAAATAGCTGGGGTAGTATTAAATCGCGTCGGGAGCGATCGCCATCTCTCTCTTTTGAAAGATTCCCTAGAAGCCTTACAATTACCCATTCTCGGCGTGCTGCGGCGTCAAGATAACATCACAATTCCCGATCGCCACTTGGGTTTAGTACCCACAGCAGAACTCCCCGAACTCAACGCTTTAATTGATCGACTCGCCGATTTAGGAGATACTTGCTTCGATTGGCAACGCTTATTACCTTTGTTAAAATCCGAACCGCTTCCCCATTTTCCCTCATCCCCCATCCTGCGGGAAGCTAAAGCTAGATCATTCTCATCCCCAGTCAGGATTGCCATTGCCCGCGATCGCGCTTTTAATTTTTACTACCAAGACAATCTCGATTTGCTGCAACAGCTTGGCGCAGAACTGGTTTTCTGGAGTCCCTTAGAAGATGCTGGACTACCAAAAGATGTGCAGGGAATGTATTTTGGCGGAGGTTTCCCGGAAGTTTTTGCCCAGCAACTAGCAGAAAATACCAGCGTTCGTCATGCAGTGAAAACAGCAATACTTAAAGGAATGCCTGCGATCGCTGAATGTGGAGGATTGATGTATTTGTGTGAGCAAATTATCGATTTTGAGGGTAAATCTTGGTCGATGGCGGGAGTTTTACCCACATCTGCTGTGATGGGTGGGCGTTTAACTTTGGGGTATCGTCGTGCAATAGCTTTGCAAGATAATCTGTTAGTGAAGGCAGGTACAACTGTTTACGGACATGAGTTTCATCGTTCCCATTTAACCTTAACTCCCACTCAGCCCCTATTTGAAACTTCTCGCTACGATTGTGAGGAAAATATGGGATGCGAGGGATGGGGTTTACCTGCAAATGTTCATGCTTCTTATGTGCATTTGCATTGGGGAGAAAGTGGAGAGATTCCCCAGCAGTTTCTTAAAGAATGTCTGAAAGTAGCATCTTCAGGAACCTGGATTTAAGCCAACACTAAACCATTCATCAGCCGCATTGTTAATGCGTCGGCTTGCATTGTTAATGCGTCGGCTTGCATTGTTAATGCGTTGGCTTGCATTGTTAATGCGTCGGCTTGCATTGTTAATGCGTTGGCTTGCATTGTTAATGCGTTGGCTTGCATTGTTAATGCATCCCGATGCAATACCGTTCGGTTAAGGAATTTATTCGTTGAGGCAGGCTGTTTTTAATCTGGAGTAGAAGAGAAGCAGGAGAGAAAAAACTAATTGTCTATCGACTCTTTCCTCAAGAGCCTCCTCTGCCTCAAGAGCTTATCCGAACTGTATTCCGAGGCAACCAACAGCATGTAGTTACGTTTTATACTAAATAATCCAGAGCGAGTATTTATCTTAGTGTAATTCCGGTAATGTGTACAAGTATCAATCACGTCTAGCCAGTTATGGGATTTCTCATGAATCGTTACTCGTTAGCAAAACGATGTTTGGCGGAAGCTCTAGGTACAGCTTGGTTGGTTCTGATGGGCGTGGGTACTGCGGTTATCTCTGGTACAGTACCTTGGGTTGGAGTTACTGGGGTGGCGATCGCTTTTGGCTTAAGTTTATTGACTGCTGCCTATACTTTTGGTTCGATCAGCGGATGTCACATCAACCCCGCAGTTACAATTGGTTTTTGGGTAGCCAAGCAGTTTTCTTCTAAAGACGTTTTGCCATATATCGGGAGTCAGATTCTTGGCGGAATTTGGGGAACCACTATCCTGTTTTTGATTTGTATGGGCAAGCCGGAGTTTACAACAGCTAACTTTGGTTCTAATGGGGTGGGAATTCACTCGCCTGGTAACTATAGCTGGTGGGCTTGTGCATTAGCCGAATTCATTGTTACCTGTGGCTTTGTGCTGCTGATCTTGAGCGTCACATCTTCTCCCGCTCTCAAGCTGGCTGCACCCATCCCCATCGGTTTAGCGCTGACTTTGGTGCATCTTATCCTCATTCCGGTGACGAATGCCAGCGTCAATCCCGTGCGTAGGCGTAGCCCGCCGCAGGCATCGCTAGCCACAGCTATCTTTACTCGCGGTTGGGCATTGGCTGATCTTTGGATTTTCATCGTGTTCCCAATTTTCGGTGGAGTTTTGGCGGGTAGGATCGCCCGATGGCTGCAAGAACCAGACATCTAATCGGAATCACAGGCGCATTCTCACTTAACAACTTCACGCATAAGTAAGGCGGCGCAATGTGTTTAGGAACCTGCACAGAACCAAACCGCTATGTCTCACTCTCTGCTAAAAACCCCCGGATTTGTCCGTGGGGAATTCGTTACACTCATATCGTCATTCAATCTGCGAATCAGACGGGATAACTCACGAATGATATTCACAGCAATTTCGGGAGTTTCTTCGATCGCATCATAAAGTTGTTCTTGCGTCAGTTCTAAAAATTCACAAGGTTCCAGAGTCGTTGCGGTGGCGGAACGAGGTTGAGTATCAAATACTGCCATCTCACCAAAGTATTTTCCCTGTTCCACCTCTGCAAGTTGTTTATTCCCAATGTGAACTTTAACTCGACCTGACACAACAATATAGAGCGATCGCCCTTCTTCTCCCTGGCGAAAGATGGTGTAATTAGCTGGAAATGACAATTCGTTCATTACTGAAGTGAGCCGCACAATAAAATCATCCCGCAATTCCTTAAAAATCGGGACTCGCCGGACAAATAATAAACGGTCAACACTGGTTAGCATAATTACAAGTTAAACATCAAACATTACTGTAAATTTTAAAACCGAAGCCAGAGCGCGATTAGTCATATTAACCGATGTTGAACGCTAGCCGTCAAGAATATCTTAAACTTTACCGACACAAAACTAGTTAGCATTTTTTCAATAGCAGCGATCGCCCAGAAGCTTCTCAAACAATAGATCGGTTTTAGGGATGACGAACTGCTACTCTTCCTTATGCAGTTTAGGGGGAAGTCGTGGGGAGCATCTCAGTTTTGCAAATATACCAGATGAGAAACAAGATTCTTGCTCCCTCTCTTTACCAAGGCTACAGTGTACACACAAGTCCTAAAAACCTAGCTTGATTAGGCTTGACTCGTTCCCATGCTCTGCATGAGGAATGCATTCATTGAGTCTCTGACTCAATATCTGACTGGAGGCAGCAGCCTCTAATCAACCATTCCTAGCTTTGCATGGGAACGAGAGAACAAGGAGAAATCAGAAATCGAGCTTTTTTCGACTTGTGTGTACACCGTAGCCTTACCAAGGAGAGGCTTGGGGTGAGGTTTTACAAGGCTTTTTACACTCATTGAGATGCTCCCAAGTCGTGAACCAGCATCCTCTTCAAAAAGCAGGGTTTTTGAATAGCCTCTAAACACATTTAAGATGTCACAAGTGTCGATGGGTAGAAAACCCAAAGCACATGGTCAAGTTATCAATCACTTTTATTTATCCTTTTAAGAAACAAGAGTATTTGCTCTTATTTCCTTGAAAGCCCTAATATTGACCTCATGAGCTCCCAAGGTACCTTGCTGAGATAAAAAATCACCAATTTGATTAGAGGCGTAGTTTACCGCCGTAGGCATCATCTCTAAAAACTGGGGAACTGGCTGATGGCTAGCGAACCTTGATTGGTTGTCGTTAAGTAAAACAGTCACGAAATCTTCGGAACTGCCCTCACATCGAGGAGCAGAGAAGAACTAGGACAAACAGCATTGAATTATCGTGAGCAACAATTATGAGTTGGCTAATTAGTACATTTCTTATTGGAATCTCTGCCGCTTTTGCAACCACCTTTGACGACAATTTATATTTGACAGCTTTCTTCGGAAAAGTCAATCGCAGCTTTCGTCCTAAGCATATTGTTCTCGGTGAATTTCTGGGATTCACTGCCTTAGTGTTTGCTAGTCTCCCTGGTTTCTTCGGCGGTATGATTATTCCAACCACCTGGATTGGTTTGCTAGGTTTGCTTCCTGTCGCCATTGGTATCAGTAATCTCATCAGTCGAGAACAAGAAGCAGAGACAGTGCAAGCTGTGTCAGTTGACTTCACCTCTCCTGTCAAATCTGGACGCCAGAAGAAATCACTATTAGCAACCATCCGCGATCCTCAAACTTACCGTGTTTCCGCTGTCACCATTGCCAATGGAGGAAATAACATCGGAATCTATGTACCGTTGTTTGCCAGTAGTAATCTTCCAAGTTTGGGTGTAATTGTGTGTGTTTGCTATTTCACTGTTGGGGCGTGGTGCTTACTCTCTTACAACCTGACTCGTAATCCTCTCATGACTCCCGTTTTAACTCGCTATGGTCGGAAAATTTTCCCCTTTGTCTTAATTTACTTAGGACTCTCAATCTTGATTAAAAGTGAATCATATCGACTTTTACCTAGTCTGGCAATGCTTTCCAATTAGGCATGAGGCGATGGTCTACGACGGGCTATGACGCTCTCTACGAGACGCTGCGCGTAGCTTGCTTCCCCGAAGGGGTACGCTATCGGCGTCGCACCTGAACTGAAAACTTGTTACCTGGGAATGCGGTCGCAATCAGCTACTCAAAATTATTGATGGGTGCTATCTCCCTGATATAACCAACAAATCAGCGATCGTTTCCCATCCAAAAAGATTTTTTAATCACTTTAATTTATCAATCTGAATCAAAATAATATTTGATGTTATCAATCAATTTATCTAAAGTGAGAATAAAGCAGATTATTGATGGCTCTTATAAAAGCAAGCACACCACTACGAATCATCATAGGAAGGAACTAATGAATCAATCAAATTCCAAAAAATTAACTCAGTGGATCGTAACAGCAGTATTTCTGGTACTTGTAGCAGGATTTTCGCTGCTTGACCAGCCCAGCGTTAGAGCTCAAACACTAACACCATCCATACCTACGGAAGAACTAGGGCCAGTAATGCCTCCGGTTACATCGCCAATGGAGTCTGTAACTTCCCCAGTAATGCCTTCGGTTACATCGCCAATGGAGTCTGTAACTTCCCCAGTAATATCTCCGGTTGCATCGCCAATAGTGTCTGTAGCAGCAAACGTTAGACGTTTATTACAAACTAATGAATGTGTCGGGTGTAACCTAACTGGAGCAATGCTCAAGGACGCAAATCTGCAAGCGGCAAACTTGGAGGGTGCGAACTTACAAAATGCAGACTTAGAAAGGGCTAACTTACAGCAAACAAACCTACAAGGGGCTAACTTTCAAGGTGCAGATTTAGGCAAGGTAAACCTTTTGGGAGCAAACCTTTTGGGAGCAAACCTATTTGATGCAGACCTAGAGAAAGCTAACCTGGTGGGAGCAAACCTGCAAACGGCTAACCTACAGGGCGCAGACTTGGAAAAGACAAATCTCACAAATGCAAACATCCAAGGGGTTAACCTGATGGGGGTTGATTTGGAAGATGCGATCAGACCGGAAGGATTCGTTATTCAGTGATTAAACTAAAGTTTTCCGTGCAAATTTACTAAAAAACATCAAAAGCCTGATTCAGTAATGAATACAGGCTTTTATTTTAAGATTTAAAGGAGCGTGGCGATCGCATATTTTTTGGAAGATTGGCTGGATTTTTCTGGTTGTTTATTTTTTTGCTGGCACAGGCGCTGAAATAGTCTTTGACTTTTTCATCCCCCACCCCAGCATTGAGAGTTTGGGAATTTAATGGTAATCTGCATTTGATAACAATCTAAAAAGATAAATTTTTTTATAGCTAGTTAAGGATAGATAGGAATCATATCTGATTTCTGAACAGGAAGTCATTACTAGTTAAGACTAACTAGTATTTCTTAATTTTCTATCGGTAGAGTAAGTGTATTTACAGGAGATGAAATCTTAAATGTTAATCCTCATCGAGATAGCAACTAATCCTACATATACAAAATATCTCCAAATTTCTTTGGTGGCAATAATACTTGGTGGCTTTCTACTAGCTACAATTATTGGTTCAATTGGCTGGTATATTTCTAAGCGCCCTGCTGGTTGGGAAAATGCAGAGACTCCAAACTGGATTCTACAACTGACTAAAAATCTTAATAAACAGAAGTCATTGGATAATGATAACTGAGATAGTTAGATGAAAATTTATTTGTTAAATTAAGTAAATTAACCATAAGTAAAAATATTGCAAAACCGTAATCATAAGTTATCAAAATTTGTCCAAATTTCGATGTTTTTGTTAGTATTCTGCTACCTCAAGAAAGTTAACAAAGGAGAATATAAGCATGGAAGCAGAAGAAGTATTGCAGAGGTATGCAGCAGGGCAACGTAATTTCTGTGGGATAAACCTTCAAGGAATACACATGAGAGGCGTGCATTTGAGAGGAGTAAACCTTAGTTGGGCTGACTTAAGTAGGGCTTCTTTGATGGATGTTAATCTGAATGAAGCCGATCTACGTGGAACTTGCTTAAAAGAATCTTTTCTGATATTAGCAAATCTAACTCAGAAAGTCTTTAAGTTAGAATACCCAGCGCCTGTTTATCAATTTTATTTTTATTTGTGAGTTGCGGATAAAAATAAAAGTACCCTTAAATTAAAGTTACAGTTTACACCCTTGGTTGTTATGCCAGTAAAATTTTACATTCAGACAGAGTGGGCAACTGGTTTTCGTCACTAAAAGTAGGCAGAAGTCCTACACAAGTTGCGTATCTGGAAGAAAAGGAAATGGCTGGTCAATAATTATCGGCTATTTAGATATTTAGAAAAAATCCATCAGTATCAAAGTTGCGTATATCTTTGACATGCAGACCTAAGAAAAGGGAGTTGCAGTATTACTCTCATTGTAAATAGTGTTCTGGAATTGGGAACTATAAAACGAAGAACTGGTCGGGATTTTTTCTTTTTAGGCTCATACTTGTTGAATGTCTCATTCGACTGGTAGTCTTTCAGATATTTTCTAGTTTTATTTCAACCTCTCAAAACTATCAGGAGCAAATATGCAAGCAACGAACATAACTCTGGGAATTCCCAACCTCAACACTATGAATACCCAGGATTATATTGAACTAGAACAGCAATATGGTGCTGATAATTATCATCCTTTAGATGTAGTCATCACTAAAGGAGAAGGAGTGTGGATATGGGATATAGAAGGTAAAAAATACCTAGATTTTCTTTCAGCTTACTCAGCATTAAATCAGGGTCATTGTCATCCCAAAATTCTCGAAGCAATGATAAAGCAAGCTCAGAAAGTTACACTAACTTCTAGAGCTTTTCGCAATGACCAATTGGGAAGATTTTATGAGAAGCTTTCTGAGATTTCTGGTTTACCTAAAGTGCTACCCATGAATTCGGGAGCCGAAGCTGTGGAAACGGCTATCAAAGCCATTCGGAAATGGGCTTATAAAGTAAAAGGTGTACCAGAAAATCAAGCAGAAATTATTGTTTGTAGTAATAATTTTTCTGGACGCACTATTAGTTTAATCAGTTTCTCTACAGAAGAACAATATCAAGATGGATTTGGGCCTTTGACGAGTGGGTTTAAAGTTATCCCTTTTGGTGATTCTGAAGCATTAGAAAAAGCGATTACTCCTAACACTGCTGCATTTTTGGTAGAACCAATTCAGGGTGAGGGAGGTATTATCGTTCCTCCCAATGGGTTTTTAAAGCAAGCAGAACAAATCTGTCGCCATCATAATGTATTACTAGTTTTTGATGAAATCCAAACTGGCTTGGGAAGAACAGGTAAAATGTTTGCCTATCAATATGAGAATGTTAAGCCAGATGGCATAACTGTAGGAAAAGCTTTATCGGGTGGATTTTATCCAATTTCTGCGTTTATTTCGACAGAGGAAGTGATGGGTGTATTTCAACCAGGAGATCATGGTAGTACCTTTGGCGGAAATCCATTAGCTGCTGCTATTGGAATTGCCGTACTTGATGTAATTATAGAAGAAGAGTTGCCAGAAAAAGCCTTACAACTAGGAGAATATTTTTTGAGGAAATTACAATCAATTGAAAGTTCATATATCAAGGAAGTGCGTGGCAAAGGCTTATTAATTGGGATGGAATTGCATTCCATTGCTGGTGGTGCTAGACGTTTTTGTAAAGCCTTAGCCAAAGAGGGATTATTAGCCAAAGAAACTAGAGATAATGTCATTCGCTTTGCCCCACCCTTGGTTATTTCCCTAGATGAAATAGATTGGGCATTGGAGAAAATTGAGCTAGTTTTGACAACTACTTGTTAGTTTGACGTAAATTGAGTTCTGCGGGGTGACTTGTAGTGTTTGAGAAGTCGTTAGTAGCAAAATTGAACAGTCCTTTCATCCAACTCATGAGTATTTGGGATTTGCACGTCAAGTTAAATAAAAGACGGCAATCTGATCCTGGTTTGTCCTGGTACGACCACTGCGAAGCGCCTAGTACATTAGCAAAACTTGCCTTCTAGTCGCTGTGCAGACCGTATAATTTTTGTTTTCAATAAAAAGGACAATCTACCATGAATCGTGAAGAACTTTTGCAACAGACCGTTCAACCAATTGACATCAAAGCTTTCGATGTTGTTGGCTTGGTGGAAGCTATGGGTAAGACAGCTTTCCAAGGTCGAAATTTGGGACGGGCAGCAAAAATTTATGACGCAATGCTGCAAGATAAAGAATGTACGATTATTCTGTGTTTAGCTGGGTCTTTGTTTAGTGCTGGACTCAAGGGAATAGTCCACGATTTAATTACTCACAATATGGTAGATGCGATCGTGTCTACTGGTGCTAACATTGTTGATCAAGATTTCTTTGAAGCGTTGGGTTATCGTCATTATATTGGCGACCCCTTTGCTGATGATGAGATACTGCGTCAGCAACGGATAGACCGCATATATGACACCTATATTGATGAAGATCAACTGCGGGTGTGTGACATGACGATCGCAAAAATCGCCGAGAATTTAGAGAAGCGTCCTTATTCTTCACGGGAATTTATTGAGCAGATGGCTGCTTATTTAGAACGTCGGGGTAACTATGGTCAATCTGTAGTGCAAGCCGCTTATCAACACCAAGTACCAATTTTTGTCCCCGCTTTTAGTGACTGTTCGGCTGGGTTTGGGCTTGTCCATCACCAATGGAATTCTCCAGAATCTCATGTCACGATTGACTCAGTACGAGATTTCCGGGAGTTGACGCAGTGTAAACTGGCTTCCAACTACACCGGCTTGGTGATGATTGGTGGTGGTGTACCGAAAAACTTCGCCCAAGATACGGTGGTAGCTGCGGAAATGCTGGGATTTGAGACGAGTATGCACAAGTATACAATTCAAGTTACCGTCGCCGATGAGCGGGATGGTGCTTTATCTGGTTCTACCCTCAAAGAGGCTCATTCTTGGGGAAAAGTGGATAAAGCTACTGAACAGATGGTATTTTCTGAGGCGACTGTCGCGTTCCCATTAATTGCGGGGTATGCCTATCATAAGGGTAACTGGCGCGATCGCCAACCGCATCGTTTAGCTGAGTTATTCACTAAACCTCAACCCAAGGTAGTGACTGTATAGCAATATTTAAGGAGTAAGGGAATTCCTCTTGCTCCCTATTCCTTTTTCCAAGAAGAAGCTGATGTGTAATTTACCATTACTGAGGTCGGTTTCTACTGTTGAACCTACGCCGAAAACCTCAGCGATTAAAAGCAGGTTGTAGTAAATCTTGGGGTGTTCCTACTGCTCTTATTGTTCCATTATTGACAATATAAATACGTTGGCTACGCCCACCGCAGGCATCGCCTCCCACTCCCAACATCTATCATTACATCTTGAGACTACCAATTTCCAAAATGCTATAGCTGTCGTCAGTACCGTATAACAATTTGCATGTACCGGAACAGGGCTTTACACTTTTGGTGGTGATGCAAAGTCCAAAAGTAGCAGACAAAGGGGTTGTAAATGTCGGCACTCAAGGTGCTTTTCACTCGGAGTCTGAGAACCCGCAACTTGGGTTAATAATTGTCGGAGCTGGCGATCGCAACAATAGTAGATAAAGGCACTTCGGCAAAATACTGTCGCTGAAATTGTTCTTCTCGGACAGCAGCTAAAAATCGTGCAACTGCTGCATCGGCAAAGTTTTCTGCGCGATCGCTAGGATGCCAAGCAAATTGTAAATCATTGTCTTGTCGTTTGACTGTGAACCCTAAAGATTTTAAAGCTTTGATTCCTACAAGTAAGGTTTGGTCGCTGATGCCAATTTTCTCTAAAAGTTGGACGCGGGTAACTGGTTGATTTGTGCGACTGAGATATTTGGCAATTCCGACAAGAGTCAGCCAAATTTGATTAGGTGGTTGGTGGTTGGGTTTAGACCAGGCGATCGCTAATTGTTGCTGATTGTCAAGCCCAGATGCAGAGCGGCTGATCGTTAGACATCGCCGCAACCATGCGCGTAAATCATCCCAGTTCGTGGGACAATCTTCAAGCAAGAGTGGGGGAGTAGAGACGCGATTAATCGCGTCTGTACGGGAGTGGGGAGTGGGGTTGTTTCGTAAGTCTAAGATGAATGGTAAGTTCCGAGTGTTAAGTGCTGAGTTAACACTGGGGCGCACGGCAATTAATCTGATTTCATAACGTTTTTTGAAGGTGTTGTAGTCTAGTTCTGCTATGCAATCACACCTTCCTACAGGCAATTCATCTTTGTAGTGTCCCCACCATATACCAGGAAAAGCACTTCTACTGGAATCATCCCGAATATCAAACTCGGTTTTAATGTACTGTACCTTTTTCCCTTGCCAATCCTGCTGATTGCGATGCCAAGAATTTTCAAACCAGCAGTTTTGAATTAGCAATTTCGGAACAGGATTACCCATTCCACAAGGTTCTAGCAGTTTCAGTTCCAAAAATAACTCTTTCCCCAAGTCTGCTACTGTTACCGTCAAGTCTGCTTGCACGGTTGGCGTTAAGGTTGTGCCACCTAAAGATTGGCGCAACTGCTGATTAATCGCCGCTGTAAATAAAGGAATGTTCTCCACCAACAAACTCAAACCCGCTGCAAAGGGATGTCCCCCAAAGCGGTGTAACAAATGTGCTTGGTCTTTCACCAGTTGGTATAAATCGACGGAATTCACCGAACG
This sequence comes from Nostoc sp., assembly GCF_036917655.1. Classification (GTDB taxonomy): domain Bacteria; phylum Cyanobacteriota; class Cyanobacteriia; order Cyanobacteriales; family Nostocaceae; genus Nostoc. Next base: position 241,992 of record NZ_JBALCY010000074.1, read on the forward strand.
GGCGGAACCACGAGCTAATGGGAGTGCTGGGTGCTGAATTCTGAGTTCTGAGTTAGAAGATAAAGGAGTAATTTCTCCCCCTGCTTCCCCTGCTCCCCCTGCTCCTTCCGTACTCAACAAAATAGTCGGGCGACCTGTTTCTTGTGCTATCTGCCCAGCGACTAAGCCCAATACACCCGCAGGCCATTGGGCATCTTCTAGGACTATGACGCTGGTGGTTGATAAGTCTAATTGAGTAAGTTTTTGTGCCACTTGCGCTTGCACATCTTTTTGTAAAGATTTGCGGCGGGTGTTTGCGAGTTCTGTAATTTCGGCTAGTTCGTTACAACGTTTGGCATCTCGACTAGTTAATAATTCAACGCAAAAACTGGCATCACCTTGGATACGGCTAACGGCGTTAATTCTTGGCCCCAAACCAAAGGAAATATCTGTGGGGCGATCGCCATTTTTCTGGCACAATTCTAATAATCGCCCCACCCCCGGACGCCGCCGCGCTGCTGCTGGCTGTTGAAAATCTGCTTGCAGTCGTTGAATTCCCATCTGTGCCAAATAGCGACAATCTCCGCTTAACTGCACCAAGTCGGCAATTAATCCTACTGCTACTAAATCTAATAAGTCTTCTAATGGATGTTTTGCAACATTAGGCAGACTTTGGTATAATGCCTCTACCAACTTATAAGCTACCGCCACCCCAGAAAGATTAAATAGCTGATGTTCCCTTGGTAAATAGCGGGGATTGATAATTGCTGCGACGGGTGGGCGTTCGGTGGGTAAGGTGTGATGGTCTGTAACTATTACATCTATGCCTAGCTGTTGAGCATAGATAATTTCCTCAATATTTGTGCTACCTGTATCGCAAGTAACGATTAATTTACAACCTTGTTTTGCTAAGTTATCAATCCCTTGATTATTAAGTCCGTGGGATTCTTTCAGGCGATTGGGAATGTAGTAAATTAACTGAGTATTTTGTTTGAAAAACTGCCCCAATCCATCCCAAAGTACAGATGTGGCGGTAATCCCATCAGCATCAAAGTCTCCCCAAATGGCAATTTTTTCTTTGGCGTTATATGCTTGTTGCAACCGGGCGATCGCTAAGTGCATTTCTTGCCCAAAATCAAAGGGACTTGCTGGTTGATAAGCTTTATAGTTGATAAAAGCTGTTAACTGTTGATTATCTTTAATTCCCCGTTTCCACAACAATTGTGCCGCATATATTCCACTTGATGCGGGTGTATATTGTTTCACCGCTTGGATGAACCACTCCGGGGGTTGTTCGGTTGCTGCTATAGTCCACTGTTGTTCTGACATTGTTAAATCGGGGATTGATCCTCAGTTGTTTGAAATTCATTGACTAGGGGATTGAGGACTACTTCATTGGCGGCGCTATCGGGTTTACGGGCACGAATTGCTGGACGCGATCGCCTATAACCTGCTCTTTCAGCTTTTTGGTGTTCGTAATCAATTAATCTGCCATAATATTCATGCTTGCTTAAATTCATCGACAAGAAAATATGCTGGCGAATATTACCAAAACCTTTGCGATTAAAAAACTTTAAGGCTGAAGTATTGGTAGGATCGGTATCTACCAGCATAAACCGCGCCCCATCTTCAATCATCCGGGCGACGACTTTATCAACCAACTTGTCTGCTACTCCTCGACGCTGAAACCTCGGACTAACTCCCAGCCATAAAATGTATCCATAAGTCCAGGATGCTTTGGTGATGATGGTTCCCAAAATGAATCCCGCTAATTCTCCGTCTGTTTCGGCCACAAGGCAATATTCTGGATCGGTGTTGTAAAGTCCAATCACCTCCCATTCATCCCAGGTGCGGTATAAATAAGGATATAAATCGCTGGTAAATAACCCTTCTCCCAAGTGGTAAACGGGAGCAATGTCATCAATTCCTAATTCGCGGACATAAATCGCTTCAGTTTCGTCAAAGTTTGACATAAGTTTAGAAGTTGTGATTTCTTTATAGCCCTATTGGACTTTACAAACATCCTCTAATGTATAGGGTTGAGTGAGACTTCTTGAATGCTGTCAAAATTTGGCAATGAGTCTTTCACTGCTTCTTCATTAACTTGTATGCGATCGCACCGTTTGGCAAACTGACAATAATCACAGGTTTTGCTACCCTCCACCACTTGGGGAAACTGCTGGTTATTTTGGTAATTTTCCAGCCAATTAGTTAACTGGCTTAATAATTGATTAAGTTTCTTTGCTGTTTGTCTGTGTTGAGCAGTATTGTAATTAAATTTAATATTTTGCGGCTTGCCCTCAGATTGGACAAACCAGTAAGTCATGGAAATCTTTTCTGGCAAATATTCGCTTGTTTCTGCCAATACATACAGATAAAGCCGTGTTTGCCAGTTGGATTCTAACTTGCGTTGATTGGGTGGTTTAGGATAAGTTTTCCAGTCGAGAATTTGCGATTGTTGGTTATCTGCAATCAATAAATCATAGACAACCGTCAGCAAATAGTCCTGAACTTGCAGAGTGCGGAAGTGTTCACTTTCACGGAAAGTTTGATTATCAGATGCAGCCGTTAAGATTTCTGGGGCTGCATCGGCAAAAGCTAGCATCCAGCTTTGCAGTTGAGCATCTGCTTGCAGGAAACTATCAATTGGCAAACCCATTTCTCGCTGTTGCATTAGCAAGTGAAAGCGACTACCCAAAGTTTGCCGTTCTTCTTGCTCTGGATTTGAGGGCGAATTTAGTTTTTCTAGGTAGGTATGTTGAAATTTACGCGGACAAGCTTCTAGTAAGTTGAGTTGTCCTTGAGACAGTCGCAGTAGTTGAGTGGGAGTTGACAGCATTCTTCTATTTTAGAAGTTAAAAGGGCGGTTAGAAACCGCGTCTACACAAACAAAACCCACGGAGGTGGGTTAAACCAGTTGCTCAAGCCCCTTGTTCCTTAGTCCGCGGAGGCGGATGAGAGTTTGTGTAGCCGCGAATTCCTGCTATTTCAACTCGTCCTTATCTATAGCAATCCGATTTGATTTCTGAAATTATTTGCGTAGGCTGGGAGTAGGGAGTAGGGAGTGGGGAGTAGGGAAGAAGCCTCTTTGAGTTGTACTGAGTTTTTTCAAAAATCAAATATGAGTCCTATACATCATCTTGGTGATTGGAATATTTAGTTTTTCCTTGGGACTTGATTGAGCGAAAGCTGTAGGCCATAGCTGTTTTAACTATGTCAAAATATGCTGGGTGATTAGCTTTGTTAACGATCGCCAAAGAGATTCACCCTGCCACTAAGATGATTAAAAGCGGCGAAAGTGTTTCTCCCCCAGAGCCGTTGCTGTTGTTTGACATGATATAATGTCCAAATGCAAAGTTAGCCAAAGGCTATTTATTAGGTGTCAGCATCAGCCTTGAATAGTAAACCCTGTTCTGTTAACCCCAAGACTCAACAATCATGGCGATCGCAAATAGACAGACTAGGAAAATTGCTATCCTCGCAACCCATATCCATAAACTTGCGGACAAAAGCATCCCAACTATCGTGTCATCGTAGAGAATACGCACTACGGGCATTGAACCCTGGAAATTCCTACAGGCAATTTGGATACTTGCCTTTTTCAGAATTTCCATTTCCAGCCTTTGCCTTCATCTTTTACTCACTAAGTTTCTTTTATTCACCCGTAACCTTACTAAGTCACCGTGGTTTCAACTGTTAAACTCACTATAAGGTAACTTAGTTACTTAGGTCAAGGTAAACTATAGAGAAAATTATTTAAATAGCATAAAATACTACAAATCCGGCTGAAGTCCCCAAATGAATGCTCACCTTTGGCTGGTATTGATAGCGCTTGTTTTACAGGAGTGCGCTGACTATGCCCGGAAATTGCGATCGCACCCCAACATGATAGAGAGGGTAGACCTCACGGCAACTTACAGCGCTTTTCCAGTAATTACTCCCTACTCCCCGTCTCAGTCGTGGTCTAAATGCCTGAAAACTGCTAACTATGCGGCTTTGCCCTGCGGCATCATAAAAAATTCTGACAATTGAGCCTTAAATACTTGGCTAAAAAGAATCTATTTGATATTGTTGATAAACATATCAAACTGATATATCAAAATGCTGAAGTTGGCAGTATTAGGTCTGTTACAGCGAGAGCCATTAAATGGTTATCGGCTCAAACAGCAACTAGAGATGTTTATGAGTTGCAGTATTTGTGTTAACTATGGTGCGATTTATCCTCTTCTGAAGCGGATGGAAGAACAAGGTGAAGCGATCCTATGTGTAGAACAGGGACAAGAAGCTGGGCAGTGTGGAAAGGTATATGAGATTACATCCCTCGGTAAAAAAACTTGGTATCAAGAGATGCTGGCATATCCTCATGAAAGTTGGGTGAATGCGCGATCGCGATTCTTAATCAAATTTTTTTTCTTTGCTCATTTATTACCCGAAGAACGAGTGCAGTTAATTGAACATCGATTGATGTCATGTCGGTTACGTCTTGCAGAGAAAAAAGTACTTGAAATTACTGATGATTTATACCAAGCGAAATTACAAAAGCGGGTAGTTGAAGTCATCAAATCAGAGATTGAGTGGCTAGTTGAGCAACTGCAAACAGAACACCTTCAATTAGCTCAAACGCCAACTTCAGCAAAATAGCTTTAACCCAAAAAACTTTTGAAGTATCCTAACTAACTATGTGGATCGTCAAAATTGCATTACGTCTTCCGTATACATTCGCGATCGCAGCTTTGATGATTGTGATCCTGGGTGTAGTCACGATATTTAGTACACCAGTTGACATTTTTCCCGCAATCAACATTCCCGTTGTCAGCGTAGTTTGGACTTACACTGGTACTACATCTGAGGAAATGGCACAGCGAATCGTGACAATTAGCGAACGTGCCATGACAACAACCGTTGGTGACATCGAACACATTGAGTCTCAATCTTTGAGCGGTGTTAGTGTCGTCAAGGTTTTCTTCCAACCCAACGCGAATATCGCCTCAGCCGTCGCTCAAATTACCTCTGTCAGCCAAACAATTCTCCGCCCTTTGCCACCTGGGATCACACCGCCATTCATCATTCAATACAACGCTTCTTCAGTGCCAATTATTCAGATGAGTGTCAGTAGCAAAACCTTGCCGGAACAAGCGCTCAACGACTATGCTACCAACTTCGTCCGCACCCAATTAGCAACAGTGCAAGGGGCGAGTATACCTTTGCCCTATGGTGGTAAACCTCGGCAAATTATGGTTGATATCGATCCCCAAGCGATGTTGGCTAATGGCGTTTCTGCCCAAGATGTGACTAATGCTGTCAGTGCCCAAAATCTGGTCTTACCCGCAGGTGATATGAAGATCGGCGATCGCGACTTCGCCGTACAAATCAATAATAGTCCAGACGTGGTGACAGCCCTCAACGACTTGCCGATTAAGCAAGTTAATGGTACTGTTATCTACATTCGTGATGTCGCCCAGGTAAGAGATGGCTTTGGTGTGCAATCTAACATTGTCCGTCAGAATGGGAGACGCTCAAGCTTACTTAGTATCCTTAAGAGTGGCAATGCCTCGACTATTGATGTGATTGAGCGGGTAAAAAAAGCTTTGCCTCGCATCCAATCCACCTTGCCCCCAGAACTGAATTTAGCCTTTTTATTCGATCAATCTATATTTGTGAAAGCTTCGATTCAAGGCGTTCTCAAAGAAGGATTGATTGCCGGGTGTCTGACTGCGCTGATGATTTTGATTTTCCTGGGAAGTTGGCGCAGCACTGTCATCGTCGCCGTATCGATTCCCCTGTCGATGCTGGTTTCAATTATTGTGATGAGTCGTTTGGGACAAACTTTCAACATTATGACTTTGGGTGGTTTGTCCTTAGCTGTTGGTATTCTTGTAGATGATGCCACAGTAGAAATTGAAAATATCCACCGAAATCTCGGACAAGGGAAACCAATCAAGCGAGCAATCTTAGATGGAGCGCAGCAAATCGCAACTCCAGCACTTGTAGCAACATTATGTATTTGTATTGTCTTTGTGCCGGTCGTGTTTCTAAGTGGAGTGGCAAAGTACCTATTTGTCCCGCTAGCGATGGCGGTAGTATTTGGTATGCTTGCTTCCTATGTGCTATCTCGGACTGTAGTACCGACGATGGCAAGCTATCTCCTACCATCCGAAGTAGACTGGCATAGAGAAAGCGAGGATCATAATAGTAACAATAACAACAACCATCATCTAGATTCGCCAGCCCAAAACAATAATGGTAACAACAACCATCATCTAGATTCGCCAGCCCAAAACAGTAATGGTAACAACAACCATCATCTAGATTCGTCGATCCAAAACAATAATGGTAGCGACAATCATCACCAAACAGAAGAGGTAAAAACGAAAACTGCCAAATCTGTTAAGAAAGATTGGATATGGCGGCTACACGAAAAATTTAACCGACAATTTGAGAAACTTCGCAGTTGGTACTACGATGTTCTCACCTCAGCATTAAATCACCGCCGCATAGTCTTTGTGCTGTTTGGTGCTTTTATCGTCAGTGCAGGAGTTTTGTTACCATTCGTCGGTCAAGACTTTTTCCCTGAAGTCGATGGTGGTCAGTTTAGCCTCCATGTTCGAGCCTTACCTGGGACTCGTTTGGAAGAGACAGAAAAAATTGTCAGCCAAGTCGAAGGCGTTATCCGCCAGACTGTACCAAAGGACAATCTCTCTCTGATTCTGGATAACATCGGCTTACCCAACAGTGGCATTAACCTTACATACGGCTACAACGGTGCTACAATTGGGCAGGCTGATGCTGATATTCTTGTGTCGCTAAAAGAATCTGGTTCAACTTTTTCTTACGTCAAGCAACTCCGCCAGAAATTGAAAGCGACATTTCCCAACTACACATTCTTTTTTGAGCCGGCTGATATTGTTACTCAAATTCTGAATTTCGGTTTGCCTGCTGCTGTTGACGTGCAAATATCTGGCCCTCTGAAAAACTCAAAGGGCAACTTTGAAATTGCCCAACAAATCGCAGCCCGGATGACGCGCATTCCTGGGGCTGTAGATGTACATCTCCAGCAAGTTGTCGATGCCCCAGAGTTACGTCTTAATGTAGATCGCACCGAGGCTCAACAATTCGGTATGACTCAGCGTGATGTTGCCAATAGCGTCCTCACTTCCTTAAGTTCAAGCGGTCAAGCCGCAATCAACCAATGGCTCGATCCCAAAAAAGGCGTGAGTTACACCCTGGCTGTACAAGTTCCCCAGTATAAAATTGACTCTATTGACAGCCTGAAAAATACGCCAGTTGGCAACGGTCAAACTGCACCCCAACTTTTAGGTAACTTAGCTAGTGTCAAACGCGACACAGTGATGCAAGTTGTCAATCACTACAACATTCAGCCAGTTTTCGATATCTACGCTAACTCCTCTGGTCGTGACCTTGGGGGAGTTGCCCGCGATGTAAATCGAATTATCGCTGATTATCAGAAAAAATTGCCTCCCGGTAGTCTGATTAATGTCCGTGGGCAAGTGCAAACGATGAACTCTTCCTTCCTGGGACTTGGTTTCGGACTTGTGTTTGCAATTGTGCTGGTTTACTGCTTAATGGTGGTGAACTTCCAATCTTGGCTCGATCCCCTGATTATTATGATGGCATTGCCAAGTGCTTTAGCTGGTATTGTTTGGATGTTGTTTGTCACCCGCACCACCTTTAGCGTCCCTTCATTAATGGGTGCAATTATGAGTATAGGTGTGGCGACATCAAACAGTATTTTAATGATCACTTTTGCTAATGAGCAACGTCAGGAAGGGCAAAAAGCCTATGGTGCAGCCCTAGCGGCCGGCTATACAAGGTTGCGTCCTGTGTTGATGACTGCCTTAGCCATGCTGATCGGGATGGTGCCAATGTCTCTCGGTCTTGGTGAAGGTGGTGAGCAGAATGCACCCTTGGGTCGCGCTGTAATTGGTGGCTTGTCAGCTGCAACAGTCGCTACTCTGATCTTTGTACCTGTTGTATACAGCATTATGCGGCGTCAACAACCTCGTCCGATTGATCAGGATGACGATTTAAATTTCTCAGATCCAGAGACAGCATACTCGTTGTCATCATCTCAAGGCAAGTCATGAGCAATTCCAAGTATGTCCTATGGGCAGACTACAAAGAACAAAATTGTCAAAGCTAATGATGGTAATGACTCTAGCTGCTAAATTTCTGCAAACTAGATAATATGGAACAGTTTACCTATGGATTCTCAGCATCGTCCATCTCCTGATTCTGAACAACAAACGACTTCTAAAAAACAAAGGCGCGGCATCGGTAGAATTGGTTGGGCTGTAATTGGCGCTGTTTTTTTTGGTAGCCTACTAGCCATAGGTATTCTGCCTCGGTTAAGCCAAAGGTCAGAATTACAAGCAGCAGTTAAGGAAGCAAGCACTTTAACCTCAGTCAACGTGATCACTCCGCGTCGCGCTACTGCTAGTACCAAATTGGAACTACCTGGCAGTGTTGTAGCCCTTAACCAAACAACCATCTACGCCCGCAGTACTGGGTATTTGCGGCGGTGGTATGCAGATATTGGCGATCGCGTCCGAGCAGGTCAGTTGTTGGCAGAGATTGATTCACCAGACACCGATCAGCAAGTTCTGCAAGCCAAGGCAGAGTTAGCACAAGCACAAGCTAACGTGCTTCAAAGTCGTGCTAGTTTAGCTAAAGGTATTTCTGATTTGAAGCAAGCCCAGGCTAATCTCTTGATAGCACGTCAGAGCTGGCAGCGCTGGCAATTTCTTGTCAAAAAAGGTGCAGTAGCTCAACAAGATACAGATACAAAATATGCTACATATCAGGCTAATCTTGCCAACGTTGAGGCAGCACAAAACACTATTAATTCTGACTCTGCCAACGTCAAAGCAGCAGAAGCTAACGTCTACGCAAGTCAAGCAAACTTCCAGCGTAATACCGTATTGCAGTCTTATAACAAAGTCACTGCTCCCTTCGCGGGAGTGATTACTGCACGTAACGTAAATACAGGTGTTTTAATTTCAGCAGGTAGTGGCAACACCAATACCAGCAACACTAACACTAGCAATACTAGCCTTTATACTATTGCTGCTTATGACAAGCTAAACGTGAATGTGAATGTTCCACAGAGCTTATCACAGTCACTTCAGACTGGTCAAACAGCACAAATTACAGTCAGAGAGTTACCACAACGAGCGTTTACGGGTAAAGTAGTGCGTACTAGCAACGCTATAGATCCAAATACTCGCACTTTGCTGACACAATTACAAGTGCAGAATTTGGGCGCTACGCTGCGACCTGGGATGTATGCCAGTGTCAGATTTGCCATTAATCGCAACGATCCTCCCTTTGTTGTGCCAGATAGTGCCTTAGTCGTTAACGCCGGAGGTACGCAGGTCGCAACTTTAACCAAAAACCAAACAGTGCATTATCAAAAAGTTGTCGTTGGGCGAGATTATGGTACTGAAGTAGAAATTACATCAGGTCTGACAGGAAATGAATCGCTGATTGCCACTCCTACGGTTGATGAGACAGAGGGTTTGCGCGTGCAGCCAGTTGCCCAAACAAAGTAGTGGTCTGTCTGATTAATTTTGATGAGTTCGTAGAGGTACAAGAACCCCAACCCCCTCCTCGCTCTTCGAGAGCTTGCTCTGATGTAATATCATGTCCGCCTAATTAGCGCTCTTCTATTACTCTGGGCAAAGAAAATAATCGGAGGTTGGGTTGAACGAAGTCAAACCCAACAATAACAAAGTTTTTGGGTGTTGGGTTTTGATATTGAGGGGATACCGTATTGGTAGTAATGTTATCTCACTAGGTGAGATAACATTGGTCTGTAATGAGTATGAGTGTGAGTATGATTCCCGAAAACGTTCTTTTGGCTTTTGCCGAAAAACGGTGCTTGTCTAGCAGTGAGATAGAGGTGTTATTATACGCCGGTCAGGGACAATCGCCAAATGCGATCGCTAAAGAATTGGCGATTAGCGCCGAGGCAGTACGCAAAAGATTAAGCGAAGTTTACAAGAAATTTAATGTTACTGGTAGCGGCCCAGGTAAGCTCACTAAGTTACAGCAAGTTATTGAATCTGAATATCAAGCATCTTTACTGAATGAGAAACCCATTGCCCAAAACCACCAAGATTGGGGTGAAGCACCTGGTATCTGCGTTTTTTATGGACGGATAGCAGAATTGTCTCAGCTAACGCAGTGGCTGATTAAGGATAACTGCCAACTAGTGGCAATATTGGGAATGGGGGGAATTGGCAAAACTGCTTTATCTGTGAAACTGGCAAAGGAAGTTCAGGAGAATTTTGAGTATTTGATTTGGCGAAGTCTCCGCAATGCGCCACCCGTCGCAGAGATGTTGGCGAACCTGATCAGATTTTTATCTGATGAGAGGGAAACAGATTTGCCAGAAACCGTAGATGGTAGAGTAACGCTGCTGATTAATTATTTACGAGAGCGTCGTTGTCTTTTGGTATTGGACAATGTAGAGACAATTTTACAGGAAGGCGATCGCGCCGGACACTATAGACCAGAATATACAGGTTATGGTCAACTACTGAGACGGGTAGGGGAAGAACCACATCAAAGCTGCTTGGTGTTGACATCTCGCGAAAAACCAAAAGAATTTGCTCCTTTAGAGGGAGAAGCATCACCAGTCAGAACATTATCATTAGTTGGTTTAGGAGAAACAGAAGGGCAAGAAATTCTCCAAGATAAAGGGATATCTGGGTTACAACCGGAATGGGCGAAGCTAGTTGACAAGTATTCCGGTAATCCTTTGGCATTAAAGCTAGTTTCTGAGCCAATTCGAGAATTGTTTGGTGGTGATATCGCTGCCTTTCTTGCTGAAGGAGAGATAATTTTTGGCGACACCCGGAATTTATTAGACCAGCAATTTGAGCGGTTGTCAGAGATAGAAAAAGAAATAATTTATTGGTTAGCAATCAAGCGGGAGTTAGTTTCTTTAGAGGAATTGCTAAATGATATTGTGCGTCCCTTGCCCAAAAGGGAAGTATTGGAGGCGCTAGAATCACTGCGGCGGCGATCGCTAATTGAACAAAGAACAGCACTTTTCACCCTCCAGTCTGTGGTGATGGAATACATGATCGACCGACTGGTTGAACAGGTTTGTCACGAAATTACCACTGGTGAGATTAGACTATTTATCAGCCATGCTTTAATGGAAGCTACGGCAAAAGATTATATTAGAAACACTCAGATTACCCTAATTCTTAAACCAATTATAGATAGGTTATCAACTATTTTTAGATATTCTAAAAATATTGAACATCATCTCTATCAAATTTTATTGCACCTGCAACAGGTTCCACAAACAGCTGGATATGCGGGTGGAAATCTGCTAAATATACTTTGTCAACTACAAACTGATTTTAGCGGCTATGACTTTTCTAATCTAACTATTTGGCAAGCATATTTACAAAGTGTGAATTTGCATCGGGTGAATTTTGCCAATGCTGATTTAGCTAAGTCCGTTTTTGCAGAAACATTAGTTAGTATTTCATCAGTAGCATTTAGCCCGAATGGAAAACTTTTGGCTACGGGTGATGCTGATGGCAAAACTTACTTGTGGCAAGTTGACGATGGCAAGCTACTTTTTAGCTGTACTGGACATAGCAGTTGGGTAAAATCAGTTGCCTTCAGTCCCGATGGTCAAACTTTAGCTAGTGGCAGTGATGACCAAACAGTGAAGTTATGGGACGTTCATAACGGTAATTGCCTCAAAACCTTGCACGGGCATAGTAATTGGGTAAGGTCAGTTGCCTTCAGCCCCGATGGTCAAACTTTGGCTAGTGGCAGTGAAGACCAAACGGTAAAATTATGGGATGTTAATACCGGAAAATGCCTGAAAACATTGCAAGGGAATACTAATCGAGTCAGGTCAGTTGCTTTTAGTCCCGATGGTCAAACTTTAGCTAGTGGCAGTGAAAAGCAGACAATTAAATTATGGGATATCCGCAATGGTGAGTGCCTGAAAATCTTGCAGGGGCATAGCAGTTGGGTGAGGTCAGTTGCTTTTAGTCCCGATGGTCAAATTTTAGCTAGTGGCAGTGACGACCAAACAGTGAAGTTGTGGGATGTCGGTAATGGTAAGTGCCTGAAAACCTTGCAGGGGCATACCAATCGGGTATGGTCGGTTGCCTTTAGTCCCGATGGTCAAATTTTAGCTAGCGGTGGTGACGACCCAACAGTGAAGTTATGGGATGTCCGAAATGGAAAGTGTTTGAAAAACTTACAGGGGCATAGCAATCGGGTAAAGTCAGTTGCTTTCAGCCCCGATGGCCAAACTTTGGCTAGTGGTAGTGAAAACCAAACAGTGAAGTTATGGGATGTCCATAACTATAAGTGCCTTAAAACTTTACAGGGACATACCAATCGAATTAGGTCAGTTGCCTTCAGTCCCGATGGTCAGACTTTGGCTAGTGGCAGTGAAAAGCAAACAGTTAAATTATGGGATGTCCGTAACGATAAGTTTCTCAGAATTTTGCAGGGGCATAACAGTTGGGTACGGTCAATTGCCTTCAGTCCTGATGGTCAAATTTTAGCTAGCGGCAGTGAAAAGCAGACAATTAAATTATGGGATGTTCACACGGGACAATGCCTCAAAAGGTTGCAGGAACATACCAATCGAATCAGGTCAGTTGCCTTCAGTCCTGATGGTGAAATTTTAGCTAGCGGCAGTGACGACCAAACGGTGAAATTATGGGATGTTCACACGGGAAAATGCCTCCAAACCTTGCAAGGGCATACCAGTTGGGTAAGATCAGTTGCCTTTAGTCCCGATGGTCAAATTTTAGCTAGTGGCAGTGAAAACCAAAAAGTGAGGTTATGGGATATCTATACGGGAGAATGCATTAAAATTTTGGAGGGACATAGCAATCGGATCAGGTCAGTTACTTTCAGCCCAGATGGTCAGACTTTAGCTAGTGGCAGTGATGACCAAACGGTGAAGTTATGGGATGTTGACATGGGCAAATGCTTGACAACCTTGCAAGAACATACTAATCGAGTCTGGTCAGTTGCCTTTAGTCCCGATGGTCAAATTTTAGCTAGTGCCAGTGAAGACCAAACGGTAAAATTATGGGATGTCCATAATGGCAAGTGCCTTAAAACTTTGCAGGGGGCTAATTGGGTAAAGTCAGTTGCCTTTAGTCCCGATGGTCAAACTCTGATTTGTGGTAGCCAAGATGAGACAATTAAGCTTTGGGATGTAATGACGGGTGATTGCTTAAAAACACTGCGATCGCTAAAACCCTACGAAGGAATGAATATCACTGGAGTTACAGGGTTAACCGCAGCCCAGTTAGTGACGCTAAAAGCTTTAGGGGCAGTGGAAGATAAACAGCAAAAATAAAAGGTAAAAGGATAAACTTTGCGTTTCTTTCATCCTTTTACCTTTTTTCTGTACCTGATGCTTATTTAATGTTAGCCCTTGCGTCCTTCACTGCGGCAAAGAAAAATAATCCTGTGAGTGGAATGCTCAATACCAGGATAATTGCCGTGACTGTGACACCAAAATCTGGTTGTCCGTAACTGAGTTCAAAAATTGAACCGACCGCTGCGATCGCACTTACACAAGAACCACCCAGAAATAAACCGCTTTTTGGAGTTAAATACACTACTAGCCCCCTATGCTATTGGTTTCACCGCTTGATACGAGAAGCCATTCTTAGATAGCTCCTGGACTAAAGTCAAGGAGTTTTCCACACGGTCTACAAATACCACGCCGTTGAGGTGATCCATCTCGTGCTGAATGCAGCGTCCCAACAGGTCATTAGCTTTTAACGTCCGGGGACGACCGTATTCGTCTTTATAGGCAATTTCTACGACTTCAGGGCGTTTAACGTCTAGGTATACATTGGGAATACTCAAGCATCCTTCTTGGGCAACAGAGATGTCGCGGCTTACTTGTTTTATGGTGGGATTAATCAACACCAAGGGCAAATTAGCTGCGTTCTCTGGTTCCAGGTCGATGACAATTAGTTGTTTGTGGATTCCCACCTGGGATGCAGCCAAACCAATGCCATCTTTGCTGTACATAGTTTGCAGCATTTCGCGCACCAGTTGGCGAAGTTCGTCATCTACTTTAGAAATCCGCTTTGCAGCTTGACGCAGCACGCGATCGCCTAAATAATGAAGCTCCAAAGGTGGATTTTTTAACTTTTTTTTCTCTACAGCAATTTCAGAGGGCATGAGTCTCGATGGCTAGATGGTGAAAATTCTTACTACTTTAATTCTATCAAGCTCGTCACTAGTCAGTTATGAGTGCTGAGTTATAAGTTATGAGTTATAAAAACAGAATTCAGGAGTCAGGAGTCAGAATTCAGCATGAATTGGAGTCCGATGCTTACTGAGTTTGTTAAAGTACTGGCGGATATAGCTTGCTTCGAGAGCGTCTTGATTCTGACTCCTGAAGTCTTCTTAAAAAATTTTTGACTGGGGTGATGTGTGTTTAAATCTCTGACGAAACTTGACTATCTGCTCAAAGAAACTTTCCTCGGTTTAGTGCGGGGAGGTTGGATGAATTGGGCAGCTATAAGTACTGTGACGGTGTTACTGTTTTTATTTGGCTTGAGTTTGCAAACCTCTTGGCAAGTCGAAAAACTCCTCTACCAGTTTGGTAGTCAGTTAGAAGTATCAGTTTATCTCGAACCGGATACGCGGATCGAAAGCATTGAGCCACTGATCGCAAAAATGCCAGAGGTGGCGGCGATGCAAAGCATTACCAAAGAGCAAGCTTGGACTAAGTTAGTTAAGGAAATGAGAATTTCTGATATTGAGGGGGCTACGCAGCAGCTAGGTGAGAATCCTCTGGTTGATGAGATGAAGGTGAAAGCGCGTAATTCTCAAGTTGTACCAGCTTTAGCAACGCAACTGGCTAAGTTACCCGGAGTTGATACGGTGGAGTATATCGATGAAGCAGTTAAACGCATTGCCCAGTTGCACCAAGGTTTGAATTGGATTAGTTTAACAATTACGATTATTCTGACCTTAACAGCGATCGCAGTGACTACCACGACAATTCGCTTGATTGTGATGGCGCGACGCCAGGAAATTGAAATTATGCAATTAGTGGGAGCAACTTCTATTTGGATTTACCTCCCGTTTATTTTACAAGGAATTACCTTTGGTTTAGTTGGTGGTGCGATCGCTTGGAGTTTCATTTCTGTGATTCAACAGTTTCTCGGTAAGTTGCTAGCCAATCAACCTGAGTTTATTCAAGCTATCACCAACGGGGTGCAACTCACTCCAGCCCAAATTTTACTATTGCCCCTAATTCTCTTGAGTTTCGGTGCAGCTGTAGGATTAATGGGAAGTTTATTTGCTGTCCGACGTTTTGCTAAAGGTTAGGCATTGGGCATTGGGCATGGGGCATCGGGCATCGGGTCATTGGGCAAAACAGTTCCAAGTAAAGAAGTGAGATTCTCCACTCAGCACTCAAAACTCAGCACTGATGAGAGGCATTGAGTATTGGTTATGTACAAATGACAAATGACAAATAACTATGAAATCGCAATGGGAATGTTTTCTGCAAAATCTCGGTGTATGGGAAGGTTCATTCACCAATTTTTCTCCCCAAGGGACACTTCTGAAGGATACTCCTAGCCGTCTTTCGCTGGAGGATTTGAACAATAACCAGACAGTGCGCCTAACTCTGAGCCGTTCGGGAATGGATGATGTGAAAAGAGAATTTAGTTCTGTGGGAGGGGGTCTGCTGTTTTTTGAAAATGGTTCATTTTCTGAAGGTTTAATTCAGCTAGGGCCATTTTCAGAATTCGGTGGAGAACTCGCTTTTGTTCATGAAAATCGCCGCTTACGTCTGGTGCAACTGTTTGATAAGACCGGTCAGCTAAATGAACTAACCTTAATTCGAGAACATTTAGCTGGAACCCCAGCAGCAGAACGTCCACCCTTGCAGATAAATGACTTGTTGGGAGAATGGCAAGGCCAAGCAGTGACAATATATCGAGATTTGCGATCGCCTGATATTTACTCTACAACTTTGAAAATACAACTTGATGATACTGGGCGATTAATTCAAAGTACTTCTTTTGGGGAACGTACAATTACCTCAACTGCTATCATCAAAGGTTCCATCGTTCTCTTTGACCAAGATCCCCAAAAGCAAGTACAAGTATTATTGTTACCTGATGGCGCTTCTGCAACTTCTCCCCTCAAAGTGCAGTTACGTCAACCCTTATTCTTGGAAGCGGGTTGGTTAATCCAACCAAACCTGCGCCTGCGGATGATTCGCAGTTATAACGAGAAAGGCGAATGGGTTAGTCTGACATTAGTTACTGAAGAAAAAACGCAGCGTTAGCTTGATGATGCTACCAGGGTTGTAAGTTACGCTAATGTTGAAAAATAACAGACAATCTTTTAACTACTACTCTCATTAACGACTTCAGCAGTTAACGGCACAGTTACACCGCACCAACTGATTTATTCATCTGTAGAATAACAAATAGCAGTAGTACAACTTACTCCTCGTAAGGAAACCTAAAATGGTACAGACCCCTGCTAAACCCCTGACTCTAAGTGAATTTCTGGAGCTGCCAGAGACAGAACCTGCTAGTGAATACATTGATGGGCATATCATCCAAAAACCGATGCCGCAAGGAGAACACAGCGCAATTCAGACCGAGTTAGCACCTGCAATTAACTTAGTCGTAAAACCCAAACAGATTGCGCGGGCTTTCTGTGAGCTTCGCTGTACTTTTGGCAATCGCTCAATTGTGCCTGACATTTCTGTGTTTATGTGGGACAGAATTCCCCGCAAAGAAAATGGTGGGGTTGCTAACGTCTTCTCAATTGCCCCAGATTGGACAATTGAAATTCTATCTCCTGATCAAAGTCAAACTAAAGTTACCAAAAATATTCTGCATTGCCTGAAGTATGGAACTCAGATGGGATGGCTGATTGATCCTGAAGAACAATCTGTGTTTGTCTACTTGCCAGATCAACCAACCACTTTTTACGAAGAACTAGGAACACAGTTACCAGTGCCAGAATTTGTTAAAGATTTCAGCCTAACAGTAGAAGGTTTATTTAGCTGGTTACTGGAGTGACTGTAGTTCTGCCAATCTCCTTGCTAATAATCTCAAGCTATCATCTCATGGATAACAAGCGCGATCGCACTTCTCATCGTGAAAGTGGTTAAGATTGGGAGTAGAAAGAGATGTTGGGTTTCCTAGCGCCAACTCAACCTACAAGATTAGCGATCGCACTCAAAGCTGAGAAAGAAAAGACAAGTTTGAGCGATTTTCAATATCACCAAAAATCAGATATATTCAAATTATGAAAACTGCTATATACCCCTCTTGATAATTTTTTTTTGCACTCTTGGTGTATTTGGCTAGATAGTTACGTATCTCAAAAACTTCTCTCAGTCCTGAAAAAGATAAACTACTCTCCTCAGAAAGGAAATTTTCCGGGGCAAGCTTTGAGCAAGATTCTTGAAGATACTTTGTGAGTTCAGTGCAAAATTGATTAAGGACAGCTTCACCTAGCTCTTTTGATTTACAAATAGATACTCTGCCAGACAAACCTTTTAGAGGAGCAGATGTGGCCGCCGACTTTTGTTCAGATGGCTGCTCTTGACTACTGACGTTATCAGTTTCTTTTTTTTTGCTCTGAATACTTCTAGTTGAAGCTTGCTCAACGATACCAACTTCTTCAAACGTTTCGATGAAATCCTCAAAAAGCTTAACAACATCAGGAACTGATATTAAAATTGGCTTTTCAACAAAATCCTCTGGATTGTAGATGATGTGTGAACCGTTTTTTTCTAATTTAAGTGAGAAGTTTAGAGTATACTTCATGAGTCTTGAGGGGTCGTTTCCCTGGCCACTATCGTGATTCTGATACCGTATGAATCAATTGCCTCGTATGCTGTTTTCGCAGCAGAACGACACCGAATGATGATTTCAGTTGCGTCCGGGACAGCGCGGAGTTGAGCGCCGACGATCATATCTAGCATTGGACGAGTCAGGTGTCGATCCTTAAACTCCACAGCAATTTTCTGTTGAGCCATCAATAGTCACCTTTGACAAAGATGTTTCTGATCCTTGTTGCTACGTTCTTTGCACCTTTTTCACTGGGGGCAATAATATGGATGATGCAGTCAATTCCGCCATCTTTGCCAAAACGCTTATCAATACCCTCTGGAGTGAGTGGTGTACCATAGGCATCAGTAAATTCAACTGTCTCAAAACCTTTTAGCCTTAACATCAAACGTTTGAGTTCATCATGCTCGAAATAGAAGCCCATCCTACTGGGCGTTATCTTCTCTACTAGGGTGAACTCTTCTACCTTGGAATAGTTAAATAATTTTTTCAGGCACCCTACCATGAGTTGAATCATAACAGTTGACCCCCAAAAGCACTTGAGCTACAGCTTATTATTCCCAACTTCGTGCTTTTGCTAACACACCGTTTAAGTTATTGTGGTATAAATTGGTTATAGTTTTTTCAACATTTATACTAAGTTACAGCGATATTGCAACGCTTGCTTAAGTAAAGCTTGATATTCTTTATCCCCAACCCGATAAGCGCCAAACCTCTCCAAATGGGGATTCATCATTTGACCATCAAAAAATACAAATTCCCTCTGACGCAATCTTTCCACCAACTTTACCATCGCTACCTTTGAACCTTCAGGAATGCGGTAAAACATTGACTCGCCAATGAAAGCGCCACCAATAACAATCCCTAAAATTCCCCCAGCTAATTCGTCACCCTGCCAAGTTTCAAAACTAAAAGCATAACCACTCTGGTAAAGTAGCCAGTAAATCTTTTGCAATTCCGGTGAAATCCAAGTTGTCTCTCTGTCAGCACACCCAGCCACCACAGCCTCAAAATCACGGTTAATCGCCACAGTAAACCGTTCTTGATTCAGAACACGCTGCAAAGACTTAGGGTAATGAAACCGTTCATCCAAAGGAATAAAAGTCCGATCGCGACTTGCGTACCAATTCAGGCGATCGCGCTCATCAGCCATGAGAAAATAGCCTTGTGCATAGCCCTCAACAATAGCGGCGATATCATATTGCATAAATAAATATAAAAAAAACACTCTTAGAAACGCAATTTGATGCTATCACTCAACCTCAGCGTCCCTCTGCGTTTCCCTCCGCGTCCCTCTGCGTTTAAAAAAGATGACTCAACCAATTCCACCCATCACCCTACCACCACCCGAAAATCCGTTGCTCGAAGGTCAATGGTTACAAGAGCGTTTACAACGGTGGCTAGATACAGAATTTCTCCCCGAAGCAGTCAACCAAAATATTGCCCAACGAGCCGCACAGATTTTTGTGCGTCAACGGATGGAAGGAGAAAACGACCTTGGTTCTCTGGTAATTGCCATTGTCACAGAGATGCAGTCGTATGATTTTTCCAATAGCTTTTACGGAGAGTTTGCGATCGCCAACGCCGTTAGCGATCTACTCTTAGAAAGTCTGGGAATTGATAAGTGTTGTGGTCAATAAGAGTTAGGAGTTAGGAGTTAGGTTTATCTCAATTTATAACTCATCACTCATAACTCATAACTTTTTACCAGCTAGACTTAACAACTCCAGGCAAAAGACCTTCATGTGCCCATTCCCGCAGCACGTTCCGAGACAACCCAAAATCGCGGTAAACACCTCTAGAACGACCAGTCAGCCAGCAACGGTTGCGGTGGCGGGTGGGCGCACTATTCCGGGGTAGCTGTTGAATCTTCCGGTGGATTTCCAGCTTATCCAGAGGAGATGGTGCACTTCTGAACTCTTCTAAAAGAGCTTCTCGCTTGTCAGCATACTTTTCTATCAACCTGGTGCGCTTTTTCTCGCGCTCAATCAAGCTCTTTTTTGCCATAAATTCTCTAACTTAATTTAAAGACACCATTCTCCATTCTACAGTCTCTCCATCAATTCTGGGGTTACGCATGTCGCTTACCCTACAACCACTGGCTTATTAGCAGCAGGGCATAAATCAGCAAGCTCACAAGCAACGCAGACAGGAGAGCGGGCTTTACAAATAGCACGACCGTGATAAATCAGCCGAATTGACCAATTTTCCCAATCAGGCTGAGGCAATAAACCCATTAAATCTTGCTCAATCCGAACCGGGTCTGTATGCTCAGTTAAACCCAAACGTTGGCTAAGGCGCTTGACGTGAGTATCTACCGTTACGCCAGCATTAATACCATAAGCATGAGCCAAAACTACATTTGCTGTCTTCCGCGCCACACCTGGAAGCTTTAACAACTGTTCCATTTGGTTGGGGACAACAGAGTTAAACTCAGTGACAATCATCCGACAGGCGGCTTGAATGTTCTTGGCTTTATTGCGATAAAACCCAGTTGAATGCACCAAGCTTTCTAATTCTACCAAGTCAGCGATCGCTAAACTCCCAGCATCAGGAAACCTACCAAATAAAGCTGGTGTCACCTTATTCACCCGCTCATCAGTACACTGAGCAGAGAGAATCGTTGCCACCAACAATTGTACTGGCGTTGAGTAGTTCAAAGAGCAAGTAGCATCTGGATAAAGACGCTTCAGACGAGAGAGAATCTCTACCGCTCTTTGTTTTAAAGGTGAAACTTTCTTTTCCCTACTCCCCACTCCCTATTCCCCACTCCCTATTCCCCACTCCCTATTCCCCACTCCCTATTCCCCACTCCCTATTTTCACTGGAACAATCTTTGCACCCATTCCAATTCGCTAGTTAATTGGGTGGTTTCTTTGACTATCAGAAAAATTCCTAACCCTAAGAGTAACACCAAACCGGTTTGCATTACACCTTCTTGAATACGGGCAGGCACAGGCTTACCACGCAAACCTTCAATCAGCAAAAAAGCGAGTTGTCCGCCATCCAAAGCTGGTAAAGGCAAAATGTTGATGATAGCCAAGTTAATGCTGATAATTGCGGCAAAAGACAACAGGTTTGCACTATTATCAGCAGCTAATTTTGCACCTATTTTGACAATATTAACTGGCCCAGAAACTTGTCCAGCAGTTTGTTGAAAATTGGTAATCAACTGTCCAAAACCGCTGAGTGTGCCAACAAATAATTGTTGAAACCTGTTAGCAGCAATGCCGAAAATTTCAAAAGGACTATTAGGACGGCGATAAACTGCTGTAGCATTTGGACTGAGTGCCACACCAACTACACCTTTGCCA
Source organism: Nostoc sp. (assembly GCF_036917655.1). Classification (GTDB taxonomy): domain Bacteria; phylum Cyanobacteriota; class Cyanobacteriia; order Cyanobacteriales; family Nostocaceae; genus Nostoc. The sequence goes on from NZ_JBALCY010000074.1 coordinate 263,152, forward strand.
TCGGCTCCCAGTTTTGGTGTTAATTTCAAGGATTGTTGTTGCTTTTCCCGCTGAATTTTCAGTTCGATTTGCTGATTGGGATGAGTTTGAATTTCTTTTGTCAGCAAAGTAGTTGCCTTTTCAGAAGCCGGGAGTTCCTGACCGTTAACAGCCAGAATAATATCTCCTTCCCGAATTCCTGCTTGATAGGCAATGGATTCTTGATTAACAGGCTGTACGGCGACACCAGCTTGGTAGTTTAATTCCTTGGGAATGCCGACGATGCCCAATTGCAGAGCCAGCACCAAGTAGGCAAATATTAAATTAGCGATCACTCCGGCACTGATGACGATCGCCCGGTCTAAAATTGGACGGTTACGCAGCAGATTCGGGTCATTGGGTGGAACATCGCTATCGGGGTCATCATCGGGAAAGCCCACAAAACCGCCCAAAGGAAAGGCGCGGACAGCATATTCGGTTTGTGAACCTTGGTACTTAAAAAGAACTGGGCCAAAACCCAAAGAAAAACGGTTAACGAGAATGCCTTGAGAACGAGCTGCAACAAAATGTCCCAACTCGTGTACCAAGATCAAAACAGCCAAGACTGCGATCGCTGCTAAAACTGACATAGAGTAAATTTAGTGAAGATATTAAGATACGGTTATCTCTATTCTAATTGGGTATTGGGCATTGGGCATGGGGCTTAGGCATTGGACATGGGGCATTATTTCAAGTCAAAAGATGCATTAACAGTTAGCCAGGTAACTGCTTGCGATCGTGGTGGCAATGATGGAAGGAAGTTGGTCAACTGCTTCACAGGCGAAAAAAGTGGCGGCAACCCTAATCCAAACTGCATCAAAATCTATAGACTGTAAAATTAAGGATTGTAGGTAAACTGACTGTGAATGGCAACTCCGACCCAGGAAGCGGAACTATCTTCTAGGGAATTGTCTGTCTCTCCTAAAATATAAAGATGTTCATAATCCCAAAAACAAAAGCGATAAAGTAACAATTTAGGAAACATAGTGTTTAAGAACTTGATTAAGTTAGTAACATTATCTGTATTATAATCTCTATAATCAACACAAAATCCCGAACCTCCATCTCCTTGAATCATAATTTTTTCAACTTTATAAATTTCAACTAAGCCAGATTTTAACAAAGCATTATTAATTGCTTCTTCTTGACTATTTCCTGATGCGAAAACGATGCTGTGATGATGAATATGCCCGTAGCCACCATCATAGTAGCCATATATCATGATCTCGCCTAACTCTTTAATCATGTTATTAATTGTCTTCTCAATTTTTGACAATTGTTCTGCTTCTAAATTAGATGGTTTTTCTTCTTTGTATGGCGAACAGTGAATAAGTTTATTAATAAATTTAGGTGTTTCTTGGGGAACAGTGGAAGCAAGACAAATCCAGCGTTGACTATCAGGAACTCTCCCCACAAGAACGGATAGGGAATAATGAGAGTTATAGCTGAACGAAAAAGCCTGTAACTTCTTGATTTTCTTTGTTAATAATTTAACTAAATTTGAATATGGTTGATATCTTTGATTTTTAGTATCTTCATCTAGATTTTTTTTTGGATCTTTATTATAAAGATGAATAAGACTCGATGCTAAACCATTCTGTTCTGGCCACAGCCAATTTGTCAAAGTAACTTCTGGGTCAGTTTCTATAATCCAACCTTCAGATTTAATCAGATTTAAGGGTGTGAATTGACCTTTTATAGTTGCATCCCACGCATAGGGTTGTAAAATTGCACCATCTTCATGACATGGAAGACCGTAGCGTATTTCTTCTTCCAAAATAACTTCCAGTGTCCCTAAGCGTTGCTCGGTTTCAGGTTTCATGAATTTTTACTCCTATACTTAATTTAAACTTGCGATCGCCACTGCTCTAACAATTCGATTGCTATCTTCGGTAAGCTGTTGTTTGATATCTGTTGGTGTGGCGGGATTATCAGCCACTGCGTAACGTTCCAGCCAAGATGCTGACTGCGCCCCCTGTTGCAACACCTCAGCAGGGGTGAGAGGGTGCAACAACGTCACCAAACGTACAAAAGGAACATCTGACTCGGCATACTCCGATAACACCGTTGCTAAGTCATCTGTTTGGGGGTTGTAGATTCGGCTCAAACCGCGTAGTGTGGCGCTGGTTGGGGGTTGATTTACAACCGATTTGACTAAATCTTGCAGGGAAGCACGCACCGCAGGCGGGGTATGAGGATTTTTCGCTACAGCACGACGCACTTATACTTTTTCATCACGGGCAAGTTGTTCGAGTTGAGCCGATGGTAAGTTAGGATTAGTCGCTACCGCAGCACGAATGGTTAAATCTTCATCTTGCGTCAAAGCTACTAATGCACTTGCTGGAGTCCGAGAATTTGTTACTACTTTCAGCCGCACTTCTACTTTTTCATCAGTTGATAAAAGCTCTAAAACCTGAGCCGGTACATTCCCATTAGCAGCAACGGCTTCACGGACTGGCAATGCTTTATCTTGGGCTAATTGTTGCCAATGTGCTTCGGTTAAGTTGGGATGGCGGACTAAAGCAATACGCACATTTGCATTAGAATGCTGGATAAATTGAGTTAATAGTTCTGGTGTTAGATTTGGGTTACGAGCAAGAGAAATCAAGACAGGTTCTTCTGGTTCTGTAGCAATTATTTTTGCCATCAATTCTGGAGGGAGATTGAGACTTGATGCTACAGGTTGACGAACATATTGGGACTTATTTTCTAACAACCTTTCCATTAAATTGACAGGAATTTCGTTTCTTTCTACCATTGCACCAGCAACTTCTTCATCATGCTTATTCAGCAACCTCTCTAGCAATTGTGGTGAGCTATTAGGATTTCCAGCTATACCCCAAAGAACAGGTTCATAAGTATCATCTATCATTTTTTCTAATGCAGACAACGGAGTATTACGATGATGTGCAACGTTCGATCTAATCCATGAAGTTGTGTTTGTTGATAATTTTTCGAGGGTACTGGCAGGCATTTGAGAGCCTTCTAGATTTCTGAGCAAATACTCGAACACTTTCTCTTGTCCATAACTATTTTTTAGAGTATGTTCTACTACTGCTGCTAAGGCATTTCCTGGAGTTTTACGATTGTAAGCATTAGCAACTTTCTTTTCTACTCCCAAAAATTCGAGAACTTCTACAGGTGTATTCTGATTTCCAGTTAGTTTCTCCCACACTCTTCTGCTGGAATCTTGAGCGAGTTGAGTTAATATTTCTACGGGAGTGTTTTTATTTCCTGCAATTTCTGCTCTAACTGAATCTGATTCATCCTGAGCTAATCGTTCTAAAATTTCTATTTGACTGGAACGATGACGCACCAAGTTCAAGCGGATATTTAAATTCTCATCTTGGGTGAGATCCAAGAGAATAGGAAGCGGTAAATTAGGATTTTGAGAGACAACTTGACGAATGGTTGCATCACTATCTTTTGCTAGTTGTTCAAGGATAGTGATTGGAGTTTTGTTGCTACTGGCTGCGATGAGTTTAGTATTTTGATCTCCGGTTTCAAGAACTTGGGCTAAAGCATAGGAACTGTTAGAACGATTAGCAAGAATTTGATTAGCTTCTGCTATTTCCTGTTCTTGCTCTTGAGCAACTAATAACCGATAGCGTTCTAAAGTAGGTAAGCTGGGATTATTTAAAACTATTTGACGAACATTTATTTGACGGACTGGTTTAACATTATTAATCGGTTTTCAACAGGCTGTCGAGCAAGCTGAACTAATATCTCAGGTGGAGTGGCTGGATTTTTTGCTAAATGTGCATTTTGTGTTCCTAATGCTGCGATTTGCTCTAGAAGATATATAGGAGAATGTAAATCTTTAGCTATTGTATCTATATCTCTTGAGTTAATTTTATAAAGAAAGTCTCTTCGTTTATCTTCCTGCATAATGGGAAGATATTCATTAATTTTTAGAGCTATACATAGTTCTAAGTTTCTATCATAATCTAGGTTGAGCAGATTGAAATGTTCTATGATTTTCGATTTTAAATCAATTGGAGTTTTAATATTACCAATTAATGCTGCACAGACCAAAATATCTGGTTTGGATTTAGATAATATATGCGATCCAATCTGTTCTATCAAATGAAGAGGGGTTTTACTCCAACCTGCAACTGCTGCACGAACTGTTTCAAACTCATGTGTTGCTAATTCCTCTAATAATTTTTCTCTCAAGTTACTAGAAATAGAAAAACTTTGAGCAACAGCTAACCTTACTCTATAACTAGAATCTTCTGCAAGTTTTTCTAAAGTGTTGCTCGAAACATTTGGATGTTTTGCGATTTCTTTTTTCTGTAGATTATGTGATCTATGAACAATTTTTTCGAGAATTTCTCCAGGAGTTGTACGTTGTTGAATATTAAGATCAATATTTGGTTGAAGAATAAGATCAATATTTGATTCTGGCTTTCTTCTAGCAGCCAACTGCACATTTGCATTAGGATACTGTGCTAACTTTTCTAAAATCTCTTCAGAAGCATTTTCATGCCGCGCCACCACAGATTGAATCTCCAGATCAGATTCTGCTAATACCGCCAAAACTTGGGCTGAGGTAACGGAATTTTGCGCCACAGCTAACCGAATTTTAAAGACTTTATCCGCTGCCAAAGCCAGTAGGGTTGCTTGAGAAGTTGAGGGATTTTTTGCCACCGCGAAACGTATGCAATCCCAACGACTTTGTGCTAAAGTTGCTAACTGTTCTGCATCCGTATCGCAATCACGCGCTATCTCATGCTGTCCTTGCACTAAGCGCACTAACTCCGGCGGACAACTGGGATTATATGACACAGAGAGACGAATAGCTAACTCCAAATCTCCCGCCAAAGATTCTAATAACGCCAATGGGGTTTGAGGATCTTCTGCGACTTGTAAACGCGGTTCTAGGCTGGGTTCTTTTGCTAACCGTTCCAGTAACTGGAGATGATATCGTGGCGGTAAATAGGTATTGCTGAGAGCTTGAATGAGATATTGGCTAGGAACCCACTCACTGAGGAAGCAGGGGGGAACAGGGGCAATTTTGATCAGTTCGACTGCTAATTTGTCATTTTGCCCGATATAGCGCGATTTTAAGACTTCCTCAACGGCATTCTGGCCATTTTCACTGAGTTCTCCTGCCCAGTTGATGTGCAATTGTGCGGCTTCAGCAACGGGCGCGTAGGGGCTATTGACTAAGACTTCTAGCAAGGGGCGTGGCGTTGGGGAATAACTCGCCACTGCTAGTTGTAAGGCGACGGGTTGAGTGTTAAGCTGTGTCGGGTCAGCTAGAAACGGTTCTAAATCTGAAATAGTGAGCAATCGCAATAATTCCATTATCCCACCCCAAATCCTCATTGAAGGTCAACAGAATCTTATCCTGTTTGTTATTCCTTTAGGGTGTCCGCTTCCTCCTGGATAATCTATTTTCAAAAATTATTTATTACATTTACCTATGTATTGTTAGATCAACACCCGCCCAAAGTACTGGCTCGCCTTTGCATGAGACAAAAAATTATTTATGCAAGAAGCTATTGGTCAAATGACAAATGACAAATGACCAATGACTAATTACAAAACTTCACGTCCCAAATAAGGTTGCAACACTTTTGGTATCCTCACCGTCCCATCAGGTTGTTGATAATTCTCCAAAATTGCTGCCATCGTCCGTCCTACCGCCAAACCCGAACCGTTGAGGGTATGTACGAACTGAGTACCTTTCTTCCCCGCCTCTTTGAAGCGAATATCAGCCCGTCGCGCCTGGAAATCTATAGTATTGGAACAGCTAGAAATTTCGCGGTATTTGCCAGAAGAAGGCAACCAAACCTCTAAATCATAAGTTTTGGTAGAAGCAAATCCCAAATCCCCAGTACTTAAATTTATTACTCGGTAAGGCAACTGCAATGCCTGTAAAATTGCTTCTGCATTCCCCACCAATTTCTCTAGTTCATCAAAAGATGTACTGGGTTCGACAAATTTCACCATTTCCACCTTGTTGAACTGATGCAGGCGAATTAATCCCCGCATATCGCGCCCATAACTACCAGCTTCGCGGCGAAAACAGGGAGTAAAAGCGCAGTGGTAAATAGGCAAATCTTCAGCAGCGAGAATTTCACCCCGGTAGAGATTTGTAACTGGAACCTCTGCTGTCGGAATCAGCCACAAGTCGTCATCAGCGCATTTAAAGCTTTCTTCAGCAAACTTGGGTAACTGACCAGTCGCCGTTAAAGACTCGGTATTCACTAACAGCGGCGGACTGACTTCCACATATCCCGCTTGAGTATGGAGAGTCAGCATAAATTGAATTAAAGCCCTCTCCAATGCCGCACCAGCGCCTATTAAGGTCACAAAGCGACTTTGGGCAACTTTTACAGCTCGCTCAACATTGAGAATACCTAGCTTTTCGCCTATTTCCCAGTGAGGGAGAATATTCGGATTTTGGGGAATGTACTCATCACCCCAACGGCGCACTTCTACGTTATCTTCCTCATTCTTTCCAAGGGGTGTAGAGTCGCTTGGTAAGTTGGGAAGTGCCAACACAAGTTGGGCAATTTCAGCTTTGAGTTCTTTTTCCTGGGGTTCCAGTTGGCTCAACGTAGCTTTGACAGAGTTACCTTCATCGCGCAAAACTTGAATTTCTGGGTCTTGAGGATTGATCCCAGATTTAATCTTCTGCCCGACAATTTTACCGATTTCGTTGCTACGGGCTTGGAGTTGACTGCGCGTCCCCTCAAGTTCCCGTTGTTGCCGATCTAACAGTAATATCGGTTCGATGTCGTATTTACCACTACGACTATTCAATCGTTCTTGAACTAATTGCGGATTTTCCCGTATTTGCTTGATATCCAGCACAGATTTTTCTCAGTTTTTAGCCTATTATCTACTTGCCAACACATCAGCATATACTGATTTTGGCTTGCCACGAGCAGAAAAGCAAACATAAAAATTTTGCTCTGCCAATCTTGCCAAGGCTAAGAAACTTTCAAATCCAAAATTTGGTATTACTCCTCCGATTTTCCAGACTCCTGAGTATTGGTAAGTGATGGTAGCCAGTAAGCAAGTACGGAGGGTAAACCACTCCAGTACACTGCCTGGTTTTGGCTATTCTCGCGTTAGATAAAGATTAGGGAACTACACAATCCAAATATTAGAGTACTAAAAAACACTTATATACCAAATTTTCAGATTTCTAGTTTTTTCATAGTGAAAGACCTCCAACAAAGATTATTCATCTCTATAACAGTTCTAATATCACTCTGTAGACAGATGCTAATATGAATAACTGGTATTAGCATTCACACTGTACTTTGATAATTTCGGAAAAGTACAATGAACATATTTAAATTATTCGCCATACAACCTCTGAAAAGGAAGGGAAAAGAAGTCAAAAGAATTACTGATTTTTGACTTTTACCTTTTCTTCCGACTCCCCTTTCTAAGGTCGGTTAATGCGATTGAGTAGCCAAAGTGACGCCACAAGCCCTGCAAAGTGTGCTGATACAGTGTTGGTATTTGCCTGTACTACAAGCATATCTAGACCGCTAATAATCCGGGTGGGGTCAAAAAACTGGGTAGTTATAGCTTGGGGAGATATGGATCTTGCTACCAGTGTTCCAACGATCGCTTGCGCCCCCAAAAGAGTCACCAGCGTTCCCCCTAAATTCACCAATACTCCTAAACGTAATACTTGCACAGTCTCGATTTTCCGAGGACGGTTGCTGGGATTGGAGGATTCCAATTGCTTGCCAATTCTAGTGTAACGGTAAGCTAAATAAATGCCCCCACCTAAAACAACCAGTCCACAAATTGCTAAAAATACGCCAAAGCCAGTCCCAGGATTATTACTAGGACTGCCAGTTCTTTGATTAAAAATGGCGAACAGCAGCACAATTATGCTAGAAACAACGCCTAGTACTAGCTGAATCCAGAAGCTAATCCAACCTGTAAGGCGAAAAGTTTGGGCAATTGCCCGGAGAGTTGAGGAAGATGATGGAGCATCGGGAGTTTGTGACATACTGATCACCAATGTGCTGGGCGCTTTCAAAGGACACAAAAACACGGGGACATGGAAAGCCTTGTTGAGAGATATCGCACTTTGCGTCTCTCTCTTTCCTAGTCTTTGCGTCTTCTTTGATAAATTTACTATCACACTTGCCAAATAAGACAAGAGATTCTCTTGTCGAGGAAATCAAAAATGCTTACTGCTTAGGTATGTCCACAGGCGTAGCAGCTTTAACCCAAGCGCCTTCTTCTTAAGTTTTTAGAATCTGCATTGGTAAAATCACTGTAAAACAAAGTGTTTCTTAAGTTTTACAGACAAAATTGCATTTTACCTGTAGAATTTCTTCGATGGCATTTTATTGCTTAAGCAGTTCTAACCAGCTCGGCATCACTTAACACCAAGATAGTGACTTCGCCACTGTCTGCTTGCTCCTCACCACACCGTATCGAGCTTGGGTAGGGGTACACTGTTTTGTGCCCCTAAAACTCGCAAACTCGTCCCACGACTTCACAGGCGTGGGTAATTCCTTGGTGTTTACGCAATGGATATCTAGTCTAAGTAGCTTTATATATATTACTCACTTAGCAGTAGCACTGTATACTGACTACAAAGATTGTAGACCTTACCCTAAGGCATTTTTTTAGCCATTCACTAACCATGAAACTTGAGGATATATATCAATTCTTTGAGAATCCTCCGCCAACTTACCTTTGTCAGGAAGTAGCAGTTTGTTACATACTGTCTGTTTTATTACAAGGTGAATCCTACGGAACCGAGTTGATTGAGCAATTAGAAACTGAATATCCCACCTATAGGCTTTCGGATACCGTACTTTATAGTGCAATCAAATTTCTGGAAGACCAAAGGGCAATCACTGGATATTGGAAGAAACTCGAAGGACGGGGACGCCCCAGGCGGATGTACCAAGTTTCTCCAGAATGGCAAGTTCAAGCGCAGGATTTAGCTTTTCTTTGGCAAAACTACATCAACCGGAGGACAAAGTAACGAATAATTGATAATGAATAAGTCTCTTCCAGTCAAACACTAACAATTAGTTATGGATACTGCTATTCTGCCATCTACGTTCCTGCTAACCTTGTTGTTATCGGTTGGGCTGTTTTTCTTTATTCGTGCCTCGACTAAAGACCGCACAGAAACAGCACAACTGGTATCTGAGCAAGACGAAGCTACTTTAATATCTCAATTAAAAGAGTATTTTCGCTCCCGGTCTTACCGAGTGGCAGCGGTAGACCGAGAACAAAACCAGGTGACTTTTGAAGGTAATGTTCGCCCCAGCTGGTTCTTAGCTATATTTCTAACTCTACTGGCAGCTACTGGTATTGTTTGTCTATCACTAGTTGTGTCTCTGCTTTTTCCTCGCCTCAGTACCCTTGTTCTAGCTATGGTACTGCTGTCGCCTTTAAGTGGTCTATTTTATTGGAAAAAATCTGGAAGACTTGAGAAGGTGTCGCTCAAAGTAGAAACAACTCAGAGCGAACAAACCTCCTCAAGTAAGATCACTGTAGTTGCCCATCGAGATGAACTCAGTGAGTTACAGAGGATTCTACAGCTAAAGGCTGGTGAATAATTGTTGATTTTTGTGACCATCTCTTAAGTATGATATGCAGACTTCTGACGTGACCTACTTTTTAGGCAATGGAAAGTAGTCAGGAGGAAATCAAGGCTACTGCTTTGTCAGTTTTCCCCACAACTTGTGTCGTGGGGAAAAATTTAAATTTATTAACTTAAATTTGTTGACAGAGCTTGCTTAATAATCTACGGCATAAGAGCGCAACTTCACTAGCGCTTTTGGAGGCGCTTGGCTCTATACCTACTCCCTTCTGCATCATGAGACTATTATCAACCTATGTAACCTAGCGTGGTTTGAGACAAGTTGACTTTCAATACCTGGACTAGATTTACTGGCAAATCAGCTACAAACTAAAAAAAAATTAAATTTTGCATAAACTTAGCAATTTTGCCAGTTAATTATAGTCAGGAGCCACATTCAATGCGTAAGATGACCATTTCTGGTTCACCGACTAGCTAAAGCAAGAGGTTCTTGACCTGGTGAAGGTTCTAACACCCTCAAGCTAGGAAACAAGAAATGGTTTTCCTCTACGTATTGAGCACCAAACAGCCCCTTTTCTGCCCAGAAATAACGGTCTGTAGTGTGTTCATTTCGCTTTACGAGTAGCAACGCGGGAGGCAAAATCCCTTCAGCTTGAATGAATCTTCTCGCTGCTGTCACAGGTTTTTCTTCGCCACTTTCGATGCTATATTGAGGCACATGTTCCAGAATCCGCCGTCCTTCCTGACGACGACGACTTTTCCTTTTGCGTCTCCTTGCCAATATATTGTCCTCCTCTTTCAAGCTATAGATTGTAGTGATCGCTACAAAATCCGTCGCCATTATATAAGTTCTAGTTCAAAATATCAATAGCTTTTAACCTTTTAATGTAAGAAAGTTAATATCTTTGAAGATAGAGAAAACAAAATCACCTAAAGATATAATCCCTTAATACAAACCATCACGAAGAAGATTTTAGTTAAGCTTTATTAAATGAGTGAGGTAAAAATTAAGTATCCTCTCTTAATCATGCCTCAAAATCTGTAATCTTGAGCAAGAGCTAAAAAATGTTAATGTCTGCCAGTTCCGATTTTCTTGCTCTGTGTCGAGAGCAAATAGCGCTGCTAACCCAAGGCCTGGGAGCAACATTAAGTATTGTGTACCTAACACAAGAATTGGTAGAGACTCCTTCAGGTGAGGCCAAACTGATTCCTGTGGTAATTTACCCGGAAACAGCATTATTACCACCAGGGGAGGAGACTGGTGAAGCGACACTACACAAGCAACTTCAAGTTGGAAATGTGTTTGTATTACCCAATCGTCAGAGAAGGTTATTGACAGCAGGGTCAGAATCTCCAACCTCATCACGGGAGTCGGAAATACCAGATGCGTCTCAACCCCATCTAAAAGAGGAATACCTACTTAGTAGCAACCAAAGTGTTTTACCCCTGATTTATGAGGGTGTGATGATGGGGTTACTGGTGACAAGTAGGGAAGACCGCGCATGGAATGAACACGAGCAAAGTCAGATTCAACGGATAGCCCAAACACTGGCGATCGCTTGTATTTTAGATCAACGGCGAGCATGGTTTGAGCAGCAGTTGCGTGAGCAACAAATTCTCCAAGAAAAACAGCGGGATTTGCTGGATAACCTGTTGCATCAGTTTCGTAACCCATTAACGGCGTTGCGGACTTTCGGCAAACTGTTATTGAAACGACTCCGGCCAGCAGATACCAACCGGGATGTGGCAAATAGTATTGTGCGGGAAAGCGATCGCCTCCAAGAATTGCTGCAACAATTTGATCAAGTAATTGATTTGACAGAGGCAGATTTAGCACCACTACATCTAGCAGAAAATGAAGTATTGCTAGAAGCAACTATCCAAAAATCTGCTAAACCACCGTTATTATTGCCCGGAACCGGAGATAAAGCAGTTGACTGCTCGCTAGCAGATATATTAGAACCATTATTAATATCAGCCAAAGCAATCGCACAAGAGCGAAAGCTAAAACTAATAACTGAAATTCAACAGAATTCACCCCTAGTACGTGCAAACGTCAAAGCATTACGAGAGGTGTTAACTAACATCATCGATAATGCATTGAAATACACTCCCACTGGTGGCAAAATTTTGATTCAGGCGGGACAAGAAAAAGCTAATTTTCAGGGAATAGTCATTAGTGATAACGGGCCTGGCATTCCACCCCAGGATTTAGAACATCTTGGAGAACGGCATTATCGCGGCGTACAAGCGCAAACAGAAATTCCGGGTACAGGTTTAGGGTTAGCGATCGCTAAACAATTAATAGAGCAAATGCAGGGCGAAATCGAGGTTTTCAGCCCTGCAATCAACTCTAAATTAACTTCACCCAATGCACCGGGGACTACATTTATTATTTGGTTGCCTGAAACTAAAAGTTAGTCTATTCAGAACGGGTTATCCCGTTTTTCTTTAACTTTTAACGCTGCTCAAAATCCTAATCTCAGATTATAATTTTTAACAATCAAATAGCTAAGTATTTATTCACATGATAGTTAGCATTTAAAGAGTTAGCATATCATCCAAGCGTATTGTCATATTACCTGACTGTACTTCAACCAGCGAAGAAGTTAGCTTATCAAACTCTAGAGATACACCTATCTGGCTATTATTTATTAATGTAGACAGTGTTGGTATTTTTTCAAGCAACTCATCACTAAGATATGATCTAAGAAGGACAGTTTGGATGTCATTGGTATTGATAAAATCAGTAATATTACGCTTGAGTTTCTCAATATCCTCAAGAAGTAAAGTAATTCGCTCCTTATCTTCTTTGCCACTATTATAATAGGAATTCTCGCTTTCATGAATAGTCAGTTTTAGATAGATAGAAGCAACTCTTTCAAGAATTTCTTTAATTTTAGACGTTTTTGCATTTTTTGGCTGCTTGATCAAACCAATGTTATCAAAAAAATTCTTTTTTTGTTCACTATTATATGGTTCTATTATATTTATCTTCTTATTCTTAAAAGAATTATTCATAGTCAAAAGACTATTGATTATATCATTTATTCCTGGTTTACTGTAAGTATTGTTTTCAATGCCTACGAAAAATATATTGTATATATAAATTCCTATCATGTTTAAATAATAAACAGAAGGTTCGATATTTTGGTAGTAGACAACTTCCCTTACTATCTCACTATTAGTAATATTATTTATGATTTTCGATACTTCATCTTTATTGTCTTCCTGAAACGAGACGTGTTTATAAGTTAAATTAGAGCCTTCAGAAAATTCAACTTGCAACAATACATTTGTAGTATTATTTTGAGGCTTTATTATAATCCAATCTCCCTTTTCAATATTATTTCTATAAGAAGACGAATCTAAAAATTGATATTCATATTTTTGATTCTCTAATTCTTTAATTTTAATTTTCCGACGCAGAAACGCTAAATAATTTGGAACAAAGGGATTTCCCATATCACGAGTAATTTTTGTATATACAGAGTCACTTCTTAAATCTTTCTTATAATACTCTTCCGTCTTGTATGCCTGAAACCTTATAGTTAGATTTTCTGGTTCACCATTTGTCTCTCTAATAACCAAGTTTGTAGGATGTAACTCACTAAATGAGAATGAATTCTGCGAGGATGAAGATTGCACAGAGCGATTAACTAATTCAGATATTTTATCCAAATACCAAAATCCTCTTACAAAACGAGCAGGTAATTTATCCTTATCCAAGTTTTGTAGTTCTTTAAGTGTTTCTAAAAAACTTGGAGTAGGTGAATTATTTTCCTTTTCCCAATTGCGGCGATAAAGACTATTATTTGTTCTTCTAAATTCAAAATTTTTACTCTGCTCTAATTCCAGTATTTTATCAAGCACAAGCTGCACAGCTATTTTATCAGAACTGTCATCGCTAAGGGTATAAAAAGTATTTCCTGCCTTGTAAAGTATGCACTTTAAAATAATCTCAACAATTTCGCGAGGAGCATATGTTGTTGAATTTTTATGAAGCTTAAAAGGCTCAAATACCTGAACTAAACTTGGTTCGCTAGATTGAAGACTAAAAACCTTCTCATAGTCTTCCATTATTTCATCAACTTTTTTCTCTTTTTTGTCATAAATTACTCGAATATTATCATAAAAACGCTCTGGCGATTCTCCACAAGTAAGTAGGTCGAAGAAAATCGCTCCCAAACCAAATAGATCGGTTTGTATTCCTTGCCGTTTGTACAATAAAATCTGTGTTTTATGATCATTATTAATATTTTTAATAATATCATTATTTACATTCAAAAAAATGTGTATTGATGAGTTTTCATCAATAGAGATTGACTCAATTTCATACTGTTCTTTATTTTTACTAAAAACTACAAAATCGTTATTTCCAATAATTGAATCACGAAGTTTAGGATCGGTACTAATAAGCTCAACTTTATGGTTTTCGCTATCTACTTGAATATCCGCATCACAAATATCAAAATAGTCTTTTTGTTCAGGTGAACGGTAGTGACGTGTTCCAAGAGGTAGTTCTGCACTAGCTATTGGCAAAGATGCAGTTATTGGATCTCTTTTTGGTAACAGAAAACCAAGGTCGCCAATCACAGCTTTAACCTCAGAACCCTCTTCGTTTACGAAAATATTTGCAGGTTTCATATCGAGGTGTAACAGACCAGCTTTATGAAGAGTTACAAGACCTTGAGCAATATCTTTTAAATATGGAAGTATATTAGCTATACGATCTTCAAAGGTCATCTGTCTAAGAATCTCATATCCTGTAAGCTTACCAGCAGTAGGGTGTTGAGATTTTTCCTCTTCTGTATTTTGTTTACCGTCTCTTTCCAAAATGTCTTTCAGTGTTGCATCATACTTCTCAGTTACTAAAGCATAATTTGAGATTCTTAATGGTTCAAAAAACACCTTTAGTGTCTTATATACATTTGACTCTTGAAATGAATTAGTCCAACCGACTGTCCTGATAACACCAAAAATTTTTCTCTCTCCCTTGGCTCGTGTAATTTCTTGTGTTGATTTAATTTCATTGTCAAAACGTGACTGATCGATCTTATGAGCATAAAGAAGTTTAACAGCAAATCTGTCTTCTTGATTACTATCATGGACTGCAAATACTATACCAAAACTGCCGTCACCAAGTTTAATAGGCTGCCCTTTTTCATCTAGTGTAAAATAAAAATTTTGGCTGTTACCCCCTAATGTTTTAAATGAATATTTGTCATTTTCTTGTTTAAGGTTATCTTCTTTTTCTAAGGACATACTAATTTACTCCTGAGCTAAAATAAAGAGAAAATATTCTTTACGAGAGGTTTTGGGTTTATATTCAATTAAGATTGTTTTTTTAACTATGTTTTTCTCTACTGAGAATACTAAGTCAGGAATTGCTTCCAGCTTTATAATTTCACCAGCTTTATACTCGGTAAATTGGAAGGTTTCCGATAACTCTGATGATAAATTATTTATATCTATCACTCGTTTGGAACTATTTCTTGGAAATTCTAACTCTATTACCCCATTTCTATTAAGACATAATCCAAATTGTTCAGCATTTTCGATTGTTTTAATCAATGCCCACTCATTTTCCTGTATGGGAATTAATTTAATATTGTCGATTAACACCGATTTATCTTCTGGGTTTCCTTTTTTATGCCACCAATTTCTTTGATTAATGATTAAATGTAATCCGCTGCTAAAAGGGATATTTGTAATATTGAATTTGATGTTGTTTCCTGGCTCTGTTTTCCGTTTTTCTGGTGCATTATTTGGAAGAAAAGCAATGGATTCATTTACATTATCTAACGAATTTTCTAAGCTTTTACTTGTAGAACCTCTGGGAGTAATTATAGCTAAAGGCTTATTTTGATTACCTATTATAACGAAATTAAAATTAATAGACGGATTGATATTTTCTGCCAGTTTTAGATTCAGATTTCCGATACCTGTAAGTTTAGGGATAAATCCTTGAAGTAATTTAATAATATCCAATAAATCTTGATTCATAAGCATTATCTCCTTTCTTTACCACCTAAATTAATTTGCGCGCTTGAGCAAAAGTACCAACATTAAAATTATTTTTAATAAATCCTAGAAAATTTAGTATTGTCTTACCTCTGGAGCGCTATTATCACTCTCATCAATGAAAATATCGCAAAACTACTGCTGAAACTTAGTTTCAGCAATTTTATAAAAATGCTAAGTTTAGTCAAAAAATAGCGTGAGTACTACATACCTACAATATACAGTACTTACACTAATCTTACAATTCAACTTTAGATTGACGCTCTTTTATTACTCTCATTAGAGAATATTTAGAACCTTGTTTCTGTGTGCTTGCTTTCAAATGAAGATTTTTTGGTTTTGCCGATCAAACCTTTTAAAAAGATTCAAGATCAGCATCTTATTTTTCTCTCATCAGATATATAAAAGAGGGCTAAAGTTGAGTTACAAGTTATGATGTGCTTACCCTGGAGAGGAAAAAATTTTAAGAGTATCCCGAATTTACAAAATATATTTTACATCTCCAGAAATTATTATTCGTTGCCTAAAACCCTTGTAGAGCCGTAGCAGTGCTACGTCTCTACATTCATTTTCGGAGAAGTCTAATCTATGCGAACAGATTGTAAATTATAACTTTGCATTAATAACTATCTTAGTGAAACCAACAAATTTTGATTGATCGTCATTTGTAAATCGGTATTTGGGTCAATGGCGATTAAGTCAACACTCTTCTTACCGAAGAACAGACCAACCAACGCACCGATACCAGCACCACCCAAGACTTCTTCTGTGGCAATGGCGCGATCGCCAGTGACAGCAGATATTGCAGTTGCTGCACCTGCGCCCAATACAGTATTCTTGATAATTGAACTAGTACTAATGCCCTTTTTGACGGTTTCAGTTTTGGTAATCACGTCTGAAGTAGCGTTAAGCTGATACTCCTGACCATTGGTCAAAACCAGTTTCTCGGCAACGAATTGAGAACCGCCTGTAGCAGGTTTGAGTTGACCAATAACCTGACTACCAGCAGGAATCACTACAGATCCGTCTTGCGTAACCACGTTTTGGGATACTGTCAATGTCAAAGGCGCTGTTTCATCCTTTGTAACCAGAATTTTTTCTGCCTTGTCATACTTCACAGCAATAGCAGTCCCTTGGGCAATTGTGACTGATGTAGGCGTTGGGGTAGTAGACCCGACAGCCACGACATAGGGCGAGTTAATTGATGAGGCTTGATTAGAACTAACCAATGCTTGGTAAATAAAACCTGCTACCTGGGCACGAGTGGCGGTTGCAGTTGGATTCAGGAACTTCACATTCGGATAGTTCACCACAATTTGCTTCTCAGTTGCTGCTGCGATCGGGCTACGGGCATAGCTAGCAATGTTAGAGGCATCGTTGAAATATTGCAGAGTGCTTTCGGTATTGCCGATGGGACTATATGCCAGACCGTTAGCGAGGGAAACCAAAACCTGCTCACGGGGAATAGCTTGGTTAGGCTCAAAGCGATTACCAGGATAACCAGATAAGAAACCTATAGTGTAGGCTTGCTGAATGGCACTCGATGCCCAATAGTTGCTGGGCACATCAGTAAAATTGATTGCCTGCCGTTGCTGTGCTTTTTGGAAAGCTTTATTGACCATCGCGGCAAATTGAGCGCGTGTCACCGGTTCTTCAGGGCGGAAGCTACCATCAGGAAATCCGGCAATTACACCTCGCTGTGATAATTGTTGAATAAACTGTGCCGCCCAATAGTTAGATGAAACATCAGAAAAAGTAGTTTGAGCTAAAGATGGCGAAGCTGTAATGAAAGGCGCTACAGTACCGACTGTGACGCTCAAAGCCATGAGTGCAGCTGTTCGAGATTGCCAACGATTTAAAGTAAACATTAATTTTTAACTCCAGTACAATTATTTTTTTTACTGTTAATTAATTAGACATTTACTGAAGTATTAGGTTCCCAATTATTTCTGCCTTTTGTAAAAACTATCACTTTTGGTATACAGTCAAATTAGATAGTCGAAATCAGAAAATACCTGTAAACCGAGCTAGCAAGAGGGATATAGTGGAATCAGCCTCTTAGCGATTAAGGGTATTAAATAAATATTTTAAAAAATATGAATACTGAATGAGACGATACAGAGATAGAATAGTTGCTGGGAAATAGATTTTTTAGGGTTAAAAAAGAAGGCGATCGCCCACTATAGTTAAAGTGGCGATCGCCGATCAGGGATGATTAAAGTCACGACTTGAATGGAGTTAAATCTACTAGCAAGATGGTGGTACTAAATTCTAATTAGAATCCAGTGTCAGCTTCAAATCCTGTGCAGGTCTGAGGACAATAGCAGTCCCTTGGGAAACTGTGACTGATACAGGTGTTGGGGTAGTAAGCCCGACAGCCACGATAGGGCAGTTAATTGCTGAGGTTTGACACGACATAGGGCGAGTTAATTGCTGGGGCTTGGTTAGAACTAACCAATGCTTGGTAGATAAAAGCTGCTACCTGGGCGCGAGTGGCGGTTGCGGTTGGATTCAGGGACTTCACATTCGGATAGTTCACCACAATTTGCTTTTCAGTTGCTGCTGCGATCGGGCTACGGGCATAGCTAGCGATGTTAGAGGCATCGTTGAAATATTGCAGTGTGCTTTCGGTATTGCCACCAGAAGTATATCCCAGACCGTTAGCGAGGGAAACCAAAACTTGCTCGCGGGGAATAGCTTGGTTAGGCTCAAAGCGATTTCCAGGATAACCAGATAAGAAACCTATGGTATAGGCTTGCTGAATGGCACTGGATGCCCAATAGTTGCTCGGCACATCAGTAAAATTGATTGCCTGCCGTTGCTGTGCTTTTTGGAAAGCTTTATTGACCATCGCAGCAAATTGAGCGCGTGTCACCGGTTCTTCAGGGCGGAAGCTACCATCAGGAAATCCAGCAATTACACCTTGCTGTGACAATTGTTGAATAAATTGTGCTGCCCAATAGTTAGATGAAACATCAGAAAAAGTAGTTTGAGCCAAAGATAGCGGGGAGCATCCCACTTTGATGAGTTTCCCTTGCAAATTATAAGTCACTGGCCCACAAGCAAAACCTGCCGACTTAGACTCTACATAAGTCCGCGTTGGCGGATTTTGCTTATCTAACCGCGATTTCCAATCACCAGATATTTTTTCTAGAGTGGGATGCTTACTTAAAAACTGTGAATCTGCAACAATATCGTGAGGACCTTTAACACTTATCTTAGAACTATTCATGTAGATATTATAATCATAAATAACGTTTGTATTTTTACCGTTAGTATTAATATCTTTGTCAGGAAAACCATAGAGAATGTTATTTAGAATTTGGACATCAGATGACGTATTAGCAAATATTTGCCCATCATTAATTTCTGGACTCTGATTATTTAAAACAGCAGTGTTGTTTACAATATCAACATGATCGCTAAAAAATGAATGAATACCTGATCCACCATTATTAAATGTCAGATTGTTTTTAACTAAAGTACGTCCTGTATATGCACTCAATTTTGAGTTCTTATCATTTCTTGAACTATCGATAATAATGCCATTACCGTCTGTGATCATTCCAACTGCAATCCAAGGGATGTACATGCGATTGTTGTAGGTTTTGTTGTTGGTTACGAACATCTTGTATCCCCGCTTGTTGTCAGAATTCCAATTATTCAACATCGAAATGCCACTGCAACCATAAACGCTGTACCAGGCATTATCGAACACCACATTATTATCTACTGTCACATAGTCCGATTCAATCGCTGTAATACCTCCTCCTCCACAGTCATGCACTTTGTTGTTCAGAATACGGATGTGATGAACATGACCGTTGGCTCGTCCATCAATGTTGATGCAGTTTCCATTTGTCAGTGGGTTTAGTTTGTTACTTTTCTCACTCATCGCATAATCAAGGGTTACATTGGCATTGTTCCCTATGACTTCCAGCCCGTTGATCTCGATATATGAAGCTCCAGTTGAAATCAGGATACCGTTCCATGTATTGTGCTGAATTTTTGGTAAATGCCCAGGATATGCTTTATACCTAATCCATGCATTTGCAGTTCCAGAACGTTTAATACTTACTACACTCCCAGCTTTGCCTATATTTTTGTATACTCCGTTCATAATCAATACTGTATCACCAGGGTTGGTAAGGTCTGCTGCCTTTTGAATTGTCCTAAAGGCGGATGAAGTAGAGAGTCCGCTATTTTTGTCGTTTCCACTACCACTAACATAGTATGTTTTCGGAGCCGCATTAGTGCTGATTAACTCGCGGCTGGATAGGCCCATTTCTTTGTTAGTGGATACCTGAGGGACGTTTTCAACTAAAGATTCTTTTATCTTTTCTCCCTGAGCCAAAAGACTTAATACTACAGGAATTGCAAGATATGCACTTAAACCGAAACCTTGGATTACCACAAGTAAATGCTCCTTTATCGCTACTATTTAACAAAAATATCAGGATATTCCGTAATTTTGAATATTCTTTTGGATAGAAGATACAATAGAGCCAACTTTCCTATCTCCTCCATAGCGCAATTAAATAGGTATTCTAATAAATATGGATGCTGAGTAAGACGATACAGATATAGAATAGTTGCTGGAAAATAGATTTTTTAGGGTTAAAAATGAAGGCGATCGCCCACTATACTTAAAGTGGCGATCGCCTATCATGGGTGATTAAAGTCACAACTTGAATGGAGTTAAATCTAGTAGCGGGATTGTGGTACTAAATTCAAGTTAGAATTTAGTGTAAGCCTCAAATCCTGTGCAGGTCTGAGGACAAAGGCATTTCCTTCTTTTTTCCGCAACAGCACACTCGCACCCGCACCCGCAGCCGCACCGAGAACAGGTTTTAAATCGTCAATTCTGCGGTTACCAGTAATTAGTGAACCTAAAAGACCAGCACCCCCACCAATAGCTGCATCAGTTAAAACCTGATTTGTGCTGGGGCCTTGTGAAACTCTTTGAGTTGTGGTGTATGTCCGAGAACTTGCATTAATCGATTGACGCTGACCATTAGAAAATTCTAATTCTTGAGCGACAAACCTTACGCCTTTTCCTTGATTATCATCTGTATTTCTTGTATCTCTTGAATAACTATCTAAGTCAACAGATTCTAGCCGTCCATTTACTTTAGTACCAGCAGGAATCAAGACATTTCTATTTTTGTCGATAATGTCATTGGCTATTCTCAAGGTTAGAGATTTACTTTCCCCAGGAGCAATAGTAATTGTCTCTTTTTCGTAGGTAACAGGAAAAGCAACCCCAGAAGGAATGGTAACGTTTCCATATTGCCCAATTCTGTCTTGCCCAATTCTGTATTGTGCATTAGCAGGAGCCAAGCTGAATAGGGGGCTAATGACGCTTGTAGTAACGGCCATTGCCATAAATGCAGCAGTTCCGAATTTCCATTGATGTAGGCGAGTCATAAGAGGGTGATCCTTTGTGTATGTGATGTATTTTATGACGGGGATTCACTGAGTTTGTTTCTGACTGTTTTTGAACCTGTCTTTAGGCGTATTCCGAAGATAAAAGTACTTATTATGATGGGAAGTCTTTGCGATCGCGACGCCGAATAGCCCGCACTTCTCTACGAGACGCTGCGCGTAGCTTGCTTCCCGAAGGGTACGACAAGCTCAGTGACCATCGTAGACATCGCTCCCCAGAATTTGCATCCTGCTAATGTGCGTCACTAAAATCAGAGGCGAGATATTTATAGGACGCAAAACGAGTATCATCTTGTTCCAAAATCCTGTTTTATTACTTATGTCCACATATCTAAGCCATTGAATAGAGGCGAATGTGGCTAACTGCGAACTCTTACGTTTATTCTAGATTGATTTGCTAGGACTTGGGAAATATTTTCGTTTTCTTAACGAATGATTTACCTGTCGGACTGAAAGATCAACTATCTGCTATATGTGTATTTAAGATTGCTGCTGACACTGTTTAATCTCTGCGATCGGTAATAACAAGGTATCTTCTATTTGCTGTCGCACTTCACGGCTGATATAACAATCGCTATTTAGACAATCTACCAGTAATTTATTGGCATCATAATACTGCCGAAGCAATTCCTTTTGCTGGTTACTAAACTGCCAATTACGACCGATATTACGATATTTAATCATTACTTCTCTTAATTCTTCACACCAAGCCTTCCCATTAGCTAACCACCACTTCTCATATTCTTGCCTGTCTTGTCTACTTGGTAGTTGATCTCGAAGTTTTTGCAGCAAATTCTTGAGTTCTGGGTCGAGGGATCGGGAGAGGGAGAGGTCGAGGGATCGGGAGAGGGAGAGGGAGAGGGATCGGTCGAGGGATTGGGAGAGGGATTGGGAGAGGGAGAGGTCGAGGGATCGGTAGAGGGAGAGGTCGAGGGATCGGGAGAGGGAGAGGGAGAGGGAGAGGTCGAGGTTGAGGTCGAGGTCGAGGGAGAGGGAGAGGTAAAAGGCCCTAACTGCTGCTAGTTTGTAAGAAAGCTTAACGGAAAGAGATTTTTCTTTTACCCACAGAAGAAACTTCTGCAACCTCTGATCATCAGCTACTGTAAAATCAATTTTCTCTTTGATCAACAGCAATAACCGATCTGCATTTGGCGACATTCCAACCGCAAGTAAAAAGACTTCCCGCCAGCGTTTCTCAGTGATGTGGCTAACAAGATTTTGCAATGCTTCCTCTGATGATTGTCTTACAACCACAAATTCTCTAGCTGTGAAATACTCATGAAATGTGAGGTGAGAAAATGAGTAAATCCCTTTTGCCCTTGCTACAACTAGTCCATGATGATGTTCAATTGAACGCAAAACTTCCTCACTGTCAAGTTGCAATGCTTCTTCGTCAGTATTCGCATCGGTTAAATTGCGGATGTATTCTGTAATGTATTGTTCTGCTACTTTCTGCTTGAAGAAATATTCACTTCCCTCAAAGGTAGTCAACGCCATTTTGCTGAGTAAATCTTCTTTGCGTTGAACTGATAGCTTTTTGTAAATCTGATCGCGTTGAATTCCCCGCTTGGCATCCCATTTTTTTAATAACGCATCCAGTCCTTCTTTATATAACTCAGAACGATTTGCAGGAAAATCTCCTGACTCTTCAAATGCTAAACAAAGTAATGTCAGCAGCAGCGGACTTGCAGCAAGTTCTTTGATGCGGTTATTTTCTTTGAGACGTTTGATAAAAGTCTCTGGTTTTACAGCTTTATCCTTAAACCAGTTATTGGTAAAGTTGGAAATTTGGTCATCATCAAAATCAGCAACTTCCACCTCTGTAAACTTCTCAAAAGTATACTCCTTTGCTGCAATCCGGCAGGTCATGACAAATTGATTTTTTGGAAAACGATCGGAAAACTCACGAATTTCCTTTAATACACGGTTACTATCCTCTTCTCTAACCTCATCCAACCCATCGAGTAAAACTAATGCCTTGCCATAGGTTAGTACATCTCGGATAGAAGAGATACAATTTATCGCCTCTTCAGTGATGTGTTGCAATAATCCAGGTTTGTTTGCAGCCTCTGCAAAGTTTTTGAGGGTGACAAAAATCGGAACACGTTCAGCCTGAAACTCACCTCCAATACACTGAATCGCTAAATACTTCAGAAACGTCGTTTTACCTGCTCCTGGCTTACCCAATATCATCAACTTGGGATATTCTTCTACAGCCTCTAGTCCTGGTACTGGTTCTTGAGCAGTTCTACGCAGTCCAAAGCTGTCAAAATCTTCGCTAGTATACTGTTGCAATAATTCATCAATTCCTAACCGTTGCTGTCCAGTGATTTTCTCTAATATATTGACGCTGATGTAAATGTCATTCAAGATGATGGGTTGAGTCATATCCAGCACCCGCATTGTGCCGCAGCGTTGTTGAATCAGGGGTTTTATCTTTTCGCGTACCTCTTGAACGAGCGCATCGATATCAATGCTGTTATCCTGATTTACCTCTGGTTCACTAGCTGGTTCAGCAATTATTTCTTCCCACTCTAGGTCTAGCCTGTCGCAAATCTGGACAAAGAGATTGCGGTCAACAGGTTTACCTGTAAAGAACTTTCCAATCGGCTGTCGAGTAATTCCTAAATCTTCAGCTAATGCCTTTTGAGTTAAGGAAGAGCGGATCAAAGCTTTTTTTGCTTTTTGGATACCTTCTGGAGAACAGCAAAGCGATCGCCCGGACATAACCTAACCACTACACTTTTGCTGATTCTAACTGTCAATTTGGCAATTCATGCTCATCACATACACAAGTCATTCATATCGCAAGCTTGTATTTAAGCCTACAACAACCACTCGCCTGTAAAGCTAGAGATGTAGTGAGTGATTCAAATGATTTGGGAGTCGGTAAATGTTATCCAAGAAATTTCCTTCAAGAGATGAAGTGCTGGCTGTTGTAACGCTAATTATGGTGATTGGTTCTCTAACTCTTGCAGTTATCGACGAAAAGAGTCGCCCTCCATTTCTCGATTTAACAAAATTTGCTGTCGGTACATATATTGGATTGTTGATACCTCGGTCAAGGTCAAGCGATCGCGATGTCTAGGACGGGCTACGCCTACGCAACTAGCCAAACTCGAATTATATATCTTGGCGATTAGAAGTCGGACAACCATAAAAACGAAACCCGCCAGCGCGGGTTTGAATTTTCAAGAGATTTTACGAGTCACCTTGAAAGGGTTAGTCCGATAAATTTTTGATGCGATCGCAGCAGTTCTTGTGCTGAGTTAAAATTTATTCAATTGCCATCAACAAGGATGAAATGTGGGGTATGTAGCAGTTCTCAATTGCGTGGAATACTGGAGCCAGTTGTGTGGGTGGGTTAACAGACTTGAGTAAACTTGCGTACCGTTCGTAGGGCTTGCCACAGGTACGAGAATCGCTATAAACCTGATATTGGAGCCGGAAAATTCCTTAGTGTAATTACATCGTTAAGGGCGAACAGAAACAGCTGTTCTAACCGCCAAAGCTCTTAGTATTTCTTCTCCAAGAATTTTTTCCGAGATATCATGTATATCCCTAGCAGGAATATACCCGCTACTGTTGCAGGTTCGGGTATGGTTTTGAATTTGGCATAAATAGCTGTTGTAGTTGTGGCTCCTTCAAGGCCCTTAATACTTATCTGGGGAAAGTCTGGATTAAAGCCAGTTAGCTCAAGCGTGTATTTATTGCCTTCAAAGGTGAAACTACGATCACTCAAATTTGTGTCTATAAATACAAAGTCTGCATTATTTTCAGGATCTGTTGCTTCGTTAGGTGTATTTACTAGATGCAAGTTGAAGTCAAAAACTTGGCTGATTCCAACGGTAGGACTGAAGGATACATTGAGATTTAAAGGTACAAATTCAACACTTGTACCTTGAACTACCGTTCCATTAAAGTAAGTTAAATCACCTATTTTGAATCCAGAGTTAATATCAGTTGAAAAGGAATTTCCATTAAACGTAAGTTTATTTGAGCCTGTTGTTGTACACCCACTAGGAGGATTTGGACTTGGTGGACACACATTAGGATCACCCCAAGTAAATATGTTATTTCCCACACCTGTATATATGGGATTGGTATCTATACTTCCTGGAGTAGGTTCTCCCCATGTAGCATTAGAGATACCAGAAAAAGTTAGAGCATGTGCTTGACCAGAAAAACCAAATGCTGCGGTCGCACTCACAAAAAAACTAGATATAGCAGTAGCGAAAACAAAACTTAGTTTCATAACTTAGGTTTTAACTATCATTGGGCAACTTCTCTCAAGTAAGTCTCCAGTCTACCTTAGTAAATTTACGGAAAATATGCAAATATCATGTTGTAATTTTTATGAAATATTTATATTTTTGGCGATATCTTATTAAATAATTTATATTTAATAAGCTTACTTTATGGATTGTTAAAATATTTTACCAGTATGTAATTAAGCTGTTACGTATACAACTTGCATTATCAGGGCGGGCAGGATGCCCACCCCACAATCATCTTGAAAAAATATTAGTGCAAATTAAAGGCGCAACAGCTTACTAAAACTTTTTACGTAGGCGTAGCCCGCACTTCTCTACGAGACGCTGTGCGTAGCTTGCTTCCCGAAGGGTACGACAAAGCTCAGTGACCATCGTAGACATCGCCATATTACTTGGTTCCCTTATAGTTGTCAATTTGATATCAAGCTACTCTTTTTTGACACTCCCCGCACTATTGGGTCGAATTCAAGGATAACCGCAAGGGTTAGGGAGGATCAAGCCTTAACCCTTGCGTATTGGGATTTGTTTGAGAAGTCCCTAATCAGGTTCATCCTTAAGGGTTTTCGGTATATGCGTTATAACTTTGACAAAATCTCTGGCAACAAGTGACTAGGAACTTTAGATAAAGCCAGATTTTGTCCCTGTATCCCTAACTCATTATGAAAAGCACGAATAGTTTTCACTACATAAGTGAAGGTTGTTTGATAAGCCTCTGGTTGTTTACTTAATCCGTTTAAGGCTTGCAAATGTTTATCTAATGCTACTTCTAAGTGTTGAGAACGTGTTGCTTTGTCGCCATTAAAAGACTTATCTATTACTAGCTGATAATGGGCCAGTCCCAGGTTATTATAAGAGGCAAGCAAATCAAAACTTAAAGGAGTACCGCTAAGTGAGTGAGCCAAGGCTATAGCTTCTTCATAAGCGCTGATACATAGTTGCAGATACTTTTGCCGTGCCTCTTTAGTTGTCTGAGATAGGTTTGCTAAATGCCAGTAGGCAGTACCCAGATTATTTTGTGTAGCGGCGCAGGCGCTGGGAACATTAGCTGGAGTGCGATACTTGAGAGCCTCGCTGTAGACATCTATAGCTAGCTGGAGATTTTGGGCAGGTTGTTCGTATTGTGCCAGATTCCAGCAGGCAGTACCGATGTTGTTTTGAATCATGCCATACTTAAGTGGTTCTTCTTCGGGGTTGTAGTGTACAAGTGCTTCGTTGTAAGCTGCGATCGCTTTCTTTAAATGCACAATCGGTTGATTGTATTGCCCTAGATGCCAGTAAGCAGTACCCAAATTGTTCTGGCAAGCCGCATACTTTAATGAATCCATATCGGCTGTACGGTAGCTAAGTGCTTCACTATAAGCTATGATTGCTTGCTGCCAATTTTCAGATGGGTGAGAAAAACGAGCTAAATCACCATAAGCCGTCCCCAAATTATTTTGCACACGAGCGTAAGTTTCTGGATGTGTCTGGGGCGAGATCATCTTTAACCCCAACTGATAAAATTCTATTGCCTGCTCTATATAAGTTTGTCCCTCCTCAGAATTGGGTGGGGTGCGGTATAGCATCCAGTAGAGTGTACCCAAATCATTCAAGATATCTGGGAGTTGCGGTGAGGTTTCGTCATAGCTAATTGCCTCCTGATAGGCAATAATTGCCACCATCAGGTTTTCTAGGGTTGACTCTCCTTGCTCAATGCGAAGGCGGTATAAAGTGCCCAAGCGATGATAAGCTTCTGCCAGTACCTCCCCTGAAACTTGCTTTTCGTGTAATTCTTCAATCTCCAACAAAATCTGCTGCGGTTGTAAGTAATCCTCTGTATCTTGAGCAATATTTGTGTTGATTGTTGCTATTACTAGCTCCGCTAATTCGCTGCTAATATAAGATAAAGACGACAGCGATTGATTATTACTCCTACTACCAGACCTATTAGTAGATTCCTGCTGTTGTGGCGCAGCTTCCTGGGTTTTATGTCCGCCATTCCCTTGTGTCTCTGCTGGGAAATCAGAATTATTCTCAAACTTTAAATCGGTAGTCGCGGTTCTGAGTTCTGCTTGGTTAACTGATTCATCTAGAATCGACTGCTCAATATTCCCTAAATCCAAGCTTCCAGAACGTGAAAAACGTTCTGGATAGCCCAAATTCTGAGTTGCTGGTGTGGGTTCTCCAGCAAACACAAATATGCCAGTCCGGCAACGCCAAAACTGTGGTGCTGATTGCTTGATAGCAGATAACCAAGGACGCGGTATCCACAACAGCAAATTAGATTCTAGAAATCGGCTGGATTCTTGTGTAGAGAAATATTGTTCACTTAAGCGGAGATAGTGCAAAAATAACCGTTGTGTGGCAACTGGTTGCTTGGTGAGATGCTCCACGCCTACAATCTGAAATGCTGGTACTGGAAAAGGTCTTCCAGGGGTATCTTTTGATGCTCCAACACTTGGCGGTGGATAATTAGCCAACCATTGATTAATCTGGATTATGGGATTTGGATCGTTTAAATTCAAACGCAACGTGACTAATCGTGGATAAGCTGGAGTGCTATTTTCTTGGGTATTTGATGACTGATATAGCACCTGTCCAACAGGATAAGCCAATGTAGAATGCAAACGGGCTGCTACCTGATTTCTTAAGTGTAAATCATCACATACCGCTAAAAAAAGTTGTTGTCGTAAACCAAGACTTAGGGCAAGTTTCAGGCGGTGGTATACTTGCCGATTCCAAGTAGAATTATTGTTGTGTGTAGTATCATTCACGCTCATAGCGGCTAAAGAGCCAAAACACAGTATATATCACCTTTCGGGGTGCATCCAAGTTGGTTAAACTCATAATAAAAATGATTTTTAAATAGATGTTCTGCTGCTCAGGATAAATTGAGCCTTCAGGTGTAGTAAAAATAAGAAAGTATATAATTATACTTTAAATTGCTAATTCAATTTTAACAAAAAATAAAAAAGCAGGCCCCTCTGAAAATCGGAACCTGAAAAACTATAAAAAAGTTGAAATTTTATTAAAATGTTTTATGCTCAACTGCTCTTAGAAACAAAGAAGGCGACTAGAATCAAGCCGACAACCAAAGCTGTAGCGACGATTCCTAGTAAGATATAAGTTCGTTTTTGCCCTTCCGTGGGAGGTTCTGCTTGATAAATCTTTGGTTCCCTGGCAAAATTATTCAGAAGGCCGCCTTCTTCATTGGTATAGGGCATGAATTAATTCCTTTATCTTTATCGTTCATTTAATGTTACATAAATGCTAAATCTGCTCTGAAACTGCTAGACAAATCGTTACATTATTGGGGATTGGGCAGTTCAATTTTGGATTTTGGATTTTAAATTTTGGATTAAATTTCAATCTAAAATCCAAAATCTAAAATCTAAAATTCTTGCTCCCCCCAGTCCCCAGTCCCTAGTCCCTAACTAGTAATCGTCCCAGTCAGAGGAGAACTAGGACTGGCGTAATCTTTGATGGGCATCCTGCCAGCAAGGTATGCTAGACGACCGGCGACTGTTGCTAAATTCATGGCACGAGCCATTGCTGCTGGGTTTGGAGAAAGAGCGATCGCACTATTAATCAACAAAACATCTGCTCCCAATTCCATTGCTTGGGCGGCTTCTGAGGGTGAACCAATACCGGCATCTACCACCACTGGCACACCTGCATTTTCGATGATGATTTGGATATTGGCGGTTGTTTTTAGCCCTTGTCCAGAACCAATCGGCGATGCCAAAGGCATTACCGTCGCACAGCCTACTTCTTCTAAACGCTTGGCTAACATGGGGTCAGCGTTGATATAGGGCAATACTGCAAAACCTTCTTTAACTAGTTGTTCTGCGGCTTGCAACGTCCCAATCGGGTCTGGGAGTAAATACTTAAGGTCAGGTATTACTTCTAACTTGACAAAATTATTATCTTCCTGCCCTAACAATTTCGCCATTTCTCGTCCCAAACGCGCCACCCGAATCGCTTCTTCAGCAGTTTGACAACCTGCGGTATTGGGCAACATCCAGATTTTCGTCCAATCTAAGGCTTCAGCTAAACCTTCATGTCCGGGAGCTTTGGTTTGTACCCGTCGGACTGCCACGGTGACAATCTGGCAATCGCTGGCGGCGACGCTTTGCTGCATTTCCTCGATGCTGCGATACTTGCCAGTTCCGGTCATCAAGCGAGATTGAAAGGTTTTGCCAGCAATAATTAGCGGGGAGTCTTGAATGGGGAGTGGGGATATAGCAGGGTGATGCCCGTTAGAGAAATTGGCAGAGTGAGTCAGCATTGGGGTGGAGGTAGATGGCTTGGACTGGAAGCGGGAATAGTGAAAATCAGCAAGTAGAGGGTCAGATTTTTGTTCTAAAATTAAATCGGCAATCAATGCGGCTGTTACAGGTGTCAGTAGAATCCCGTTGCGGTAATGACCTGTAGCCAGGGTTAAATTTTGACAGTGGCTGGTGCCAAGGATGGGTAATTCATCGGGGGTAGTTGGGCGAAATCCCCACCAAAATTCTTGGATGGGATAATGCTTTAGTTGGGGATACAGCCGGATGGCAGCTTGTAATAATGTTTGAATGCCGTCTGGGGTGTTGTTGGGGGTAAAGCCAACGTCTTCGCTTGTTGCCCCAATAATGAGGCGATCGCGCCTTGGTACGATGTAAATATCTTGCCCAAATAAAACCCGCTTTAAAGGCAATTCTGGCACAAATTCTGGTATCCGCACACTCAGCATTTGTCCTTTTCTGGGTAGCACAGGTAGTGGTAATAACTCATTTGACCAAGCACCTGAAGCTAAAACATAATGCGCGGCACGAATTATTCCGGCATTGGTTTGCACGCCAACCACTTGTCCTTGCTGCTGTAAAAATGCTTCTACTGTAATCCCATCTTTGAGTTCAACACCAACAGACTCAGCCGCTGTCCGCAATACGTGAGCTAGAGCTTTATTATCAACTTGTGCGTCTTCAGGATACCACCAGCCACCAACGACCTCTGCTCCCAATCCTGGCTGATATTGATGAATTGCCTCTTTGTTTAACCAGTAAGCCGGGGATGAGGGAGAAAGACTTTCGCCTCTGCTCGCTTGGTTACTGAGCGCAGTCGTTGGCGCAGCCTCTCGTAGAGAAGTATGCTCCCCTGCTCCCCCGCTTTCTTCAAAAAAGGGTGCGAGGATACCGCAAGGCCGATACCCAGTATTTAAGCCAGTTATTTCTTCTAATTTGCGTGTCCAGTCGGGATATAAAGCACGCGATCGCCAACATAATGAACGCATTGCCCCATTCGGGATGTTTTCCGCATCTGGTGCTAACATCCCGGCGGCGGCGTGGGTAGCAGCAGCCTGGAAGTCACGGCAAAGCACGGTGACACGTGCCCCGCGCAGTTTTAGTTCAATGGCGATCGCTAAACCAATAACGCCGCCACCAATAATTACAGTCTCACTAGTCATTAGTCATTAGTCATTAGTCATTAGTCATTTATCATTAGCCATTTATCATTAGTACATAACTAATAACTCATAACTAATAACTCATAACTTATAACTTATAACTCGTAACTAAAGACGGATCTATCGTTACCACAAGGCTCGAATTGGTTCGTTGCCTTGATTTGTATTGCTGGATGGCGTGTTTGTTCCTGAAGTATCTGTATTGCTGTCTGTTGTACTGTCAGAAGGTGATGTTGAGTCATCAGAAGGATTCTGGGCAACGTTACTCCTGTTGTCAGGTCTTGGGGCTACAATACTGCGCCTGGTTGGGTTTGTTTCAGTTGTTTCATTTCCTTCAGTTGCAGTTTCATCATTCTTGCTGCCAGCACTGCTATTAACATTGATATTAGCTGGCAGGACTTTTGCTGCTTTGCCACCGGGATTGTTAGCGCTTTGTACGCCCATAGGAAAGTTGATGCCTAGTAATGTACCAAGCAGAATGGCCAAACCTCCAGCCATTAAAATTAAGGGTGTCCATCTACCCATCTTGTCTTACTCCTTTTTAACCTTTTGGTGTCCACACTATTCGAGAACCTTGTCCCCAAAATCCATCAAACTTTGTCACTTTCACATCGCCTAAAACCTGAGTTTCACAGGTTAAACGCAAGTCTGTTGTAGGAGAATGGGGAGGAAGCGAACGCCGTGCTCGATCACGCCAATTCGCTGCTGATACTTTGCCCTCTACCTTAACCGTACAGGTACCGCAACTGCCAATGCCTCGACAGTTTATTACCTTAGCACCGTCATTGTAGAGGTCAATATTATTTTGCAGCAAAATTGTTCGGAGATTGCTTCTCTGTCCGCACTCA
This sequence comes from Nostoc sp., assembly GCF_036917655.1. Classification (GTDB taxonomy): domain Bacteria; phylum Cyanobacteriota; class Cyanobacteriia; order Cyanobacteriales; family Nostocaceae; genus Nostoc. The sequence goes on from NZ_JBALCY010000074.1 coordinate 294,736, forward strand.
ATTGTTTTACCTTGAGCTAGTATCTTAGGCATTTTTAAATTGCCAAACTGGCATTTTGTTGTATATTGACACATTGCCTCGAAAGTTGTATAGTCGGTCCCAGTTTTATGACCACAAATTCCTCACCTCAACTTTGGCTCTATGACACTACATTACGGGATGGCACTCAGCGCGAGGGGCTATCAGTATCGATAGAAGATAAGTTACGCATTGCCCGTAGACTTGATCAACTGGGAATTCCTTTCATTGAAGGTGGTTGGCCTGGTGCCAATCCCAAGGATGTACAATTTTTCTGGCAACTCCAAGAAGATCCGCTCAAACAGGCTGAAATTGTTGCTTTTTGTTCGACTCGCCGCCCCAACTCCACTGCTGCAACCGAACCGATGCTACAGGATATTTTGGCTGCGGGAACCCGCTGGGTAACGATTTTTGGCAAGTCTTGGGATTTACACGTTACAACAGGACTCAAGACGACATTAGAAGAAAATTTGGCGATGATTCGCGACACGATTGAGTACCTCCGTTCTCAAGGACGTCGCATTATCTACGATGCCGAACATTGGTTTGATGGCTATAAGCACAATCGAGATTATGCTTTACAGACATTAGAGGCTGCGATCGCATCTGGTGCTGAATGGCTAGTCCTGTGTGATACTAATGGCGGCACTTTACCCCACGAAATTAGCCAAATTGTTCAAGATGTGGTAAAGGTGACTGGGGACTGGGTATCGGGGACTGGGGACTGGGGACTAGGGACTAGGAAAGAATCTTCCCAATCCCCAATCCCTAATCCCCAATTCCCAATGCCCCAAATCGGAATTCACACTCATAACGATTCGGAAATGGCGGTTGCTAATGCAATAGCCGCCGTTATGGCAGGGGCAAAGATGGTACAGGGCACAATTAACGGTTACGGTGAACGTTGCGGTAATGCTAACCTCTGTTCGTTAATTCCCAATTTACAATTGAAGGCAGGTTACAGTTGTATCACAGAAGACCAGCTCACACAACTTACAGAAGCGAGTCGGTTTGTGAGTGAGGTGGTCAACCTCGCGCCAGATGAACACGCTCCCTTTGTGGGACGTTCGGCTTTTGCCCACAAGGGCGGTATTCATGTATCAGCCGTGGAACGTAATCCCCTGACTTACGAACACATTCAGCCGGAACAAGTCGGGAATCATCGCCGCATCGTGATTTCTGAACAGTCTGGACTTAGCAATGTTTTAGCCAAAGCTCGCAGTTTTGGAATTGAACTAGATCAGCAAAAAGCAGAGGCCAGGGAAATTCTCCAGCGCCTCAAAGATTTGGAGAGTGAAGGATTTCAATTTGAGGCAGCAGAGGCAAGTTTTGTACTGTTGATGCACGAAGCTTTGGGAGGTCGCCAGAAGTTTTTTGAAGTCAAAGGTTTTCAAGTCCACTGTGACTTAATCGAGGGGAAAGAAACTAGCAATGCCCTAGCTACAGTCAAAATCGCTGTTGACGGAAAAAATATTCTGGAGGCGGCGGAAGGTAACGGGCCTGTGGCTGCGTTGGATGCGGCTTTACGCAAGGCTTTGGTGAACTTTTTTCCCCAAATAGCAACCTTTGATTTGACAGATTACAAAGTGCGGATTCTCAACGGACATACAGGCACTGCGGCGAAAACCCGTGTGTTGGTAGAATCAGGCAATGGTCGTCAACGCTGGACGACGGTGGGGGTTTCCACCAATATTTTGGAGGCTTCCTATCAAGCTGTGGTGGAGGGATTGGAATACGGTTTGTTGTTGCACTCCCAAGCAGAAGCAGCTTTGAAAGCTTCTACTTGACAAAAAGAGATATGTAGTGTGGTAAGAGTTTACGCTTTTAGATGAGAAGGGGAAGCGATCGCTTTCTATAAGTAGGCAACACTTTTGTGCATTGATCTAAAAAAAAGACCTCTGGTTTGCACCAGAGGTCTTTCGCTTTCAGAACGTAGTAAAATTCATTAGCAACGTAAAACGCTGATATGGTTAATTTAGTGGCTTCTATGCCATGAATGCCAAAATAGCAACCCAATTGCCAATCCCATATTGAGAATTATTGTTACTCCTATACCTAAAATGCGTAGGCGCAGCCCGCCGCAGGCATCGCCAATATTCCAATATTTAGGTGCAGACCTACAAATCTAAGGCTGCAACAAAAACTTCATCCTATGCAAGGTTTTAGGAGAACTTTTCCCAGGATTGGGCAACTAATTGGCTCAACCAACGACGTTGTTGCTGATCCAGCAGTGGATCGTCTGCTAGCAACTGAGCGGTTAATTCTTCCAAAGATTGACCTTGAGCGCGGACAATTTTAATTACTCCAGCGATCGCACTAGCAACTAATTCTTCATCAATCGGCTGTTGTCGCAGGGCAACAATTTCCTGGGGACTGTCTGGAATGGGATAATTCATGGCGTGGGTTTACAAAAATACAAAATGAACAATAAATTTGACAAACTCTTAAGATTTCTTCACTGAATCTTTACGAAACTAATAGGGCGGAGTTTACCTTACTTTGTGCCTTCATAAAATCTGTCTTAGTGAGTAGATTGATCGGAGATGTCAGGAAACGATGAGAGAAATCCTTTATTTAGAAGTTCCAACTCCCGATATAGCAACTGTGCGTAGCTGGTTACAAACAGATTTTGAACCCGGAAATGCAGAAAAAGTGCTTACCTCGGAAGGCTTTCGCCTCAAAATCCCTACTGCAACTACAACTGCTGGGGTGGCTCTTTCCGAAAACTTGTCTGCGGAACTTTCGGTATTTGTCTGGTCGGTGCAACGAACTACCTATCTAAAAGTGTTTCGTTGGGCAGAACAACCCTTTCCCAGTGAGGGGCAAATTCTGCAACGCCTAACCAAAGAAATCAGAAGCCGTTTTGGGCATCATTACCCAGAACCACCAGTAATTGATTTATCCCAGCAATCGATTTTTGCAGCACTAGGCTCTGTTTACCCCCTCACCGTCAAGTATTTTCAGAAAATGCCCAACGGTGAATATGACCTAACGCGTGCCTACTGGTGGGAACAACGATGGCGCGAAGGGGTACGGAATCCGCAGCAGCCCCGGCAGGTTGTGTTTTCGCAGGGGAGCAGGGGAGCAGGGGAGCATACTTCTCTACGAGAGGCTGCGCCAACGACTGCGCTCAGTAACCAGGCGAGCAGGGGGGAAACAACCAATGCCCCATGCCCTATGCCCCATGCCCAGTACGACATTATCTACATCGGTGGCGCACTAGGCGCGATTCATGCAGCACTGATGGCAAAACTCGGATATAAAGTTCTGCTGGTGGAACGAATGCCTTTTGGGCGGATGAACCGAGAATGGAATATTTCGCGCGATGAGATTCAAAGCTTAGTTAACCTGGGTTTACTCACCCCCGCTGAGTTAGAAACTATCATTGCCAGGGAATACAAAGACGGATTCAATAAGTTTTTTGATGCCAATAATCCAGCCAAACTGCGATCGCCCGTCCTCCACACACCCACAGTGCTAAATTTAGGCTTAGATTCCGAAAAATGGCTCCAAATGTGTGGGCAAAAACTGCAAGCGGCAGGCGGTGAAATCTGGGATGAAACAGAGTTTATGCGTGCAGATATTGATATATCACAAGTACTTCTGAAAGTCAAGCACTTACCAAGTCAGATTGAAAAGGAAGTAAGTGGACGGCTGCTAATAGATGCGATGGGAACTGCGTCCCCCATCGCTTGGCAATTAAATGGTGGTCGTGCTTTTGATAGTGTATGTCCGACAGTGGGAGCGGCTATTAAGAGCGGATTTGAGCCGGAGGTATGGGATTCCCAATATGGGGATGTTCTTTACAGTCATGGGGATATTTCGCGGGGAAGGCAGTTGATTTGGGAATTGTTTCCTGGAGCAGATGATGAACTGACGATTTATTTATTTCATTACCACGAAGTCAATGCTGAAAATCCCGGTTCTTTGCTGGAGATGTACGAGGACTTTTTCACGATTTTGCCAGAATATCGCAGGTGTGATATGGACAAATTGGTGTGGAAGAAGCCGACATTTGGGTATATACCGGGGCATTTTAGTGTGGGAAGTAGCGATCGCACAGTTGCCTTTGATCGATTGATTGCGATCGGTGATGCCGCATCACTCCAGTCTCCCCTCGTCTTCACAGGTTTTGGTTCGCTAGTTCGCAACTTAGAGCGCTTAACAACGCTGTTGGATACTGCTCTCAAACATGACTTGTTGAGCTTCCGCCACTTGAACCAGATTCGCGCCTACCAAAGCAACGTTTCAGTGACTTGGCTATTTTCCAAAGGCATGATGGTGCCCACCGGGAAATTTTTACCACCGCAACGTATTAACTCCATGCTCAATACCTTTTTTGGGCTGTTAGCAGACGAACCTTTAGAGGTGGCAGATAACTTCATCAAAGATCGGTGTGATTGGTTAACCTTTAACCGCCTAGCCCTGAAAGCAGCTAGTAAAAATCCCGCCTTGCTTTTATGGATTTGGCAACTTGCTGGGCCTAGGGATTTACTCAGATGGCTTGGTAGTTATTTCAACTTCGGCCGTCATGCCCTGGTTAGTGCTTTGCTGAGTCCTTGGTTTGGGCGCTTCTTAAATCGGGTAGGTTTTTGGCTAGAACCCCGGAATCCGGGATTGTGGCTGTGGCTGTTGGCGATTAATTATGCGATCGCCACAGGCAAACCGCGATCGCGCGCTCAAGTAGCAAAAGCCAACCCAGAAGCCATAATTCCGAAGTCAGAGGCAAGGATTCTGAATTAGTTATTGGGCATTGGGCATTGGGCATTGGGCGTTAATTACAGACGCGATTAATCGCGTCTCTACTCCTAATTCCTGTACAGACGCGATTAATCGCGTCTCTCCTAATTCCTGTACAGACGCGATTAATCGCGTCTCCCAACTATTGACTCTTGGGGCGAAAATTCGGCAATTCCACGGATGCCAATGATTTACGCCCCTTGGGTGGACGCTGGGGATAAACCACTGGTGAGGGTGAATTGCCATCATTGGTGTTATCACCTAATGACTCTGGTGACAAATCATTCGCCGACAATTCCATTTGTGACAATTGGGAAACTTCTGACCAGTAATCTTCAGTTTCTTCAACAAGCGTCTCAGTGTGAGGAGAAGTGGAGGAAACTGGTAAGTTATTGGCTGGTGAAAGTACAGAATCTGTCATCCAAGAAGTGGAGGTAGTTGCAGGCGGATTAATTTCTGCTTCCAACTGCTCCTCGTCGTCTTCTAGGATTGTTGCTAAAGTCTCCCAGATAGGAGCATCACCTGCATCTGTTTTCACAGCAGGCGGTGGTGATGTAGATGCAGACTGCGAGGTGAAAAACATTTGGATTAGACTATCTAATTGCTGATCTAAATTTGATGATCCCGAAGTTGAAACAGCTTCCGGTGTATCTGGGGAATCGTCAATTTTTGGAGAGGGGCTAGGTTCTGCTGGTGTTGGGGTATTTTGCTTAACTGACCAGTTCCAAGAAGATGATGGCGGCGGAGTCGGTTCATTTCTTTGGAATGGGATTGGTGCTGACGGTTCGCCCCAAGAATTATCTACATTCTCACTCAAGGATTCTGGTTCTGCTGACCAAGGTTGAATTGGTTGGGCGTTAGGAAACAAAGACCGAGCTTTTCGAGAAAATCTTCCTTGTCCGCTAGTTATGTCTTTCGGATGTTTTGCAGTATCTTCTAAGGAGTCATAGCTAGGAACCGATGTATCTAAACATTTTTCCAGAGCTGCTTTAAATTGCAGCGTCTGGCGTTGTTGTCGCATCAGTCTAGTACGTAACTCCCGACAAACAGTTTCTGATTGCAATAACTGCTCAGACTGTTCGTTGTTGTTAGTGTGTAGCAAAGTACATTCTCGCTCTAGCTGGGCAAGGCGTTGTTGGCTAATTTGTAGCTGTGCTTTATAACTATCAATAAAAAGTTCCTGGCGTTGAACAGTTTGTACAGCAGTTTCTAATTGTTGAAATAGGGACTTTATCTGTTCTTGAGCCGCAGCTAATTCCTGAGTATGTTGGTTGAGCATCGACTCACTAACGCTGGAACGCGTTTTCTGCCACTGCAAAACCTTTTCAGACTCAGCTAGATTGTCTTTTAGCTGCTCCACTTGTTCATACAAGTTATTGTTAGCCGCACGCAATTCTTCGTTCAATGCCAGCAGGTTCTGAAATTCCGAGTCAATAAGTGCTTGTTTGCCGCTTTCAGGCTCTGCAACCCAGTCCTGCTGGATGGTATCTTGTGAAAATTGTGTATCTTCAGCTGGCATCAGGAGTGGCAGTTGCTTAACTGCCACATTGTCATTAGGCACAACTGAGTAAAAGGGACAACTCGCCAACTCCGATTGTGGCGAATTAGCAGAATTTAGGGATTCCATCACAGCCCCCTTGTTTGAGGTGTCAGCTTCATTCATCACTCTTGACCCATCTGCTTAAAAATATTCAGCAGTGCTGGCATCAGCATTGCTTATCAACTGTGTCTAATCAGGGTTTGCTCTAGAAGCTAAGTTTAACTCTCTCCAAGCACCAGCAATTAATCATCAACTGGTGTTCCCCGTTTTGTATCTAGATTGATGCCGTTATAACACTATGATGCTCTTCCCCGTCAAGAAGAGGCGGAAGGGGAACGGGGTAGGGAGCAGGGGAGACAAATACAGTAGTGGCTCTGTCCCACAAAAGTTTTTTTACATGAAAAAACTGCCTCACTATATACTTTATTGTCTATAATCGCATCTGTCTTAAGATACAAATCAGAAATATCTCCTTTAATACATTTTTATATTGACTTATTTATTACTTAGGATAGGTGTCAGTACAAGTATCTACTATTCGATGATAATTCTGTTATTTTAGGCGATCGCTATTTAATGTCAGCAAACAACTAAGAGCTTCTGTCAGGAGGCGAATGTTAGTAAATTATGAGAAATACGAATAAATACATATAAAATCTTGGTGAAGAAGTAACAAACTATCTAAGTAAGTTAATAAATTTTTTTTAAAGAATAATCTCAACTTAGTACGAGCTTTTTTATCGGTAAATACAGTCCTAGTAAGCAATCCCAGGCTTGCTTAGTGAAAGGCTTTTTTATCAACTTGCCTTCAATGCGTCAAGTTTGTTTAATGACTACAATAAAATTGTTTAAAGTATACTTGACTACTGAAGCCTATTGTTTACATTGTATATTAATAGGCAATAAAAATATTTTAATCAAGTACTAATACGGATACATATTCTAATTGATTTATTAAAGAATAATTGGAATAACCGAGTTTTCTAGTCGCAAAATAAGTAATTATAAAGACCATAATTACTACTGAGTTATGTGATTGTTGCGTTAGAAAAAGTGGTTTAGCAGTTAGGCTTGTCCAAAAATTCAAAGTTTAAAATAGGGGTGCTAAAGATGACCGACGTACTTGCAATGGGTGCAAATATAAAGCAAGAAGCTGCCCAATTACCGCTAGTTGTAGAAAATTTTGACAGTTTTTGGGACAAAGAAATCAGACCGTTATTTACAAATGAGTCTTTATCTTTCAAGGTGAAAACTCTTAACGGAAAGTATGTCAACTACGTCAACTTGGATAATGGAGCTACAACCACTCCCTTTGCAAGCCTTAAGCAGCATGTAGACGAGATGCTTGACACCTATGGTAGTGTGCATCGAGGCTCTGGACAAAAGTCCATCATCACTACACGAGAATATGATGCTAGTAGGAACATTATTCGGGACTTTGTGGGGTCATCTTCAGAAAACTATGTAATCTTTGCAAAGAATACAACAGAAGCAATTAATGGAGCCGCGACACTTTGGGCAAAAAAACCTGGGAAAATCTTAGTTTCTGATATCGAACATTCATCAAACCTGCTGCCTTGGGTTACTAAAGACGAAGTTGTGCAGTACAGAACCCAGCCGGATGGAAGTGTTAGTATCGCAGAAATTGAAGAGATATTTAAGGCACACCAAAATCGCCCTAAAGCCGAGCAAATTAAGTTAGTAACTATTACAGGCGCCTCGACAATTACAGGTTACAAACCTCCAATTTACGAAATTGCAGCTTTAGCACATCGGTACGGTGCCAAGATGTTTGCTGACGTGTGTCAGTTAATTCAGCATGAACGAGTCGAGATGGGTGCAGATGATGATCCATGTCATTTAGATTTTGTGGCTTTCTCTGGACACAAAATGTATGCCCCTTATGGAACTGGGGTTTTGCTGGGGCCGAAGGAATTTTTTGATAGCTCCTACCCTTATCAAATCGGGGGTGGAAACCTGCCTTATATCACCAGAAATCTAGAGATCAAGCGTTTTTATACAGAACGCGCCCATGATCCTGGAACACCAAATGCAATGGGTGCGATCGCCATTGCCAAGGCGATTGAAATTATCGAAGCCCTTGGACGCGATCGCATTGCTCAGTATGAACACTCTCTAGTTGAATTCACATATACACGCCTGGGGCTGATTCCGGGTGTCAAATTACATATTCCAGGAGATAATTTAGCCCATGTTATTCCCTTTGATATTGATGGGTTTGATGGACGCTTAGTGGCAGAAATTCTGGCACAAGAATACGGCATTGGGGTTCGGGCTGGGGCTTTCTGCACCTACGAATACATTCGCAAACTCAAGAATATTTCCGACGAGCAAGACTGCGAGATTGCCAAAGAAGTAGATAGAGGAATTACGCGCAACATTCCTAGTATTATCCGAGCCAGCTTTGCTGTGTATAATACATTGGAAGATTGCGATCGCTTTATAAGTGCAATCGCTCAAATAGCTAAAAACGGATTTGACCACTATTTGCCCAACTACACACAAGATCAGACAACTGGTGTTTGGACAGCGATAAATAGCTAGTCTTTTCAGGGCATGGGGCATGGGGCATGGGGCATTGGTTATTAATTCATCTTCCTGATCTCCCTCTGCTCCCTTGCTCCTTGATCCTGTATCTTAATTACGACTTATGAATTATAAGGGGGTAATAGCTTGAGCGATGAAAACCTCTTTGACCAGGAGGATTATGTACAGGCACGGGTTGATCAGTGCATCTGGCAAAAAAGTACAGATGCAGGTATTTCGCGCCAGCGCTTTCTGCAAATACTAGCCACTATGGTAGGCGGAACAGCGATCGGAGGTTTAGCTAAACCTGCGCCTGCTCACAGTCAGGCAGCTGTTAAAACCAAGGGCAGTAAAATACTTAAGCCATTGCCACCAGGATATATCTCTCATAGCAAAGGCACATTAGAGATGAACTGGGAAACGATGTATGGGCGTGGTTATTTAGTACCAAACGATTGGTTCTATGTTCATAACCGCAGTACACCTCCACCGTTTGATGCATCTACATGGCGTTTGCAAATTCATGGAACTGGCGTTTCTGCCCCCTGCGAGTTCACTTACGATGAAATCATCGCTATGCCGTCCATCTCAGTCACTTGCGCTATTGAGTGTGCTGCTAATGGTCGGCGCTTCTTTGAAGAGGCTTACAACACACCACTCCCCGGAACACGGTGGAGGCTTGGGGCTATTGGTGTAGCTGAGTGGACTGGTGTACCACTTAGCATATTATTAGAGCGAGCAGGACTGAAATCCACAGCAAAAGACGTACTCGTTGAGGGTGCAGATGTGGATTCGCTGGACTCAAAGGGGACGAATAAATCCAAGTTCAGTAGTGTAGTTCCGATCGCTAAGGCATTAGCAGATAACTCGCTCCTCGTCTATGCAATGAACGGAGAACCATTACCTCCAGATCATGGCCAGCCATGCCGTGCCTTATTCCCTGGTTGGGGAGGAAACGCCAATGTTAAATGGATTGAGCGGATTGAGGTTTCTGAAACACCGATATATACCCAGTGGGTGACGGAGCAAATGGTGCTGGTTGGTGCAGACTACCCAGCGATCGCACCGTATAAAGGTAAGCTGATTACCTATCAAAATGTTAAGAGCGCTTTTGAGTTAGCTTGGCCAGCTACACTTTCGGCTGGAACCCGCTTACTACGTGGACGTTCTTGGTCTGGGAAAGGAAAGATTGTCCGTGTGGAAGTCAGCCTGGATGGTGGCAAAACTTGGCAATTTGCACGACTGAGAGAACCAAATTTTCCATTTGCATGGACACGGTGGGACATTGAATGGAACCCACTTCCTGGGGAATATTTTCTCCAAGTTCGTGCTACTGACAATTTAGGTAATACACAACCAACTAAAGTTCCGTGGAATGATTCTGGATTGCTTTACGGAGGTGTTGTTAGCCATCCAGTGACAGTACAAGGTTAATCACACCAAATCAGTTCTCTAGAAAAAGACCTATAGCAGTTCTAAATCAATTATGAAAATCTCTATTTCTGATCTCTCCGTGTTCTCTGCGTCTCTGTGGTTCGATTAAAAAACTATTTTTCACAACCCCTGCACGGATTGCTATATTTATGATTGATTTTAGTTGGTTGATTTTAGTGACTGGGGGTCTAATATCTGGAGTCATAGCGGGACTTTTAGGAATCGGTGGCGGTATTATCACAATTCCTCTTTTAGTCACACTAGGTTATACTCCCGTTCAGGCGATCGCTACTAGTAGCCTTGCTATTGTGATTACTTCAATTTCTGGAAGCTTGCAGAATTGGTGGATGGGCTATCTTGACTTTAAACGAGTAATTTATTTAGGAATTCCAGCTTTCTTAACTACTGGAATAGGTGTATATTTCGCCAATAAAATTCCATCCTATATAATACTTTTTACATTTGGCATCATCCTACTCGCTAATATCTATTTGATTGAGCTTCGCAAGCAACTGGCCTTTAAGGAAATAGAGAATACAGCACCAGTATTTAACCCATTTATTTCTAAAATTGGTACTGGGGGAGCAGCAGGAATTTTGGCAGGTTTATTTGGTTTAGGTGGCGGTACGATTATGGTGCCACTGCAAATGTTGCTACTGGGAGAAGAAATTAAAGTAGCAATTCAGACTAGTTTGGGTGTGATTGTCATCACTGGTTTAGCTGCCTGCACAGGACACACATTAGAGGGAAATATTTTGTTTGTTCAAGGTATAGTTTTGGGATGTGGCGGTCTTTTAGGCGTTCAGATGAGTACTCGCACATTGCCCAAACTACCAGATTATACTGTAAGTTTAGTGCTTCGTATTTTCTTAGGAATACTATCAATTTATATTTTTTGGGAAGCTTGGATAAATTATCAACAAATAGTTACTATTTCGTAATTCGTAATATCATATAGAACTCATATTTGATTTTTGAAAAAACTCAGTACAACTCAAAGAGGCTTCTTCCCTACTCCCCACTCCCTACTCCCCATTCCCACCCTACGCAAATAATTTCAGAAATCAAATCGGATTGCTATATCTGCTTGATTACTTACTTAAACCCAGAAAACCCCACCCCGCCAAAGGCTAACGCACCCTACTACCGTGAAAAGACTAAATTTGTGCATTAGATTTATGGTTTTTGAAGCTAAAGCGCGACTATGAGTCTTTAGCTATTACACCATTTTAGCCTTGCCCATTGGTGTCAACTTAAGCGCAAACCCCTTTAAAACCTCGTTTCCAGCCTCTGGCTGGAAATGCTCTTCAATTGCGGCTCTGCCGCTAGTCTTGAGGTGGCAGCCCCCCTATAGGCATTCCCAGTCTTCGACTGGTAACGAGGGAATCTATCAAAGCTTCGTCTAGACTGGTTTTTACGTTAAGTTGACACCAATGCTAGCTGTGTGCCCATACTGTGTACTAAATTTAGAGTTTTTCTAAAATCTATTTTTTTCAAAAGAGGTGATCTATGAGTATTTTTAAAGTTGAAGTTGTCAAAATCAACAGCATTAATCCTCATCCCAATGCTGATCGGCTAGATATTGCCTCTATTGAAGGTATGGGATATCAAGTAATTATAGTCAAAGGTAGCTTTCACCCTGGGGATTTAGCTTTTTACTTTCCTATTGATAGTGTTATTCCAGAAAATTTTTTGGATGAGTTTGGTATTCGTAACTACTACTCGAAAAAACTGCGTGCTGCCAAACTTCGCGGGGTTTTTTCTGAGGGTTTGCTTATTCCCGTTGGTAATAACTTTATGGGAAATGTCGGAGACGACTACACGGAATATTTTGGTGTGACAAAGTACGAATATCCAATTCCTCAAGGGATGAGTGGGGAAGTAGAAAATTTTATTGGACATTACAAATTCCCCAGTCCAGAAAACCTGAAACGTTACAAAAACATCCTAATTGAAGGTGAAGAAGTTGTTGTAACAGAGAAGTTGCACGGAACTAACTTCACTGTTTTAGTTGATGCTGATGGCACAACTAAAATTGGCAGCCATAATTACTTCTGGAAAAACAGCGAAGTAAACAAAACATTAGTTTATATTCGTGCTTACAACGAAAACGAAGCTTTCCAGAAACTTCCGCCAGGAACTCAGATTTTTGGGGAAATCTACGGCGTACAAGATATCAAATATGGCTTGAATAATGGCAAGATTGGAATTGCTATATTTGCTGTGCGTCGCGGCAGTCATTTTCTCAATTACAGTGATTTTGTGGCTTTTTGCGATGAATTTGCTTTGCCGAGAGTACCTGTGCTTTATATCGGTGCTTACACTTGGGAAGCGGTGTCTCAGTTCAATAATGCCAATAGTGTAGTCAGTCCCAATTGCATCATGGAAGGCGTTGTTGTGCAACCAGTCATTGAGAAAACTCATCCAGAAATAGGTAGAGTAGTCTTAAAGTTGATTAGCGATCGCTATCTGCTCCGTAAGGATGGAACTGAACTCCATTAGGTTCAGCTCGATTTTTGGTGGCGATACCTTAACTGACCTTCCGAAATGGACTTACGAATTATTCTCTCAAGGTAGCCATCGGGGATGAAATCCGGCTAAGGGGAGTTGTTCTGGTTTAATTTCAACAGTCGCAGCATCAGCAATGGGTAACAGAGGCATTAACCATAGACTACTGGTAGCGATTGTATCTCCATCATCAGTTTTCAAAGTGTTTGTGGGTGATGATGCTGTTGGGTTTGTCTGCGGTACTACTTGATCAAATAACAAGCCCAAACCGTCAGAAGATAAACTCATTTGCACATTCCGTTGAGCGGGAGGCAGTACTAGCAGTGGTTTCTGTTGCCCAGTTTTCAGATCAATTGCCACCAGATAAGGCTGTTCTATATATTGCTCCTTGGATATTAGCTGTGTCAGCAAGCAGTAGAGGGTGGGTGAGGCGATGTCAAATTGGCAGCTGAGAATTGAGCCTGTAGTTTTTAACAGCTGTTTCTGGACACCTTGATTTGTCACTAAAAACAAATCTCGCGTGTAATCTGTATTAAACTTTACCATCGCTGCTTGAGAGCCATCTTTGGAGAAAGCCTGTACCAAACCAAACTGCGGCAGAAAATCTAGGGGTTTACTGGCATCACCTTGCAGTGGTAAAATTGCTGCTCCCTGTCCTTGGGCAACTGCTACGGCTTTACTATCTGGCGTAATCATAAAGTCTCCCCCCGGTTGGCTTTTCAGGCGTTTAGGGGTGGGTTTTTCTCCTGAACCGTCGCTAGTTGCTGGCATAAACCACAGTCCAAAGTCGCCGGGATTAGTTTTGTTTCCCCGCTGGATGACAATAGTTTGCCCATCAGGTGATAAGTCAAATTTCAGGTTTTGATAATCTTTACTATCTAAAACTAGGTCAACTTTGCCTCCTGGTTCTGCTTGTTGTCCAGATTTACTAGAAACGCCTGTTGTGACTGTGTACAGTTGAGCTGAAAGTAAGTCTTCGTTCTTGGTGGCGCGAGCCGAAAATAAAATTTTCTCCCCATCTGGAAATGACTCAAAGTCAATTGCTATCAAGTCTTTGGGGGTAAGTACTCTTTTTTGCTCTTGGGTTAAGTTGTATAGAACTAATCGACCCTGTTCTTCTTGATCGGTTCCTATGTAAAGAATAACGCGATCGCGTGTGCGGAAACTCCCAACAAAGGGCTGGATCACCCGATTTTTGCCTTCTTCCTGGGCAAACTTATCTTTGGCTCCCTGTAACTGCACTTTATAATTCGTGCCATAGGGTGCTGGTGTCACCAGTGTATAAACCATCCGCCGCCCAGCCCAACTGAATTTACCTGCTAGGGGTGGCTCGATTTTCAAGTTATCCTCTACGCTTTTTATTTCCATTGGGCGGCTGAAGGTGAGGGTGAAGGAGTTATCTTCAGCCCCAATCTGTTGATTTTGCCAGGTAAAGTCCCGCACACGAGCAGTCACCACATCACCTTGCAATATGATTAACCCAATCAGCACACTCAGCAGTAGCATCAGTGGGATCGCTATCCGATCCAGTGGTTGGATAAATGCTTTAGATTTAATCATTGCTTATTGGGCATTGGGCATTGGGCATGGGGCATTGGGCATGGGGCATTGGGCATTGGGCATGGGGCATTGGGCATGGGGCATTGGGCATGGGGCATGGGGCATTGAGCATTGGGCTATTGGTTGTTAGTCATCTACAAAGGACAAATGACAAATGACAAATAACTAATAACTATAAGGATTCTCCGGTTGAGGAATCTTTTTGAGAGAGGTAGCGGCAATGGTAAGTTGGCGTTTACCTGCCAAATTTTCTGTCACCATTTGTCCTTCTACTTCCAGCCAGGTATCAGGGGAATAAGCTTCTTGATTATCTTGTAGTTTGACAGGTAATCCCACAGGATAAGCATCTGCTGCACAGCAAGTTAAGACAAATCGGGCTAAGAACAAATATCCTTTTCCTAGATCGGGCGGGTGGATGACAAATCCCTGCACCTTGACTTTTTGTCCTGTATATGTATCTGGTTCTGGATAGACATTGACGGTGCGTACCCAGTCTACAAGCGATCGCTCTTCTGGACGAACAGTAGCCCGAAAGGCTTGGGGTTTGACACGTGTGCTTCCCAATAAATCAGTCGTCACACCCCTTTGCAGTGCTTTGTCACTAGCAAAAACTTGCGGTGTAATGATAAAACCTAGAATCGCTGTAGTCAACAACAAAGTACTGCCCCAACCAGGGGGAAATAAACTAATATGCTGGGTGTTTGGCGTCACATCACGGCGACGCCGCAGCCAAAGTTCCTGCATCTTGAAGAAACCAATAATGATCAAGCTGATACCAGTTACGACAACGAACCAAATGTAATTTGGGTGAATCAACAGGTTCAGCTTGTTAGTTAGCCAATATCTCAACATCAAAACGCCCCAAGCTGTAATTGCTATAGCATCCAGCCAAGGGAGTAACAGATTTAGGATTTTAGATTTGGGATTTTTGTTATTCATTAGGCATGGGGCATGGAGCATTGGTCATTCACAAATGACAAATGACTAATCTTTTAAAGAACGTGCAAGTTAAGGAAAAGGGTGAACAGAAATGTTAATTGTGCTGCTAAAGCAAATAAGTAAAAAACCGTTTTGGGTTTAAAAATGGATAACATCAAACCAATGCCTTTGATGTCAATCATTGGCCCAAACACTAGAAATGCCAACAATGAACCACTGCTAAAGGTTGAGGCAAAAGATAGAGCAAAGAAAGAATCGACTGTAGAACAAATTGACACCACGACTGCTAATATCAGCATGACCACAATTGAGGTAATAGGCCCAGCACCCAAACTGAGAATTAATTCACGGGGAGCTAGGACTTGAATAGCAGCAGCGATCGCACTTCCTACAACCATGATTCCGCCCAATTCCCGGAATTCTTGGATGCTATTATCCACAACTAGGCGCAGTTTATCTGCAAGGGGTTTATTGGAACTAGCGGTTAAGGTAGGCGGTACCAAATTAGCATCTATCCGCAAAGGTATACCTGCTTTTCCTCCTAAGATATAAGTCCCAGATTGCAAAATATTCGGTACTGTTGCTTCCTGTTGTACTTGGTAACGCTTACCACGGCGTTTGGTTTCAGGCGGCGCGGGCGGATTGAACTTCATATACCGAGCGATCGCAGGTTGGACTATGGGATTTAAGTCCTTTTGAAAACTGAAAACATACCCGATAATTGTGGCAATTGCTAACGAAAATACGACTCGTAAGACCACTATTTCTGGCTGATCTCGAAATGCTGTCCAAGTTGACCAAATTACAACTGGGTTAATTGTTGGTGCTGCTAGCAAAAAACCAATTGCGACTGGTGTGGGTACTCCCTGAATTAGGAACCGCCGCGCTACCGGTATATTCCCACACTCACACACCGGAAATAAAAAGCCGATCATGCTGCCAACTAAAGCACCCAGCAGCGGATTTTTGGGCATTCTTTCTACTAATTTGCGCTCATCAACAAAAAATAGCAGCAAACTGGAGAATAAAACCCCAAGAAGCAAAAAAGGCATCGCCTCGACTAGCAGACTTAGAAATAGCGTAAAACCATTGTTCAGTTGATTCATGGGCGTCGCAGTCAAAAGCGGTTTTGAGTTTTAGGGTTCTGCCTAGTCATTCATTCTATCGAAATGGGGATCAAAAGCAGTTCGGGAAAATTAAACATCATTTAAGTAGCAAGTTATCCAGCTTTCAAATAGCGCTCAAGCGCTGCAAACCTTTGCTTCAGCCGAGATAGTGATTTTTACCTGAGTGCATTTACTGATGATGACTATTTGTAAGATTGTCTCAGTTCAGAAATTGTTCCGATTCTAGAGGGCAAGTAGCTGCATAGATGATTTGAAATGACCTATGTTTATACTTACAGTAATTTGCTGGATAAGATATTAGCTCGGCTGTATTTTTATTAAGTATTCACAGTTATTCAACATTTGGGGATCGCTCTTGGTTGCTATCATCATTGATTTTGGCTAGTTCTGGCAAAATGTGATCTGAGCTTTGGTTGATTTTTTACTATAACAACTCTAAAAAGGCAAGACCAAAGTTTAGCTAGAACAAAAAGAAGCGTCTCAGAAGCAGAAGCGGGAGCGATGAGATGAATTTTTGGGCGATGATAGCAAAGCGGTAGCGAGTCCGCGTACCCCTACGCGGAAGCAAGCTAGCAAGAGCGTCGGAGTCCCACCCCTGAGCAATATTTGATTTTAATCAGATAAGTGATGGGGTGGGCGACGAATCGCCAAACTTTGAACTAGAGTTCTCAACGCTTCAGACATCGGTATATCCAAGCTTTGTGCAAATTCCTTTAAAAGCCCCAACTCTCTATCGTTAAGCCTTGTTTCAACTCTGTTATTTCTTGACATGGTTACGACAATTCACCGTAACTTATGATATACTTAAAACCTACAGGTTAAACCGAATTAATAGCAAACCGCTTCCTGTGCGCCGTACCTTGAAAACTCAGAGTATGGGGTTCTACCTAGTAATCAGGCACTTCTGTGTCGCTTTCTGTGGGTAGGTAAAACTCTGACATTACTAAGGAAACTGAACAATCTTTATACTCGTTCAACTGTGCAAAGGGGCGTCTCGTGCAGTCTAAACAAAGCTCAGTCAATGTCCGACGGGATACCGGGAGTCAGTGAGAAGCCTACACTGACTGCAAGCATTACAGTGTAGGAGTATGTCACCAAACACGGTAAATGCTTGCAATCCCTTCGCAAATTTCCAAAAAATCTCTAGGAAAATTCCCCCACATTTATTGACGAGCTTCGGTAATATCCATTGCTAAATCAGCACATAACCCTCTGACGCTACGTAAGGGAGTTTGAGGAGTATTTTTTGATACAAAGATTCTGCAAAATTCAATAACTCTTGCTGCTTATGTATAGGTAGCTGGCGCAGTTTTTCCAAGACTGCTTGCTCAATATTCTTATATTTATCACCTTGTCTACACCTCAATCACAACCCCAACTTATTTAATAAGTCGCAGTTCTGGTGTTCGCTGTTAATTACGTTTTTGTGGAGTTCCCCAAATCTTGACTTGTTGATCAAATCCACCACTGGCAAGAATTTTACCATTTGGACTAAAAGCGATCGCGCTTACCCAATCTGTATGTCCACTTAGGGTATTTATTAACTCCCCTGTAGTTAAATTCCACAATTTAATCCCATCTCTGCCGGCACTAGCAAGGGTTTGTCCATCGGGGTTAATAGCGATCGCATTTACCCAGTTATTATGTCCTGTAAGGGTGCGGACTAATTCTCCAGTATTAATATTCCACAGTTTTACTGTGCGATCGCGGCTAGCACTAATTAATGTTTCTCCATCTGGTGTAAAGATGACTGCGCTAACAACATTAGAATGAGCGACAAATTCACTGATTAATTTACCAGTACTCAAATTCCACAGCTTGATTACACCTTTATTATCACCACTAGCCAAGGTCTGTCCATCAGGACTAATGGCTAGGGTATAAATCGAATTATCAAATTGTACTAAAGTCCCTAGAGGGCGCTGCTGTACCAAATCCCATAGACGAATCCCATCCAAAGCTCCACTGATGAGAACTTTACTATCAGGAGACACCGCTAAAGATAATACGTTACTGGTATGTCCGACAAATGACCGACTAAATTTTAAATTTTTCAGGCTCCAGAGGTTAATCGTATTGTCATCACTACAGCTAGCGAGGGTTTGCCCATCTGGCGAAATCACTAAAGACTCTACGGCTGCTCTGTGTGCTTTGGTAATATTCGCCAACTTTTTGCCGTTTGCTGGATTCCACAGCAGAATTATACCCTCGTTTTCTGCACCTCCACTCACAAGAATTTTGCTATCTGGACTGAAAGCGAGGGATTTAACAGTTCCGTTATGTCCTCTGAGTGTGTAAAGTAGTTGGGCATTAGCAAAGCTGTTGGTAGTTTGGGAGTTTGGCGTTACTTCAATGGCAGCATGAGCTTCATGAATATAAAACCCTTCCCAGATAGTCACTGGAAGGGCAACAGCTGCCATAAATGCCAGGATAATATATGGTCGCAGAAAATTACCCCCACCTCTTCCCTGACTACTCACACTTTTTCCTCACTTTTTATATACAAACAAACCACTTAGAGTTATGAATTATCAACTCATAACTCAGCACTCATAACTCAGCACTTCCTAAAGAGGTGGTTTTTTCTTAGAAACGCTTAACATTGGTAAAGGCGCACTAGAAGAACGAGAGGGCAAATAATGTTGCACTACAGGCTCCTCTGGTAGAGGACGGCGCTGCTGGAAACGCCACAACTTAAAGGCTAGCGCTATCCCTGTCGTTCCCAAACCAAAAGCGAACAACGACCAGCTATCATTCAATCCGCCAATCAGGGCATCCATAACGCCCATCGTAATCAATATACTGATTAGTGGCTCTTTTCGGTAGGTTGACTTCAAAAAACGAGGTAATACAGCATTCATCACAGCTTGGTTGGTTCCAGTTCAGCTTTCGTGTATATTTACCAAGAATACCTCACCCGTAATTTGCCTTTCTCATCCAAGGCAGACACTAATTATGATTTTCTTTAGTAGGGGAGGAAGTGTACTCATTAATCGCCTTGTATATATTAGTTGCAAGTCTATGATATTTCAATCAATAATAGGTATTTGGATTCCTCTCTTGCTTACATTCTAGGGCACGAATTTACGAATAAGTCTAATTAAAGTATCTAGGGTGAAGTACTTTGCTATCAATTGTTAAAGTCAAAACCAACTGGTTGTTCCAGCTGGTTGAAACTCTTTTAACTACTAGCTTACAACTTCCACCTTATGCTTGTTGGTGGCACTACTTCAGACCCAGCCATGATAGTACCCCTTGATTGCTTGTATATTCAATTACCAGGGTCAAGGCGAAGCCAATCATTGCCGCTCGACCATTCAAGCGTTCAGCATATTCGTTAAAGCCAAACTTAGGCTCCTCTAGTCTAGGTGTCATTGTCGGTTGTGTTTGTGTCATTTTTAAGAACCCTTTTTTTCGGCAAACGGGACTTGATATGAGACTTCGCGGCAGTTGTCGGCGAAGTCTGGGTAGGCGGTAAAGAATTAAAGGTATTGACTGGTTCTTTTCCCCTTAACCTTTACCCTACATTTGGTAGCTTATGAACTGATTGCAGTGCTTGAATGCCAAGATGACTTGAGAAATTCAGCAAAAGCTTCCTAGTAGGGAGCTATACAATCGCTCTTTTAATAAATTGTTACTATTCTTTATATATTGTATAAATACTGGGGCATTAGTCAAGGGTAAGAGTTTGGGGCTACTCAGATTAAATTGAGAAACTTAGAACAGAGATTAGCTATCTCTAATACAGCTATCCCTTATATGGACGTAGCAAGCTTGAGATTGGCAGACTAGAGTTAAACAAAAAAATATCAGAGGCGGTATATGGAAATCGGCGTTCCCAAGGAAAATAAGGATCAAGAGTTTCGGGTAGGGTTAAGTCCTTCTAGTGTGCGGGTGCTGGGGGAAAATGGTCATAGCATCTTTGTCGAGACGCAAGCAGGTAATGGTGCTGGATTCTCAGATGACGACTACAGAAGGGCTGGAGCCGAGATTGTCCCTACATCAGAAACAGCTTGGAATCGGGAATTGGTTGTTAAAGTCAAAGAGCCGCTGACATCTGAGTATAAATTTTTGCAGAAAGGGCAGATATTATTTACTTATTTACATTTAGCAGCCGATCGCAAATTGACAGAGCATTTAATTGATTGTGGCACAACTGCGATCGCCTACGAAACTGTAGAACAACCTGGTGCTAACAAACTCCCCTTGCTCACCCCCATGAGTGTGATTGCCGGTCGGCTAGCAGTACAATTTGGGGCGAGATTCCTAGAACGTCAGCAAGGTGGTAGAGGTGTGCTTTTGGGCGGTGTGCCTGGAGTCAAACCAGGTAAAGTAGTAATTTTAGGTGGCGGCGTTGTCGGTACAGAAGCGGCTAAAATTGCGGTGGGCGTGGGTGCTAACGTACAAATTTTAGATGTGAGTGTCGAGCGCTTATCTTACTTAGAAACCCTATTTGGTTCTAGAGTCGAATTGCTTTACAGCAACTCTGCTCATATTGAAGCCGCAGTCATTGAAGCCGATTTGCTCATCGGTGCAGTTTTAGTACTGGGACGGAGGGCACCAATACTAGTATCCCGCGAATTGGTCAAACAAATGCGTCCTGGTTCTGTAATAGTTGATGTAGCCGTTGACCAAGGCGGTTGCATAGAAACTTTACATGCCACATCCCATACAAATCCGGTATACCTTGAAGAGGGTGTGGTGCATTATGGTGTTCCCAATATGCCAGGAGCAGTACCTTGGACAGCAACTCAGGCGCTCAACAACAGTACATTACCTTATGTTGTCCAGTTGGCGAATTTGGGAATTTTGGCACTGGAAGTTAACCCAGCATTAGCTAAGGGTGTGAACGTGCAGAACCATCGCTTAGTGCATCCTGCTGTGCAAGAGGTATTCCCTGATTTGGTAAATTAAGGTGTGCAAGTATTAGGCGATCGCTTATTTTAATAGAGGTAGCGATCGGTAATTAGACTAATTTCCTTGCCAAATGCGCGGATGGGTAGGTGTACAAAATCAGAAGGGGCAAAAAATGGCTGCTGCTCAATCTATACAAGGTTTTCAGGGCAATAGTACTTTTAAAACATCCGCGCACCTTATAGGGACTGGCTTTCAGCGATTTGCATCTTGTGCTATGACTATTCCCTGTGTTATGATTCACTCATTCGCGCAACTGCACCTTGAAAACCAAATACAACAGGGCTTTCAGACCCCAGCTATTGCAATCCATCAAAATCCCTATTAGGGATTGAAACTCACGGACGACGCTAAGCCATTGCTGTGATTAGGATTGCAATCCATCAAAATCCCTATTAGGGATTGAAACAAAAATATTACTGAGAATCGTTTAACTATAGATGGATTGCAATCCATCAAAATCCCTATTAGGGATTGAAACTAGATATGGATTTATAGGTGGGTGGGTGTACCTCGATTGCAATCCATCAAAATCCCTATTAGGGATTGAAACATTTGCATATGCAAATAATATAGCATTGCTTTGCATTGCAATCCATCAAAATCCCTATTAGGGATTGAAACTAAATCAGATTTTTGACAGAGCCGCATCCAATTATTGCATTGCAATCCATCAAAATCCCTATTAGGGATTGAAACCAAACGAAGAGTATTTGCGCGGCTACGAAAATGGGAATTGCAATCCATCAAAATCCCTATTAGGGATTGAAACCAGCATTCGCACCCAGCGACGCGGCAAGAAAATGAAATTGCAATCCATCAAAATCCCTATTAGGGATTGAAACCCACTAGATAAAGCCTTGAATAAAAGTAATGACGCAAGATTGCAATCCATCAAAATCCCTATTAGGGATTGAAACTTGATTGATGTTCATAGTAATGAGAGCTTTGAAATTCCCCGCACCAATGAATTGCAATCCATCAAAATCCCTATTAGGGATTGAAACTTGATTGATGCTAATGGTAAGCCAGTGATTGAAGTATTGCAATCCATCAAAATCCCTATTAGGGATTGAAACAACCTGGAACCAATGGTGAACCTGGAACTAACGGATTGCAATCCATCAAAATCCCTATTAGGGATTGAAACTAGACGTGACAGCCCAATTACAGCATTGGCTATAATTGCAATCCATCAAAATCCCTATTAGGGATTGAAACACACAAGGTAATTTATCACAGGGTAATCAACAAATTGCAATCCATCAAAATCCCTATTAGGGATTGAAACAAAGGCATTTTCTTGACTCCGGTTTTGTTTGTTGCTTATAGATTGCAATCCATCAAAATCCCTATTAGGGATTGAAACTCTTATAGCCGATTATCAGAAAAAAGCTTTAGACTGCGATTGCAATCCATCAAAATCCCTATTAGGGATTGAAACGTTCATAAAGTCGTTACCAAGTTTACTAGACTCATAGATTGCAATCCATCAAAATCCCTATTAGGGATTGAAACGCAGAAAGACAAAATGTAGTACAGGCAGAACTACAAATTGCAATCCATCAAAATCCCTATTAGGGATTGAAACAGACGCAGCGATCGCACCTGCCGAGAACCAGAAAATTGCAATCCATCAAAATCCCTATTAGGGATTGAAACTCGCAAGAGAGCGTCAACCTCTTTACATGGAAGGGGATTGCAATCCATCAAAATCCCTATTAGGGATTGAAACATAATATCATAAGAGGCGCTCAAATCAAGTGGTCTTATTGCAATCCATCAAAATCCCTATTAGGGATTGAAACATCAGGAGCAGATTCTGGGTTGATAGCAAAAGCAAATTGCAATCCATCAAAATCCCTATTAGGGATTGAAACAAACAACGGAAACTGACGTTTAATGTCTTTAAATTGCAATCCATCAAAATCCCTATTAGGGATTGAAACGCTTCTTTCTCAGTGGCTTCAACCATTCGAGGGGTCTTAATTGCAATCCATCAAAATCCCTATTAGGGATTGAAACTCTAATAGTAAAACGGCAAACTTTAACATTATCATTGCAATCCATCAAAATCCCTATTAGGGATTGAAACATCAGCAACTAAATCAAAGCTACGGATACCTTCACCATTGCAATCCATCAAAATCCCTATTAGGGATTGAAACTTGCTCTTTTTTCGATTTCAGTGACTTTTTTAGAATTGCAATCCATCAAAATCCCTATTAGGGATTGAAACACTCAATGATTGATACAAACCTGGTGTGTTGTAAGATTGCAATCCATCAAAATCCCTATTAGGGATTGAAACTAATCTTCTTGGCATGAGCCGGATTAAGACTTCTTTATTGCAATCCATCAAAATCCCTATTAGGGATTGAAACAGGTACAAGCCAATTGCCCTGGTGCTGAGATTCAAATTGCAATCCATCAAAATCCCTATTAGGGATTGAAACAAGAAAGGACACGCGAAGAACTCAGGCATCGTATTTAAGATTGCAATCCATCAAAATCCCTATTAGGGATTGAAACGCTGTTGCGCCAAGGCGCTGTCACTCTTCTCGTTTCGCAGATTGCAATAGGGTAAAATGTGAAGAATCATTTCTAGAACTGCTTATTTGACAATTGACAGAGATAATTTTTTTACTTTGATATTTGTGGATGCCCAAAGATTTGAATATGTTTGTTAATACTAAAGTAAATCTCTCGTGTTTACCTGCTTTTACTAAGTCGAAGATATATAGAAATCTTGCGCCTGTAATATTCGGTTTGATATTACCAGCATTCATGCCTGGTGTTGCAGGGGCAGAGACTGTGATGCAAAAAGTAGCACGGACAGGAGTATTAACGGCTGGTACAAGTAGAGATGCTTTACCTTTTGCATACTCTGACAGTCAAGGAAAATTGATTGGTTATTCTGTGGATATGCTGACTTTGATCCAGAAGCAGTTAGAGAAAGAATTAGGCAAAAAAATTAAACTTGAATTAGTTGGAGTTACCCCAGCAGAAAGGATTCCCAAGATAATTAACCGACAAGTTGATATTGTCTGTGATGCTAGTAGTTTTACTTGGGAGCGAGATAAAAAGGTTGATTTTTCAATCAGCTATGGTGTAACAGGTACTCAAATCTTAATTAAGAAGGACAGCAATTTAGGTTCGCCGGAATCTCTGATTAACAAGCGTGTGGCTGTGCTAGCTGGAACTACCAACGAACAAGCCATCAAGCAGATACAACCCCAAGCTAAACTTGTATATTTTAAGACTAGAGCAGAAGGATTTGCTGCTTTAGAACAGGGTAAAATTGATGCTTTTGCATCCGATAGCATTATTTTAGAGGGATGGTTACAAACAGCAAAAAATCAAGATAGTTTTGCCATCGTACCTCCTCGTCCTTATTCACGAGAAGGAATTGCTTGTATGGTTCCTGAGAATAACTCTAAATTCCTCGGCTCAGTGAATTATTCCCTTGTCAAGTTTATGCAAGGGTTTGTTAATAAAAATCCCAAATATGTTGCGATTTTTGACCGTTGGTTTGGTTCTCAAGGTGTTATATTTCTAAATCGAGACTTACGTGATTTAGCTGTGGAAACTATGCAATTGACGATCGAGTTTTACGAAGAGATTCCCCAGAAAGATTTGTAGGCTGTAGTTGGTATTGATGGTGAAAAAATTTGAGATAGACTTTTTCCTGGAACAACTAATTTTCACCCAAGATTTCCCACCAACACGGCACTCATTACTCCAATAGACCTTGGTTTGAGTGTGAATAACCACGCTCAATTTTTGCAAAGATTCTGCTGCTACTTTCGATAATTCTGGCGCAATGTGTGGGAGGATGGAGAATGCGATCGCACCCTTGCAATAGTAAAATTCTCCCTTCTGAGGTTTTGATATCGCTACAGCAGATAATACCCCGTATGGTGGAACTTGCAATAGTAAAATTCTCGCTTCTGAGGTTTTGATGCTGCGGAAATCTTCTGTGAGAGTGAGGCAATAGGCAAGAGGGTTTTAGCCTAGTTTATCTTTCTTTACATAGTCGGGTTTTATTGTGCCGACTTACTTAGTTTTTTAAAGCATCACCAAATTACCTTCAGTTTCTTCCTCTAATTCATAACCATTAGCCAGTTTTTCAATTGCTTGGTCAATCATTGCCAAACCTTGATCTACTTTTTCAACTAAACTTAGCTGTCCTCGGAGTTCGGCAGCACCAACGAAACCTTTAGCATACCAAGTCATGTGCTTACGGGCTTGACGTACACCGCGATCGCCTTTATATTCCCATAAGGCTTGTAGATGATCTCTTGCACATTCCAAACGCCCAATTGGGGTTGGTGTCGGTAATATCTCCCCAGTTTTCAGGAAGTGATCAATTTCTCCCACCAAAAAGGGATAACCCAAAGTTCCACGGGAACACATCACACCATCAGCGCCAGTTTGCTCTAAACATCTCACCGCCGCTTCAACGGAGAAAATATCTCCATTCCCAATCACTGGGATAGAAAGCACTTCTTTCACACGGGTAATCCATTCCCAACGGGCATTGCCATTGTATCCTTGGGCGCGGGTGCGTCCATGTACCGTAATCATTTTCGCCCCGGCATCTTCCATCCGCTTGGCAAAGTCGAGAATAGTAATTTCGTTGTCATTCCAGCCAATACGGGTTTTTACTGTCACAGGGACATCAACAGCTTTTACCACTTCCCGCACAATTGCCTCTGCTACTTCCGGTTGCCGCAACAACGAAGAACCGCCACCATTTTTAGTGATTTTATTTACCGGACAACCCATATTAATATCAACAGTATCAGCACCTTCGGCAACTGCCTTGATTGCTGCTTCTGCTAGGAAATCGGGACGACAATCAAATAGTTGAACGCTAATTGGGCGTTCATTGGGGTCTACCTCCATGATTTTGGGTAACTGCTTGACATAATGCAACCCCGTAGCATTCACCATTTCGGTATACATCATCGAATCTGGTGCATAGCGACGCACGAGACGGCGAAACACCATATCTGTCACTCCAGATAAAGGTGACTGGAGAACCCGACTTTTTACCTCAAACGAGCCAATTTTGAGGGGTTGGGAGAGTCTAGCTTGGAGAATGGGAGACAGCGAAATCATATAAAAAATTAAAAATTGCGGGAATGAAAAATAGCAGAAATATTTAGGGGTATCTCTGATCAGTGCTAATTGTAGGTTACATATCCTGACTTGGAGGCTGTTTTTGCATTTCTTGCTGAACCTCCTCTAAACTCAAACCTAGCTCTTTCGCTGTTTCTTCAAAACTCAATCCCAATTTCAATAACAAAGGGATCATTCTAAACTTTTCTTCACGCGCTCCTTCTTGCTTGCCTTCTTGCTTGCCTTCTTGCTTACCTTCTTGCTTGCCTTCTTGATAAACTCGTGTTTGTTTCAAATCACTTAACCCAAACATACCTTCAATCTCCTTTCGACTCATCGTCGGAAACTTGTAAACTAATATTGTCTCTATCAATTCTAGTAACTTCCGCCGTTGTGGTTCAATGTTAATTTCTTGCTGAGTTCTATCTATTAACTGCCTAGCAGATGTAATTGCTGTGTCCTCTTCATCGACAACTAATTTCATCGTAGCAATTCCAACTGGCAGCGATGCTGTTTCACCTAATTCATTGAGATAAATGCGACTTACACGCTGGCTGTCGAAAAATTCACTGTAATTCTTGATATCTGCTGTATCTAGACTGCGATTGGGATAGATAACTACTCCTCGCCAAGAATTTTTAGGTTTATTTTGGCGTAAGTATAAAAAGATTTCTGAAAATAGGCGTGAATAAATTTCTGTGTCGGTTTGAAACTGCACTTCAACAAAGTAAATCGGATTTTCTTCCCCTTGTGTTGGGAGAAAAACGCCATCTATGCGGAATGCAGTTTGCTTGATTTCGATTGAGGAAAATTTATAACCCTCTGCGGTTTCGGGTGAGTTGCCAATTAATTCAAAAAAGATGGCAGGAAATTCTTGAAAAAGGCGATAAAAAATACTGTCAGTTTTCACGCTTGATGTATTTGCTGAAAGTTGCCCCGTTAATATTTTACCGTGAAATACTACTGATAAAAATTAGTAAGCCGACTGCGGGAAGCAATCGGCATAACAAATTCATGATAATTTAGTTGCAATTTAGCCGTGAGTTGCACCTTGAGGAGGACGCGAGACAACTTTTTTGGCTAAACCCAAAGTCTGCAAAACTAGGATGCTCCACCAAGTAACATCAATCTCCCACCAAGACAACCCAGATTTTGCCATGTGGGGATAAGTATGATGGTTGTTGTGCCATCCTTCTCCATAGGTGACGATGGATACCCACCAAAGATTACGAGCGCCATCATTGGCATCAAAAGTGCGATAACCCCACAGGTGGGATGCTGAATTCACAAACCAGGTTGAGTGCCAAAGCAAGACACACCTAACAAACACTCCGTAGAACACAAAAGACCATCCTCCTAAGGCATATAGCAGCAGCCCAAAGGGTATTTGCAAAACCAAGAAGTAGCGATCCAGCCAGCAATAAAAGGGTTGTCTGGCTAGATCAGGGGCATATTTTTTATAGGTTTCATAGTCAAAAAATTCTGGACGCGGGTAGAAAATCCACAATATATGGCTCCACCAAAATCCTCTTTGGGCAGAATAGGGATCTAAGTTGATATCTTCTGTGTGGGCGTGATGCTGGCGGTGTCCACCTACCCAAAAAATTGGCCCGCCTTGCAAAGCCAGCGCTCCAATGAGGGCGATCGCATACTCTAACCACTTGGGAACCTGGAAACTCCGATGGCTCAGTAGTCGGTGATATCCCAGGCAAATACCAATGCTCCCGAATAACCAGTGTAGAAACACTAGCAAACCTAATGCTGGCCAGGAGAAAAACCAAGGAGCCAGAAGTGCTAAAGCATGAAATGCAGCAAAAAATACCACATTTGTCCAACTGAGTCGAGGTGAGTTGCCTCTCTCAGGGGCGATCGCCCCAAAATTTGCGGTCATAAAAATTCCTGTTGATGGATGATAAAGCGATTTGCTTGTCACCCGTAGGGTAGAGTAAAGCAAGTATCACTTACATTTGTTATGCTAGCAGAACTCTGATATCCGTGCAAGTGCCACTTGCATTTCTTTATGTCGTCTCAACTCATTTCCACTCGTCAACGCCTGATTCAAGCTGCACTTGAGTTGTTTTCTGCTCAGGGAGTTAGCGCTACCACAACCCGCCAAATCGCTGAAAAAGCCGAAGTCAACGAAGTGACTCTATTTCGGAATTTTGGCAATAAGCATGGACTGCTTTTAGCTGTGCTGGAAGAATCCGCAGCCTTTAAGGATTTAGGTGAGTCGCTGGTGCGGCGGGCAACGCCTCCCGGCAATGTCTACCAAGCTCTTAAAGATTATGCAAGTGACAGCTTACATGCACTAGAACGAGTGCCAGAGTTCGTCCGGTCTGTGGTAGGTGAAGCCGACCAATTCCCGGCAGAAAATCGCCGCGCACTAGGCAGGGGAGTAACAGAGGCAAACCGCTATGTAGCCCAGTATTTAGCTACTGTAATCCAGCAAGGACACTTAAATACCTATTTACCCGCAGAAAAATTAGCCAGTTTGCTGAATGGGATGATCTTGGGATATGCCGTAATTGAGTTCACCAGCGAATTTCATGAACTTTGGGAGGATCGGGATGATTTTCTGGAAAATCTGGTGGAGTTGTTTTTACATGGAGCGATGTCATCTTCAGCGGAATCAGCAACAAACTCTTTACAAGGAGGTTTTATTACCACAGAAGTAGCTGATTTACCAGCTAGTTTAGTTCACGGAATTCTGCAACAAGCTCGGAAATTGGGAATGCGAGATTATGCTTTGGCTTATGTGTTGTTTGGGGCTGGATTATCTGCCACAGAAATAATTAGCTTGGAGCGATCGCACCAAATTTATGATACTCAAGGGTACTTTTTGCAAATCATCATCCCAGGATTTGTCCGTCAAGTACCTGTAAATCAGTGGATTTTGAGCAAACGCTATGGCTCTTTTACGAATAATCCCTTAATCAAATGGCTGAAAAGCCGTAAAGATGCTCAAACAGCGATGTTTTTGAATGAAACAGGCAAACCGCTTTCAGAATCAGAGCTTCAGATACGTTGGGAAATATGGAGTCAAGGATTGTTAACTCCCCAAGGACAAACCCCAGTTGTAGCCCAGGCACAACAAACTTGGCGCGTAGAAATGTTAATGCGGGGAATCAGCTTAGAAAACTTGACTATTTTAACAAGTTGCGATCGCAGCCAATTACAACCCTATGCCCGCCGAGCCAAAGAAAAAGCCGCCCTAGAGCAAGCCACCCGTTTGGATCATAAGCCAGGATAGGGAGTGGGGAGATTACTTATGAGTGAACAGTGAACTGATAACTGATAACTGAATCGGTCAGCATGATGCAGTTAAAGGATTAAGGTAAAACAATAGAGGTTTCTTTACCATTGTTGTTTGCACCATTCAAGATTGTAGCTGTACTCTCAGATAGGGATTGGGTGTTGCTCAAACGGTGTGATAATTTCTTGCGTGGCTTGCCTCCCGCCTGGATATATTGCAAACTGTCTTTGCCATAATGGGTTGCCACACTCATTAACATCTTTTCAGAGTAGCCGCGCAATTCTTCTTCAATTAGAGAGAGGCGACCTGCCATTTCATCTAGGCTAGAGAGTGAAGTATTGTAGGTAGATAGCTCGGTTTGCAAAGTTTGGATGCGGCTGTCGTAGTCTGTCAAATTTAATCCATTGCCAAATTCTAGCGTAGAGCTAATTGATCGCATTCCTGCAATTCGACGTAGAGCTTTTTCGAGAGAGGGTGAACTGCGTTTTAGTCGTGCCATGAAATGCGCTCCTGAAGGAGGTTATAGGGTTACTGCATATACTCTAGCCAATGCAACCATAAACTTCTCTGAGAAATAATTCGGAAAAATTAAAGCAAATTAAAATCGACTTGATTATTTTTAGTGAATTATACTGAAATTTTTATTTTATTTGTTAAAAAAGCTACTTAATATTAGCAATAAATACCTCGAAGTCGTCTTGGAGTACTTCAAAGTCATGTCGAGGTACTTGAAAGTCGTGTTGGAGTTCTTGAAAGTCATGTCGAGGTACTTGAAAGTCGTGTTGGAGTGCTTCAAAGTCATGTCGAGGTACTTGAAAGTCGTGTTGGAGTGCTTCAAAGTCATGTCGAGGTACTTGAAAGTCGTGTTGAGGTACTTTGAAATCGTGTCGGAGTATTAGAGGATGGTTTTCTTCGGCTTAACCCGACTTACGGCAAAGGCGATCGCGCTGAAAAGGATCATAAATATAATTCAACTACAAATATTTGCTAACTGTGCGATCGCCCTCTGCCTCACTTAAGAGGATGTTTGAAAAGTCTACGCTTGTATCTAGATCCCCCCTAGCCCCCCTTAAAAAGGGGGGAATAACGTTCTCAAAGTCCTCCAATTTATCGGAGGATTTAGGAGGATCTAAAGTTTTGGATACCTCAGTCACCACTTTTCAAACAACCTCTAACAGCCCCTACAGCAACTTCACAAAACCTGCTTGTTCAAAGTGGCGATCGCTCGTAAATGCCTGAGTTATCTGCTCACTCAGCATGACAACAAAAGTGGTGCAATCGGTTAACCCCCAGCTTTTGTCTAAACGTTGACTGTAAAGAAGCCAACCATT
Source organism: Nostoc sp. (assembly GCF_036917655.1). Classification (GTDB taxonomy): domain Bacteria; phylum Cyanobacteriota; class Cyanobacteriia; order Cyanobacteriales; family Nostocaceae; genus Nostoc. The sequence continues at coordinate 325,771 of NZ_JBALCY010000074.1, forward strand.
CGCTAGCAAATCCTCACTAAGAGGAATAATTCGTAAAATCGGGGCTTGTCTTAAACGGTTAATATACTTGATAGTATTTGACCGCAAGTTTGGAGCGGTAAGGGCATCGGCTACTTCCAGTAGCACAAACTCAGTCGTAACTAATCTTGCCTTTTGGGTCAGCAAATCACCCATAATCTGGGTTGCCCGAGCATGAAACTCGTCATCCATATTAGCCAGTGCAATCTATGCTGCTGTGTCAATAAAAACTTGCACTAAACCTCATCTTTATGTTTGGATGTGCCGTACAAATAATGGTCATGTTGGTGGGCTAAATCACCAATGCCAGTATGAACCTGACAGTCATTTAAAAGTTGAGCAAAATCACCCCAGGCTGAATCTTCAATCGGTGGTTCATTTCCTTCTTGCAGGAACACAATCATCACTTTTTGTCCATTGCGTCCAGCAATTGGCTTGTCAGGGCAAACTACACCCTCTTGAAATGTTCCTTCTACAGCTAACATGGCGACTTTCTCCGTCCTCTTTCTCAATAATTGTCCCCTAAAAATTTAAATCGTGGGTAGACCATTACAAACTGAAAGTATCCTCCGCCTCTTTTGCCCCATGCTCAATTAATTCAATGGCTCCATAATGGCTCTTAAACCTTTTTTAGAGAGTGTTTTGAGCATTTCTTTAGCGTTATATTCACTGCTAAATACTCCTGCTTGCATAACTCTTTGACCTTGCCAAACTGTGGGAAACGCATCAGGAGCAAGCGATCGCACTAAATCTTTATCCCTATCAGTGAAGAGTGGAACTACCACGCGATAACGGATACCGAATTGTGTCGCAGAGTTACCGCGATAAGGCATAGTTGCAGAACTTGTTCGCATATTGCGAGTATTAGCAATGGGGATATTGCTATCAGGAAGTGGTAAAAGTGCTTCAGCATTTGAGGCAGCAGCTTCTAGTATTGGTAATGGCTGCTGTGTTTGATCCCTCACGCTCGAAACTGGTGCTTGTGCGACTGAATTGGATGGGGACTGAGGAGCAGTAAACTCAATCGTATTGGGATCGATTCGTACATAATTCAACTGTGGCGGATCAGGTGGCTCTGCTGGACTGGAAGTTGCAACTCTTAAGGTGTTAGTTGGTATTTGTCTACCTGACAAGCTGCTAGGAGTAGGAAAACCGGCAACTTTAGAGGTGGCTTGCTGTTGATTGGATATGGGCGCTGAAAGTGGTATATTAGCTGGCAACAATGGCAGCAGTTGACTGTTTAATTGTCCAGTCACACGATTATTTGCTGAAATGCTGTTGCTGGTTTGCCCATTGGTAGTTTCAGAGATTTCGGGAGCCGAGAAGGTGATTTCGGCAGTTGGTGGTATTTCTCGTAACACATTGTTGGGCACAGGGGCAGATTGAGAACTTTGATCTACTAGTGCGGTTGTACCGTTAATATCTATCTTGCCAGTGATGCGATCGCTCACAAGGTTATTACCAGCAGCAGAAACCACCTGTTTAGCAGCACTAGCGTTAATGTCGTAGCGGGCATTATTTTGAAATTGATTACCCCCAGGTTCGGATGCACTACCTAAATCTGGCATTGCTTGAGCGATCGCAACTAAACCATCTTCTTTATTATCTTGAATAATATTATTCCGCAAAATCGGACGGGCATTTGCTTGCACCACAATTCCTGTTCTATTGTTCTGAATTTGATTGCCGATGATTACAGGAGCGGCATTTTGGGCAATATTGATGCCAAAACCCGTTTGATGAAAGACATTTTCCTTGACTTTAGGACTGGAGTTACCGGCAATTGTGATGCCATTGGCTCCATTGCGATCGAAGTAATTCTTACTAATGGTAGGTGCAGCATTACCACTGACGGAAATCCCATCCTGGGTACTACCAGTAAATGTATTCTCCGCGATTACCGGATTGCTAGATTCAATCCATAAACCGTAACCACGGGGGTTCGAGTTCGTCACCGTCACCCCAGTCAGTAAGGCTTGGTTTGCTCCAACAATTGTGACATTTTGACCGGCAAAGCTCCGACTCAGGTAATCACCACCTCCCTGAATGATAATATCCTTACCTTGATTGCTAGGGTTGCCTTGAATTGAAACACCCGGTTTCATCATTAAAGGGAATATTTCTCCTGTCTCGGCGCTATAAGTGCCCGTAGAGAGCATAATTACAGTATTGGCGTTAGCTAATCGCAACGCTTTGGTAATCGTTTTCACAGGAGCGGATTCGCTGCCATTACCTGCGCTGTCATCTCCGCCATTCGGGTTGACAAACAGCACGTTAACCTGAGAAATTGTTTTCTCACCCAGAGGTGCTGAATTTGGTGTCGATGGAATTTGAGCGATCGCGCTACCCAGGAACGCCAAACTTGCCGCTCCCATACATACGGTAAAAGATAATACTGAAAAACTAAAAAATAAAAGCCTTGCTGATTCCAGAAACTTCAGCTTTGCAAGCATAACATCTCCTCTACGGTACTCGGTAAACACACGAAGGAGAATCATATTTAACACAACTCCTTAGAAGTAACAATAAATTCTTATACTCTCAGAGAGTATTATGTCGATAATATTACTCACATATTGACCGATTGGCGATATTTAATACAGAGTCATAAACGAAGCGATTGGAGACTAGCAAGAGGTAGGGAGTAGAGTATACCTGTCAAGATACGTGTAAGCATCGTAAAACTAAGAATTATTACCTCGATTTAATTTTGGCGTTAGGCTTTGCGCTTGCCGTAAGCATCGCCTATGTATTAGTTTTCTACCGCCTAAAAATTTTCAACATCTCATTCCTTGCCAAAGTCAAAGATGTATTTAAAGGGCTGCTGTCTCTAGATAGGCATTTTTATATGGAGTATAGGAACGAGATAATACCGATTACCTGTGAGGTTGCATAGAACAAGAGGCTTAAGCTCCAAGTCTGGCCAAGGCTGATTTTGTGCAGTCTCACAAAGAATTGGTATAATCTAAGTACAGTTTTACGTAAAAGCGTAGCGTTTTTAATGCATCTTGATGCATTGGCATTGCAGGGAGACGCATTAACATTGCATCTTGATGCATTGGCATTGTATCGGGATGCATTAGCATTGCAGGGGGACGCATTAACATTGCATCTTGATGCATTGGCATTGTATCGGGATGTATTAGCATTGCAGGGGGACGCATTGGCATTGTAAGGTATTGCCAAATTTAATTCGCTACGAATTAATTAAATGCTGTACTAAGTTTTTTTAATTTATTGAAAATAATCTTCTGTTAATGGTTTTTTATTTATTGTTTTTTGACTACATGTTATTTAATCATCAACAAACACTTTTTAATTTGATATTAATTGGCTAGTTTTTGCCAAACCGATAGAATTATTCTATTAGCTAATATATCTGTTAGTTCATTTTATAAAAAACATTTAATCAATTTTTGATATCCGACAAACTTTTTATTGTAAGTTGTTTTTTAGATTTGCTTTGCTTGCATTTTCCAATCTCTAAACTCTTCTCATAAATATCCTAACTTAGGGAGTGATTTAGCTGTAGGCAGTTGAATAATTGTAGCTAATTGCTTGATATTCAAAGACTTAGCTAGGCTAGGGTCAAATCAATCCTCCATCTGGGTAATCAAGATTAACTTGTATTATCGTGCTATTCCTTCTGCCCACTGTCGATTTTCTGGTGTATCCGCTATGTCCAGTCCTTTGTAAGCTAGTCATTTACCCTAAAATACTTGACTAACCTTAGTGCTAAACTGTAGCCTCAAACTACCCTGATCACAGCTTATAGGAACATGGGATAATTGACTGTAACCCTCACTACTACGTTATTTTGCGTAGATTCAGCAGAAGTTGAGTAAAAAAAAGCAAATTAATTAACTATGGTTACTAGGATATATGATAATTCACACTTCGATGAAAGCACTAACGGGGTTGTTGTAATGGTCGAGCCATACAGCCAAAAAGAGCAAATACAGCAGGTTGTTTACCGCATTTTAGATGCCAATTTAGACCGCGCTCGTGAGGGCTTGCGAATTATCGAGGAATGGTGTCGGTTTGGATTAAATAATGCCCAGTTGGCTCTTGAATGCAAGCGTCTGCGACAAGAGGTAGGCAAGTGGCATACCTCAGAATTGCGGGCGGCGCGAGATACACCAGGCGATCCTGGGACTGAGTTAACCCATCCTCAAGAAGAACAACGAGCTAGTATCAAATCAGTGTTGCAAGCTAACTTTTGCCGCATAGAAGAAGCATTGCGGGTGCTGGAAGAATACGGCAAGCTTTACCACCCAACTATGGCTAAAGCTTGTAAGCAGATGCGCTATCAGGTTTATACCCTAGAAAGTAGTTTAATGGGTCATCAGCGCCATCAATTATTGTGGCGATCGCGTCTGTATTTTGTTACTTCCCCTAGTGAAACTTTGTTGAACAATGTAGAAGCTGCACTCAAAGGTGGATTAACACTCCTACAATACCGCGATAAAACCGCCGATGATTCTTTGCGTCTGGAACAAGCTAGAAAACTCCGGCAATTATGCCACATCTACGGTGCTTTGTTTATCGTTAACGATCGCGTGGATCTGGCTTTGGCAGTCGATGCAGATGGGGTGCATCTGGGGCAACAAGATATGCCCATTGCTATTGCTCGGCAATTACTCGGTTCGCAGCGTTTGATAGGTCTTTCTACCACAAATAAAGAAGAAATGCAAGCAGCAATTGCTGAAGGTGTAGATTACATTGGCGTGGGGCCAGTTTATGAAACTCCCACGAAAGTAGGTAAGGCCGCAACAGGTTTAGAATATGTCAGTTATGCTGCCAAAAATTGCTCAATTCCCTGGTTTGCTATTGGGGGAATAGATGCAAATAATGTCAATGATGTGATCGATGCGGGAGCCGAACGTGTAGCAGTGGTGCGATCGCTCATGCAAGCCGAACAGCCCACCTTAGTAACGCAATATTTGCTCTCCCAACTCAATCGCATTAAACCAGAACTTTAAACTTTAAAAGAGTCATTAGTCATTTGTCATTAGTCATTTGTCGAAAGTGAATAACCAATGCCCAATACAACTCTTGGAGAGGCTGCGCCTTAAGCGAAGCTATGCCGCAGGCTTTACGGCTTCTCTACGAGATGCACTCGCGTTCGCTCAGTACAAGTGCCCAATGCCCAATGCCCCATTCCCCATTCCCCATTCCCCACATTTATGTCTAATGAGATTACGGTTCAGGTAAATGGGGAAACCCATAGCTGCTCGTTTGAAAGTTCTTTACCCGATTTGCTCCAACAGTTGGGTTTTAACCCCCGCTTGGTGGCTGTAGAGTATAACGGCGAAATTTTACACCGCCAGTTATGGCCGCAAACAAAAGTGCAATCAGGCGATCGCTTAGAAGTGGTAACTATTGTTGGTGGTGGTTAGTTGATGTGAGCCAGCAAGCCCAAATCCTTGAGGCTGCGTCGTGTAATCTCGATCCGGGCGGGTGCATCCTCTGCTTTATCCATATCAAGGGTTGTTGCGAAAAAGTAGACGTTTTTGTTTTGCTCTAAATAACCCACAAACCAACCAACTTCTGGTTTGGTACTCGTTAACCATCCCGTCTTTCCGCGCAGTGTGTAGTCTGGAGTTTGTTCGCGTACCATAATGTCTTTGACAAGATTTATTGTCCGTTGGGAGAAAGGTAAATCGCCTTGATACAACCGTTGCAAAAACTTAATTTGCTCTTTGGGTGTAATTTGCAAGGGCGGCTGTAGCCAAAAACGATCAATGTCTGCGGCAGTGCCAATCTGACGGTTCCCGTAGCCTACTTTGTTAATAAATTGCTGCATCCGTTCATATCCAGCCCTACGTGCCAGTACTTGATAAAACCAAACAGTTGAATCCTTAAAGGCTTGACGCAAATTCGTATCATGATTCCAGGCATCAATCTCTCGGTGAATTCCATCCCAAGTGAGAACCGCCACATCATCAGGGACTACATTTGTTTCTAAAGCTACCAGTGCGTTAAAAATTTTGAATGTCGAAGCTGGAGTGATCGCAGTTGCATTACGTTGAGGATTGTGTTCATAGATGCGGTTGTTTTTTGAGTCGTAAATCAAGATAGAGCCTTCCCGCCCGAATTCTTGAAAGTGTCGCCCAAAATTTGGCGTTTTAACAGCAAGCATTGCTGGACGTTCAGATGAGGTTGAAGCCGGTTGAGCCAGAACATACATTGCCCCAAAGCTAATCACACTCAATACAGCAAGACATCCAATGATTGTAAAGATAACAGCTTGCATTCGGTAACGCCGAAAAGATAGCCCCATGCCAAACAAGATATTTTTCATTGCATCTTTAATAGAATCACAAGCGATATCCTACACTGCAATCTTGCTCATTTGCGGAGGGGCGCACAGATGTCATTGGGGTAAACTTAACGTGAAAGCCAGTCTATAACTCAATACGCTTGGGTTTCGTTCCTCAACCCAACCTACGCTGGTTTTGGTTTTTGGCTTTAACCCAAGCGTATTGCTCTATAACTAACTTTGAGAGATTGTCTCGTTCCCAGTCTGAGACTGGGAACGCCGTTCTAGGGGCTGCCGCCTCCCTTGCTGGCGGCAGAGCCACAATTGAAGTGCATTTCCAGCCAGAGGCTGGAAACGAGGTTTTAAAAGGGTTTGCGCTTAAGTTGACACCAATGCACAGATGTGCTAACCTACTCCATCTGCATTCATCTTACAAAATCGCGTTTCTTCCATCTGATTTGTAAAGCGATCGATGAAGGGTTCTACGCTTGGCTAATTCTTTACCTTTGCGGCCGAGTTGCTCACGTAGTTGCTGGTCTTTGCACAACCGATTGAAAGCTTGAAAAACTTCATAACCAGAATTGGGATTAACCAGTATCCCATTCTCTTCATGCTGAACTGTGTCTAGAACACCGCCTAAGCGAGGGGCAATTACAGGCTTACCGAAGTAACTTGCTTCTAAATAAACCATACCAAAACCCTCCATACTATTAGCTTTAGTATCCAATAAAGTCAGCATGGCAAATATGTCGCAAGCTGCATAATAACCTGCTAATTCCCGCTCTGGCACATATCCAGCAAAGTGGACGCGCTTATCTACCCGCAAACGATGCGCCAGAGATTTCAATTCCGATTCACTTGGCCCTTGACCGCAGAGTATATAGTGGACATCCACCCCAAAGGTTAGCAGTAGTGGGATGTTATCAATCACTCGGTCGAAACCTTTATGTTTTACTAACCTTCCAACCGAGAGAATAACTATTGCTGATTCGGGAATGTTGTACGTCTGACGCACCCGGACACGTAAATCATCAAGGCTATTTGGACTCGCTACATTGCCAAATTTTTCTGGTCTGACTACCGGGTTAATGACGTGGGTAGGAGTATCTAATCGTAAAGCAGTTCTGAGATAGTCTTGTGTATAAGAACTGTTACAAACAATACCTTCGGCTCGTTTGAGTGTTAATTTAAAGAGCGATCGCAGCACGGGATTGTGTAAAGTACAAAGAAGATCATTGCCGTGCAGATAGATAAAAAAGCGAATAGGTAAGAAATAGCTCAATAGCAACAGTGAAGGAAAGTCATAGCCGTGACCCCACTCTATATAACGGTAGTGATAGCGAAAATAGAGTTTGATTGCTAGAAAAAATGAGCAGACGATATTGACCAAAGGCTTCAGGATACTTCCCACACAGCCACTACCCCAGTATCTAGGATAAAACCAGCGATACACGGGAAACTGTTGACCTTGATCAAATACTTTATCTCCTGAGCAACTAGCCGCCAGTACAATAACTCGTTCTGGATCTTGAAGACAGCGATTGTAGATATATTCCCCAATTACAGCTTCTTTCGGCAGGAAGATCCGGGATATGACTAAGATATCTGGGTATGCAGCTTTGTCTCTGATTTCGGCTGTTAGTTGAGAAATATGTTCCATAATAAAGTTGATGACTATATTTCAAATAATTTTTAATTTATTTACAATTAGGATTACTTTCAAAGCCACAATTATTATTTTATTTCTTTTAAAACGATTGTGGTAGACAAATTTGAAGCCTATTTTAGAAGATTAGCCAGGAAGGTTGTTTTTATTGTGTTGATTTTATTTTTGCTGCAAATCTCTCACTACCTGAGAATTTCTGTGCATGATGAACAATAAATAAAAGCTAGCACTTGTAGCCAAATTGCTCAGTGAACAACCGTTACGAAAATTACGAAATTTAGCTACGTTCAATAGAATATCCTGAATACTGTAGACTGTTGTGCCAAAATGCCAAAAATTCGGATAAGTATTTGATAGCTGTCTGGTGCCTGGTTGGGTTGACTGATAGGCATCACAGACACTCGCTAGCCTGCTGTGTATACGTAAATTAAAAGCCGTCAGATGTAGTAAATTTATTTCATACTTTAAAAGTATCCTCCCAGCTTGTAACAAAACAAGTAAGGTGAAGTATTAAAAAAATTAGTCAAAATAATCATGAAAAATTCAAATCATCTGTATAATTCAAGACTGTAGTCTGAAAGTGCTAGTCCAAGACGTAGCAACAATTGCTCGTAGGCGTAGCCCGCACTTCTCTACGAGACGCTGCGCGTAGCTTGCTTCCCGAAGGGTACGACATAGCTCAGTGACCATCGTAGACATCGCAAATTTCTGTGATGATGAACCTGTCTTCAGGTACGGTTCCCCAGTCGAGAAATCCCCCCTGCGATCGCTGTCTACCCAAGATAAGACGCGGTAAATTGAATATGTAGCCTCTAAAAGTGAATGCTACAAAGCTTGCTTGTTATAGGTTGGCGTTAGCGACATACCGCAACACTCCTAAGAGCATGGGGAGAAATCATAAAAAATTCCGTTTTTCAAGCGATTCAACGATTGTATTATGCGTAAAAAACTACAACAAACCATCAAACCGCTGTTAAAAACCTTCTTAGCCCTAAGCCTAGTGTTAGCTTTGGCTCTTGGTCACGCCGATGGAGCATTAGCGGCCCGCAGTGGGGGTCGGATCGGTGGTGGCTCTTTTAGAGCGCCTTCCAGCCGCACCTATACACCGCGCACCTATGCACCTCCTGGTGGGGGCGGATACTATCCTGGTGGTGGTTTTGGTGGTGGCTTTGGTGGTGGTTTTGGCTTTCCCTTCCTAATTCCCTTCTGGGGTATTGGGGGAGGATTTGGTGGTATATTTACCATCTTAATTTTCTTGGCGATCGCTAATTTCTTATTGCAAACTTTCCGCCGCGTCTCTAGTGGTGAAACGGGTGAAGCAGATTACAGCAGCAACTCTCCTGTTTCTGTAACTCGTTTGCAAGTAGGTTTGTTAGCTCAAGCCCGTGAATTGCAAAATGAACTCAACCACATTGCTGAAACTGCTGATACCAACACCCCAGAGGGGAGAGCAGAAGTTCTACAAGAAGCTAGCCTAGCTTTACTCCGCCATCCCGAATACTTTGTATATGCAGGTGGTGGGACTCAACAAGCCAGTTTAAATTCAGCTGAAGGTCAGTTTAATCGGCTGTCACTGGCAGAACGCAGCAAGTTTAGCGAAGAAACTCTTTCTAATGTCAACAACCAGCTAAGAGCAGCCCTTGCCAAAGATGCTTTACCCCCGGCTGGTGAACTCGACAACCCTACCCGCCTATTTACCGAAGGCCCTGGAGAATATATTATCGTCACCTTGCTGGCGGCGACACTAGGTAAGTTTGAAATCCCCACAGCGATTAACAGTGCCGATGATTTGCGTCAAGCTTTGCGCCAAATTGGTAGTATCCCTAGCGAAAAACTTCTGGCAATTGAAGTTCTTTGGACTCCGCAAGCTGAAAATGATACCCTGACATCTGATGATGTACTGGCAAATTATCCTGATTTGAGACTTGTTTAATCTCTCAAAAATTTCGCGCTTTAGTGCTAAGAAATAACTTGGCATCTTGGCGCAACAAATCAGTTCCCCTTTGAGGGCAATAACTAGAAAACCGTTTGTTAATAACAAGCGGTTTTTTGTATAACTTGAAACCTAGATCCCCCCTTACCCTAAAGAGCCAACTTTTTAAGTGGGTTGGGGGATCTTTTATGCGTAATATCATGTCCGCTTGATTGCTTATTAAACCCGAAGAACCCCAAAGAGCCAAAGCTATGCTTTGTCTCCCCTCCCGAAGAGCGGGGAGGGGATTAAGTGGAGCATCTGGCGTGTGGGGTGCAATGACTATGGGAATCACAACGAATTACCCGGACATGATATAAGTCTTATATAATTTTAGAAAAATTATTCCTAACCAACACTTTGGTAATATTATCAAAATGCATTATACGTAAAGCGTTATCTTATGCCGAGTGTTGAAGCCGACGAAAACCGAGAGCATCGTATTAAAACAGAGATCATTGTAGATGCTGAAGACAAAGAAGACCGGGCTATGGGTTGGTATTACTACCTCGAAGAGGCTCTGAATTTTCCCTTTGTGGCTAAATGGACTAAGAAGGGACGCAAATCAGCTTCTACCGAGGAGAAACAAGTCGAAGTGCTGGGAATGGCCCCAGATGATGAGTGCTTAAAAGATATGTTTGTAGAAGTGGCTTACATTAATGGTAAGGATGAAGATGTATATTCTGCAAAATTATCTGAAATAGCAACCATTGATGCTGACAGCGAAACTCAAGAAGCGATCGCAGACTGGCTCTATTGGATTGCTAGAGGATATAAGTTTTAAATTCTAGGATAAATACCGAATGACGCAGCAGGGATTGCCAGCTGCGACAACATTCTCAGGTATGTCTTTGACAACTACACTGCCAGCACCAATGGTTGTGTTATCACCAATAGTTACACCTGGACAAATAATTGCACTGCCACCAATCCAGACATTATTACCAATGTTAATTGGGGCAGCTAATTCTCTACCAGAAAGACGAATTTCCGGCTCTGTAGGGTGATAAGCAGTATAAATTTGCACATAAGGAGCGCACAAGACATTTTCACCAATATGAACTGGATTGCAGTCTAAAATTACACAGCCATAGTTCATATACAATCTGTCGCCAGCGAAAATATTACTGCCATAGTCACAGTGAAAGGGTGGCACAATTGATACTTTTTGACCTATATTTCCAAATAATTCCTGCAAAATTTGCTGTCGTTGCTCTTGCTGTTCTTCAGTTGTAGAATTGTACCTTCGCAACAGACGACTAGCTCGCTTATTTTCGGCAGCCAATTCTGGATCTTCCGCCAGATATAATTTGCCTGCAAGCATTTTCTGTTTTTCGGTTTTTTCCATGACAGACTTATGGAGCTTCTCGGTTGTGTACGATACACATTAGTAGCGGCTAGAGTAGCATATTCTATCCACAAGAAAACAGCTATAAATCTAAATTCTAGATAGTTGTGAAGAAAATCAGAGTAATTTGATTGAAGTGGTAACAGAAAAGACTAATTAACTAAATATGGCATAAGTAGCTTTTCCCTGCCGTTTCGCTCGGTACATAGCAATATCAGCATCTCGCAGCAGAGTTGCAGGCTCCTCATAATTACTAAAATTCCAAGTAATACCAATGCTAGCTGTAGTAGATAATTGATATCCATTGAGGTTAACTGGCAATCGTAAGGAGTCTTGAATACGTTTGGCAACATTGGTGGCGTCGGTAATGTCTTTAATATCCTCTAAAAGAACTGTAAACTCATCACCACCAAATCGTGCTACAGTATCGCCACTGCGTAAGCACGACTCTAAACGTCTAGCGATCGCTACTAAAAAATCATCCCCTATTCCATGCCCAAAGTGATCGTTAATCTCCTTGAAGCCATCTAAATCCAAAAACAAAACTGCAAAATAATAATCACTTCTGCGTTTGCTACGTTCAATTGCTTGTCTGAGCCGATCTAGGAATAAAATACGATTCGGCAATGCTGTCAACCCATCATAAAACGCATTGCGGATCAGTTGTGCCTCTGTCTGCTTGCGTTTGGTGATGTCTTGAAAAACTAAAACCGCGCCGGTAATATTGCCATTTTGATCACGAATGGGTGCAACATTATCCCCAATCGCTACTTCTTTGCCATCTTTGGTAATCAATGTACAGTTGTCTGGTAAATTGAAAATTTCACCCGCTTCGATTACATGTGTGGCTAAATTTCCTATTGTCTCTCCTACATTTGTGTCAACTAAATCAACGACTTCTACTAAATCTTTCCCGAACGCTTCACTTTGCTTCCAACCAGTGATTATTTCTGCTATGGGATTCATCATTTGAATACAACCATTTGCATATGTCACAATCACTGCACAGCCCATACTGTTAATAATTGCCGCCAGCTTCTGTTTTTCTTCGCATAATGTCTTTTTGCTCTGATGTTTGTACAGAGCCATTTCAATCGCAAAATGTAAATCACTTTCAATAAATGGTTTGACTATGTAACTAAAAGGATCACTTAGCTGATTTTTATGTAATGTTTTATATTCCGAATGCTCTGTTAGATATACTACAGGCACATGGAAGTGATTCTGGATAATATCCGCTATGTGTACACCGTCAATTTCCCCAGCTAGGCAGATATCAATTAATACTAAATGTGGATGAGTTTCTGCTACCTTTTTTATTGCTTCTTCACCAGACTTAGTTATTTCTGAAACGGAATAACCTAATTTTTGTAAACTTTTTCTAATATTTGAGGCTAGGATTTTTTCATCCTCAACAATTAGGATTTTGCGGGCGAACATGTTACAGTAACCTGTTTGCTAAGGTTCAGATTTTTGTTGTCAGTGTCAACTCGATCGAAAAGTCATTATTTTATCATAAACAATCTCTAACTATTCGGTCTTCTTGCTTGATATCAGTACTGACTAATGATCAAATAGCATCATGTTATTAACTTTCGATAATTTCTGTGCTTGTCAAAGCTAATTCTGATTATTCCATACAGTTAATATCATGTTATTAACATCAAATATAAATTACGATGTAATTACAAGCACTCAAAAACTGATTTTAAAACGTATACATACAATAATTTTTCTTCGGATAAACATAAATACTAAGTATAGGATTTATGTAAAAATTAATCAAGAATAAAGGTTCATAAAATCACAGTATACTACTTTCATCTAAGTTAAATAATATAGATTATGTAGTATGATAATATACATTCACTAAATTACTACTACAAATTAATCATTATCTGGAATTAAAGAGTTTAATACCGCTTTATCTCCAAATAGTTTTTGTCTCAGCCGGGTCTAAATTACCGTCTGAAACTGTCTTAAATTTTGAATGGTGAGTGAAATGGTATTACTTAGAACTATTGAGCGCTTCTGGTTAATACTTCATCACAAATCCTGTGATCTGAAAATATGCAAGTTAAATGCTCATCAGCAGATCACGGGATTTTTTAGTTTTTTGAGAATGAGCGGGTGCTGGGGGTAATGGCAGGAAAGATTCTCTTTGTGAGATACTTCCCCACTCCATGTAAACCCCCTTTCTTTGCTAGCTTATAGATATTGAAAAAACACCTTTTGTGCTTTAGAGATTGGACTTACTTTTAGTCAGTTCAATGCTAATTTTGCCACCAAAGTCTGGAATAGGTGCGGCAGGTTTGCTGAGAGTGACTTGGACTTTTGTTACACGATCGCATTCTTGGAGAATAGAATCTGCGATCGTTGCTACCAATTTCTCCACCAAAGCAAATTTAGACGTTTTGACCAGATGTTGTATCAAGCTAATGACGCTGCGATAATCTAAAGTGTCTTCGATCGCGTCAGTCTTGGCCGCTGTGGAGATATCCAACCATAAGCTCACATCCACCTCAAACCATTGTCCTAGCACCTGTTCTTCTGGCAGATACCCAGTGTAGCCATAGCAGCGAATTCCCGTTAAATGAATGCAGTCCATAAAAGTTTGAGAGCAAATTGGGCATTTTGTAGAAAGTGGAGCAAGTTTGCTTGGAGATTTTCTTTCCCAGATGGATTTTAAATTGAATTTCCCTAGACAAAATCTAAAATTTAAGATTGTTTTATAGCTATGTTTGATTTAATGCCGATCGCTTATAAGAATGTTAATCAACTTTGGGCTTATATCTTAACAGAGACACTAAAGCGGTTGGGATTGAGTTGTGCCATCATTTGTCCTGGATCACGCTCTACACCCTTAGCAGTAGCCTTTGCTCAACAAGTACCTGAGATTGAAGCGATTTCCATTCTCGATGAACGTTCTGCCGCCTTTTTTGCCTTGGGACAAGCTCAAGCAACCGGACGCCCTGTAGTACTTGTTTGCACCTCTGGTACAGCAGGAGCTAACTTTTATTCAGCAGTCATTGAAGCCTCATATAGTCGCGTACCACTGTTGGTATTAACCACCGATAGACCGCCAGAATTGCGAGATTGTCACTCTGGGCAAACTATAGATCAATTGAGATTATATGGAAACTACCCAAATTGGCAAACGGAGTTAGCTTTACCCTCCGCCGACATGGGAATGCTAGCTTATCTGCGACAAATGGTAATTCATAGCTGGGAAAGGGCGCAAACTCCTACAAAGGGGCCAGTACATTTGAATATTCCCTTTCGCGATCCTTTAGCGCCTCTTGCTGATGGAACTGACTTGAGTTATTTGCAATCCCAGTTTCAACCAGAAGACTTTTTTGCAGGAATAGCAAGCATTACCCAATTCCCCATGACGCCAGATGCTCCACTTGGGGAAACCCCAAGACCGCACTGGCTCCCCCATTCCCCATTCCCCATTCCTGAAGAATGGAAGGAATGCGATCGCGGCATTATTATCGCAGGTGTTGCCCAACCACAGCAACCACAGGAATATTGTAGAGCGATCGCGCACCTTTCCCAAACTCTCAAATGGCCTGTGTTAGCAGAGGGACTCTCCCCAGTCAGAAATTATGCCGAACTCAACCCTTATTTGATTTCCACTTATGACTTGATTTTGCGAAATCAGCAACTAGCAAAGCAGTTAGCGCCCGAAATGGTGATTCAGCTAGGAGAAATGCCTACGAGTAAAGAACTGCGTAATTGGATAGATGCAACGCAACCGCGACGCTGGGTAATTGACCCCAGTGACCAAAACCTCGACCCTTTGCACGGAAGGACAACGCATTTACGGATATCTGTAGAAGACATAAAAGTAGAGGAGAGAAATTTATCTTTCTCCTCAGAATATGGAAAGAAATGGTGTGATGCGGAAGCTAAGGTGAGGTTAGCTGTTGACCAGACGATGGGGAAAATAGATGAAATAATTGAGAGTAAAGCAGCTTGGTTAATTTCTCAGATTTTACCGCCAGCAACGCCACTGTTCATTGCCAATAGTATGCCTGTGCGGGATGTGGAATATTTCTGGAAACCGAATAATTTAGGAGTGCGATCGCACTTTAACCGGGGTGCAAATGGTATAGATGGGACATTATCCACAGCTTTAGGAATTGCCCATCGCCAGCAAAGTAGTGTGATGTTAACGGGAGATTTAGCGCTGTTACATGACACCAATGGTTTTTTAATTAGAAATAAGTTTGTCGGACATCTGACCATTGTGTTAATCAATAACAATGGCGGTGGTATTTTTGAAATGTTACCCATTGCCAAATTTGATCCACCATTTGAAGAGTTTTTTGGTACTCCCCAGGATATTGATTTTGCTCAGTTGTGCGCTACTTATAATGTGCAGCATGAATTGATTACTTCTTGGCAACAGTTGCAGCAAAAATTAAACCCACTTCCAAATACAGGAATTCGGGTTTTAGAGTTGCAGACAAATCGCAAAGCTGATGCCAAGTGGCGACAGGAGAATTTGAGGAAGTTTAGCGAAGTGACTCATAATCCTTTGTAAGTTTTGTCAACCGCTCGATCTTTTTATTTGCATCCTTAGATAGGGGAATATACAGTCCAGTAGAGAACAGCCCGGTCACTGCCGTAATATTAGCTTGAGTAGCATTGCCTGACAGCATGAGAAATCCAGCTAATAAACTCATGCTAATGGAAGCAGCAATTGCTACACAAGATAAAATGTAGCTCAATCGAGCCTGATAGTGATGTTCTTGATAGGTTGACCATTGCATCTTATCGTAGCTAGACATAGTTTACTCCTAATTTTGATAATGCTTGGTTAAAAAATTAAGCCTAAAAAAACTAAGCCTTGATTTTTTAGGTATAAACACAATTTAACCTAAAATTGGCAGGTTAACAAGTATTGCCTAAGTTTTTTTAGGGAAAAATGCTAAAATAGGAGTAGTAAGCACAATAGGTAAGTGTATGGAACACATGAAAGCAGTCTCACGACTGGCTATACTCCGTGAAAAAGAAAACTTAACCCAGCGCCAGCTAGCTGACCTCTTAGAGATTACTGAGAATACGGTCGCCAATTGGGAAACAGGGAGGAGTAGTGTGGAATGGATTGATAGAGTAGTCAAACTGTGCAAAATTTTTGCTTGCACACCAGAGGAGCTTATTGAGTATGTCGCAGATACCAAACCAGTAAAAACAGATTCTTTGGCAGAAATACGTGCCCGCTTAAATCCTCCTAAAATAGTCCCGCTAAACCACCAAAATCGTGAGCAATCTTCGGAGTCGAGGGCGCACTAATGATGAAGGTGATACTTGATGCTGACTTGCTAATAGATTATCTACTACTACAACGAGAAGAAGTAGAAAAGTTAGAAAATATTATCGAAAATCAACAATGTCAACTTTTTATCACACAATCGGGGTTTGATAAAATTATTTTATTAGCAGAGAATATATATTCACCAGAGATAGCTAAAAAATGGATATCTGCCATACACAAAAACATCACAGTCTGCTCTATAAACTATGAATTAAGTGAGCAAGCCAACTCACTCAATCTGATAGACTTTGAATCTGCGTTAGAGATTGCCTGTGCAATATCTATGAGGTTTAGTGCAGTCCTCACACGTAACCCTCAAAATTTTGATGGCATAGACTTTCCTATCTGCTTATTAGATAATTTTCCAACACGCTTACAGTTGGATAAATGTCTATATTTTCCATTAACACTTAATTTTTTAGAAAGTCAATATTTATCGAATTTAGATACACCTTCGTTTCATCCTTTGGAGGTTGTAGGTATTATGGAATATAGAATTAGAAACTCGATAACTACAGTAATGGATTTTTTTGTACTTTTAAAAAAAGAAGTTTGTCAAGATATAACTTACAAAGAGTTGGGGGAAAAATATAAATACTCTGAGAGCAAAATTATTAATATACTGTCAGATTTACAAGTTTTTAAAATGGTGACAGTTGAACATGGCAAAGTCAGCATAATACAAAGCTTAACAAATTCAGACAATATTGCTATAGCTAATTATTTAGCTATACTTCTCAATCAACATGTTGTAGTACAAAAAATTTATAAACAACTCAAACCAAATGAAGTTTTTAGTAGAGAATATTTGAAGACTTTAATAAAGCAAGTATATCCTGAAGATAAGTATAAAAGTAAGCCGTTTAAAAATTATTTACCACTACTGTTTGAGATATATCCTGATTCAATTGCTACGAAGTCAGCAGGAGATTATGTCAGCAGAATGCTAGGGTGGTTATTATTTACGGGGATACTAGAAAAAAACAATAAGGAGACAGTCACAATACCCATAAAGGCAAATGAAGGGAAGCAGAAAGGAAAGTTATTAGAAGAAAATGCAATTCAACAGCTAGAGGTAGATATGTCTATCCAGCAGCTAAATCTGTTTCAGAATTAGATTCAAAGTTCGACTACTGAACAAGATTTGATACTCTCTTGCCTTGAATAAATCACACTCTTGCATTCTTCTCTTCGCCTCTGCGTGAGATTTACCTTTTGCTTGACTTTGTAACCACCCTTCCAAGTCCGCGATCGCAGAAAAATCCAAATCTCCGTTTTAACTCTCGGAAGACGAGCGATCGCACTCTTTCTTCCACCGCTTCCTGATATACCCGCGTTTCTTCCAGTTTTTCATTCATCAAAGCTTTGTAGCTATGAGAATTTTACCGGAGTGCGTAGGCGTAGCCCACCACAGGTATCGCCTTTCTCCTCTGCGTGAAATTTACCCTCTTGGCTGACCTTGTAACCACCCTTCTAAATCAGCAAGAGTAGAAAAATCTAACAAAGCATCACCTAAAGCTTCCAACTGTTCCACCGATAACCCTTGAATCTGAGACAGAAGCGCATCAGGAATATTACCCACACGCCGATTTAATTGTCGTAAAACCATCGTTCTTTCTCCTTCAACCTTTCCTTCCTCTCGTCCTTCCTCTCGTCCTTCCTCTCGTCCTTCCTCTCGTCCTTCTTCCTTAGCTTCCACAATCGCTCGTGGTTCTTGCAAATTCAGTCCCAACATCGCTTGAATCTCCTCTCGACTTAGGTTAGAAAACTTGTAGACGATAATCGTCGTAACTAAATCAATTATCGCTTGCTCCGATTGTTGCCGTGCTTGCTCCAGCAAAAACCGCGCCCCTTCAACTGCTTCCGTTTCCGAAGTAACATTTGTCAGCAACATCAAACCCAATCCTAAAGGTTGTTGTCGCAAATCTCCCAACTCATCCAGATAAACCCGCCTAACTTGACCACTTTCCAACAAAGCGCGGTGAATCATTGAGTTGGAAGGTTCAAGACTGCGATCGCCAAAAATTATTACCCCAAACCAGTCATCATAACGGATTGAGTGGCGGTAGAGAAACAAAAACAACTCACTAAAGAAGCGGTGATATAAGTCTTCGTCTTTCTGAAACTGCACTTCTGCAAAAAAGACGGTTTTGGAAACTGCATTAGCCGGAGGTAAAAACACTCCATCAATCCGAAACGCCGTTTCTTTGACTTCAACTGATTCAAACTGGTAGTTTTCCGCTTCTGCGGGTGGTTCATCTACTAATTCAAACAGCAAACCGGGAAATTGCTTAAATAATTTATAGAAAATGGTGTCACGTCGCATTTTTATTCCTCAACACCCAGACAATTACCAGATTGTAAAGTCTTGAGACACCAATTTTAGCGTAGGCGTAGCCCACCGCAGGTATCGCACTCCTCCACCGCTTCCTGATATACGTGCGTGTCTTCCAGTCTCAGATTCATCAAAGCTGCAAATGCTTCTTCACTTCGGATTTGTAGCTATGAGAATTTTACCTGAGTGCGTAGGCGTAGCCCACCGCAGGTATCGCCCTTTTTGTTTGCGCCTTTTCGTGAAATTTACCCTCTTGGTTGACCTTGTAACCACCCTTCCAAATCAGCAAGAGTAGAAAAATCCAACAAAGCATCACCTAAAGCTTCTAACTGTTCTAGCGCCAACACCTGAATCTGGCGCTGAAGTTCATCGGAAATTGCACCGACTCGTCGGTTTAACAGCCGGAGAACGAGCGATCTTTCTCCTTCAACCTTGCCTTCTTCCTTCGCTTCCAGAATAGCCCGTGGTTCTTCCAAATTCAGTCCCAACATCGCTTGAATCTCCTCTCGACTCAGGTCAGAAAACTTGTAGACGATAATCGTCGTCACTAAATCAATTATCGCTTGCTCCGACTGTTGTCGTGCTTGCTCCAGCAAAAACCGCGCCCCTTCCACTGCTTCCCTTTCCGAAGTAACATTTGTCAGCAACATCAAACCCAATCCCAAAGGTTGTTGTCGCAAATCCCCCAACTCATCCAGATAAACCCGCCTGACTTGACCACTCTCCAACAAAGCGCGGTGAATCATTGAGTTGGAAGGTTCCAGGCTGCGATCGCCAAAAATTATTACCCCAAACCAGTCATCATAACGGATTGAGTGGCGGTAGAGAAACAAAAACAATTCGCTAAAGAAGCGGTGATATAAGTCTTCGTCTTTCTGAAACTGCACTTCTGCAAAAAAGACGGTTTTGGAAACTGCATTAGCCGGAGGTAAAAACACTCCATCAATCCGAAACGCGGTTTCTTTCACCTCAACTGATTCAAACTGGTAGTTCTCCGCTTCTGGGGGTGGTTCATCTACTAATTCAAACAGCAAACCTGGAAATTGCTTAAATAATTTATAGAAGATGGTGTCACGTCGCATTTTTATTCCTCAACACCCAGACAATTACCAGATTGTAAAGGCTTGAGACACCAATTTTAGCGTAGGCGTAGCCCACCGCAGGTATCGCTTGTCCCTACGTCCGCGATAAAATTCTCAAGCACAACAGCGCACTCCATAACAATGCAAATTAACTGGGAAACTGCCAAAACCTACGAAGATATTCTGTATCAAAAAAACGATGGCATCGCTAAAATCACCATCAACCGTCCCCATAAACGCAATGCTTTCCGTCCTGAAACTGTCTTTGAACTGTACGACGCTTTCTCTAATGCTCGTGAAGATACTACTATAGGTGTTGTCCTATTTACTGGATATGGCCCACACACTGATGGTAAATATGCTTTCTGTTCGGGTGGCGATCAAAGCGTGCGCGGACATGCAGGTTATGTGGACGAAACTGGTATTCCCCGGTTGAATGTGCTGGACTTACAACGCCTGATTCGTTCCATGCCGAAAGTGGTAATTGCTTTAGTAGCTGGATATGCGATCGGTGGTGGACATGTCCTACACTTGATTTGCGACCTCACCATCGCTGCCGATAACGCCATTTTCGGACAGACTGGCCCCAAAGTCGGCAGTTTCGACGGTGGTTTTGGAGCCAGCTATCTTGCCCGCATCGTGGGGCAAAAAAAAGCTAGAGAAATTTGGTTTCTCTGCCGCCAATATGATGCCCAACAAGCTCTAGAAATGGGTTTAATTAATTGCGTCGTCCCAGTCGAACAACTAGAAGCGGAAGGTATTCAATGGGCGCAGGAGATTTTGGAAAAAAGTCCGATCGCAATTCGGTGTCTCAAAGCCGCCTTCAATGCTGATTGTGACGGACAAGCTGGTTTACAAGAACTCGCTGGCAATGCCACCCTACTCTATTACATGACAGAAGAAGGGTCTGAGGGCAAACAAGCGTTTCTCGAAAAGCGTCCACCAGATTTCCGCTCTTTTCCTTGGTTACCTTAAAATTGCAAAAATCGTACCTCACTAAAGGGTGCGATTTTTGTAGATGTCAACTTTTACAGCACTAAAAATCTTAAAAACAAATCTTATTTTAAGCAAACTACAACTAAGTCCAGTAATAATGAATGACTAAATAACCACTGCTTTAGTCTTTACCTGTTCAGATACAGAGGCAGCTGTTTCCTCTACAGGGGCAAGAGCAGCATTGTCTAAATCTGAGGCTAGAGATTGAGAAGATGTTAAAACTGGAGCTGCATCTGGCAAACTCCAAGCATCTTCCAAGGTTTCCCAAGAAGGTGCAAAAGGTGGGAGCGCCAAAGAGCAAGCCTTCCAAGTTGCTTGAACTGGTGCTCCCAACTGCTGACACATTCCACCACGGCGACCCTCTGGCTGATAATGACGGCAATATCTACAGGCAGATGTTAAAAATTTAATAGGTTTCATTTTGATTCATCTTTAGTGCCGTTTCTGGCTTAAGTTCACCCTTCTATTTTGCTTCTATATATAAAGAGGGAGAAAAGCCAAAAAATCATTATTTTATATAGGTTTCAGCGATCCCAAGGTAAAAATAAGCTTCAGGATATTTTTATAATCTTGTTATATATTTAAATAATTATTAGAGTGATTACCTATGTATTTTTTGCTAAAACTTATTAGGGATCAAGACTAAAAGTAAAGCTTTTGATTTATCCAGCATTTTAACTTCCTCCTTAAGATAGCTTAAAGCAGAGATTTTAAGATATATAGTCTGCTTTGCATACGACATTCGATAGATTTTAGCAGGAAAATATATTTTTTCTCAAAAATTAGAACTATTTTATGTGATAGCAGCAAGTTACTTCAGGATAAATTCTGCTCAATGAATAATCGCTAAACTATTTTGCTTTCAATTTAGGTCAGGACTGACTCCTTCAAAACTGTTTAGCAGCACAGACAGAACAGACTGCCCAGCGCTGGAGTTCGCCGGGTGGGGTGGGAGATTGACATTGGGGACAAAGGGGTAAGCCATGCGATCGCGATCGCATGATCTTAGCCCAATTCCCAAAAGCAGCATTTACATCCTTAGTGGATATAACATCAGGGCGGCTAATCTCCTCACCAAGGTAACTGGGATGCTCATCGGGCGAAACCGTTTGTTGCTGTTTTCTCTCCACAGATGGATTCTGCCAGCCAGCAGTAGAGAAGCGAATATCAACCAAAGGTGTTGGCAACTTTTGATTCAACTTTAAAAGCAGAGACGAGCGACCAAAAGTCAGGTTTTGCGCCCAAGCAGCACTAGAAGTTGCTACCCACAAAACATCGCGCTGAATTGATAATGGTCGAGTATGTACGGCAACCACTGGCCCAACAACTTCTGCCCAAAACTTGAGCAGGCGTTGAAATGGTTGCTCCTGCCATTTAGCCTGCTTTTCCAGAACGCCTAAAATATCATTAATTGATTTCAACGACATCATTCTATTTAGATAATTTCCGCTAATATTGTCACAAATATATCTAAAGTTAATTCCAGCAATCTACGTTTGAGGCACAGAGGCAATGACTCAAAACCCCCTAAACGATTCCGATACTCAATCGTCTAAAACACCTGGGTTGAAACCAGCACTAGCAGCAGCACTAGCGAGTTTAGAGGTGCCGCTAGATCAAGAGTTAGCTCGATACCGACGCACGCGAACTGGTTTGGTGTCATCGAACCAGCCCCGTATTGCAAGTTACATGAGCAGTCAACCCCAGCCGTTGACTGCCATTCCGACAACATCAGGCACAACTCAGTCATCAGCAACAAAAATTAAAACAAACGTGCCGCCTGCATCTGTACCCGTAAATCATCAGGTAACCCCAGCGCCAGCTACGGCAATTGACGTACCATCCGCATCTTTAGCTGTGAATCCTGAGATTAAACCAGCGCCAGCTACGGCAAATACCGAGGAACTAAATAATCTTAATGTTACCTCCAACTCAGATTCTGCTAAAACACAAACTCAATTTCCACCACCCCCACCCAACTTTACTAGCAGCATCGTGCCAGCAGTCGTTAAAGATACTAAGAGCGAAAATCTCTTGCAGCCAGATGACACCCTTAAGCAGCCAGATGACTATTTGGAATCTAGTGAAGCACTGTTGCGAAGTCTGACAGAAGAACAACCAGAAACCAAGAAGCCAAGCAATTCTAGCGACAGTCTGCTATCACCTTTGGGTATCGGCTCGATGTTGCTGTTATTGGTAGCGAGTCTTACCTTGGGTTATGTAGTGTTCAATCCCAAAAGCTGGTCACAATGGAATTTAGGCAAATTGTTTAACGGGAACTCGTCTCCCGCATCAGAAAATACTGAAGAAGTTGGGAGTAATGTCCAACCTCAGATCCAGCCACCAAGCAGTTCTATACCCAAGTATCCCAATCTAGCAGCTGAAGAGTTTCCTGAGGTGAGAGACCCCAATGATGTAGTTGGCTTAAAACCCAAAGTCCAACCAACCCTCGCAGTAGTGCCTAATCTAGCCGTTCCCCAAAACCCCACAAATCCTCAAGCGGCATTGCCTGCCCCCAACACAGCCCTAAAACCAACAAATCCAATCGCTTTAGCACCAGTACCGACGGTACAGCGCTTACCTCTCCTAAATTTGCCTCCCACTTCAATGGCAAAAACCTCGCCCAAGCCAATCGCAACCTCACCAAAGCCAAATGCAGAAATCAAACCAGGAACAGATGGGTTCTATCATGTAGTGATAGATAATAAAGGCGCGGCTTTTGCCTCAGCCCGGCAAGTAGTTCCCGATGCTTATTTATCACCCAACAAAGAATTGATTTATCTCGGTGCTTTTAAGACTAAAGAGCAAGTAAAACAACAGATGCAACTGTTACAGGCGAAGGGAATCAAGGCACGGGTTCAGCAGCCATGAGTTGCAAAAATCTACGATACCATGAGATAACAGTCCTG
Organism: Nostoc sp.; assembly: GCF_036917655.1. Classification (GTDB taxonomy): domain Bacteria; phylum Cyanobacteriota; class Cyanobacteriia; order Cyanobacteriales; family Nostocaceae; genus Nostoc. The sequence goes on from NZ_JBALCY010000074.1 coordinate 349,682, forward strand.
AGTCATGAGTGCTGAGTCCTGAGTCAAGAGTGAAGAGTGCTGAGTATTAGAAACAAAATCTTGCTTGTTTACGACCCTACGACAAAAATTCTTATACTCAGGACTCTAACTGGGCATTCAGAACTCCATAAGTACCATACTACAAAAATTTTTATACTTAGGACTTTAACTAGGCACTCAGCACTCAGCATTCTGCATTGAATTTCGTGAATGGAGAGCCGATATGGAATTAATCAAGCGTATCCTGCGGGTGATTCGCGCTAATCTCAATAGTTTGATCGGCAGTGCAGAAGATCCAGAAAAGATTTTGGAGCAAGCTGTTCTGGAGATGCAGGAAAATCTGGTGCGGCTGCGGCAGGGTGTAGCACAAGCGATCGCTACCCAGAAACGCACCGAACGACAGGCAGCCGCTGCCAACTCTCAAACAGAAGAATGGTATCGCCGTGCCCAATTGGCGCTGCAACAAGGCAACGAACCTCTAGCACGCGAAGCTTTGACTAAGCGCCAAGCTTATAAAGAAACCACTACAGCCCTTTCCAACCAGATAGAGCAGCAAAACGATATAGTAGCTAGGCTAAAAAAGGATATGCGATCGCTAGAGTTAAAAATTGCCGAGGCGAAAACAAAAAAAGATATGTATATTGCTCGCGCCCGTTCTGCGGAAGCGTCTTATCGCCTCCAGGAAATGCTTGGCCCAGTTTCTGCCACCAGCAGTCTGAGTGCCTTTGAGCGCATGGAAGAAAAAGTTTTGCAAATAGAAGCTAAATCAGAAGCAATAGCCCAACTCGGTAGCGACGACTTGGAAACACAATTTACTTCCTTGGAATCTACTAATAATGTGAATGCCGAATTGGCAGCGATGAAGGTGCAGGTTTTAAACCAGGCAGAAAACACACAGCACAACAGTCTCCTCAGTGAGGAGAACCCGAAGCCAGTGCAGCCTCCCCAACAGCAGTTACCCAAAATCCAGGACTCTTGAAGTTCGGCTAATTACCCCAGTTTGGAGATATCTTAAAAATTAAGAGTTGTTAGAAGGTACTGATTCAAACCGGAAAGATTACATTGAAATAGGTAGCTATTAAAAAGTAAAAAAGCTAACTGTCCAACAAAAAGCGTAAACCACACAAGGAAAAACAAAGTTATGGGATTATTCGATCGCATTAAGCGAGTAGTTAGTTCTAATCTCAACGACCTGGTTAACAAAGCCGAAGACCCCGAAAAAATGCTAGAACAAGCCATCCTGGAAATGCAGGAAGACTTGGTTCAGCTGCGTCAGGGAGTAGCCCAGACGATCGCCGCCCAAAAACGCAGTGAGAAACAGTATAATGATGCCCAAAATGAAATCAATAAGTGGCAACGCAATGCCCAACTGGCGCTGCAAAAAGGTGATGAGAACTTAGCACGACAAGCTTTAGAGCGCAAGAAGACTTATACTGACACCAGCACAGCCCTCAAAGCTAGTTTGGATACGCAAAGCACTCAAGTTGAAACCCTCAAACGCAACTTAATCCAGCTGGAAAGCAAGATTTCTGAGGCTAAAACCAAGAAAGAAATGCTCAAAGCTAGAATTACTACTGCCAAAGCCCAAGAGCAACTCCAAGGCATGGTGCGGGGGATGAATACCAGTAGTGCAATGTCTGCCTTCGAGCGGATGGAAGAAAAAGTCTTAATCCAAGAATCCCGCGCCCAGGCACTAGGAGAGTTAGCAGGAGCAGATTTAGAAACCCAATTTGCCCAGTTGGAAGGTGGTAGCGATGTTGATGATGAGTTGGCAGCTCTGAAAGCGCAAATGTTACCACCCGCTACTCCAGTAAATCAACCCAAACTACCACCGCAACAAGAAACTACTGCTCCTAAGTCTAATGAGGTGGTTGATGCCGAGTTGGATTCCCTACGCAAGCAATTGGATCAACTGTAAAATTTGCAGAAAACTTATTTGAGCCAGTCCCACGCCTGTTGGCTGTGGGATTTTGCGTCATTAGTCAACCAATTTTGGATTTTGGACTTCGGCTTCTCTACAAGACGCTGCGCGAACGCTCAGTCGAACGATTTTGGATTGAAAGAGACCACGTTAGCGTAGCGGGACGTTCGCGGTAGCGTCTCGCAGAGAAGCCCAGGACAGGGCATGAATCAAAAAATCTAAAATCTAAAATCTAAAATCTAAAATTCACAGTCCTAATAACTATGAATTATTGACTATGGACTATTGACTACTTTGGGATAAAGTATTGTGTGTGCCAAGTTTGATCGCCACCTGATGGAGACTGCAATGAGTAAGGCTGTAATCACAACCATAACTGATGCTGAGTTTGAAACAGAAGTGTTAAAAGCCAAGCAGCCTGTATTAGTTTACTTTTGGGCTTCCTGGTGTGGGCCTTGTCAATTGATGCCGCCCGTGATTAACTCAGCTGCTAGCAAATATAGCGATCGCCTCAAAATCGTGAAAATGGAAATTGACCCCAACCCACTCACTGTTAAGCAGTACCAAGTGGAAGGCGTGCCAGCCCTGAGACTATTTCAAGGAGACAAACTATTAGAATCTACTGAGGGAGTCATCAGCAAAGAAAAATTACTCGAACTCTTAGATACGCACTTAAATAGTCAATAGTTCATAGGCTATAGCTAATGACCAATGACTAATGACTAATGACTAATATGCAATTTGCAAAGCGTTTACAACCCCTACAATCTAATGTATTTGCTGATATGGACAGAGCCAAGGCAGTCGCTTTGGCAGTTGGACAACAAGTAATTGATTTGTCGTTGGGGTCTTCTGATTTACCAGCCCAGGCACATGTCATCGAGGCGATCGCCCAATCTCTTGGCGATCGCACTACCCACGGCTATCTGTTGTTTAACGGTACCCTTGGGTTTCGCCAAGCCGCAGCCAACTGGTACGAACAAAAATTTGGCATCAAAGTCAATCCCGAAACTGAGGTACTACCTCTAATTGGTTCTCAAGAAGGCACCGCCCATTTACCCCTAGCGATACTCAATCCCGGAGATTTCGCTCTGTTGCTCGATCCAGGTTATCCCTCTCACGCCGGGGGAGTCTACCTAGCTAGTGGTCAAATCTACCCGATGCCACTACGGGCAGAAAACGGTTTTTTACCAGTGTTTGCTGATATTCCTGCCCCTGTCTTGGCTCAATCGCGGATGATGGTATTAAGTTATCCTCACAATCCCACAGCTGCGATCGCTCCAATATCATTCTTCCAAGAAGCTGTCGCCTTCTGTCAGCAACACAATCTCGCCCTAGTTCACGATTTCCCCTACGTAGATTTGGTATTTGAGGAAAATGGGGAGGGGGTAGATTCTTCTCCCAATCTAAAATCCAAAATCCAAAATCCAAAATCCCTGGTACCCTCGATTCTACAAGCTGATCCAGAGAAAAGCGTCTCTATTGAATTTTTCACCCTTTCCAAGTCCTACAATATGGGCGGCTTCCGTATTGGCTACGCCATTGGTAATGCCCAGTTAATTAACGCCTTACGCCAGGTAAAAGCCGCTGTTGATTTTAATCAGTATCGGGGAATTTTGAATGGTGCGATCGCAGCTCTAACTGGTCCTCAAGTTGGGGTAAAATCTGCTGTCGCCACTTTCCAGCAACGCCGTGATGCTTTCATCACTGCTTTACACCACATTGGCTGGAATGTTCCCACTCCTAAAGCCACAATGTACATCTGGGCAAAGTTGCCCTCACCTTGGAGTCAAAACTCCATAGAATTTTGTACCCAATTAGTTAAACAAACTGGTGTAGCCGCTTCCCCAGGTGCTGGCTTTGGCAAATCTGGAGAAGGGTATGTCCGGTTTGCCTTGGTACATGAGCCACCTTTGTTAGAAACTGCTGTGGAAAGAATTGCCCAGTTCCTTCATTGATAGGACTTACGCAGAAGAGATCCCCCAACCCCTTAAAAAGTTGGCTCTTTCAGATCCCCCCCTTAAAAAGGGGGGTTAGGGGGGATCGAGGTTTCAGGTTGTCAGTGTGTAAGTCCTAATTGAATTTCTTCTCAAGCTGAACGCCAAGGATTTTTGGCGGCAAAGTCTACGAATAGAACAGGCGGGAGGAGTGCATAAATGTGCATTTGTGTCAACTTAAGGTAAAAGCCAGTCGAGAACAAGCTTTTAGAGATTGTCTCGTTAAGAGTCTCCAACTCTTAATGCATAATGGGAGCCTCCGCCTCTTGACTTGTGGCAGCAGCCCAATGAAGATCGTTTCCAACCAGAGGCTGGAAACGAGGTTTTAAAGGGGTTTGGGCTTAAGTTGACACCCATGACAAATGTGCGTCCCTACGAATCACCGTATTATACTGAACTTCAAAAAACTTACGATGTAATTTACAATACTATATAATTTCAATCAACTATGTAATTAGACGTATAAAAATATAGAAACATTCGTCATCTTTTTATTGATAATCAGCAGGAACTTTACCCAATCAGGTCTCCCCGTTTCTTAAACTGGGTTTGTACGCTCAACTACCAAAGATGGCGAACAATGCAGGTTGCGCTTTTAAGCAGCCGTATTGCCAAAAAGCTTGTAGTCAAGACAGCCCAAGCCTAAAAACGACAGTAGTTTAAAACTTAACTTTCAAACTGACAGAGACTTGAAAAAAATGAAGATGACTTTTCAGAAACTTGTAATTGGTGCCTCAATGGCTATTGGTGTGAGCGCGATCGCCACTGCACCAGCACACGCTACATCTTTTAGTTTCAATAATACAGGAGAAATTAACACATATACTGGTGGCTCGAATGGTACCTTCATTAAAGGGAATGCACAAGGTGGTACTAACGCTGCCATCAAAGCTTTGACAGATAACAACTCCAGCTCTAACGTCGAGCTTTGGTATAGTACAGAAAACCCCACTTCTAACGTTGGTTTTACCGCCACACAAGGAAACTACAGTGCTACCGTTAGCAGTGTCACTGCTAGTGACTGGAATACTTTTGGTTCGCAATGGCTGGGTGATTTGTTGAGTACCTATACTCCATTTAAGTCAGTGTGGAATGGGTTTTCAGCGAGTACCCAATCATTAGTAACGAGTTATTTTCCTTTATTGGGCATGGGAGATCCAAACATTGGTAGCTTCCAATTCGGTCAAGATGGCGGTGTGGAACTGAACTTGGTTGGTCACTTAGATGTCAAGACTAAACTCTCACAGACACTTTCTTATAATCTTACCCAAGCTTGGAATCAAGTCAGCCCGCAGTTTCCCACACAAACAACTTTACCAACCCTTTCACAGGTTAACACTCTGATTCCACAATTGCAGTCACAGCTTGCACCAATTTCAGGACAGATTTTGTTGTTGCAAAGTCAGCTTGCAAAAATTCCTAACATTACTGCCACACAGGTCACAAGAGCAACACTCAATAGTCAAATTACTCAACTGACAACTCTTCAAAGTCAACTGCCAGGTCAAATCACTCAATTGACATCCTTGAAAGATTTACTTAGCCTGCAAGCGACATTAAACGCCTACCAAGGTGAAATCGGAGCTAGTGAAATTGCCAAGGTAGTTACTGGTGGTAAAACCTCCTACGCTTACAGCTTTAACCCCACTGCGTCTGGAATTACAGCCTCTGATGACGGCATATCCTACAGTGCGTATTACACTTGGCACACACCTGGATACACTACTCCTCCAAAGAGAGTGCCAGAACCATCAATAATACTAGGTCTGCTAGGTGTTGCTGGTGTGTTTGCTACGCAACGCAAATTAAAAACAGCATCTATTTAAGATTGCGGGTTCAAAACTACAAATAAAAAAGGGAGCTGTTAGCTCCCTTTTTTATGAATACTTCCTTCAAACTACAAGATGATTTCATCTTCTAGGTTATACTATTTGCAACAAATGAATCGTTGGTAAGAGACTACCAACGTATTTATAACAGGGATTTCGTGAAATGGTATTACTTACCCTCACATCCAGATGAAAACTGTTGTAGGAAGGGCAATTACCTTACCGTTAGTTCCAGTATTACTTAAGTAGTTTTACTCATAAAACTAAGGCAATTCAATTTTTAAAGGCAGCAGTTTCTTTAATACTATTAAATATAAAAAATCCGTAAAGAAAAAATTAATTTTTAATTAAAATATCATTAATGACAATATTATTAAGTATCATAGTACAGGTAAATTTAATTTATTAATGTTTTTGACTAGATTACATAAGTAAAATTTCTATTCATTTCACCATTTTAATGCACTACCGTTTTAGTTTATGGTAATAATTGTTGGCTTTTACTTAAGATAATCAGATAATAGGTAGCAATGACAGCACAATTACTCAATATAGATCAGCCGTTGCGATCACACAAAGTTAGACGAATTTTGCTAGTTGAAGACCATTATCTCAATCGGATGTTACTGACTGACTATCTAAGTTACTGTGGGTACGATGTCCAAAGCTTATCAGAAGGCTCTGCTTTTTTCTCAACTATAGAAAAATTCGAGCCAGATTTAATTTTATTAGACTTGAAATTACCAGATATTGACGGTTATTCTCTCTTAAAAAAAGTTCAGCACAAACCTGATTTGTCAAAAATACCCATCATTGTGGTTTCAGCTTTTGCTTTTAAAGCAGATCAAGAACTAGCTCTGAGTTTGGGGGCGCGTCGCTATTTTGTCAAACCTTTCAAACTCAAGGATCTCATCCTTACAATTGAAGAAGAGTTTACTTTTTGCCACAGATAAACTTTTCTGCTGGGCGTGCATTTATTCCGCTTTTTGGTTAGCGATGAACTCTTCCACGCGCTCACTAAGGTTTTGTACAGAACTGCCAATTTTTGAAATTTTCTGTTGGACTTGCGCTAACAACAAAACTGCTGTTTGCAGCTCATTGAGAGTTTCAGCCATAGCCTCACGGTACTGGGCTTCAAAGTCTTGCAAGTTCATAGTTTAGCCCTTGTCTAAAATCATTATAATAGCTATATTGTCAATCATAATCGTAAAGTTAAATTACTAAATCCGTTAATTCGCTTAATGTTATAAATTCTCTCAAAAAGCCGAAATATGCTTGATTAATCAATTATTTATCTTATATTTATATAAGCAATATCTAAATAGATTATTTATTATTAAAAATCCAGATATAAAGTTAGCCAAATCGAGTAAAAAAATATTTTTATGTAAAATATAAAGTTTCAAATAATAAAGTATTATCGATTTAAAAATCCTAATTAGAGATTCAAAAAGCAAAGTTTTTATTCTGAGAGTAGCAGCTGCTGACTAAGGTCGCAGCTAAACAAACTCTCGTCTGCACCAAAGTTCTGATGCTTGCAGCAATTTTTCCGGCAAGCGTCTAGCTTGGAAACTGACCCACCCAGCCAGTTCGCTTTTGGCGTTCTCGTATAGTAGCCGCAGAAGCGTTTACAGACTTCTTTTTTGGTGAACTAAAAGCCTAGCTGACTTGAAAGTGCTGTTAGCGGATAGCTATGGTTTAGCCCGTGCTGAGTAAAAAATACTAGTCCCAGTCACTCTTTCATCTGTTCTGGTGTATGCAGCTCATCAGGGCTACTTTATATTTACTTGATAAATAGTCTGTGAAATCGGCACGAAAAAATAATTTTTCTTAAAATAGATAAAGATTAGCTAATTTTCGTTGTGACAATATCTACTCAAATATTACCACTGCTTAAAGAACCAGAACGACTGGAAAACCGTCTATCCGAAATTCCACCGGAACCGGGGGTTTATTTCATGCGGGACAGGAGCGATCGCATTATATATATAGGTAAATCACGTAAGTTGCGATCGCGTGTCCGTTCCTATTTCCGGGATGGCTACAACAAGAGTGAACGCATCGCCACGATGGTGAAGTTGGTGACAGAAATTGAATTCATCGTCACTGATACTGAAGCTGAAGCGCTAGCGCTAGAAGCCAACTTGATCAAGCAGCATCAGCCATACTTTAATGTGCTGCTCAAAGATGATAAAAAATATCCCTATCTCTGCATTACTTGGTCAGAAGATTATCCTCGAATTTTTATTACCCGTAAACGCCAATTCGGCAAAGAAAAGGATAAATTTTACGGGCCTTATACTGATGCTGGGCTATTGCGAGAAATTGTCCGCCTATGTAAGCGCATCTTCCCACAGCGACAACGACCTCAACCACTTTTCAAAGACCGTCCTTGCTTAAATTATGATTTAGGGCGTTGTCCGGGTGTGTGTCAACAGATGATGCCACCAGAAGAATATCGCAAAATTGTCCAAAAGGTGGCGATGGTCTTTCAAGGTCGAACTCAGGAACTGATTGATATTTTGACCCAACAGATGAACGCAGCCTCTGAGAACTTGAATTTTGAGTCAGCGGCGCGAATTCGCGATCAAATTTCTGGGTTAAAGTCACTGACAGCTGATCAAAAAGTGTCCTTACCAGATGATACAGTTTCGCGGGATGCGATCGCACTGGCAGCCGACGAACAGCACGCCTGCATTCAACTATTCCAGATTCGCGCTGGGCAATTGGTAGGACGCTTGGCCTTTGTGGCGGATGCTCACGCAGAACCAGGAGCTATTTTACAACGAGCTTTAGAGGAACATTACCAAACTGCTGACTCCGTGGAAATACCCACAGAGATTTTGGTACAGCATGAGTTACCAGATGCGGAAATATTGGCGGATATCTTAACTCAACGTAAAGGGAAAAAAGTCACAATATTAACTCCTTTGCGGCAAACTAAGGCAGAATTAATTGAGATGGTAGAGCGAAATGCCCAGTATGAATTGCAAAGAATGCAAAAACTAGGCGATCGCAATCACCAAGCAATGCAAGATTTAGCAGCCATTCTCGATTTACCAGATGTACCCCACCGCATCGAAGGTTATGACATTTCCCATATTCAAGGGTCAAATGCTGTAGCTTCGCAAGTCGTGTTTATCGACGGATTACCAGCTAAACAACACTATCGCCACTACAAAATTAAAAATCCCACTGTGACAGCGGGACACTCAGATGATTTTGCTAGTCTTGCTGAAGTCATCCAGCGGCGGTTCCGTAAATATAGCGTTGAGGAATCTGTAGCCTCAGACGACTCTACAAATCAGCAACTACCACGTTTAGGTAATCCCGACTGGCCTGATTTAATCATGATCGATGGTGGTAAAGGTCAGTTATCATCGGTTATCGCCGTCTTGCAAGAGATGAATTTATTAGAAGACTTGCGAGTTGTGAGTTTAGCAAAGCAGCGAGAAGAGATTTTTTTACCGGGAGAATCTAAACCCTTGACAACTGATGCAGAACAACCGGGGGTACAGTTATTGCGGCGGTTGCGGGATGAAGCGCATCGGTTTGCAGTGAGTTTCCATCGTCAGCAGCGCAGTGATAAATTGAAGCGATCGCGTTTAGATGAAATTCCTGGTTTAGGACATCATCGACAAAAGCAACTACTAGGACATTTTCGCTCAGTTGACTATATTCGGCAAGCAACAACTGTACAACTCGCTGAGGTTCCAGGAATCGGCCCACGATTGGCTCAAGAAATTTACGATTATTTTCATCCATCTTGATATGGGTGAAAAGCATATGACATAAGTATTTGAAATTTTCAATTAGTGAAGTTTTAATTCCAAGGTAGCAGTATTACTTGGCATCTATGCTGTAGTATCAATTGTCAAAGGTTGTCGAATTCTTCTGTGCTTCCCTAGAAAGCCAAAACATCAGGAAGATGCCAAAATATTGTTGTTTTTCTTTTTCGTTATAAGTCACAAATTTTTCAGACTGTTGATATCGCTCTAACGCTTGCCGAAAGTTCTTTTTTGTAACTTTCTCTCCTAATGCTTGAGATAGCAATTGCCATAAGGCAGACCCTACATCCTTCTTTATATAATCGAGGCAGTAGCCGCGATCGTTGGCAAACTGTTCGTATGTCTGATTTTCAGAAGATGCTTTTAACAAATCACTTTGTAAATCAGTCAAATGTCTACCAGATGATTTCGATACCACTTTATCCGCAATAATTAATAACTCTTGAATGTTCATACGTCAAACTAATCTGATGATTTTTGGGTAGATGATTAATTATCGTAAATTAAAGGGTTTAAGACCCCTTCTCTCAAAGAGAGCCACTGCGTTGCCCAGATTTGTCTGAGCAGAGGTTTCCGCAGCTCGTTTTTTCAAAAATCAAATAGGAGTCATATAAAATTTATTAACTTGAAATGATTTCAAGTATTATCTACTTAAGTATTACTAATGATACAATGGTATTAACTAATTGATGAGCAAGTTTATTTGATCTTTAAAAAATTCGCTTCTATTGACTAACTTTTCAAAAACTTTATTTGAGCTTTATTTTATCTTTAAATTGTTATCGTCATTGCTTTAAAAATTTTGCTTCTTCTCTTCTACTTTAGAACGACTGAATCATCATTAAAATGATCAACTATTAACGTCCAGTAGGATCAGGACTTTCGGTCGATGTTTCTGGGGCTGACGATAGCGATCGCAAGTGCTTGCAGAAAATTCCACTGACAACAAAGTTACTCGAAAAACCAATTTCTCAAAATTCTCAGCACATTGTCTTCTCTAGCTCAAATCAATAGCTAGTATCGCAACTCTTCGAGATGCTGCGCGTAGCTTGCCTCTTTTTTCGCGTAGCGTCCCGTAAAGAAGGAGTACGCAATATTCAATATTCACAATGCTTATGATGGAAGCGTTTTGACTGTTTTGAATCATAGCTTCATTTCTGCCGTGCTGTACTAATTAGGAAACGATAGGGCCAAGTTGAAGAACTTGACTAAAAGCTTGATATAAGAATGTTATTTGATTTTTGAAAAGCCAGATTAGTAAAAGCTTTGCTTAAACCAAGCTTAAAATCTCAGTACATTAGCAGAAATCAAACTGTAATTTTATATTCGTTTTATGAATCTTAATTTTTGCCAATCTCCCACTTAATCCCACAAAACCCCCCTCGTGTTTTTCTTGGATCGTTGGGAATATTGATTTGTGATGAATAACGAACAGCAAAATACCAGAAAAATCAACACTTTAAAGAGTAAATCAAGTGGCAAGTTCTCCGGATTGCAATGATACTTTTTATTGTTTGAATGAGGTAAAACACCCAATTAGTAAACCAAGTAGGTCAGCGTAAAAATTTGTCGTTGGGATAAGGCAGAAAGTAGGAGGTAGGAGGCAAGAGGAAAGACAGTTTTACCTGAATTTATCTTTCTTCACAGAGTTTGGTTTTATTCTGCCAACTTACTTAATCCATGACTCTTAACATCCTTACTTTGCAATATCTACAAAACTTCAAATGTTTAAAAAAGCTCTACGACTATTCACTAACCATTCCTTACTGTGTCTACTCGGAGTAGTTAGCATAAATCTCGAAGCCCAAGCACAGTCTGTCACTAACTCTGTTAATTCCCAATCTCAGCCTAATCAAGAGCAGACTCTTGATAACCAACAACGGAACTCTGCTGCAATTAATCAAACAGGAGTTTATAACCTTGGTGAATCGGCTACTTATAAGATTCAAGGAGTAGCTGGAATAAATGTTGTGTGTCCGCGACCATCTTTAATATTAGGGACTGCTTTGAGTTCTTATGACGGGATTAGTTTCTCTAACAACGCCTCTTATGCTGTGAATGCTGCTATAGTTTTCCCTCTGGGTGGAAGCTTAGAGAGTACTTGCAAGGGAATGGCTGAAACTATTAGTCGTAAGACTCAATATGATGTAGAGATTATCAATGCTCGTGCCTGTGCTGAATTAATCAGCGCTGGTATCCAACTAAGCCCTGACAGCTTTCCTACTATTTCTGCTGTCTGTAAAGGGGTTGCTATAAACAGAACTAATACAAATGAACCTAACAAAGTTCCTAAGTTTCAGTCTCAAGAATTACCTAAAAATGAGGCTGAAAAAGACAACTAATTCATAACGAGGATAAACTCATGAAAAAAGTTCTTGGTTTGGCTATTCTTGCTACCTTCTTAGCTACCCCTGCTTTTGCTGGTGAAACATTTGTGCGTAGCGAAGATTCATGGAGTGATAGCATAACAAAGACCAATTTAATACTTGATTCTAAGACTTCTTCACAACGGGACGAAAAATACAGTTCTTCGGCTGACAAGGTTGATGTCGATGGTGATATTAATATCAGCGAACTACCAGATGGTGGTACAACACTTTTCTTTGATAAATTTACCATTTATAACGCAGGTAGTGAGCTGTCTGGTAAATATAGTGAAACTAATTTGACTAACATTGGGGGTACTATTAATACTACAACTAATGCATATACTGATGCTCACGAAACCAGCGCAGGTGTTCGTTAGTTCTTAATAGTGCTTGATGTAATTTGAAAAGATTCTAGGGTGGTTAATCCACCCTAGTACTTCTTTTAGTTCCTTTGGCGAGATTAGTTTATCTGACAAAGGCAACTAATTTATAATAAGGACAAAGTAATGAAGAAAGTTGTCGGTTTAGCTATTCTTGCTACTTTGTTTACTAGCCCTGCCTTAGCAGGTGAAACTTTTGTCTTGAACCAGTGGACAATTCAGGGTAGCAGAACAGAGACTAATTTAAACATTGATATTGTAACCAATTCAAATCGCACTCAAGATTACAGTTCTTCGTCTGACAAGATGTACATTGATGGTACGGTTGAAACAGAATATAACAATGGTAATGTTAGAAAATCGGTGAAAAATTATACTCTTCAGAATACTGGTTCTGAACTAAATGGTAGTTTTAACGAAAAGATGACAACTAGAGTATGGGGTACAATCAATACTATCATGAATTCATACACAAGCTCCCACGAAAGCAGTGCAGGTATTCGTTAGTAATGACCCCGCTTGATATAAGTAGAAAAAATTGTAGGGTGGTTATTCCACCCTTTTTTTATGAAATATTTAATCTTGTTAGCTATTGCTTTATTGGCGTGGATTGCGTTTAACTATTCGCCTAGAGTGATATCTATGAATCAGATGCCTATCTTATTTATGAACTCTATGTTCAAAGTTTTTAATCAAAATCCCTACGATAATATACAGATTCAACAGAGAAATTTGTCATCTGAAATCAGGGAAAATTTATATAACTCTATATCTCCAGGCATGTCTTATAATGAAGTTCGTTCGATTATAGGCTGGGATGGTATCTTGATTTATGAAAACAATATCGATTCCGCTAATGGACAAATACATGAGAAGTTTTACCAGTGGAACAATCAAGATGTTTATTTGACTGATTACGAATCTCAAAGAATAGATGATATGAATCCATACTGGAGTGTCACACTTAGATTTCAAAACGATATCCTCATCAATAAAGCATCTTTTGACCTACAACCTTAGAGGGGCGATCGCCAATACCATCTGTATAAACACTTAATGATCGCTGATTTATGGTACTCAAAAACGGGTTATCATACTTATAAACACTACATTGCTAACCCGTTGCTGAAAATCTTCTTGTACAGTCAAAACCTACTCGACAATTTCATCCCTTGCTAGGTTGCGCTTGTAACCTCCTTTAGCAGTAGCGCAGAAATCAATCACACGCCAAGAGAATTTTGAGCGGCTCTTGAAGTTTTGAGCCGAGCGAAAAAAGCCGTCGCTTTAGAAGTTGGCTACTTGGGATTAAATTATTTCACCAGAATTTAATCTCATAAATCTTGTCGGCAAATATTAACTAAATATTAAGATAGAGATTTTGTTACTAAAGATACAGTATTTTCCAGATTTTAATTTTTGAATACAAGAACGGGTTTTTTTTGTAGTCATCTGAAATGACTATAAATAAGGCTCTCTCAAGGCATTAATCATAGGGATCAGTAAATCTCTAAGCAGCATTTAATTAAAAAAGAATTTATGTATCTAAAGTAGGAGGGTAAAATCACTTAAGTTTTAGGATAATAAAGATATCGAAAAGTTTTCAAACCTGAAATTTTGTTTAAAATAATCAGCCAATATTACAGTAGTTTGTTAAGTTGGGTCGAACCAAAATTTTTACTGGCTTAACTTGCAGCTTTACCAGATAAAAAATAATTACAACCAGGGGTTTTAAAATGCAGATAGTACAAAAGATTTACTGCCCAAATTGTGGCAGTCACGCGGAGCGTTATTATATTTCTGATAGTCAATTAACTCGGACACAATGCCCAAGTTGTGACTATTTAATGATTAGTTGCACTCGCACTGGCAAAGTCATTGAGGCTTATGCCCCTGGTATTTACGCACACCGCTAGATAATAAAAATTAAAAATTGGAGAATGTTTTCTCTAATTTTTAATAATAAGGTTATTTATCATGAATTTTGAAAACTTCACAGGTTGTCCTTCTGTTGTCTGAGTTGTCTCTGTTGTTGTAATCTAAATTGTTGCTGTTGTCTAATTTGTTGATCTTGTCTGAGTTGTTGCTGTTGTACTCTCAGCTGTTGCTGTTGTGTAAAATCTTGCTGTTGTAGTCTTGTTTCTTCCTGTTGTAGTCTAAATTGTTGCTGGCGGATCAGTTCTTGCTGTTGTCGTGTAAATTCTTGCTGTTGTATTATCTGTTGTTGTTGTAGTTGTGGTTGTTGAAGGTTTAGCCGTAGCCATGTTTCCTTAAATTGCTCTTGTGTTTGCTGATTTCGCTCCTCTTGTTGTTGTCTCATTCTTTCTTGAAAGGATTCGGGTTGTTGAGGATTCGTCTGAATTATTTGTCCGTATGCAGGAGAATTAATCGGCAAAGCTTTTGCAAGAACAATCACTAGTAGCCATAGTTTAAGCATTAATGAGCGATTCAACATGCAGTTATTTCCTCAATTATTGTAGGTTGGGTTTAGCGATCGCTAAACCCTTAAAATGTCAACATAATTCACAATTACCCTATACATAAATGCAAGGGCTTAAAATAGCTAACTAAAGCTAATGCTTTATTCACCGTTATGGGATTGCGCGATACCTGCGGCGTCTCCAGTCCATAACGTTCTCTAAATATCAGTGCATTAAGAATACCTTCCTAAATCAAGGTTATATCCAGTGCCTTATTTTGATTTTGCATAAAAATATCCTTTTTCACATATTCATCTTAATTAAATTATAGATTCAAATTTTTTACATGGTTGGCCGGATTTCCGTAATCCATCTACCTGCGGCAGGTAAGTTAAAAAAGGATTTCAGGCGGTTTTACACCATAGATAAACAGAGATAATTCTCAGGATAGATCTGGGTTTATCTGTGGTTCCATATTCATTCATAAAATTGACTGCAAGAGGTTTAATTCTTACTTGCTCTCAATTGTCCGCAAGCAGCATCAGCTTCTAAACCACGGGAATAACGGACACTAACAGCAGTATTTTGCTGCTTGAGGACGTTGACAAAAGCTTGAATGCGCTCACGGTTGGGGCGTTTGTAGTCTACTTCTTGGATGGGATTGTAAGGAATCAAATTCACATGACTTTGAAATCCTCGCAGGCATTTTGAAAGTTCCAATGCATGTTCTGGTAAATCATTAACACCAGCAAGGAGAACGTACTCAAAGGTAACGCGGCGTCCAGTGATTTCCACATATTCTCGACATTCAGCCAGCAAATCTTCTAGAGGATAGGCGCGGGCGCTGGGAATGAGTTTTTCCCGCAATGCTTGGTTGGGTGCGTGGAGACTCACAGCCATAGTGATTTGCAAATGGTTTTGCGCGAACTGACGGATGCGATCGCGAATACCAACAGTTGAAACAGTAAGCGATCGCTGCCCAATACCGACATCTTGATTTAGGGATTTCAGGGCTGCTAAGACATTCTCAGTATTCAACAACGGTTCACCCAGTCCCATGAACACTACATTGCTAACCCGTTGCTGAAAATCTTCTTGCACAGTCAACACCTGATCGACAATTTCGTACCGTGCTAGGTTCCGCTTGTAGCCACCCTTACCAGTAGCGCAGAAATCACACGCCATTGGGCAACCCACCTGAGTAGAAACACAAACTGTCAGACGAGATTTTGGGCCTTCTCCCGCTTCTGCGAAGGTGGGGATGCCAACAGTTTCAATAATTTGACCGTCTGTTAATCGTAAAAGATATTTGACCGTACCATCGGGGGCCACAGAGCGGTAATGTAAAATTGAGCGCCCAATCGGAATTTCTGCTACTTCTTTCCGCCATTGCTTGGGGAAGACAGAAATATCAGATAGCGATCGCACGCCCTTGTCATAGATCCATTCATGCAGTTGCTTTCCTCTATAAGCAGGTTGTCCCTGCTGCTGTACCCAAGCAGTTAACTCGGTAACGCTCGCACCTAGTAGGGGTGGAATTAGTTCTAATTTTTCTGGGTTGTGTAACTCAACTTGAGATACAAGAGGCGTAGCAGACATAAAAAATCAAGAGTTGATGTAGGATCTCTATCCTACACCTGCCAGATTAACTTAGTCTTGACCAACGAAGATGGGTAATTATCCAAAGGTTGCGCCGTTCCAGCCCCACATTGCACCCTTGGCGTCTGCAAACTCTATGTAAATGCGATTTTTAGGCACACCTAGAGTTTGGTTAATCTGCTGGCAAAAGTCCTGACTCATCGCTGCGGTTTGGTCTGGCTTCATCGTGCCAATACTCTTAATTTCAATGTAGCAAACCGGGTCTGTATTCCCTGCAAAGGTCATGGGGATTCCCGGTTCAAAAGCAGTCATTACATAAGATTCTGGTTTTCCCAGATGTTTTGCTAACTTGGCTGATAGGTTTAAAAGCATTGACTCAATTTCAGCTTTTTGAGGAGCAGATGCAGAAGTTTGCACTTTAATTAATGGCATAGTACTGAATTGGGATTTTGGATTTTATTCACACTGTTAAGTTTACCGAACCGTATTGAGATGAGGGGGAGTTTTTCCAATGCCCAATGTCCCAACATTTAGTGATCAGATGAGCGAAATAGATGACTATGTTCGGGATGATATAAACGCGATCGCCCTGTTGCTGTCGAGAGGGCTGGACTGATTATATAAAGTGTAGTGCGAATTAGTTTTTCTTTATGAGTGCAGTCTGCCATTTGATTAAGGGGGACAACCCGGATTTTTTCATCGGGCCATCCGATGCGAAAGCAAATTGCAATGGGGGTTTCGACTGGGTAATGTTCCAGTAGTTTAGCTTGGGCATTTTCGACGTGACGCGCACTGAGATATAGGCAGAGGCTAGCCTGATGGGCTGCAAGAGAGGCTAATTCTTCAGTGGCGGGAACTTCTGTACGTCCGCTGATGCGGGTCAAAATTATGGTTTGAACTAAACCAGGGACAGTCAGTTCTACTTTGAGTTTGGCAGCAGCGGCTTGAAAAGCGCTGATACCAGGTATGACTTCAAAAGGGATATTTGCCTCGGCGAGGAGGTGCATTTGCTCGTGGATGGCGCTGTAGAGGCTGGGGTCGCCAGAATGGAGACGGACTAGAGATTTGTGCTGCGATCGCACCCGATCGATCATGATCGGCAAAATTTCTTCTAAAGTCTGATTCGCAGTTCTAATTATCTCCGCATCTTCTCGGCAAAGTTCTAAAATCTGTTCGGGTACTAAAGAATCAGCAAATAAAATCACATCAGCAGCAGCCAGTAGTTTTTGCGCCTTCACCGTTAATAAATCAGGATCTCCAGGGCCTGCTCCCACAATGTACACAGATGGTTCTATGGCATGTAATGTTTTTTTATAGCTCAGGTTTTCTGTATATTCACTTGTAAAAGAACACACGGCAATCCCCCAAAAAACTTTTTTGATATTTTCTCAGTATCTTTCCGGATTCGCCCTCTTTCCCTAGTAGAGAGTAATGGTAGATGCACCCTGGTTAAGCCCTAGAAAATATTCTGGGGCATTTTTTATTTTTGGGTATTGGGCAATTCAATTTTGGATTTTGGATTTTAAATTTTGGATTAAATTTCAATCTAAAATCCAAAATCCAAAATCTAAAATTCTTGCTCTCTCTGCTCCCTCATCCCCTCATCTCCCCATTTCCCTTGGGAGTAGGAACTACATCGGGTAAAGGGCGTTTGAGTAAGTAAAGCCAAGCTAATCCAATTAATCCCAATAAAATTCCTAGACTACTGACTACTTGTGCCATCCGTAACGGCCCCAGCATCAAGCTATCAGTGCGAAAGCCTTCAATCCACAAGCGTCCTAAGCTGTAGGCTGGCCAGTAAACTAGAAACAGCGTGCCTACCTTCAAGCGTGGCTTACCGGATAAAGACCGGAAAAACAACGTTATTAGTAGCGTAAACACCATTAAATCCCACAGAGATTCGTAGAGGAAGGTGGGATGAAAGTAATCGAAACTAACATAGTCTAGAGGACGATGGTCTGGCGGAATATACAGCTTCCAGGGTAAATCAGTAGGATCACCAAAAGCCTCAGAATTAAAGAAATTGCCCCAACGTCCGATCGCCTGCCCTAAAATCAGCGAAGGCGCTACTAAATCTGCCAGTTGCCAAAAAGAAACCTGCTTGATTTTGGCAAAGATTAACGCAGCTAAAACCCCACCAAGAATCGCTCCATGAATAGCAATACCTCCTTCCCAGATAGCAAAGATTTTTCCTGGAGTTGGGGCATATTTTGACCACTCAAAGAAAACGTAATATAGCCGTGCGCCAGGAATTGCCCCAATCAACAACCAAAAAAACAAATCGCCTAGCAACTCAGGATCAACATTACGGCGCTTTGCCAAATGCTGGGAAAGGATGACGCCAATTAACACTGCTGTGGCAATTAATAAGCCATACCAGCGGATACTTAGTGGCCCTAATTTCACCAGAATCGGTCCTGGAGAAGTAAATTGAAACGCCAAGGGCAAGGTGGAAAAATCCAGTGCCATGAAAAATTACCTAGAAAACTTCGTTAACTACCCGCGCACTTTGCTAAGTACGGAGTTTCTGACATCTCGAATACTGGAACTACACTTAAATCCTCCACATCTGGGGACATAGGTAAAAATCCAGTATCCATATTTAGGAGTCTAGTTCCTAACGCCTAGTTGAGCATAACTTGTGCCACTAAAACAATTGAGTTTAGCATTCTTACTCAGAGCGCAAGATGGTAGATTTGAGTAAGTTACACAAAACGGTTTCGATATAATCACCTAAACAACTTTGATATATTTAAAATTGTGATTGCTATTTATCCTGGTAGCTTCGACCCCATCACCTTGGGACACCTTGACCTCATCCAGCGCGGTAGTCGGCTGTTTGAGCGGGTGATTGTCGCTGTACTGCGGAACCCCAACAAAATGCCACTTTTTAGTGTGCAGCAACGGCTAGATCAGATCAGTCTTTCTACACAACATCTACCTAATGTAGAAGTAGACAGCTTTGATGGTCTTACCGTCAACTATGCCCAAATGCGACAAGCACAAGTTTTGCTTCGGGGTTTACGGGCTGTGTCAGATTTTGAAGTGGAACTGCAAATGGCTCACACCAATAAAACTCTTTCTACCCAAATAGAAACAGTTTTTCTCGCAACCTCAAATGAGTATAGTTTTTTAAGTAGTAGTGTGGTAAAAGAGATTGCAAGGTTTGGTGGCTCTATCGATCATCTCGTTCCCCCACACATTGCCCTAGATATATACCAATGCTACAATCACAACTCTCCAATGTTGAACCCAATCTCAACGGAAGCAATCCCCCCCCTCAAGAGTATCTCAGTGGAGAGGGAAGCGTAGATATTCAGCAGGAACTCAACCGCCTAGAGGAAATGGTTCTCTCTAGCCTCAGGATTCCGCTGACGGGACGCACACTCATAGATGAAGAAAAGCTGCTGGATCAGCTTGATTACATCCGGCTTGCCTTACCATCACTTTTTCAAGAAGCCGCAGCCATCCTCGACCAAAAGGATGAAATTCTGCTAGAAGCGGAAGAGTATGGCCAGCAGGTCGTTGAGGCCGCACAGGCAAAAAGAGCGCAAATTTTAGCTGAAAGCGATATTATTCAACAGGCAGAACAAGAAGCTGAACAACTGCGGCGACAAGTGCAACAAGAGTGTGAGGGAATAATGCAAGAAACCCTCGCCGAGATTGAACGCAAGCGGTATGCTTGTCAGCAAGAGTTAGAGCAAATACGACAAACTGCGATCGCTCAGGCTCAAGAAATTGAAGATGGTGCTGATGCATATGCCGATGGCGTTCTGGAAAATATTGAGCAGGATCTCAAAGATATGTTGCGAATTATTACCAACGGACGGCAACAATTGCAAATTGATAACCTCACCCAGCGCAATTCACCTCCTGGTAAGAAGAAATAGAGGCTCTAAGGAGAGATGAAAAAGAATTATCGGTTGGGTTAAGCAATAGCGAAACCCAATAATTTTCATTAAGGAAGACTTTTAGCTTTCCATACTTGAAGCTGAATCTAGCTGGAAATAAATTTAATGTTTTGGTTTGTAATTAAGCAGGATTTTTAATAAATGCTTACTTTCGCTCAAGTTAACTTTGGATTAAATATAGCTGGTTTAATTGGAATTATTTATTTTATTTTGGCAATTGTTTACTTTATTTTAACAGTAGCTTGGCTATCCCAACGTGGAATTAGGCTTACAGGTTGGGCTTTAGCCCTTTACATTATTCAAGTGATATTTACACCAATTATAATGTTAATATCCGGGATAGTCTTGTTTTTTCAAGGTTGGCGTTTAGATCCGATTCTTCAATTTGAGCAATTTTTATTGTTGCTATTAATTCTTTACTTAAGTATCAAAGATATTGTAATTAATGCAGTTTACAGAGTTCGGTGATTTTAGCATTGGGAGACAAACCTCACCCCCAACCCCTCTCCTTAGTAAGGAGAGGGCAGATAAAGCACAGTTTTATCGGGGTGAGGTTAGATTCTATCTGTTGGCTTTTGATTTTCTGTCAGCACCTGATTACAAAGTATATGTAAAATCTTCCACCAGCATACCGGGAACTAAACTACCTCCTAGTTGGCGACTTTCGTATGTTCCGACTTCGGGAATAAATTCCTGAAAATTGGTCAAATCTACTAAATTTTCTCCCCAGAAGCGATAGAGACTTTCATCAAAACGTAAGTTTTCAATGGGAGCGATGATTTCTCCATTTTCTACCCAAAAACAAGCATAACGGGTCATCCCTGTGATTCTACCAGTTTGGCGATCGCTCCAATTCAAGTAATGCAAATTTGATACATATAATCCTGTATCTAAACTCGGAAAAATCTGCTCAAATACCAAATTTCCCGGACTCACTTCTGGCGCTCGTAAAGTCTCTGAACCATTAGCGCCGTTGGTAGTTTTTTGATATTCCTTAGCAGTCCGAGAATTAATTAGAGTATTTACTAAATATCCTTTTTCTATTACAGGTAACTCCGGTGCTGCTATTTCTCCCAATTCATTAAATCGCGGCACTAATCCCCGTTGAAAGTTTTCTTTCAAACTAAATGCTGTCGAAAGTTGTTTTTCTTGACGCCATAAAGCAGCTAAAGAACTATTTCCTTGTTGGATATCAGCTTCGCTTACAGCTCCCCAAGAAAGCATCATTAATAAATCTGCAACAGCAGCAGGCGCAAAATAAGTTTTGTATTGTCCCCGTGGCAATTCTTTAACTGGCCGAGAAAGCAATTCGAGTTGCTTTTTGGCTTCGCTGATTTTTGCTATATAAGCAGATTCATCCCAATCGCTCCCTGCAAATGTTCCCTTAACTGCTTGTCCAGAGGTGGAAAATAGAGAATAATCTAAGGTAAAAGAATCAGTAGCAAACCAGTGTTTTTGACCGCTGGAATCACCATAAGCTTTAACTACCACTCCCCCTGCATATATCCCTGCAAAATCCAATTCAGCGACTAGTTTTAGTACAGTTGGTACTACTACTTCCGCTGCCAATAAATTCCCAGAATGTATTTCTCTACTGGTATTATTTCCTGATGGTAAAACTAGATATGGATCGATGGGTAATAGAATAAGTTCGTCACGTAGTTCCTGCAAAGCAGCATATGCTAACTGCCAATCTCCGTCCCAATTTCCAGTAAAGGGAAACTGTCGAACACTGTTGCGCTGGTCTGCCATCAAAGTCAGTTCGATCCAACCATCAGCAACACAACCAGTTTGTCGTACTTTCGCATGATTGAAACGAGTAAATTGACTTCTTTCACTGCTTAGTTTCACAGTGAATTGTTCATTTTCTGCTTTTTTGTTCAACAGAGTTTCAATCAGTTGATTAAAGCTGACTTCTAACGCAGATAATTCCTCAATTTTCATGGATATTAATTATCAATAGGGAATAGGGAGGGGGAGAAAGTTAGGAGACGCGATTAATCGCGTCTGTACAGGAGTTAGGAGACGCGATTAATCGCGTCTGTACAGGAGTTAGGAGTTATATGTTGAAAGTTTTTTTAATTCAAAACTCCTAAGTAGCTAGGCGTAAATGAATTAAAGTTTGTAGTATGGACTTTACTCCTAATAATCCTTGTTTTAAGCGATAAATCGCTCACTTTGAACTAGGATTTTATTTTATGTTTATAGGACTTACGCAAAATTGTCTCAAAACCCTGATTTGTCGTAGCGATAATTCATGAATTACCGCTACTTCAGAACTTTTTTGCGTAAGTCCTGGTTTAATTATGCCTACCTACTTAAGTACCAACTCTTCACTCTTCATTATTCACTCCTAACTCTTAACTCCTAACTCCTAACTCTTTCAACTTCCTCCACCAAAAACTTCGACATTAGCAAATACACAAACAGGTGAACCATGTCCTACCCAAATGGCCTGATTTGGTTCTCCTTTCCCACAATAAGGAGTACCATACATTTGCCAGTTGTCAGCATTCCCTACTTGGATTAAGCTGTGCCAAAACTCTGGTGTTGTGGCGCGATAGTTAGGATTGCGGAGGGTTTTGGTGAGTTTACCGTTTTCAATTAATTTAGCGTACTCGCAACCAAATTGAAATTTGTAGCGGCGATCGTCAATTGACCAAGATCGGTTAGATTCCATGTAAACGCCGTGTTCTATCCCGCCAATAATGTCTTCAAAGGTGGCGTTTAAAGGCTCTAAATTCAAGTTACCCATGCGATCGATCGCTGGTCGATTCCATGAGGAAGCACGGGCACAGGCAACTCCTGGTACGCCTGCTCTGGCTTGACTCTCCAGACTACCTAAACCCCGTTGGAGTACACCTTCTTTAACCAAATACTCCCGCGTTGCTACAGCACCCGTATCATCAAAGCCATAGCTGGCAAATTCACCAGGCACGGTGGGATCAAAGGTAATGTTCATCAGTGGCGAACCATATACTAGGTTGCCAAAATCACTTTTATTAACGAAGCTGCCCCCAGCATAGTTACGCTCATCTCCCAAAATTCGGTCAATTTCTAGAGGATGCCCGACACTTTCATGGATTTGCAGCATCATTTGGTCTGGGGCTAAAACTAAATTGGTACAGGTAGTTGGGCATTCTTCTGCTGTCAAGAGTTCTACTGCTTGTTCGCCAATTTGCCGCACCCGATGCCATAAGTCTTCTTGTTTTAATAGTTCGAGTCCGCCTTGGTAACAGTTTGCTTGCGAGCCGTTGTTACTGCGCTGCTGTACAACCGCGCCATCTTGGGCAGTGGCTCCGTAATTAGTGCCTATAGATAGTATTTTTTGATAGACTTCTGAGCCGTTGCTGCTAACAAACCAAGATTCTCTCTCACTGGTGCTAGCACTGGCTATAGTTTGCACAATCTTGTCGTCAACCTTCAGTGTTTGGCAAACACGAACCAGTAAATCGTTGATTTCTCCCGGACTCAGAGCATCCAATGGCTCAAGAAATGGAGATTTATATTCACCAACGACTTTAGGGCGCTCACTTTCACGGAAGGGATGTATCCACCATTCACTGGCTGCTAATGCCTGTTTATAGGCTGTTTGGGCAGCGGCTTGTAGGGAAGACAGTTCCAGAGAGTTAGTTGCTGCATAACCCAGACAACCATTGACCAAAACTTCCAACATGGCTCCTACAGTGAAGGATTTGCCGTTTAGTTGGGGTAAGGCGTCACGGACTAAACGGGTAGTAGAAGTCTCCTTTACGGCTCTAATACCGATCCAATCAGCGGGAATGTCGAAACTAGCGATCGCTTTTTTAAGTTCAGACCACATAATTTAGGAGAATGGGGAGTAGGGAGTAGGGAGTAGGGAGTAGGGAATTAGGAAGGGTACAGAGAAGAGGAATTTTCTTTCTACTCCCCAGTACCCTCTAATTCCGGTGCCAGCGTGTGCCATCACGGCTATCAATTAGCGTAATACCTTCTGCTTGAAGTTCGTCACGAATGCGATCGCTTTCGGCAAAATTCTTGCCTTTACGTGCTTCTTGCCTTTGCTGAATTTTAGCCTCAATTTCCGCATCGCTTAAAGCACTACTCGTGTGAGTTTCGACTTTTATCTCGGCTTCTAAACCCAAAACTCCAGCTAATGTAACGAGAGTTTGCCATTGTCGCTGTAACTCCTCTGGTGATGTTTCGGTTTTCCCTTGATGCACAAGAATATTTCCCTGACGACGCAGTTCTTTGGCTAATTCAAACAGCACTGTTAATCCACCAGGAAAATTAAAGTCGTTATTCACAGTTTCTTGGAAACGCTCAACATAGGGATTGGGTACTGGGTATTCGGTACTGGGTATGGGGATATTCCCAGTCCCTAGTCCCCAGTCCCCAGTCCCTAAATCCCAGCCTAATTTTTCACCGTATTGGTAGCCGAAAAGTAAACCTTCTTTAATGGTGTGCCAACCGTTGGTTGCTGCGGCGATCGCTTCATCGCTAAAATCAATTGGTGTGCGATATTGAGCAGTCAGCACAAACAACCGCACTGCCATCGGGTCAACTCCTCGATCCAGCAATTCTCGAATAGTGATAAAGTTGCCCAAAGATTTAGACATTTTTTCACCATCTACTGTCACCATGCCGTTATGCAACCAGTAACGCGCTAGGGGTTTTCCTGTCACAACCTCAGATTGGGCAATTTCATTTTCGTGGTGGGGGAAAATTAAGTCAGTACCACCAGCATGAATATCTATCGTATCACCCAAGCGATCGCGCACCATTGCCGAGCATTCTATATGCCACCCAGGACGACCTGCGCCCCAAGGTGATTCCCAAGCAGGTTCTCCCGGTTTTGCTGCTTTCCATAAAACAAAATCAAAGGGGTCTTTCTTTTTCTGGTATTCTGGATCATCCACGTTGACGCGATCGCTTTTCCCGGCTTGCATATCTTCTAACTTGCGTCCAGAAAGCTTGCCATACTCAGCAAACTCTCGTACTGGATAATACACATCACCGTCAGCAGGGTAGGCAAAACCCTTATTTTCCAATTCATGAATTAACCGCAAAATGCCATTGATTGTGTGGGTAGCACGGGGATACTCATCAGCTTCTTTAATCCCCAACCGCGCCATATCCTCAAAATATGCTTTGATAAAGCGATCGGCTACAGCTTCCATTGATGAATGTTCAACACAGGCTCGATTCAGAATCTTGTCATCAATATCAGTAAAATTTTGAATATATCGCACTTGATAACCGATAAACTGGAGGTATCGGCGGATTACATCCCAAACAATGCAAGCTCTCGCATGACCCAAATGGCAGTAGTCGTACACTGTCACGCCGCAGTAATACATCTTAACCTTTCCTGGTTCGACTGTTTCAAACGGTTCTTGACGACGGGTGAGGGTATTGTAAAGGGTTAGGGTCATAACAGAGTAATGCTGAAATAAGGAGATACGTAATAATAGGGTAAAGCAGCTGGGATGACAGTCCAGCATCCCTATGCTAGTGTTTTCTGGACTATCTGCGCTACATTACTATTTTTTTGACTTGATAACAGCGCTATGCAATCAGCAGTTACACCCGAATCTTCGGCAATGGATACGCCTAAACAAGGAATGCCAGTAACAATTATTACGGGTTTCCTCGGTAGTGGCAAGACGACTTTACTTAATCATATCCTCAACAACCAACAGGGTTTGAAAACCGCTGTTCTAGTCAATGAATTTGGCGAAATTGGCATCGACAACGAGCTAATTGTTTCCACTGGTGAGAACATGGTGGAGCTAAATAACGGTTGTATCTGCTGCACTATTAATAATGATTTGGTAGATGCAGTTTACAAAGTTTTAGAACGCCAAGAAAATCTAGATTATCTAGTAGTGGAAACAACTGGATTGGCAGATCCGCTACCAGTAGCTTTAACATTTCTGGGCACAGAATTGCGGGATTTAACCCGCTTGGATTCGATTATTACCGTAGTAGACGCGGCGAATTATAGCCTAGATTTATTTAACTCTGAGGCAGCATACAGTCAGATTGCCTATGGTGATGTAATTGTGCTGAACAAGACAGATTTGGTTGATGAAGCCACTTTGAAGGAGTTAGAAAGAAAAATTAACGAAGTTAAGGAAGGAGCGAGAATTATCCGCACCACGCGATCGCAAGTGCCACTTCCCTTAATTCTGAGTGTTGGTCTGTTTGAGTCTGATAAATATTTTGACACAGTGGTGGATGAACACGACCATCACGATCATGATGATCATGATCACTCAACATGCGGTCACGATCATCACGATCATGACCATGATCACCACGATCACCATCATTCTGACCATTTAGAAAATGATGGTTTTACTTCCATCTCTTTCCAAAGTGACAAGCCTTTTTCTATTAGGAAGTTTCAGTATTTCTTAGATAACCAGCTACCCTCAAATATCTTCCGAGCGAAGGGGATTATGTGGTTTGATGAAAGTCCGAAGCGTCATATTTTCCACCTTTGCGGTAAACGCTTTACCTTGGATGATGATGAATGGCAAGGTCAATTGAAAAATCAACTTGTGCTGATTGGTCAAAATTTGGATCGTGAGGCTTTAATTACTCAACTCGAAAACTGCATTTGTCTACCTTCAACCTCTCGCGGTAAAGGGTTTGGGAAATAAAAGTTAGGAGTTAGCAGTTAGGAGTTAGGAGTTAAAAGTTTAATTAATACTCGTACTCGTTCCCAGGTGGAACCTGGGAATGCATTCTCAATTGCTCCGCTATCGATTTTGAGCAATATCAGCGCATCGGCGCGGATTGGTTCCAGAGAAAGCTCAGAAGGACTTAACTCAGTCAAGGTGATAGATTCCCCTAACAGCCAACTTGCAAAGTCAGTGGAGAAAGTTTCAGCAAGGAACTTACAAACGTTATCGAACATTAAGAGATTTTATCAGGTGGTAAGCGCTCATTTTTTCTATATTTAGTTTGCGGTTTAAGAATGCGTAGGCGTATCCTGTCGTAGACATCGCTTTAAAATTGAAATATTAATGAACGTTTAGATTAAAATGCGCGTTGTTATTCAGCGAGTTAAATCATCTCAAGTTGCAGTTAACGGTGAAATTGTCGGCAAAATTGGGCGGGGGCTAAATTTACTTGTGGGTATTGCCAATACCGATACTGATGCTGAAATCGACTGGATGGCGCGTAAGTGCTTGGAATTGCGGCTGTTTCCTGACGAGGAAGGAGACAACCGTTGGCAAAAATCTGTACAAGAAATTGGCGGCGATTTGTTAGTAGTCAGTCAGTTTACCCTTTACGGTGACTGCCGCAAAGGTCGCCGTCCTTCTTTTGACCGTTCAGCCGCTCCCCAATCAGCAGAAGATTTGTATAATCGTTTTGTTACCAAGTTAAGATCTAGCGGTTTGCAGGTGGAAATAGGTCAATTTGGTGCAATGATGCAAGTTACAATTGAAAACGATGGGCCCGTAACTTTGTTACTTGAAAAAGAAGCAAATTAAGTATATACACTAGAAAGATGAATAACAGTAGCCTGTAGACCGTGGTGTTCTAATTGATGAGAGAATATTAAATTAACCATCACAAAAGTTTAAATTCATTCATCATGGCGAAAATCCAGTTTTCTAAAGGTCTTGACGAAGAAGTAACACCAGAGGTGCGCCTGACGCGATCGCGCACTGGCGAAAGTGGTACAGCGACGTTTATTTTTACCAATCCGAAGATTTTAGATCAAAATAGCACCGAAGACATTACCGGGATGTACTTGATTGACGAAGAAGGAGAGATAGTTACCCGTGAAGTTAAGGGTAAATTTGTCAACGGCAAACCGGAAGCATTAGAAGCAGTTTACGTGATGAAATCTGCCCAAGAATGGGATCGCTTTATGCGCTTCATGGAGCGGTATGCTGATGAAAACGGTCTGGGACTGAGCAAAAATGAGGCATAAGCTGTCGCGCGTATAACTTGCACTTTTTATGGTCTGGAACCCTTGTTGCAACGAGAACACTCTCGAAAATTAAAGACGCGACAGCTTAGGGCATAGGGCATAGGGCATAGGGCATAGGGCATAGGGCATAGGGCATAGGGCATAGGGCATAGGTAATTATTTTCGTGACCAATGCGGCATTTCCCATGCCCAATTATCCACGATCCGATTAAAAGTTCATGACTGATCTATGACCTCACAACCCCACCCAGACTCGCCTAGAATTACGGTAACTTGTGCTGTGGTTACTGTTAGCGATACACGCACTTTAGAAACAGACAAAAGTGGTCAGTTAATTCAGCAGTTACTCCTTGGTGCTAACCATGCTGTAGGAGCCTACACGATTATTAAAGATGAACCAACACAAATTCAAGGGCAGATAGAAAGTCTGGGTAAAAGCTCAAGTTTGGATGCTGTAATTTTCAATGGTGGTACAGGTATTGCACCAAGAGATACCACCTACGATGCGATTGAGAAGTTACTAGAGAAAACCTTACCGGGATTTGGTGAGTTATTTCGTTTTTTAAGTTATCAAGAAATTGGTTCGCGGGCGATCGCTTCTCGCGCTGTTGCTGGGGTTTATCAAAATAAATTAATCTTCTCGCTTCCTGGTTCGAGTAATGCTGTGCGCCTAGCGATGGAAAAACTGATTTTGCCCGAACTCACTCACTTGGTAAGTCAGGTTTGTAAGGGGGTGAAATGAGTAGCCTTTGAGAAAGTTACGATAAAACTAAGGCATAAGGCACTGAAATCATCCCTTTTATCGTTACATGTTGAGATTACCCAGAATTATAGTAAAACGGATCAAATGTTAATATCAGGTCAGCAATGGAGCCTATTTACTGGAACTGCATAATTGCTCACGGCATCACTGCATTTTCATACTTTGGCATCCCCTATGGCGGATATGCTTTATTCCTGCGAGTCTGAAATTTTCCTTATAAAAAATAACTCCCTGAAGATGTGGGAGTTGTCATTTTGTATTCGAGCAGTATTTCAAACGATTCAGAATGGAGCGATGCCTGGGTTGGGCTGCGCCTACACCAAGCAGATAGCAGCCAATATAGCAGCGATGACATAAAATACTCCAACCACTTGCAATTCTGACCAGCCAGTCAGTTCTAAATGATGGTGTAAGGGTGCCATTTTGAGGAGGCGCTTGCCTTTGCCATCAGGGTCCTTAGTGGCTTTGTAATAACTTACCTGTGCCATCACCGAAAGGGTTTCTACGAAGAAGATACCACTGAGAATGAACAGAGCTACTAAGGTGTTTGTCAATAGTGCTACAGCAGCTAAAGCTCCTCCTAGTGCTAAAGAACCGGTATCTCCCATGAAAACGCGGGCTGGGTTACGATTATGGGCTAAGAAACCTAAGCACCCACCACTTAAAGCCGCACAGAAAACCATCAACCCAGGTGCTGTAGGTGCGACTAGGGCACCTAATGCCAAAAGTGCGATCGCTACTGTTCCTGCTGCCAAACCATCAATACCATCTGTTAAATTAGTCGCATTACTTTCTGCAACTAGCACAAAACCTGCTAGAGGCCAAAATAGGAATCCTAAGGGTAGTGTGAAGCTCACCCAAGGCAAAGCAATATTTGTAATATTAGAAGGTTGATTAAACATCAGCCATAGACAAAACACTGCCGCAAAACCCACCTGTAAAGCCAGTTTGGTTCCGGGAGATATACCTTTATTTGATTTCCGGCGCAGAATTTGCCAATCGTCGAGCCAGCCAATCAATCCGTAGCTGATTGTCAATGCCGAAACTGCAAGCACGTCTTTAGCAAAGTTAGACAAGATACAGGCAATTATCACACCTACAGGTATAAAAAATATACCTCCCATTGTTGGGGTGCCTGCCTTTTTTAGATGGGCTTGGGGGCCATCTTCGCGAATTATTTGTCCAGTTTTGAGTGCTTGAAGTAGGGGTATTACCCAATAGCCCACGACACCTGAACCTAACGCACACAACAGTAGTGGCAGGGTTAACGACATACTTTGCCACGGTAGCCTATTGGCCAACGAATCCAAGAAAAATGCTGTTATACCTAGCCCTACGGCTAATAAAGAGGCTAGAGCGATTCCAGAAATATTTAATCCTTGCTCAGGAGATAATTTAGCGTCCACAGAAATTTCCCTTCACTCCACACTTATAAAACTGAATACTAGGAACTAGGGAATACTACCAAGTCCCTAGCCTGAAAAGGCTAATCCTCAGCGATTCCTATATCGTCATCATCATCAAGGTCGTAGCCAATTCCATCTTCTACACCCATTAGGGAGTCTATTTCTTCTTCGCCATCTTGAAAATCCGGTTCGTGAACGTCACGCGTTATAATCCGACCCTTGTTTTCCAACCAGTCCGACAAAGAGGACTCTTGCTTTAG
The DNA here is from genome assembly GCF_036917655.1 of Nostoc sp. GTDB lineage: Bacteria > Cyanobacteriota > Cyanobacteriia > Cyanobacteriales > Nostocaceae > Nostoc. Next base: position 380,252 of record NZ_JBALCY010000074.1, read on the forward strand.
GGGGATGACATCGGCTTGCTGGTTACGAGGTTCTTCACGTAATGGAGAGTTCAACATATCAACGAAGACAAGAAAAGGTTTACGTAAGTTGACATTTAGAGTCTATCACTTGACACGGATTAATTTAGTTATCTTTTCAACCCTTTAGTTGATAAATCCGCATTCAGATAGAAATTTTTTATTTAATAGGCGTATGGCTTACCTCAAAGCGATTATTCGTAATTTTTATGGCTCTACACATAGGTTATGAATATCTTGTTTATGCTGATGGAAACTGAGTGATTTTAGAGGTGACAGGCGATGATGGGAAAAGCGGCTCTTATAGATGCGATCGCACTTACTAATCGCGGTCTACTAGCGACCCAAGCACAGAAACAGGCTATCTTAGCGGCGATCGCCAATTTAGAAGACTTTAATCCTACACCCCGTCCGGTGGAAGCTAGTAATTTGCTTGATGGCAATTGGCGATTACTATACACCACAAGCAAGGCTCTTTTAAACTTAGATCGTTTACCTTTTTGCAAACTGGGTCAAATCTATCAGTGTATCCGGGTAGAGACTACCAGTGTTTACAACATAGCTGAGATTTATGGCTTGCCTTATCTAGAAGGATTAGTCAGCATTGCTGCTAAATTTGAGCCAGTTTCAGGTCGGCGTGTCCAAGTGAAATTTGAGCGGTCTATTATCGGCTTACAACGTTTAATAGAATACAATTCTCCGGTAACTTTTATCCAACAAATTGAAGCAGGTAGAAAATTTCCGGCGATTGATGTTGCCATAAATAGTGATAAACAGCAAGGCTGGTTAGATATCACCTATATAGATAACGATCTGCGGATCGGCAGAGGTAACGAGGGAAGCGTGTTCATATTGAGTAAAACATAAAGTTTGTGCAAAAATACTGTTCGCGATTGAAGGTACTCTATAACGTTTACCTTGTCAAGTAGGGTCTAATACAATTTTAAATTTGGGATGTGCTAGAGGAGTGGGGAGTGAGAGAGATGAGGGAGATTAGGCAGAAAGAATAACTAATATTCAATGCCCAATACAACTCTTGGAGAGGCTGCGCCTTAAGCGAAGCTATGCCGCAGGCTTTACGGCTTCTCTACGAGACGCACTCGCGTTCGCTCAGTACAAGTGCCCCATGCCCCATGCCCCATGCCCCATGCCCCATACTAAATTCAGACAAATAACTTAACAAAGACTCTTGGTGCGACCTTCAGGTTGTAGAGTGAAATCAATTAGCCCTCTAGATTGGCGATTGATAACTAAAAGGGAAAATAATCATGGTTCAACGTGGTTCTAAAGTACGTATTCTCCGCCCTGAATCCTACTGGTTTCAGGATCTTGGAACTGTGGCTTCCATTGACCAAAGCGGCATCAAATACCCTGTAATTGTCCGCTTTGAAAAGGTCAATTACTCTGGTATCAATACCAACAACTTTGCCCAGGATGAATTAGTCGAGGTTGAAGCACCAAAGGCTAAAGCACCTAAAAAATAGCAGTAAAGCTACAAGGGGGTTGTTTGATGCGATGATGAAGGGTAGTCTTAAGTCTGAAGTATGAAGTCTGAAAATATCAGTTCATTCATTCTTCATCCTAGCCTACTCTAATCTACAAGAAGCCGTCCTGCGGGTATTTACGGTTTCTGTTGGGTAGTAATACGAGCCATCTACGGCTGTGTAAGTTACTGCCCCATCTCTTGTTTATTGAAGCCCCAAGTACATCAAAATTGCCTGCTTAATCAGCTTGAATGCCTGAACTGCCTGAAGTTGAAACAGTCCGAAAGGGTCTAAATCAATTGACCCTTAACCAAGAAATTACGGGTGGAGATGTGTTGCTCGATCGCACCATCGCCTACCCGTTTTCTGTCGGTGAGTTTGTTGATGGAATTAACAAAAATGCGATTGCCACTTGGCATCGTCGCGGTAAATATCTCCTCGCCGAACTCGCTCCCTCATCCTCCTCATCTTCCCCTTCCTCAACCAGTTGGCTAGGAGTTCATCTGCGAATGACCGGTCAACTACTGTGGCTGCATCGAGATGAACCACTACATAAGCACACGCGGGTTAGATTATTCTTTGGGGATCAGCAGGAATTGCGTTTTGTTGATCAGCGTACCTTCGGTAAAATTTGGTGGATTCCGCCTGGTGTTGCTGTAGAAAGTATTATGACTGGTTTGGCAAAACTGGCAGCAGACCCATTTTCACCCGAATTCACTGTCGAATATCTAGCTCTCAAACTCAAAAACCGCCGCCGTCCGATTAAGACTGCGCTACTGGATCAGTCGGTGGTAGCGGGATTAGGTAACATCTATGCTGATGAAGCCCTGTTTAAGAGTGGAATTTTACCTGAAACCTTGTGTATAGATTTGCAGCTAAAGCAAATTGAGCGTTTGCGAACAGCCATAATTCAAGTGTTAGAAACCAGCATTGAGGCTGGTGGTACGACTTTTAGTAATTTCTTAAGTATTAAGGGTGTCAACGGCAATTATGGTGGTGTTGCCTGGGTTTATAACCGCGCTGGAGAACCCTGTCGAGTTTGTGGTACGCCAATTCAACGGATTAGGTTAGCTGGGCGTTCTAGTCATTTTTGCTCCGAGTGTCAAACACTAGGGGGAGTTAGGAGTAGAGACGCGATTAATCGCGTCTGTTAGGAGTTGGGAGTTAGGAGTTTTTACTTCTAACTCGGAACTCTCTTAAAATGCAGATAAAACAATCTATAAATTTAAGAGGGGAATTTATGGCAGTCAAAAAAGGAGATATGGTTCGCGCTATCCGCGAAAAACTGGAAAACAGTCTGGAAGCAAAAGCCAGTGATAGTCGCTTTCCTTCTTATTTGTTTGAAACCAAGGGCGAAATTGTAGATGTCAAGGGTGATTACGCTCTGATTAAGTTCGGGAAAGTACCAACACCAAACGTTTGGTTACGTGTGGATCAACTTGAAGAGTTTAAATAATGAAACGCCCTTAGAGTGAAGTCCTTACAAGCCATATCCCGCCCTGTACTGAAGTACGGTGGCTCATAGCTCAAGTCCACTTAAAGTGGACTGAAATCTTTGCTTAGTCCTCTTCAGAGGACTTTAGCTATTAGGAGGAGAATTTGATTCCCCTCTGGGATGACAACGAAGCACCTGATTTGGCAAATGTGGGTAATCGTAAGCTTTTTAAGGGGGTTGGGGGATCTGAGTGCGTAAGTTATGTGTGTAAATTTTGAATTGTGGTGAATTTTTTGCAACCTTGAAATAGCAGCAAAAACGAAAGGCAGTAGGTTAAAATCCCACTGCCTTATTTGTTATTCCAAAATTTATCACCCTATGAAAACCAACATTACAATATTAGTTTCGCGTTAACGGCGGGAATCCTGATCTGCGGGGTCCCCGTAGGGGTCTTCGCTGGCTGGGCGGACGTTGCCAAACTCCCCTTGGTCTGCGGGATCGCCATAGGGGTCTTGACTGGCTGGGGTGACGTTGCCGTAAGACGGGATATCTGCGGGGTCGCCATAGGGGTCTTGACTGGCTGGGGTGACGTTGCCGTAAGATGCCGGATCTGCGGGATCGCCATAGGGGTCTTCGCTGGCTGGACGGACATTGCGATCGCGGAATTCGGCATCTTCAGGTTTATCGCTATTCGACCCTAAGAGGAAATCCTTCGCCTTTCGCAAAAAGTCATCTACCATGATCTGTCTCCTGATTTAAGTTCGTGTTTCCGACGTGCGCGATCGGCGTTATCCTCCGAGAAACCCGCTTTAGATTTACACACGCTTCGCTGATCTAGAGTGCCGGAGCTGCGGATGAACTTATGCCACTTAGATCGCGACCTGAGGAACTTCCGTTATAGCCTTGGAATTGCCGATATTGTTGCGCCTCAGATTCCGGCACTCGAATTCCTTCTGATGGTGCAGTTACCCAGTGAGCGCGATGTTCAGCATCGCGGTAGTATACACGCCCGTTTTTGGAAAGATAGTACTTACCTTGCGCTCCTTCTTTTGAAGCATTTTTATGCTGGTTGTAGACGTAGTAAAGTGCCGCAGCTCCCGCCAAAAGTGCCACTTTTTGCCCCGTACCCAATCCCTTCTTAGCTTCGGGTTGGTTTGTAGCGTTGCGATCGCTCACTGTTCTACCAATACTATCATCAACAGGTGGTGGTGTTGAAGCATTTCGGGAACCTCCTCCGCAGCTACTCAGCAAGGGTACTGTTAGCAATGCTGAAAGCAGCACTGCAAATAGACGCGAAACTACTTTACGTTCTTTATATATTGTGTTCATCGGATTTCATCATCACCTGTATTTGCTAAAAGCTTTGCTGTTGCAAAAACAAAGTTGGAATTCCTGTTATTTCGCCTGGAATTGAAAAAACATCTACCACTCAATTTACAACTGCACAGCTACAGCGTTTCTCTATCATCATGATCGATTTTCTCAAGTATTCCATCCTGCCTTTGAGAGAAACTGCATTCATCCTAAGGAAATATCTTTAGGACTTATGCACAAGAGATCCCCTAACCTCCTTAAAAAGTTGGCTCTTTGGTTCTCCCCTTTTTAAGCAAGGCTGTTTCATTCCCTAAAACAGGTAAAATAGCAAGTGTTGAGGGGATAAAAGATCATGGGTACAAATCTGATTGAACAGCTGCGGGTTGTAGAAGATTTTAGAACGAAAGATGGTCAAAGGCATCCACTCTGGTTGGTATTACTGTTTGTAATAATGGGCACTATGAATGGATACGTCGGGTATCGTGTATGGGGAGATTTCGTCAAACGGCATCGTTGGAAATTGATAAAAACATTTGAAATACAAAAACATGGTATTCTTTATCACTCAACATCACACGTGTAGTGATGGAAGTAGACTTTGATAAACTGGTGAAAATATTTCATCAGTGAGCGCAGAACTAGGTTTATTTAGGCGAATCAGAATGGTTGAGCGCAGATGGTAAAAGTATTAAAGACGCAGTTCAAAACTACAATTCATCCAGTCAAAATTTTGTCAGCATAGTATCGGTATTTGCGAGTACAAGAGGACTTATTTTAGACATAAAAAAATTGGACAACAAGGAGGAGGGTGAAATCCAAGTTGTACAAAACTTAATTACAGCTTTGGATATCGAATGTGCTGTATTCAGCTTTGATTGGCTACATTGCCAAAAAAAACTTGCTAGTTAGTTATAGAAAGTGGCAACGATTACGTAATTGCCTTTATTGATAATCAACCAAAATTACATCGTCATATTCAACGCATTGCTGCCTTTCATAAGCTGCTTCCATCACAACTGCTCAAAGATTTGTCTCTAATGATATTGACGAACTTCTTGCCCTTGTAGGATGAAACAGCCCTGCTTTTTTAAGGGGGGTTGGGGGGATCTTCCGGGATAAAATATCACTAACACCAAGCGGATTGCAATATCTCTATTCACCGTCATAAATGGTAGGCTTTGACATTTTATGTGTAGTTGTAGTCAAATAAATTATCGCTCAAAATGAGTCACCGTATTTTCTCACGACTCAATTAGGATTGCTATATGCTAATTCTTCTCACTTTTTATCCAGATAACCTGGAATTATTCACCAGTAGGGATGTCGATACGGTACTGAAAAGGATTGACGGTTCTCACAATATATGGTTGCGCTGTATTCACTTCCGCGATCGGACTGGAACGGCCAAAATTATCAAGCACTTTGGACTCAATCCATCACGTGTTAATATGATTTTCAACCATTCCCCTTTAGGAATTGATGAAGACATAGAAGATTGTTTATTTGACAGCTATGAAATTCTAACTCCTCAAATAAAAAATCATGAGCTTGAAGCTGCGCGTGGCAATATTGTGGTTGGAAATAATTTTATTATCACCTTTGAAATCACTGAACTAAAAATATTAAGCATTCTAGCTAATAATCTGCAAAAGCGAACTTTAGATATTCAAAAGTGGGGAATGGACTATCTTTTTTATCTAATTTTTAAAGATGTCTTGAATAATTACGATACTGTATTTGACTATATTTCTAGAAAACTTGATGATTTAGAAGATGAAGTTTTAGAGAATTCTGGTGATGAATCAACGTACAAAAAAATTGCCACGATGAGGCAATCTACTCGTTCTGGACGCCGTAATTTTCAAAGTATCAAGTTACTTATGGTTATTATGGAGCACGAAGATTTCCAATGGCTCACCCAACCAGTGAAAGAACTATTCAATCAAGAATTGGTTCATCACGTTGATAAACTCTGGCAAGAATATCAAGCTCTGAGAGCCTGGATGTCAGAATTAATGGAAATTCAACGCGATAATATCGCTAGCAAAACCGGTGAACGAATTAATCGCCTGACTATCCTCTCGACCATATTCTTACCAATCACTTTCATGTCTGGTTTCTATGGTATGAACTTTAAATATATGCCGGAATTAGAGCAACCTTGGGCTTATCCTGCTGTGATCTGCGTGATGGCATTAATTGTGATTGGTAGTATTGTCTATGCTAAAAAACAACGTTGGTTGTAGCATCTATTAAGTTACAGACTATTGCCGGAACAGTAAAATTTACATCTCGTTTGGCATTGCTATATGCTTTCAGTAAGTAGACTGAATCAACCCTAAATCGGTAAATAAACGTGAATCTCCCATTGATTATTCGTGCTGAAAAACACAACGAGAAAATAGCTATTCTCGTTCCGAGAGGCTGCACCAACGCTACAAACGATGGAGCATTTACCTATCGGGATTTGCTCCACACTTCCAGTCAAATAGCGACAGGTCTTCTTCAGAATACAGAAGATTTACAGGAGGAGCGAGTTGCCTTTCTTATCCCGCCTGGGTTTGAGTACGTAGCCACTCAATGGGGGATTTGGCGGGCTGGTGGCATAGCTGTACCTCTGTGTATTTCGCACCCGCGACCAGAATTGGAGTATGTAATTACAAATTGTGGAGCATCGATTATTGTTGCCCATCCCAATTTTGAGGCTATACTACGAGCGATCGCTACTGAACAAAATTTGCGATTTATCCTCACCTCAGAAACGCTCCCATATAATGTTGGTCGCCTCCCAGAGGTAGATATCACTAGACGCGCCTTAATTCTCTACACAAGCGGTACAACAGGTAAACCGAAGGGTGTGGTTACGACTCACCAAAATATTCAAGCACAAGTGACTAGCTTAATCACCGCTTGGGAATGGACATCTAATGATCGCATTTTACATATACTGCCTATACATCATATTCATGGAATTGTCAACGTCCTGACTTGTGCTTTATGGGCTGGGGCGGAGTGTCATATGTTGAGCAAGTTTGATACCGAAACCGTTTGGAACCGAATTTGTGACGGTGACTTAACCCTATTTATGGCAGTACCAACGATTTATGTAAAGCTAATTGCGACTTGGGAAACTGCCTCTAAGGAACGCCAAAAAAGTATGTCAGAAGGCTGTGCTAAGATGCGTCTGATGGTTTCTGGCTCGGCAGCGTTACCAGTTCAAGTTTTAGAAAAGTGGCAGACCATCAGCGGCCATTTTCTGCTTGAGCGCTATGGCATGACTGAAATTGGTATGGCGCTATCGAACCCTTTAGACGGTGAACGGTTGTCTGGATATGTAGGAAAGCCTCTGCCTCAAGTTGAAGTGAGATTAGTGAATGAGAGTACAGAGTTAGTCCCAGCAGGAACACCAGGAGAGATCCAAGTTAAAGGCCCCGGAGTCTTTCTAGAATATTGGCAAAACCCCCAAGCAACTGCCAAAGCCTTCCAAGATGGCTGGTTCTGTACTGGAGATACCGCCGTAGTTGAAAACGGTAACTACCGCATTCTGGGCCGGATGAGTGTAGATATCATCAAAACGGGAGGGTATAAAGTTTCAGCTTTAGAAATTGAAGAAGTATTGCGATCGCATCCAGATATTCAGGAATGTGCAGTGGTTGGGGTTGCCGATTTAGAATGGGGTGAACGGGTTTGTGCGGCGTTGGTATTGCAAGGTTCACAACCTTTAACATTAGAAGCTTTCAGGAGTTGGGCAAAAGAGCAATTGGCTGTCTATAAAGTGCCAACCCAAATTCTGATAGTTGAAGAATTACCGCGCAACGCTATGGGGAAAGTGACCAAGCCGACAGTGGTTGAGCTATTTTGCTGATAGCGATCGTAAAATTATGAACATTAGGATGACAAGTGATCCAAATCAAGTGGATCACTCTCAATATACTCTTTTGCTGTCATGTCTTCCAAAGCTACTACCGAACCCTCTACAACTTGGAATCGTCCAGATTCAGGGATTAATTGCAACCACTGTTTGAGAAATTGCTCCCATCCTATTCCCTCAAATTGATTCTGTTCCTCGTCTCGAATAAACCAAAATATTAGTCGAACTTCAGAGTTATTCCATGAAGGTTCTGCACGCACTCTAATTTCGCGTAAGGCAGGAAGTGCTTCTCCTTCAGTGTTAGATTTATCATGCTTATCTCGCAGACGGTTTTGAAGCTTTTTAGCAAAGTCGGTGAAGTCGTCAGGGAAAGCAAATCGAGCACGTTTTCGTGTTAATGCTTGCCCAAATGCTCTAATCTCTTGATCGTTGCGACATCCTGGCTCACGCTCCCATTCTACAATCACAGCCTTCTCTAATGTCATCCCACGATCGAGGTCAGCAACAAGATTAAATTTTGCAACATTTCTTCTCTAGTTGTAGTTATGTTTGTAAGCCGCATTATATCTAGGACTTACGCATTGACAGAAAAGACCAAGTATGGGTGATTTGAAAAACCACATTCATCGTCGGGGCAATTCATGAATTGCCCCGACGACGCGGGTCTACTTACCATCCATGAATTGATTAATAAAAACCTGAAACGGCGTATTTACGTTCATACACAACATGATTATTTTGTACAGTGCGTAAGTCCTAATATCGAAGGGCTTGAGTCGTGGAAAAGCGTTGGCGCAGACCGCCGCAGGCATCGCCCCTAACTAATTTCTCACCCCTTCGGTGTTTTGGGCGGACACCAAAAGAGATTTTTACTAGATACCCCAAGGGATTCCAGAATTCCTCGCATCACCTCTGTGCAATACATCCAGTGTCCCAAATCGTCGTACATGCGATCAGGATTAAACTCCACATTGTAATGCAGCACATTGGGAAGGTCTAAAAACTGATCATCGCTTTGGGGAGAAAGAAGCAAGAGATGAAATGGCTTCCCTTGGCATTGTTTTTCCAGCTTGTTGACCAGATCAATCACACCACTGCGATCGCTAATTCCTGTGCGAACAAAAAGCACTTTGTCGCAGTGCCGCAGTGCGTACCAAAACCTTTCAGAGCGTGCCGTGTAGCGAACGCGCATCCGTTCATGGACGGGAGACATATCGCTGGTTGGGTCGTCTGTCTCCTCAACTTCATGGGCAAAGGATAGACCTGACCACTTACTATGATAGATTCTGCCTGCATCGGGGCTGTAGTGCAGGAAGGCAGGGTTCCACATATCATGAAAACCGTTTTCGATCGCATCCGCAACATCTGCAATATTGGTGGTGCGCGTTAGATCAAACGGAAAGGCGGGGCCATCGTACTCCATCTTATACAGCATCATACGGACGGCACAGCGATCGCCAAGGGGAAGAATGGCCACACGGCTGATATCCGCTAATTTGCATTTGTATTGGAAAAACACCGCTGACTTGGGTGGTGCTTTCACCCGGCTTTCTAGCCCATTGTTACCAATCATCATGGAGCGAAAGGGGACATCGGGATAAAGCGGATCTTCATAGACACCCGATGGCATAGCTTTAAGTGCTAGGCAAACCTCCGTCCACATCGGCTGGATATTGTACTCGTTGTCTGATTCATTGATCACCCAGAGGTGGCGCTCGTCCGCTTGCAAAATCCCCAGATGCCCGTCATAGAACAAAACTTGTGAGTTGTTCGGCGAAAAGAGATTGAAGGCGGCGCTATATTCTAGAGAGGCACCAGGGGGGATGTCTACTGTGGTTGCGATCGCGCCATCCTCTTGCACGGCAAAGAAGGGGAGCGTTCTTGGCTGGGTATCTTTCGCAATGTAAATACCTGGGATCAATCCAGCCTGACTTTGCAGTGCAGTTTGTAGTTCTTGCCAATCAGGAGCGATCGTGTAGCTGTATTGTGATGGATTAATGATCCGTAAATGCTTCTCATCGATACAGACAGAGACATGAAAGCCCGCATTGTCAAAGTAGATGGGAAATTCATTCGGTTGCCGGAAGCGTTGTTTTTCTTTTGCCAATTCGTTTTTGTCGGTCTCGAATAGGTGCTGATCGATCTGCTGATACATGAGGCTGTGACCGACCGTGTTCGGGTGAGCCGGGTCGAAGGATGTCCCTGCTTTCCATCGTCCTTGTCCATCATCCACGGCTGCCAACCAATCTAGTACAGTCACGCCCCAAGTTAGCATCCGGTTGTGTGTGCCTCGGATCAGCCAGTAATGTTCTAGGGAATAGTCGCCATTGGGATAGACTCCGCCCAGAATCGGAATTGCTCCGATGTCGCGCGTCATTTTCACCAGCTGCTGCAAGCCACTTTCAAACCGTCGCTGTACTCCCCGCCGTTCGTGAGGGGGACAGTAGGCTAACCCTTCGTTCCCCAGAGAGAGGGCAATGATCACAACATCTGGTTGTTTTGGGGTGACAACTGCGGGAAATCGAGCGATCGTTCTGCTGACATTCGCCCCCACCTCCGACACATTCACGAGTTTATGCCCATATTTTTGCTGTAAAGCCTCTGCCAACAACCAGACCCAACCTTTCAAAAACCAGGCTTTATGACCTAATGCGACGGAACTCCCAATGACCACGATTTTGAGTCTCTCAGCCCCTTCTTCCACGGGCATCCTGACAGCCGATTTCTCAATGTATCCAAAGGGGTAAGGTTGTAAATAACCGAATGCGCCATCATCCACAATAATCGTGCTGGAATGATTATTGGGATCAATGGGTATCCAACGGTTTGTATCTAGAAAGCTCTCCCATCGGGCGTTGCCGTTTGCATCGAGACGTATGTACTTGTATTCAACTCTCTGGCGATCGCCTGACTCCAAAGACGGCTGAATGTCAATTTCTTCTATATCTGTCCACCATAAAGGATAGCGATCGCCACTTGTACGTAGGTGGACACATTTCATGATGTCCCACAGTCCTAACTCTGGAGTAGAACCGACTAGACCGATGGATTCACCCGTTTGCGTGTATGCACTGATCTGGAATCGATACATAGAGTTTATCCTGATTTAGTGAGTACGATACCAAACAGTCAGGCTGAATCCTTAAACCTGTTTTGACAATATCACATAGAACTCTTAACAATCCGGTATTAATCTTGCGAAGTCTACTGAGGCTCTGATTTACATCACCCAAAGCTACAGTGGTCAAGCTTTTCAAAAATTAAATCGGATTTTTATAGAAGATTTAATACTGATTAAATAAAAGATATTGCATTCCAAGTCTTGGCACAACCAAGAACAAATCAAGAAAAGGATAAGATTAAGTTAAATTTTTCCTTCAATACCACTGAAATACGTAAATATTTGGTAGCGAACGCTATCTATTCAAGTTAACCAATATTTACAATAAATGCGAACTGGCTCTGCGTCGGAGAACGCATTGACTTTATCTTTTTGTCATCATCCTGATTGCGGAATAAATACACGCTCAAACTGTTTTTGGCGATAACGTCGGTAGATATCAAAATCACTATCTAAAGTGGCGATCGCACGAATGTCTAACCGTTCGGAAATGGCAATTAGACTTAAATCTGCAAAATCTCCTGGCAAGTCTGCATATTGAGCATTTAGTTCAGCAATCCGAGTGAAATCTTGTGGCAATAGAGGTACACATTCGTAGAGTTCCTTCGCCAGATCCAACAAAAATTCATTTTGAGTCCGCCAATTAGAACTGAGTAACCACATAACCTCCGTAACACAGCTATGAGTAGTAATTAACCGACTGGTACAATCTTCTAAAAAGCGACAAACTTCTAAATGATAGTTATCGGCAGCACTGTAATAAGCCGTTAAAATCCCACTGTCGATTAGGGTAAGCGGATGATAAGTCATGAGTGCCGATGCTTGAGATAATCAGTGAGCGCCTGTTTTCGTGTCGCTCGTTCCGACAAATCAGGGGGTGCATCCTGTAAGAGATGCTGAGGATGTCCCCCTCGTCTTTCAACAAACGTCCTATCTAACTTGAGGGTTAACCATCGTTCCTTGATCAGGCGTTTAATGAGTTCACTGCGGTTTATATTTCGTTCGTGACTTAGAATATCGGCTAATTGTTGCTCGGTTTCAGGATCTAATCTTACAGACAACATTATTTGTATTACTTGTATGACATATACAAAAATTATAGCCAATTTGAATAGTGATCGATAAATTTTCAAGTGCGATCGCCGCTCTTGTAGGGTGCGTTACACTTCGTTAACACACCATTTAATTATCAATTTGCATCAGGCTGATCAGAAGCGCCTGAAACGACCAAATCTCATAATACACATTATGCTTAATTTCTACAGTGCGTAAATCTTAATAGAATTTCAGTGAAGAGATTCCCAAAGTAGACTTGTAGATGCAGTTTATGTATGCAGTTACCAGTTAATGAACTGTCCCTCTTAATGATTCAGCATCAACGGGTTTGATTAGGTAAGTCTGCAAAAGATGCCCAACAATGGAGGCTATCAAGGGTAACTTTTGGCAGAATTTGATAATTTGTGAGCGTAGCTTGCCGCCGTAGGCATCGCTGTTGTTAATCTCTGCTATTTTCAGATTAAGGTCAGAACACTGCTCTAACCGTCGGAAAAACTCTGGGTGATTTGTATTCAAAATCAACGGAAATGCCCGTGCAGCAGTGTTATTCGTCTCTTCAATCACTCTGGTATTATATTCACGCGGGTCTATCCCAATGGATTGATAAAAGGTTGCGCGTTCAAATACTGTCAAGGTGTGAGTTGCAAAAACACTCAGCAAAAAGAAACGCACCCACAATCTAGCTCTCCAATTGTTCCATAATTGAGGTTGCGATCGCAGCAGCGCTTTGAAAAAATCTCCATGTCGATTTTCATCCTGACACCAACTCTCAAACTTACGAAACAGTGGATAAATTTGGTGTTCTGGATGTTTTTCCATGTGGCGATACACCAAGATGTAGCGCCAGTAGCCAATTTTCTCGGATAGGTAGACTGTGTAAATAATCCACTCTGGCGGAAAGAAGGTATAAGTGCGATTTTTGGTTAAATAACTTAAGTCGAGGGAAAGATTAAAATCTGCCATTGACTTATTCAAAAATCCCGCATGGCGTGCTTCATCCCGTGCCATAAAATTAAAGGCATCCGCTAAAATGGGATTGCGGTTTTTCAGACGGCGCGATAATTCTTTGAACAGTAGAAATCCCGAAAACTCTGACGTACAAGAACGTTCCAAAAAGTCAATAAAAGCGACGCGTGTTTCCCCATCAATGTGATCCCAACACTGTTTAAATTCGTCATCACGGACAAAGTGATGACGGTTATAGTCAGTTCGTAACTCCTCTACAATTGCCAGTAACTCTGCTTCCTGCGCCGAAATATCCAACTGCGCCGCAGCTTCAAAGTCAGTGGTGTAAAACCGGGGTGTTAATAATGTTTCTTGAACAGGCGCTTTTATACCTGCTTTTAGCAACTCAGATTCGGGGGTTTCCAGAGACTTAACCATGAGAATCCTTTAATTATTTCATCCTTTAAAAGTTATATAACCATAAATCTACTATTGAGGACATCAGTTAAATTATTGAAAGTAAATTGTGAGAAATAAGCTCACCGCCTAAGCTAGACTTTGTGCATAACTAATCACACTTTATGACTTTTGCTACATGCAAATACCTTGACGATGGATATCCAAAAGATTTTACGTGACCGACGAATTATTCACTCTGATCCAGAGATAATGAGCGGAACTCCAGTCTTTGTTGGAACGAGAGTTCCATTGCAAAGCTTTTTCGACTATCTCGAAGGTGAAGCAGGTTTAGCCGAATTCTTAGAAGATTTCCCACATTTGCAGGCTCAGGTATTACTAGTTAGTTCCTAGCTCAGTTACGTTGATTAACGATGCAGGAGAAGTTACAGCTTTCAACCTTGGTACTGGTTAGAGATAGAAATTGTATATTCATACTCCTAAATCGTCAAACAATAAATAAATATTAATATCTTCATAGTTATATATAAATTAATAGTTAAATAACTTTAGGAGAAATAAAAATAGCTGGGATTTGCATCGGCAGTGGTACTTGCTGGATAGAGTGATGCAGATCCTCTCTAAACGTAGAATAACAATCTTTTAGCTAGCACTGGTAGGCATCCTGAGTCGGTGACTGCCCAGAAACCTTGCGCTTGAACATGAAGGAAGCAACAATGAGTAGTAATCTCGCCATCAAACTGCGCTCTGGAACTCAACAAGCCCACACATCAGCAGAAAATGTGGGATTCATGAAATGTTTTCTGAAAGGGGTTGTGGATAGAGACTGCTTTGCCAAGTTTTTAAGCAACTTGTATTACGTCTACAGCGAACTAGAAGCAGCATTAGAGAGCCATGTAGACCATCCTGTGATTACTGCGGTTTATTTCCCCGAACTTAATCGCCAATCCTCGCTCGAAAAAGACATGGTGTTCTATTATGGGGGTAATTGGAGAGAGCAAGTTACACCCTCATCCGCTACCCAAAAGTACATTGACCGCATTCGGGAAATTTCTGCTAGTGAACCAGCCTTATTGCTAGGTCATGCGTACACTCGCTACATGGGCGATCTTTCTGGGGGTCAAATGCTACAAAAAGTTGCTCAGTCAGCCCTAAAGCTTTCTGGTTATGAAGGTACATCCTTTTACAATTTTGAGCAAATTCCTGATAAAAAGGCATTTAAGGATAAGTATCGTCAGGCATTAAATGCATTATCCATTGATGATATAACAGCAGAACGGATTGTTGCTGAAGCTAATAATGCCTTTGGGTTCAATTTACAGATGGCTCAGGAATTAGAGGGAAGTTTAATTAAAGCACTCGGTCAAGTTCTGTTTAATAGCCTCACTCATTCTCAGAATTCAGGTAGCACCGAAATAGCTGCGGCTAATTAATTTTGTCATTTGTCATTTGTGATTGGGCATTGGTTATTAATTATTTATTCTCCCCACTCCCCACTCCCCACTCCCCACTCCCCACTCCCCACTCCCCACTCCCTACTCCCTACTCCCCACTCCCCACTCCCCACTCCCCTCATTCATTGGAAAGCAACTCAATGGTTTTTCTATTACCTGGTGTCAAGTTTGATCTCGATCTGATCCAAAAGTACGATACTCGCGCACCCAGATACACCAGTTACCCACCCGCTACAGAGTTAAGCGAAACATTCACTGAAACTGATTTTAAGGCCGCGATCGCAGCCTCGAATCAACGCCAAACTCCTCTTTCTTTATATTTCCACATCCCCTTTTGCCAGAGTGCTTGCTACTTCTGCGGCTGTAACACCGTAATTTCCAACAATAAGAATATTGCTAAACCTTACCTGGAGTCTTTGGTTCAAGACATCAAAAACACCGCAGCCTTAATCGATCCAGATAGAAAAGTGCTGCAAATCCACTGGGGAGGTGGTACTCCTAATTACTTGGATCTTGACCAAGTAGAATTTTTATGGAAAAACATCAATCGCTATTTCAACATCGCTCCAGAAGCAGAAATCTCAATTGAAATTAATCCCCGCTATATCGATAAAAACTACATTTTCTTTCTGAGACAGATTGGGTTTAACCGGATTAGCTTTGGCATTCAGGATTTTAATCGCCAAGTTCAGGTAGCTGTAAATCGTGTCCAGCCTGAAGAAATGCTATTTGATGTCATGAGTTGGGTCAAAGAAGCTAAATTTGAAAGTGTGAATGTAGACCTAATTTATGGTTTACCCTATCAAACCCGCGAGACATTTCGGGAGACGGTGAAAAAGACAATTGAATTAGATCCTGATCGAATTGTTGTCTTTAACTTCGCCTATGTACCGTGGCTCAAACCGACGCAAAAAAATATTCCTCAAGAGGCACTACCCCCAGCAGAGGAAAAGTTAGAGATTCTGAAAATGACCATCGAAGAATTGACGAATAACCAATATCTATTTATTGGTATGGATCATTTTGCTAAAACTAATGACGAACTAGCGATCGCTCAACGTAATGGCACTCTCAAACGCAATTTCCAGGGCTACACTACCCACGCCCAGACAGAACTATTTGGTTTTGGTGCTACATCTATCAGTATGCTAGAAGATGCTTATGCTCAGAACCACAAGGAATTAAAAGATTATTATCAGACCCTTGCAGTCGGTGCTTTACCTGTTAGTAAAGGTATTAAGCTGACTCCAAATGACATCATCAGACGGGATGTGATTATGGGCATTATGTCTCACTTTCAGCTTCATAAGCAAGACATTGAAAACAAATATCATATCAGCTTTGATGAATATTTCTCTGAGGAGCTAGAGGCGTTAAAACCGCTAGAAGCCGATGGTTTAGTCAGGTTATCAAAAAATCACATCCAGATTACAGATATCGGTAGATTACTAGTAAGGAATATTGCCGTCATATTTGATACTCACACAAGAACGCGAGAGACAAAATTCTCCCGCGCCATTTGATATCGCTTCTACAAATTTTGGCTACATATTATCTCCTCAATTTACCTTAAAAATAACGGTTGAGGGGATTTAATATGTTGCAATTTTAAAAAAATATTGTGAGCAAGTTGTGCTGTAAAATATAATAAGATCCTGTGAAAATATGAATTTTAAAATCAACTATTAGTAATTATCACAAAGTTATAGGACAATACGCTTGTGTTAAGGATAGTTGTAGGTTGGGTTGAGGAACGAAACCCAACAAACCAGCGTAGGTTGGTTTTGGTTTTTGGCTTTAACCCAAGCGTATTGAGTTATAGGACTCATATTTGATTTTTGAAATACACGTAGGATGTTAGCGAAACGTAACGCACCGTCTGAAGGCTTTGGTGCGTTACGCACTCCGTCCTAACGCACCCTACATATACTTAGATTTTTTCACGCAATCAAATCGGATTGCTATATTACCTAATTTTAATTATGAAAATTGCAACTTAGGCAGATCATCTATATTTGAAATAAAAATTTTGCAAAAATTCTGATTGATTATTTATCTATTATTAAAAGATAATCAATGATGAACGCTAACGAAACCGCTAGAGATTTTGATGAGCTATATCTTAACGCATCACCAAAAAGTTAGATGATATTTTTTTCCATCTAAAGATAGATATAACAAAATATATATTAGACGTGTCTAGTTCTACAGTAAATAAGGTCTAGGCTTATGTATTCAATAATTCCTGATTTATCTGGCAAAACTTTCGCTTAACATCTTTATGCTATAAATGCCAATCCTCATCCAAATATTTATGTAAACTTTTTTGTCTAACTTTTGGATTTAGCATTTATCCCATGTGGTAGAAAGAATTTTGAATCAGAGTTGATAACTTAGATACAGGTGAGATTGTTGAGGTAGTTATGAGTATTATTGCTTGGGTAGTTTTAGGACTTTTGGCAGGCGCGATGCCTACGGCGGGCTTACGGCTACGCTAAAGCTATTTATCCTGGCTATCAAGGTGGTGGGATTCTCTCTACAATGATTTTGGGTATCATTGGTGCCTTCATCGGTGGAACTCTGTTTACCTTACTACGAACAGGAACTCTGCAAATTACTGCTGCTGGCGCTGGTTTAACTCTTCCTGGTATTTTAGCGGCTGTGCTCGGCGCAATTGTTGCTATTTATCTATGGGGATTAATCAGAATAAGTAGCAATGCCTAATCTTGATTAGCGGTTATCAATACCGATATGACTACTATATTTTATTAGTCTTCTAGTTCACCAGTTTGAGAAGCTATAAAACATCAAATTAGCTCTGTCTGGAAAAATACTAGGCGACAATAAAATAGCCGATCCTTTCTGGAACATCATCATTTTTGGACGTGTAAATCTATGTTTTTTCACAAAAAAGAGCCTATTCATGCAGTTAACGTTACTGAAGCAAACCCTCGTTTTGCACAGTTGCTTCTAGAGCAGTTTGGCGGAGCTACTGGAGAACTTAGCGCAGCTTTACAATATTGGGTTCAATCATTCCATGTTGAAAATGCTGGAATAAAAGATATGCTTCAAGACATTGCTATCGAGGAATTCGGCCATTTAGAAATGGTTGGTAAACTCATCGAAGCTCATACCAAAAATGTGGATCAAACAGAGGCTTATAAGAGTACTCTCTTTGCAGTTCGAGGGGCTGGTCCTCATTTTCTAGATAGCCAGGGTAGTGCTTGGACTGCAACTTACTTGAATGAGGGTGGAGATGTAGTGCGTGATTTAAGAGCTAACGTTGCAGCAGAAGCTGGCGCTCGTCAGACTTACGAAGCATTGATTAAGTTGGCAACTGACAAAGGAACTCAAGAGACTTTAGTGCATCTGTTAACACGAGAAATTTCTCATACCCAGATGTTTATGAAAGCTCTAGATTCACTGGGTAAGTTGACAGATCCATTCTTTGGTAATATTAAGCCAGATGAAACTGTTGCTCTCTATTACAACCTATCTACAAACGGAGATGGTAAAGATGAGCGTGGTCCTTGGAATTCTGAACCAACATTCAAATACATTGCTAATCCGCTAGAAAGCCACTCTTAATTCCATAAGTTGATTTGAAGCAAAGAGATTTTTGGCAGATTCTTGAAAACTCCCAATCATCCGGTGGGAAAATAGCTCACCTTCTTTAGCAATTATTGGGCTATTTAGCTACATCTCCTGAACAAAAAGATTCCCGACTTATTACAAAAGTCGGGAATTTCGGCTAAGTATTTGGGTATTATACTCAATGGAAAATAGCTATAGCTATAAATAGCCACACTGAAGAATTCAGAGCGATCGCCCCTTCAATATCTACGCCGACATTTCTGACTTCAAAAATTACAGGACTTACGCAAAAAAGTTATGAAGTAGCGGTAATTCATGAATTACCGCTACGACAAATCAGGTTTTTGAGACAATTTTACGTAAGTCCTAAATTAATTCAACCCAAAATTCAAACTCATAATTAGGAGATTAAGTTGTGATTTTGACACTCCGCACGGCTAAAAGCCGGGGGATTCTTGAAGACTCCACAAACGAAGTTTCAATGGTGCGGACAAAGACACGCTAGACGCTCAACACAACTATTTTTCAATGTTGCAATTGCGCTTACTTTTAAATTGTTTTTTGCTTTGGGAGTCCATCACATAAGCCAGTTAGCTACACTCAACATCCTGCCATTATTTGCCCTTTAACTATTCCAAATCAAGTTGGATATGTCCGTTGCCGGGATTGCTCCGTACTAGGATGAATCAACGTGTAGACGGTTATTCTTACTTGCTTTTCACTATTATACCACTGTGGCTAAAGCCATATAATCGTTTTACGGCGCCCTATTGTCGCCTCCGACTTATCCCCATATCTAAAGCCATTTGCTCTGCGTCTCGTTTTTTGGTCAACGCTACGCAAAATGCTTGGGAAGTCATATATCATCGAAACCCTGGCCTTTTCAAGACGATAAATTCAAAGTTAACATGGAAGCCTGCAACCTCTCCCAGGTAAAATTTGAGAGCAGTACTGAATTAACTCAAGCACTACAAGAAGCTCCCATCAAGAGACTAGAGTGGACATTCGTTAAGAGTTAGGCACACACAGCTTAAGTTGTCGCCGCCATAGTCAGTAATTAAAGCCCCAGATGGGGCTTTTGGTATTGGAGTAGATTTTTAAACCTCACCCCCAACCCCTCTCCAAAGCATCCTATCCATTACCCGGATCTTTCTTAACATTTGTGAGAGCGATCGCTCACGTTTTTTCTAAGCCTGATTCGTTCGTTGTTCATTCTCAATAAAAACCTAATTTTAGCGAGAAGACAAATAGCTAATTTGTCAAGTATGCCTGACACCTCAGTGTTCAAGATACTTGTAAAACAAGCGTTTCAAGATTGTAAAGAAAGATGTGACTAATGGATAGCCAAAGCATCGGAGAGGGGAGTGTTTGCTGTCTTCAAATACGGGGTGAGGTTACGACTTGCACCCAAGCAAGAACTGCTATATACGCACTTAGTTCAGGTATAATTACAGACGTTTTGCATAAGTGCTGTTGCTATAAATGAGATGTTTAACAAAATCTCAAAAATAAGTTTTTTGTGCATTTATGAAATTAATCCAGATCCTAAAAGTAGCTGTAATTCCTGTTTTGACTGTATTTAGCTTTCTGTCTACATCAAATACAGTACTGGCTGACTACTTAACGAGTCAGGGTTCAGGAGGTCAATACCGTTATGAATTATGGTCTACCGATGATAACAAGGATTACTACTTGAAAATTTGGTCAAGTAAAGCAAGTCCAGAAAGTGACTCATACTCAACTGTACATTTCACATCTACTAGAGAAGCTCTAAGTTATTTTGATTCTCTAGAGACGCGATAAAAAAGAGCCAGAGAACTAACTTTCTGGCTCAAAGCTGGAGACAAAAGAATCATCAAATAAAGGCTAACTTGGGTAAAAATCTAAATTCTTCCCAGGTTATGCAGCCCTAAGACAGCGCCCACTCCTAAGATATGACCAAAGGCGGCACTTGCTAAAAAGGCTGGTAAACCAAAATCACCTAAGAAATTGCCTAAGGGTAGTTTTGGTTCTGCGTTGGGATACTTGATGGTAGATTTGCCAAAGGCAATGGCAATGATATTGGCAATAATGATAATTAGTCCAACTGTCGGACTCCATTGCAGAGGTGTAGTTGCAGCAGCGAGTAAGGTTGAAGTAAACACCTGATTTGCTCCTGAAATTTATTAATGTATTGAAAATATAATCTGAAACTTTCCGAAGCAAATTCCAGAAAGTACCCAATTTTGCATCAATATTTAACACTTATTCTTACTGCTTAATACAACGTCAGTTCAACGCGGTGAATTAACTGTGGTAACTGCTTTGAACTTAAATCTACAAATCAAGCAGTTTTTTAGTTTTAAATTATACCTTAACTCCAACTGTAAGGAATAAGAATTAAATAACATACAATTTATGTCCCTGGCTTACCTCACCCTCAATCCCTCTCCTTTATAAGGAGAGGGATCGTGAGACAGGATGAAGTTTTGCATTTTAGTTAATCCCCGTTCCTAACTTCGTCGAATTCACGTCAATGCATCTACAGCAATCCGTGCAGGAGTTACCAACAAAAAGATCCGCGAGTCGGGGTCTGAGCCTCTCGCTGGAAAGCAAATCAAATAGGATTGCTATATCTATGGAATTATATTTGTATCTATTTGATACAAATATAATTTTCATCTATCAAAAGTATGAAATATTATAAATAGAAGAATTTTTTGTATAGAAAGAAATTAAATCTAAATACTTAACTTAAAAGCATACTTCAGGCAGAAGATATAAAAATATTAGACATATTAAATTAAAATAAATATTAATCAAAGTTCTTAAACAATTCAGGTAAGTGTGCTAGACACGAACTGGAAAGAGCCTAAAACTTTGTTAAAATCAGCAACAACAAACTATGAACTCTATCACCGAAAAACGTATTGCCTTGATTTCCGTCCACGGAGACCCGGCGGTTGAAATAGGGAAAGAAGAAGCTGGGGGACAAAATGTTTATGTGCGACACGTCGGTGAAGCACTAGCGCGGCTAGGATGGCAAGTTGATATGTTTACCCGCAAAGTCAGTCTGGAGCAAGACTCGATTGTTCAACACAGGGACAATTGTCGAACTATTCGTTTAAAAGCTGGCCCTCTTGAGTTTGTGCCGCGAGATGAGATTTTTGAATATCTGCCAGAATTTGTGGAAAATTTCCTCAAATTTCAAGTAAAAAATGACATTAAATACCAGTTAGTTCACACTAACTATTGGCTCTCTAGTTGGGTGGGGATGGAGTTAAATAAAATCCAAGATAGTAAACAGGTTCACACCTACCACTCTTTAGGAGCAGTCAAGTATAACACGATAGAAAATATTCCTCTGATTGCTAATAAGCGATTAGCTGTGGAAAAAGAGGTGTTGGAAATGGCAGAGCGAATTGTGGCGACAAGTCCGCAAGAAAAGGAACATATGCGATCGCTAGTTTCCACTCAAGGCAATATCGACATCATTCCCTGCGGTACAGATATTCAGAGGTTTGGTTCGATCGCACGAGAAGCAGCCAGAGATGAATTAGGAATTGCGAAAGAAGCCAAAGTTGTATTATATGTAGGACGTTTTGACTCACGCAAAGGTATAGAAACCTTGGTGCGTGCAGTAAACGAGTCTGGGCTACGCGAGTCCAACAATCTCCAGCTAATTATTGGTGGTGGTAGTACTCCAGGTAACAGCGACGGGATTGAGCGCGATCGCATTGAGCAAATTGTCAACGAATTGGGGATGAGCGACTTTACCACTTTTGCTGGTCGTCTCAGTCAAGATGTTTTGCCAACCTATTACGCAGCTGCCGATGTTTGCGTTGTTCCCAGTCACTACGAACCCTTTGGACTCGTGGCAATCGAAGCGATGGCAAGCGGTACACCAGTTGTAGTTAGTGATGTTGGCGGACTTCAGTTTACTGTGGTTCATGAAGAAACTGGTTTATTAGCAGCACCACAAGATGTAGCTGCTTTTGCGTCTGCCATTGACCGAATTCTCTTAAATCCAGAGTGGCGAGACCAATTAGGTAAAGCTGGTAGAAAGCGCGTCGAAAGCAAGTTTAGTTGGGATGGCGTAGCAACTCAGTTGAGTGAACTTTACACCCAACTGTTGCAGCGACAACCAGTAGGGTCAACAGCAAAAGAACTAGTGGAGTCAACAGCCGAATTAGTCCAGTCAACAGCAAAAGAACTAGTAGAGTCAACAGCCGAATTAGTCCAATCAACAGCAAAAGAACTAGTAGAGTCAACAGCCGAATTAGTCCAGTCAACAGCAAAAAAGCCAGTTTTGGTTACTAAATAACTCTTTTGCGTAACAGAGAATGGTGATTACGATTCCTATATTAGGATGGATGTGGCAAAAGTTCTCAGAAAGAAAGAAAAAGAAAAAAACGCAAAATTCTAAGAGTTAAAATCTCTATTAAAAAAACCACCAGCTTTTATACTGGTGGTTTTTCAGTAATTTTAATTTACTTCAACTAGCTTGGCTAATAGTTGCTAACAATATAGACAAATATCCAGATTATTAGTTTAGAAGTTTTACCTTCATGGCTGAACTACACAGCCTCTATCCTATCTACAAATGTATTAAGGACTGCTTTTTGACCATTCCTGATTTGATTACCTCGCTAATTTAGTTTAAGTTTTTTCTAGACTATAGGTTAACTACTGAGAGATTATAGGCTTATGCCTTCCGCAACTAGAGAGGATTTTCACCTGACTAAATTAGGTCATCGGCTCTTGGAATTTGTGTATATCTTACCACGATTGGCCATGAAATCAGCAAAGTTTTTCAATACGCCGTTGTAATTCGGTTTCAAATTCCTCATCAGTCCGATTAAATTTAAATTCAACGTAATAAAAAATAGAACTTCCCCAAGTTATTTTAAGTTCACGAATAAAGCCGAACTGATCTTCATAAGCAGCTATCTTCCAGCCTGTCTGTTTTGCTAATGCATCTCTTAGCTCTTGCCACGTCATAGACATAATGACTAATCCTTGCTATATTTAGCCCTATTTGGTTGAAATGTTATTTATAGTAAAACCTTACCTATTTTGTAATGTTTAAAAATAAGTCTTATCTCCACGGCTAAGACTTATAGATGTTTATTACTTATGATTGATTTTCTAATGCTCGTCTCTTGCGTTTACTAGCGTTACGTCTAGCGCTACGTCCTAACTTTTTAGCTTTATCGCTCTAAACGAAGCCGTGCCGAAGGCTTTACGCTGCGCTATCCGTTGATAATGGTGCGTTACGAACTTCGTTCTAACACACCCTACATACCTAATTTTGTTCAAAAATCAAATAATTTAGGTCATGTCGTATTTATTGTATAAAAAAGTAACTTGTCACCTAAGCGCAAAAGTCTACCTTAATCATAGATTTGTGCTTTTTTTTATTCGCAGCTATCAGCAAACCAAGTAACCGCTATGATAGTTGAGGTCAGCTATGCTTTGACTAAACGAAAATAAAAGCATAGCGATCGCTACCATTTGAATGTTAACAACTAATCGCTTTGCAACCAGTTGACTTTACCACTCTCACAGCTGCTTGTAGCGAAATCCGCGCTAACTGGCTACCATCACGCTTAGAACAGGTTTACCAACGCGATCGCTATACTATTGCCATAGCATTACGCACCCTGAAACAACGGGATTGGCTACAGATTTCTTGGCATCCCCAAGCTGCACATATTTGCATTGGCGATCCACCACCGCGATCGCCAGATACCTTCACCTTTAGCCAGCAACTGATACACCAATTGAGTGGTTTGGCACTGGTGGCTATTGATGCGATCGCCCCTTGGGAGCGGGTTATTGATTTGCAATTTGCCCGTCGTCCTGGAGAAAGCGCCCTATATCATGTCTATGCAGAAATCATGGGCAAGTATAGCAACGTCATTCTCACCGACGCCAACAATATAATTATCACCGCCGCCCATCAAGTCAGTCAGCAGCAATCTAGTGTCCGTCCCATCCAAACCGGACAACCTTATGAAACACCACCAAAACTAACTGGGACTGTCCCCAGTTTGAGCGAATCTCAAGAACGTTGGCAAGAACGGGTAAGTTTAGTACCAGGAGCAATCAAGCGGCAATTGCTGAAAAGTTATAGTGGCTTGAGTGCCGCACTACTAGAGTTAATGCTGCTAGAAGCAAATATCGCACCAGAAACATCCACCGATAGCTTCAACCCCGACGACTGGCGACGGCTATTTGAGAGCTGGCAAGAATGGCTGCAAGCCTTAGATTACAGTAAATTTCAACCCGCTTGGACAAAAGATGGTTATACCGTGATGGGTTGGGGTGCAGTTGAAAACGTCAAAGATATCCAGGAGTTACTCAACCGCTACTACAGTAACCAAATTGACCAACAGTTATTTTCCCAATTACGCCATCAGTTGAGTCAGAAATTAAATAATATTCTGGCGAAATTACGGAATAAGGCGCAAACCTTTAAGACACGTTTGCAGCAATCAGATCAAGCCGATGAGTATCGTCAAAAAGCTGATTTATTGATGGCTCACCTGCAAAACTGGGAACCGGGGATGAAAGAAATTATCCTTGCTGATTTTGATACAAATTTGCCAGTAGCGATCGCTCTCCAACCAGATAAAAATGCTGTTCAAAATGCCCAAAGTCTTTATAAACAGCACCAAAAGCTTAAACGCGCTCGTTCTGCTGTCGAACCGCTACTGTTGTCAGTGCAGACAGAAATTGAGTATTTAGAGCAAGTAGAAGCTGCGATCGTTCAGATAGACAAGTATCAAACAGCAGAAGATTTGCGAGCTTTAGAAGAAATCCGCGAAGAGTTAATTGGGCAAAAGTATCTAGAAGATCCAGAATACCGCAGCCGCAGCGCCAATGAAGTCCCTAGCACCAACTTTCATCGTTACCTTAGCCCCGGCGGCTTTGAAGTATTAATTGGTCGCAACAATCGCCAGAATGACCAATTGACCTTTCGTGTAGCTGGGGATTATGACCTATGGTTCCACGCTCAAGAAATTCCAGGGAGCCATGTGCTACTACGTCTAAAACCGGGTGCTGTTGCAGAAGAAGCTGATTTGCAATTTGTAGCTAATCTTACCGCCTACTACAGTCGCGCCCGTCAGAGTGAGCAAGTCCCAGTAGTTTACACTCAGCTAAAACACGTCTACAAACCCAAAGGAGCAAAACCGGGAATTGCCATTTACAAGCAGGAGAGCATCCTCTGGGGAAAACCACAAATAGTCATTAGTCATTAGGCATTAGGCACTTTTACTGAGCGAACGCGAGTGCGTCTCGTAGAGAAGCCGTAAAGCCTGCGGCATAGCTTCGCTTAAGGCGCAGCCTCTCCAAGAGTTGTATTGGGCATTGGTTATTTCTCCCCAGATCCTTCCCCATCTATAACCCTGCGATCTGCTGAATTATCCTGACAGATAGAGGCTTTTAAGCTTTGCTCATATCTTTTTTTGATGAATATTCAGGAAAAATCTGTGTTGGCTGTTACAATATTGTTAAGAAAAGTTGCCCGTTGCATTTTGGGAACGCGCAATTGGGTTTTAACTCTCTTGAGAAGACAACGCAAAAAAACATTTTCCAGACCAGCTGTGGGAGGCTGGTCTTTTTGTTTTTTAATGCTCTAGCAAAATCACTTCTTCTCCCCTAGCTACTCGTTCCAAGAGAGATTTTAAATTTATCGCTGCTTCTTCAATGCTAATTCTCAACACTTCATTACTCCTGTAATTAGGCTTAAATATCAAATAAAATTTCCTGTTTACATTATTGTGGTTGAATCCAAGCGTGAGTAAAAGCAACAAAGCTTATTGAAAGGATTTTCCTTTTCTATCTTGCGTAAATCCTACAAATTTTTGTAGACTTCGCCATCATTCCTCTTGCCAACGCGAAAAACATCGATCATCTGATTCTCGTGATCAATAGTGTAAAGAATTCTATACTCACCCTGATCGACACGATAACCACCTTCATAGCCCTTTAATGCTTTACAATCTTGAGGTTGAGAATTGCCTTGAAGCGAAAGAATTTTAGATACAACTTGCTTATAAAATTTCGCTTGTAAATCACCTAAATCCTTTTCAGCAGTCATCGCAATTCTCAAACTGTAACGTTCACTCATTTCCACGCTTGGCACTGATTGCCTCTAACGTAGTAAAGCCATCATTTTCATTAACTGCACGACGAAGTGTCTCTGAGTCAATAGCATCTTCTATAGCTTCAAGCAGTCTCAAATCATCAAGACCAATAATCGCTACAGCAGCTTTTCCATGACGCTCAATCACAATACGCTCACCCTTATACTCAGCACGGCTAATAAGCTCTTGAAAATTTGCACGGGCTTCTGTTGCGCTTATGCCAGTCATAGTGCCTCACAAAATTAATAAATAACAATCGAAACTTAAATTTCGTACATTTTTATAAATTTGTACAAAACTTACATTATGTACTAATATTACACCACAATGGAAGAAGGTTTTCCAAAATAAGATTAAATTTTAAGTGGCCTCATTAAACTGGAAGACCGCTTCGCTCGATTAGGCGGTGGCAGGGACGGGCAATAGATTTCTCATGAAGCCAACTAGTTCTCATAAGCCCGCCCCTGCCACTTTGCCGCGCTGCCTAATCGCTTCCAGTTTAATGAGGGAACAACGCGATTTTGTGAGGTCAGCTAAAAAACCAGCGATGCCTACGGCGGGCTACGCCTACGCTAAAAATCATATTTAAGTACAGAGTAATTTTATTTACAGGACAAAATACTTGCTCACAGAATAATTCATCTTGATGAGATATCTCAAAAAGATTACTGGCAAGTGATTTGACAACAATCCATTCGGGACTATCCAAATGATTTCATAGGCAGTGTTAACCGACATCCCAGCCGCGCCCGGTTCATTCTCTGGAATACTTTTATCTTGCCGTTTAACAAAGTCACCAATTTTAAACATGTTCTGGGGATTCGTTATAGTAGGGTGGGCATTGGAATGCCCACCCTACTTACTGTGGTCTATTCAGATAAAATCCGCTGTATGGCTATTGAAAATCGCTCTAAGTTACCCTTAAACCTCAGACATGAGAAATCTTGATATTTCCGCATGTGCCAACACAGCACCAGGTTCGCGCTGGAGAGCGTTGTAATACTTTCTCTCGAAGGTATTGCCCGTCTCTAACGGTACAATCAGCGTGCGGACATCAGCAATCAACTTTTCAAAATTGTCCAACAATATCGGTTCATCTGCTTCGAGCATTTCATCAACTTGCACAACCACCTCAGAAATGCGATGTAGCCAAGCAAATTGTTCATGAGCGATAACTAGCTGAAGTAGTTCACCGCTTGATACTCGTCCACTAACCTGTTCGTAGGCAATGCGTTCTGTTTCCAGCAACATCTTGTGAAGGTGGAGTAATTTGTTTCGTAAATCACGCAGATATTGATGTTGACGTATTCTTTGTGAAAGTGTGTTAGAAGTCAATGTTACCCATCCTCTCGTTACGATAGTTTTCAATCGCTTAAATAATTTCTGCGTCGGTATTCATCACGAATAGACTGTAGCGAACAACTGGTCTGTTGAGTGATTCGCTAGTGATGAATAGCATATCCAATGGTGGCGTAGACGCTCGCCAGGAGGCTTGCCGCTCTGATCAGAACTTCTCCTTCCCTTCTCTACGAGAGGCTGCGCCAACAAGACGCTTCACGTAGCAAGATCCCCGTATGGGTACGGGAGCAGCACTCAACATACATCGCTGCTTCCTTACTGTCTTGTGCAAACAGCACCATTAGCCATCTGCCCAACCTCAGTTCATATATTTGGTTTCCTTGCTAAGACGCATTACAATCAACATATCTTTTTATATCCGTTATATCTTATATTTGATTAATCATATATTAGCATAAACTTATAAGAAGTACATAGTGTAGAACCTATCGAGAAAATATCAATTATGGGAAAACCGTCTTAATGTCGCTAGCATATGTAATTCTAGGTCTTCTTCAGCAGCAAGAAATGACGGGTTATGACCTCAAAACCAGCTGCTTTGATCAATGCATTGCCCATTTATGGCCAGCAGACCAGGCACAAATTTACAGAACTCTCGATAAGCTAGTTGAGCAAGGCTGGATTACCTGTACGATTGAGATTCAGCATGATCGTCCCAACCGCAAAGTCTACAGTGTGACGGAGCCAGGGAAAGCCGAATTCACCCGATGGCTTGGGACTCATCAGCCCTTACCGACTATCCGAGAACCTTTGCTCCTCCAGTTACATTTTGCAGATGAGTTGTCGAATGAAACGATCATTCACCTACTGGAGCAACAAGTGGCGGCTCGAAGCAAAAAGCTTGTTGAATGTGAAACCATGGATTTGCCATCACTCGGTGATGAGTCTGCCAACCGTGAGCAGGTGATGCAAAGGCTCGTGCTGGAGTTGGTAATCCGAAGAGAACAGACTTATATTGATTGGTTGAAGATAGCAATCAGTGTTATCAGTTGTCAAAAGCCATATGTATCACATTACCATATTCTTTGACACTTCATTCTAACGATTTAATCTTGGGAGTTAATCTGGGAACTTAGTCACATAACCGTCACATCAAGTCAGAGTCAACTTAGAGCAATAAGTTGGGAGCATAATTCCTGTGTACATTCTAATCAGCCTTCTGCTCAACCTTTGCATTATCTATTACTGCATAATCGCCCTAATAGCACTGTTTCAGTATGTTCATTGCCAGTGGCAAGCACGCGAGATTTCATGGCGATAAGGTTTATTCTGAGCGATTATGTTGACCGAGCGATGTCTGGCGACAAGCCGCTTTGCGTCTACGCCCAGGCAATTTATGACAAGCTTGAAGATGGTACATTTGCAGGTAGAATTCCTGTTTGCAAAAGAGTAATAGCCTTTGCATCAACTTTGCGCGAGTGTGAGGATGAATTATGCTCAATACTGGAAGACTGGATTTTGCTTGGGTTAAAGTTGGGACATTCTCTACCAGTAATTGATAATATTGACCTCAACAAGGAGCCGACCCTTGAGCCGATGGATACCGTGTAAGCGTCGGGATTTTGTGAAAAAATTACGATGGCTTGGCTTTGATGGCCCTTTTTCTGGAACAAGATATCAGTTTATGGTTTACGGAGAATATCGCCTAACTATTCCCTCTAATGATGAGTATTCTGTACCGCAATTGCGGATGATGATTGGGGAAGTTGAGGTTATTCTAGAGCGGGAAATCACGCTAGAAGAATGGAATAGCCTTTAAGATTTGCCGAGAAGCGATCGCAAGCTTTCGGCTCAATGATATACCAAAATGAATGCGTGAATTACTCAAATGAGAAAGCAAAAGCTGCTTTTGAGTAAGTCAAAGCTGCTTTTGCTTGCGGAAAACAGTAAAATGAGAAAGCAAAAGCTGCTTTTGAGTAAGTCAAAGCTTCTTTTGCTTGCGGAAAACAGTAAAATGAGAAAGTAAAAGCTTATTTTGAGAAAGTCAAAGCTCCTTTTGAGAAAGTAAAAGCTGCTTTTGAGTAAGTAAAATGGCATTTTTACTTAGTTCAATATGAATTTTAGTCTAGGCGATCGCAAATCTAACTTTTAACATGGTACGCTTTGCACAAAACTTGCGTATTCTTGATTTGAGGAGAGGCGATGCCTGCGGCGGGCTAGCCTACGCGAAGATTTGCCAAATTTTCACGACACTTGACAGTATGATGATGATTCACCCCTAATCGTTGCTCAAAAATATCTAAAGCTTGGATGTACAGGGGTTCAGCTTCACTGTATCTACCTTGGAAACGATAGAGTTCCGCTAGGTTGTTGAGGCTAGAGGCAACATCTGGATGCTCTTCTCCCAGCAGCCTAAGCCTGAGTGCTAAAGCTTGGATGTAAAGGGGTTCGGCTTCGCTGTATCTACCTTGCAAACGGTAAAGTTCCGCTAGGTTGTTGAGGCTAGAGGCAACATCTGGATGCTCTTCTCCCAGCAGCCTAAGCCTGAGTGCTAAAGCTTGCTGGCACAGGGGTTCACCTTCGTTATATCTGCCTTGAGAACGATAGAGTGCCGCTAGGTTGTTGAGGCTAGCGGCAACACCTAGATTCTCCTCTCCCAGCAGTCTGCGCCTGAGTGCTAAAGTTTGCTCAAACAGGGGTTCGGCTTCGCTGTATCTGCCTTGGGAACGATAGAGTTCCGCTAGGTTATTGAGGCTCATAGCAACATCTAGATTCTCCTCTCCCAGCAGTCTGCGCCTGAGTCCTAAAGCTTGCTCAAGCAGGGGTTCAGCTTCGCTGTATCTGCCTTGGGAGTAGTAGAGTGCCGCTAGATTGTTGAGGCTATTGGCAACAAATGGATTCTCCTCTCCCAGCAGCTTGCGCCTGAGTGCTAAAGCTTGCTGGTACAGGGGTTCAGCTTCACTGTATCTGCCTTGAGAGTCGTAGAGTAACGCTAGGTTGTTGAGGCTGAGTGCAACATCTGGATGCTCTTCTCCCAGCCATCTGCGCCTGAATGCTAAAGCTTGCAGGTACAACGGTTCGGCTTCGCTGTATCTGCTTTGGGAGTAGTAAAGTACCGCTAAGTTGTTAAGGCTCAGTGCAACATCTGGATGCTCCTCTCCCAGCAGCTTGCGCCTGAGTGCTAAAGCTTGCTTTAACAGGGGTTCGGCTTCGCTGTATCTACCTTGGAAACGATAGAGTTCCGCTAGGTTATTGAGGCTCAGTGCAATATCTGGATGCTCCTCTCCCAGCAGCTTGCGCCTGAGTGCTAAAGCTTGCTTTAACAGGGGTTCGGCTTCGCTGTATCTGCCTTGGGATTTGTAGAGATTAGCTAGGTTGTTGAGGCTGAGTGCAATAGATGGATGTTCTTCTCCCAGCAGCTTGCGCCAGAGTGCTAAAGCTTGCTGGTTCAGGGGTTCGGCTTCACTGTATCTGCCTTGGGAACGATAGAGTGACGCTAGGTTATTGAGGCTCAGTGCAATATCTGGATGCTCCTCTCCCAGCAGCTTGCGCCTGAGTGCTAAAGCTTGCTTTAACAGTAGTTCAGCTTCAGTGTATCTGCCTTGGGAAACATAGAGTACCGCTAGGTTGTTGAGGCTCAGTGCAACATCTAGATGTTCTTCTCCCAGCAGCCTAAGCCTGAGTGCTAAAGCTTGCTGGTTCAGGGGTTCGGCTTCGCTGTATCTGCCTTGGAAACGGTAGAGTACCGCTAGCTGGTTGAAGCTAGTGGCAATATCTGGATGTTCTTCTCCCAAACGCTTTTTAATGACTTCTAGACACTGCTCAAACCAAGGTAAAGCCTGATCATACAACCCCTGACCTTTGTAAAATTGGGCGTTACCGACGAAAGCCCAAAGTAAATCATCATCGCTGACGTATTGAATAAGATTATTCGCTACTTCTGCTAGATGAGGTATTGCAGGAGAGATGGTGGTAATTTTCTCTAGAGTGGGGTCTTGAGGAATTTCCTTAGCAACTTCTACCATTACCTTGCAAAGCGATCGCTTAAATTCCTCTGCCTGTTCTAAACCTGTAAGCTTATATTGGAAAAACTCCCGCAACAGTGGATGTAATTGGTAAATTCCCTCACCTTTGCGCTGAAGTAAATGCAAATTCAACAACTTATCATCTCTGATTTTCTCTATTTTTTCCTCGTCTTCCTCTCGTAAACACTGTTCTACCAACTTCCAAGATATAGGTGCGGAGGCAAATAAACTCAATAAACAGCCTAACTGCTTGTCATCGTCGTTTAATTCTTGCCAACTCAACTCAAAGGCTACTA
Source organism: Nostoc sp. (assembly GCF_036917655.1). Classification (GTDB taxonomy): domain Bacteria; phylum Cyanobacteriota; class Cyanobacteriia; order Cyanobacteriales; family Nostocaceae; genus Nostoc. The sequence continues at coordinate 412,713 of NZ_JBALCY010000074.1, forward strand.
ACACACCCCGTTGTGCTGTCATGTCGCCTTCTGCTTTATCAAAGGCGGGTTGTTCTAGTCGCTTTTTCTCCAACCGTCGCAACATTTCTGTTAAAGAAAGGTCTTTTTTTCGCGCCAGATACCGTCCGACTAATTCCAAACCCAAAGGCAAATATCCCAACCACTCACACAACTGATTTGCAACAACCAATTCTTGCTCAATTCGCTGTGGTGTTTCTTTAAAAAATGACTTTAATAACTCTAGGGATGCTTCTGGTTGCAATACATCTAGAGATAATTCTTTTATAGATGCCCCTAAATGTTGGCGCGTAGTAATCAACACTTTAAACCGAGAAGATGACGAGGGTAAGTAAAGCTTAACTTGTTGATATTCTCCCACATCGTCTAATACTAGCAGCACATTACCCTCGCGCCAAAGCCGAAAGCAGTATTGCACTTGGGCAAGTAAATCAAAATCTTCTGGTGGGTTTAAGTCAAGCTGCGTTCTGGCAAACTGCACAATTTGAATTCCTACATCTTCAGCCTTTGCCAGCAACCAGCAAATTCCACCCTTGTAGATTTCACGGTGAGCCTTTGCGTATTGTAAGGCCAGTTCTGTTTTACCCAGTCCACCCATGCCAGCGATCGCAGCAATTACCACCTGATTATTTTCCTGCAACATCTGGTGTAGGTTTTGGAATTCAACTTCACGTCCAACAAACTTCACCACCCCACTTAGGGGTAAATTTTGCGGTGTTTCAGTAGAGGGATTTAACTTTGCCTGTTTCCCAACAGGCGACTGTAGTCAATCAGGGGGATGATTGTAGTTATTGAAAGTAATATTGTGACCACTACCTCCTTGAACAGTGGGAGCCTTAGCATCATTAGACTGGAAGGCTTCGCCACCGTAAACATTCTGGACATTTTTACCTTGAACCTTGCCAATATTAATTTCTTGGTGAATCTCTTGGGCAAGGCTTTGAACTTCTTTGCCAAATTGGGGGTTGGTGTCATTAGAACTCAGTGGAACTGTCACCAGTTTCACTGGTCTTCAAAACCGTGCATGAAAGTTTCCAATTCACACGGCTCCTCAGTGGTTTGGCGC